>NZ_FPIR01000020.1 GCF_900119155.1 Ruminococcus sp. YE71 | reverse complement strand
TCCTTTTTAGCATCTATTTCATCCGTTACCGTACCCGAAAAACTCATAAGAACATTCAGCGCATCCGAATTGACCGCGCTTTCAGTTTTTCTTACAACAAACGGCATACCCTGTTCAGAAATGCTTTGTCTTGCAAATATTCTTACCGCTTCAGCAAATGAAGTTCCGAGATCCTTGTAAAGCTGTTCGACCTGTTCCTTCAAAGATGCATCCATTCTGACTTGTAAAGTAGCTTCCTTTGCCATAACGCCACCTCCTTGTAATACTATTGTACTACATTTTTGCGCGTTTGTCAAGTCCTATGATGATTATTCTTCGTCTGAGTTTTCCTCACTTTCATTAAGCTCCACGCCGAAGTGTTTTGCAAGCAGATTTGTGACAAGCTCATTCAGTTCTTCCTCGGTATGCTCGTTCACCTTTGCTTTAAGCTGCAAATTCTCAATGTCATTGTAAAGTGCTGTCTTGTACTTTTTCTTTTTCTTGCCGGATTCAAACGCTTCGTCGATTTCCTCCATTGAAGATGCTCCCGAAAGAATGATCTTAACGAGCTTTTTGCATTTTGAAGCATTGAATGCCTTGCCGACCTCATCCACATACTCAGCGAATAACTTCTGCTGATTTGTGTCAAGCTGTTTAATATCATCGACAGCGCCTATCGCTACGCTTTCATCGTCGATCAAAGCATTGATACGGTCATCGAGCTTCATCATGATGAGATAGCGGTACAGATGGCGCTCGGAAATATCGAACGCCTTTGCGATCATGCTGTTGGTAAGTTTATCCTCACAAAGATCGCTCTCAGATGCCGCCTTGTACTCGACAAGTATCCTCATCATATCGGTGGGCTTTGGCTTGCCATGATGAACATTCGATTCAACTACAATGCGGTATGCCTCCCAATCGCTTACATTTACTATCTTGCACTCAATGTCCCGAAAGCTGCATTTCCGGCAAGCTCTGTAACGATGGTGTCCGGCAAGTATCTGATACTCGCCGTTCTCTGTCTCACGAACCACGATAGGCTCGATAAGTCCGTTTTCCTCAATGCTCGCCGCAAGTGCTTCAACCTTGTCATCGTCTATGGTAAACGGCTGTGCGCCGCCCTTGCTGTCGGTGTACTCCTTGATCTTGCTCATTGGTATCATGAGCTGTTCGCCGCTGTCAGCGGCATCTATAAGCTGTTGTACATCACTTGCATGGGACTTTCTGTTTTTATTGCTGTCCGCGATCTTATCGAAATTCATATCATCAACCCACCCTTCTGACTATTTCATCCGCTACGGCACGGTATTCACTTGCGGTCTTATTATCCTTAGCGGTACTAAGTACGGCAGCCTTTTCTCTAAGTGAGGTATCAGCTCTTGCCGTGCGCGTAATAGTTGTGTCGAAGATAAGCCCATCGTAGTTCTTTCTCATTGCATCAATCGCAGCAGCGCAGTTTTTAGTGCGCTCGCAGAACGTGAGGAGTATTCCTACGATTTCAAGGTCGGGGTTAAGCTCTTCCCTTATGTCCTCGATCTGATTTATCGTATTTGTCAGCGGTGCAAAGTTGAACGGAGCCGCCCAACACGGAATAATCACGCTGTTCGCGGCACATAAGGCATTATCAACAGTAATATCCACGCTTGCGTTACAGTCAACGATGATATAATCATAATCCTCGAAAACCGCGAATCTTGAAAGCACTCTTTTCAACACCGTCTCCTGACCGCGCTTTGCAAGTATCACTCTTGAAAAAGCGTTCATGTCGGTGTTGTTCGAGGGGATAAGGTCGATACCGTTCAGCTCGTTGTGGATAATGTACTCGGCTGCCTTTACCGGCTGCTTGTTAGCCAGCTTCAGCATCAGATCGGCAATGTTATTCTCGCTGTTGTAGCACCCGAAAAAGTTTGAAAGGCTCTCTTGCGGGTCGAAGTCAATGAGAAGTACCTTGTTTCCCTTTAGAGCGAGCGCCGCTCCGAGATTGACACAGGTGGTAGTCTTTCCGCTCGACTTCTGATTTGCTACGGCGATGATCTTTGTGTTTTTCATAATAACACAGTCCTTTCTTTAAAACGATGGTTCCTCTTTTTTACGATTTTATCGGCACGGTGCGGCAGGCGAAGAACCGTGTGTTACCTGCCGCGAGGTGTTGCAATCACCTTTGTGCCGCGAGAGCATTTTCACACCCTCGGCAATACCGTCCGTGAACGGCATTGCCCGGAGTATGAAAATGGGCAGCTTGTTTTTACAAGCTGCCGCCTTTCATTTTCTGATCTATTTCTTTTAGTTCCATATCAATTTTCTTTCTTTGCGCAAGTAGTTGTGTTCTTCGTTCCATTAGCTTTTTAACAGCACTGTCTTTTACAGACGGCTGTTTTTCTTTTTCTTGTAAAGGGAAAAAATAGAAAGGCTGCATAGCTTCCCACACGGCAAGAATGTCGTATGCTTCATCAAGCAGCGACTTGCTTTTTTCGCTCTCAATGCCGTAATATTGCATCATAGCATCAAGTGATATATCATCGACATTTAATTGGTTAGTTGTGATCTTGAATGTGCTATTAAGTAACTCTATCTTGATTGGCTTGACCTCTTGATCGTTTTTTGACTTAATCGAATACTGTGAATCCTTACCGGATGGGAGATTACGAGGAATCAGTCTTTTTATCGCCTGACCACTGAGGATTGATTCTAAGAGCGTGTTATCTTGATTGGCTTTAACTATCAGTGTTTCAATTTTCGGGTCTGTGAACAGCTTATTGGCTTTTGTCATAACCTCAGCTCGATTATCATCATTTACTGTATCAACGTGTAATACTATTTCGCTATCTGCCTTGATAATTACAATTCCGTCCAATTCTGAATCTGAAAAACTCCCTGGATTTTCCTCGATCCTTTCTTGTACCGCAAGGATACACGCCGTTGAGCGTTCTATTGGCATTGTTCATTCTCCTTTTTCAAGTGCTGTGCTGTATAATGCTGTCAGTTGATAGTTGATATTTGTAGGCTTTCCATACTCTGCTACTTTTTCGACTGTATCAATCAAATCAAAATCGTCTATTGCATCAAGTAGTTTATTAAATCTTTCTGCTGAAACTGTATCACCGCCGAGACTGAACGAACGGTTCATATCTTTCGATACCCATTTGATGAGCCGTACCATCTTGCGGTATATGTCGATTCGTCTTTTTTGCTCTTGCGGATAAGCCGCAAGGAACACGCTTAAATATTCGATGAATCCTTGCTCGTCGAAACGAACGTCAGATTGTGAGCTTTCGCTTTCTAATTCTAAATCTTTTAACTCAGTTTCTTCTAATTCTATTCTTCTAATTACATTAATGTGTGTTGTGTCGGTTTTGACACCTGCTGTTGTGTCAGTTTTGTCACCTACTGTTGTGTCGGTTTTGACACCTGCTGTTGTGTCGGTTTTGACACCTTCTGTTGTGTCGATTTTGACACCTACTGTTGTGTCGGTTTTGACACCTACTGTTGTGTCGGTTTTGACACCTTCTGTTGTGTCGGTTTTGACACCTATATCAATAGCATTTTTGACATAGATTACATTTTCGCCATTTACGAATCCTCTTTCAATGAGATCGGCTGAAATAAGTTTATCAAAATAGCGGATAGCTGTACTTCTGCTACATCTTTCTTCGCCAAAAACATCTTGCAATTCCTTAACGGAGAACTTAACGTATATATTTCCATTTTCATCATGATAGCTGTCGCTCTGCATCGAAAGCAGACAGCGGTTAAGCAAAATCGCATAGGTTATTTTGACGTTGATCGGCAGATAATAAAAAACGCTGTCCTTATCGAACAGCACAAAAGGCATCATTATAAAGTCCCTTGACTTAGTTGAATCATAAAGACCATTCTTTGTTTTACGCGATTTATCTTTGATAAAGTCAACATAATCATTGAGATATAGTCTGTACTGTGCGCCCTTATGTCCGTTAAAGCCGCCGATCTTTGCGCTGCGCTCGATCAGACCGAAATCCAACAGTTCTTTCATTATCGCTGCCGCTTTATGCTCGGAAACGTTCATGCTTTCGATTATTTCTTTCCGCGAAAAATAAAAAAAGACCCTGCCGTTTTCATCACGATAGGTCTTGTTGTCGATAGATCTCTGATGCCTGTTCTCGAAGAGAGAATACGCAATTTTTGATTCGCTGCTAAGAGTGGTAAACGAGCTGTCCGTCATCAGATAACGGTATAGCTTAAAAAAACGGAATTTACGGCAATTGGTAGTGCCGACATTGAAAAAATCGTAACTCATGGTGTCACCCGCTATTCTTCAAAGTATATTTGTCCGACATGACCGTCAGCTTCATCAGGTGCGTCGTAGTCATAGACACGAAAACCAAACGGTTCAAGATCGGTTAAGCTGCTGCGAATCTTACGGATATATTGTCTGATAGTTTTTAAAGAGTTAGCGCAATAGCCGCCAACATGAGACTTGCTGTAATCACCTTTGAGATGATCGTAGCATCCGCCGATTCCGGGGCTAAGTTCAGGATGCCTGACATCGAATTCAAGAAAATATCTTTTCATCTGTATCACCTCAGACTGTCAAGAATAGGCATTGTAGCAAGCATACGATAGCCGCCATCGTCATGTACCATGTATCCGGCTTCAACAAGAGTTTTTATGTTTGCTTCTGCTTCCTTCCTTGAAAAGCCGCACTCTTGCTTAAGCAGCTTGCACATCGAATCAAGAGACATTTTGCTGCCCACAATGTAACGAGCATCGGGTTTGATAATCGCTTTCATTTTCATACCTTCTTTCTTAAAATTTAATAGTCTTTCAATTGTACTATTTTATCTTTTATGATAAAATAGTAAACGTGCAATCTTTGAGACGCTTTTTTCGGGACGAAGAGGCCGTGGGTTCGAATCCCGTCACCTCGACTGAAAAACCTTGCTGGATAACAGCAAGGTTTTTTCTTTTCCCTGCCGCAACAAACGAAGCGTCCCCCACCTTCAAACGTCTTTTTGGCAAGGGGCAATCCATTGAAGAAAAGAACTCCAAACTCCCCCGCCAACACTATCTAAAGAAGAACAACACCCCTTGCCAAAAAGCATCAAAAGCTTTAGGAAAGGGGTTTGGGGGAGAACCCTTTTTCAAAAGGGTTTCCCCCAAGACGTGCTCCCCCCCAAAAAAACACACCAATCGGCATTTTTCTCAAAATCGGCACACGGGAGGGGAAAATTTTGTTGGATTTTTGCATTTTGCTCTTGAAAAAAGCTGTGAAGTGTGATATAATTTTTATCGGACACACGCTAAGGATGGGGTGAATGTTATGTCGGAGTCGGCTATTGTGAGACTGCGAACAGCTTTTCGGGAATACATGAGGGATATTGAGGGGCGCGCTTCGGATCTTCTGGGGGGCTGTCTGAAAGTCAGCTTCGCCACCGACACGGGCGCGGTCAGGGACCACAACGAGGACAGCTTCTACATCGGCGGCAGGATAAAGCACAAGTTCGGCGAGAGCGAAGTCGGGGAATACTGCGAACCCTGTTCGGAGACCTACGTCTACGGCGTTTTCGACGGACTGGGTGGCGAGGACTACGGCGAGGTCGCTTCGGCGATAGCTGCCGAGCTTCTCGAACGGTTCAACGCGCGGCTGAAAGCGGCTTCGGCGGATATGCTCGACAGTATCATGACCGAGTACGCCGACCGTGCGAACGCCGCGATACTCGATATGCTCGCCGAGCACAACTCCGACTGCGGCGGCAGCACCTTCACGGCGATAATCGTCAAGGACGGCGTCGCTTACCCCTACTACATCGGCGACAGCAGGATCTATCTGTACAGGGACGGCGCCCTCACGCTGATAAGCCACGACCAGACCCTCGCACAACGGCTCGTTGACGGCGGCTACATGACCGAAGAGGAAGCCGACGGCAGCTACGAGAGCCATGTGCTCGTCAGCTTTCTCGGCGAGGACAGCGACAGAAAAGGTCTCGAAGTACAGCGCTGCGAGCCCGTAAAGCTCGAACAGGGCACCGTGCTGATGATGTGCAGCGACGGACTTTCCGATATGTGCAGCAGCGCCGACATCGCCGAGGTTATCTCCGAGCACGACTCCCGCACCGCCCGCCGCCTCGCCGACCGCGCCGTCGAAAAGGGCGGCTACGACAATGTGACTGTTGTGACTATTAAGGCTAAATAGCTTTTTGTGCTGACGGGCAGTTTTTCCCGGGGGAAACCTTTCTGAAGAAAGGTTCTCCCCCAGACCCCCTTCCAAAGACTTTTGATATTGGGGTTGTTGGATGTAGGGGGGACGTTCGGCTGTAACCATTTCAAGAGACTTGTTCTGAACGTTTTACAAGTTAGATTTTTATGATGGGGGCTTGCCCCCACTGCTTTTATGGATTTGAATGAATAGAGGTAAATATGAGACGTATCGAGATATCCGAAAACGGGATAAATATGGTCATTGAGATAGATGACGAGAACAGGACGCGGCTGCTGCATCTGTCGCCGCTGCCCTTCGATGAGAGCACCCTTGAGGGCCGCTCGGGAACGCTTGGGTTCAACATGGTGGAGGTGCAGATGTCGGGGCTCGACCGCGCAGGCGAGCGCCACGGCAACAAGTATATCATCACGGCTCCCGGCTACACGCTGAGATTCGCGGGCATCAACGACACCTGCGACCAGCAGGGGCGCATCATCGAGGTCACTCAGACCGACGAAGGCACGGGGGTCGAGGTGGTATCGCATTTCAGGTTCTTCAACGGCGTGAGGGCTGTCCGCACATGGACGACCGTCACCAACAAGGGCAGCGAAACACAGACCCTTGAATACGTTTCGAGCTTCTGCCTGACGGGCATCCAGAAGGACGGCGTTCTCGATGAGGACGACAAGCTGCGCATCGGGGTCTGCCACAACTCGTGGTTCAGGGAGCTCCAGTGGAAGACCTACACCCTGCCTGAGCTGGGTCTTGCGAGAAGTCAGCCGCAGGAGTGGCTGCACTCATCGAAGGTGTTCGCCTGCACCAATGCGGGCAACTGGTCGAGCAAGGAGTACATCCCGATGGGCTGCGTCTCCAACACCGAGACAGGCACGCACATGGTGTGGCAGATAGAGCACAACGGCAGCTGGCACTGGGAGATAAGCGACCGCGAGGGGCATCTCTACCTGCAAGCGTCGGGACCCAGCGAGATAGAATCCCACTGGTCGAAGGAGCTGAAAACGGGCGAGAGCTTCGAGAGCGTGACCTGCGGCGTGGCGTTTTCGGACGAGAGCTTCGATGACGCGATCGGTGAACTGACACGCTACCGCCGACTTATCCGCCGCAAGAACCGCGACAACAAGACCCTCGCGGTCATCTTCAACGACTACATGAACTGTCTGTGGGGCAATCCCACAGCCGAAGCGGAGTTCCCCCTCGTGGATGCGGCTGCCGAATGCGGCTGCAACTACTTCTGCATCGACGCGGGCTGGTACGCCGACGGGTTCTGGTGGGACGAGGTCGGCGAGTGGAAGGAGAGCCGCAAGCGCTTCCCGAACGGTCTGAAAGAGGTCACCGACTACATCCGAAAGAAGGGCATGATACCCGGCGTGTGGCTTGAGATAGAGGTGGTGGGCATCCACTCTCCCCTGCTCGACCGCGGGGACGTGGACGACAGCTGGTTCTTCATGCGGCACGGCAGGCGCGTGTTCGACCGTTCGCGCTATCAGCTGGACTTCCGCAATCATAAGGTTCGCGAGTACGCCGATTCGGTCATCGACAGGCTGGTGAAGGACTACGGCGTGGGCTACATCAAGATGGACTACAACATCGAGCCGGGCATCGGCACCGAAACGGACGCGGACAGCTTCGGCGACGGACTGCTGGGGCATGAGCGCTGCTATCTGGCGTGGCTGGACGGAGTGTTCGCACGCTATCCCGACCTCATCGTTGAGAACTGCTCCTCGGGCAGCATGAGGATGGACTATGCGATGCTGTCCCACTACTCGATACAGTCCACATCAGACCAGGACGACTACAGGCGCTACGCCACCATCGCCGCGAATGCTCCCCTTGCGCTGACCCCCGAACAGGCGGCGGTATGGAGCTACCCCATGCAGGGCGGCGACCGTGAACGCACCGTGTTCAACATGATAAACTCGATGCTGCTGCGCATCCACCAGTCGGGACACCTGGCGAACATCGACGACGACAACCGCGCCCTCGTCAAGCAGGGCATCGCGGTCTACAAGCAGATACGCGCCAACATCAGGGAAGCTGTTCCCTTCTGGGCGCTGGGCACATCTGGCTTCGGGGACGGCTGGGTGAGCCTCGGTCTGCGACGCGAGAACTGCGCCTACATCGCGGTATGGCGGCGCGAGACCAACGGCGACAGCATCTCGCTGCCGATAGATTTCCTCAAAGGTGTGCAGGTCAGAGTCGAGTGCATCTACCCCGACTTCAACGAGGAGCGTTTCCTGTGGAACACCGCTTCGGGCAGGCTGAGCGTTCAGCTGAGAACGCAGAATACGGCGAGACTGTTCAAACTGACATGGTGACTAAGGAACAGCTGAAAAACGCGCTGTCGGAGCTGGGCGTGTCGAGGGGGATGACCCTCGAAGTTCACAGCTCGCTGTCGAGCTTCGGGGAGCTGGAGGGCGGCGCTCTGACCGTCATCGACACGCTGAAAGAGCTGGTCACGGAGGAGGGCAGCATCTTCATGCCCGCGCTCCGTCTAAGCCCCGAGCTTGAACTCACCGACAAGGACAGACGGCTCGGCATCACCGTCAAGATAAAGGTACTCGACCCCGACGCCGACCGCACGGCTATGGGCATCGTTGCGGACACCTTCCGAAAGCTGCCCGACACCTTTACGGGACGGGACACCATCAGCACTTCGGGATGGGGCAGGCACGGCATGGACGCGCTCACGGGCGGTCTCGACTACCCCATACACAACGGCGGCAAGGCGCTGATGCTGGGGGTGGACATCTACAAGCTCACCGCCATGCACTACGTTGAGGACATCACCCCCGAGGAGATAAACGCGAAATTCGCCCCGAGCGACGAGGTGAACGCCGTCTATCCCCCCGACAAGTGGTTCATCGAGACGGGACATCCGCCCGTCAAAGCATGGTACACCATTCAGCGCATGGCTTACGAGCGGGGACTCATCAGAGAGAGGATGATAGGCAGCTGCAAGGCGATGTTTTTCGGCATATGGGACGTGGTCTCGATATACGAGAACGAGCTGCGACGCGACCCCTTCGGGCTGTGGGGAATGTAAACAAACTGTAAATCCTGCTCTTTCTGCTTGACATTCGTGGACGAACATGGTATGATATGTATGTGGTTAGATGCAACTAACCACATATTTTGAAAGCATAGTTAGCATATGCTAATTAACAAAGACCACAGAACAGGAGTCAAAAATGAGTATAGTAGTAGTAGGCGGCAACGACCGCATGGCGACCCGATACAAGGATATCTGTAAGGCTTACAACTGCAAGGCAAAGGTGTTCACTCAGATGCCTGCGGATTTCGGCAGCAAGCTCGGCACACCAGACCTCATGGTGGTGTTCACCAGCACCTGCTCGCACAAGATGGTCGGAACAGTTGACCGCAAAGCCGAAAAGGAACGCATCAAGGTAGTGCGCTGTCACAGTGCAAGCGTAAGTGCGCTGAAAAACGTTCTTGAGACCCACTGCACGGGATGACAAAATAATCGTCACTCCGACCGATAAAACCGTCACTATGCCATCTTGCACCGACCGTACAAATGTGATATAATAGAGATAATGCATTGAAATATACGAAAGGTTGGGAACATATGAACATAGTGATCGCTCAGTCGGGAGGACCTACCTGCGCGATAAACGCCTCGCTGGTCGGGGTGTTCAGGCAGGCTCTGAAAACTCCCGAGATCGACGCGGTATTCGGCTCGCGCTGCGGTATCGAGGGTATCATCAAGGACGAACTGCTCGACCTCAAGCGCGTCATCCGCACAAATGAGGACATGGAGCTTCTCCGTCAGACACCTTCGACGGTGCTCGGCTCCTGCCGCTTCAAGCTGCCGCCTCTGGACGACGACAGCGAGGTACAGCTCTACGAGAAGATATTCTCGACTCTCGACAAGCACCGCATAGAAGCATTCTTCTACATCGGCGGCAACGACTCGATGGACACCGTGCAGAAGCTGTCGGAATACGCAAAGAAGATAGGCTCGGGAGTGCGCTTCATCGGCGTGCCCAAGACCATCGACAACGACCTGCCCGTCACCGACCACACCCCGGGATTCGGTTCGGCTGCGAAGTACGTCACCGCGACGGTACAGGAGATCATCCGCGATTCAAGCGTTTACTCCATCGACTCGATAACCATTATCGAGATCATGGGCAGACACGCAGGCTGGCTGACCGCTTCGACCTGTGTGCTCCGCGCAAATGACGAGATCGCACCGCACCTCATCTACCTGCCCGAATGTGAGTTCTCGGCGGAGAAGTTCCTTGAGGACGTGAGAGCTGAGCGTGCGAAGCATATGGCG
This sequence comes from Ruminococcus sp. YE71, assembly GCF_900119155.1. Lineage (GTDB taxonomy): Bacteria > Bacillota > Clostridia > Oscillospirales > Ruminococcaceae > YE71. The sequence continues at coordinate 71,034 of NZ_FPIR01000020.1, read as the reverse complement.
CTGATCGTGGCGGTATCCGAAGGCGTTGAGCTGAAGGACGGCGACGATATGCGCAGCGGCGCGGTGGACAACTTCGGTCACAAGTACCTCTCGGGCATCGGCAAGGCGCTGGAACAGCTGGTACGCGACAACATCGGCTGCAAGGTGCGCTCCATCGAGCTGAACGTAATGCAGAGATGTTCGAGCCACATCTGCTCCAAGACCGACATCGACGAGGCCGAGGCTATCGGCGCTGAGGCAGTCAAGGCGGCGATGCGCGGCGAGACTGGCAGAACAATGGTATTCCACAGACTGTCGGACAAGCCGTATGTGGTGACCATCGAGAGTGCGGACACTTCCCTGCTGGCAAACAAGGAGAAGTTCTTCCCCCGCGAGTGGATAAACTCCGCCGGCAACGGCATCTCGGACGAAGCGATAAAGTACTTCCTGCCGCTGATACAGGGCGAGGTAAACATCGCGATGCGCAACGGTATGCCGCTGCATTTCAAGCTGAAATGATCGTTTCACGGACGCAGGAATGCTGTGTCCGTGATTTTTTTCAATTTTTTCAAAAAAAATCTAAAAAAGGGGTTGACAAACCGAAAATCTTGTGGTATAATAGTTATGTTCTTCGGAACGGAACAAAAATAACGCAGGTGTGGCGGAATCGGCAGACGCGCTAGCTTCGGGTGGCGTAACGACAGTGCGGTTATTTAGTCAGCTTGCAAAATGCGAATCGGTGCGAAAGCATCTCGCCTCGGTAACTGGATTTGAGCCGAGTGAAAATTTCAAATTCTTATATGCAGGTGTGGCGGAATCGGCAGACGCGCTAGCTTCAGGTGCTAGTGATCGCAAGGTCGTATGGGTTCAAGTCCCTTCACCTGCACTACTTGAAACCCTCGTAAACACGTTGTTTACGAGGGTTTTTCTTTGTCTATCAAACACTCTTATTATCTATGAAGCCTTTTTTTGAGACGGTAGTGCGTCTGCCGAGGGTTTTTCAAAGCCGCGTAATTACGGCGTATTTACGCTCGTTGGTGCTGTCGTTTCACGAGACAGCCTGCGCGTCTGACAAGCTAAAATGTTTGTATATGTATCGAGCCGCAGATGTTTAGGTCAGTACCAATATAACAATACTGTAAGTAGCATCATAAAGTTTTCTGAATTAGCCTACTATTTATTTAAAGCATTCTTCCGCTATGTTGTCAAGTTGTATCCTCAATTTATCAAAAGAAACATTCAGATCCAGCGTCCTCGCCCCGATACTATTCCCACCGATCACAAATGGCTCGCCCTCCGGAAACATCTCGTCCTCGGTCTTGGCATAAAGCAGAAGCCCCGACACATTGCCGGTATTTTCTTTATCCATGTTCTTTACATAGGCGAATATCTGATAGAGGTGTGCTGGATTAATAGTCTGTTTTCCGAAGTTTTCATTAAATATCTTTTTGTAATACTTAGTGTCGATTATCAATGTTTTATCACTATGCTTATCTTTCAACACGATATCGGTTTTCATTATCGGAAGAAAACTGATCAATGAATTCTTATCTTCAGATTCCTCACTCCACTTCATAGTTGGTGCTGAAACCGATAGTTCTTTATGCTCCTGATTAAAATATTCAAAAACAAAACGCTGAAAAAGCAGATTCATTTGCTCATCCGAAAACTCAATAAGTTTATACTGTCCATCATCAGTGGTCTGCAATAGATGTTTCAGCACAAGATAGCAGATATTGAGCAGCAGCTCATAGTTGCGGTTATTTCGCTGATAGATGAGCCTGTTCCATGCGATATGATCGGTCTGTATCAGTTGGACATTTCCAAAGAATACAATCAGCTTTTTGAGTGCCTGCTTCCGTTCCGGTGCAACGTCCTCTGCTCGGATAAGCCTGTGTATCGTGACTTTCAGTATCTGATTATAGAGGTTGTCCTCGGAGAACTCATCAAATTCGCAGGATAGTTTCTGCTTTTGCTGAACCTTCAGCTGTATCGTGCTGTTCATGTTCAGCTTTCCACGCATAACAGAAAGTTTTTCCTGCATCGGGACATATTCACGATATAAGCCCTGTTTCAACTGACGAGAAACGCCTTTTTCCAATATCGCCGCAAAGAGGTCATGTATCTTGTCGAACTTTTCCCCAGCGACATTACGGTAGTCCTCCTGCTTCAAAATTTGAAAAGCATAGGACAGCATATAGTAGATGTTCTGGATAAAAATGCCCTTATCAACCGTCATATTCCTCACCTAATACCTGATACAGAGCCTTTGTCCATTCATCGAGCTTTTTATCGTTATCGAACCAGTATTCTTCAATAAGCGGAATGATCTCATATTCGACCACATTACGCACCCACTCATCATCAATAACAGAGATGTTTTCGGGAGCAAAATAGCTGTGACCGATCTCAAAGCCTTTGCCGAGAGTAGTATCCTTACGAATGACACTATTCAGCTCTCTGATTTTAGCGATAACAGTATGATACATCTTACAAGAAATATCCAATGTATAATTACCAAAGCCGTTCTTGTCCTCATTTTCAAAAGCAGGCTGCATCGTATAGAAGCTAAAACGTCTGCGGAGAGCGTAATCTATCATGGCAAGACTGCGGTCGGCGGTGTTCATCATGCCGATGATATGCAGATTTTCGGGGATATAGAAAGCCGTTCCGCCATAGACCAGATTTAGCTTGTGCCTTTCTCCGCGCTTGTCAGTCTCGATCAGCATAAGCAGTTCACCGAATATCTTGCTGAGGTTACCTCGATTGATCTCGTCAATGATAAAGAAATACGGTTTGTTGGGGTTTTCTTGGCATCTGATGCAGAAGTTATAAAACACACCACTTTGCAGTTCAAATCCGCCGCTGTCATTCGGGCGGTATCCCATGATGAAATCCTCATAGGAATAGTTCTGGTGGAACTGCACCATACAGATACGGCTTTCGTTCTTCTCGCCAATAACAGAATACGCCAGACGTTTTGCAGAGAAAGTCTTTCCGACACCGGGCGCACCCTGCAAGATGATATTTTTCTTTCTGAGGACGAGAGAACGAAGCTTGTCGTATTCGGATTCGGTGATGAATACGTCATTTAAGAATTCCTCTTTTGTATATAGTTCATGATATTCGCCGGTTTTCAAATCAGATAGTTTCAATCCAAAATAAGGCTCTAAGATCAGTTCTTCAAAAAGTGCATTTTCAGTAACTTTCACACAAGTTGAGTTGTAATTTGAAGTCCACCATTTTTTTACACCGTTATATTTGTTCCTATCCTTTGATTCTGCTATCAACTTATATTCTCTTTCATACCAGTTTTCAGCATTGTACTGTTCTGACATTTCGGGATTTGGCTTTGGTAAATCATTCAAGAATTGTCCAAATAATACTATCTCAGCGCCATAACACAGATAGAAATAGTCACCGCTTTTGATCTGTGTCATAAAACTTTCGCCCTGTGAAATATTAGATGTAGCCAGGGCTTTTGTGTAACGATGCACTGTAACTACTTTTCTTTTTTCGAGCGTTTCTCTTAATTCTTCCGGAACACCGGTACTGTTTGTACCATGGCTTATTTTCCAGATGACAGGTGCATCAGAATTATTATCATTATTCAAATCTGATTCAGCATCATAATTATAAGATGTGGTGCTATTGTTGCTTTGCGACCATGCATAATAAGACATAGAGGGAAAGCTGGTATATATAAGTCCGGCAGTCTGAAAGGCTTCTTTGCATACTGCACATAACTGCAAATATGCATCCGCTGAAGGCAATCCTCCCTTATATGCAGAAACCATTTTTCTTACATTGTCTGGGATTGAATTGCTGTTTTTGAGAAAATCAGTATTGCACGAGTCCAGATTCAAATAATGATACGGACGGATCCAGAAAAGCCCTATTGATAAATTACGGCGTATGCCTTTCTGCTTTTTTACAATATCGTAGTACTTACAAAATTCAGATAGATTTGATTCTGACTGTTCGTCAGCATAGTTCAAAGCAGCAATGAAAATCTTCCAGAGGTTATCAATATCCTGTTCGCCTCGTTCACCAACAAAACAGTAAAAGGTAGAACTCAAATTATTCAGGATAGGAATCCCGTTAAAATCATTAGGAATACCAGCAGTGATATGTAATTGCTCTGCCAATGCAGTGCAAATTGCGATTCTCGTCTTTTCCTTGATTTTTTTATTGAAAAGCCCGAACACTGTAAAAGGATCAAGATCAACCGGATGCATTCCATCCTTTTCAAGCGTGGGCAAAGGAATGCCTATTTTATCATATACATCAGTAATCATCTGAATCAGCTCCGAACGGTTATCCGAATAGTTTTTCAACTTATCCGCCAGTTCCATATAAAATGGTATCCATGTGTATTGATTATCCACGATATTCTATCCTCCTCAAAATGAATTGCATTTGTCAATAATAGATAGTTTCTCTTATCATTATAGCATAGTCATGATGAAAAAGCAACACTATTACTAAATTAGACGATTCATGAACAAGCACTCTTCCAGCCCGTACAAGAGCTTAATCATTTTTGTGAAGAGAAAGGCAGCGTAACCGATAAGGTTACGCAACCATATTTTCAAATCACAAAATGTATTTATGAGCATTCATCTTCTGTCTGTGGCTTTTTTGCGGTTACTCGGGCTTGACGTACACCGCCACCGAGCCGTTCCAGTTACCGTTCATCTCGAAGTTGATGTCAAGGGACTTGTCCCCGTTCTGGTGGATGGTCACCTGCCGAACCAGCATTCGCAGGTGTGCGTCGCTGATATTCCCCTCCTCCAGTATTTCCTCGATGACCTCCGAGGTCTTGGTGAGGCTTTTTCGGCGTTCCTTGCTCACACGGTCGAACTCGCGGCACTCGTCGATCTTCTGCCGGAGATCGGCAATCTGCTTCTCTCTGTCCGCAATCATCTTGTTATAGAGATCGCTGTGGGCGCGGTCGTTCATGCGGTCGATTATCAAACCCTCGATCTCGCGGTTCAGACCGTTGATCTTAGACTCATGCTGTGCAATCTGCCGCTCGTATTTCGGCTTATTCTTGTTCCACTCGCGGACGATGCTGTCGTACTTTTCCGCTTCGGCAAGGATATTTTCTTGCAGTCTCCGGACTTCGTCAACGATAAGCTCGTCGAGCTGACTTTCGCGGACCCGGTGCGGTGTGCAGTAGCTTTTGCCGTAGCGGTGGTTGCTGTTGCAGCTGTACTCGACGTACTCCGAGCCGTTCCATCTGCGGGTCTGAGCGATAAGGCTCGCCCCGCATTCGGCGCATTTTATCAGACCGCAGTAGCGGTGTATTTTTCTGCCGCCCGATGCCCGCGGTCTTGTATCAGCCCTCTGCGTCATCAGGAACTGCACGGTGTTCCAGACGCTTTCCTCGATTATCGGTTCACAGAAGTTTGGGTGGCGGAACTGTTCTTCGGATGGTATGAAAGTTTTGGTCTTGCGAATTTTGTTGGAGACAGTCTTGTGGTTGACCATCACTCCGATGTACAGTTCGTTTGTGAGGATACGCTTGACCGCCGTCTGAACCCACAGGTATTTCTTGCTGATATCGGGTTTCCAGTCGGCAAGACGGCGGCGCATATAATACTCGGGCGATTTGACGCCGCGCTCGTTCAGCGTTTTTGCTATCGTCGTCATGCCGTAGCCTTCGATATACAGCGCATAGACCTCGCGGATTATTTCTGCGGCTTCGCTGTCGATGCAGATTTTGTTGGTGTTTTTATCCTTGTAGTAACCCATCGGCAGGGTCTCGATCAAGCCTTTGTCCTTCTGTTTCTGACGAACTCCGGCGCTGACCTTGCGGCTGATGTCCTTGCAGTACAGATCGTTGACGATCTGCTTGAAGCCGATGATGAGGTCGTCGTTTTCGTTGGAGCTGTCGATGCCCTCGGTGACCGAGATCATGTTGACCTTGTTCTCGGTGAGATAGTCGAGGAACAGCGCGGTCTGAGTTCTATGACGTCCCAATCTACTCATGTCCTTGACAAGTACCGTGTCGATGAGTCCGCTGTCAACAGCCTCCTCGATCTTGATGATGCCATCACGCTCGAAGGTCATACCGGTGACATTGTCATCGAAGCTCTCGCCGACGATCTCGTAGCCGTTTTTCTCCGCATAGTCAACGATGATCTGCTTCTGGTTTTGCAGGCTGTTCATCTCCTGATCCTCGTCACGCGACAGCCTGAAATATAGCCATGCTCTTTTCATGTGATTCCCCTTTCTGAAACTTGGTGTGATGCGCAGGTCGCCCCGGCGCAACTACACCATACCACGAACGTTATCACATATCCAGCTTTCACGCGGAATTTTCAGAAAGTTCTACCTTTTCGACAGAAGCCTCTGCCGCTGATTTGGGCACACTACCCTGCTCGAGATAGCTTCGTATCAGACCCTCCATGAAAATATCGAAGGACTTTTTGTCTCCGTTGTATCTGAAAGTTGCTGAATTGATGTTCGGTGTTTCTGCCTTTCTCGGCATTGGATCACGCTCCTTTGGGTTGCGGTTGTTGTGCGGATGTGATTTGAGTTGTTCATTTATTATCTGTCCTTTCGTTTATATATCTCACCAGCAGTTGCCGTTATGGAAACACCTGTGGGGTACGATAACTGTACCCCATCGGGACTGAACGGTTTGTTCGCCCCTTTCGATGACGGGATAGTACCGAATTCCCATTTTGGGAACTCGGTAGCGTTCTGTCCCTGAGTTATCTGTCATAGTGTTTCACGACAGCAGGTGCAGTCTCGATTTGAAGTTGCATCTTTCGGCTACTGAAACGGTACTTAAACTCAATACCGTTTCGGTATGAGCGTACTCTATTCATAGGAGTCCTCGTCTGTTATCCCCTCTGCTAAGTTGCGAGTGATGAGGTCATCGAGATTGATTTTTCCTCTTGTCCTGCGAACATTGTTGACCGCTTCTCTGCGGATTTCCTTCAGCTCGTTCTTGCTGACATCGAATGTGTCCGCGAGGATTGCTATCAGCATCTCGACTTCGACTGCGTATCGGAACAAACCTTTCGAGATTTTTGTTATCCCGTCATCGCTGGCGTGAGCGATGCACTCCGCGAGTTCTGGTACAAGCACATCACACTTGTCAGCAATCACTCTTGTTGCAAGAAACAATTTCAATGACTGCTCTATCAGTTCCGAGCGGCTTATTTCATGCTTGGCACAGTAGTCATCGCACTCCGCAAGCACTTCGCCTGACGCATAAATTCCGGTTCTTATCTTCTCCATGTTCAGTCCTCCCTCTGATATCTGTAGGCGCTTTTGAAATCGATGATGCCGTTGGTCTTGCGCACGTCGTTGATGCACATCCGCGCAGGTCGTCGATTGTCTTCTCATCGACATCGTTGAGTGCCGCGATGATATGCGACTGCATCGCCGACTCGACCGCCAGCTTGAACAACGCCCTGCTGATGCGCTGTTCGCTGCCCTTGACGATTCCGTCCATGACAGCCGCCACAGTTGCGCCGAGATATTCCATCATGTTGTCCGAGCGGCAATCGAGATAGCCTGCGTAGAACTTTATAGCCTTCTCGATGAAGTCGCTCTGCGATTTTGCATTCGCCGCCGCCATGTGGGTGGTCATCAGCTCTTTGGTGTCGGGATAGAGCCATACCGCCTGCTTTTCCTTGTTTGCCATCGAAATCCCTCCTTAATACTGTCCGACTTTTCTTTTTCGCTGATAATTCGGTCGGTAGTCTGTTGCATTACCCTCCTGCGGTAACACATTCCAAACCCACAACCCCTTGAAATACTGCACAAAACCCTCGAATTGCGGTCGGCTTTGCCGTCCGCTGTGAGTGCAGCGTTCACGCTGCTTTAACCTGCAACTCTACTAATTAGCGATTTCACTGCCATTGAGCCGGGTGGTTTGTGCATTATGCCGACTGCCGTTTATTGAATCATTTTTGCTCATCTCCGTTCATTTTTTCATTCGCCGTACCGCGCCCACAAACGCCGACAGATCGCTTGTGTGGCGTTTATCGTCGGCGCTCGGCTGTTTACCCGACCTCATCGCTCGGAGGGTACAAATCGCCCGACAATCGCTGTTCTATCTGTCGCTTGTCGAGCATCGCCACGTTCACGACCGTGTTGGAGTTGTCGCGTATCGAAATAGTGTTGCGACTAGTTCGGGACAGCAGCAGACCCTCGCTGCGCAGCTGACGGAGCAGCTCATTTTTGCTTATCGTTAAGTGCTCACCCTGCTCGGTGCAGAGCTTTCGCACCTCTGAATGCGCTGCGTCGGCGAACAGATAGTAGTGATCGCTGTCCTGCAAGCCGATGCAGTTCTTCAGTCGCGGCTGCGCTTCGAGACCGCGAGTTTCGACATAGCATCGACCACTGTCGAGGAGACTCCGCAGCTTCTCACAGAAACGCGTGGTCGGATTCTCGTTGACGATGATCTCCGCGTTGAGTGAACAACTTTGCAGTAGAACGCTATCAAACACTTTTGTATGTCCGCTGACTTCTTGCGCGGTGAGCTGCTCATAGTCGTGAAGGAAGCCATCAGTGCTGCATGGATTTGTGAAGTTGTAACTTCTCAGCTTGCCTTGCAGTTCGACCGTGAGGTCATTGTCGGGGCGCGGCATCAGGAACACCCACTCGCCGTCGATCTTGCGCCAGCCGGTCTGCGAGAAGACCGTTTCGTTACGCACCGGCTGCTTGGTCTGCATGATCGCGTGGCAGACTTTTGCGAGGACATTTTGCTTCGGGGCGACGGCGCCGTATTGCTCCCAGCGTTGCAGCAGCCACTTCATCGACTGCATCTCGTCAGCAGAAACAGTCTGCTCCGGCAGCGCCAGTCCTGTTTTGTACGTCGCAGCGATGAGGAACAGTTTGCGCTGTTCAATGCCATCATCGTGCGTGATCTCTGCTTTCAGCACCGGCACAAAGTCTGCGAACTTGACATCTACGAGCTGGTCTTTGATCGTGACCTGCTCGTAGAGACAGCCGTCCTTGACAATGTACGGTTCGTTGTAAATCGTGTCATTGTAGCGTGAATTTTGTTCGTTCAATAGATCGACCTCCTTATTTTTCTTTTCGTATTACAGTATTACAAAACGCAGAAAAGCAAGTGTTTTCGGGCATTTGGAACACTTTCGTCCGCATTACATCCGCATTACTGCGACCTACAAATCGCATTACACGGCAGATGAAAGCACCTTGCAGGAACAGTTCTGCGAAAAAATGCCCCGAACACGTTGCTGTGTTCGAGGCAAATTTGCTTTCCATTATCTATATGTGCAGTTTGTGAGAAAAGGCATAAAAAGTCTGAACATTTAATTTTCGTCCCGCAGGACATTTTTTACACGCATTACAAGGCGGCATTTGTAAGCACTTTGTAAGAACAGTTTCCCAGGGCGCATTACTGCTAAAACGACAGTTTTGCGGGCTTTTTGCGGCTTGTATGCACTGTAAGACGGATTTATGGAAATAGAGAGTGCCCCGAGCGCTTGTGGTTTGTTCGGGGAAATATCGCTTTACATTATTTATATGTGCCGATTTTCAGAAAAGGTATAAAATCGCCGGACATTTATTTTTTATCTTGCAGGACATTTTTCTCTATCTATTGATTTGACGTTCGCGGTGTGCTATAATAATTGTAAGCGGAGATATTGAGAACTATGGCAACAATGGCAGAGGTCCTGTCTGGTGGTATCCTATGGAGAATATGTATTCCGATGACAACAGACCGAGCAAGGAACAGCTTGCCGATATGAAACGCAGGCTGCTTGAGGAACTGGAGAAACTGATATGACACACAAAATGAACCTGAACCCGTCCCCGTTTGAAAACATCAGAAACGGCACAAAGACCATCGAGCTGCGTCTGTACGATGAAAAGCGCAGAAAGATCAAAATTGGCGATACGATCATTTTTACCAATAACAACAGCAACGATGAAACGCTTGAAGTCAAGGTTGTAGGGCTTCACATTTTTGATTCGTTTGAAGCGCTGTATGACAAATTGCCGCTGCTGAAATGCGGGTACAATGAGCAGACTGTTCAGACCGCAGCGCCAAAGGATATGGAAGCATATTATTCCAGAGAACGTCAGCAGGAATATGGGGTCGTGGGAATAGAGATCGGACGGTTATGAAAATAACGAGGTGCTGCTTTTGCCCGCCTATGAATCGGTGAAGCGTGATGATATTACCAACATGAGCAGTGAGATACTGCTGATAAGGCGAATGTGCTTGGCAAGAGCGGTTATGTGCCGAAGTCAACTACGGCAGAAAGCTATGAGATATATTGGGTCTGAAAAGATTAAGTGATTTCGGCATACCTGCCTTATTTGGGTATGCCGTTTTCTTGAAAAAAAATTATTATATAATAAAACCCACCCAACCTTTTCGGATTTCTCCGCACTATATATATGAAAACGCTTCCGGAGGGCTTTCAGAATGGATAAGAAAACAGCAGACAAGACAATATTTGAGTACCGAGACAGGATATTCGGCTTTGCGCTTGACAAGACAAGGAATGTAGATCAGGCACAAGAGCTTGCATCTGACATAATGTGTGAGGTGTACAGCGCTTTTCTGAAGCGCGGAGATATCGCCAACCTTGACGGCTATGTTTACAGGATAGCCGGAAACGTATGGGCAAAGTTCGTACATAAGCTCGAAACGGGCAGACAGTTTGAGGACATAAGCAATATGGAGATAGCCGCCCCCGAGGATAACAGCGAGGACGAGCTTGCAATGCAGCAGCTTTTAAGGCGCGAGATAGGCTATCTTTCGGGGCGGCAGAGGGCTGTCATCTATATGCACTATTATGACAAGCTGACTGTTGCCGAAATCGCAAAAAGGCTTGAAATATCCGCCGGTACCGTAAAATGGCACTTGTCTGACGCAAGAGAAAAGCTGAAAGAGGGAATTGAAATGAACATCGAAAAGAACTTAGAGATCAACCCGATATATTTTACCGATATGGGGCACAACGGTTACACAGGCAGCAAGGGTGATACCGCCGATATTTTTGACTCAGCTATCAAGATGAACATCGCATGGGCTTGCTATCACGAGCCGAAAACCTTGGAGGAAATATCCCGTGAGATAGGTGTTCCGCAGGTGTATGTATGCGATCAGCTTGTGGCGCTGGTCAGGTTCGGGTTTATCGACAAGCTGGATAATTCAAGCAACCCAAAGTACCGCACCAATATGCTGATCGACGATCTGCGTGATACAGATGGCGACGAAGAGCGTGACAGGATATTTGATGAGGCGGCGAGCGTGCTTGCAGAAAAGTATATCCCGAAGATCTTTGCCAATTTCGAGACATCACCTGACCGCTGGGGAATGACCTGCGACGGTGATGATCTGAACTTTATGAAGTACAGCCTTGTGATGTTAGCCATAAGAAAGCTGAGGATAAACAGTAGCGATGTGAGCAGGTATGCAGTTGAACGCCCCGACGGCGGCTGTTTCGTGGCATATGCAGGCGTTGCAGACGGCAGCTTCAAGCCGAAGGAATACAAATACTGGAGCTGCGGTGATATGACAAGGGGGAGCATAGACGGAGACCTCCCGACCAGAAACGCAAGCCTTCAGGTGGACTGCTGCTATGCCGACAGGCAGGGGCGCTGGCGTGATAATCTTGATACCGACTGGGACTCGCTGACAAAATTCATCAACCGGGGAAAGGAGAGTCTCTCACCCGATGAATACAAAAGGCTCATTGACAAGGGCTATGTTTTTGAGGACAGACCCCAGCCCGTGATTGTAAGGACAGATACGGATAAACTATCCGATATTTTGTACACATATTGTGATGATAAGATCGTCGTTCCCGAAGAGATAAGGGCTATGTGTACCGAAGTCGATAAGAAATTCATTGAATTCAATCTCAAAAAACACCCAAAGCATATGCACGGTCTTATCAGAGAGTTTTACACCAATATCCTTGGCGCTATGACCATGCTGCCCAGAGTGATCGAAAAGCTGCTTGAAAGCGGTCAGCTGGAGCCGCTTGCAGACATTCAGAAAAAGAGCGTATTTTCTGTGCTGTTTCCGGCAAATAAATAATAATGAATGCGGCATACCTACCTTGTGTGGGTATGCCGATTTTCACTTTAGTTGAATTTTTATCATCAAATAAGTGATTGACCTTCGCCCAAAATGTGTTATAATAATATCAACGACGTCGGAATAAACACACGGAGGTAACACTTATGAACATAAATTTCAGCGAAGTATTCAAGAAGCTGCGCCGTGAGCGCGAGCTTATGCAGGAGCAGGCTGCCGAGGCTTTCTCGGTATCGACACAGGCAGTCAGTCGCTGGGAGAACGGTCAGACAAGCCCGGATATATCACTTCTGCCGATAATTGCGGAGTATTTCGGTGTGAGCATTGAAACTCTGCTGGGTGTGGACAGCGAGAAGCGCAAAGCTCTCCACGTGCAGTATATGAACGACTTTGAAACGGCAATAAAAAGCGGCAGAGTGAACGACTGCATAGAGATCGCCCGAGCGGGACTAAAGGAGTTTCCCCACAGCTATGAGCTGATGAATAATCTGATGTATGCGCTGTTCGTATCGGGTGATGATACGGGAAATATCCCCGACTGGCAGTTAAATCAGGAGAAATACAAGCAGGAAATAATTGATTTGGGAGAGCATATCCTAAAGGGCTGTACTGACGATAATATCCGCATAGAAGTTAAAGCGAGACTTGGCTTTCACTACTGCGACAATATGCACGACCTGGAAAAGGGCAAGGCGATATTTGAGAGTCTCCCCAGCGAGATGTTCTGCAAAGAGGAATATATGATCTGGGCATTGCGCGGCGAAGAGCGGCTCGATTATCTTGGCAGACGAATTCGTTCCTCAGCAGGGTCTTTGCAGTGGAACATCTGGCGAATGATAAAAAACGGCGATGAATGGGATATAGAAAGTGAAGATGAAAAATGCGCGCCATACTTTTCCGCTGAGGAACGGATAAAGTACATGCAGGTGATAGAGGACATCGAGGCGCTGATCTTTAATGAGGACGACCACGGGCTTTTTTACCGCACACTTCCCATAGAGTATTTTTCGCAGATAGTCCCCGACTTGATCTCGCTCGACAGACTTGATGAAGCTCTTGCTTACAGCGAAAAGGCTTGCGATTATCTTGAAAAATTCTATGCTCTGCCCGAAAAGTATACCTACACCTCACCGCTTGTCAGGGGTTCTGTAGGAGATACGAAATGGCACACCGCAGATTCACGTTCGCATGCGCAGATAATTCTTGAGAATATGCTGAGCAAGGAGTGCTATTCGGCGCTTAACGGTAATGAGAGATTTGAAAAAGTCAAGGAAAGAATTAGGAATCTATATTGATGCTTGCGGCATACCTGCCTCGTCGGGTATGCCGCATTTGTGATAAACACCCTGTCGTTACACCACCCTCAGGTGCTAGTGATCGCAAGGTCGTATGGGTTCAAGTCCCTTCACCTGCACTACCGTCTGAACAAGTTCAGACCCAAACCTCGTAAACGTGTTGTTTACGAGGTTTTTTTGTTTGATAATCTGTTTTTTCTCTTAGAAGTCAGATACCCATGATGTTAATGCTTCCGACAAGCTGAAATTCTCGCATATGTATCGAGCCGCAGATTTCGTCTGCGGCTTTTGCGGCGTTACTTGCTCACACGGTCGTACTCACAGCACTCATCGATCTTCTGTTCGAGTTGTCCCCTCTTTCAGCATTTGCATATTTTGTATAAAAGAAACGCATTTCCTTGGATATTTAAAGCAATTTATACAATTTTATAAAAGCGCCGCTTTTCCTACTTGACATATAGGAATTTTTAGTGTATAATGAAATCCTATTAAGTCGATATGATATATTTAAAAACAATGATTTAGATATGTTATATTGTATTCTCTGATCACGGAAGGAAGAATTTATATGAAAAAAAGATTATTGGCACTGGCACTCTCGTTCACACTGGCATTATCGGCTTCATCCTGCGGAAAAACCGAAAAAAGCGATGAAAACACGGTAAAGATCGCATATTTACCGATCACACATTCGCTCGCTGTTCTGGAAGAGGCTGAGGAGCTTGAAAAGCAGTCGGGTCTGAAGGTCGAGCTTGTAAAGTACGGTTCATGGGCAGAACTGCTCGATGCACTCAATTCAAACAGAGTTGACGGCGCTTCGGTGCTTATTGAGCTTGCGATGAAATCCAAGGAGGAAGGTGTCGGACTTAAAGCGGTCGCTCTGGGACACCATGACGGAAACGTGATAATCGTCTCGAACGATATCAGCTCTGCTGCCGACCTTAAAGGCAAGACCTTTGCTATCCCTCACAGACAGTCGTCACACAACATACTGCTCAACGACGCGCTTGCGACCGCAGGACTTAAAGTTGACGACCTGAATATAACCGAGCTTGCGCCTACCGAAATGCCGTCGGCGCTTGCAAGCGGTCAGATAGACGGTTACTGCGTCGCCGAGCCTTTCGGCGCGATGGGTGTTGACCTCGGCGTCGGCAAGGTGCTTTTCACTTCGGAGGAACTCTGGGAGGATTCTCTCTGCTGCGGTCTGGTGCTTACCGACAAGTTCATCGACGAACGCTATGACGATGCGAAGTCCTTTGTCGCGAGCTACAAGACAGCAGGAAACTCGCTCGATAAGGAAACCGCCAAGCAGACTGCGAAAAAGTATCTCAACCAGTCGGACGAGGTACTTGACACCTCTCTCCAATGGATATCCTACAACGATCTTGACATCACCGAGGAAGCCTACAACGAGCTTGCCGAGAAGGTCAAGGAATACGGACTGTCGGACAATCCGCCTTCCTATGCGGATTTTGTGAAAAATGATTTTTGATAAGGCGTGATAATTTTGAAAAAGCTTATTTCTCTGAAAAATGTTATCATTTCCGTATCGATACTGATATTGATATGGCAGATCGCATTCAGTTTCAGCAGCTATGACAAAGCACTGTTCCCGTCGCCGAAAATGGCTTTTGACGCTTTGGTCGAGATGATCGGGAACGGAAGTCTGTTCGAGAATATCAAAACAAGTATGTACCGTTTTGTCACAGGCTATTTCAGCTCGGTCATCGTTGCGGTCATCCTCGGTCTGATCCTCGGAAGACTTCCGAAGGTCTTTCAGTATGTCAACCCTATGGCACAGCTTTTAAGACCCATCTCACCGACAGCATGGATGCCGTTTATCGTGCTGCTGTTCGGTATCGGAGATGTTCCTGCCATCGTTATCATCTTTATCGCAACCTTTTTCCCTGTACTGCTCTCGACAGTTTCGGCTGTGGGCAATATCGACCCTATCTATCTGAAGGTCTCTAGGAATTTCGGGATAAAACAGCCTGAACTCACCTGGAAGGTCATCTTCCCTGCCGCTTTCCCTCAGATCGCAAACGGCATACATCTTGCACTGGGAACTGCCTGGATATTCCTTGTCGCAGGCGAGATGGTGGGTGCGCAGTCGGGACTGGGCTATCAGATAATCGATGCAAGAAACAATATCCGTGCAGATATTCTCTTGGCGACCATACTTGTGATCGGCATAATAGGGATAATTCTTGACGGTCTGCTCAGACTTGCGGAAAAAAGGATTCTCAGAGCGTGGGGAGGTCAGGGCTGATGTATATTGAAGTAAAGGACACCTGCAAAAACTTTGTTCAGGACGGAAAGGAATTTACCGCTCTCGATCATGTGTCGCTCGACATTGATAAGGGCGAATTCATCTGCCTGCTGGGGCCTTCGGGCTGCGGAAAAAGCACGCTCCTGAACGCTCTTGCAGGCTTTGAAAAGGTCAGCAGCGGAAGCGTTAAGATCGACGGAAAGGAAGTCACAGCACCTTCGATAAACAACATAACCATCTTTCAGAATTACGGACTTCTGCCCTGGAGAAATGTTCTGAAAAACGTTGAGCTGGGTCTTGAATCAAAGAGGATAGGCAAGGAAGAACGCAGAAAGACCGCACAGAAATACCTCGAACTTGTGGGACTGTCGGGATTTGAGAAGCGCTATCCCAAGCAGCTTTCGGGCGGTCAGCAGCAGAGAGTCGCGATCGCAAGAGGACTGGCGGTTGATCCCGATATCATCTTCATGGACGAACCCTTCGGTGCCCTTGACGCTATCACCAGAATGAAATTGCAGGAAGACATCCTTAGAATTTCAAGAGAGGAAAAAAAGACTATCATTTTCGTCACGCACGATATCGAGGAAGCCGTATTTCTCGCTGACAGGATAGTCGTCATGATGGCTGACCCCGGCAGGATAAAGAGCATCGTCACGGTCCCTCTCGGTTCACACCGCGACAGGACGAGCAAGGATTTTCTGTACGTCCGCGATAAGATATTTGAGCTGTTCAATATGAAATCGGAAAGCTACATTGAGTATTATATTTAAGGCAACACCGCACAACCACCGGCTCGCGCCTTTGCACGTCATATGCCGTATCAAGCATAAGCTTGATACACATATTATTCCGTCATATTGCCCAAATTCTCCTTGACTTGCGTCAGCAAGCCTGCGTCGAATTTAGACAATCTGACGAAAAATTTGTGGCACCAGCTTCGCTGGTGCGGCGCATCTGACGCACAATGGTCGTGCGGTATTGCCTTAAAAAACTGAATTATATCATAGCAGTATTGACCTTTTAATGCTGTTATGATATAATTATTATATCTCATAGTAAAGGAGAGGGATTTAAATGAGCCATAAAGATCATGAACACTCTCATGAGCATAAACACGAACACGAACATGAACATACCCATGAACACGATCATTCACCGGCACATATCCATTCACACAGAAATATAATCGGCTTTGACGAACACGGTATACCTACCGTGATATTGAAGGCAAGCCACGGCGAAGGTGAAAGTGACGATCCGCAGGCATTCATCAGGGACTACATGAATGCTGTGTCGGAATACAGAAAGACCTTCCCGTCCAAACAGGATGTTATCGAACAGACCCCCGACCCTGCCGTCAGGGAAATGCTGCTCAGAATGGAGCAGCTGGGAATAGATACCGCTTTTGACCGCTTCGACAAGCAGAAGCCGCAGTGCAATTTCGGACTTGCAGGTATCTGCTGCAAGATATGCAATATGGGGCCCTGCCGCATCACCGCAAAATCCCCGAAGGGTATCTGCGGTGCCGATGCCGACCTCATCGTTGCGAGAAATCTTCTGCGTTCTGCTGCGGCAGGCGCTGCCCAGCACGGAATGCACGCAAGAGAGGTCATGCTCGCACTCAAATGGGCGGCTGAGGGAAAACTCGATGTGCCCATACTCGGCGAACAGAAGATCCGCGCTACTGCCGAGGCATTCGGCATCAAACAGAAGAAACGTCAGCTGAAAAACGTCGCAAGAGACCTTGCCGACGCTCTGCTCGAAGACCTGTCGAGAACTGTCCCCGGTGAGTACAAGACCATCTCCGCCTGCGCTGTCCCCGAAAGACAGGAGATCTGGAAGGAGCTTGACATTCTCCCCGTCAGCGCATATCATGAGGTCTTTGAGGCATATCACAAGTCAGGCTGTGCTACCGACGGCGACTGGAGATCGGTGATGCAGCAGTTTTTAAGATGCGGTCTGGCATTTACATTCTCGGGCGTTGTGGGCGCTTCCATCGCAACGGACAGCCTGTTCGGCGTCGGTGACAGAGTCACCTCAAAGGTCAATATCGGAGCACTTGAAAAGGGCTATGTGAATATTGCGGTACACGGTCATCTTCCGCTGCTCGTAAGTCAGATAGTTGAAGCAGGAAAGCGCGATGACCTTATCGAGCTTGCAAAGTCGAAGGGCGCTAAGGGAATACGCTTTTACGGCATCTGCTGTTCGGGACTGTCGGCAATGTACAGATATGCAGGCGTTATCCCCCTGTCGAACGCTGTTTCCGCCGAGCTCGTACTCGGAACAGGCGCTCTTGATCTCTGGGTGGCAGACGTTCAGGACGTTTTCCCGTCGATCATGGAGGTCGCTCACTGCTTCAAAACAACGGTAGTCACCACCAGCGAGTCGGCAAGACTTCCCGGTGCAGAGCGCTATGAATACGATCATCACCATTCAAACATCGGCGAGACCAAGGCTCTTGCCGAAAAGATCGTCCGCCGTGCGATAGAGAGCTTTGAAGCGCGAAAGGGCATACCCGTCTACATCCCGCCTTACGAGGTCGAAGCTGAGGTGGGCTTCTCGGTAGAATATATCTGCAAGCGTTTCGGCAGCATGAAGCCCCTTGCCGAAGCCATAAAGGACGGCAGGATACTCGGCATCGTCAACATGGTCGGCTGCAACAATCCGAAGGTGCTGTACGAAAAATGCATAGTTGACGTCGCCGATGTTCTTCTGAAAAACAACGTTCTGATAATCTCAAACGGCTGTGCTTCGTTCCCGCTTATGAAGCTCGGATACTGCGCTGTGTCGGGCAAGGAAAAAGCAGGAGACAGCCTCAGAGAATTCCTCGAACCCGACCTGCCGCCCGTATGGCACGTCGGAGAATGTATCGACAACACCCGTTCCTCGGGAATATTCGCAGGAGTTGCAGGTGCGCTGGGACACAAAATGTTCGAGATGCCGTTTGCTTTCTCCTCGCCTGAATGGGGCAACGAAAAGGGTGTGGACGCAGCCCTCGGATTCAGACTTAACGGTATAAGCTCCTATCACTGCGTTGAAGCGCAGATCTTCGGCTCAAAGAATGTCATCGAGTTCCTCAAATACGGAACTCTCGAAACGCTGGGTTCGACCATGAACGTTGACACCGACCCCGTGAAGCTGGGAGAAAAGATAGTTGCTGATATGAAAGCCAAGAGAAAAGCGCTTGGCTGGGATAAATGATTCGGAGGGATATCAAATGGCTTGTTTTTTAGCACCAATGACAGAAGCGATAGTTACTACTGTCGTTCAGAAGGCAGTAAAGAAAAAGGAGAACAGCAGTGAGCACAAGGAAAACTGCGATCATAAGCTCCCCCTTTCCGAAAAGCTCAGATGGCTGAACGGAATGCTCTGGGGCGGTTCAGGACTTCTTGCGTTCGAGCATTTATGGCACGGCGAGATAACACCGTTTTTCCCCTTCCTGACTGCGGCAAGCGACCCTGCGGACACTGCGGAGATGCTGCATGAGATCGCCACTTCGGGCTCGGCTATGGCGATACTGGTCACCGCCGTGTGGGCAGCCCTGACGATAATTTCGGATAAACTCACCGCCAGACCCGATACCGGAAAGGCAGGTGCATCGTCATGACGCTGCTTATCACAGTTATCGCAGCCGTTATCTCAACGGTGATATGGTATACAAGTTCTAAGGCAAGAGAGCTGAAAACAGGTGTTCTGCTGTATATGTTCTGGGGCGCGTCTCTGATGTGGCTGGTCGATGCAGTAGTCGAATATCTTGAAGCAGGTGCGGAATTCTTCACGCCGTCGGCTTCGGATATGCTCAATGACACCTTCCTCGGGATATCTGTTGTCGCCCTTGCTCTGGTCGTATGGGTGATATATCTGCTCATCAAGGACCCCTCGGGCACACTTAAAAGCAATATATTAAACAGAAATAACCGATAATCAAAAAGGATATCTGTCTTATCTAAAAACTTGGATCCGCAGGGGTGATCTTCTTCTGCGGATCTTTGGTTTTTCATGTGCTTATTTCTTATATCTTGAAATTATTGAACTGTTATGCTATAATACTAACAAGATATTACACAGATATGGTCGGAATGGCTGCCGGCTTTGAAGGGCTATACCTTAGCAGGAAATTACTCGCCGGAGTTTTATCTTCCTCCCGAAGATGATCCTGCCGAGAACGTCAGCTATATCGGTATCCCGCTAAAGAAACTGTAAGCATATGAAAAGTAAGGCGTGACCTACGATGTGCTTGTCAGCGTAGAATAAACTCAAAAACGGTATCCTTTTCGGACACAAACCGAAAGGATACCGTCTTATTTTACCCATATGTACGACCGTTAATCAAGATCATATAATTGCAGTATCTCAAGATACATATCCTGCTTTAGTTTACCAAGTATCTCTTTATCTGCGTCTTTAATGATAAACTCACTATATAGGATATTGAGAAGATCCTCTTCGGTTTCTACGATAGGCATATCAAATTTTTTAAAATATTCGACAAGTCTCCGGAATTCTCCGTCGGGATATTTATTATATATTTCATATATCCTTTCTACGATATCGATATGAGACTGATATATATCACGCAGATAAAAGAAATCAAATGTATTTCTGACTTTTTCCGATTCTGTAGCTATATCGATCTTATACTGTGAATAACCATCCTTCATTCCCGTCAGCTCTGATCTGAAATTAAAGACATCATTGCTGTCTTTGATATATGGATGTATATGTGTATTGATATCCAATTCCCGATCATGTTTGATACTGCTATTACAAATATGTCCGCTCGGTATAAGATTATAGTAAGAAAGAGCGAGAAGCGGATATTTACTTTTAGGAAAGAAATGATCGAATTCGGGACGTGATATTTCACATTTTGAACGTGATTCTTCACTCTCCTCTATAACAATAGTGTTTATAAATTCACGATTGCAGTAAGGACATATGGTAACACCTATCTTTTTAGCTAATTCATATGCGAACTCTTTATTACCGGATAACTTGGCATAATTAAATATCTTATTTGTTACATCACAGAAATATTCAGATCCTCCGTAAGGATCATCACTGTTCATACCATATTTTTCACTGAAATAATTTTGTATATCAAGCAACGCTTTCGGCTTCCCTTTAAGTAATATCTCAAGACTTGATTGAACATCATTAAGGAAGTTGATCTCATCAGCATTAGTTGTTTTTTTCAGCTCATCTTTGATTATATCCTTGCAGATCGGGCTTTGTTTTTTACAATACCATTCTGCTGCTTTGTCATTATACGGCACGCTAAACATCATCATTCTCCTGACTATTATTTTCCTGCAATTTTAGTTTAAGATAATGTTTGATAAGCTTGTCCCCCGTAATATCGTAAACATATCCGAGATATTCTTTATCACTGCTGTCTCCCAGTGCTTTATCAATACATTTCCTCGAAAATTCGCCCAGTGTTCCTCTGGACATAAAGAATCGGTCCTGAAGTATCGTGTATATGTTCTGGCCAAATGTATTTTTGAGCTCGGTATCGTCGGCTTCAAAAAGCTGTATCTTGTCAGCAGGAAGATCCGACATAAGAAACGGTGAATTCGAGGAGAAAAGCAGAGTCATATTTGAAAAGAATCTTTCATCCTTATTTATAGCTTCGAGAAATTCGATTATATCATTTATCAGGCTTCTCTGCCACTCAGGGTGCATATATAATTCAGCTTCATCGAATATAAGTATATAGTTATCACGTTTTTGTATTTCAGGGAGTGAACTTTTCAGCGTATCACCGCGGTAAAATATCGAAAGTATGCGGCCAAATAACGACCACCGTGCATATTCACCCGATGACATTCTCGGACATATATCGAGGTTATTATCATCCAGTGCCTTGAGTTTAAGAACATCCAGATTTATTGTGTCTGCATTCTCAGTAATATATTTTTTCAGATTATATATTCTTTCTTTTTCACGGTTCTGATATACTTTCAATCCCGAACCCGAATCTTTTGTATCATAGTTCTGATCGGCATATATATCTATCATTGACTGTATCATATGATCTGTAGACAGGTCAATATATCCCGATAATTTATTACCGTCAGTCATTTTATATGTGCGATCATCAAACTTAAGTGCAAAAGGATCGAAAGTATTAGATATATAACATATATTTGTATTAGAGGGCTCGCTATATTTGCTAATATTTATTTGATTGTCATATTTTATTTCAATATCGTCTGATTTACTGTAATAATAATTCTTACCTATCTTATATATAATAAGATATTTTTCATCCGATAACGCAATATCGGAGATATTGTTGCCGAATATAGGGGTATGAAGTATCGACTTGAATACGGTGCTTTTTCCGCTGCCGTTCTTTCCAATGACAGCACAAATATTCCGTATCGATTTCCCGAAGAAACCCTCAGGCATTTTTCTGACACTTTCATTTACAGACACATTGATAGTATTTTCATCAGAAGTACTAATAACAAAATCGTTTTGAAAATATACTGTGCGCTCAGGTAAACCGTTCACTCCCTTGCAATGAAAACATATGATCTCAAAATTTTCTGTCTTAACGTTCATTCCAAGGAACAATGTTTTTTTCAATATACCATCGATCTTTGACAGATCATCGGCTGATATCTCATCCCAATTATCGTTCAAATATATATATAGATCATCCTCTTTATACCCCCGAGAACAATCTATTTTTATAAACGGTTTATTAGTTTCAAGATCTAATAATATCCTCATATCAAACACATAGTCCGACATATTATATATATCTGTATTTGGTGTTATTGACAGAAAGATACCATTTAACGTTCTGTCGTTTTTGATATATAGGATATCATCATTATCATTTTGCAATGCAAATAAAAAGATATCCCTATTGATCTCGATATTTTTTTCTCTTTCAACTTCTTCGAGCAGTTTATATTTATAATCTGAGTTTTTAGTTGCAAAATAGTTTCTGAACTTGCGGACAAGCAATTTTAACAACTGATATGAGTAATAATATCTGAATTTTAATTGCATCTTTTCTTTTTCTGTCACAGAGCTGCACTTTATCAGACGTTGTACAACTTTTGTGCGAAAATAAGTATCAACATTACCGTCAATTATAAACTCTTCGTGTTTAAAGATCCTAACTAAGTATTCAAACGGAAGTAGTTCTGCATTTTTTTCAATTGTGCTTATTCCTTTAAAATCATAACCGATCTCATCGCTCTCCCCTGCCATTCTTAACCCATGACAGATACTATCAAAAAATGATATGTCAAGCCCCTCTGTATTAAGTTCGTCAAGAGTCATAAGATAACTGCAACAGCTCAGTACTCTTATTGAATCGGAATAATCAGACCAATCCCAGTCGCTGAGCTTTCCGAAATACTCATTGATTATCTTTCCGATAATTGTACTTTTGTTGCCGTCATTAATTTCATTGTACTCATGACCAAACTTTTTATTATAAAATTCCAAAACCTTTTTTTGGGAATATGCCACTGAATCAAACATAATTATCTCCTTTCGTGTCATAATACGATCCGACAATTCTATTCACATGATATCATAAGACAGACTGATATCTGTTATTACATTATACCATAAAGTTCATCTTTTGTCAATATATATGTCTGATTTTTGCCTATATTCTGTGCTTGCAGATCGTTTATTATTGTGTTCTATGTAGAAATGTATAGTATAAAAAGCAGAAAAAAACATTTTACTTCTGAACAAGAAAAATAATGAAATATAACGAAATACTGCGATAATTCCGCCTCATTCGGGCAGTTCATCAGCGTTCTGTCCAAATGAGGCGTTAATTATCATAAGGTATTATTGCAAAATGTTAAAATTAGTAAATATATTTGACATATTATGTTGAATATGCTATAATGTAGGTACAGATATATTATTAAGGAGGCTTTTCACATGAGAAAAAAGATAATCGCAGGAGTTCTCTCGGTATCGCTTCTCTTCGGCGCGGCAGAGGTACTTCCGAACGGCTCGTTCACCCTCGGTAACGACATCGTTGTCAGCGCGGCAACATCTGGCAGCTTTGAGTACAAAGAGTGCTCCGACGGCACTGTCGAGATCACCAAGTACACAGGCTCGGCAGCGAATGTCAGCGTGCCCGCTAAGATCGCAGGAAAGACTGTGGCTCATATCGGCAAGAGCGCGTTCATGAACTGCACCAAGATCACGACGGTGACTCTCCCCAGCGGTCTTTTAAACATCGGCGACGACGCTTTCAACGGCTGTTCCAACATGACTTCCATCACCATCCCAAGCAGCGTCAAGCTGATCGGCAACTACGCTTTTTATAAATGCGGCAGCCTGAAAGGCATCACCCTTTCGAGTAACGTGAAGTCTATCGGCGATTTCGCATTCTACGGCTGCAAGAGCATCACCTCGTTCAAGATCCCGAACAGCGTTACCAGCGTCGGCGGCTATCTGTTCGAGAACTGTGAGAGCCTCAAGTCCGTGACCATCGGCGAAGGCATCACCGCAATAAGCGACGATATGTTCAGCTGGTGTACAAGCCTTACCAACATCAGCATCCCTTCCACCGTGACCACCATCGGCTGGCGCGCCTTCACCTCCTGCAAGAGCCTGAAGAGCCTGACCATCCCCTCAAGCGTCACAAACATCAAGGACGAAGCCTTCAGCAACTGCTATGCCCTGACAAGCGTGACTATCCCAAGCAGCGTAAAGACCATCGGCAGCAAGGTCTTCTCGGGATGCAGCAAGCTCACGATATATGGTTCGAGCAACGCTGCTCAGGATTCCGCAGCGGAATGCGGCGTTAAGTATATCGACCTCAGAATGTACAAGTGCAAGATAACCCTCGGCTACACCAGCCACGCTTACTGCGGAAAGGCTCTGAAACCGACCGTTACCGTCAAGAACACCGAAGGTCAGACCCTCGTTCAGGACATCGACTTCACCGTAAGCTATTCGGGCAACATCAATGCAGGCACAGCCACCGTCACCATCAGCGGCATGGGCAAATACACAGGTTCCATCAAGAAGACCTTCACCATCAAGGCGCTCAACCTTAGCACCAGCGACGCAAGGACTGCCATCTCCGCTTCCAGCTACAACTACACGGGTTCGGCTATCAGACCCGCCATCAAGGTGGGCTACAAGGACGGCACCGTTGTCTCCTCTGACCAGTACACCGTCACCTACGCAAACAACACAAAGGTCGGCTTAGCGACCATCACCGTCAAGGGCAAGACCGCTAACGTAAAGGGCACCTGCACAAAGACATTCGTTATCAAGCCCAATCCGGGAACTATCACCGTTTCATCGCCGTCGAAGAACTCCATCAAGGCTTCGTGGACGAAGAACACCTCGGCAAGCGGCTATGAGATAGTTCTCAGCAAGGACAAGAATTTCAAGACAGGCGTTGTCAAGTACAACATCTCCAACGTCAACACCACTACCGCAGCCTCGGCGAAGATGAAATCGGGCGATGTATGGTATGTGGCATACCGTCCCTACATCACCGTGAACGGAGTAAAGTACGGCGATTACAGCTCGGTCAAGACCATCACGATCAAGTAAAGCTCACTTCCGAACGGTACATATAAACAGGCTGTGCAGCATCATGTCTGCGCAGCCTGTTCTTTTTAATCACATCAAAAAAACTCTCCGACCTGAAAATGATCGGAGAGTTCTTTATTTGTCATTTGAAAGCTTTATTCAGCGACGTTAATTACAGGGAGACTGTTGTTAGCAGCAGGCAGAGACTTCGGGTCAAGGATCTCCGAAACCACCAGCTGAATAGCGTATGCGTCCCTTTCGTCAACACCCTTACCGCTGTCAACGCAGTCGGCATTCTTGAGTCCCTGCGCGGAGATAGTTGTGTTTGCAGGGTCTGCAACGTACTTCGTGACAAGGACAGCATCGGCGATGTCAACATAACCGTCGCAGTTCGCGTCACCGTAGAGATACGCGTTGTCTTCCACAGTCGTGCCGCCGTTCTTATAGAGGTCAACAGGTAGCTCGTCGAGAGTGATGCAGTACTCGCTCTGATAGATCTTCTTCAGCTCGTCGTGATCCTGATAAGCCGTGCCGAGGAACGCTGTGCCGCCGTCCTCGCCGCCGTCATACCACGGGCAGAAGTACAGCCAGCCTGCGTCCTCAACGACGAGGTTGTCGAGAGCGGGGATGGTGTCGTTCTCAGCCATCGCAATCATCTTCTTGCCGTTGGTGAGCGCGTAGAGCGAGTCGAATTTAGCGGGGATAGCCAGCAGGTTCGGGCCGCTCGACTTGCCGTCGCCTCTGTTGTACTCAACGTTGTACTTGTCGTAAGCAACGATGTCTACATAATCATCGCCGGGGTACCATGTGGCGGAGTTGGAGTAGTCGTAGCTGTTGAACTCCCAGATGAGGTTGTGCAGGCCGTACTCCTCGGTGAGGGTGTTGTAGAGGAGCTTCCAGATCTCCTTGTAGGTCTCGGCGCCTCTGTCACCCCACCAAAACCACGCGGTTCCGTCGGAATAGTTGCCCTCGTTGCCCTGCGCCTCGTGGAGAGGTCTCCAGATAACGGGCACGCCTGCGTCCTGCAATCTGGTGAGCTGCTCAGCCAGATCCTTGATGGCGAGCTGGAAATAGTCGTATTCCTTGGTGCCCTCGATAACGACGTTTCTCGTGTCGAAGCTCTGCGAACCCTCGCCGCTCTGGTAGTTCTTGTAGGTGCAGCCCTTCCAGTCTACCCTTTCGCCGAGCGTGTAGTTCTCGAAGTCCTTCGGGATGTTGATATGCCACGAAGCGGTGATGATGCCGTTTCTCTCGGTCGCCCACTCGATGCAGCGCTCGGTGGTGCCGTCGTCCCAGCCGTAGAGGGGGTTGTAGTTCATGAAGTCAACGCCCCTGATAGCGGGAACCTTGCCTGTGAGGTTTTCGAGGAACTCGTTCTCCCACTCATAGTTGCCGCCGTGACCGCCGCCGTAGATCTCCTGCTGACCCGCGATGATGTGCTTGCCGTAAACGCTCTTGAGATAAGCCATCAGAGACTTTGCTTCGGGGGTAGCCTTCTTGTCGGTGAGGTCGCCGTCGGCGAGGGTGTAGTCATGCTTTGGGGTCGCGCTGACGGTCACCTTGTCGATTGCCATGTAGCCGTACTCGCTGATGAACTCGATGGTGTTCACGCCCTTGTTCAGGCGGAAGCTGCCGAAGCTGAAATCCATCCACTCCTCCGAGTAGGGCATATTGAGCATACGCTTGATGCCGTTTACGCACACCGACTCCTGTCTGCCGTTCTTGTCGAGGGTCTGAGCCGCTCTTGCGACGATGGTGTACATTCCGTCCTCGGGGACGTTCACGGTAAAGGATGCCGAGCTGCCCGTGAGGTAGAAGAAGCCGTCACCCGAGCTGTCCTTCGGAGCGGGACCGTAGTTCTGAGTCCAGAGGGATGCGCCCTCCATGTCCTCGCCCTCGATGACGAAGGGGAAAGCATCGGCAGATGCGGAACCTGCTTCAACAGCCACAACAGGCATCATTCCCGAAACAGAAGTCGCCGACACAGCAGAAGCTGCAAGAGCTGCTAAAACTCTTTTAAGACTGATTTTCATTGTAGATTGTCCTCCTGTAAGTAAATCAAAATTAACCAACGACCATAAACAAGCAATTTAATCAGCAAATGCAAAAAGCGGACATCTTCCACGTTTTTGTTGGGAGGAACGCAGAAAAACCGACCGTATTTTGCACTTCCTGAAATTGCCTCACTTTATTTCACTCTTTCATCCGATTAAAAGAATGAAATAAAATTTAATTATATTATACGATTGTATAAAGGGTTTGTCAACACATATGCAAGAACAATAATTAAATTTTTTCGGTATTTTTAGTGAAAATTAAGCAAAATGACGAGTTAATCCAAATCAAAAAATATGGATCTGTCTTCCCTAAAATAAACTTCCGCAAAAAAATCGGCAGTTCCCGAAGGAACTGCCGAAGTTGATCCGATATTCGGTTCAGAGACCTTATCAGCCCGGGATAGTGAGGGTGATAGCTCTCTTGTTGATGTTGCTAGTATCCCAGTTGCCGTTGATTCTTGCGCCAACAACAACCTTGTAAGTGCCAGCAGGAACGCCGGTTCTGCTGTAAGTAAGAACGTTGCCCTGAGCAAGGATCTTCCACTTACCAGCGGTGTAGTAAGCAACACAGTACTTGTCTGCGCCTTCAACAGCGGTCCACTCAAGCTTGAATGCGTTCTTGGAGGTAGTAGCCTTAGCTACAGGATACGGATTAGGATTGGGCTTAGAAGCAGCTTCATTGAGCATGAAGTCAGTCATCCATACAAGCGGAGCATTCCAGTTGATGGTAACTTCGTTTACAGACCAGGACTCAGCGGAGTCAACATAGCACTTCTGGTTAGCAAGAGTACCTCTCTTATAGCCGAGACCGCCGATGTACGGATCCTGCATACCAGCGCCAGGACCGCCGGAAAGAACACCGTTCGGAGCCTTCGGGAAGGTAGGATCGATACCGTTGGCCCAGTATCTGTGGTGAGGCCACTCCATGGTCTTGTCGCCGTAACCGGATACATAAGAGAATCCAAGGCCGTTACGTCCGTAGATGTAGTCAAGAGCTTCAGCAGCACCGTTGAGGTACTTAGCGCTGAGATTCTTATCATCCTTATTTGCATCATAAGCATAGGAGAGAACCATAGCGTTGTTGATTACGAAGGAGTTGGAACCCCACTCATAACCGGTAACCTTGATTCCTGCACCGATGTTAACGGCGTCCTCGAAGGTAGCCTCCTTGTAAGGAATGCCCATGCCTTCATTGGACATCTGCTCGAGGTAAGTATTAGCTGCCGTAGTGATAGAATTCTTGATAGCAGTCTTCTCAGCTGTGGTAACCTTATCGCTCAGGTAGAGAGAGAGGGTTCCGAGACCGGAAGTGCATCCCCAGTTGAACGAGCTGAACGAACCGTTGTTCTCGCCGCCGCCGAGGTTGGTGGTCAGGCTGAATGCCTTATCATTCTGAGTATTGTCGTTCGGGTTCTTGTACTTCTTGAGGAATGTGTAGTAGTCGCTCTTACCGGTGGTAGAGTAGAGCTCGCAAGCTGCCCAGTAAGCATCGTCGCCTACATAGGTATCGCCGTAAGCACCGCCGCCGATTGCCTGATCCAGAGGAGCGAAGTAAGGATCGGTGTCAGAGTCGCCCTTAGCGATGTTCCACTTGGACTCCTTAGCCATGATAGCTGTCCAGCTGGACTGAGCGTGCTGGAGGCACTCGTTAGCGAACTGGTCGTCAATGCCCTTCCACAGACGTGCAGCCTGTGCAGCGCAAGCGATCATGTTGAAGGTAGCAGCGTAGGTTGCAGGCTTAACGATACGAACAGTACCCCAGCCCTTCTCACCGTTCTCCATGGTTTCCTTATAGTAGTCCCAGGGCTTGGTAGCAAGACCGGTCCACTTGTGGTCGTGGAGCTTGTGATATACGAAGCCGTCCTGATCGATCATCTTGAACATCCACTCGAGCTCAACTCTTGCCTCGTCGAGGATATCAGGATTCTTATCGCCGTTCTCAGGGATAGCGACAGTGCCGTTAGTCCACTTCTCAGTCTTACCGTTCTTCTTGTCGATCTCGTAAGCGTTCTGGAGAGTCCATACGGAGATACCGCCGTTAACTACGTATTTACCGTGGTCACCTGCATCGTACCAACCGCCTGTACCATCGATAGTCTCGCCCTTGTCAAGCTTACTCTCGTCGGGGGAATTTTCCCACTTGGACTGAACGTAAGCGGTGTCAGGGTTGTGACCGTACTTCGAGTGAGCAAGTTTGGACTTGTCGCCGGAAGTGATGTACTGCTCTTCTATCGGAATGCCGGAACGGTTCTGATAGTAGTAGTTCATGGAATCCTTGAGGAGCTGAGTGCTGTAGATATCATTAGAGATCTCGAACTCATGGCTCTTGTTCATTACGTACTTCTTCTCGGTCTGGGGGTTGGTCCAGATCAGCTGATCGCCGCTGCGGGTAGTATCGTTAACGCCTTCATCAAGAAGAACCTGAGTGCCGGAAACACCAACGGTATCCTTAACGAAGATGTAGTAAGTACCCTCAGTCTTGAAGTCAGAGAAGTCGATGATGTGAACGTTAGAACCGGAATCCTTGTATCTGGTTACGTTCTCATCGCCGACCTTTACGGTAGTGGTAGTGCCTGTACCGGAATCGGGGTCATTACCGAATACCTTGGTCTTGCCGGTGTACTTAACGTTGCCGGAAGTATCGCGGATCTCGAATGTGAGAGGCGAAGCAGCATCAGTTACATAGGAAGCCTTCTTGCTGAGGTTCGGATAGTAGCCGAGCTGATTAAGACGAACGTTGCTCTCAGGTCTTACAACGCCCATTTCGTTCTCTTTCTTCCAGTCCCATTCAGAGGAAGTCTCATCGATGAGCGAGAGGTTATCGAACTTCAGAGTGGTCTTGTTGGGGAAGCAGTCAACATCCTGATACTTACCCTTGCCGCCGTAGTGGAATGCCCACTCAGCAACCTCTACGGTCTCCTTAGCGGTGAACTCAGCAGTAAAGGTGTTCTTGCCCTGTGCGATCGGAACGCACGTCCAGTGCTGATCGAAGTCGCTGTCTGTGCAGTTGTTGTGCCATACTTCAACAGTTCCGCCGTAGTTACCGATCTTGGTGTACATTTCACCGGCAGTGGAAGCAGTTACTTCCCAGGTGATCTTGTACTTATGATCCTTCTCGATGTGGAGGCCTCTGTGACGAAGCTGAAGATCCCATCTGGACTCAGGACCGTCGTTATTCTTGATAGTTACGTTGTAGGTACCGCCGGAGATATCGAATGTCTGCTTAGCGGGGTTTGTCTCACAGGTGTGCCACGGAAGACCAACGCCTGCGTTGAAGTTAGTCTGACCGAGCTGCTGACCTGCAAAAGCACTCATCGGAGTGATAGAAGCAGTGATTGCCAGTGCAGCGATTCCGCTGACTACTTTTTTCATGGATTTGTGCATTGTTTTAACCCTCCCTGATGTAAAACAACAGTTGATTCATAATGCAGCATCGGTACACTGCTGCTATTATAAGCATCGGTCTCTCTGAAAAAAAGAAGTCGTTTTCGACCTGTACCGTATCCTTTTTTTCTAACCATTAATATTATAACATATCCCAAAAAAATGTCAAGACCCTTTGTAAAATTCATTAACATTAACAATTGTACCATTGGGAAATTATGCATTCCTCACAACTTTTTAAGCATTCAAAGGGGAGCCGAGCTCCCCTTTACGAACGCCTTATTAACGCGGTATTACGTGATATTAACAGCATATTAATGCTTATTAATATTTAAAAAGCTGCGTTTTCGGGATAAGAAAACGTTTTTCTCAAACGTTTTCAGAACCGCCGTCAAAGCAGGCGGTTTTTTTGTACAGATAACGATCGTACCCTGTCCGTACTCACTTGATGGTCACGGTAAGAGCACTCTTGATAGCGCCGTTGGTATCCCATGAACCGTTGACCTTAGCAGCAACAGTTACCTTGTAGCTCTTGCCTGCGGGCAGCTTGGGCGAAGTCCAGCTGAGGGTCTTGGGCGAGATGCTCTGAGTGCAGATCCTCCACTTGCCTGCGGAGTAGTAAGCAACGCCGTAAGCCTGAGCACCGCTGACAGCATCCCACTTGAGAGTTACGGTGTGGTTCTTCTGGTCATAGCTGATGCCTGTAACATTCGGAACGGTGGTGCCGGAAGAAGCCTTGGGCGAAACGACGATAGCGTTGGAATAATCCACGTTCCACTTGTCGTTTACGTATGCAAGGACAGCTACCTTGTAGTTGCCTTCCTTCAGGTTCTTGAAGGTGTAGGTGTTTGCCTTGCTCTCGGTCAGCTTGATCCAGTTGTTGTTCTGATAGCAGTATATAGCGTAATTTGTAGCGCCGCTTACGGAAGTCCAGTCGAGCTTAACGCCGTTTTCGAGAGCCTCAAAGGAGAGCTTCGGAGTGTCAACGACAGGATCTGGATCGGTGTTGCCGCCGCCTCTGGTGAAGGTGTAGTCGGACTTGGTCGGCTTAGTGCCGTCAGGCTCAACGCCCCATACCTGGATGCCGTTTACGTACATAGGCATATTCTGGTTGAGAGCATCATCCGACTTGATATTGGAAGCGGTCGCGATGCCGCCCTTGTAGGACCAGTCATTGGTAGGATCCCATGCGCCTGTGGTGGGCTTGCCGTTTACAGCGTCAGGGATAGAAACTCTGAACTGTACCTCATCGCGGTGCTCGCTCTGACCTGTCGGCTGGATAGCGCGGCCGTCCTCGAACTTGATCGAAGCGTACAGAGTGTTGCCTGTCTTGTCGCCCTCGTAAACGAAGGGGCCCGTAACGGTAGCATAGCCCTGCTGACCTTCCTGATACTGCTGGCTGTTGCTCTTTACCGTAATATCGTCGATAGTAAGACCTGCTGCGAAGATCTCGGAAGCGTCGAAGTAATATCTGTACTCGATGTCCTTGGCAACTCTTGCAGGCCATGCGGTGTGGTTCATAGCCCAAGCCTTGATCTCGGTGTAGCTGTTGCCCTTGCCGTTGAGGACAGCGGCAACTTCCCACTCAGCCCACTTGGGCTCTTCCTTCTCGGGGAAGTTAGCGAGGGGCTTTCCGCCGAAGTCTTCGATCATAGCGCAGAGTGCAGCGGTGTAGCCTGCGTTGTAGTCGATAGCTACCTCGGTGTACTCATACTGACCTACGCCGATCTTGCCGACGTCATATGCGCCCGTGCTGTCAGGACCGCCGATGAGGGCACCGTAAAGGGTGTGAGCATATTCAGTCTGCCAACCCTCATCGCTGCTTTCCTTACCAAGCTCATTCCAGTGGTCGTCGTGGATACCCGAAGCGGTTCTGTGGTGGATAGCGATAGGGTTCTTCTCGCCCATGCCGAGAACATATGTCAGGCCGAGAGCGTTGTCGCCGAGACAGTAATCCATCTGAGTCTTAGCCCAGTCGTTGTACTTCTTAGCCTTTGCAGCGTCGTTCTTGAAGAGGGTGTCGCTTGCGAGCTTAGCTACCCATGCAGTGTTGGTAGCGTGACGCAGGCTGCCCCAGTTAGTCAGATGCGAAAGTCCGTCAGCGGTGATCTTGCCCTCGAAAGGCTTGATATCTCCGCCGTTAGAACCCTCGCCCATCCAGTAGCGGATGTGCTTGTCGATGTGATTAACCCACTCCTGCTTGCCCGTGATCTGAGCATAGAGCAGTGCTGCTGCCTGAGTGGTGTCGTCCCAGCAGAGACCCCAGGAGTACTTCCATGTGGTGGACTGGCTCTCGGTCGGGAACTTCGGGATGTAGTCGGTCTCAACCTTAGTCAGATAGCTGCTGTCGCCCGTTGCCTTGTAGAGCCACAGAGCAGCGTACATACAGTCGTCTACCCATGTGGAGGTCGGGTACATCGAACCCATGCCGCCTCTTTCTTCCTCTGAATCTCTGATCCTGTCTGCACCTGCATACAGATCCTTAGCGTGCTTTAAGTAATTGTTAGCGGTCGCAGGGTCGGAATCCTTGAAGATCAGGTAGCCCTGAGCGAGTGCTGCTGCGGAGAGAGCCGAAACGGTCGAGTTCTCTACAACGTCATAGGGACGAACCCAGTCCTTGCTGTTGAGATTATGCTTGCGCAGATAAACCTCAGCGCTGCACCAGATGTTGTGGTCGGTGGAACCGCCCGAGAAGTCGCCGATGGTGCCGACCATCTTGCCGTTGCCCTGGTCGCAGCCCAGAACGTAGTCAAGGCCCCACTTGAGGTTGTTGCGGTAAAGCTCGCCGAGACCAGCCTTGTCAACGGCGTCCTTATACTCGATGTAGCCCCATGCCATGATGGAAGCGGAGTAAGCGTTGGTCAGTGTGAACTTGAAGTGGTCGCCTGCGTCGAACCAGCCGCCCTTTACGAAATCGGTATCGTTGCCGTCCTCGTCCACCATGGAGTTGTCTCTCCACTGAACGTTGTTCCAATCGGGAAGAACGCCCGACTGCTGAACCTCGTAGAAGAACATGGACTTCTGGAGCGCTTCTGCGTAGTTGTACTCAGAATCAGCGCTTGCGGTTATGACTGCGGACGAACCCTGAGGCATAACGGAAGCCATTCCTGCTGTCAGCACGAGTGCCGACACTGCTGCGGTAACTTTTTTAAGTAACATAATTATTACCCTCCCTGAAAAAAGTTAGTTGAACGTAATCGTTTTCAGTATAATATAATTACACCTGAATAATACAACTATATCACATTAATTATGGTTTGTCAACAACTTGAAAATTATTTAATTTTTACCCCAAAAATTATTTATGTTTGCCAAAACAGTAAAAATGCGCTATACTGCGGAGACTATTGGTGGAATCCCTTTTGAAAAAGGGTTCTCCCCCAAGCCCCCCCTGCCAAAAAATTAAAAGTCTTTGGAAAGGGGTCTGGGGAAGAACCTTTCTTCAGAAAGGTTTTCCACGGTAATTCCCGCAGACAGCACGGTAAATTATCGTTTACAGCAATAAAGAAAAAACCGACAGCCCCCGAAGAAGCTGCCGATCTTTTCATTTCTACATATCGGAAGATATGTAACACGCTTTATTGGATGGGCACTTTGATCTCTCGTTTCCGAGGTCATCCGTGTCCCTCTTTACCGCCTGTAATGGCGATAACTGCTATCTTGGAAAACCGTTGGGAACCTTTGTCTATGGTGGAGGTCAAACCGTTATGACTGCGGTCGCGGTGTAGCCGTCATCAGTTCTTTGCCAATCACACTTGGGAGCGCCGAAATATGCGAGAAATATTAACATTTTTCATGCCTATCTCTCTTGTATTTACAATTATAACACAAAAGGTTCTTAATTACAAGTGATTTCAGAAAAAAGTTGTTCATTTAACAGCCTTTTCGTGAATATTAACAAACACAATCGTTATCTGTTTGTTAATTAAGCCGATAGTTAGAGCCCGCTTCCCATTTCAGCCCGTCGGAACGCTTGACTTTTCTACACTAATATCGTATGAAAAGGACTTCACAGGGACACTCGGTCTCAAAAACAGCAGCATCGGACATCCGTGTGAACGTCCGATGCTGTTTTGTATCAGTTATTCGGGATCAGTTTCAGAAGTTCTGCCGTGTTCAGCTCGCCGTTAAGAGTGAAGGTCTTCGCGTCATAATCTATCTCATATGTCGCATACTTGACCTCATTCTCATCGCCGAGATCGTTGGATCTGACATAGACCACGAGCGTCTCGGTCTTGATGCCGACTACTTCCAGCGAAACCGTACCGCCTGCAACAACCTCGCCTTTCTCGATCGTCTTGGTGTAAGCTACGACACCGTCGCGGTAAACGTCGATGGTGTAGGAGCCTTTGATACCCTCGGGCATGGGTATTTTCAGCGTCATCTCGATAGGATCGGACTCACCGTTGGAGACATAGATGATGACTGTCGAACCCTTCTCCGCGCTCATGCCTTCCGAAAGCGACTGCTCGACCACCTTGCCCTTGTCGCCGTCGTGACGTATCTCTTCGACTTCGCATTCAAAGCCTGCGTCCTTGAGTACGGTCACAGCCTTTTCCTGAACCATGCCGATAACGTTCGGGACTTTGACCATGTCTGTATCCGATACCTGTTCATCCGCCTTGCTGTCCGCCGAAGATGTATCCTCCGCAGACGAGGTATCCTCAGTTACGGACTCGGTGCTGTCGGTAAGCTCCTGCTTATCGGCTGGGGTGATCTTCTTTGCGATGATATTCTGTCTCCACGGATGACCACTGTACTCGTTCATTGCATCGTGATAGCCTACCGACAGAGTGATATACTCGTCGTTTTCGGTGCAGGGAATGTCCTCATCGAAGATATTATGCTTGTTGTCCCTGAAGCTCCTCTGCATTTCTCTCCAGCTCCCGAAGCTGTGTTCTTCGTCAAAGCTGTTGTATCTCAGCTCCTTGTCGTAGAACTCAAGATCATTTGCGCAGGTACCGTCAAGATTCATGAAAAAGTCCGAAACGATCTGATACTCCGAATACTCGTCATCATAGATCGACTTGAATCTGATGATGCCCGACTTGAAGGAATCCTCCGAAGCCTCGGGATCATACTGAGCGTACAGGAGACTTATCGCGTATCCGCCGCCGCTCCACTCAAGGTCATTAGCCCAGAGGATGATATTCTGCGGCTGACCATTTTCGTCTATCGGGGCGTTGCAGTCCGCCTGAACAGCGCCGCTGTCGTTCGGCTGCTTGTCGAAGCCGTTGGTCTCGTAGTACTCATTGGTGCTGCTCTGCACGATGGGAAAACTGAGTTCACCGTATTCGCCGTTCTGATCCTCGTATGTTCCGAGACTCATGTAGCCCACCGTATCGGCATTTTCTTCGAGATACGGCTTAGCCCAGTCCTTCACTTCTCTTTTCGGGGTATCGGCTTCGTTTTCCGCCTTGCTCTCCCCGCCCGTCAGTGCTTCGATACTGCCCGAGGACGAGCCTGCGGCAGGCACGATCTTTTCTTTGCCGAGGTTCACCGCCGCGAATACTCCGCCTGCCGCGAACACGATCGCCGCAGCCGCTGCCACGATGCCGCCGTAACTTCTCTTTACTGCCGTCGGAGCGGCGTTTTCCGACTTGTTCATTGTTATGTTCATTCCGTTTCGTTCCTTTCTCTGTTCCGACAGGATGACCTTATTCCCTGCCCTTAAAGTTTTCGCTCTTTCGAGTATCTCCTTGTCAAGCGAGAGATCGGGCGTATTCTGTCTGCGGATTTCTTCACATAGCTTTTTCAAAATAACCACTCTCCCTCATTTTTTCTTTCAAGATCTTTCTCGCGCGCGAAAGTCTTGTTCTAAGTGCGTCCTCCGATATGCCGAGGGTCTCGGCTATCTCTGCGGACGGTATGTTCTCAAAGTAGTACATATACACAGCGGTACGGTATTTCGGCTTCAGCGACTTCACCGCTTCCCACAGTTCCTGCTGTGCAGGCGTCCGACAGGAGCGTTCGTCGGGGATCGAGTCAAGATCATCGTCCGAGCGTTTTCGGTACCACGAGCTTTTGTTGCAGGTCCGCGAGATGTTGATGCAGGCACGTATGAGCCATGAACGTCTCGCCTTTTCGTCCTCAAAGACCAGATCTTTCGTATAGTACAGCAGAAAGACTTCCTGATAGACGTCATCGGCGTCGGCGCGGCAGTTTGTCTCCGCGAGCGCCAGACCGTAGATAAGCTCTCTGTACCGTTCGATCACCCGGGTCAGATCGTCGGTATTATTTTGTGCCATATCTCTCGCCTCCTCTGCTAACTAATTGTTTGGTAAAGGTCATTTCTGACAGAAAAGCGGCAACTTTGTAGGAATGAACAAAAATCAAAGTGCCTTTTCGTCATAATATACAATCAACTTCGGTATCAGCCCGTAAAGACATTATACCACTATCTCCCATAAAAAGCAAATACCGCCCGGACTGTCCGGACGGCAAGCTGTCATTATCACGCCGAAAGAGCTATCTCCTCGGCACGCAGCAGCGCTGTATCGATGTGATCGCAGAAATTCTCACTGCCGACCGTTTCGGTCAGACCAGCCTTCTGCATCGCGTGGAACGGTTGCTCGTTTACGTGTGAGAACACGACCTTCACGTTCTGCTTTGCGCAGCTGCTCACGACATCCCTGAGCGCCGCAACGCCCGACTCGTCGATGGCGGGAACGTTCCTCATGCGGATAACGAGAACGTTCGTGTCCTTATCGTGCAGCATATAGCGGAACTTCTCGGAAGCCGCGAAGAACATAGGTCCGTTGATCTCGTAGACCTTTGTGTGCTCGGGGATGTGCTTGAGAAGAATATTGTCGGGGTCGGTGTCCTCATCGTCGTCGTCGATCCAGGTGTGAGCCTCGGTAACGTCAGCCATGCGCTTCATGAAGAGCAGCGAAGCCATTACCATGCCAACGCCGATAGCCACCACAAGGTCGAACACGACGGTCAGCACGAGAGTGGTCAGCAGCACCGCGATGTCGCTCTTGGGAGCGGTCTTCAGGGTGTTGCGGATGTTTCTCCAGCCGCACATATTGTACGCCACGATGAAGAGTATCGCCGCGATGGTAGGCATCGGTATCATGGCTGCGAACTGCATCAGCAGCACGAGTATCAGCAGCACCACTATCGAATGTACCATGCCCGAAACAGGTGTTCTGCCGCCGTTCTTGACGTTGGCGGCTGTTCTTGCGATAGCGCCCGTAGCGGGGATACCGCCGAACAGCGCCGAACCGATGTTTGCGGCGCCCTGTGCGATAAGCTCCATATTGGAACGGTGCTTCGAGCCTATCATGCCGTCAGCGACAACGCAGGAGAGCAGCGACTCCACCGCCGCCAGAAGCGCGATGGTAAATGCCGAGGGAACAAGGGTACGTATCCTTGCGAAGCTCACCGCAGGCAGTGAGAACTTCGGGGGTGCGGAAGAAATGGTGTAAAGGTCGCCGATGGTGTTCACGTTCATGCCCGTCAGCTTCACGATAGCCGAACATACGATGACAGCGATGAGCGAAGCGGGTATCTTCTCCAGCTTCTTCGGCCAGAGAATGAGTATCGCCAGCGAGATGACGCCGATAAGAAGTGCGTTCGGGTTGAATGTCCCGATGCAGCGGCAGACCTCAATGACCTTGTCAGCCGTCTCGATAGGTGAGTGCTTGAATGTCAGACCGAGGAAATCCTTTATCTGTCCGATGAGTATCGTCACCGCGATGCCGAAAGTAAAGCCCGATGTGATAGTGCCCGGGATGTACTTTATAAGCTTTCCGAACCTGCATACGCCCATGATTATCATGATGATGCCTGCCATGACCGTCGAGATGACCAGACCGTCCATGCCCTCCGAGGCGACGATGCCTGCCACTATGGTCGCGAATGCGGCTGTAGGGCCTGCTATCTGCACGCGGCTTCCGCCGAGGAACGACACGATGAAGCCTGCTACGATGGAGGTGTACAGACCCTGCTCGGGATTGACTCCCGACGCGAGTGCCAGCGCTATCGACAGCGGCAGAGCGATTATCGCGACGATAACGCCTGCGATAAGGTCTTTTACGAACTGCTGAGGTGTGTAGCCTTTGATGACCGAAAACAGCTTCGGTTTGAGTTTTTCCTCCGTAGCCTTTACAGAGGTGTTCTGCTGAACTTTCATATTCTCTGACCCCGTTTATAAAAAATCTTTGCCGACAGCCAAAAAAGTCGGCGGACAAATAAGATTATACTACTTTTGTATTTGTGATTCAATGTACTTTTTGTTACAAAGATATTTTCGTATACTTGAATATTTAATCACACGTTACGGCGACCATTCTCGGTATGATACACAAAAAACCGACATCTTATTTGTAGGAAGTCACAGAGCCGAATACAGCAAAAAGTCCGCCCCGAAAAGGCGGACTCTCTCAATATGTAATGATATAACAGCCTGACCGAGTTATGCCTGCGGCTTTTACAGCCTTGTTTTGCGTTCGGGATGTTCTGCGTAGAAACGTGCCTTGTTCCTGTACATAGCCTCGTCCGCGGTGTGCATGGCGTCGTGGATATCGCTTCCCTGCGCGATAAAGCTGCTGCCCACGGCAAAGCATATGCCCTCGGGGTCATACGAACGCTCCGCGAGCGCCGCGACCTTCGACGCGAGCTCTTCACTGTCGGCACACTTCACCAGTATCAGGAACTCGTCGCCGCCCGTGCGGTAGATGTCCCCGTCGGGAACGGTCTCCTGAAGCAGTATCGCGAACTTTTTCAGCATAAGGTCGCCTGCGGCATGGCCGTGAGTGTCGTTGACGTATTTCAGCCCGTTCATGTCGGTGAATATCATCCCCAGCGGCGACGAAAGGTACTCCTTCCCCTCCGCGATGCTGTTGAGCCTGCTGTTCATGGCGTTGCGGTTTTTCACGCCCGTGAGCAGGTCGGTGTAGCTGATATGTTCGAGCCGCTCCATCATCTTGTAGCTTGTTATCTGCGACGAGATGAAGAAGGTCGTCAGCTCCAGCATCTCCTTGATGCGCATGGTGTTGTTGGTATCGAAATTCGTCGCCCAGATGAAGCCTATGACCTCGTCGGTGTACCTCAGCGGGAACATGACCACGCTCTTGACATTCGCCTCAACAAGGGTGTCATACCATCTCCTGTTGACCTCCTTGACGAAATTCATGTCGTTATCGTTCTTGATGATGAGGCAGTCGCTCTCGCCTATCATGCTCAGCCACGAGAAGGCGATGTCGTAGAAGTCGCTGAACTGCGTCACGCGTTTCAGCCTGCTGTTCTCGGCAACGTTCGTCGCCAGCACCGAACAGGTCGCCTCGGCATTGTCGATGAGCATGATGGTGCAGACCTCGGCGCGGCAGAGCATACGTATGTCGGTGATGACCTCGTCTATCGTCTTCTTGAAGTCCTTTGCGCCGTGGAGCTTGATACAGGTCTTGAGCACGTCCTCGGAAGTGCCGCCCGACATTCCCGAGCTGATGCCGATGTCCGACGGACTGCTGAGCTTCGTGGTGTAGGTGCAGTAGCAGATGTTCCCTATCTCGCAGTTTATCGGCATCGCGAAGATGTCGAACCACATATCGAGCTTGTTCAGGTGGACGTAGGTGTGGACAGGCGTCTTCATGACCGCCGAACGGTAGCAGAGATCTTCAAACCCCAGATCCTTCGGAAGGTATTTTTCGTACAGGGAATTCGGGATGAACTTGTTGTGTGTATTCGCAGGGATATCGGGCGATACCGCAAAGGCGGGATGCTCGATAGGAGCAAGATATGCCTCGTTGCCCGCAACTATACGTATCTCGCCGTATCCTCCGCCGCTTATCTTCTCGACCGAGATGATGCAGGTAGGCGAAAGAAAACTATCGGCTAATTTCTGAAAATCCATTTTTACCCCTTCTCCAGCTTGAACGCTGTTTATTTTTCTACAGCCCGACGCATGACGCCGCGGCCCCCTTATATATATTATACAACATTTCACTCCCGATGTCAACGAAAACAGTGCATTTTTTATTTTTTCTGCCCGTATTCGCCGTACTCGCACCCGACTTTTCGGCAGACTATCTCGTCCACCAGCCTGCCGTGACGGTAGAGCTTCACCACTCCCCTGCCGTTTCCGCCGTTCCACAGACGGTCATGCCGCTTGCTGCCGTCGGGAGCTTCGTAGTTTATCAGCAGCATATCCTTTTTGTCGCACACTATGTCGGCGGTCAGCCTGTTGAACAGGGTAGTCTGCACAACGTGCCAGTATATCCTGTCCCCGGTCTCGCGGCAGTCGAATCGCGTCATCGGCAGCTCCCAGAACTTCGAGAAATTGAACTCAAAACATTTGCCCTCGTACCAGAATGCCGACAGCAGCTTGCGTTTCAGCGCTATCCTGCCGATCTTCGGACAGCCGCCGCCGATGTCGAACACGCTGTCGTTCAGCCGTCTGCCCGTTTTCCTGCTCACAAGGTCGTTCGAGGACAGCCACACCCACGGCGAAGTGAAATCCCTGCCCCAGTTCTTGTCCGCGTAGCCGTAACAATTCTCGGGCGAGACGGTGTAGCGCTCGCCGTTGAAGACTATCTCGCCGCTGAAAGCCGTTTTCATACCCTCGGCGTGCCAGAACATCTCGAAAAGCTGCATACTGCGGAAAAGACTGCCCGCACCGTAGCCCACGTTGAACGCTATCTTCTTGTCGATGGTCAGCTCCCACGACATCTCCCCCGAACCGCACATATACTCGGGATGCGCCGCCGCTTCCTCGGGCGTGACCTTCACGCTGCCGTAAGTGCGGTGCTCGTCCAGATAACAGCCCTCCGCCGTGACCGAGAAATCCTCGCTCATATCCACACGGATGCCGTCCCAGCCGTAGAATCGGTGCAGCTGAACAGCGTCCTCTCCCCACGCACCCACGTTTACCATGAGGTAGGAGGGACGCCTGCCCTTCGCCTTGTTCTCGGGAAGCTGCCCGAACACAGGCCCGCTCCCCCCGAGCTCGGGGTCACAAAGGAAAAACTCGATGAAAAACGGCCTTGCTCTGCCCGTTCGCACACTGTAGGCAGTGAAGGAATGCCACCACCAGTCGTATCCCTGCCTCGCCTGCCTGCCAAAAAGCTGACAAGCATCACGCGCCGTGTCGTGCCTGTTGAAATAACCCATAGCCGCACCTCCTTTATGCATATACTTTATATATTTATTATATCATATTCTTTTTCAAATTTCAAGAGTGCGGGACTTCTTGGGGGAGAACCTTTCTTCTAGCCGTGCGAAGCAAAGGCGGACGTGCGAAGCTAAGGCGGCCGTGCGAAGCTAAGGCGGAAGTGCGAAGCAAAGGCGGAAGTGCGAAGCTAAGGCGGGTTTTCCCCAGCAAAAACCGCCGCATGACGTTGGAGTCGTGCGGCGGATGGTCAGGATCCGATGAATTTCAGGATGTCGCGGTAGACGCGGACCTTTTGTTTCTCGTGGAGGATGTCGTGGCGCATACCTTCGTACAGCTTGCCGCGGACGTTGCGGTAGCCGTTCCTTTGCAGGAAGTGTATTGCCTGAACGATTTTTTTGCGCGAGAGGGCGCAGGGGTCGTCCGCTCCCGAGAAGAATCGGATAGGCATATCGGGGTTATCGGGTCTGAAACCGCCCGTGTAGGTGAGCCTTGCGAGTTTCAGCATCTCCTCGTAGCCTGCCAGCGTGAAGTTATATCTGCACAGGGGGTCGTTGTTGTGTTCGACGACCGCATCGAAATCCGTGTTTGTCCACGAATTCCTCAGCCCCTCTTTTCTGAATCTGAACTCGTAGGACACGCCCATGATGAGCAGCTTTGCGAACCGCGAACGGGCTCTTTTGCCCTCTGCCAGTTCCAACAGCTTCACCATCATTATGCCCTGTCTCACCATGTTCGACTTGGACGGGCAGCCGAGTATCACCAGCTTGTCGATATCCGCGTCGAACCTTCTGATATAGCACCTCGCCGCCAGCGAACCCATGCTGTGTCCCAGCATCGTCACGGGCAGCTTTTTCCCGCACTTCTTTTCGGCGTAGTCCTTCACTTCAAGAGTTATCTCGTGAAGATCTTCCACCAGCGCGTGAGCGCCGCCCTTGTAGAAATACCCCAGATCGTCGGATGACAGCACGCTCTCGCCGTGACCGCGGTGGTCGTTTGCGACTGCGATGTATCCCCTTGCGGCAAGATACCGCATGAACGCGGCGTAGCGTCCCTTGTGCTCGTTCTTGCCGTGAACTATCTGGACTATGCCCCTGATGCGTGCAGGGTCTTCGGGCTCGATGCGGAGCACACTGAGCGGCAGTCCGTCCGAGCCCGAGATGTGAATGTATCTCGTTTCGGAAAGTTCTGTTATCCTGTACATATGCTTATGCTAAAGGTTCGTCCCTCAGCACCTCGGTGCGGATTATCTTGCGTGAGGAATTCTTGAAGAAGGGGTTCTCCCTCACGACAAGTCTCGAAAGCTGCTTGTAGGTAGGCTGATCCTTGTTATAGTCGTCGAGTATCGCCTGCAAAGCTGCGCGTATCTCTTCGGCGGTCTTGCCCTCAGTCGTGTCAGGGTCGGGATAGATGCGTGCGGTCAGCAGATTGTCCTCGCCCGTAACGATGACTTCGCCCACAAACTCCTTGAGTGCCAGCTTGCCCTCTATCTCCTCGGGAGAGATGTTCTCGCCGTTGGAGAGGATGATGAGGTTCTTGACTCTGCCGTTGATGAACAGGAAGCCGTCCTCGTCCATGTAGCCCTTGTCGCCCGTGTGCAGCCAGCCGTCCCGGAGGGTCTGTTCGGTCTCGGTCTCCATGTTGTAGTAACCCTTCATGACGCTCGTTCCGCGGACGCATATCTCGCCGTCCTCGAACTTCACCTCAACGTTCGGCAGCGGCTTGCCGATAGAACCCGGCTTCCATGCGCCTGCCTTGTTGGAAGTGATAACAGGGGCGCACTCGCTCA
This sequence comes from Ruminococcus sp. YE71, assembly GCF_900119155.1. Classification (GTDB taxonomy): domain Bacteria; phylum Bacillota; class Clostridia; order Oscillospirales; family Ruminococcaceae; genus YE71. The sequence continues at coordinate 27,562 of NZ_FPIR01000020.1, read as the reverse complement.
TGCCGTAGCCCTCATATACCTCGATGCCGAACTTCGCGAACTCGTCGATATAGTAGGGTTCAAGATGCGCACCGCCAGTGAATATCCTGGTGAGGTTCGGACCGAACACCTTCTTCGCGAGTATCTCGGGAGGAACGCCGTCGCCCAGCGCCTTCACGCGCTTGTAGATGGTCTCCAGCATCAGCGGCACCATCAGCATTACGTGGGGATTGAAGATGGTCATGTTCCTTACCATGTGCATCAGCGAGTCGTTGATGCAGATTATGCCGCCCATCCAGAAACCGTTGAGCCAGTCCATCGACAGGCAGAAGGCGTGATGTACGGGAAGCACGCTCAGGAACACTACTCCGGGCGGCTCGTCGTATACTATGGCTTCCACGTTGCAGTAGAGGTTGCTCTGTGTCAGCATAACGCCCTTGCTCTTGCCCGTAGTACCCGATGTGAACACGATCATCGAAACGTCGTCCTCGGCAGGGGGTTCGCCCTCGGGGGTGTCCTTGCCTGCTTCGATAAGGTCAGCGATGGTCTCGGCGCCCTCTTCCTTTTCCTCGGAGAGCATCCAGAGATGTCTCAGCTTCGGGCAGCCTGCCTTAATAGCGTCAGCAAGAGCCGCGAATTTCTTGTCGAGGAACACGCCTTCGGAATCCGAACGCGCCACGAGGTCGATAAGATCCTCGGCAGGCAGAGCGGGGTCGAGGGGAACAGCCGCGTTGCTGCTCGAAACGACCGACATATAAGCCTTGATCCACTCGATAGAGCTCGTTCCGATGATGGAGATATGCTTGTGGTCGAAACTGAGCGCCGCAAGACCCTTTCTGATCTCGGCGGTCTTTGCGGCAAGCTCGCCGTAGCTCAGTTCGTGAACATCCTTCTTGACCAGCCAGCGGACTGCGGGAAGGTCTTTGTACTGTTCGCCGCATCTTTTCCACATTGTAAAGATCGTCTTTTTCATATTTCCTTTTTCCTCCCCAAAGGTCAGCCTATGTACTCTCTGAGCAGTGCGATGGCGTCGCCTACGGTGTTGATGCCTGTCAGCTTCTGACCGTTGTCGCCGAAGTCGAACTCGATGTCGAACTCGTCCTCAAGGTCGCCGAGAAAGGTCATCAGATCCAGCGAGCTGAGCCCGATGTCGCTTCTGAGGTTCATCTCATCGGTGATGTCCCCTGCCTCGACCGAGCAGTAGTTTGACAAGATCTCTTTGAACTGTGCTTCCATAATTTTTACTCCTCCCAAATATAATGCAATAATTTTGCGTATATCCACAAATCGGCACCGCACATCAGTGTCACACATTTGTACGGTGCCGACTGTATGGTCGTTTTATTTACCGAAAAGCCCCTGCATTCGTGCAGATCAGCCGATCTCCTCTAAGTTCGCAGGCTTGGTCTTCAGGACTGTTCTGATATCCTCTTCAACTATCCAGCCCTCCGAGTAATCGCAGTTGTGGCAGATGTAGCGCTGTAAGCTGATAACGCCCATCATCATGCTGGTGTTGTAGTGGATATCCTTCTCGTGTTCAGCGTTGGGGAAACCCTCATATCTGAACAGAGTCAGATCCTGGCTGCCGCATTTCGGACAAGTCTTCGTTTTCTTCATAATATTGCCTCCAAATAAAAAGTATATGATATCGCACCGAATGTGCGGTATTTCCGTTTTGCTCTTTTGTTACTAAAAAAAGATCAGACCATATCTATGATCTCGGAGATGGTCCTTCCGGGATCTTCTATTCCTCTGAACAGTATGCGCATCATGTAGTAGTACATAAGCTCAGCGTCCTTCTCGGTGAGGTGTGCCGTCTGGTAGTGATAGGAGAAATTGAGCTTTCTGTCGGGCAGATGCGATACGGTGAGGTACATCTTCTTTGTAGCCGCGCCGTTTGCGAACCACTTGACGTAAATGGGGAGCTGTTCCGAATTCGGGTCGAGGTCGCTGGTATTCATCGGCGGCTGATAGGTGAGGTACACGCTGACGTATGTAGTGTCGTCGGGCGTGTTGTAGCGCCTCTTCATCTCCTGACGGATGAATTCGGGGTCGTATCCCGAGTACATATATATGCGGTTCTGATGATTCTGTATCATCCTTGCCGCGTCGATGAATGTCGTATCGCCCGAGATGACCGTTCTGCACGGGAAGCAGAGCACGCGGCTCCCTCCCGAGGTCAGCTCGTCCTGCGTGGAGCGGCGCGATATGAAATTCTCGATGGTTATATCCTCCTGACCGCCGTTCATCTTCGACAGATAAGTCCTGATGACGAGCAGTATGAGGTTCGTAGGTGATATCTGATTGTAAAGGCAGAAGTTTATAGCCCTCTGCATACTGTCTACCTCAAGCTGGTAGTCCTTTACCGCCACGAAAAGCTCCTTGCGTTCGATGTCGCCTGCGCGGAGATCAGGGTCGTTGTGCTTTCTTCGTGCTTCTTCGAGCACCGAAGTACCCTGTATATCCGAATAGAGCGGCTCGCCCAGTTCGTCGAGCTGTTCGTCCCAGAAACGCTTCGCCTTTGCAAGGCGCTTCTGATTCGCGGCCTTCTCAAGATCGCTGACCAGCACCTTCTCGAAATCCGCGAGGGGTGCGGGCATCTCGGTGCCGTATTTCAGGTGCTTGTAAACGCCCATGATGTCGGTAGCCATGACCGCCACGCCCACCGAGTCGTTGAGTCTGTGATCCATATGTACGAAGAATCCCGTGTAGCCCTCGGGGAGCTTTACGATGCGGAACTCACACATCGGGATATCGTCGCCGTCGAAAGTCTCGTAAGCCCACTGCTGCATGGTATCGTTGGCTTCCTGCATGGTCATTCCCGTCAGGTCGCGTTCCTCGAAGTCCTCATCCCCACAGTCGGCGATGTACTGTTTTATCTCGCCGTTTTCATCGGGTGCGGTGAAGCGGAGCCTGAGGCAGGAGTATCTTTCCATCTCCAGTGCGATGCTCTTTTTCAGCACATCCACGTCGATGTCAGCCTTGAATGCCGCAACTATGCTGAGTCCCGACACCTGCTGTGTCTTGTACTCTTTTATCCACTGATAATGCATATTCTGCGCCGCTGTCAACGAATATAATTTCTTCATACAGTTCCCCCATAATTTTGTTGCTGAGCGCTAAATCAATTTACCTAAATTATATTTTAGCATAGTTTGGTAAAAAAATCAAGATATTTTGCTATATTTCGTCATATTATGTCAGAAAACAACACAAAATCCATTCATAAATGGGCATATTGCAGTCAATTGAAAACGTTTTCAATTTTCCACTTTCCAAATTATACAGGTGAGCGATCAAAAATCCCACTCGCTTTGTGCATTGTCACGAAGAGTGTTTCGTCCGTTCTTCGGGGCGGATGACTGCCGCGCTCATGCTCATCTGAGGACTTTCCGCTATTGAATATTTCCCCGAAATGTGGTATACTAAACACAACCATAACAGGAGGTGCATCCGATGAATATCCCGATAACCGATATACAAGGCATAGCCATAGGACAGCTCGAAGACGCCGAGGCAGGCACTGGCTGCACCGTCATCGTCGGCAGAGACGGAATGAGGGCAGGAGTTGACGTGCGCGGCGGCGGCCCCGCTTCGAGGGAGACCACGCTCCTCGACCCGCTGATGTCGGCGCAGGCAATACACGCTGTAGTGCTGGGCGGCGGCAGCGCCTTCGGGCTCGCGGCTGCGGACGGCGTGATGGAGTATCTCGAAGAGCAGGACATCGGCTACGATGTGGGAGTGACGAAAGTCCCGCTGGTGGTGCAGTCGGATATCTTCGACCTCACCGTCGGCAGAAAGGACATCCGCCCCGACAGGAACATGGGACGGCGTGCAGCACAGCTCGCCCTCGAATCCCCGAACTACCGCGACGGCAATTACGGCGCAGGCTGCGGAGCGACGGTGGGGAAATTCTGCGGTATGGATCACTGCACAAAGACGGGCATCGGCAGCTTCGCCATGCAGGTCGGTGAGCTTCAGGTGGGGGCGGTTGTGGTGCTGAACGCACTCGGCGACATTTTCGACTTTGAGACGGGCAGGCAGATAGCAGGCCTGCTGAACGAAGAAAAAACAGGCTTCCGCAGGACTTCCGAGCTGATGAAGCTGAGGACGCAGGCGGTGGAGAACAGGTTCGTCGGGAACACCACGATCGGGGCTGTCATCACCAACGCGTATTTCGGCAAGACGCAGCTCTGCAAGATAGCGGGCATGGCGCATGACGGTCTCGCAAGGTCGGTTGACCCCGTACACACGTCAGCGGACGGTGACAGCCTTTACGCGCTGTCGGTCGGCGACGTAAAAGCCGATATGGACGTGGTGGGCACCCTTGCCGCCGAGGTGGTCAGCCGTGCGATAATCTGCGCCGTGGAGAGTGCCGAGAGCGCTTTCGGCATCCCCTCGGCAGCTTCGGTAAGAGGTGAATGAAATGGATATACAGGTAATAAGAGCCACCGAAACGTGGCAGCAGGCAGGCGCATATTACGTGCGCATACAGGGCATGGCGAAACAGCATGGCATCACCCTGCGGCGCGAGTTCGACGAGCATGACGCCCCCGACACGAAATACATAGTCCTCACCGACAGTGATTTTCCCGTGGCGACCTGCCGCTTCTTCCCCATCGGCGAAGGGAGCGCGATGATAGGCAGGGTGGTAGTCCTGCCCGAATACCGCGGCAAAGGTCTCGGACGGCGCGTCATACTCGAAGCCGAAGCGTGGCTCGGTGAACTGGGGGCAAAGACCGCGGTCATCGAGAGCCGCGACGTTGCGGTGGGATTCTACGAAAAGCTCGGCTATACCGTGACCGACAGCACCGTGATACACGGTGATACCTTCGACTGCATACGCATGGAAAAGGAGCTGTGAGGACAGCATTTTTCTGCAGTCGGCGCACTGGGCGTTATGCACAAAAAATTTATTTTTTGACCTTGAAAACCGTAAGCAATTGTGGTATAATAAACTGAGACGTATTGTCACTATTTAAGGAGGAACACGCTATGCCTACAGACCACGAAAGAATGCTTTCGGAGATATTCTCCGTTAGTGAGGAAATATACAAGGATATGTCCGACGATGTGAGCGATACCGACCACACAAAGGTTTTCGAGTACATAACCCGTCTCGGCAAAACGCTTTCCGAATCTGACAGGACGAGCTTCTGGAAGTGGGACAAGCGCAACCACACCCTGTGGACTGCCGCCGCTGTCGGCGCGGATAAGATAATCATACCCGACAACACGGGTCTCGTCGGGAAGGCGCTTGCCGAAAAGCGCGTCATCATCACCAACGACCCCTACAGCGACCCCGACTTCAACTCGGCGGTGGACAAGAAAACGGGCTACGTCACAAAGTCGATACTCGTCATGCCCGTCGCTGACGTGAACGGCGAGTTCATCGGCGCGTATCAGGCGATAAACAAGCTGGGCAGCGACGGAAAGTTCGGCGACGAGGATGTGCGCAGGCTGTCCCTGGCGGCGGTCATCTGCGGCATAGCGCTGGAGTCGGAGACCTTCCTCGATGAGTCTCACCACGACAAGCTCACTCAGCTCAAGAACCGCATGGGCTTCTACAGCGATTTCTCCAAACGGTATCTCAAGCTCGTGGAGACGGGCAAGAAGCTCAGCCTGTTCATCTGCGATATAGACAAGTTCAAACGCATCAACGACACCTACGGTCACAACGCAGGCGACGAGGTGCTGAAGCATACGGCGGCGCTCCTCGGCACCTGCTGCGGCGAGAACGACGGCATCTACCGCTGGGGCGGCGAGGAATTCGTCATGATAATGACCGACGCCGACAAGCAGACCTGCATCGACAAGGCGGAAGAGATACGCGTCAAGATCATGGAGTCGGTATGTCACGCCGAGGGCAACGACATAAAGCTGACCCTCAGCTTCGGCGTTTCTGAATTCGACAGCAACAGGACTATCGAAGAAAATATAAGCTCCGCAGACGAGAAACTCTATACCGCAAAGGAAAGCGGCAGAAACAGAGTGGTCTTCTGACGAAAAAAGGGGGAGATAAAATGCTGCTAAGATTTTTCGGACGGGGTTCGGCTTTTACCGATGAACACAACAGCGCATTTTTTTCGGACGGCGGCTCGCTGGTGCTGATAGACCATTCCATCAGCGCGTTCAACAAGCTGCGGAAGCTCGGGACAGACAGATTCACCGAGAGCGGAAAGACCGACCGCATCTGCGTACTGGTGACCCACACCCACAGCGACCACATCAGCGGCATACCTCTGCTGGTACACTACGCTTTTTACGTGTGGGACATACCCGTGACGATAGCCGTGCCTTCGGACGAGGTGGGAGAACAGCTTCGCTACTGTCTCGCCAATGTCGAGGGGTGCGATGAGCAGGCTTACAGTATAGTTCCCGCCGACAGCCTTGACTGGGTGGAGAAAGTCATTCCCACAAAGCACGTACCTTCGCTCGACGGCAGATGCTTCGGGTATCTGCTGAACATCCGCGGCAAAAAGGCGATATACACGGGCGACACCAACACGCTCGTACCATTCCTGCCGTACATCGGCGACGATACCGAGCTTTACACGGAGATATCAGTGGTGGATTCGGGGGTACACCTGTTCCTCGGGGACAATGCGGAACAGCTGAAAGCCCTGTCAGAAAAGGGCGTGAAAGTATTTCTGATGCATCTCGACGACGAGCAGTTCATAGAGAACGCTTTCAGGGACACGGACATATCCCTCGCGCCGCTTTTCTGATGAAGAAACAGCACCCTCACGTCATATAAGAAGTTTTGCCCCAAAGCAGCTGACCTGCTTTGGGGCATCGTATTTATTTGACCGCTAAGATAAATCAGAATTTACCATTTAATCAATAAAACGTATGCTTTGTTTATTTGAATCTACTATTGCTTTTTTCCCAAAAGGAATAATGCAGCGAGGCATCGCATGACCTATATTCAGATTACATACTACCGGTATTTCGAGGTTGTCGATCACTTGAACAAGTAATTTCTTATATTCTTCTGCGTATACTTCATCCATAGGTTTCCCGATCAGAACACCCGATATTACCTCGAATATACCTGTTGCTTTCAAGTATTCAAGTGCTTTTTTATATTTTTGCGGTGAGGGCTTTTCTTCACTGCTTTCCAATAGCAGGATACGGCCTCTCCAGTTCTCCTTATCAGGGAATAGCTGATACTTTTTGCAGAGTTCAGGCATATCCGAATAACGTTCGCCGTCAAACATATCAAATATCGTGCAGATACAGCCACCGAGTATTTTTCCCGAAAAGACAGGGCTACCTTGCAAAAGCTCAAATCCATTGTTTGAATGGGCTGTCAGAGGTTTGCCTGCCTGTTCGGGAGAAAACTCTTTTCTCTCCTCGTACCAGACATCGGCAGGGGTTATTTCCCTGATCGTTCCTGTCGATATCAGTTCTTCAAAATACTTGCGGGTATATGGCAGCATTTCCCGGCTCAGTTCACATATATCGGGAAGAAAAGCCTGTCCGTAGAAAGTAGGGATACCCATTTTATGTAACATAAAATGATTGATAGTTGTATCGGAAAATCCCAGAAAGATCTTTTCTGTTACAGCCTTTGCCAGCTCATTATTATCAAACAAATATGGAAGCAATCTGTATGTATCATCTCCGCCGATCGCAGTAAGTATCATATCCGTTTCGGGATCAAGGAATGCCTGCAAAAGATCCTCTGCTCTCTTTTCAGGGTGAGACTTTATGTATTCCAGACCTTTGAGCGCATTAGGCATAAACTTGACATTCAAGCCGTATTCATTCAGTCTTTTAAGTCCTATCTCCAACTCGAACCGAGCAAGCGGCTCGCCGGCTATACCACTTGAAAGACTTACAATAGCAATATTTTTTACCATTTTGCTTACCCCCGTTAAATTCCGATTTATGTTAGTAACAATTATATCACGACATCTCCGACCTGTCGGCGTAAGGGTGCTGTTGTCATTCAAACATCCAGCCGATTATCTTTTCGGTGTATTCGTTCCAGAAGGGCATATCGTGAGCGCCTTCGCTCTCCTTGTAAATGTGGGGGACTCCCCTGCTTTCGAGGAATTCATGGAACCTGCGGTTATTGCCGATGAGGAAATCCTGTGTTCCGCAGCACATATATATTTCGGGCATTTTCGCGCCGTCGGCTATCAGCCTGTCCACGAGCATCTCGGGGTCGTTCACGCTGCCAAGCAGTTTCGTCGGGTCGCCAAAGCACTCGCGGTAGTACTCGAAATTCGCCACGTTATTGCCTCTGCCCTCCTCCATCTCCGCGACCTCATGAACGATGAGCGCCGAGGACATCGCGCCTACTTTGCCGAAGACTTCTGGGTAGGCAAAGCCCGTGTGCAGCGCACCGAATCCGCCCATCGAGTAGCCGAGGATGAACGTGTCCCCGGGCGTCATCGCGAGTCTGAAAGTCTTTCGGATGTAGCCGATAAGCTCCTCGCCGAGCATCGTGCAGAACCTGTGTCCCGTGGAGATGCCGTCCAGCCAGAAGCCGTTCTCGCCCTCGGGCGCGACTATCGCGAAGTTGTATTTCTTCGCCAGCCCCTCGCTGACCCAGTTCCACGCACAGCCTGCATAGCCGTGCAGAAGGAAAAGCGTCTTCATCGGACGGTCGGCGCAGAACTTATGGGGCTTCTCCCACGGCGCGTCGTTTCTCATGTCGTTCGGTATGAACATCTGGAACGAAGCAGGCCGTTTCAGACATTCCGAGTAGTATTTTACATTTAATTGAGCCATTCTCTGACCTCCGCAGTATCTGATTCGTACAAACCGATTATACACTATCGGACAGATAAAATCAATAAAGATTTTATAAAATATACAGTTTTACAGTCAAAACCAATAATTTCTCACCCTCAAAAATCACTATTATGACAAACCTCAAAAAAATATCCCTCAGCATATTGACATTTTCCTCTCAACGTGGTAAAATATTCTCTGAACAACGGCGTTCGCACAGGGACAAACTGTCCCCTGCGGACGCTTTTTATTTTCCCCTCCCTGTTGGTGCGCTTTTTTCATGAGTGCAGACTTTATCCGGGGGCAACCCGCCTTAGCTTCGCACGTCCGCCTTAGCTTCGCACGGCTAGAAGAAAGGTTCTCCCCCAGCCCCCCTTCCAAAGACTTCTAATATGTTGGCAGTTGGATGTAAAGAGTACATTTAGCTCTCTACATTTCAAGAGATACAATCTGAAGAATACCGCAAATGATGCGTTACGCTCCATTGAACGTCTTTTTGGCAAGGGATAAACTACATAGCAGAAGAACTTCTATCTTCACGACCAGTACTCCCCGAGGAAGAACAACACCCCTTGCCAAAAAGTATTAAAAGTTTTAGGAAAGGGGTTCCGAAAAGAAAGACCCGCACTCTCTATAATGATGAAGCACCAGCAAGGATGGGGTTGGAGGTATGGAAATGAGCACTTTACATGAGGAATGTGGTGTATTCGGGATCTTTTCGCCCGAGCACAGGGCGCTTGCGGAGACTGTTTACTACGGGCTTTATGCTTTGCAGCACAGAGGTCAGGAGGGGTGCGGCATCGCGGTGTGTGACGATGGTGTCATCACTGCGCACAAGGACATCGGGCTTGTGGGCGAGGTATTCGACCACCGTTCGCTGGGTGAGCTACCCCACGGGAACATGGCAGTCGGGCACGTCCGCTACTCGACCACGGGCGGAAACGAGCGGCGCAACTGCCAGCCGATAGTCGTCAACCACCAGAAAGGCAGGATGGCGCTTGCGCACAACGGCAACCTTTCCAACGCCGCCTCGCTCCGTTCGGAGCTTGAGCTGTCGGGGGCGATATTCCACACAACATCCGACACCGAGACCATCGCGTACATCATCACGAAGCAGCGTTTGCAGACCGCGTCCATCGAAGAAGCGGTGCTGAGGACGATGAACATCATCGAGGGCGCATATTCCCTTGTGGTGATGTCGCCCACCAAGCTCATCGCTGTCCGCGACCCATTCGGGTTCCGTCCGCTGTGCTACGGCAGACTGCCCGACGGCGGCTATGCGGTCGCTTCCGAGAGCTGTGCGCTGACGGCGATAGGAGCGGCGTTCGAGCGCGACCTTGAACCGGGAGAGATGATAGTGTTCTCGTCCGAGGGTATGCGTTCCGAGCGGGTGAACTGCGGCACAAAACCGCGCAAGACCTGCATTTTCGAGTACATCTACTTTGCCCGTCCCGACTCGGTCATCGACGGCGTTTCGGTACACGAAGCGCGGATAAAGGCGGGGAAGATACTTGCCGAGGAATGCCCTGTCGATGCGGACATCGTGGTGGGCGTTCCCGACTCGGGACTTGATGCGGCGCTCGGTTTCTCGCTGAGGTCGGGCATCCCCTACGGCATCGGCATGATAAAGAACAAGTACATCGGACGCACCTTTATCTCGCCGACGCAGGAATCGCGCACAGACAAGGTGCGCATCAAGCTCGCGGCGGTCGAAGCGACGGTGAAGGACAAGCGCGTGGTGCTGGTGGACGACTCGATAGTCCGCGGCACGACGGGCGGCAGGATAGTCGCGCTCCTGCGTGAGGCAGGTGCGAAGGAGATACATTTCCGCGTGTCAGCGCCGCCCTTCCTGCACCCCTGCTACTACGGCACGGACATCGACTCGGAAGAGAACCTTATCGCGGCGAAGCACACCCCCGAGGAGATCGCCGCCGAGATGGGGGCGGACAGCCTCGGCTACCTGCCCGAATCGCGGCTGGACGAGCTGAACCTCGGACTCGGCTGCTGCAAGGCGTGCTTCAACGGCAGCTACCCCACCGCCGTTCAGAAAAATGCCGTGAAAGACCGCTACGAGATGAAGCTGTCGAAGAAATGAGCCGCGGGGCGCATTTGTAAAAACTGTATAATGTCTGATTTTTGCAGGATAGTATTTTGTGTATTGCAATAAAAATCAGAAATCCCCTTGACATCAGGGCTTTGATGTGGTAAAATATTAACGAACAAAGGCGTTCATGACGGACTTTCTGCGTCCGCATGAGCGCCTTTTTAATTTTCTTGAGGTGAGATGAAAATGAAGGAAAATGTATGTGGGACTGCATTTGAGAACCAGGGACTCTACCGCCCCGAATTTGAACATGATAACTGCGGTATAGGCGCGGTAGTCAACATCAAGGGCGAACGTTCGCGGAAGGTCGTTGACGACGCGCTCACTATCGTTGAGAAACTCGAACACCGCGCAGGAAAGGATGCCGAAGGCAAAACCGGCGACGGCGTCGGTCTGCTGTCGCAGATACCCTATGCGCTGTTCCGTTCCGAGTGCGAAAAGCTCGGTTTCGACATCGGCGGCGAGGGCGATTTCGCGGTGGGTATGTTCTTCCTGCCCCAGCAGGTGCTCAAGCGCGACCAGGCGAGAAAGCTCTTCGAGATAATCGCGGGCAAGAACGGCATGGAGGTCATCGGATGGCGCGAAGTCCCGTCCTCCCCCGAGATACTCGGTCAGAAGGCCTTCGAGAGTATGCCCTGCATCATGCAGTGCTTCGTCAGACGCCCCGATGACTGCGCAAAGGGGATAGAATTCGAGCGCAGACTTTACGTCACAAGACGTATCTTCGAGCAGTCGGCCGAGAACACCTACGTCTGCTCCCTGTCGAGCCGCACCGTCGTTTACAAGGGTATGTTCCTTGTGGACGAGCTGAGGCGCTTCTACACCGACTTGCAGAGCGAGGATTTCATCTCCGCTATCGCGATGGTGCATTCGCGCTTCTCCACCAACACCATCCCCAGCTGGCAGAAGGCTCACCCCAACAGAATGATAGTCCACAACGGTGAGATCAACACCATCACAGGCAACGCCGACAAGATGCTCGCCCGTGAGGAGACCATGTCCTGCGAAGCCTTCAAGGACGATATGTACAAGATACTCCCCGCGATAAACGCCGACGGCTCCGACTCCGCAAGGCTCGACAACGCGCTGGAGTTCATGGTGATGTCGGGAATGCCGCTGCCCCTTGCAGTCATGATAACCATTCCCGAGCCCTGGAAGAACGACCGCAGCATCTCGAAAGAGAAGTACGACTTCTACCAGTACTACGCCACCATGATGGAGCCATGGGACGGCCCTGCTTCCATCATATTCTCGGACGGCGAGATGATGGGTGCGGTGCTCGACCGCAACGGTCTGCGTCCCTCGCGCTACTGCGTGACCTCCGACGGGTTCCTTGTGCTGTCCTCCGAGACGGGCTGTATCGACATCCCGCCCGAGAAGATAGTCAGCAAGGACAGACTGCGCCCCGGCAAGATGCTGCTCGTGGACACAAAGCAGGGCAGACTCATCGGGGACGAGGAGCTGAAAAATCAGTACGCGACCCGTCAGCCCTACGGCGAATGGCTCGACACGCAGCTCGTGAACCTGCACGACCTGCACATCCCCAACAAAAACGTCAGCACCTACAGCAAGGACGAACTGCTCCGTATGCAGAAGGCGTTCGGCTACTCGTATGAGGACATCAAGAACAGCATACTCCCGATGGCGGAGAACGGCGCAGAGCCTATCGCTTCGATGGGTTCGGACATCCCTCTGCCGCCCCTTGACAAGAACTGCCCTCCCCTGTTCAACTATTTCAGACAGAACTTCGCGCAGGTAACGAACCCTCCCTTTGACGCTATCCGAGAGGAGATAGTCACCGATACCAGCGTCTACATCGGCGAGGACGGCAATATCCTCGAAGAAAAGCCCGAGAACTGCCACGTCCTCAAAATAGAGCACCCGATACTCACCGAGACGGATATGCTCAAAATAAAGAACATGGACAGCGACGGTCTGCGCTCGGCGGTCATCCCGATGATATACTACATCGGCACCAAGCTGGAAAAGGCGATAGAGCGCCTTTACATCGAAGCCGACCGCGCTTACCGCAACGGCGCGAACATCCTCATCCTCTCCGACCGCGGCGTGGACGAGTTCCACTGCGCTATCCCGTCCCTGCTGGCGGTGGCGGCTTTGCAGCAGCACCTTGTTTCCACCAAGAAGCGCACCGCTGTAGCTCTCATCCTTGAGAGCGCGGAGCCCCGTGAGGTGCATCACTTTGCGGCTCTGCTGGGCTACGGTGCCTGCGCCGTCAACCCCTATCTGGCACACGAGACTATCCACAGCCTTATCGACGACGGAATGCTGGACAAGGATTTCTACGCTGCCGAGGACGACTACAACAGCGCCGTTCTGCACGGCATCGTTAAGATAGCTTCCAAGATGGGCATCTCGACCATACAGTCCTATCAGGGCAGCAAGCTGTTCGAGGCTGTCGGCATCTCGGATGAGGTCATCAGCAAATACTTCCGCGGCACTGTCAGCAGGATAGGCGGCATCACCCTTTCCGACATCAGCCGCCGCACCGAAAAGCTGCACAACGCCGCCTTCGACCCGCTGGGTCTCAACAGCGACAACGGCATCTCCAGCATCGGCAGCCACAAGCTGCGCTCGGGCAAGAGCGAACACCTCTACACTCCCGAGACCATCCACCTGCTCCAGCAGGCCTGCCGCACCGACAGCTACGAGACCTTCAAGAAGTACACCGCCTGCTTCGAGCGTGAGGACAAGCGTCTCACCCTCAGAAGCCTGCTGGACATCGACTTTGACAGCTGCGAGCCCATCTCCATAGATGAGGTCGAGAGCGTAGAGAGCATCTGCCACCGCTTCAAGACGGGCGCTATGTCCTACGGTTCCATCTCGCAGGAGGCTCACGAATGTCTCGCAGAGGCTATGAACCGCATCGGCGGCAGGTCGAACTCGGGCGAGGGCGGCGAGAGCCCCGAAAGACTGCTCTCGGAACGCTGCTCGGCAATAAAGCAGGTAGCATCGGGACGTTTCGGCGTTACCAGCGAATACCTCGTTTCCGCAAAAGAGATACAGATAAAGATGGCACAGGGCGCAAAGCCCGGCGAGGGCGGACATCTTCCCTCGAAGAAGGTCTACCCCTGGATAGCCAAGACCCGTCACTCGACGGCAGGCGTGGGACTTATCTCGCCGCCGCCTCACCATGACATCTACTCCATCGAAGACCTGGCACAACTCATCTACGACCTGAAGAACGCCAACAGGAGCGCACGCATCAGCGTGAAGCTGGTGGCTGAAGCAGGCGTCGGGACCGTAGCCGCAGGCGTTGCGAAGGCGGGCGCTGAGGTCATCCTCATCTCGGGCTTCGACGGCGGTACGGGCGCGGCTCCGAAGAGCTCCATCTACAGCGCAGGTCTGCCCTGGGAGATGGGACTTGCGGAAGTTCATCAGACGCTCATCATGAACGGTCTGCGTTCACGCGTCCGTCTCGAAACGGACGGCAAGCTGATGACGGGCAGAGACGTGCTCGTTGCGGCACTGCTCGGTGCCGAGGAGTTCGGTTTTGCCACCGCTCCGCTGATAACAATGGGCTGCGTGATGATGAGAGTCTGCGACCTCGACACCTGCCCGATGGGCATCGCGACACAGAACCCAGAGCTTAGAAAGCGTTTCTCGGGCAAGCCCGAATACGTCATCAACTTCATGCACTTCATCGCGCAGGAGCTGAGAGAGTATATGGCACGTCTCGGTATCCGCACGGTGGACGAGCTTATCGGACGCACCGACCTGCTCAGCAAAAAGCAGGAGTCGAACATCGACTTCACGAACATACTTTACTCCGCTCCCGAAAGCGGCAGACACTTCGAGCCGCAGTGCGCGTATGACTTCAAGCTCGAAGAGACCGCCGACGAGAAGCAGCTGCTCAAAAAACTCGGCAGTGCGCTGAGAAACAAGACCAAGAAGGCTGTTTCCGTGAACGTCAGCAACACCGACCGCGCATTCGGCACACTGTTCGGTTCGGAGATAACCAAGAAGTGGGGCGACCACTCCCTTGACGACAACACCTTCACCGTACACTGCACGGGCAGCGGCGGACAGAGCTTCGGCGCGTTCATTCCGAAGGGTCTGACCCTCGAACTCTGCGGCGATGCAAACGACTACTTCGGCAAGGGTCTTTCGGGCGGCAGACTGATACTCTCCGCACCGAAAAACGCGGCATTCGACCCGTCGGACAACATCATCGTCGGAAACGTTGCGCTCTACGGCGCTACCTCGGGCAAGGCGTTCATCGGCGGTATCGCAGGCGAGAGATTCTGCGTGAGAAACTCGGGCGCGTCCGCAGTCTGCGAGGGCGTGGGCGACCACGGCTGCGAGTACATGACAGGCGGCGTGGCTGTTATCCTCGGCAGAACGGGCAAAAACTTCGCGGCAGGTATGTCGGGCGGTATAGCATTCGTCCTCGACGAGCAGAGAGACCTATACATGAGACTCAACAAGTCGCAGGTGTCCCTTGAGACCGTTTCCGAGAAGTACGATGTCAAGCTGCTGCGTGAGCTTATCACCGAGCACGCCGAGACCACAGGCTCGCTCAAAGCAAAGCAGATACTTGAGTCCTTTGAGGACTACATCCCCCTGTTCAAGAAGATAGTACCGCATGACTTCGCGAAGATAAACAAGGCGATCTCCGCGTTCGAGGAAAAGGGCATGACCCGTGAGCAGGCTGAAATAGAAGCGTTCTGCGCCGTAACAGCAAAGTGAGGAGTATGGAAAAATGGGAAAACCAACAGGATTTTTGGAATACGAAAGGTGCGAGACCGCAGCGTCCGCACCGCTCGAAAGAATACAGCATTTTAAGGAGTTCCATGCCGAGCTTTCCGACGAAGAGCGCCGCTGTCAGGCGGCAAGGTGCATGGACTGCGGCGTTCCGTTCTGCCAGAACGGCAAGATGCTCGGCGGCATGATATCGGGCTGTCCGCTCAACAACCTCATCCCCGAGTGGAACGAACTGCTCTACCGCGACAAGAAGGATCAGGCACTCGAAAGACTGCTCGAAACGAACAACTTCCCCGAGTTCACGTCCCGCGTCTGCCCCGCACTTTGCGAAAAGGCGTGCATCTGCGGCGTTCACGACTCGCCCGTCACTGTGCGCGAGAACGAACGTGCTATAATCGAGAACGCTTTCGCAAAGGGTCACATCAAGCCGAGGATACCTGCCGCACGCAGCGGAAAGAAGATAGCCGTCATTGGCTCGGGTCCCTCGGGACTTGCGGCTGCCGATTCGCTCAACAGACGCGGTCATAACGTGACCGTGTTCGAGCGCAGCGACCGCCCCGGCGGACTGCTCATGTACGGCATCCCCAACATGAAGCTCGAAAAGGACATCGTGCTCCGCAGGACGGCTCTGATGGAGCTTGAAGGCGTTGAGTTCCGCACTGGCTGCAACGTGGGCAGCGACGTCTCCGCCGAGACTCTTCTCGAAGATTTCGACGCGGTGATACTCGCCTGCGGTTCTTCGCAGCCGAGAGACATCAACTCTCCAGGACGCGACGCTCAGAATATTTACTTCGCGGTGGATTTCCTGACCTCGACCACCAAGAGCCTGCTCGACACGGGTCTCGCAGAGGGAACCTTCATCTCCGCCAAGGATAAGAACGTTATCGTTATTGGCGGCGGCGACACGGGCAACGACTGCGTCGGCACGGCTGTCCGTCACGGCTGCGCTTCGGTGACTCAGCTCGAAATGATGCCGAAGCTCCCCGACATCAGAGCCGCAAACAACCCCTTCCCCGAATACCCCCGCGTCTGCAAGACCGACTACGGTCAGGAAGAGGCGGCGGCAGTCTTCGGCAGCGACCCGAGAATTTATGAGACTACCGTCAAGGAGTTCATCAAGGACGAAAACGGTGCGCTCTGCGCCGTCAGAACGGTCAAGGTCGGCTTTGTGAACGAGGACGGCAAACGCACTCTCCGTGAGGTCGAGGGCAGCGAACAGGTGCTCCCCTGCGAACTCTGCCTCATCGCGGCAGGCTTCACAGGCTGCCAGAACTTCGTTTCCGATGCGTTCGGCGTTGAACTCACCGCCCGAAACAACGTCTCGACCGAAAACGGCGCATACGCTACCAACGTCCCCAAGGTGTTTACCGCAGGCGATATGCACATCGGTCAGTCCCTCGTCGTCCGCGCTATCCGCGAAGGCAGAGACTGCGCCGCCGCCGTGGACAAATACCTCATGGGTTATACTAACATCTCTTGAAGTGATTGTTTTTACCGTGGGAAACCCTTTTGAAAAAGGGTTATCCCCCGGACCCCTTTCCTAAAACTTTTAATGCTTTTTGGCAAGGGGCAGTTGTTCTTCTATAGATAGTGTTGGTGGGGAAGTTCGGCGTTCTTCTCTTCAATTGTGCGCCCCTTGCCAAAAAGACGGTCATGAGTGGTGCTACGATCATTTTGCGACGTTCGACTCTGCAATAGAATAGCAAAAAAGCGGCGGGGGCAAGTCCCCCGCCGTTCATTTTCCACACCCAAAAAGGATGTTCAGACAGTATCTCACGAAATGTCAAGAGCCTATCTTCCCCGCCACATCCAACAGACGACATATTAAAAGTCTTTGGAATGGGGGGGCGCCTTAGCTTCGCACTCTCCCCCGTAGAAAGCAAAAACAAAACACCGCCGCTGTCCTGACGGGCAGCAGCGGTGTTCCTTTGTATGACAGCGGAAATAACTTGAGTGCTTACTTTTTAAGAAGTTCGACGAGCTTCCTGGCGGCTATCGCGGTGTCTTCGGGGCTGCCGAAGGTGGAGAAGCGGAAGTAGCCTTCGCCGCACTTTCCGAAGCCCTCACCGGGGGTACCGACTATCTGTGCTTCGTGCAGCAGCAGGTCGAAGAACTCCCAGCTGCCCATTCCGTCGGGGCACTGCATCCAGATATAGGGCGCGTTCTTACCGCCCGTGTACCACAGTCCAAGCTCGTCGAGAGCCTTCATCAGGACTCTTGCGTTGTTCTTGTAGACCGCGATATTCGCGTGGATCTGTTTCTGACCCTCTTCGGTGAAAACTGCGGAAGCTCCGCGCTGGATGATGTATGAGACGCCGTTGGTCTTGGTGGTGCGGTTGCGTACCCACATCTTGTTCAGCTCCATGCCCTCGCGGACAAGCTCGTGAGGGATGACCGTGTAGCCGAGACGGGTACCCGTGAAGCCTGCGGTCTTGGACAGGGAGCATATCTCGATAGCGCAGGTGCGTGCGCCTTCGATCTCGAAAATAGAGTGCGGCAGGCTGTCGTCCTCGATGAACGCTTCGTATGCCGCGTCGAACAGGATAACTGAGCCGTTCTTGTTGGCGTGATCTACCCATGCCTTGAGCTGATCGCGGTCAAAGACTGCGCCTGTCGGGTTGTTCGGGGAGCAGATGTAGATAAGCTCGGCGGAAGTGCTGTCGTCGGGAGTCGGCAGGAAGCCGTTCTCTCTGCCCGAAGCAAGGTGAACTATCTCACGTCCGCCCATGATGTTCGCGTCAACGTAGGCAGGATATGCAGGCTCGATGATGAGCGAGCGGTTGCCGCGGTCGAACAGGTCGAGGATGTCGCCGAGCTCGTCGGACGCGCCGCTCGACACGAACACTTCGTCCTCGGCAAGGTCGATGCCGCGTGCGCCGTAGTAGTCCCTGATAGCCGAGCGCAGGAAGGGTGCGCCGCATTCGGGCATATAGCCGTTGAAACTCGCCGCATTCGCCTGGTCGTCGGCTGCCTGATGCAGAGCCTTGATGACCGCGTCGCAGAGCGGCAGGGAAACGTCGCCGATGCCCATACGGTAGAGGTGCTTGCCTGGGTTCTCCTCCAGATACTTCTTCGTTTTCTGGGCGATGTTGTAGAACAGGTACGAATCTTTCAGATCGGCATAGAACATATTAGGCTTTAGCATTGTTTTCCTCCTTATTTTTCACTGCTGAAACGAATCCCGCAAACAGCGGATGCGGACGGTTGGGACGGCTCTTGAACTCGGGATGGAACTGCACTCCAATATAGAAATCGCGGTCGGTGAGCTCGACTGTCTCCACAAGCTCGCCGTCGGGAGAGATGCCGCTGAGGGTCAGACCCGCCTTTGCGAGGGTGTCGCGGTAGCTGTTGTTGACCTCGTAGCGGTGGCGGTGGCGCTCGCTTATCTCGCGCTTGCCGTAGCAGCGCTCCATAGCCGTTCCCTCGCCGATGACGCAGGGATACGCGCCGAGCCTGAGAGTGCCGCCCATCTGGACGCCGCTCTGGTCGGGCATGAGGTCGATGACCTTGTTCTTACACTTCTCGTCGAACTCGCCCGAGTCCGCGTCGGCGATGCCGCAGACGTTCCTCGCATACTCGATAACGGCTATCTGCATACCGAGACAGATGCCGAAGAAGGGCATTTCATGCTCTCTTGCGTACTTCACGGCTTCTATCATGCCGCTGATGCCCCTGACGCCGAAGCCGCCGGGAACGATGATGCCGCCGACTCCCGAAAGGGTCTCGGCAACATTGTCGGCAGTTATCTTCTCCGAGTCAATCCAGCGGATGTCAACGTTCACTCCGCAGGAATAGCCTGCATGATGCAGAGCCTCGGCTACCGACAGGTAAGCGTCGTGAAGCTCGGTGTACTTGCCCACAAGTCCGATGGTCACCGACTTTTCGATGCTCTTGATGCGCTCGATAAGACTCTTCCACTCGGAGAACTCTGAGGGGGGCGCCGTGATGCCGAGACGTTCGCACACAACGTCCGAGAAGTGCGATTTTTCAAGCATGAGCGGCGCTTCGTACAGGTGCGGCAGGGTGATGTTCTCGATGACGCACTCGGGCTTCACGTTGCAGAAAAGCGCTATCTTGTGGAATATCTGCTCTTCAAGGGGACGGTCGCACCTGAGCACGATGATGTCGGGATTGATGCCCATGCCCTGCAACTCCTTGACCGAGTGCTGGGTCGGCTTCGACTTGTGCTCGTCCGAACCGCTGAGGAAGGGCACGAGGGTCACATGGATGAACAGGCTGTTCTCCCTGCCGACTTCAAGGGAGATCTGTCTCACCGCTTCAAGGAACGGCTGCGACTCGATGTCGCCGATGGTGCCGCCGATCTCGGTGATGATGACGTCCGCATCGGTCTTTTTGCCGACGCTGTAGACGAATTCCTTTATCTCGTTGGTGATGTGCGGGATGACCTGGACGGTCGAGCCGAGGTATTCGCCGCGGCGCTCCTTGTTCAGTACGTTCCAGTATACCTTGCCTGTGGTGAGGTTTGAGTACTTGTTCAGATCCTCATCGATAAAACGCTCGTAGTGACCGAGGTCGAGGTCGGTCTCGGCACCGTCCTCCGTTACGAACACCTCGCCGTGCTGATAGGGACTCATTGTGCCGGGATCGACGTTGATGTACGGGTCGAGCTTCTGCGCCGCAACGTGTACGCCGCGCTCTTTCAGAAGTCTGCCGAGCGAAGCGGCCGTGATGCCCTTGCCAAGACCCGATACAACTCCTCCCGTCACGAAAATATACTTTCTCATTTTTATACCTCCAAGCATAAAAAAAGAGACAACGACCCCGTCGGAGTAATACTCCGAGACGCCATTGTCTCAAAATCATGGTATTATTATACTCCCAAAAGTCGGCTTTGTCAAGTAAGCACGCAGTTTTTTACAAAATGTTTATACATACCCCGTTGACACCTACCCTGATATATAGTATAATAGTCATGAATGAGCAAGGGCGTTCATTTGACTTTTAATCAAAGGGTCAAATGTGCCCTTTTTTAAATTCCCCACCCATTTTCAACGTGCGCCGCCATATCAGCATTTATTGTGCTGTCTGCGGGTATTACCGGGGGCAACCTTTCTGAAGAAAGGTTCTCCCCCGGACCCCCTTCCAAAGACTTTTAATATTTTTTTGGCAAGGGGTATCGCCTTTTTGGACAGAACTGCAAACTTACCGATTCGTGCTGTTTTCGATAGAATGTATACCCCTTGCCAAAAAATCATCAGAAGTTTTAGGAAAGGGGTTTGGGGGAGAACCCTTTTTCAAAAGGGTTTCCCCCAATAGTATCCGCAGGCACTACGATAAGTACCGATTTGATGATGCACGTTAAAAGCGGGGATATTCAAGAAAAACGGAGGTTTTATCATGGACTATTCGGCAGAAGAAATAATCCAGTATGTTCAGGAGGAGGATGTCAAGTTCATACGTCTGCAATTCTGTGACGTATTCGGCACGCAGAAGAACATCTCCATCATGCCGAACGAGCTTGAACGTGCGTTTGAGCAGGGCATAGCATTTGACGCTTCGGCGGTCAGGGGCTTCGGGAACGAAGTCAAGTCCGACCTGCTGCTCTTCCCCGACCCGAACACGCTCTCGGTACTCCCGTGGAGACCCGAGCACGGCAGAGTAGTCCGTATGCTCTGTTCCATTAAGCGTCCGAGCGGTGCGGAGTTCGAGTGCGACACGAGAAGTCTGCTCAGGAAAGCCGTTGCCGACGCGAAAGCCGAGGGGCTGGAGTTCTCCTTCGGTTCGGAGCTGGAGTTCTACCTGTTCAAACTGGGTGACGACGGTCTGCCCTCGGGCATTCCTTACGACAACGCAGGCTACATGGATCTCGCACCCGATGACCGCGGTGAGAACGTCCGCAGGCAGATATGCCTGACCCTCGAACAGATGGGCATCATCCCCGAGAGCTCCCACCACGAGGAGGGCCCCGGGCAGAACGAGATAGACTTCCACTACGCAGACGCGCTCAAGGCTGCCGACGACGCGATGGTGTTCAAGAACGTGGTCAAGACGGTCGCGCACGCCAACGGACTGTACGCCGACTTTTCGCCGAAACCGCTCGCAGACGCTCCGGGAAACGGCTACCACATCAACATCTCCGTCAAGAACGACACCAACCACATCATCCTGCCGTCGGTCATCGCAGGCATACTCGCGCATATCAAAGACATGACACTGTTCCTCAACCCGAAGGAAGAAAGCTTCAAACGCTTCGGCAGGAACAAGGCGCCGAAGTTCATTTCGTGGTCGTGCGAGAACCGCTCGCAGCTGGTGCGCATACCTGCCGCTTCGGGTCAGTACCGCCGCGCCGAGCTGCGCTCCCCCGACCCCTCCGCGAACCCCTACCTCGCGTTCACGCTGCTGATTTACGCAGGACTTTACGGCTACAAGAACGGGCTGTATCTGCCGCCCGTTTCGGATATCGACCTGTTCTCTGCCGAGGCTTCGGTGACCGAGAGCTACGACACCCTCCCCACCTCGCTCGATGAAGCGAAAAAGGCTGCGAAACGCAGCGAGTTCATCAAATCGCACCTTCCCGCACGAATGATAGATATCTACTGCTGATAAGGAGTGAGGAACGTGAAACTGAAACAACGGCAATACAAGGTACTTGTCGTTTCGTCGCAGCCAAGGTTCAACGAGTCTCTTGAGGCACTCATCGCAGAACGTCAGCACTTCGAGCATGAGGTACTGACAGGCGTAAACGCCGCACGGCGCAGACTTCTCGACCGCGATTTCGATATCATCATCATAAACGCTCCGCTGCCCGATGAGGACGGCGTAAGACTCGCAGTTGACCGCGCTTCGGGTTACTGCGCAGTACTGCTGCTGGTGCCGAATGACTATTACGGCGATGTTTTCGAGCGTGTCTGTTCTCACGGGGTCTATATGCTGCCGAAACCTCTTTCGGCTCAGATGCTGCGTCAGTCCCTCGACTGGCTCGAAGTCACCTGCGAACGGCTCGGCTCTATCGAACAGAAATCTACTTCCCTTGAGAACCGCATGAATGAGATAAAACTCGTTAACCGCGCTAAACTGCTGCTGATATCTTACCACGGCCTGAGCGAAGAAGAAGCCCACCACCGCATCGAAAAAATGGCGATGGACAGAGGCGTCAAAAAATGCGTGATAGCCGAAGAGATTATCGCCATGAACGACACAGGCGACAACCGATGAACGGAGTGCAGATTTACCCGTGGGAAAAACAACTTCTACGGGTATTAACCGGCGACCCCCATTCCAAAGACTTTTAATATGTTAGTAGTTGGATGTGAAGGGGACGTTTGGCTCTCTCAATTTTAAAAGACGAACAATTGTAGGGCGGGGGCTTGCTCCCGCCTCTTTTTTTCGCCACCCCATATGCAAACATGACCGAAACCGCCAACTGAAACGCAGACCACCCTTGTCCGTCTTTTTGGCAAGGTACACACAATATAAGAGAAAAACCACAAACATCCCGACCAAACCAACCTAAAGAAGAACCACCCACAAGCCAAAAAGCATTAAAAGTTTTAGTGAGGGGGTTTGGGGGAAGACCCTTTTTCAAAAGGGTCTCCCCCAAGCACGCCCCGCACTCACACCCCCAAGAAAGAAAAAAGCGGCAGGAGAACACCCATTCTCCTGCCGTGTTATTTGTGAGGGTTTTATCAGCTGCCTGTGGGGATGTAAGGTCTGATAGCGGTTGCGAGGCTGCTGACGGGCATACTCTGGAGCCACACCTTGCCTGGGCCTGTTACCCTTGTATTGAAGAAGCCTTCGCCGCCGAAAAGCACGTTCTTGACGCCAGACACCATCTGAATATCGATAGAGCAGGTGGCTTCCATAGCTGCAAGGCAGCCCGTGTCGATAAGCATCACTTCACCGGGGGCGAGCTGTTTTTCAACGATAGAGCCGTCGAATTCAAGGAACACGATACCCTGACCCGTGAACTTCTGCATAATGAAGCCCTCACCGCCGAAGAAACCTGCGCCTATCTTCTTCTGGAAGAAGATCTCCATATTAACGCCTGCTTCCGAAGCCATGAACGCGGACTTCTGAGCCACGATAGGCATCGCGGAAACATTGATAGCCTTGATATCTCCCGGGAAAGCGGAAGCCATTGCGATCATGCCCTCGCCGCCGCGGGCTGTATAAACATTCTGGAACATCGACTCACCCGAAAGTGCTCTGGAGAACATCTTTCCGAGGCCGCCGCCTGCGTTGGTGCTCATTTCCATATTCGGGCTCATCCAGCTCATAGCGCCCTGCTGAGTCTTGATAGACTCGCCGTTTGCGAGGTAGCAGGTCGCAACGGGGAGCGGCGTTCCTGTGATCTCATAACGCATTTTGTATACCTCCTTATAGGTCGTGGACAGGTCGGGCGGAGCGTGTGTGCCCGTTTGTGTCCGTTTTCTTTGTCACAGTCGGTCTGTTTTTTACTGTGACCTGTAATCATTATAGCACATTTATTTCAGAATTGGAAGTCTTTTTTTGAAAAAATGTTCTTTTTTGATTTTTTGGGGGTGGGTGTTTTTGAATCGCTGACGCGATTTGGGTTCATAGCGACCTGTCGGGGACGGGGGGATTGTTAGTTTTTGGATTTTTGCTTTTTCTTCAGCTTATTGGCTGTGCCGCCTACTCTGTACCATGCCATGCCGATGACCGCCATTATACTCGGCATCAGAGCTCTGTAAGTGAAGAAATTGTGCAGGTACGAATGGTTCATCAGCACACAGAAACGTATCAGCGGCAGCAGCGCGATGACCGTCATCGCCGCTGTCGGCAGATTATGCCGCTTCCTGTCGATGCGCCACAGCACCGTGACGACAAACGCAAACAGCACCGCCCACACTATCACGCCCGTGATGCTTATCTTTTCGGATGTGTAGGTCAGCCGCGAAAGGTTCGCACCCAATGCCGAGAACATCAGCTCTATCGGCGAATCGAATCCGTCCACCGAGCCCGCGAACCTCTCCCCTGCCGCCGAAAACGCCGCGGACGATTTGTCCTGCCCGACGACCGCCGACGCTGCCGCCCACTTCACGGCGAAGGTCAGCAGGTACGACGCTCCCCACGGCACCGCGCAGCACGCCAGCATCGCAAGGCTCTTCTTTCCGTCGGGGCGCTCGCCTTTCTCCGCGATGACGAAGAATGCCGCCGTCAGCGGAACGAGCAGGGTCAGCGTTTCGGCGGTCAGGAAGTCGGCGAAAGCCGTGAGCGTCCCGACGCCTGCCGAGATGACCGCCAGCGCACGGGTGTTGTCGGCGAAACGCACGTACAACGGCACCGCCCCGAGCATGATGATGTAGACGGGCATATACTCGAGGGTCGTGAGGGCGAACCAGAACTGGGTCAGCACCGCCGACACGCCGAGTATCACGCAGGCGGCTGTGTGGCGCTTGTATATCAGCCACGCGCAGTCGGCGGCGAGCATCAGCAGTATGACCGCCGCGCCGATGATACGGATGCCACTGATGTCCGTGACTGCAAGCAGCGGTCTCACCGCAACGAGCGAACCGTGCCAGTAGCGCGTGTAGTCAACGTTTGCGGGCTTGCCGTCGAGGGTCGCACGGATGCCCACCGCAGGTCCGAAGTCATCGTCGTAGTACTTTGTGTCAAGCACCGAGCGGGGGATGTCCTCAGAAGTCATGTTCGCCGCCAGCCCGAGAAGTATCGCGTCGGCGTAGTTGTCGCCAGCACTGCTGTACAGACCGCTCACGGTGAATTCGTGAGGGTCATGGACGGCGAGCTTTTCCGAGCTCTCACGCAGCGAGTCGGTCAGCTTCCCGTCGGGGACAGCCGCCGCCGCACACAGCAGCCCGAAGCATACCGCCAGCACGGCAACGTGGCATAACAGACATAACGGTACGCACAATAGCGTTTTTTTCATATCGTGTTCTCCTTTTCATAAAGCAAGAGAAAGAGCAAGCGTGTGCCTGCTCTTTCTTTTTTGGTCGGTCGCTTCCTCAACTGCTATTGAGTTTCGGGGTCAACTACCATCATCGGCAGATAGATATCCGTCAGCAGTACAGGTTCGGTGAGGTCTGACAGATACGCTCCGAGATCACTGAATTTCAGTTCCTTTCCGTCACTCGTCTTGAAGATATATTCCGAGAGCGGGTGATCCAGCACCTTCGGCGGATTGGTCAGGTACGAGCTGAAGTGAAGCGGAACGGATTCTCCGCTGCTTTCTATGATGAGATAGTATTCATTTTTGTTCATACAGATCAGGGTAGCAGGTGCCGACCCGTTGCCGTCGGAGATATTCAGATGCGAATACCTTGTCAGCACGTAGAAGTTGTTTTCGTCGGTCTCGCTGACGTAAGCCGTCGTGACGGTCTCAGCCGACTCGACCATCAATCCCGAAGTCGCGTGGAACCAGCCGTAGTTATAGCCGTAGTCGAGATACTCCGAGGTATCGACATCCAGCTCGTAATCGGAGTCCACAGGCTGACCCTCTTCGGGCGAAATATCCTTCGCGCTGTCGCCGAGCGTATTGATAAGATGGAGCGGCGAGCGCTTAGCGTACATCGCGACGAGTATCGTTTCGGAAGTGATATTGGTGTAATCGCCGTCCCAGCCGATGAATTCCAGCTCACCGTCGGCTGTCGGGATCGTCTTGGCAAAGCCGTCGGTCGGCGGAACAGCATCCTCGCCCTCCGCCACGATCTGCGTCTCACCTATCTGATTCTCCTCGGCGTCGAGGAACTTAACTTCGTAGGCTTTCCTGTAGACTGCGTTAACGGTGAGGTCGCCGTGGATGACTTCGTAATCCTTGTCCCAGCCGTCGAAGATGTAGTTAGCACCGTCGAGCTCGAACGTATCAGCGACAGCGGGCGCTTCGGCGCTCTCGCCGTCTTCGATTGTCTGCTCTGACAGCTTTGTGCCATCGTAGTCCTTAAAAATCACGGTATAGTGTGGTTTCTGAACGTAAACTGCGGTCACGGTAGTATCGGACTTGATTTTGGTGAACGACTTGTCCCACTCGCTGAACGTCCACGTCCAACCGTCGTCGTCGATGTACGTGCCCTTGTAATTTTTGGGCGCGGTCGCGTCCTTGCCCTCTTCAATGGTCTGCTTCGAGAGCTGTGTGCCATCGTAGTCCTTAAATATTACGGTATACTGCGGTTTCTGCTTATAGACCGCGTTCACGGTCGTGTCAGCTTCGATGCCTGTGAACGGCTTGTCCCACTCGCTGAATGTCCATGTCCAGCCATCATCGTCGGTGTACGAACCCTTGTAGTTCTTGGGCGCGGTCGCGTTTTTGCCCTCTTCGATCGTCTGCTCTGACAGCTTTGTGCCGTCGTAGTCCTTGAAGATGACGGTATACTGAGGTTTCTGTGTGTAGACTGCGGTCACGGTCGTGTCGGATTCGATTCCAACGAACGGCTTGTCCCACTCGCTGAATGTCCATGTCCAACCGTCTTCGTCGATGTACGAACCCTTGTAGTTCTTGGGTGCGGTCGCGTCCTTGCCCTCTTCGATCGTCTGCTTCGAGAGCTGCGTGCCATCGTAATCCTTGAAAATTACGGTATAGTGTGGTTTTTGCGTGTAGACCGCGGTCACGGTCGTATCAGCCTTAATGGATGTAAACGACTTGTCCCACTCGCTGAACGTCCACGTCCAACCGTCGTCGTCGATGTACGTGCCCTTGTAATTTTTGGGCGCGGTCGCGTCCTTGCCCTCTTCAATGGTCTGCTTCGAGAGCTGTGTGCCATCGTAGTCCTTAAATATTACGGTATACTGCGGTTTCTGCTTATAGACCGCGTTCACGGTCGTGTCGGCTTCGATGCCTGTGAACGGCTTGTCCCACTCGCTGAATGTCCATGTCCAGCCATCCTCATCGGTGTACGAACCCTTGTAGTTCTTGGGTGCGGTCGCGTTTTTGCCCTCTTCAATGGTCTGCTTCGAGAGCTGTGTGCCATCGTAGTCCTTAAATATTACGGTATACTGCGGTTTCTGCTTATAAACCGCGGTCACGGTCGTATCAGCCTTAATGGATGTAAACGACTTGTCCCACTCGCTGAACGTCCA
>NZ_FPIR01000013.1 GCF_900119155.1 Ruminococcus sp. YE71 | reverse complement strand
CAGAGCTGTTCAATCTTTCGGCTGGAGAAAGAGTCGTTCATGTAGCCGTAAATGAGTATTTTCATCATGATATCCTCGGGCACAGCGCCGTTCCACTTGCTCTGTATCGTGTAATCTTCTTTGGAATAGATCTCGTCTATCACATTGCCCAGTACTCTGACCGGTGAGCTTTCTTCGATGTAGATCTCATAATTCATGTTAAGACGTACTTGACAATTTCTCATTTTTATGGTACAATCCTTTCGTGGGTTATTTTTTTCGCAATTAAATTATACCACAAAACGAAGAGCTTAGCTATACCTTTCGGGGTTCGCTAAGCTCTTTTTCTTTCTTTTTGGGGTGCAACAGCCCCTTTGTTTTTTTCAGTCTTTACTGCCGAAGGAATTGAACCACGCACGCTCCTCGAAGGGCTGTTTTTTCGGGGCGGTCGGTTCGTCCTCGGCGATGCCGACGGGCAGCATACAAACGAGGTCGTAGCCGCCGGGGACGTTCAGAATCGCCGCCATTTTGTCGCAGATGCGGTCGGTGTCGGTGATGTGACCCTCGTACCAGCAGCTCTGATAACCGAGTTCAACGGCTGCAAGCAGCATATTCTCAATCGCCGCCGAGTAATCCTGCACCGCGAAGCACCTGTCGCGGTAGGCGTTTATCCGACGGGTCAGAACGCAGATGACCGCAGGTGCGGTGGCGGCAACGGGCGGATCTATCACGCCGAGAAGTCTTGCGAGGATGTCCTTGTCATCCACCGCGATAAGGCTTGTGGTCTGTTTGTTGCAGCCTGACGGAGCGGCAAGCCCTGCTCGCATTATCGCGGCAAGATGCTCCCTTGGGACCGGCTGCGGCTTAAAGCGGCCTCTGTAGCTGCGGCGTTTTTCGATGATGGATATGGCGCTCATTCGGTCATCTCCCTGAACTGCTCCTCGGTGATGATGGCGATACCGAGCTCGTTTGCCTTTTTGTTCTTGCCCGAGGTCGATGTCGAATCGTTGTTTATCAGGTAATCGGTGTTCTTCGAGACTGCCGACGCGACTTTTCCGCCGTTGGCTTCGATGAATTCTTTCAGCTCACTGCGGTTCTTCCAGATGTGGACTGCGCCTGTGATGACGAAGGTCTTGCCCGAAATGCCCGATTCGGTGTTTCTCACTTCGGGGGCTTTTATCCGCAGCTCGGCGAGCAGGTCGTGATACTCGGCGAGGTTGTGCTCGTTCGAGAAGTAGCTGACGTAGTCGTTCGCAAGAACATCGCCGATGCCGTCGATCTCCACAAGCTGTTCACGCGTCAGCTTTTCGAGCTCATCCGCAGACGGGTGGCTCTCGCAGATCAGCCTTGAAGCCGCTCTACCGATGTTTGGGATGCCGAGGGAATACAGAACACGGTAAAGTTCGGTATCGCGGGACGCTTCCACCGCTTCGATTATCTGGGTGTAGGACTTTTCTCCGAAGCCTTCGAGGGTGATAATCTTGTCCCTGTGCTCGGCGAGCTTGTAGAAATCCGCAGGCTCGCGCAGGAAACCGTTCTCCACGAATGCCTTGATGGTAGATTCGGCCATGCCGACGATGTTCATGGCGTCGCGCTGAACGAAGTGCTCGAAACGTCCGAGATGCTTTGCGGCACAATCGTGGTTCGGACACATGAGCGTTTCAACACCGTCGTCGGAGGTCAGAAGTTCGGTCTCCGAACCGCAGGCGGGACAGGTCTTTGCGACCGCGTCCGAGACAACATCGCTGTCGTGAGGGGTCTTGTTCTCGCCGACAACGGGGATTATCATGTTCGCCTTATAGACGGAGATGGTGTCCCCGACTGCAAGGTTCAGCTTTTTCAGGATGCTGATGTTGTGGAGCGATGCTCTCGAAACGGAGGTGCCTTCCAGCTCGACCGTATCGAACACCGCGATGGGGTTGATGAGACCCGTTCTGCTGGGCGACCAGACTATCTCGCGGAGAGTGGTGTCGGCGGTCTCGTCAGCCCACTTGAACGCCATACCGTTTCTCGGATGGTGGATGGTCTCGCCGAGGCTCTTGCCGTAGCTGACGCTGTCGTAGGTCAGCACCAGCCCGTCGGAGGGCAGGTCGAAATCGGCTATCGAACGCTCGAAATCCTCTATTGCGGGGATGAGCGTTTCGCTGTCAACGAGCCTGCCGCTTACCCTCTGAAAACCGAGTGTTTCGAGCCAGTCAAGACGGCCTGCGACAGAATCGCACTCAAAGCCCTCGGCTTCGGTGAGGGTGAAGGCGTAGAAATTCACGCGTCTGTCGGCGACCACCTTCGAGTCGAGACTGCGGAGCGTTCCCGATGCGAGGTTGCGGGGGTTCTTGTAGGGCTCGGAGCCCTCGGGCAGAGTCTCGTTCACACGCTCGAAATCCGAGTAGCCTATCAGCGCTTCGCCGCGGAGGGAAAGAGCGCCCTTAAACGGGATGCGCTGAGGGATGCCCTTGATGTGCATGGCGTTCGGGGTGATGTCCTCGCCCACGTCACCGTTCCCGCGGGTGACTGCCTGACTGAGTTTTCCGTCGCGGTAGTTAAGGCAGACGGTCAGACCGTCGAGCTTCCAGGAAAGAAAGCCCTTGTGTTCGCCGAGCCATTCACGGAGCTCCTCGCGGCTCTTGGTCTTGTCGAGCGAGAGCATACGCTTCGGGTGTCTGACCTTCGGCAGATAGGAGGTCACCTCGAAACCGACGTTCTGTGTTCTGCTTCCGCTGAGGATTATGCCTGTTTCCTCTTCGAGGGCTTCAAGCTCGTTGTAAAGCTTGTCGTACTCGGCGTCGGTCATAATGGTATCGCCCGTGTTGTAGTAGACATCGGCGGCTTTTGCGAGGAGGTCGTTGAGCTCTTTCATGCGTTCTATTTTTTCATTTGGTGTCATTATCATATCTCCGATCGGGGCTTTGGATACTTTATTTGCCCGTGTATTTTTCGAGGCTGTAGTGCCTGTTTTCGATGTCGAACCGTTCAATAAACGGCTCCCCGTCTTTGTAGACCCAACGCTCGGCAAAGGTCGGTCTGAATGCGAAAAGACGTTCGTTCTCAAGGGTTGTGTAAGCGTTGAATGAACCCTTGAAGTGCTTTTCAAACAGCTCACAGAACTGTTCGTTGTCCTGCGGTCTGCCCGTTTCTTCGCAGACGCCCTCTATCTGGATATTGTCGATGCACAGGGCGGCGGAATTGCTGCATTTGAGCTGGCGGTATTTCAGCGAGGCGCGGTCGGTCTGGAAATAGAAAACACCGAAGGACTGCACAACGCTCATCGTGCGTGAGGAGACCCTGCCGTTTGCGGCGGTGGAGAGCACCATCATCCGTGCTTCGCCGATGTCGCCGAGGAAGGCTGCATAGTTCGCGTCGAAAAATGGATGGCGCGGCGCTTCGGGGGCGTTCTGTTTCAGCAGTTTTTCAGCCCATATCATGCTGTACCATCTGTCAAATTTGTATCCGCAGTCGGTGAACAACCCGACCGTCTTAAAACCGAGCCTGTTGTGGAAACGCTCACTGTCGCGGGTGATGTACTCGTCGCCCTCGGATTCGTCAGAAGGAACGCCGATGCAGGCGTAGAGGTTCGTTATTCCCATCGCGGCAAGCTTCGATTCGAGGGCATCGTAGAGAAGTCTGCCCGTACCGTGTCTGCGCTCGTCCTTGTCGAGGTATATGGTCAGCTCGGCGGAGAACCTGTAAGCCTCACGCCCGACGAAAGCATGGGCATAGGCATAGCCGATTATCCTGCCGCCGCGGACAGCCGCAAGATAGGGGTAGCCCGACGATATATCCGTGATACGCCGTGCAAATTCGGCGGCGGAAGGAACATCGTATTCAAAGCTGACAGCGGTCTCTTCGACGTAGTAGGAATAAATCCGCAGAAGTTCCTCGGTGTCGGCGATAGTTACGTTTCTTATTATAGTATCGTTCATTTTTCATCACTCCATACTATCTATAATATCATCTGTCAGAAGATATGTCAAGGCATAAGATGTGACCGAAGTGCATATAAATCTGCGAGGTGATATTATGGTTTGCACGCTGACCGAGCTTAGGAACAAAGAGGTCATTGATATGAAAACGGGTCTCAGGCTCGGATATGTTGACGATATAGAATTCGATACCATTTCGGGAGAGGTGACTTCCCTCGTGATCTTCGGCAGGCCGAGGGCTTTCGGGATAATGGGCAGAGAGGGCGACCTTGTGATAAAATGCAGCGACATCACCCTCATCGGAGAGGACACGGTGCTCGTTCAGCAGGAAAAAGAGACAGTGTCAACAAAATCGAGAACGTTTACTGTCGAAAGTTTGTTAAAATAGACGTGTAAAAAATGCTTGCAATTTTTTGTGAGATGTGATATAATATTAAAGCAATTCGCATGGACAGGGAAAGCTGTGGTTCCCGTACCGTTAAAAAGTAAGGGTAAAGGCATTTGCCTACCTGTCCAGAGGATAGACACACCCGTCAAATGACGGAGAAAAAACCAACAGGAGGTTACTACAATGGCAGTAGTATCAATGAAGCAGCTTCTTGAAGCAGGCGTTCACTTCGGACACCAGACAAGAAGATGGAACCCGAAAATGTCCCAGTACATTTTCACTGAAAGAAACGGCATCCACATCATCGACCTTCAGAAGACCGTTAAGAAGCTCGAAGAGGCTTACAACTTTGTTCGTGAGCTCTCCGCTGACGGCAAGGAGGTTCTGTTTGTAGGTACCAAGAAGCAGGCAGGCGACTCCATCAAGGAGGAGGCTACCAGAGCAGGTGCTCACTATGTTAACGCAAGATGGCTCGGCGGTATGATGACCAACTTCAAGACCATCCAGAGCAGAATCAGAAGACTTGAGCAGCTCCACACCATGGAGGAGGACGGTACTTTCAACCTGCTCCCCAAGAAGGAAGTTGTTAAGCTCACCCTCGAGATCGAGAAGCTTGAGAAGTTCATGGGCGGTATCAAGAACATGAAGACCCTTCCTGGCGCTCTGTTCGTAGTTGACCCCCGCAAGGAGAAGATCGCTGTAAGCGAGGCTAAGAAGCTCGGTATCCCCGTAGTAGCTATCGTTGACACCAACTGCGATCCCGATGACGTTGATTACGTTATCCCCGGCAACGATGACGCTATCCGCGCTGTAAGACTTATCGCCGGCTGCATGGCTGACGCTATCATCGAAGGCAGACAGGGTGCAGACGCTGTTGTTGAGGCTGAAGAGGCTGAGGCAGAAGCTGAATAATTTGAAAAGAACGGGCAGGGTGATTTAAATGGAGATCAGATTGCCGTCGAGACAGGATGTTGTTGAAGACGATGAGTATTCTGAAATTCTGTCACCTTACCCGAAACTATATCTGATCTGTGACCGCGGCCTGGGAGATCATATCCCCGCACTCGATATGGAGGGCAGGGCCGTGTGTTTTACGGATAGCAGGAACGCTTCGGATTATGTGCAGAAGGTCAAGGATGCTGAAAGTTATGCTGTTGACCCGACGAGCCTGATCCGACTTGTTCTTGATTGGAGATATCTCGGCATAGAGAAATTTCTACTGTTTACCGATAAAGGCAGTTTTACGGAGTATTCAAGAGCGGAACTGCTCGGATACCGCGAGAAAAGCTGGCTCAATGCCCGCTATAATCATCTGCGGATCAGACTCATCCAGGCAAGAAAATATGCCTCGGCTGCGAAAGGCAACAAAAAGTTTGCTGCAGCCGATGTCAATTATGATGAGGTCGTCAGACTGCTCGAATACGAATTTCATTCCTGCATAAACAGTGAATTGCTGGTGCTTATTGCTGTAAAATACTCGAAGGATGAGTGTGACATCAAACCTTACACCATCAACCCCTCATGGAGCGCTTCGGCAATCCTTGCGGGCAAGTTCGGGATATACAGGGATATGCACAACCACATCTACGGCGGAAGCAGACTGAATCCGCCATATACAGACGCGATGCCCGACCAGTTCAATATCATACTGATGACAAAGAAGGTAGACGGCAAGGAAGTGCTTACACTTCCCGCTTTTACCGACTGCGCTCAGCTTGACGGGATGTTTCACAACTGCGATTACTGTGTAAGGATCATCACATTCGCTGATCTTGTAGGACACTGTCGGACGATACTGTCTGCGGATAAGGATGTCAGCCTTGTAATAAACCCACATTTTCTTTCGCTGCCGCTCAAACCAGACGCAGCGGAGTCGATTCTGGGAATAGGCGTTGACACCGATATACCGAAACACATTCGTGAAAACAGCGGTAAACACACACGTATAAATATTACAGGAGGAAAAAACAATGGCTGTAACAGTTAAGGATATAAAAGAACTCATGAGCCTTACCGGCGTTGGTATGATGGACTGCAAGAGAGCACTCGTTGAGACCGACGGCGATCAGGAGAAGGCTATCGAGATCCTTCGTGAGAAGGGACTTGCTACCCAGGCTAAGAAGAGCGGAAGAGCTGCTGCTGAGGGCGCAGTTGCCGCTGTAGTAAAGGGCAACGTTGGTGTTCTCGTTGAGGTCAACTCCGAGACCGACTTCGCTGCTAACACCGATGATTTCAAGGCTTTCGTTGCTAAGGTAGCTGATACCATTATCGAGAAGAACCCTGCTGACGTTGAGGCTCTTTCTGCTGAGACCATCAGCGGCGGCGACAAGAGCGTTGCTGACACTCTTACCGAGCTCGCAGGCATGAAGATCAGAGAGAACATCGTTATCCGCAGATTCGTAAGACTTGAGGGCAAGCTTGCTTCTTACGTTCACAACGGCGGCAGCATCGGCGTTCTCGTTAAGCTCGACACCGATCTCGACGCAGACGCTGTTTCTTACATCGGTAAGGACGTTGCTATGCAGTCTGCTGCTCTGAACCCTGCTTACCTCGACAGAACTCAGGTTCCCGCTGAGGTTATCGAGAAGGAGAAGGAGATCATGCTCAGCCAGATGGCAGAGGATCCTAAGATGGCTAACAAGCCCGAGCAGGTAAAGGTAAAGATCGTTGAGGGTAAGGTCGGAAAGTACTATTCCGAGAACTGCCTCCTCGAACAGGCATTCGTTAAGGATGACAAGCAGACCGTTCAGGGTTATGTTGACGCTGAGGCTAAGAAGCTCGGCGGCAGCATCGTAGTTTCTGAGGTTATCCGCTTCGAGCGCGGCGACGGCATCGAGAAGAAGGAAGAGAACTTCGCTGATGAGATCGCTAACATGGTAAAGGGCTGATCCCTAACCTGAAATGATATGAAAATATCCTCCCTCGCAGAGTGATCTGTGAGGGAGTTTTTTATGATATCCGACGAGAGAAATGCGTTTTATCTCTCGTCTTTTTTATACCATTTTCTGAGGACTTGCTCTGATTTCTTGCCGTAGCAGGTGAAGTCGCGGTTTTCGGAGGCTTTTTCTTCCGAGGGGATAATGGCTTTCCAGTCCCACCAGAAATAGCCTGCGAACCAGGGCTTATCAAAACAGGTCGAGAGTGCTGCTTCGTAGAAGTCAGCCTGTTCGGTCTCGTCGGGGGTGTCGTTCGGGGTGACGCGGAACTCCCACGGGTGCATCGAACAGCCCCTGATATTCCGCATACCGATCTCCGCGAACATCACGGGCCTGCCGTAGTGCTTGTGGACCTGTTCGAGCATGACCGCTTTTTCAGCCCATACGCACTTCATCTGTCCGAGGGAGCTGTCCTCGGGAGTGGTGCAGGGGTAGTATGCCGAAACGCCGACCACATCAACATCGGTCAGCCACGGGAAACGCATCTCATCGCCGTGATTCACGTTGTGCATGATAAGTCCGCTGAACACTTCCCTCACCGCCCGAATCAGGGCTTTGCAGCGTTCGGTCTGCGAATCCATGCCTGCCATCTCACAGCCTGTGCAGAGCATTTCGCAGCTTTCCTCTTCGGCGATGCGTGCGTAATGGCACATGAACCGAGTGTAGCTTCCGAACCACCGCTCCCACAGCTTCTGGTCCTCGGGCGGGAAATTGATACGCGCACGCCAAACTCCGTCGAGGCAGTCCACCATCGGTTTCAGGCAGACTTTCAAGCCGAGCGACTTTGCCTTGTGTATCGCAAAACGCACTTCTTCATCGGTCTGTGTTCTGCCGAACATTGAGAAAACGTTCAGCGAATGGTAGGTCTCCTGAAAACAGTTGACGGGGATGCAGATCCAGTCAAGACCATTTTCGGCAAGACGCTCCATCGAGCGTTCGGCTTCGGGGGTCGCGTAAACCCCGCTCCCCGAGAAAAAGCCCCATGTGTAGCCTTTGCAAAATAATCGTTCAGTCATATTGATTGTCCTTTCGTTTATTGGCAGCGTTCTGAATTATTGTTTTGAAATATCGGCAATACTTCTGATCCTATACAGTGCTTCACTAAATTCTCTGACCTTTGTCTTATCAGCAGCGCCGCACATATCATTCCATAGAGGACATTTGCCGCAATATACATCTGCTTCAATAAAATCGCACAACGATATAAAAGCAGAATATAATTGTTTTATATCTTCAACCTCAAATTCTTTTTTCATTCTGTCCCCCAATAACATAAAAACCTGTTTATTTACTCTGTAATATTTTAAGGCAAACCTTATTTCTTACGGAAAATAAGAATATCAAATCCGCAGGTGATGCCGAGCTTTTCGAGCTTCGCGAGCCGTTCTGTGCCCTCTTTCGGCGACTTGTAGTAGTAGGGAGTCATCGCGAACAGATCGGCTATCGCTTTCTGCGACGGGAGTTCGGCTTCGTATTCAAGGCGTACACTGTCAACAGGCGCGAAGCTCTTGAGTTGATAATCGTTCGGCTTGTTGAGGTACGGCTCGTCGTACAGCACTGCTTTCAGTTCGTAGAGGTGCTTCGGCGACGGACACACGATGATAAGACTGCCGCCCTTTTTAAGCACGCGGGCGTATTCGGCGTTGCTCACGGGAGCAAACGTACACACGATAAGGTCGGCGGAACGATCGGCAAAGGGCAGTTCAAAACAGGAAGCCGCCGCATAGCGGACGTTTGAGAGACCTTTCTCACGCGCCTGCGAAGCGCCGTGGCGCACACCCGTTTTCGCGAGATCCATGCCGTAGACCGACGCTTTAGGGTTCGCGGCGGCGTAGATGTTGGTGTAGTAGCCCTCGCCGCAGCCGCAGTCGAGTATCTCGGGCGAGTCGGTGTCGGCGAGACGCTCGGAGATGATAGCCGCCGTCCTCTCGGCAAGAGGTCGGTAAAGACCTAGGGAAAGAAAATCGGTACGCGCTTTGACCATCATCGGGTTATCCCCTGCCGACTTCGGGGCGTGCTTGGCGTCGAGAAGATTCACATAGCCCTGCGCCGCCGCATCGAAACGGTGACCCTTTTTGCAGGCATACCCGAACTTATTCTCTTTCAGCCTGCCTTTGCAGACGGGACATATGAACATGGTCTTCAGCTCCTTATTATAGTGTAGCGGGGTCCTTCCTCGCCGATCTTGCCATTTGGGACAAATCCGCACTTTTCGAGGACCCTCTGCGATGCCTTGTTATCGGGGGCGGTCTCCGCTTCGACTGCCGTCACAAACGGATGCGAAAAGCCCATCCGACCATTCCCTTCACCGCCTCCGAAGCGTAGCCGCAGCCCTGAAAAGCGTCGCGAATGCCGTAGCCTATCTCTGGTACACCGTCGTCACCGATACCCTTGAAGCACAGGTCGCCGATGTGAGTGCCGTCATGAAGTTCGATCAGCCACATGGCGTACCACTCCCACTTGTCGGGGAATTCGAGACACCCAGCGAGCATTTCCGAGTATGCCGATCTGAGCTCTTCATCATTTTCCGACTCGATGAAGCGCTGCATCTGTTCTTTATCAGCCGGATATATTTTCAATCGCTCTGTAACTATCATTTTCCGTCTCCGAATGTTCATGTATTACTGCCGAAAAGGCGGTAATTAATTATAGCACACCGCCAGACAATTGTCAAGCACGGGATACTATATTTTTACATGGATATTTGCCCTGTTTTTCGGGAATTATTTTAGCAAGGGCATACAAGCCTATTCCACAAAAAAGGAGTGATCTTTATGAGCATTTCGGCAATCAGCAAGGGAGTGAGCGCAGGTATTGCGGTCGGAAGCACTGTCTATGCGCTGTCGAACAAAAAGACCCGCACGATGCGCAAGCTGAAGCGCAAGACTTCAAACATGGTGTCGGCTATCGGCGACATAACCGACGCTATCGCAGACATTCTCTCGTGACATGAACAAGCCCCGCAGAAAGATCGGCTGCGGGGCTTGTGTATTTTACAGACTGGTTATCTTACCCGATGTGAACTGCATGATGCGCAGAGCATCGCGTACATCGACGACTTTTGAACCGTCAACATCGGCACGTTTCAGCTGATCGTTTTTCAGCTTGATCTTGCCTGCTGTGTAATTCATTATCGTCAGCGAATCGGTCACGTTCACGAGACCGTCGCCGTTGACATCGCCTTTGAGAAACGATGTATCGTTTTGCCTTGTGACGTTCACGGTATAGGTGCGTTTGAGACCGCTGCCCGATGTAACGACTATCTTGACAGTGTTCAGGCCGTAATTGAGTTTGATGCGTCCCGTTCCCTTGACTGTTGCTTCCGAGCTGTAGGGCTGAGCCTTGAAGGTCAGCGCGGAGATAGAGCTGTCAACGGTAATGTCGAAGGTGTCGGAATAGCGGTAGAAATTCGGGAGCATATCAAAACCGCTGTCGGTGAGCACGTCGAGACGTTCGAGGAGATTGTCGTTGGAGGAACCGCTCGCAGGCTTTTCGCAGGGGTCTGAGGGCATATTTTCGTAAACGGGTATCTTGAATTCGAGGGAGGATGAGAGCACTTCGTCGGTGTAGGCGTTGCGCATCTCGACCGCTTCGGTAGCCTGTCCGAAAACGCAGGTCATGTACTGGTGATAGAACAAACCGTTTCCGCCGTCAAAAACGTCGAATTTCTGGAGATATAGGGTATCCTGTTCCCTGTTTATGTAGCCGTTGCCGAGGTATATCGAACCGCCGACTATCGACTTATACTGGTTCGTCCAGGGCAGATAGTAGGACGGGTCATAGGTCGAAGCGAAGAGACAGCCCATCTCGCCTGCGGTCATTGTCGAGGTGTAATACGCCTGGATATCGAAGAAATTGAAGATATTCTCGAAGCCTGCGACCGTGCCGAGGGACTGCGGTGCGCCGTAAACGCCCTGTTCATTGCGGCATCTCGACGCGAGGTGGTAAGGTGAAACGCCCGATTCGGCGGCGGCATCCATGAAAGTCTGGGCGTAGCCGAAGGTCTCCTGAGTGTCGGGACAGGTATATGTGCCATCCATGAAAGTGCCGTTCAGTATCGCCTGAACGCCGTCGATGGTATGTACCGAAGGGTTGTAGGACTGGTTCTCGAACATGAAGATATGGTCTTCGGAGATGAAATTTCGGGGGTCGAGGTAGTAGGCGATGATCTCCTTTGAAGCCGCAACCCAGGTGCCGTCGAGACCGTACCAGTAGTTGTTGAGCGGGTCGTATGCGCCCTTTTCACAGGATTTCCAGGAAGCGGGGGCTTCGGCGTGAACGAGGTTTCTGCCGATAACGCTCTCCTCTGCGAGGACGTCCGACCAATCCAGACCCGTATACTGAGCGGTGAATATCCAGTTCGGATGGTATTCGTGCATCTCACGAAGGAAGGGCTTGTAACTTTCGGGGAAGCCCTGTTCGTCCATGTACGACTCGAACGTCCAGTCGTCAGCCGATGCCTTCAATTGTTCCGTGCCGCAGAGCGATGCAAGACCCGCCGCGAAAACTGCGGCAGAGACAGCAGACATGACCCTCAGCTTCACCTTTTTCATATCACAAGCACTCCTTTCGACATATTTTGCAGTGATGTAAACATATTATACAACACCAAAAAGCTTTTTGTCAAGCATGAAATATTCATATCGTATTAACACCAGATTGATATTTGCACATAAAAATAAGTTACAAAACGTAACTAAATTGCCAAAAAGCTTTGATTTACCGATGTGTCAGCAAACTGACATTTTTGACATATAATTCAAAAAATAGCGAATTTTTGGCATAATCACTAAATAATATGCTGAAAATTCTACATTGATAAATATTGACTTAATAGTATTAAATGTGATATAATTTCGTTACCGGATGTAATAATTGCGTAACCTTTGCGGTTTGGAGAAAAACAGTCAAAAGAATTTGCCAAATCGTGAATAAGTATAAAAACGCGATCTGCCTTCGGACTTGTGTAATTTTTTTTATATTTTCAGAATGCGAGCGCGGAGTTCTCAGAAGTTCTCCGCGCGAGCACCTGAAAACGCTGTGCGCTTCTGAGAGAGGACTGATAATTTAATGAACAAGCAGTTTCACAAACGAGCCATTGCGGCGGCATCAGCCCTGCTGACACTTACTTCGGCGGTCACGACCGTTTCCGCTACACAAAAAAACGAGATAGCACTGGAGATCGACACAAAAGAACTGCACAGCGGCGACAGCTTCAACCTTACGGTAGAGTTCAGACCCGATGACATCGGCGCGTGCGGATTCACCATCGACCTGCATTACGACCCCAAAGCTGTGACCCTCATCATCCCCGATGAAAGCAGCTACAATGTCGGCGGCGATTTCACGCTCGTGACAAATTTTGAATATGATAATGAAACCGTCAGGATAACAGGCGCTGACCTTTCCTGCAAAAACGTTCTCAAGGACACTGATATCGCTTTTCTGACTTTTGTTGTGAACGACGGTTATAACGGTGATATCGCGTTCTGGACGGACGTTGATACGCTCGTCTACGCTTCGGGTATCGACTTTATCAATGCCGATTACAAGCAGTGCGGAGTTTCCGACCCGTTCGTGATAGAGGCTACCGAGAAGAAACAGGTTACGACCGTGACCGTTTCCGAGCCCGATGATTCGTCGGAAGAGACTACGACGACAACTGCCGTGACCACTGAGGAAGTCACCACCACTACGACCGCTTCCCTGCCCGATGTTGTCATTCCCGTGACGACGATCATTCCCGATTTTCCCGATGACAGCAGCGTGACCGAGACCGAGTCCGAGTACGTAAGGGATGATTCTTCCGACACTGACGACTCTTCGGATGCGGATACCGACGAAAGCAGCAGCACTACAGACAGCGCCGCTGACACAGATAATGAGGATTATCTCTTCACACACGAACAGGGTGGCACCGACTATACCAACGAAGACCCGTTGCAGTTCACCTTCTCGCCTTCCGACTTCATCAGCGGTGACGAGAGCGGCACTGTAGATATCAGCGTCGGCATCGTTTCGACCAATACTGTTGTGGGCGGCATAGGTATGCAGACTTCCGAGGGCTGGACTGTTTTCGAGAGCGAGGAAAGCGTCGGCGAAACGGTTTGGACTGCCGAGGATGTTGACCTTTCGGATGTGTACGGAGACATCGCGGTGCAGGTCTACTATCTCAGCCATGACAGCACTTTTGCGATAAGTTCGGTAAGTATCGTTCCGAGCGGTACAGCTTCCGAAGCGGCTGATGATACTTCTTCTGAGACCGCGGATCCATCTTCCGAGACCGACAGCAGCTCGGAAGAACAGACCGACTACAGCGAGACTTCTTCTGCCGAAGATACGTCGTCGGAAGAAAGCTACGACAGCGCCGATGTGCAGACCGCCGAAAGCACAGCCGACAGCTCGTTCGAGGAAAGTTCGGAGACTTCCGCTTCCCTGCCCGACGCGGACAGTTCATCTCAGTCGGACAGTTCGGACAGCAGCAGCACTGACAGCACGGCTTCCGTTTCGGACAGCACTTCGAGCGGGGAAAGCTCCGCGGCGGCTGACGACACGACTTCTTCGGAAAGCACGAGCTCGACAGCAGGCACGTCAACGACCACAGGCAGCAGCACCGACAGCAAGAGCTCCGTAGAGACTGTTGTTTCGACCGCCAAGACTTCCGCTGACAGCAACCCGGGTACGGGTAAGAAAGTCGCTCCCGAGATAATTTTTGCAGGCGGACTTGTGCTTGTCAGCCTCGGTCAGATATGCTACTCGATACACTCGCTGAGAAAGCTCAACAAGCGCAATAAATAAACGAAATAAATGCCATACCGATACTGTTTGCGGTATGGCATTTTTAGTTCATCATTAACGGAAAACGACGGCTCAATCTGTACAAATCGCCATATTTCGCGCGTTTTCTCCGTGTGTGTTCATAAATTAACCGAAATTTAAAATTTTTTGTTAAAACCCTTGAAAAGGGACGTGTTTTGTAGTAAAATTAGTATAGGCAGTTATGCACTGACCAAAAACCGAAAGGAGTATATATCAATGATTTATTCGCACGAAGTTGAAACAATGTGCCCTATCGCACAGGGCGTTGCTCACGGCGCTGCTCCGATCCCGGAGGAGGCAAAATGGGTCAAGGCTAAGGAGATCAAGGATATTTCCGGATTCACACACGGCATCGGCTGGTGTGCTCCTCAGCAGGGTACCTGCAAGCTGACTCTCAATGTTAAGGAGGGCGTTATACAGGAAGCTCTCGTTGAGACCATCGGCTGCTCGGGTATGACCCACTCTGCTGCTATGGCTTCCGAGATCCTTCCCGGAAGAACTATTCTTGAGGCTCTTAACACTGACCTCGTATGTGACGCTATCAACACTGCTATGAGAGAGCTGTTCTTACAGATCGTATACGGCCGTTCGCAGTCCGCATTCTCTGAGGATGGTCTGCCTATCGGCGCAGGTCTTGAGGATCTCGGTAAGGGTCTTCGTTCGCAG
Source organism: Ruminococcus sp. YE71 (assembly GCF_900119155.1). GTDB lineage: Bacteria > Bacillota > Clostridia > Oscillospirales > Ruminococcaceae > YE71. Next base: position 116,242 of record NZ_FPIR01000013.1, on the reverse strand, counting down.
GTCGGCACTATGTACGGCACTCTTGCAAAGGGTCCCCGCTACCTCGAAATGACTGACGGCTATGTTACCGGTCTTGCTCTTAATGAGGATAACGAGATCATCGGCTACAAGTTCGTAAACTTCGGCAAGATGATGGACTTCATAAAGGCAGGCGACGACGCTAACACCGCATTTGAAAAGGCTCAGGGTCAGTACGGCAGAGTCGCAGATGCTGTTAAGATCGTTGACCCCAGAAAGGATTAAGGAGGATCAGTAAAATGGCATTGTTTGAATCTTATGAGAGAAGAGAAAAGCAGATCCTTGCTGTAATCAAGGAGTACGGCATCAACTCCATCGAGGAGTGTGCTGAGGTATGTAAGGCAAAGGGTCTTGACATTTACAAGCTCGTTGAGGGCATCCAGCCTATCTGCTTCGAGAACGCTAAGTGGGCTTACACCGTAGGCTGCGCTATCGCTATCAAGAAGGGCTGCACCAGAGCTGCTGACGCTGCTGCTGCTATCGGTGAGGGTCTCCAGGCATTCTGCATCCCCGGCTCCGTTGCTGACCAGCGTAAGGTCGGTCTCGGTCACGGCAACCTCGGCAAGATGCTGCTTGAGGAGGATACCGAGTGCTTCGCATTCCTCGCAGGTCACGAGTCCTTCGCTGCTGCTGAGGGCGCTATCGGTATCGCTGAGAAGGCTAACAAGGTAAGACAGAAGCCTCTGAGAGTTATCCTTAACGGTCTCGGCAAGGACGCTGCTCAGATCATCGCTCGTATCAACGGCTTCACCTACGTTGAGACTGAGATGGATTACCACACCGGCGAGGTCAAGGAAGTATTCCGCAAGGCTTACTCCGAGGGTCTCCGTGCTAAGGTAAACTGCTACGGTGCTAACGATGTTACCGAGGGCGTTGCTATCATGTGGAAGGAGAACGTTGACGTTTCCATCACCGGTAACTCCACCAACCCGACCAGATTCCAGCACCCCGTTGCAGGTACCTACAAGAAGGAGCGCACCGACGCTGGCAAGAAGTACTTCTCTGTTGCTTCCGGCGGCGGCACCGGCAGAACCCTCCACCCCGACAACATGGCTGCTGGCCCTGCTTCCTACGGTATGACCGATACTATGGGCAGAATGCACTCTGACGCTCAGTTTGCAGGCTCGTCCTCTGTTCCGGCTCACGTTGAGATGATGGGACTTATCGGTATGGGCAACAACCCGATGGTTGGTGCAACAGTTGCTTGCGCAGTTGCTGTTGAAGAGGCTATGAAGGGCTAAAATACGGCATTTCTGCAATTTCAGAAATTTAACAAAATTTGCCAAATAGCTCGAAAATGCGATTTGTCACCCATTTGTCACCCTAAATTCTAAGTGGATGACAAGACGGATGACAAAATCGGATGACAAGAATCATAAACCGCCGTTCAGGTTCGTCCTGAGCGGCGGCTTTTTTCATTCGTTGAAGTAAAGTGTTTTTCCGTCAATGAGTGTGAATCCCTCAGCACCCTCAAAATCAAATCCTCCCGTGCAGACAAATCCCACACCCGACACGGTGATGCCCTTGATGCTGTCAAGCTGTTCCTTTTCCTGACGGCATTCTTCAAGCGTCATGGGGCGATCGAAGTATTTGCATTCGTAGAAATCATACTGCTCCCCACGCCGTATCACGCAGTCAAACTCGCCGTTGGTCTTGGTGGCAGGGTCATCGTACCAATAGCTGCCGAAATCGTCAATATCAGGGTATTTACCGAGAATAGCAGCTCTGTGGAAGTATTGCAGAGCGATGCCTTCAAGTCGTCTGCTGACGAATTGCTCCAGCACAGCATCAATATTTCGGTTGTAGAACTGCTCCTCACCAATACGGGCGATCGTCCCCGCCTTGCCGAAAATAAACGTGAAATAGAACCGCATCAGATTATCCACGATCTCGTAAAACTGCTTTTTCTTGTCATTTCGGCGGTTGATGGGTTCGGTTTTTTGGATAGTCTCCATGTCGAGAAGTATCTTCAACTGCTTATCGAGCAGACCTGTCTCGCTGTTCGCTATTTTGTCCCGTATCTCGCTGTAACGCTTCTTGCCGTTGCCGAGTATTTCCAGTATCCGTGCATCAAATGACTTTTGTATTTCCCTGAGCATGACATTCTCGATGTGTGACCGCACCAGACCTGTTTCGGGCAGCAGCAGACGTTCGATATTCTCACGGAGGGGCAGACTTGTGTCAAGATTTTCCAGAACATAGGGACTTCCCCCGAACGCCGCATAGAAAGCGACCTTGTCACGAACAGAAAGATCGGGATAGAATTTCGCTGCGTCAAGGTAATCGAAATCACGGATATGCTGTATCAGCGAGAACCTGCCGAACAGCGGATTGCCCTCTTCGAGCAGTTCCTTCATCACTGTGATATACGAACCGCAGAGCACCAGCTTGACATTTTCGGGCAGTTTGTCAATGACCGCCTGCATATAGGAATCCACTTCGTTTTTCTTTTTGGTCTGTTTCAGATAGGGGTATTCGTCAATGATGAGCAGTATCTTTTTGTCCAGTGTTTTCAGGTAGTCCATCATCTCAAAGAGAGAGCCGAATCGGATATTCGGCAGTCCGAGCCCCTCCGAAACGCTCTGATAGATCAGCTCCATATTGCCCTCAAAGGTGCTTGTCACGCACATATGGTTGATGACGACACCCTCAAAGCTCTTTGCAGCTTCGCTCAAAAGCGTGGATTTTCCAACTCTGCGTTTGCCGTAGACCAGCACCGCTGTCCTGCGTTTCCATGAGGAAAGCTCGGCATTTAACTGCCGGAGTTCTTTTTCTCTGCCGATAAACATAGTATCACATCTTTTCTGAAAATATTTTCTCTGAATGTTTTTTCAGTATAATGATATTATACCACAGCGCTTTGCCATTGTCAAGTTTCTGAATAAAAATTCAGTGAAATGTTATTCAGAAACCGATGGATTTGATTTGATGATCTGTTATTGATAGTATGCCACAGGTAAGCGATACTATCACTCACGTTATTATGCACTGGGGAAAGTGTCGGTATTGCTGCGCATTTCACAAGAATAGTTACAGATTTGCCGCAGAGCTGGACTCCTGGTTTGCTGTGGTATATAATGTATCTACAATAAAACTTATGGAGGTCACAGCTATGTTGAAAATCTCAGAATTGGCAATGCCGAAGTCACGCAAGGTCACTACCATTTGCAACGGCAGACGTGAGGTCTGGACGGACTATGAGGAAGCGAGGGCATATTTCCTTGAACTTATGATGTCTACGGACGGCGAGGAACATGAACGTGCGGAGTGCGTATACATTCAGCTACTTCACGGACTTGACGAGTGCAGTGATGCTGACAAATAATCTAAGAGGGCGAGGTGTCAGTAACGGCAGCTCGCCCTCCTAAAATCACCTCAGACTATTTCGCTTTTCAATAATGCGATATCCTGACGGTTATCAATAGGCTTGATTCTTTCAAGTATTTTCTGTTCAACAGATTTAGACCAATAAATCTTCAGTCTTTTCTTAGCACGAGTAATTGCAGTATAGAATATGCTGTGAGTTATAAGTTCATCTATTTCATCGGTTATAACTATTTTAACAGAGTCATATTCCAAACCTTGTGCTTTATGGATTGAGACAGCATAAGCTATTTGAAACGGAACCGTAGCCCTTGAAGTTTCGTCATCGTCCTCGTCAGTGCTTTTATTCTTAAAGACTTCAAACCGAATAATCGAGTTTCCCTCCTGGTTCGTTCCTATGATGTTGAAGTTACGATTATCCATATTTAATTCTATAAGAGGTTTATCAAGTTCGACATCAAATTGAATCGACTCATTTGCCTGACCTTCATTTAAAACAGCGAAATCTACGATTTTAGCTTTCATATTATTATGAATAACAGGAACTTCGTCTTCATCACTGCTAAAAAACGAATCGGCAGCATCGTTGAATAGAATAGGATCACCGACTTTGTATCTTTGTATGCCACGATAAATCTCTTTACCGTTATTGTTTTCTTGCATGAAATGATTGATATTATTAATACCGTAAAGTCCTCCATAGTTTAAGCAAAGTATAATTTCATTTTCTGCTGCAGAAGTGAATATTGAAGTATCCAGTTCTGCCGAAAACTCACCTGCTTGTAATCTGTCAAGAACATCACTATCCTCATTATTACCCTGCATTTTTCTGACATTATCCCATAGGTCTAATAATTGCTTACTTTCTGTTCTAAATGGTTTTTTTAATTCGCATACTGATGTTGGAGGAATAAAGAATCTTACTGCATTAAACCAATTTCCAAATTCGATAGCCTCGATCTGGTATATATCTCCTACCAAAATTAAAAGCTTGTACTGAGCAAGTTCAAGAACCTTTCTCATACTTTTATTACTTACAGTACTACACTCATCTATTATGAGAATATCATAATCTCTTTTTACATCTTTAGCATACGGATTATTAAATTTGGTGATAGTCATAAAATTGCATTTTGATGATGCGCTCACTTTTCTTTTCAAATTGTTTACCGCTGGATTTGTGTGAGCTAAGTACAACCGAGAGTAGTCCTTGAAAAATGTTGAAATATAATTGATCAATGTCGTTTTTCCAGTTCCTGCTGCACCATAAATCAAAGCCACTTTCGATTTATCAAACAAATTGATTAAGGCATCTTTTTTCTCATCTGACAGATCGCTATTATCTTGAGTATCTATCCAATGCTTCGCTGTGTTAGCGTGATTAGGAATTCCATTAGTGGTCAGGCTTTTTACAGTTTGAATTATAGAAACCGTATCTTCTTTATAGCTTTCTATAAAAATAAAATCATTTTTTATGATAAGCTTTCGTGCTTGTTGAGTACGATTCTTATAAAGTCGGCTGTTATAAACATTTACAAGGCTTTCAACATCTTCAAAATCCAATAATTTATATTTCCCGTCATCACTCTTTTCTAATTTTGTGAAAAGAATACCTTTTTGTTCTGTATTATGCCTGATAAACCAAGCAATAATCTCATGTTCTCGTCCTGATATCTCAAAGCAATCAAATATATCAGAAATGCTCGGAACGTGTTTTCTAAGAGCAGAACAAAATGGCATATTATCAAAAGGTATACATTCATTTGCTAAATAAAGATCAGAAAGCAAAGAGTTTTGACCTATGTATTCCCAACAACCATTATAATAATCCCATTTCCATTGCTCCTTGTATTGTGCTTTTATTATCCTATTTGTCATATGAAATAATAGATACTTAAGGATATTAGCTCCTGGGCTTTGATTTCGTAAAAGCTCTCTGCAATAATCCAGAATATCAAAGAAAAATGTGGAACTTGAATTTGGAACGATTTTACCGCGTAAATTAGCAAAGGCTTCATCTGAAATATCAAGGAGCTCGGATAAATTGGCTCCGGTATCAGTTAAATATTGTGATAAATGCTTCTGTTCGGCTTTAGATAACTTAGGGGCATTCTTGTAAATCAGTTTTGCAAAATTATAGAATTCACAAGGACGAATATTCACTTCCCAATTGACAATAACTCGTATGGGCATGGTTTTTCCAAAAATTTCAATTGAATTATTGGCTATAGCAAATCTGACAGCGTAATAATCGGATAATTCAATGTCTGTAAACGCAATGATCCGATCTGTTTTGCTTGCTTTATCATTTGCCGGTATGAACGCAACTTCATAGTATATTTTCCCGTTTACAAAAAATGGCTTTATTGATTGGATATAAAACCGGTCAAATCGAAATCCTTCTCTTATAGGAGTATGGTATAATTCAATTTTCTCAGAAATCTTCTCATAGTATTCTTTATAACTATCATCTATTTCAATAGGAAACTTTTCAAGGTTATGGAGGACTTCCATAGAATAATTGTCCTGAAGATAATTCTTTATTCTCAGAAGATATTCATAATATTTGAGCATCAATCGATTAGCATTTTCTTCTGCTAAAGTTCTATGAGATACAGATACCTGCAAGAAACGATGAAAACGTGCAATATGCTTCAATTTCATCTGGCTTTTAACATACTTTACTGCTTTTTGAACATTTTCATGTGAATCTTCGATATCCTCTCCATTGGCATAAATCTTCAGCATAATATGTTCGACAAAATGGCGAAGATGCGAAAGAATGTCCTGAGATATTTCTCCAATTGTAGATTTTTCTATGCTATCAATATGACGGCAAATAACTCTGTCACTGTTCATTATCTGCTCGTCTATGCGTAAAGGTGCATCCATTATATTTTTCTCCTCTCTGTTACAGATTTACATTTTATCCTATAAGAGCCGTTAGGAGCTTAACTCACATACGGCTCTTAAATCTTATGAATCTTTTCTCAACGACTTATACAACTCTTTTGCCATAACATCCTGCACTTTTTGATAAAACTCAGGATCGTTGAACAGCTTCTGGAATGATTCGTTGTTATCAAGAAAACACTGTGTAACGATCTCCTTGAATTTCTCCGGGAACAGGGAATTGACGAACATTTCTGTGCTGTTGTCGCTGGCGTATTTCTTGAATTTCTTAACGTCTTTATCGTCCATAAACATACGATAGATACCTTCGATAATAACCCTGTCTGCATCGGTGAACTGACCGTCAAATCGTTCGTTGACCTTATCTATGATACTCTGTAAAGTGTCCTTTTTCTTGTTGGGCTTCTTGGGAGCAGTTGCTCCGCCGGGAACCCATACAACTTTCTTTTCATCGAGTATGATCGCTCCGGTATGCGTTTCTTTCAGGTTAGCATATTCCAGTCTGACTTTGTCATCTATATCAACGATATCCTTTCCTGATTTCGGAAGCAGTCTCAGAAGATTGGAAGTGTACAGATATTCAGCAAACAGGTCTTTGTCGTGCAGTCTGACGATCTGGGTGATATACGCATAAGTTCTTGTAAACTTGCGGAGATAGTCACGGACTGCATACTGATCGTCCTCGGAAAGATCTCTGTATCTGTCAATCACAGGACGGAACATTCCTGCGAGCTTGCCGAGTGCTGCTGCATTCTGCCCTTTCCCTGTCTGCTTTGACATAAAGTCGTTGAACTTCTCGACATCATCATAATTGAACAGCATATACTCGTTCAACTTGTTTCTGAGGTCATACACCACATTCAGGTCTGTTGCGCCTTCCATAGAAGACTCCTCATAGAACGGCTGAAATGCTTTTTTGATGTTTTCCTCGGTATTTTCAAAGTCAAGGACAAAGGTGCTTGCCTTTCCGAAGCAAGTACGGTTTAGACGGGAAAGTGTCTGCACGGCTGCTACGCTTTTCAGCTTTTTATCTACATACATGGAATGAAGCAGCGGTTCGTCAAAACCTGTCTGATACTTATTGGCTACAACGAGGATATTATACTGACTGCTGTGGAACACTTTTCTGAACTTTTTATCGGTTGTGATGCACTTTCCGTTTTCGTCAAGGTTCATAGTGGCTTCGGTAAACGGCTTCTCCATTGGCATTTCTTCCAGCGTGATCTCGCCTGAAAATGCGATCATAACATCACAGCCTGCCGATTCCTGCGGGTGATCTTTCAGGTACTGCTTGATTGCAAGGTAATAACGTACTGCGTTGGCTCTGCTGTCGGCAACGACCATTGCTTTGCCCTTGCCGCCGATCTGGAATCTGCCGTTTGCAAGGAAATTCGCCATGAGCATTTCTGTTTTCTGTGTGATCGTATAGCCGTGCTTCTTATAATACTTGAACAGCGCTTTCGATGCCGCACCCTCTATCAGCTCAGGATTGTCCTCGGAAACCTTCACGAGCTTGAATGCTTCACGGATCGTGGTATAGTCCTGTAACACGTCAAGAATAAAACCTTCTTCAATTGCTTGCTTCATAGAATATACATGGAACGGCAATTTTGTTGGTGTACCGTCAGCGCCGATATACTCAGTTCCAAACACCTCTATCGTCGGACCTTTCGGTGTTGCGGTGAATGCGAAGAAAGACTGGTTTGCGTGTCTGCCCTGACCTACTACGCTGTTGATAAATTCATCGGTGAGGTCAACATCTTCCACGTCGATCTCCTGTTCCTCTGCGTATTCCTTTACTGCTACACCAATGTCGATAAGGCTTCTGCGGAGCATTCTGGCACTTTCGCCGCTCTGTCCCTGATGTGCTTCATCAATGATGATAGCAAACTTCTTACCCTTATAGCTGTCCATATCCTTGTAGCCAAACAGGAACTTCTGCACGGTGCTGATGATGATCTTCTTTCCATCGTTGATCGCTTCTGCAAGGCTGTGTGAATTTTTCTTATCGTCGATCGCTTCAACGAGACCGACCTTATGCTCAAAGCTGTTGATCGTATCCTGTAACTGTCCGTCGAGGACTACACGGTTTGTGACTACGATAACGGAATCGAATATTCCCTCGTCGTTTGCATCGTGGACGGACGCAAGACGATAGGCGATCCACGCAATAGAGTTTGACTTGCCCGAACCAGCGCTGTGCTGAATCAGGTAGTTTTTGCCCGAACCGTTCTCCTTGACATCGGCAAGGACTTTCCGCACTACATCATACTGATGATAACGGGGAAACAGGAGCTTTTCTTTCAGCTTGCCTGTCTCCTCATCTTTTTCCTTGACATGGGAAACGAACCTGTAAAGAATATCCATGAGGGAATCACGCTGCAACACTTCTTCCCACAGGTAGTGCGTTGCATAGCCGTCGGGATAGTCGGGGTTGCCCGCGCCGCCGCTGACACCTGCGCCGTTTGAACCCTGATTGAACGGCATAAAATAGGTGTTTCCGTCTTTGAGCTGTGTTGTCATCCACGCTTCATAGAGGTCAACTGCGAAATACACAAGGAAGCGGTGGTCAAGGCGGAAACAGAACTCCTTGCTGCTGCGGTCGTTCTTATACTGCCTGATCGCACACTGATAGTCCTGTCCGGTGAGCTGATTTTTCAGCTCTATCGAAACAACGGGGATACCGTTCACCGACAGCACCATATCAATGGTATTGGTGTTGTGGGGAGAATAGCGGAACTGCCTTGTACAGCCGAGGATATTCGCTTCATAATGCTCCACATCTATATCATTGAGGGCGGTTTCGGGCTTGAAGTAGCAGACTTTCAGCTTGATGCCGAGGTCTTCGATACCGTGGCGGAGAACGTAGATCAAGCCCTGTTCGCTGATGCACTTTTCAAGGCGGAAATAGAGCTTTTCCTGTGCGTTCTCGCCGTAGTATTTGAGGTATTTCGCCCACGCTTTCGGCTGTGTCTTTTCGATGAACCTGCACAGCACGTCCATACAGATGCACTTGTCAACATCGAACTGACTGCTTTTCAGCGAAACGTATCCGCCATCATCGGAGAGGAAGAAAGTCTCGATATCCTGTTCAAAGCGCTTTTCTTTTGTATCCATATTACAATCACCCACTTTTTGATATTTATTCATTATGACATTACTGGTTTTCGTCATTTTCTTTTATACAATTCACTTCTAAGAATTCAAAAGTTGCAGGATTTCGTGAAATCCCTTCTGAGGTTAATATTTGATAAAGAATAAACCCCATCTCTTGTTTTTCTATATATGAGAAAGCATTATAATCATGGTCAGTATTATGTTGAGAAATCTGAAGGTGAACTCTATTTCTCAATTCTTTCAGACTCTTCAATGGCGTATAAATGGTGTGACTAACATCGAGTACCTTTGGATTGTCTTTACGATGCTTTTCTATTACCTCAATCATTTTATGCAAATGCATTTCTTCATAATGTCGTTCTGTTTTTTTATATACTGTCGATTTTATCTCAAGCTGCTGCTTTTGTTCTTCTGGTTCGATTTTTCTGTTTTCCCCGTCAAAAAAACAGTTTTCTGATACATTTTTTATTCCTGATGTGAATTCATATATTTTTTCAATGTCTGTTGTTGAGTATAGATTCTTTGATTTTAAAAGATTAGTGAATATACCTTCTAATATTGACATTCCGGTTATCACATAATTTTTTACAAGCATGGTATATAAAACATCCGACAATTTAAGTTCTTTGAAGCATAGTTCAAGATATTGTATATATTGCAAATTATAAGCTAAGTTTTTTGAAAGTGCTTCAGCCCCTTCTACATTATAATCAAGAATAATCGAGGCTTTAAAACTATCAATTGAGTGCGGATACCACTTATAAGGATGATACTTACATTCGTTGCTGTTAATCCTTAAAAGAGTTTCAAAAGCTGTATATTTTCCAAATTCTTTTTCCATTATCATTATACTCCTTTTTTGCCTGTCACATATTCATATATCAGGGATTTTTTATACTGCTGTAACTTCTCGATCTTCTGCTGTTTGAGGGCGATGAGCTTGTCTATCTGGGAGCATTTGTGGTCGAGGTAGTCGGAGATTTCTTGTTGTTCTTCTTTTGTTGGGACTAAAACGGGCATACTTTTTAATAGTCCCTGACTCAGGCTTGCTCTTGTTACGAGATTCATTTCTTTGACAAGATAGAATCTATGGTGACTACTTCTGAAATAATATTTCGCAAATCCTGTTAGCAGTTTATCATTAAACGGACGTACTCTTATTACGAATCCTGCAAAGGTTGCATCAGGAATGGTCTTTTCACACACACACGAAAAACCAACTTCCTCAATGGTTTCAGATGTCCTTGTGAAGAAGATATCTCCACGCTCCACGGAATATTGCTTTCTTTCTGTTTCAGTTGTATTTACTAAGCCGTCAACTGCTTCAGGCAATGTGAAGTTTTTATAGATATCACCATAACTCACAAAAGGAAATCCTGTTCCAAAAAACTCTCCGCCCTTGCTGATGCCATTTTGAGGTGTACCGATATGTCTGAGCTTGCAAATCTCCCATGAAGCCGGAATCATGCCTATAAAATCATACCCGCTATCCTTCATAGCCACATCAGGATCAAGCCCCTTTGTGACAGTCTCGGTGATAACGCTCTGCTTGTAGGCTTTCAGCTTTTCGATCTGCTGCTGTGCGTTGGAGATGAGAGCGTCTATCTGGGTGCATTTGCGGTCGAGGTGGGCGGCGATTTTTTGTTGGTCTTCGAGAGGAGGAATTGCAATAGAAAAATTGTTAAAAACAGGTAATGTGATGTGTTGCATCATTATTCCATGTTTATTATCATCATTCATGTAAGACATCGCTACTTTTAATAGCCAAATATAATAAGGTTTTGATACAATATCCTTTTGTGGAATAGCTTTGAATATATGCTGATTAAGCCAGCCTTCACCCTTGTTCCATTCAAAGGCATCTAATGTTGCAGCCCAAGATACAAGAATATCTCCATTTTTCACATAGTATTTCTGATCTATATTTCCATTGAAGTAATTAGGATTATTATTGCTTCCTGTTAAATCCTGAATGCGAATAATAGGTAATCCTGTATTTCCCCAATCATCTGGCTTAAAAGCGTATCCATTTATATATGTTCCGATATACTTCATTTTATTTATAGACCATGTTTCGGGTATCTCCCCAATCCAAGCCACTCCGCTATCTTTCATCTCACGCATTACCAAACAGCTCCTTCATCAGTGTTGTTTCTTCCTCCTCCAGTGCTTTGATATCCGCAAAGATATCCTCCAAGGACTGCGGGGCGGTAAATTTGTAAAAAAGCCTTGTGAACGGTATCTCATAGCCTACCTTGTCTTTCTTGCGGTCAGCGAATGCCAGCGGATTGTACGGCAGGACGTTCTTTGCGATATACTCGTCAATATCCTCCGAAAGCGGAATGATCTCGCTGCCGCTTGCGCCCTTGACAGCCTGCGGCTTGCCCTTTTTCAGGATAGCCTTGCCGTTTTCATCTGCCTGTGCTGTCTCGACAGTCACCTTTGTAAAGCCGAAGAAATCATTGTCGAAGGTCTTTGACTCCACAACAAGCTCGCCGTCGGTATAGACTTCATTTTCAAACTCCATGTAGGCTTTCATGATAAGCTCAATGCACTTGTCATCAAGGTCAACACGCTTGTTGCCGATGTTCTTGCGGCGCTTCACAAAGCATTTTGAAGCGTCAATGAGCTGAACTTTTCCCAGACGGTGTGCAGGCTTGCCCTTTGTCAGCACCCAGATATAGGTGGAAATGCCCGTGTTGTAAAACAGGTCTGTCGGCATCTGAATGATCGCTTCGACCATATCTTCCGTGATAACGTAACGGCGTATCTCCGAAGCACCGCTGCCTGCATCGCCAGTGAACAGGGACGAGCCGTTCTGAATGATCGCCATACGTCCGCTGCCCTCTTTCAGCTTCTTGACACCGTTGAGCATAAAGAGCATCTGACCGTCGGAAATGGCAGGCAGTCCCGGACCGAATCGTCCGTCATAGCCTTTCTTAGCTTCGGCTTCGACTTCTGTCTTTTCACGCTTCCAATCGATACCGAAAGGCGGATTGGAAATGATGTAGTCAAACTCGTAGCCGCTGAATTTATCATCGTTGAGCGTATCGCCGTACATCATGCCCGAAGCGTTGCCGCCCTTGATAAGCATATCAGCCTTTGCGATAGCGTATGTCTCAGGATTGAACTCCTCTCCGAAACAGGTGAGGTCGGCATCTTCGCTGATGTCGGTCAGGCGCTCCGTCAGACAACCGAGCATCTGAGAGGTACCCATAGCCATATCGTATGCGGTCTTTGTGCAGCCGTTCGCCTTGATATCGTCCTTTTCGGGAGCGATAAGCAGCTCTGTCATAAGGTAGATAATATCACGGCTTGTGAAGTGCGCTCCGGCTTGCTCGTCATAGCTCTCGGAGAATTTCCTGATAAGTTCCTCGAAAATGTAACCCATATCGGTAGAGGTGATCTTGTCGGGTGCCATATCGCCCTTAGCGGAGATAAACTCCTGTATCACCACGAACAGAACATTGCCGTCAGCCATTGTTCGCACCTGATCGGTGAACTTGAAGTTTGAAATAATGTCCTTGACGTTTGAGGAAAAGCCCTGCAGATAGTTCTCGAAATTCGATTCGATATTATCGGGGTCTGATACCAGTTTATTGAAATCGAACTTGCTTGTATTATAGAAGGAATATCCGGAAGTCTTGCAGAGAACGCCGTCACGGGCTTCACCCTCAACTTTCATGCCTGCGAGCTTTTCGCCCATTTCAACGACTGCCTGTTTTGTCGGCGCAAGAGCATCATCGAAACGCTTCAGCACCGTCATCGGCAGAATGACTTTGCCGTATTCGTGCGGCTTGAACAGTCCCACAAGATGTGTAGCGATCTCCCATATGAGATTTGCTTTCTCCTGAATATTGATGTTTGTCTGCTTCTGTAAAGAATTGATCGACATACTCTCACTCCTTATATATAATGGGCATTCTGCTGCTCTTGCAGAGCCTGCTTGAAATTCGTCTTCGTGATCTTTAGCTCATTAGAGCCAAGCCTTATTACTTTGGGATAGCCGTTGCCATTCTCCAATTCTGAGATCGTGCTGCGGCTTTCTCCTTTTCCGGTTGTGCTATGCGGCATCGGGCCGACAATAACAAGCCTGTAATTGGGGTTATACTGCATTTTCGAGAACTGAAAGGTTTCTATCGCCTTATAGTCAAGGCAAAACTCAAACCTGTCTTTATCAAGACCGAGGCTTTTTATGATGCCGAGCAGATCATGTTCTTTTACCTGCGAACTGCCGAGAACGACGATTTTGCCGTCTTTATGCGTATCATAATAATCATTGCTGGAGCATTCATTCTGTATCAGATCACCAAAGCCCCAATCATTAAGCAGTTGGTCGAGTTCTCCTGTTCTGTTGGCGAGGTAAATCTTTTCGGTGACTGCGTCTATTATTTCTTCAAGACGTTCTGTATCCAACACGATGATCACCCCTCGCTGTCCAGCAGTGTTCTCTTTCTCTCCAATACTTTTTTCATTTTTCGTTTCAGCACAGCATATTCATCAAGTGCTGCCTGATACTTCTGAGCTATAACCTTCTGTTCTTCAAGCGACGGCAGCGGTATCATGATATTCTTTACTGCTTCTACTGAGATTGTTTTAACGGCTGTGCCACCCGAAGCATAACTCAGTGCAGCTTCGCCTGCGATACTGTCAAAGAATGCCTGAATGTAATACGGATCAGCTTTGCGTTCGTCTATCTCAATAATGTAGAGATTTCCTGTTGCGATAATAGAATGATTATTATCGGAATTTACAACGGCGGAGCGGAAAGTAGGAGATGCCATTTTGGAAAGAACAATAGAATTATCAGGAATAACAAATTTTTCAAGAGCCTTCGGCAGCTCTGTAATATACTGCTGTCCTTCTTCGATATCTATAGAACCGTTCGACACATTCGCAAGGGAAATGAACCTGTAATTGGAAGGCATTACAGATTTAATAGATTCCAGTAATTCGGGTTTTACCTGTGACCCTCTTGCAATATTTTTGATGATATCTCCGAAACATACTCCGTTTTCAACAACGGGCTTTTCAAGATAATGTGAAGCCATGAGATTATAATCATGCTCTCGCATATCTGCCGTAGAAACATCTATCGTGTTATCCCCGCCGTTTTGGAGACAGTCAAGTATAAATCGGATATTATCTTCAGAAAGTGTATTGAGTCTTCTGCTTTCCTTAGAAAAGCTGTTTTCTGCATTCACAAGTCGGATCGTAGTGTTGTTATGACTGAATACTATCATAGTGGTTGGGATAGCAGTTTCGATGAATAAGGCAGAGGGAAGATTGATAACTGCTTCAATATAACCGTTCTCTGCAAAATACTGACGCATATACATATCGGGCTTGTTAAACGCAGCACCGTTTGTCATGATTGCCACTGCTTTGCCAGTTTCTTTCAGTGAGCGAATGATGATCGCATTGAACAGCCAGTCAGATGAGCATCTTGAGATATAAGAACTATCAAGTCCAAAGTAGTCCTGCAATTCATGACGGCACTCATCAAGATCGGATCCTCTGAGACCGAAAGGATAATTGGAAAAGATCTTATCATAGCTTTCAGGGTACTTATATGTCAGTGCATTATTGATCACAAAGGAATAGTTATCACCGAGGAGTGCTCCTCTGAGAATTGCCACGTCATTTGAGTTGAAATTGATCTCAACTCCGGTATATTCACTTACTTTTGTATCTTGCAAAGCATATATTGGAAAGGTTGCGCTTCCCGAACAGATATCAAGTACCTTGTCATGTTCCTTAATCTCAAGTATGCTGCTTGCAAGATTTGCTAAAGATACCGGGGTGCTCATTTCAAAGAATGAATTATCATAGAGAACCACTTCTTTTAATACGTCCGCATCAAATCTGCCAATGAAACTCAGAACTTTTTCCCATAAGCCATTCAAGTTTCTGGAAAGAACCTCAGAAACATCGGGGGATACATTAGAGCTTTTAATGAATGTCTCCAACGAATCAGTGGAGACTGTCGGCGTTTTCCCAATTATGCTCAAAGCATAAGCTGTAGAAATAACAGCGCCACCATTATACGCTATTTTTCCACGATAAGCCTCGCTCAGCTCATAAGAAATTTCTCGAATCATATCAACTGTAGATTTCAATTTGATCCCTCCTAATAATCTTAGGTAATTCGTAACCTTTGCTGTAACTATATCATAGCACAAGCTGATCGTTATGTCAATAGATTTCTTGGTAATTTATAACCTAAAACCAATAATTGTATGGATGCACAATTTTACAAGGAATAATTTGTTGATTTTGATGCGCTTAGACTTGTACCATCAGTGCTTCTATTTTTATAACTGTTTTCCTGCCAACACCTCGCCAACATCCTGCCAACCACAAGAACCGAAATATCTGCTATACTGAAATTACAGCAGACGGACAGCACACAGCTATCCTTAAAGCTAAATAAAAAGATTGGAGGAATACCAATGAAACACTATAACGACTTCCAGATCGTAGGTATCGACCACGGTTATGGGAATATCAAGACCGCAAACACAGTAACGCCAACAGGCATCACCAAGCTCGATGCGGCACCTACCTTTACAAAGAACACTCTTTTCTTTGAGGGGAGCTACTACCAGATCGGTGAGGGACACAAGGAGTATCTTGCCGACAAGTGGCAGGACGAGGACAACTACCTGTTCACTCTTATGGGCATTGCCCGTGAGCTGAACCAGGAGGGCATCACTTCGGCTAAAGTGTACCTTGCCGTGGGACTGCCGATCACCTGGGTAGGCAGACAGCGTGAGAGCTTCCGTCAGTATATGCTCCAGAGGGAGAGCGTGGACTTCAAGTATGAGGACAAGCTCTACTCTGTTCGCATCATCGGGTGCTATGTTTATCCGCAGGGCTATGCCGCCGTGGTGGAGAAACTGAACGAGATGACAGGTCTGAGCATGATCGCTGATATAGGCAACGGAACAGTCAACATCATTTTTGTCAGCAACCGCAAGGTCATCAACACCAAGACTTACACTGAGAAAATGGGTGTGAACCAGTGCGTGAAGGCTGCGTCCAATGCAATGATGAACAAGCTGGGCGTGACCGTTGACGAGACCATTATCCAGTCTATGATCCGCTATGGCAAGGCTGACATTGACAGCGAATATGCAGATGTTCTCCGTCAGGCAATTGCCGAGTACGCCGAGAGCATTTTCGCTCTGCTCCGCAAGTATGAGTACGACCCGAAGATGATGCGCCTTTACATCACGGGCGGCGGCGGAAAGCTGATTGAAAACTTCGGGAGCTATGACAAGGATAGAGTGACTATCATCGGAGACATTTGTGCATCGGCTAAGGGCTATGAGTTCTTCGCCGCCGCACAGCTCAGGAAGGAGGGCAAGTGATATGGGCAAGGACAGAGAATGTGTAAGAACGACTTGCTTCCGCTTCAATATGGAGAACCCCGAACACGCTAAGGCGTGGGACTACCTCCACAACTACGACAAGGACAAGATCAAGTCCACGAATGTGGCTGCCATTACTGCGGTCAATGACTACTTTGACCGTATGGGGAGACTTGCTGATGATCCGTACTTTGAGACCCGTCAGCGCGAGGAGCGTTTTGTGGAGCAGATCGTTTCGGAGGTGGGCAAGGCTTTTATTGCCGAAATGCCGAAGTTTCTTGCAAGCCTGATGCTTAGCCTGAACAGGGGCTACCCTATGCAGGCTGTCCCCTTAGGAACGAAGGACACAAGAGGATATGCCGAGGACGGCAATCCGAGCGCCACGGAGGGCTTGAAAACCTCTGACGAGGACGATTATTCCGGCATTGATTTCGATTTTATCGGCGGTTGATATTACTTCAAACAGCATTACCGCCAAATATATAGCGGAGTATTACAACAACAGCAACAAACCAATAGACAAGGGAAGAATCGGAGAAATAATGCAAAAATGCCTGATAGCATTTTATTCAAAAAAGAAATCCTGCAAATATCACAGAGGAATTTGCAGGATCGAGCGCCTAACGCCAGTTGGGCGAGGCTTAAATTCGACACGGAGGTCGAAAGCCTTGTAGTAACAAGGCGGTGTCCGGCTCGGATTTGCGCCGGGCAGGTAGGACCGATGTAGTGACACATCGGCTACCTGCTCAGAGACGTTCCACCTCCGAGACCTTCCCCCAAGAGCCGCACAGCGGCAGAAAGGAGCGACAATGGTTAATCGCAAACGCTATCACTCTATCAGTCTGAAGCTGACAGACGAGGAGCTTCAGCTATGGAACACCAAGCATGAAGCCAGTGGTCTGAGCAAGACCGACTATCTTATGCAGGCTATCAGGGACAGCGAGGTACGTATCTACTCCATTGAGGAGAGCATCACCCCTCTTATCCATGAGATCAGGAAGATAGGCACAAACCTCAATCAGCTTGCCTACTTCTCCAACATCGGGCAGGACGATAAGGTTCGTGCCGAGATTGGAGCTATCCGCCGTACCAATGATAAGGTCATGGGGCAGCTCTCTGATTTTATCAGCAACCCGAAGTTCAGCATCAAGGGCAGTAAATAATGTTCGGTAACGTCAATGTCGATTATCAGCCCTGCAAAACAGCCGTTCAGCTTCAAAAGGCTGCTGACTATATTTTAGGCAGACTGCCTGAACAGATACGGGACGGAGTAGTAAAGACTGCACCCAACCTCTATTGGAGCATCAATTGCGACCGTGATAACTACGCCCGTGATGTCCTCATGACAAGAAGCCTGTTCGGAAAACGTCCCGATGGCAAGGCTAATCTTGCTTTCAAGATGTCCATATCTTTTTCTCCCGATGATAACGATAAACTTACCTATGATGAAGTGTTTCGTATCGCAAAGGAGTTTGCAGATAAACATTTTCAGGGATATGAAGTGCTGTTCGCTGTTCATACCGATAAACCGCATAAGCACGTCCATTTTCTTGTAGGCAACTGTCATATTGAGATCGGCAGAGCATATCGCCGCAATCAGCGAGACCTTTATGATATGTGCGAATTCTTTGGAGAGCAGTGCATGAAGCGAGGTCTTGTAAACTCCGTCCGCAAGGATTATTTCAACGATAATCCGGATCGTGATAAGGAGACCTTTGCTGAAAAGCAGATGAAAGCTAAGGGCAAGGAAACCTTTAAGAACGAGCTGAGAGAGGTTATCAAAATTGAGTGTGCCGACCCAAATAACAAAACCTTAGAAGATGTGGTAGCTGCCCTGATGAAGCATTATCATGTTGAGTGCCGTGTAAAGGGCAACACCATATCATACCGTCACCCCGAATACACCGACAAAAACGGTAAACTCGTCTCGGTCAGGGGCAGTAAGCTGGGTGACAAGTACACAGTGAAAGGAATCAAATATGAGCTTACCAAGATTTGGCGAGGACAAGAAGTCGAAAGAGCCGAAGCCCTCACCGCCGACACCACCCAAACCGCAGACAGAATCCAAACAGCAAACAGCGGTCTTTACACGGGAACAGATGATAAAAGAAGCGGAGCGTATCCACAGGGAGTACGAACAATCACACAAAGCACAGAGACAGGGGGCAGCAGTAATGGAATCTCAGAAACCGCACAAGCAGGAAACACCGCTTCCGGAACTGAACGCAATAGAAACGAGAGTTCGGGAAATGGCGGAGGAGATCGGAGTATCCTCGATGGACGCTCAGAGGGACGAGAGGGTTCTCCTTCTGGTAACGGCAACGCTAAAGATGTGCCAACTTTTGAAGAACTATTCGACAGCTATAAGCGCCGAAATACAAAGGTTGTCCGAACATCAGATGCAGAACCTGAGCCTGCAAGAGCAGTACGCAAAAAGCGTAAAGGCATCGACCGTTGAAGTTACGAGGGACATCTATCATCAGTTCAAAGAGGAGCAGACGGTGGCGTTCAGAGAGGTACAGAAGTATCTCTACGACACCTGTGATGATATGGAAAAGGAGATGATTGCCTACATCAAGTACATAAAAACGCTAACAATAACCGCAGACATGGCTTCAAAAGAGATCAGCAAGTCGGTGAAGCGTTTCTGCACCGTCAGAACGATTGGCGATCTTCTGTACTACGCTGCACCTGTTGCTGTGCTGATAGATGTGCTGCTGAGGTTGTTTGATTTTATTTGATCACTCGTCATTCAAACCGAAAATCTCAGCATCATCTTCCTCCGAAACAATGAATGATCTGACAAGCGGATCCGAGGGCGGCTCCTTGCCGTCCTCATGAGCGTGCCAGCGGGGATTGGTCTCGGTTTTTTCAAGAGTCTGCTTGATAAGATCAAAGTTTTCGCTGTCCTTGAAACGCTCAAAAAACTGAGCCTTGTCTGCCTGGTACAGCAGGCGGTGTTTGAAAATGTTCTTGTTATAGTTCATAGCCAAGCAGCTCATAGCCATATCTGTGCTGAAATTGCTTTCGATCTTGAAGTAAAACTGAAACAGCAGATGATATGCAACAAAAACATCACTTTCGATCATCGTTAGATATTTCAAGGGTGAAATTCTATCAGCAATCTCAGCAAGTACTTCTTTGGGAGCTTCGCTTGTATCCGTAGAGAACAAAGTCTCACCGAACGCAAGCATTTCTTCGGGGTTGATCTTATAATCGGCTTCAACGAGCTTGCGTACAATAGAAGTTATGGAGATCGTACCGTCAGAGTTATCATGGATAAAGCCGAGGTCGATCAGCTTGTCTATCTCTGTGAAATCAATAAGCCTTGTCAATTTCTGAAACAACATTTTCGGAACACCCGATTCGGGCATGAAACGCATATATGACAGAACATATTTATCGGTAACAGTGAGGTCTGCCTTTCTGAACAGGCTTTCAATGTGACGATAGTGTGTGTCGGTCTTAGGCTTACGGTCTTTATTAGCGGGGATTCTTGCTTTCATATTCTTGATTCCTCCTACAAGGGCATCTGCACAGGTGTCAGGCGTGTCTGTTCCTCTTTTCATGGAACGGGCGCATAGCTCCAATGAAAACGGATATTTATCTGTTATCAATGCAAGACGGTGCATTTTGAATTTTATATCAGGATCATTCTCATCAAACGGGTAAAATTGCTTTATCAGATCATACGATTCACGGAATGTCCTGAACTCCGTCAGATCATATACCATAAAATCATCGTCATAGTGAGAATAGGAAATAAAAATAACGTCACATTCCAATTCAAGAAGATCAGGCAGTTTGGAGTCATGGTCGGCAGGGACATTATAGTTGTCGATGATGAGCAGAAGATTTTTACCAAATGCCGACAGGAGTTCAAGATTTTCCACATAGAGAGCTTCTATATCGCTGCGGATAAATGCCATATTCGGCAGGACATTCGCTATAATATCAGCTATGCCGTTACGATATTCGTTGTAATTATAATATCCGATATGGGCATACTCCGAAGCATACTTTTGCGCATAAGTGCGGACAAGCTCGCTTTTGCCGACACCTGCAACGCCTGTTACGAACACCTTGCCTTCGTTCTGCATCAATGAGTGCAGCTCGTCAAGTTCTATTTCACGTCCGGTGAAATGCTTAGGCGGAGCTTTAGGTTTGGCTTTGGAAAACAGACCTTCTGTATTGCTGTTCGGGTCAAAATAATAATCTGCATACCAATACTTATCAACTTTATAATACGGACGATATGCGGCTATGGTCACAGCAGTATAGAATACTTCTGCAAGATGTTCGTCATCGGAATACTCACGGGAATAATTCAAGCCGAACTGCTTCTTAAATGGTTTGGATATAAGCGGATCATTGATGATAAGGTCAAAGAACGAAACGTGGAGCTGCGGCTTGTCGAGGATATATTTCAGCATACCTTTAATATCACCGAGCAGTACAGACTTATCCTTTCGCACATAAAAATCCGTGATATTAGAGGATAAGGTGCGAGTGCCTTTATTCAGCTTTGACGGTTCTGAACGGTCATATTCCGGACTGGTCGGATCGTTAAAATAGGACTTGAACAGCATATCCACCAATGCCTGATAGGTGTTGACAGACGATGATACGAGCTGTTTATACAGAATGGCGATCACGGTTTTGATATCACAGTTCATACGGCAGCTCCTTCCTATAATATTCCAATATAATTATAGCACAAAACTATATCAAATTCAAGTATCAGGAGGTCACGAAATGACTATTTTCGACGATATAAAAGAGCTTGTCGATGTGCCGACGGCAGCTCGCAGTTACGGTGTAGAGGTACACCGAGCAAACATGGCGCTCTGCCCATTCCACAGGGAGCGTCACCCGTCCTGCAAGCTGTATGACGACCATTACTACTGCTTCGGCTGTCAGGCACACGGCGATGTGATAAAGCTGGTGCAGGAGCTTTTCGGGCTGAGGGCGATAGAAGCCGTGAAGCAGATCAACAGTGATTTTGCCCTTGGTCTGGACTTGGACAAGCCGCCCGATATGGAAGCAGTGGCACGCAGGCGCAGGGAGATCGCCGAGCGTAAGGCAGAGAAAGCAAGGGTGGAGCATATGTATGATGTTCTGCTGAGGTACTTTACCTTGCTGGACAAGTACAAAATGCGTTATGCTCCGAAAACTCCCGATGAGGATCGCCTTAGCTCCGCACGGCTGGACAGGCGTTTCGTGTACGCTTTGCAAAATATCGGCTATGCGGAGTATATGCTTGAAGCGTTCAACCGTTTCGACAAGGAGCAACAGGCAGAAGTTAAACTGGAGGTAGACAGGATTGAGAGAGAATACAAACGATGTGTCGAAGAATGGGGAGAATGACGAGCAGGAACTTGAAAGGCTGCGGTCAGAAGTTGAAGCCGAGATAGAACAGGATATTGCTGCAATGCCACCCGATGATACACCCCTTCCCGAAGCTCCGCCTGAAAAGAAAAAGCAGGAACGTGAGCTGCCCGACTGGATGCTCGATAAAACTACGGTCAACGAGCTGAAATTCTGCAAGCTGTTCACGCAAAAGCACCCTATGAAATGCATCGGCGGACGGTTCTTCGATTATGACGGACTTGTGGACGAGAACGCACTCGGCAACGAGGTCTACCGTATGCTCCGTCGGGGCGTGTGGATAGGGCTTTCAAAAAAGGTCGTGCAGATCATGGACGCTCTCAGGCTCTATACATACAGCGAACCGATACCGCCCGACATGAACTTTATCCATGTTCAGAACGGCAAGCTGGACCTCAAAGGCAATTTCTATCCTCACAGGGAATTCTGCACCAACCGCCTGAACGTGTGCTATGACCCGAATATTCGCAATGGTGCGTACTATCCCGAAAGGTTCCTCACTTTCCTGCTGGAGCTTCTCACCCCCGAAGATGTGACCACTTTGCAGGAGTATCTCGGCTATCTGCTGATACCGTCCACCAAAGGGCAGAAGATGATGTTCCTCATAGGTCAGGGCGGTGAGGGCAAGTCACGTATCGGCATCGTTCTTCGTGAGATCTTCATGGACAATATGCTGACGGGCAATGTCCACCGAATCGAGAACGACCGCTTTTTCCGCTATAACCTGAAAGACCGCCTGCTGATGGTCGATGATGATATGCAGATGCAGGCGCTGTCCTCAACGGGTTACATCAAAAACCTTGTCACCGCCGAAACGCCTATTGACGTTGAAGCGAAAGGCAAACAGAGCGAACAGGCGCTCCTGTACACAAGGCTCCTGTGTTTCGGCAACGGCAGTCCCAAAACGCTGTATGACAAGAGCAAGGGCTTTTCACGGCGAATGATAATCCTCACCACCTTGCCGCCGCCCGAAAGACGAATCATAGACCCCTACATCGCCGAGAAGTTCTGTGCTGAGAAAGAGAAGATCTTCTGCTGGATGTATGACGGGCTTCTGAGACTTCTTGCCAACAATTACCGCTTCACGATCTCCGACAAGGCAAGGCAGAACGTCATGGAGACTATGCAGGATAACTGCAATATTACCGAATTTCTGGAAGATACGGACAGAGTGCAGTATGGGGAAAATCTGCGGGTCGCATCATCGGCGCTGTATGACAGTTATTACCATTGGTGCGAGGACAATGCCCTCACAGCCCTGAAACGTGAAACTTTTGTATCATGGCTCAGGCAGAATGAAGCGGCGTATCATATCAAGTATGATCTCAATATTCCGAGTGGGAGCAGTCATGTCCGAGGCTTCAAGGGCATTGCGTTAAAGTTTAAGTCGAGTGGTTATTAAGGCGTGTAAGCGTGTAAAGCACGTAATTGCGGGCTTTCTGCCGTGTAGGTTAGGCGTGTGAACGCAGAAAAGGCGTGTAGCACACACGCTGCACCATCCCCAACACGCCGCGGTTACACGCTCAAAACAGCGTATTTGCGTTGTTTACACGGGAACACGCCATTTTATCAAGTTGTATATGTTCCGAAAAATAAAGGAGGAAAAAGAATGGAGATAGTTCTTTACACAGTCAAAGAGGTATCGCAGATACTTCACACAAACCCGTCCTATGTTTATCAGCTCATCAATACGGGGCTTCTGCCTGTGCTGAAGCTGGGCTCATATAAGGTTCGGCACGAAGCTCTGATGAAGTTTCTGTCCGAATACGAAGGCTATGACCTTTCCGACCCGAAGAACGTGGAGAAATTCACCGCAACGGCATAAAAACTGAGGATAGCATCATGAAAAGGTGCTATCCTCTTTTATGATTATTTGAACACATCTTCCAGCGCTCTCTTGCTCAGTTCTGCCTGGCTCTGCGTCAGATGATTGTAGATGTCCATTGTAACGCTGATGTTTTTGTGACCTAATCTCTCCTGTACATATTTAATAGGAAGCCCAGCTTCGAGCAGACGGGTACAGTGTGTGTGGCGCAGGGAATGGAATGTGAACGCAGGATAGAACTTGTGTATGACCTGACTTGTGTGCTGTATTGTTCTCGGCTGAATGAAGCCGCCGTTTTCATATACATTTACAAAATCTATCACGTTGCCTGTGCTTTCGTTGATGCCGAGTTCCTCATCGTAGTATATCAGTGAGTATTCATCGGCGTAGTATTCCTTTGCCCGTATCTGCTTTTCCTGCAATTCTTTCAGCAGTTCCACGATGGTTTCATCTATATCTATCGTTCTGCTTGAATTGTACTTCGGCGGAGTCAGATACCAGAACTTCTTTTCCAAGTCCCATTGAAGCTGTTTATTGATCGTGACCGTCCTGTCAGCGAAGTTCACGTTATCCCATGTGATCGCAAAGGCTTCGCCAAGACGCATACCGCAGTGATAAGCGAACATCAGCGGAAGATAGGTGGAACTGCCTTTCGGAAAACGCACAAATATCTCGTCTATAATATCCTTTTCGATGACCTCACGCTTATACTGTGACGAACGGTAATTGGTACGTGAGCCTTTGGGTATCTTCACATACGCCATAGGCGAGGTTTTCAGATAGTGAAGCGGCTGTACAGCATAGTTCAGGCTGCTTGACAGCACACCCTTGATGCCGATGACGGTATTTTTGCTGTAACCGTTAGCGACCATATCGTTGATCAGCTTCTGGAGCCGTTCCGCCGTGATCGTAGCAAGACGATACTTGCCGATCTTCGGAGATATGTGAAGCCTGATATACTTTTTATAGTTAGCAACAGTCGTTGGTTTCAGATTCGGGATACAGTACATCTCGATCCAGTAGTTGAGGTAGTCGTGCATGGAAAGCTCGGAAGGCGTATTCACTGTGCCTGCGGTCTGGTATTCGTGCATAGCCTTGACACCTTCGCTGACCGCTTCTGCCTTTGTATTGAAACCGCCCTTGCTGATACGCTTTCGCTTGCCGTCCATTTTGGCTATCTCAAAGTAGTATTCCCATTTCTTTCCGCGCTTGCGAGCGTTGATATCTGCCATAAGATCACCCTCATTTATTATAGCGCGCCACACCCGAAAAAGTCAAGCATTTTTGTCACCCATTTGTCACCCAAAAATAAATTTTTGTGAGTAAAACGCCGTCAAAATAGATTTTGATAAATTCTCGGCAATGCGTTATAATGGCGTAGTTACGGGCTTTTCTCGTCATTGCAAGTCACTCCTTGTAACGGTAAATTTTTTTGACATTGCATGGGCAACAACCCGATGGTTGGTGCTACCGTTGCTTGCGCAGTTGCTGTTGAAGAGGCTATGAAGTGATCTGAAACGGCTTAAATACGCAGTTTGATCTGATCCTGACAGATTTTTTATGATCTGTCAGGATCTTTTTTTTGCGGTTTGCGGACATATTGTCACCCCCGATGTCATGCTTTTCGAGGTAATGATGACTGTGAGATGAAGGTCTCGGATGCTAAAAAAACTTCATCTTCTTTGAACAAAAACTCTTGAAAAACAGGGGGATTTATGGTATAATATATAATGGTTATTTCTATGATGTGAAGTGCAAAGGCCCACTTCCCGTCTGTTTTGAAATAAGGAGCTGATAATATGAACGATCACAGGCAAGAGCCGATCACCTTCTCTGATCTTGCGCTCGCGCTTGCGAATGACTACAGCCGTCTTTTCGTGATAAACGCGGAAGATGACAGCTATATCGAATACTCGCACGAGGGTACGAAAGATGAACTTGTGCCCGTTAAGCGCGGTGACAACTTTTTTACGGACGTAAGAAGAAACTGCCGCGAACAGGTCTGGCATGAAGATCAAGAGTTTTTCCTCGATGCCTTCGGGAAAGACGCGATGACCGCTGCGCTGAACAACGGCAGATCCTTCTCGATGACTTACCGCCTGAACATCGGCGGCGCACCGAGGTACTTCTTCCTGAAAACTATCCGCGCGAATGACCGCAGTATAATCATCGGCATTCAGGATATCGACGACCAGAAGCGCAGAGAGATCGAGAACGACTCGGAGAGAAAGACCTACTCCCAGATCGCAGGTTCCCTCGCGAGTCTGTTTGAGGTCATTTATCATGTTGACATTGTCACGGGGCATTACACCGAGTACAGTTCTAGCGAGAATTTCGCTAAGCTCGGTCTCGACCACGGCGGCGATGATTTCTTCAAGATGGCTCAAAATGATGTCAGGAACATTCTTCATCCCGATGACCGCGAAGATCTGCTGAATAAGATCGACCGCGATGTTCTGATACGGTCGCTGAACGAGTCGGGGTCGGTGTCGCTGACATACAGGCACGTCCTTGACGGAAAAACTCAGTATATGAACCTGCTCGCTTTCAGAAATCAGTGCGACAACAGGCATATCGTTGTCAGCGTCAGAAATATCGACGACCAGATGCGCGAGGAACACATCAAAGAGACCTACAGCCAGATCGCAGGTGCTCTCGCAAGCAGATATGAGGTCATCTACTACATCAATATCGAGAACGATGCGTATACTCAGTATTGTGCCAGCGACAATTACGCCAAGCTCGGCACGACCAAGCACGGCGAGGATTTCTTCGGTGATTGTGTCAATGATATAAAGAAATACATCCATAAGTATGATGTAAACAGGATGCTTAACAGCCTGAAAAAGAAAAATGTTCTTTACGAGCTTGAGGAAAAGAAGGCGGTCACGCTCACCTACCGTCAGCTTCTCGAAAATAAATATCAGTACATGAACCTGATAATCATAAAGCCGAAAAACGACACAAAGCACATCATCATGGGCGTGTTCAACGTCGATTCCGAGACAAGAAAAGCCCAGTCGATGCAGAGGGAGAGCAGGACTTTCAGCGATATTTCCATGGCGCTTGCTTTGCAGTATGAGGTCATCTACCACGTAAACCTCATCACAAACGAGTACTCGGAGTACAGTGCCAGTGAAAAATACACCCGTCTTAAAGTCGGCACAACTGGAAAGGATTTCTTCGCGGAGTCGACGGAGAATATGAAGAGGGACATCTATCCCGAAGACCTGCCGATGATGCTGGAAGGAATGAAAAAAGAAAATCTGCTGAACAACATAGTGGCAGGTTCGGGCAAGACCTTCCTGAATTACAGGCTGATGCTGGACGGTGCGCCGCAGTACGTTTCGCTTTATGCGGTGCGTCCGAATGAGGATTCCGACCACATCATCGTCGCGGTGGCGAACGTTGACAAGGCAAAGCGCATGGAGCTCGATTACCGCAACGCCGTCGATATGGCGAACCGTGACGCTCTCACAGGGGTCAAGAACAAACGCGCCTACGCACAGACTGAGATGGAGCTTGACGAGAACATCGAGCAACAGAAGATAAAGGCGTTTGCAGTGGTTATCTGCGACATCAACGGGCTGAAAGAGGTCAATGATAACCTCGGTCACAAGGCTGGCGATGATTACATCAAAAGCGGATGCAAGATCATATGCGATGTGTTCTCTCACAGTCCAGTGTTCAGAATAGGCGGCGACGAGTTCGCTGTAATCGTCAGGGACAGGGATTTTGAGCACCGTGCCGAGCTGATGCACAGATTCACATCCATTCAGAACGAACAGATGAAGAACGGTTATGTCACACTGGCGTGCGGTATTTCCGATTTCGAGCCCGACGTGGATATTAGGGTGCAGGATGTTTTTGAAAGAGCGGATTCGCTGATGTATAAAAACAAGAAGAAGCTCAAATCGAAAATGTACGGTACGTAAGCAAAGATTATGCAGGGACATCGGTAATGCACTGCCGATGTCCTTTGATTTTCGGCGCAAAAGATGTATATTACGTTAATAAAGTTTTTGTTTGAAATATATTGAAAAGTGCTTGACAAAGTCTTTTTGTTGTGCTATACTATTAAAGTACTCAGCGAGGACAACTCAAAAGAGTAAAAAAGAATATAGGGGTATAGCTCAGCTGGTAGAGCAGCGGTCTCCAAAACCGCGTGTCACGAGTTCGATCCTTGTTGCCCCTGCCATCAAGACCTGTAAACTTCGGTTTACAGGTTTTTCTTTCGTATACACTTCCCTCCCTGAACGCTCCTTGATGCGATAGGTATTGCCTATAACCAAATCTAATTTATTTGAATTGGACAAATAACTCAGGCGGTGCTATAATATAATCACAGAAAAGCAAAGGAGCTGAACCCAATGAAGAACATACACTCTCTTCTTCTCGGCTCGATCGTTAAGGCGATCAACCGAATGTGACTCTAACATCACATCTGAGAATATCATATATTTGGAGGGAAAGAATATGTCAGAGAAAAAATACAGATTTGAGACCTTGCAGCTTCATGTTGGTCAGGAACAGCCCGACCCCGCTTCGGACGCAAGAGCAGTACCGATATACGCGACTACATCTTACGTGTTCCGCGACTCACAGCACGCTGCTGAACGCTTCGGACTCCGCGATGAGGGAAATATCTACGGTAGAGTCACAAACTCAACTCAGGATGTCTTTGAAAAACGTATCGCCGCTCTTGAAGGCGGTGTGGCGGCTCTGGCGCTATCGTCGGGTGCGGCAGCTATAACCTACGCGATCGAAGCTCTTGCGGAACAGGGCGAGAACATCGTTGCATCCAAGACCATCTACGGCGGTACATACAATCTTCTCGCACACACGCTTCCGAGATACGGCATCTCGACTACATTCGTAGACCCCTACGAGGACGGCGCGTTTGAGAAGGCAATAAATGATAAGACCAAGGCGATATTCATTGAAACGCTCGGTAATCCGAACTCGAATGTCATCGACATCGAAAAGGTCGCGGCAGTTGCTCATGCTCACGGCATTCCGCTCGTAGTGGACAGCACTTTTGCGACACCGTTCCTTGTAAGACCTATCGAGCATGGTGCTGATATCGTTGTACACAGTGCGACCAAATTCATCGGTGGACATGGAACAGCCATTGGAGGTGTGATAATCGACAGCGGCAAGTTCAACTGGAAAGCCTCGGGAAGATACCCGTGGATATCTGCACCGAACCCGAGCTATCACGGTATCAGTTTCACCGAAGCGGCAGGAGCGGCGGCGTACATCACATTCGTCCGTGCTATACTGCTGAGAGATACGGGTTCGTCGATCTCACCGTTCCATGCGTTCATTTTCTTACAGGGACTCGAAACTCTGTCGCTCAGGGTCGAGCGTCACGTTTCCAACGCGCTTGAGATAGTAAAATATCTGAGCTCACATCCGCAGGTCGAAGCGGTGCATCATCCTTCGCTTGAGACCGAACCGAGCCATGAGACTTACAAGAAATACTTCCCCAACGGCGGCGGTTCGATATTCACCTTTGAGGTGAAGGGCGGCGAAGCTGAGGCTAAGAAGTTCATAGATAACCTCGGAATTTTCTCACTTCTTGCAAATGTGGCTGACGTTAAATCACTCGTTATCCATCCTGCGTCCACCACACATTCTCAGCTGCGCCCCGAAGAACTCCTCGATCAGGGGATCAAGCCGAACACCATACGCCTCTCGATCGGCACAGAAAATGTCAAGGATCTTATCGAAGCGCTTGACGACGCTTTCGCAGCAATAAAATAAAACAAGCATCACCTTTCAAAAAGCTAAGAAGCCAAACCATAAATAGCAATACCTCTTATATAGAATAGAAAACACTTTGCCAAAAAAGACCTCCCCGTTCGTAAGACTGCGGGGAGGTTTTGATGTGGTTATAGCCATTTCTCAATGCATTCTAGCAAGAACTCGCGGAGCATTTCCGCTGTTTTCTTGTTTATCCGAAGTTTTTTATTGATGCCGTCGTTATAATTCAGCCGCAGGAAGTATTTATCCTCATACTTCCCTGCCCCGAAACACGAAAGGTCTGTGCCGTTCAGGAATTCGCGGACTGACAGCCACTGTTCACGGGATATCCTGCTGATCGGCGACTTATCTCCGTGTACGAAGAAATAATAGTTGACATCACCGCTGACAGGGGTTATCTGGTAAGAATACTTCGGCGCTTTCAGGAACATCTCGGTCATCTGTGTTTCGCCGATCCTGTGAAGATCACGGCCGACAGGATGCACCATTTCGTGAAGGATGGCTATGACAGCCGACCATCTCTTACCCGAGGGACAGTAGTACTGCGCTGTTATTTCTTCGCCGTCCTTTTCCCACGTCAGATAAAGCCTTGTGTAGTCGCCGCCGTCAAGCACGAACATCTCGGCAGAAGGGAGCGCAGGCTTTGTTTTTTCGAATTCCCGAAGCTGAGCTCTGAGGTATCCGAACTCCTCCGAAAGCGCATCCCAGAGAGCCTTGTCCATGGGGATGTGCTCCCTGACGGTGATCTCGTCGGGAGCGGTGTCGGTACGGAAGCTGTTGTCGATCTCGGCAAGCATCTTTCGGTCTGCATCCTGTTCGGCGACGCTGTAATAATGATCGCACCAATAGGCAGTACGTATGACCTCATCGGCATCCGCTTCAAGCTCGAAATCGGAGTGGAAGTTCATCGAACCGCCGCTGCTCTCGTAGCGTATCCTTTTCAGTTTGCAGTCATCGGTCAGAAATGTTTTCATCAGGCATCTCCTTTTACGGTCTGCCGCACCATCTGTTCAGGATCCTTCCGTGTGGATGTGGTATGTCCCGTCGGCGATCTTGGCAAGTATCTCTTCGTAAGGCATGGGCTTGCCGTAGAAAAATCCTTGCAGACGGTCGCAGCCTGCTTCTCTCAGGAAATCCACAGCCTCCTGATTTTCAACACCTTCGGTCAGGGTCGCCATATTCAGCTGACCTGCGAGGATGATGATATTTCGGATGATCTTATAGGCATTTTCGTTTCCGCTGAAATTCCGCAGGAATTCCATGTCTATCTTCAGCAGGTCGAAGCGGAAATCCTTCAGAACGTTCATCGAGGAATAGCCCGAGCCGAAGTCGTCGAGCCAGATCATGTAGCCCTTATTGTGGAGCACGAGCATGGCGTTCTGCATACGGTTCACGTCCTCGGAAAGGGCGCTCTCGGTGATCTCGATATGGATGTATTTGCGGGGGACGTCGTATTTCTCGGTCAGCGCTTCGAGCTCGCCGATGACATCCATCAGCTCAAAATCCAGCTGAGAGAAGTTCAGCGAGGTGGGCAGCACGGGGAGCCCCTGATCTATCATCGAACGCATATTCCTGAATACGATCTCGTAAACGCACCTGTCGAGTTTGTGTATCTGGCGGCTGTCTTCGAGAACGGGTATGAACTGATAGGGAGAAAGGAATCCCATCTCGGGATCGTCCCACCGCGCAAGTGCTTCGCATCCGCACAAGCCGCCGTCAGCCGACCAGATAACGGGTTGATAGTAGACTTTGATGTAGCCGCTGCTGACAGCCTTGTCGATGTTGTTGAGCACATACTGGCGAAGGCGGTGTTCCCTGCCCATCTGCTCGTCGTACTCTTTGATAAACAGAGCGTTGTTGTTCTTGATCTTTCCGAGGGCATATCTGGCGAGATCGGCGGCGTGCATGGGGTCGATATTGTCGCTTGAAGCGTAGTAGGCGCCTACGATCACGTCAAGATATGTCTCGCTCTGATAGGTCTCTTTCAGAGAACTGCGGACCTTCTGAGCGCGTTCCGCGTAGTTTTCGGCATCGGTCAGAACTATGAAATAGTCGTCCGACTGTCTCGCATAAAGTCCGTCGGAAAAGTTTTCCTCGACGAGGATTGCCATTGTCCTGAGCAGATCGTTACCGCCGTCGTACCCGAAGCAGTCGTTGAAGGTCATGAAATTTCTCACGTCGAAAACCAGGTAATAGGGCTTTTTCCCTGCTTGCAGGCTCTGCTTTACATAGCCCTTCGCAAGCTGTGAAAAACGCTGCATATTCGGAATCTTCGTCAGGTCGTCGGTTATCGCCGCCAATCTGAGACCGTAAGCTTTTGTGGCATCCTTATACCTCTGAAAATAAATGCTCAGCGCCACTATGAGCAGACATATGACGAATGTAAAGTAATTCAGCTGATCTCCAGCATCCATATGGTACGGTGCACCGTTGACATCGACCGCGTAATGATTGATAATATAAACGAAGCCGAAGCTGAAAAACGATATCAGAAGTATCGAAATAAACGGGCGGCAGATAAACACCATCGCAAGAAACATGAACATTGACAGGAAGCAAAGTATCATGCGTCCTTTGTGCAGGTCACTTATGGAAGTTATGACACCGAAATAGATGCCGATGAGTGTGTAGATCAGTGCGAACGGACGGCTAAGTTTTTTCAGCCGCCTAAGCCTGCCCTTTCGGTACAGCAAAGAATAGAAAAAGATCAGCAGACTTGAGGTAAGAAGTATCCAGTATCCGTAGGAGTACTGAATGAATTCACGCGCTGTTGTAAAAACGCCCGTGAGCATATATTTATTGATAAAACGGATGATAAAGAATATCTCCAGACAAACGGTGATCGAACTCAGCCACATCATGCTGTTGACATCTGCGTTTTTCAGATGTTCTTCAACGTGGGGCGGATTTTTATAGAAACCGAAAAAGAAGCGCAGATAATTCCATACGCCTTTTCTTTCGTGCGGTAAAGGTTTACACATCCTGCGTTCCCTCCTTGTACATTATAATAATGTAATAGCTGTAAATATTATAACAAATAATACAGAATTTGTCAATAACCTATTATGTTTTGTCATTATAAATATCGGAAGATGATTTGTTTATTATAACAGTATTTCGCAAAAATGCGGATAAAGCCTTTGGTAACGCCTTATCCCTGCTTGGTTTATTGTGTGGCTGTATTGTGAATATTATCTTTTATTAGTTTAGCCATATTGTTAAGCATGGCAAGCAAAACCGAATTTAACATAACACAAAGAAGACCCTGCACCGAAACGATACAGAGTCTTCTTCGTATAATGCATATGTTTAGAAAGGAGTTCAATAATTTTATTCATCCGTCAGCTGCCGACGTTCTCCCAGACTACAAGCACTTTTCTGAGCCTGTTTATCAGGAAATTCAGCACGGTCACGTAAACGGCTATGAGGATGATGCCGCTGATGGTCTTGTCATACTCACCGTAGATGGTGGAGTACTTGATGTACCAGCCCATTCCAGAGCTGCCGCCCAGCATCTCGGCTGAGATGAGCACCATGAACGCCACCGATATCGAATTGCTGAGCCTTGAAAGCACGCTCGGCAGGCTGTACGGCAGCAGCACATGGATGAATATCGACGGCTGCGAAAGGTTCAGCACCACCGCAGAGTCAAGCAGCTTGCGGTCTATCGAGCTGACAGTGTAGATGACGCTCAGGAACATTCCCCAGAACACGCCGAGAAAGATTATCGCCACCGACGCGTCTCGGAAGCTCGGAAGCAGCGCCACCAGGTACGCCGAGTAGATCAGCGGCGGGATAGGCGTTATGACCTTGACTATCGGCATAAATATCTCGCGCAGTCCCTTGTACCAGCCGACGATGATGCCAAGTATCAGTCCCGACGCCACCGCGGTGATGAAACCCGCTGTCAGAAATCCTGTCGAGGTCGCGATGTTTTTGAGTATCAGCTCGCGGTCGGTGATGTAGATGTCCAGCACGTTCTCGGGGGACGGCACAAGGTAGTTCGCCTGTGCCACGAGCTTTGAGGTGAACAGCTCCCACACGATGAAGAACCCGAACACCACGCACCCGATATCGCGTGCGTTTTCACGCTTGTGCAGGATCAGCACGATAACTTCTATCACTGCCGCTGCTGCCGCGAACGGGATATGGCTCGGCACTTCCACCTTGTCGGGGAGCGCGAACACCGCACCCATCAGCAGCAGAAACAGTATGTGAACAAGGAAATAACTTGGTTTGATACGTTTTTCAGTCAAGAAACTCACCGTACTTTATGCTTTTTCGGCAGTCTCCTTGAACTCGGACTTGAGTCTCTGGAGCTGTGCGTTGTCGGGATCCTCAGCGAGGAGCTGGTCGAGAGCCTCCTTGTAGATGGAGGTATCGACGTACTTTGTGATGTCAACGTCGCTGTCGGGGTCGATGTAGCCCGAAGCCTTCATGCCGTTGAAGTAGTCGTAAATGCCCTGGATGTTTGGGTCGGGGCTGAGGTAGAGGTCGCCGCAATCGTAGAGAATGAAGTTCAGCTCGTCCTCGTCGGTAACGATGTATTTCTTTGCAAGTTCGAGGGTCTTTTTCGGGTCGGTCTGGTAGAGCTCATAAGCCTTGATGAGCGCCTTCTCGACGTTGACGTAGAGGTCGTGGTTCTTCTCGGCGTTCTCGGGGCTGACGATCTGACGGCAGCAGATGAAATCCGAGCCGATGATATCCTTGATGAACCTCACGTTGACAAGTCCCTGTTCCTCAGCAGGACGGTAGTAACCGCCGTTGATGATGCCTGCATCGACAGTGCCCTTCTTTACAGCCTCAACGACTGTAGCGGGGCTGTCGAGCTCCTTGTAGGTGACCTTCGAGAGGTCAACGCCGTGGTTCACGAGCCATCCGCGGAGAGCGATATCGCCGCTGTTTGTGCGGTTAACGCCGATGGTCTTGCCCTCAACGACTTTGGTGATATCGCCTTCCCACTCTTCCTTGTTTTCGGTGGTGGTGATTATCGTCTCGTAGTTGAGCA
The DNA here is from genome assembly GCF_900119155.1 of Ruminococcus sp. YE71. GTDB lineage: Bacteria > Bacillota > Clostridia > Oscillospirales > Ruminococcaceae > YE71. Next base: position 81,510 of record NZ_FPIR01000013.1, on the reverse strand, counting down.
TCAGACCGCCGATGATGCGAAGGTCGTGACCCTCAGCGATGTAGGACAGCGGAGCCGCCGAGCTGTAACCTGCGATCTCCACCTTGCCAGATTCGGTAGCAGCGAGGGTGTCGGCCGCGGTGTCGATAGTCTGGAGCTCGAACTCAAGTCCGTACTCCTTGTCGAACTCACCGTATGCCGCCACAACAGACAGTACACTTGCGCCGCCTGCGGTGCCTGCAACGATGCTGACCTTAGTGAGACCGTCATCCGTGGTCTCGTGAGTCTCGCCTGCTTTTCCTGCCGACGAGCCGCATGAGGTCATGAGCAGCACGCTCGCTGCCGCTGCTGAAATAAACTTCAAAACATTCTTTCTCTTCATGATCTTACTTTCCTTTCGGTATTTTCAGGTGGTGTCTCCACCTTTAATGTTGACATTTTTCATATTTGCAAAGCAGTTTGGGTCAGTTGCTCTGCTGCCAGAGAAGAACCTTCGCTCTTACTCTTTCGAGCCCAGAATTCACCAGTGCGATAATTGCTCCTATCACTATGAATCCCGCTATGACTCTCACATAATCCGAGAAATCGGAATTGTACTTAACATACCAGCCGAGTCCGCTGTCCATTCCCATCAGCTCTGCGCCGATCAGAAGCAGGAACGCATTCGAGATCTGCATCGCAAGTGTGTTGAACAGTGACGGCATACAGTACGGCAGGTAGATATGCGCGATGGTGCTGAACAGGCCGAGATCCATTACCTCGGTCGCGTCTTTCAGCTTAGGGTCGAAACGCTGTAACGTCACGATAACGTTGATGAGTACCGGCCAGAACAGTCCGCTCGTGATGATGAACAGCGCCGCCGCCGTAAAGTTAGGCATGACTGCCACCACATACGGGGCGTAGATCAGCGCAGGTACGGGTGAAAGTACTCTTGCGATGGGCATTACTACGTTTTGCAGGCGCTTATTTTTTCCGCAGAGCAGTCCAAAGCCTATCCCGAGGACCATCGCCACAACGAAGGACAGCACCAGCAGCCACAGCGACGAGAATATCGACTTGACAAACACCAGCACATCGCTGACGAAAATCGCCGAAATGCGCTGGGGCGGCGGGAACAGAAAGCTCTCTCTGCCGTTGATGACGGGGTAAAGCGACCAGATCAGCACCAGTCCGTAGACGATAGATGTGATGCCGTATGCCGACCACTTTCTCCGCCTGATGATGAGCGCCGCTTCGACAGCCAGCATCAATGCCGCCAGCGTGATATACCCGACTGTGTCTTTCGGGAACTGCGCCTGAACAGCCGTGCTCACAAGCAGTCCTGCAAGAAGTACGTGGGGTAGCAGTTTATATATCCTGTCGAAAATCTTCTTCATCAGCCGACAGCTCCGATCGGGCTGCCGAAGCCGAAGTTCAGTACAGGAGATTTCTGTTGTTCGGGCTCCTTATCCTGTCTCGGGATGTCGTTGTCGTAGAACAGGTCGAACAGCTCGCGTCTGAACTCATGGTAGGTGTCCGAAGCGGTGATCTCCTCGCGGCTGCGGGGACGCTCGAAGGGTACTTTCAGGTCGCGGTATATCTCGTGGTCGCGCATGAACAGTATGCGGTCGGAGAGGAGAATCGCCTCGTCGATGTCGTGGGTCACGAACACCACCGACTTTTTCTCATCCTCGCTGTCGAGCAGGTTGAGCAGCAGCTCCTGCAAAGCAACACGGTTTTTCGCGTCGATAGCGCCGAAGGGCTCATCCATCAGCAGGATGTCGGGCTCCATAGCCAGCAGTCTCGCGATGGCGACTCTCTGCTGCATACCGCCCGAAAGCTGGTGTGGGAACAGATGCTCCGAACCCTCAAGACCAACGAGCTTCAAGTACTTCTCCGCTTTCTCGGAGATGGTCTTTTTGTCGGCTTTGAGTACCTGCCTGATGCCGAACTCAACGTTGCGCTTTGCCCTCATCCACGGGAACAGTGCGTAGTGCTGGAACACCACTCCCCTGTCCTTTCCGGGACCCGTGACAGCCTTGCCGCCGATGGTGACGCTGCCGCCGCTTGCGTGGTTCAGTCCCGAGAGAAGACTGAGGGTCGTGCTCTTTCCGCAGCCGCTGCCGCCGATTATCGAGACAAATTCGCCTTCCTTGATGGTGAAGCTGACGTTGTTCAGGATATTTTCCGTCGAATTATTGCTGTATTTGAAGTCTACGTTTTTGAATTCTATAGTAGCCATAGTTTCTATCCTTTCTGCTCGGGCGGGATACGTCCGTGTATCCTGTCATTTTCGAGCCGTTCAAAGCGCCGTGCCACTTCGTCGAGCGTGTCGTCGTTCTTAGCGAAGTGGAAACGGATGTATCTGTTCTCCTTTTTCGCAAAGAAGCAGAAGCCCGGCACACCTGCGATGCCATAGTCCTTTACCAGCAGCTTCGCAAATTCGAGGTCGCTGCTGTAGCCGTATTTTGAGATATCCGTCAGGACGAAGTATGTGCCCTGCGGTTCATTGTGGGCGATGTCAAGACTGTCGAGAGCCTTGATGAACCGCTCCTTTTTCGCGGAGTAGACTTCTTTGAGCTCCGCGTAGTACTCGTCGCCGAAGCGAAGCGCGTTGACCGCCGCGTACTGGAGCGGTGTCGGTGCGCAGACGGTGAAAACATCGTGGAACTTGCGGATCTGTTCGAGTATCTCGAAGGGCGCCGTCACATATCCGAGTCTCCAGCCCGTCACCGAGTAGGTCTTTGAAAGCGAGGTACAGGTTACCGTCCTCTCGAACATCCCGGGCAGAGATGCAAGGCTGATATGCTTGTTCTCCCCGAAGATGATATGCTCATACACCTCGTCGGTAAAGACGTAAGCGTCGTATTTTTTTACTAACCCTGCTATCGTTTCGAGCTCGGCGAGGGTGTAGACCTTGCCGCAGGGATTGGACGGGTTGCAGAGGATGAGCGCCTTTGCGCCCTGCCTGAACGCGTCCTCCAGCTCCTTTTCGTCGAAGTCAAAGTTCTTGCCTTTGAGCGGCACGAAGATCGGTTCAGCGCCCACGATCGCGGCGTTGAGTGCGTAGCTGTTGTAGTAGGGGGAGAAGATCGCCACCTTATCCCCGGGGTCGAGGACCGACATCATCGTGCTTATCATGCCCTCCGTCGAGCCGACCGTCACGAGCACCTCATGCACCGGGTCGATCTCCCGACCGAACCGCTTCGACTGCTTTTCAGCGATCGCCGCCCTCAGATCGTCGATGCCCCAGTTTGGTGCGTACTGGTGATGAGTAGTCTTTGCCTGCGCTTCGAGCGCTTTTTTCAGCGACTCGGGCGGGTCAAACTCGGGGAACCCCTGCGAGAGGTTTATCGCGCTGTATTGGTTCGCGAGTATCGTCATCTCGCGTATCCTCGACTCGGTGAAGAGCGCAGAACGCTTGCTTAGTCCCTTCATATCAAGACAGCTCCTTTCCGAGTGAATCGACCTTTAAGATAGCCGCTTCAAGCAGCTCGGGTGCGAGGGTGTTGCCGCTGCCTGCGTAGTCGGTTATCCGCGCCGACATTCGGCGTGCGATCTCTGCGACCGCCTGAGCGCTGTCGAGCCCAAGTTCCGCAAGCGTTACGGGAAGTCAGAGCTTTTTCAGCCTGCTGAGATATTCGCGTATCTCGCCGTCGGGTTTGCCCTCTGCCGCGAACTGAACGTTCAGTCCGAAGATGACCACCTCGCCGTGGAGCCGCTTGTTCGGATTGTCGATCTGCGTGGACTGGTTGTAGAAGTGGTGTGCCAGTCCGCCGTAAGCGACCTTTCCCTCGATGCTTCCCGAAAGACCCGCCAGAAGAATGTTCGAGTCTATGGTGTTGGAGAGCAGCTGTTCGTTAGTCTCTCCTTTTATATAGGCGTCGATGAACTCGGTCTCGTTGAACTCCAGAATCAGCTTGCTGACCGCCAGCTGGAGCCGCAGCGCGAAGTCGTTTTTGTTGGCGTTGAAATTGGTGTTGAGCTCGTACCACTTGGCGATGCTGTCCGCCGCGCCTGCGATGAGGTAGCGTTCGGGAGCTTCAAGCAGCAGCTTTTTGTCGGCGAGTATCAGCACGGGCGAGCGCTTTCTGAAAACGTATACGTCCTGCTTGCCCTCGTCGGTGTAGAGAACCGAGAGCGTTGACCAAGCCGCGCAGGTCGCGGGGATGGTCGGGACTGTCACAACGTCGAGCGATGCGTTCTCCGAAGCCGCCTTTGCGAGGTCAAGGATCCGTCCGCCGCCTGCTCCGATCACGAAGTCCGCGCCGTACTCCTGCGCGAGCTTCCCGAACTCTGCGGCCTTCTGCTGAGTGGGGTAACCGCCCCATATCTCGATTCGGTATTCGATACCTGCGTCTTTAAGCGCCGTTTCGAGCTTCGCGCCTGCCTTTTCAAAAGCAGTCCGTCCTGCGATTATCAAAGCCTTTTTGCCGAGCGGTCTTAACAACTCCCCCGACTGTTCCAGACTTATCTCATTTTCGTATTTAATAGGAATGTTTATCAGACTCATTTCTATTTTCCTTTCGTAATAGATAAAATCTATCATGCATTATACGTGATGCTTATAACCGTTTACTTCATTTATTGATATTATTTATACCATGAAAAATGCACTTCGTCAACACAAAAAGAAGAAAACGTTATCATACCCGTGTTCTCTGACAGCTCAACTGTTAAACATATCATGAAAAAAATGCGTCTTGTATTTCGGAGAATCAACGCATTTTTTGTGAAACTGTTAACGGATATTCACCGAGTTCCGCTTTTGCGATAACGTTATCTTACGATATATCGTAAGATTCGCTATGGTCGTTGCCCTTGACCGGCACGATCTTACCCGTCTGGTGACAACGTTTTCTGTGAATGGTTTTTGCAGTACGCATCTATTGATTTTTCGGAAGCGCTGTGATATAATACATAAATATCATATCAGACATATCGGAACAGTGTATTATTTACAGGAGGGACAGATATGAGTTTCAGAGCAGAACACAACAGACTTCGCGGCTATATCACGGAAATTTTTCTCAAAGTCGGGCTTTCGCAGGCTTATGCCGAAACAGTCGCCGATAATCTTGTGTCCGCAGAGATGCGCGGTGTCCGTTCGCACGGGCTTGTGCAGGTAGGCAACTACGTGGGGCTGTATAAGCGCGGTGTTTACAACATTTCCCCGAAGGTCAGGATCGTCAGGGAGGACGACACGACCGCCATCATCGACGCCGACCGCGGTGCAGGCGCTCCCATTGGAAGACTTGCCGTGAGAAAGGCTATCGACAAGGCGAAGAAATCGGGTATCGCCGCTGTATCCGTGAAGAACGCGACGCACTTCGGGATGGCAGCTTATTACGCTGCCGAAGCCGCCGAACAGGGGCTGATCGGGTTCGCATTCACGAACACTCCGCCGCTTGTTGCGCCTTTTGACGGATATAAAAAAGAGATCGGGACGAACCCGATCTGTGCGGCATTTCCGTCTGCTTCGGGCAGACCGATCATATTCGATGCGGCGACCAGTCAGGCGGCCTATAACAAGCTGTTTTTCGCTCGGAAAGAAGGCAGGAAGATACCTCTCGGCTGGGCAGTTGATGGCAGCGGCAGACCTACCGACGACCCATCTGCTGCTATCGACAACGGTGCGCTGCTGCCCTACGGCGGCTACAAAGGTTACGGGCTCGCGTTCATTATCGAACTTCTGACAGGGATACTCAGCGGCAGCAATATCACGCCCGAAAACACCGCTTCTTCTCCTTCGCTTGACAGCATCGGGCAGTTTTTCATCGCGATAGATGTGTCGCGGTTCATCGACCCGTCGGTTTTTGGCGCGGCGGCGGACAGCTTTGCGGCGAGGATGCTCGATTCGCCGCAGGCAGGCGAGGAGCGCATTTTCATTCCGGGCGAGAAGGAATATCTCAGCTTTGACGATGCCGAGAAAAACGGTCTTGTGATCTATGACGAAACGACCGCCGAGCTTTATTCGCTCGGCGGTGAACTCGGAGTCGGTATGTCATTGGATGAATGTGCTTTCTGATACTGCCTTATAGCATATTCTTTCTACAGGCTTAGTATGATTTAGACAGATAAAAAATAAGTAAAGATCAGAGTCTTGCGTATTCTTCGATGTAGTATGCAAGGCTCTTGCTGTTTTCGATCCCCGAAAGCATACGCTGTGCAGGGCTTTCGAGTTTCTGTGCGCGTTCGTAAAGGGGTGCTAACAGCTTTTCTTCGCCGCTGCCTCTCGCTTCAAGACCGCTTGCGGCTATGTCGAGTATCCTGATAAGCTGCGACCTGACGGCGGTTCTGTCGGCAAAGGACGGCAGCTCCCTTTTAGAGAGCATCCGCTGAAGCTCCGAAGCGCTGTAGCCGTGATGATAGATCACCCTGTCGCCGAGAAGCAGTTCCTTGAGCTCCCCGAGCCTTTCGATCAGACCGACGTGGAATGCGGCGATGGTCATGCTGTCGGCGATAGGCTGGGTGCAGCCGCTGCGGAACTCCACCGTTCCTCTGAACGTCAGGTCTTCAAACTTGTAGCTGCGGTGATATTTCAGGTCGGCCGGTTCGGGAATTATCCTGGTGCATCTGATCTCTTTGCCGTCCCAGTATTCGGCATTCACGTACTCGGCATCGAAATATTCGGTCAGTTTCATCGGGGTGAAATCAAGCCATTTTCCGTCGCGCATAACGCTGTACATCGACTGCGATGCGATGTACTCCACGATATCTTCGGCATCATCTATCTCCGTGTCGAACAGTCCGACATTGTGTGGGTCGTAGCCCTGCATACTGTTCTCCCACAGGAAATTTCTCGAACAGAGATACTGGGGGAACTCGTCGCAGAAGGAGTTTGCAAACAGAAGCATTTTATATGGTTCGAGCTTTCCGAACACGTTCAGTACGTCTGTAAGTTCGTCGTAACCGACATCGAGCTGAACCTGTGAAGCGCTGGTGAAGAAGCCGAAATCCGACCTTCCGTGCAGAAGTCTGCCGTCGGATGTGCTTTTGTATTCTGCGGATTTTCTCAGGTAACGATAGAGCATATGATAGCGCTCGCTGGGAATCGGCCTGTTGGAATTTATCCTGTAATTCGGGTTGATGCCCATGCCTGTGAGGGTATGGCCGCATTTCAGGAGAAGTTCGTTTATCGCCGCGAAATAGGTGTCGAAACGAGCCTTTATCTCGAAAAGGTCGCTGCCTGTACCGAGGGAAAATTCGAGATTTGAGTAGGAGCAGTCGAACGAAAGATCATCCCCTGTCGAGCTTTTGAGCATCGAAGATACGTTTCCGTCCGCGTCATGACCCACGGGCTCAAACCCGAAACGCTCGCCGAAAACAAGCGCTGCGTCAAGAACGGCTCTCTCGTCAACGGGTCTGCCGTCAAGCCTGACGACAGGCATTTCTATCTCGATGCCGATCTTTCTTTCGCGTTTTTCTTTGGTCGGCAGAATGTATTTTTCGTAGATCGCGTCACGAAGCTCTTTTTTCATAGTACTTCTCTCCTTTGGATGATATAATCTGTATTTATACTCATTATGTGTATATAATGTTATTATTTATAGCATCTGAATCCCTATTTGTCAAGTAGAAATTCAGATAACGTTGTCACAAATGTGGCTCTGTTCCCCTAAACCTTTCCATTATGATTAAATTTGTGTTAGCATAGAACGGATAAAGCATAAATTATCGGTAAATCCACCTGTTGTTTACTGCTTTAAAACGGTATTTCATAAAATATGTGGCAACGTTGTCAGTACGGTATTACGTGATTTTCATAGATATTCCAGTAAATTTCCGAGAAATAACAGTGTTTATTCCTACTAATATGATAGTATTTGCCAAATAATAAATATTCACCGAAATAATCTTGACACTGAACCGCAGGAATGATAAAATAATAGCAAGGACAGCAGAAGCCTTACATATCAGATAGGTTATCTGGTATTATAAAATAATCTCAAACTGGTTATATGCAATCGTGAGAATATCTGTTATAATGATAAAAAATTGAAGCCGCACAGCAAAAAAGTTGCAGACACGCGGACTTCTGAAAAGAAAGAGGTAATCATTATGAAAGACAGATATCAGCTCAACAAGGAACTCGCCCAGATGTTGAAAGGCGGCGTCATCATGGACGTTACGACCCCCGAACAGGCGAAGATAGCACAGGAGGCAGGTGCCTGCGCTGTTATGGCTCTCGAAAGGATCCCTGCCGATATCCGCGCTGCGGGCGGCGTTTCGAGAATGAGCGACCCTGCTATGATCCGTTCGATACAGGAGGCTGTTTCGATCCCTGTTATGGCGAAGTGCCGTATCGGACATTTTGCCGAGGCACAGATACTCGAAGCGATCGAGATAGACTACATCGACGAGAGCGAAGTGCTCTCCCCTGCCGATGATGTTTATCATGTGGACAAAACACAGTTCAAGGTTCCTTTCGTATGCGGTGCGAGAGACCTTGGCGAGGCACTCCGCAGGATCGCTGAGGGCGCTTCGATGATACGTACAAAGGGCGAACCCGGAACGGGCGACATCGTGCAGGCTGTCCGCCACATGAGAAAGATGAATTCCCAGATTCGTCACGTAGTTTCCCTGCATGAGGATGAACTTTATGAGGAAGCAAAGCAGCTCGGCGTGCCTTACGACCTGGTAAAGCAGGTACACGACAGCGGCAGACTGCCCGTAGTCAATTTCGCAGCAGGCGGCGTTGCAACACCTGCCGACGCGGCGCTCATGATGCAGCTTGGAGCTGAGGGCGTGTTCGTCGGTTCGGGTATCTTCAAGTCGGGCGACCCGAAGAAGCGTGCTGAAGCTATCGTCCGCGCAGTTACGAACTACAACGATGCAAAGCAGCTGGCAGAGCTGTCCGAAAACCTCGGTGAAGCTATGGTCGGCATCAATGAGAATGAGATCAAGATCATCATGGAGGAAAGGGGCATCTGATATGCGTATTGGCGTTCTTGCACTGCAAGGGGCATTCGCGGAGCATATCGCGGCTGTCGAACGGCTCGGAGCGGAAGCCTTCGAGATACGCAGTCTGAAGGACATTTCGGGCAGTTTCGACGGGCTCATCCTTCCGGGCGGCGAAAGCACCGTGATGAAAAAGCTCCTGCACAGGTCGGGGCTGTATACGCCGCTGAGAGACGCTATAGCCGACGGACTTCCCGTTCTCGGCACCTGCGCAGGGATGATACTTCTTGCGTCAGGGATAGACGGCGGCGAGGAGCCCTGCTTCGGGACGATGGACATCACCGTAAGGCGCAACGCCTACGGTCGGCAGCTGGGCAGCTTCTCGTGCAGGGAGAAATTTGCGGACACAGAGACCGAGATGCGGTTCATCCGTGCGCCTTATGTTACCGAAGCGCGGGGAGGTGCGGAAGTCCTTTCAGTCCACGACGGTAAGATAGTTGCGGTCAGACAGGGCAGACAGCTTGCGGCTGCCTTTCACCCTGAGCTGACAGACGACCCGACGATTTACGAACACTTTTTCAGCCTCATCGAAGATAAGGACTGAGATAAACACGACAGGAAAGGAGATGGGGAAATGTACATCAGTATCGACCGCGGCTCGGACAGTCCCGCGTATTTGCAGATCTACAGCGAACTGCGGAAGCGGATAATAGCAGGGGCGTTCATCAGCGGCTCAAAACTGCCTTCAAAACGCGAGCTGGCTAAAGACTGCCTTGTGAGCGTCATCACGGTCGATCATGCGTATCAGATGCTGTGCGACGAGGGCTACTGCGAGATGCGTCCGAGAAGCGGATGCTACGTGAAGTATTCTCCCGACAGTTTCTTCCCCGTTTCCGCTGACCGTGAAAAATCCTCCGACAGCACCGAGACCGACGCTGTCAGCTGCGATGAGGTGCCGTTCTCGGTTTTCGCGGGAATGATGCGAAAAGTCATCCTCGACCACGGCGAAAGGATACTGATGAAATCCCCGAATATAGGATGTACCGAACTGCGTTCGGCAATATCGCGGTATCTTTCGAGATGCCGCAATATCTCTGTCTCACCCGAACAGATAATCATCGGTTCGGGTGCAGAGTATCTGTACGGGATATGCATCCAGATGCTGGGCAGAGATAAGAAAGTCGCGCTTGAGTCGCCCTCCTATGAGAAGATACGGGAGGTCTACACCGTTAACGGCGCTGTCTGCGATATGCTCGCGATGGACAAAGAAGGCATTCGGGTCGATGAACTGCGGCGGACGGATGCGGATATTCTGCACGTCACACCTTTCAACAGCTTCCCGAGCGGTATCACGGCTTCGTCGGAACGGCGTTCGGAGTACCTTCGCTGGGCAGGTGCAAGAGGTGCAGTCATCATCGAGGACGACTACGATTCGGAGTACTCTCTAAACGGAAAAACTCCGCAGACGCTGTTCGCACAGAGCACCGATGGCAACGTCATTTACATCAACACGTTCTCAAAGACGATAGCGCCTTCCATCCGCGCAGGTTACATGATACTTCCGAAAAAGCTGCTGCCGCTCTACGACAGGACTGTTGGGTTCTATTCCTGCACGGTGCCGATGCTTGAACAGTATTTCCTCGCCGAGTGGCTGGACAGCGGCGAGTTCGAGCGGACTATCAGCAGGATCCGCAACAAGTCTTTGTAAATTTGAAACAGCAAAAACCGCAGGTCTTTACAAACCTGCGGTTTTTTATATATTTCGACTTAAAGATAGAGTTCCATATCGTAGCTGACCACATCTCCGAGCACCGACTCGGACAGTCCGTGATTCGAGTAGCCCATGCCCTCGTAAAACCCGATCAGCGATTCCTTACAGGTGAGAGAAACGTGTTTCTTGCCTGCCTTTTTCGCTTCGGTAAGCAGATGGCTCATCAGCTTGTGAGCGATGCCGTTTCCTCGGCTTTCGGGGGCGACTGCCAGACCGTAGATCAGCAGATTCTCGCCGCTGTCGTCGTAACCGCCGCCATTTTCGTAGAGCTTGTCGGTTATGTAGGGCTGATCCGAACTGCTGCCGTCGATAAGACCGACAATCTTTCCGTTTGATTCCGCCTTGAAAAACCACTGTGGAAAGTTCGTGATCCGATACTCGAACGCCTCGAAGGTCGCCGCCTTTTCAGCGGAAAAAGCGTGTTTTTCTATTTCGTGAAGTTCCCTGATGTCATCGAGGCTCGCCTGACTTATCAGGACTTCATCAGCCGCATTTGCCATTACTGTTCCTCCGTTTCTGTCTGTGTCAGATTTCCGCCGTCCATGCGGTACTCGATGTCCGCGAATTCCGACGCAGCTTTGTCGTGCGTGACTGCCACGACTGCCGCACCGTCCGCCGCGGCTTTTTTCAGAAGTCCGAACACAAGACGTGTGTTCTCGTCGTCGAGGTCGTTGGTCGGTTCGTCCGCAAAAACCACCTGCGGCGAATTTATCAGTGCTCTTGCGATCGCGAGCCTACGGAGCTCGCCGCCCGAAAGCTCATTCGGGTACGCCTGTGAAAACTCGTCAAGTCCCACCAGATGGAGCAGTTCGTCCGCTCTCTGCTGTGCGTTGTTCTTGCCTGCGACCGCTGTCGGCAGCAGTACGTTTTCCTTGACCGTGAGCACAGAAAGTCCGCTCTGCCCCTGGGGGATGTATCCAATTTCCCTGCCGCGGAGCTGTGAAAGCTCGCTGTCGGTCAGACTGTAGATGTCCTTGTCGTCGTAGCTGACGCTTCCCTCAGTCGGGTTCAGAAGTCCCGAGAGGATGTTCAGCAGCGTAGTTTTTCCGCTGCCCGAACGCCCGAATATAACCGTGAGCTTGCCGCTCTGTATCTCGATATCGGTGGGATTCAATGCGGAGATGCTGCGGTTATGTTTGGTATAGCTCTTGCTTACTCCTTTTGCGGAGATCTGCATATCAATCACCCTCTCTGAGAATATTTCCCGTGTCAACGTGGCTCAGTCTGTAAGCCGACCATCCCGACGACACCGAACCCGTCACGAGCACAGCCGCAAGCGCGAATAAAAGATATTTCAGCGACTGAACTGCCGACGGTGCCAGATACGGCAGTCCGCTGTTGGTCTCGATGGCGTTGCCGAAGGCAAACACCGCCGCTGCGGAAAGCGCGATACCTATAACTCCGCCGACAACGCAGATGATGACCGATTCACTGAATACGATCTTCCCGAGCTGTCTGCGGGAAAGTCCTACGACTCTGAGCACTGCGAATTCCCTTCTGCGTACGCCTGCAAGCACCGAGAATGCCGCCGTCATGATGGCGGCCGCAAGGATCCACACTGCTATAATGAGAACGTTGATGCTTCCCGAGATCACAGCGAGTTTATCGGCTGTTCCCGTTATCATCGAACGGGTGCGGACTGCCTGCACGCCGTCAATGTTGAGGTTGATGTCCGCCGCAACGTCCGCGATGTCGTAACCGTCCTTGACCTTGATGTAGACAGAGGAGATCACATCATCGGGGCTCTGCTTGGCGAGCACGCCTATCCCCTTTTCCTGAGACGCACGGATAAGCCTGCGGACAGTGTCGGGGGTTGTGTAGATGGCCGTGTCAAGGCCCGTGCCTGTTGCGTCGAGCTTGCCGACCGCCTTGCATTCGGTACCGTAAAGCATGAGCGTATGCCCTACCCTTGTGGAAAGGGACGAACCTACGATCACTTCGTTGTCGCCGAGGGTACCGCTGTAGCACTGTTTCAGCCACGGCTTGATTGAAAAATCACTGTTCTCATCGAAGCCGATGACCTGTACCTGAACAGTGCAGCATTCCGCATTAGCGGAAACGAGGAAGTACTGGGGCGAGGTGAGTTCGACACCTTCCACCGCCGCTATCTTGTCCTCGACAGATTTGTCCATGTAGAAGTAACCTGGAGTGCCCGAAAGCAGCATATTTTCAAGGTCAGCCTTTGCTTCGGCTTCCTCGGGAACTACGATAATGTCCGCGCCGAGACGCTGTTCGAGACTGTCGAGACCGTTTTTCAGACTTGCCGCCGCGACTGTTCCGCCGAATACTGCCGCAGTCATGAAAGCTGCGATCAATAAGAGAGCTGCCGTTCGGAATGGTTTTCTGATGAGGTTTTTGAACGGCAGATATTTGAGCTTCATTATTCTTTTCCCGTCCTTATCAGTCCGATCACAGCGTCAAGACCCGAAATGACGGTCAGCACAGAAGAGGTGACGATGACTGCGGGCTTGAACACCGTATGGCAGCGCATCGTTTCCATCATGCAGAGGTTGATAGCTGTGTTCGGAATAAATATCACCGCTGCCGCAAGCAGGAATATGCTCAGCGACAGACCCGTCTTTACGCCTTTGTTTGGGATCAGTATCCGCAGAAGTGACTGCACTGAAAGCACGATGCCTGCAAGCACTACGGCGTTCTGCGCCCAGTGGCAGGTCATGTACTTTCCGTTTACTCCGCCCTCGCAGACCTTGAAGATGGTCAGTGCGCCGACTGTCAGGAAAATAGATACCGCCGCTTCTGCAATTCCCGCTAAATTTCCTTTTTTCATACCTTTTTAACTCTTTTCAGATAACATACTCAGGCTGAGGGAGTGCCTGCGCAAGCTCGAACAGTTCGAGTATAGTTTTTCTCATGGTGAGGAAATCCACACCGCCGCGGTGACGCGGACGCGGCAGATCAACATCGATTATCTTGCTGATCTTGCCGGGGCGAGGAGTCATTATCACGATGCGGTCGCTGAGGTATATCGCCTCGTCGATGTCGTGGGTGACGAGTATCATCGTGATGCCGTTCTCCTTCCACAGCTCCAGAAGCTTATCCTGAAGATCTGCGCGGGTGAAGGAGTCGAGAGCTCCCATCGGTTCGTCGAGGAGGAGCGCCTTCGGTTCGTTGATGAGCGCTCTCGCGATGGCGACGCGCTGTGCCATACCGCCCGAGATCTGGTGCGGATAGGATTTCTCAAAGCCGTCAAGTCCCACCATCGAGATGTACTTTCCGACGCTGTCCTTTTTCTGCTTGTAGACCCTGCGTGTTTTCAGACCATAGGAGATATTGCCCTCGACCGTCAGCCAGGGGAACAGTCCGCCCTGCTGGAAAACATATCCGCGTTCGGGGGAAACGTCCGTTATGCGGTCGCCGTCGATGGTGAGACCGCCCGACTGCGGTTTGTCAAGTCCGGCGATGAGACGTAGCAGAGTGGTCTTTCCGCAGCCCGAAGGTCCGATTATCGAGATGAACTCACCGGGACGGATGTCGAGGGAAACGTCGTAAAGCGCGTTTACCTTATTTCCGTCAACGTCGGTGTAAATTCTGTTTACATTATTGATATTGATCGAACTGCTCATTTTTTTACCACTCCTTCCTGCCAGCGGAGAGTGCGCTTCTGCACAAGTCCGATGAAATGATTTATCAGCGAGAAAAGTATTGCCATGATGACGATAGCCGCCAGCACCTTATAATATGCGCTCCACACCTTCGACTGGTTGATGTAGTAGCCGAGACCGCCAGGCTGACCGAGCATCTCGCTCATGACGAGGGTTGTGAAAGCCATAGCGTTTGCGGATGTGATACCCGTGAAAATGTCGGGCATCGCATGAGGGATAGCCACATGGAAGATGAGGTCAAGCTGCGAGCTGCCGAGGATCCGTGCGGCTTCGTAGTTCTGCTTCGGGGTGGACTGAATTCCCTGTGCTGTCAGGAACGCGATCTGGAACCATGCGCAGATAACGATGAGGAACACCGCCGCTGTGAAAGAAGTCGGCAGAAGTGTCAGTGCGAAAGGCATCCATGCTACCGCAGGAACGACGCCTGTTATTTTCAGTATCGGGAATACCCAGTAATATACCTTCGGGAACCAGCCGATGAGAATACCCGTGCCTACGCCGAGAAGTACACCGCAGGAGAAACCTGCCGCATAAAGTCTGAGCGAATAGAGCGTGTTCTGAACGATATATGTGCTGTCCGAGAGGTACGCTTCGATGACCTGTGCAGGTCCGGGGAAGAAGGGCTGTGCGAAAACCTGGAGCTTCGTTCCGCCTATGTCCCAGACTGCCAGTGCGATACCCAGAGCGAAACGGAACGCCGCATTCTTGCAGTAGAGCTTGCGCTTCGCCTTATCGGAGATCGATCTGATACCCGAAATAAGATAAATAAGGATAAGCGCCGTCAGCACGAAAATGTAAGCGTCGTTCATGTTGAGGCTGATGTTCAGACCGAATCCGCTGAGGATGTATGTCTTTATCTCGACTGCCGCTTTCTGCGGAAATACAATGTTTGTGATTATCGCGGCGATAAAGCCAGAAATGGTAAACAGCACTTTCAGCGCGTAATAGCCGTTGTGCCGATAGCCCCATACAGTCTTAGGCTTTTCTCCGGGGGTGTCTTTCTTTACAGGGGTCTGTATACCGCCCCTGATCGCTATTTCTCCACTCATACCTTTCCTCCGTCAAAAAGTTTTGGGGCGGGTCTTACGCCGCCCCGTTTCAAAAAAGAAGATTTATCAATGGCTTATTCTTGTGTTAGTTTACATCCACCTTCTGATAGATGTCTTTTGCAAACTGATCGGGATCACTCTTGAGGTAACCGATCTTTGCAAGTCCGTCAACGAAGTACTTGACGTCAGTCTCAACGTGAGAATCCCACTCACCGCTGTGCTCGTCAGCCGACGGATAACCGTAGCTCTTTACAAGGTCAACTGCGAGCTCCTTGTCTTCGATGGAAGCGTAATTCTTGTTAACGATTATGTCAACGGCCTCTTCGGGATTCTCGTAGATCCATTCCTGAGCCTTTCTGTAAGCTCTGAGCAGAGCCGCTACTTCATCGGGGTTCTCTTCGAGGACCTTGTTTGAAGCGTAGAGGAAGCAGCAGAAGTGATCTGCGAAGTAGGGATCCTTGCCGAGGTCGAAGATGATCTTCACGTCGCCCGCCTTTTCGTGAATGGAACCCAGCGGATCCCAGAGAGCCGCAACGTCGATCTCGCCGTTTGCAAGAGCCTCGAATTCAAGGTTGCCGTCCGAGTACGGAAGGAATGTTACCTCACCGTTAGAAGGATCGGCGGAAATGCCTGCGTTTTCGAGCCACAGCGAAGCCACCTGATGAGGTGTGCCGCCGATCTCGTCAACGCCGATCTTCTTGCCCTTCAGGTCTTCGACCGTCTTGATGTCCGAGTCGGGTTTTACAGCGAACTTGATACAACCCTCGTGCAGACCGTCAACGACCTTTACGTTGATGCCGTTCTCGATCGAGGGGAAGAACTGGAAGTCGCCGTTTACTATCGGGATAGTGCCGTTGTTCAGACCGATCTTTCTTGTCTCAAAGTCAGCAGAGATGAGGTTCACATCGAAGCCCTCTTCTGCGAAGTAGCCGTTTTCGTATGCGATGTAGATGGGAGCTCCGCAAAGAGCGCCGTCCTTACCCGGGATGTCGATCTTGCCGTACTTGTAGTCGGTGGCCTTTGCGGCAGTGCTGGTGTTATTATTTCCGCTGCTGCCCGAAGTCTCACTGCTGTTTGCCTCGCTTACAGAGCAGGACGCGAGGGATGCTACCGCGATAACTACAGCAGCCGCAGCTGCCATGATACTATTCTTTTTCATACTCTTTTACTCCTTTTGCGTTATGAGATCTTTAGTAATGTTCTGAACGCTTCTTTGAAGTCTGTTACAAGGTCGTCTGCGTTCTCGTGACCTTCCTTCTTTTGTTATGTCAGATCAATCTCCGACATCGTGATCGTTACTTTCGTTTCACGTTTTTTTCGATGTGTACAGTTTACCGCAAAATTATAAAAACGTCAACGAAAAGTTGTGATAACGTTCGCACATCCGATAAACCGCATGACAAAACCACCCGTAAATACGCGGTATTTCAGAAGGTTTCAGACGGCTGAAAATGCCTTTCTCTTCAATTTGTGACAACGTTGCCAATGCGGATATTGCTGCGTTTTCGGGGTTTCGTAAGCGTTGTGAAAGTTCGGTTTTCGTGAGCGTTTTTGCGATGATAAGACAACGCTATCACACTATGGTCATTTTATAAAGGATTTTTATATCTATCGAAAAAAACTATGTACAATCTTCCCGATTGACAAAATGGTTTATATATGATATAATCAAATCAATCCATAGCAAAGGAGTATGAATATGACGCTTCAGCAGATCAATTATGCCATAACGATATCCGAGTGCGGTTCTATGAATAAGGCAGCCGAAAGGCTCGGAACATCACAGCCGACCCTGACCAGCGCTATCAGAGAGCTCGAAAAGGAGATCGGAACCGAGATATTCCTGCGCACTCATAAAGGCGCGGTGCCGACTGTGGAGGGCGCGGAATTTCTGAACAGCATCGGACAGCTTTACCGCCAGTACGAGCTCGTGTGCGAAAAATACATCGACCGCGACATGAAACGTAAGTTCAGTGTTTCGACCCAGCATTATTCTTTCGCGGTGAGTGCTTTCATCGAGACCGTAAAGCAGTTCGGCACTCTCGAATTTGAATTCGCCATCCGCGAGACCGAGACGCTTCGTATCATCGAAGACGTCGGGAATCTGAGGAGCGAGATAGGCGTACTCTACATCTCGAACTTCAACCGAAAGCCCATTACCAAACTGCTCGACGAGAATGAGCTCGAATTCTTCGGGCTGATCGAGTGCCGCGCCTATGTGTATATGTGGAAAGGGCATCCACTTGCAGGGAAAAGATCTATCGGGCTCAAAGAGCTTGAACCATATCCCTGCCTGTCGTTCGTACAGAACGGCGAGAACGCTTATATGTTCGCCGAGGAGATACTCAGCGAGAACACCTACCCCCGCATGATAAAAGCCACCGACCGCGCCGCTATGGGCGAGCTGATGAAGGGGCTCAACGGCTATACCCTTTGCTCTGGGATACTCTGCGAGGAGCTCAATGGTACAGATTATATCGTTGTTCCCTTCCGCGAGGACAGCGACAATCACAACAGTGTGATGGAGATCGGCTACATCAGAAAAAAACACGGTTCGCTCAGCGAGATTGGCGAGAGATATGTTGAAGAACTCGGAAAGAGCCTTGAAAGAAATGCTTCTGCACCCGCAAAGTGACCGACCCTTCCCTTTTGTTATGGAAAAATAGTTGAATTTTAACTGTTTGCAGACCGTGCAGGCTTTGTCCCTCGGTCTGCTTTGTTTTGCAGTATCACTTTTTGAATAAGTCGTAAAATAAGAAAAAAACAGATTATCATTAACATATTACAGTAGATATCCCGTTCAATACGTGTTATAATAGTAATGATAACTTACCGTACTGAAGTTGTACACAACTCAAGTTCGGACAATAAAAATCGGCTGATGAGGATTTAGGCAATACCGCACAACCATTGTGCGTCAGATGCGCCGCACCAGCGAAGCCGGTGGTTGCGCGGTGTTGCCTTTACTCAACGATCCTATGATGGCTGAGAGGTAAGATATGAATATAGTTCTTCTTTCGGGCGGATCGGGGAAAAGGCTTTGGCCGCTTTCCAACGATATCCGCAGCAAACAATTTATAAAGATCTTCAGGCGACCCGAACACAGTATCCCTATGGGCTCGGAAAGCTCGGACGGGTACGAATCTATGGTGCAGAGGGTCTATCGGCAGATAAAGACTGTTGACAAGGATGCCACTGTTACGATCGCTACCAGCAAGTCGCAGGTATCGGCTATCCACAACCAGCTCGGCAACGATGTCGGCATTTCGGTCGAGCCTTGCAGACGCGACACTTTCCCGGCGATAGCGCTCGCTACAGCATATCTGCACTATGTTCAGGGCATCGGAAAAGATGAAGCTGTCGTTGTGTGCCCCGTTGACCCTTATGTAAACGATGACTATTTTGAGGCGCTGAAAAAGCTCTGGGAGCTTGCACAGGATGACACCGCAAATCTCACGCTGATGGGCATTGACCCGACTTATCCCTCTGAGAAATTCGGCTACATCATGCCCGTGACAAAGGACAAGATAAGCAAGGTCAGCGAGTTCAAGGAGAAGCCCGACACCAAAACTGCGCAGAAATACATCGACGCGGGCGGACTCTGGAACGGCGGCGTCTTTGCATACAAGCTCAGATATGTTCTTGACAGAGCGCACGAGCTTATTGATTTTACCGACTATTACGATCTGTTCGATAAGTATGATTCGCTGAAAAAGATCAGCTTCGACTATGCAGTGGTCGAACACGAGGATGACATCGCTGTGCTTCGTTTTGCGGGCGAGTGGAAGGATCTCGGCACATGGAACACCCTCACCGAGGCTATGGAAGAGAAAACCGTCGGCGACGCAAGGCTCGACGACATCTGTGAGAACGTCCATATTATCAACGAGCTTGACGTGCCCATTCTTGCTATGGGCATGAAAAACGCCGTTATCGCGGCAAGTCCCGAGGGCATACTCGTGTCGGATATGGAGCAGTCGAGCTTCATCAAACCCTACGTGGATGCGATAGATCAGCAGATCATGTTCGCGGAAAAGAGCTGGGGAAGCTACCGCGTGCTCGATGTCGAGGAAGAATCCATGACGGTCAAAGTCTCGCTGGACCCGGGGCATCAGATGTATTACCACAGCCATATGAAACGCGACGAGGTGTGGACGATCATCAGCGGCAGCGGCATCGCTGTTATCGACGACAAAAAGATCGAGGTGACCCCCGGACTGACGCTGAGTATCCCCGCAGGATGCAAACACACGGTCATCGCGGGAAAAAAGGGCTTGCAGCTTATCGAGCTCCAGCTTGGCGAGGAGATCAATTCCGAGGATAAGCAGAAATACGATCTTTGCATAGACATTGATTAAAAAACAAGGCATTCATCAAATAGATGGATGCCTTGTCTGTTTTCAGGTCTATTCGCCAGATAAAAACCGACTCCGCCGTTTATGCGAAGTCGGTTCTGTTTTTTGTTTATTCGTCGGTTTCGGGAGCATCCTTTTCTTCGGTCTCGTCGGAATTTTCGTCGGTGTATTCTTCCTCGCCGTACTCTTCAGGCTGTTCGTCCTCGTACTGCTCGTCGTAATTGTCCTCATCCTCGGGATACTCGCTGTCGGAATACTCCTGCGGCTCGCCCTCATACTCTTCGGGCTGAGTCTCGTCATAATACTCCTCGCTGTTTTCCTCGGGCTGTTCCTCGGGGAAGAAGCCGTTTTCCTCGCCGTAGAGCGCTTCCTGCATGGCTTCCCTTTCGCTCTTGCGCTTTCTCATTACCGCAAAGGCTTTCTTGTAGGGGTTGCCGAAGAAGAAGAAGAACTCGGCAAAGATCGCGATTATACCCAGAAGAGCGACGATGTAGATGATGAAATACTTCACCTTGGCGCTGCTCTTGGTCTCGGTCTTTGTGATGCCGCCAGCACCGTTGTCCGCCGCCGCAGGATCCGAAACGACCTGTCCGTTGGAGATCACGGGCTGAGCGTTGCCGTCGGCAGCCTGAGTCGTTATCACGGGAGCGGTCTCGGAAACTACGAGCCTGTAGTACTTCACAGTGCCGTCTGTGAACTCAACGGTCATGTTGGTGAGACCGTCCGCAAGAGTTTTAAGACCCTTTTCGTCGGCCGTTGCAACATTCGTATCGGAAACAGTGACCTGCTTTACATTGGTCAGACCGATCGAATCGTAAGCGATAAGCGAATCGGATCTTGCGACCCTGAGCTCGGAATACATCGACTCATCGGCCGAAGCATCAACGGGTACTGCGCCTTCGATCTGGATTATCGTACCGTCTGCACGGTAGGTGACCTCGGTCGAACTGAGGTCGCGTAGAGAATTCACGGTGATGTAAAGCACAGTCGAGCGTTCGGTGACATCGGTGATCTCGAAATCGAGCGTCAGGTAGCTCGGCTTTTTTTCCTCAGCCTTGGAACTGCTGTCCGAATCGGTGCTTTCCTCGCTGCTGTCATTATTCGACTGTGAACTGCCGTCGCTGGTGTACTGGAGCTGGATCGTTCCGGGAGCGGTCTCGGCAGCTGCAAGAGTGCCCTTGACTTCCTTGCTGATGGTGGACTTGTTGAGCTTCAGCACCTTGCTGTCGTAGCTGATGGTCAGGTCGGCAGCGGTGATGTCGGTATTCGCGTCGATGAAAAGCTCGGCACTGAATTTCTTGTCAACGATCTTGGTGGGCAGCAGCTTAACGGTGACAGGAGCGTCCTTAAAGGGATCGACCAGCGGGACGTCATCGTCCTGAGAGCTTGAATCGGCGGACTCGGTACCCGTATAGTAGCCTGTGTCGTCGTCCGTATTCTGGTCAATGGTGATGGAATTGTAATCCCAGTTCCCGTTGTCGGAGTAGCCGTTATCGGCAGTGCCGTAGTCGTTATAGTCGTATTCGGTATAGTCGTAATCGGTATAACCGTAGTCATTCCAGTCGGCGGAAGCGGAAACAGCCTGTGCAGAAACAAGCAGGCAGGCACTGAATACCGCAAGAAGCCTGTTTTTCATTTTATCATCCTCTTTAACTATCAAAATAGACAATCATTCATAGTAATTATACAATATCCGCCGCTATATGTCAAGTGCTGTCGCTCATTATTTCCTCATCCATAAAAAAATCGGTAAAGTTGGTGTTTATTTTATTGCAAAGTGTCAATAATCACTGTAACACCACTGTAAAAGGAGTACAAAAATATGGACAAATTCGATACTGCAAAACTTTTTCTCATGCTGACAATGATCGGCGCACTTATCTTCTCGTCCTTTTCGCATCCGAAGGATGTGTCGGCGGATGAGTATTGCATGATCTTTCCGCAGTTCGTGACAGCCGCATCATCCGGCAAAGACCATGAAACGGAGACTGCAAAGCCGAAAATAACATATTCTTTCGGGCTTGCGGAGCTGTTGGCAGAGATATTTTGAGTGCTAAAAAACGGACTGCTTTTAACGGCAGTCCGTTTTTTTACCCGTTAACAGAACGGGCGTTATTAACGAATCTCTCGGCAAGAGCTTCATCCTTGCCGCCTTCGGGACGTTCAATGCCCGAACTAACATCCACTCCGTCAGGGTGAACGGCTTCGATAGCACGCGAAACGTTATCGGGTGAGAGTCCGCCTGCGAGAAACAGCTTCTTGCCCGATCTCGGGAGCGTTTTCAGCTTGTCCCAGTCGCAGACCCTGCCGCTTCCGGGTTCGGCTGCGTCGAACAGAAAAGCCCATACCTTATCGAGCTTCGAGCATCTGTCAAGCTCGTCCGCAGGGAGATCATTGAACGCGCGGATGATCGGGATAGTGCAGCAATTGTACGTTTCTTTGGATAGTTCGCCGTGAACCTGCAAGTAGTCAAAACCTGCGCCGCATATTTCCTTTGTCTGTTCGGGAGTCGGCGAAACGGTCACAGCCACAGCTTTGATACCGTCGAGCTGAGAGATCAGCTCCGCCGCCCTCTCAACAGTAACATTCCTGCGGCTCTTCGGGAAAAACAGCACGAAGCCAACAAGCTCGGGACGGAGTCGGTTGACTATCGCTATGTCCTCTTCTCGGGTCATGCCGCAGAGCTTTACCATTAAATCACTCATCGCCGTAGACCTCTTTTGCGATGTCGCAGGACTGCTTCGCATCCTTCGCGTAGTAGTCCGCGCCGATCTGCTCGGCGTAATCAGGAGTCAGCACAGCGCCGCCCACCATGATCTTGCACTCGTGGTGCTGACGCAGCAGATTTATCGTGTCCTCCATGCCCTTGAGGGTGGTGGTCATGAGCGCACTCAGCCCGACGAGCTTGACATCGTGCTCGATAGCCGCATCCACAACAAGCTGCGGATCGACGTCCTTGCCGAGGTCAATGACTGTGAAACCGTAGTTTTCGAGCATGACCTTCACGATGTTCTTGCCGATGTCGTGAACGTCGCCCTTGACCGTGCAGAGCACGATCTTGCCCTTGGAAACTCCGCCTCCGCCGCTTGACAGGACACTCTGCTTGATGACCTCGAAGCAACTCTGGGCAACGCCTGCGGTCATGATTAGCTGCGGCAGGAATATCTTGCCCTTCTCGAATTCCGCGCCTGTCTTGTCCAGCTCGGGGATGAGGATATTGTTGACGATGTCCATCGAATCCATAGTTTCGAGCAGCTTTGCGGTGATCTGCGCCGCGTCGTTTTTCAGACCGTGACTCATGGCATAGCCGAGAGTCATCTCTTCCTGCTTGACCACAGGTGCGGCTGCCGCCGCAGGGTCGGCACCGTAATTCTCGACGAACTCCTTGGCGTTCTTGTCGATATTCGCGAGCAGTCTGTAGGCTCTGACCGCCGAAGTCATCGACGCGATGTTTGGGTTCATGATCGGCAGATCGAGACCCTTTGTCAGCGCCATGGTCAGGAATGTGCGGTTGACGATCTCCCTCTGGGGCAGACCAAAACTGATGTTCGACACACCGAGAACCGTGCGCACGCCGAGTTTTTCCTTGCATATCCGCAACGCTTCGATGGTCTGCATGGCGGCTTCCTGCTCAGCCGAACAGGTAAGCGTCAGGCAGTCGATACAGATGTCGCTTCTCGGGATGCCGAGGGCGTCGGCACGCTTGCAGATCTTTTCGGCGATAGCCACTCTGCCCTCAACGGTCTTCGGGATGCCGTTCTCGTCGAGACAAAGACCAACGACAGCCGCGCCGTACTTCGCAACGAGTGGCAGGATAGTCGAGAGGGACTTTTCCTCGCCGTTGACCGAGTTGACGATAGGCTTGCCGCTGTATATCCTCAGCGCGGAATCGAGCACCTCGGGGATGGACGAATCTATCTGCAATGGCGTATCGCAGATGCCCTGAACGGCTCTGACGGCGCTCATCATCATCTCGCGCTCGTCGATACCGGGCAGACCGACATTCACGTCGAGTATCTCCGCACCCGCGTCTATCTGCTCGATAGCCTGATTGCAGATATAGTCGAGGTCGTGCTCCTGGAGCGCCTGCTTGAAACGCTTTTTGCCAGTCGGGTTGATACGCTCGCCGATTATCCTCGGGCAGTCTATGATGACAGCATTCGACGCGCTGCAAACCGCCGACGGAAGAGTCTTCTTCACAGCTTCGCACTTTCTGCCTTCAAACGCCTTGACTGTCGCTCTGATATAGTCGGGGGAAGTTCCGCAGCAGCCGCCGATAATCTTGATGCCGAGAGGTATCATGTTCGTCAGCAGCTCCGCGAACTCGTCGGGCATTACATTATATTCGTTCGTCACAGGGTCGGGCAGGCCTGCATTAGGCTTGATGACCACAGGAAGATTCGTACATGAACAGAGCTTCTCCACCGCAGGGAAAAGCTCACGGGGTCCGAGAGAACAGTTGATACCGATAGCATCCGCTCCGAGACCTGCCATAGTCATCGCCATCGACTCGATACAGCAGCCCGTAAAGGTACGCATATTCTCCTCGAAAGTCATCGTAACGATAACGGGAAGGTCGCTGTTCTCCTTAGCCGCGAGCAGTGCCGCCTTAGCTTCGAGCAGGTCGGTCATGGTCTCGATAACGATAACATCCGCTTCCCTGCCTGCTTCGATCATCTCCTTGAAGATGTCGTAAGCTTCGTCAAAAAGCATCGTGCCGTTCGGCTCCATCATCTGACCGATAGGTCCGATGTCAAGGGCGCAGTACGCCTGCCTGTCCGCGTGAGATTTTGCGCTGTTTGCAATCTTTACAGCCGCCCCGACGATCTCGGCAACGGTCCTGCCCGATTTTTCGAGCTTATACCTGTTCGCACCGAAGGTATTTGCGTAAAAAATATCCGAACCCGCGTCGATATATTTAAGATGGATACTCTCGATAAGCTCGGGAGAAGTCAGGTTCAGAAGCTCGGGGATCTCCCCTGCTTCAAGACCTGAGCTCTGGAGCATCGTACCCATACCGCCGTCGAGAAACACAAATTCCTTTTGTCCGAGCAGTTTATTAAGTTCCACAGCGTACACCTCGTTTTCTGAATTCGCAGGTCCCCGAGAGGTTGCAGACGGCGCATCCTCTCCTGCCCCTGTCTATAGGTACATCCGAAAGACCGATAACAGCCGTTACGGATTTTGAAGGTATCATCATAAGTGAAGGAGTGCAGGTCACGCCCGCACGCTTTCCTGCGCCCAGCACTTCGATGATGTAAGGCTGAACGTCAAGCGGAAGGTCTCCGTACCCCGGCGAGAACCTCCATGTGAAAAATTTCGTAGAGAACTTTTCGGCGAGCATTCTTTCGATCTCGTTGCAGATAGACTCCACGGCAGCGGAAGCAAGGCAGTCAGTCATGAAACCGAGCGCAATATCCTCGCGCTCCTTCTGTCTGATTATCTCGTCCGCCTTGGCAGAGATGGTCGCGCACAGAAGTACGGCGCTGTCGCAGCCCTTGAGATGTTTTCTCACGGAACTGCCCGTCAGAACGAGCTTTGTACCCTTCAGCTCGATGCCATCCTCAGTCTCGATGATGGGGAATACCCTGTACACCCATGCAGGCTTTGTATCTTTTTCGATGAGCTCTGCAAGACCACGGATGGTTTCCAGCTGCTGTTTGTTCGGAGCCTCACGATAACCCATATAGCGTATCGCTTCGTCTATGTCTATTTTTAATCTGATCGAATCCGGCATATATGTTTCTCCCCTGTCTATTTATATTGATAAAATTATAACATACCCCCGACCCGCTTTTCTTATATACCATAGAAAAATACTATGAATATTATATTAATTTTATATCAACATTGTTCCAGTCGTCCCGAACTGTAACTGCCCTGCCCTCTCTGAGGGACGCGGGCACATCGAGAAATCTCTGGTTTGAGCTGCCCCTGAAATTGAGTTCAAGGCTGCGCTTTTCCAGCACAAAAGGTCCGTCAACAAGGCTGTCGAGCCTTTTCAGAAGCTCCATGAAGCCGTTCTCTTCGTTGGCGTGTTCCACAAGATACTCGTACTCAAAGCCCGTGTAGGACATGATGTTTATCTCGGGCTTGTGAGCTCTGAGCATATCAGCAAGTTCTGCGAGGGGTCTGCACTGGCAGAAGGGTTCGCCGCCCGTGAAAGTCACGCCGTCGAGCATATCGTCGGCGATGATCTTTTTGAAGATCTCCTCGGTGGTCATGATCGTTCCGCCCTCGAAATCCCAGGTCTGCGGATTATGGCATCCCTCACAGTGATGGGGACATCCCTGAACGAACACAGAGTATCTTACTCCGGGTCCGTCAACGATAGAATCATCCACAAGTCCCGCTATTTTAATTTCCATTTTTCCTCATAACCTTTCTGTTACGCCGCCACAAGTCCGAAGTACAGAAGTACCAGCACGCCCAGCACTATCCTGTACCAGCCGAAAACGGTGAAATCATGCTTTTTGATGTAACTCATCATGAATCGGATGACGAAGATCGAAACGCCGAATGCCACGCCCATTCCGAGAAGAAGCTCGGCAGTCTCGGTGCCTGTCATGTGACCGCTGTGAAGGAAGAACTTCACGAGCTTCAGCAGGCTCGCGCCGAACATTACGGGCACGGCAAGGAAGAAGGTGAACTCGGCGGCGACTGTTCTGCTGACGCCGATTATCAGCGCTCCGACGATGGTAGCGCCCGAACGCGAAGTTCCGGGGAAGACCGCCGCGATAAGCTGGAACGCGCCTATCATCAGCGCTACACAGTAAGGCATCTGCGCGATGGAGTTGAATACGGGCTTGCGCTTTTTGTTGTAGCGCTCGGCAATGATGAAGATGATACCAAAAAGTATCAGCATTATCGCGATGGTCTGCCAGTTGTAGAACATCTTATTGAACATATCGTCAAACAGCAGACCGATGACCGCCGCAGGCACACAAGCCACGAGACACTTGAACCACATCTGGAAAATGTCCGTTTTTATGTACGCTTTCCAGCCGTCCTGTCCCAGCGGATGGTCGTTGTTTTTTCTGCCGAAGGGGAAAAGTTGGTTCCAGTACAGCACAACAACCGCCATGATAGCGCCGAGCTGTATCACCACGTCGAACATTTCCTGAAACTCCTCGGTGGCTTTCAGTCCGATAAACTGATTCGCGAGGATGAGGTGACCTGTACTGCTGACAGGCAGCCACTCGGTTATACCCTCGACGATCCCCAGAAGGATAACTTTAATAAATTCTATCATCATACTCTCCTAACACGGCTTTTGGCCGAATGTATTTCCCAATATGGTACGGGATAATTCTATTCCCGAAAGTTCTGTGCTATTACTCGGCGAAGTCGCCCGCAAAGCCCGTAAGCATCGTTTTTCGGATACCCTCGGCATCCGACGCAAGGGATGCAGCCAGACACAGCTTGACGTACATGGCATCGGGGGACGCCATCGGCAGCGGTACTGCTCCGAGGTCACGGTATTTGCGCACAGTCTCATAATCGGCATCTCTGCCGCCCGCGCCCGCGATGAACACGGGGATCCCGAGCTTGTCGGCGCTTTTCATAAAAGCGGCGAAACGCTCATCGGCGCAAAGCGTACCCGAGTGATAGCTGACCATCAGCACCGCCGAAACGCTCTCGTCGAGCTTCGGATACCACATGGAAGGCTGAACGGTCAGGTAAACTGTTCTGCCAAAACCCGAAAGATCGTCGGGACAAGGCATCGGAACACCCTGCGTACTGCCGCCCGAAAGACTCGTCAGCATATCGGTATACGGAAGCTGTCTGAGCAGTCTCACGCCGCGATGCACCTTGCTAACGCCGTCGGCAGTCCACGTAACGAACACGCCTTTTTCTCCGCTTCGGATAAGCCCAACTGCCGCCGAAAAGTTCTGTCTGCCGTTCGCTCGGGGGTCGTCAAGAGGATAACCCGACGAAACGAGCACGATGGGTACAGGCGTATCAGCGAAAAGGTAGCCGAGAAACGCCGCCGAATAGACCAGCGAATCCGTCCCGTGCGTGACAATGATGCCGTCACAGCTGTCAAGATGGCCGCGGACGCTGTCGGCAAGAGTCCGAAGTCTGTCGGCGGTCATTTCCTCGCTGAGGACGGTATACGGCTCGAAGCAATCGAAAATGACGCCGTTGTATACCGCTCCTTCAAGCAGCGTATAGGGCGCAGTTCCGAGCGAAACGGTCGTGTCCTCGGTCTTGCTGCCGATAGTGCCGCCGGTAAATATCACCGATATTTTCAAAAAAATATCACCTCACTAAATTTCCAACCATATTATTATAGCACATCGGACAGGAATTTTCAATACGAATCAAAAAAATTAATTATCCCCCTTGCTTTTTTTCTCAGGATATTGTATAATGATATATACGGAGGTGATGCATATGGCAGAAAAGAAGAAAAAACGCCGCAACAGGCTGCGCGTCGAGATAATCCTTCTCGTCTGGGCAGTTGTTCTGCTGCTGACTTTCGTGGCGTATATGGCAAGCACCTCCCTTGAGGACGTACTTGAACGCGAACGCGGTGAGGGCGTTATTATCACGCACAGCACCTCGGAGAAAACCGATGCGGACAACTCCTCGGAGAAGGAATAAAACCCCACAAGCCTAATCGCTGCTTTGAAAAAGCAGCTTTTTTGTGCACGGTGTACAGTAAAGATATATAACTTTACACAAATCAAAATACCTGTCATGCCGTTTTAGAATGGTTTGCTTTGTGTAAAGTTAAGTTACTTGATAGGATTTTAACTTACATATACAGGTAATTTGGAACGCTTTGAAGAGCAAATG
Organism: Ruminococcus sp. YE71; assembly: GCF_900119155.1. Lineage (GTDB taxonomy): Bacteria > Bacillota > Clostridia > Oscillospirales > Ruminococcaceae > YE71. The sequence goes on along the minus strand of NZ_FPIR01000013.1, from coordinate 53,051 downwards.
TTCTGAGTGATTATTTGTACGCTGAATATCTGTCCGAATGCTTCCGATGCGGAATAGTGCCTTTATTCATACGATAGATCTGACAAGCTACAAGACTTGTCAGCGTTCGATTTACGTTTCGGACGATTTTTGATAGTGACTTTACACCTAAAAACGCCGCAACACTTATTAATTGGTTAAGTCCGAGTTGTGCAAAATGTATATTTTTGTGGAGTCCCATTGTACAAAAAGCCACTTGACTTTAGGCTTAAAATACTATATACTTGAATACGGTCACAATTCAACCACTATATATGGTGGTTGAGTGCCCTGAATTTCTGAAATCAATTAAGAATTACACAATATACGGAGGATTGATAGGATTATGATCATCAAGATACAGAAGCGTGACGGCAGACTGGTCACGTTCAATATCGAAAAGATCGCAAACGCAATTTTCAAGGCTGCCCAGTCGGTCGGCGGTGAGAATTACGAAGAGGCTTTGCAGCTTGCAGGCAAGGTCGGCGACCTGCTCATGGAAAAGCAGCTCTCTAACCCTACTGTTGAACAGATACAGGACTGCGTTGAAAAGGTGCTGATCGAAGAGGGTCACGCACAGACCGCAAAATCCTATATCCTCTATCGTTCGGAGCGTACAAAGGCAAGAGAGATGAACACCCGTCTTATGAAGGTGTACGAGGATCTTACCTTTAAATCCGCAAAGGACAACGACCTCAAGCGCGAGAACGCCAACATCGACGGCGATACCGCTATGGGTACCATGCTCAAGTATGGTTCGGTAGGTGCTAAGGAGTTCTATGAGATGTACGTGCTCGACAAGAAGCACGCCGAGGCTCACGCTGAGGGCTTCATCCACATCCACGACCTCGACTTCTACACGCTGACTACCACCTGCACTCAGATCGACCTGACAAAGCTGTTCAACAAGGGCTTCTCGACAGGTCACGGCTTCCTCAGAACGCCGAACGATATTTCCAGTTACGCCGCACTCGCCTGCATCGCGATACAGTCCAACCAGAACGATCAGCACGGCGGTCAGTCGATCCCGAAGTTCGATTACGACATGGCTGAGGGCGTAAAGAAGACCTTCGCGCACCGCTACAGAGACAATATCCACCGTTCTCTCGCGCTCATCGCAAACCTTTCGGACTCCTATGAGATAGTTGTGAAGATCATGGATAAGATCCACAATGACCTGGGTGTCGGTCCTACCCTTTCAAACGACAACGGCTATACCGAGGCCGAACACGAGTATCTGCTTGCGTTTACCGACGACAAGACCGCGACTAAGATACAGAATTTCGCTTACAAGACTTCCGTTAAGGAGACCGACAGAGCCACCTATCAGGCTATGGAAGCGCTCATCCACAACCTCAACACAATGAACTCCCGTGCGGGTGCGCAGACACCGTTCTCGTCCATCAACTACGGTACGGATACTTCGATCGAGGGCAGGATGGTCATCAAGAACGTGCTGCTCGCGCAGGAAGCAGGTCTCGGAAACGGCGAGACACCTATTTTCCCGATACATATCTTCAAGGTCAAGGACGGCATCAACTTCAACCCGACCGATCCTAACTACGACCTGTTCAGACTTGCCTGCCGCGTTTCGGCAAAGCGTCTGTTCCCAAACTTCTCATTCATCGACGCACCTTTCAATCTTCAGTACTACAAGGAAGGCAACCCCGACACCGAGATCGCGTACATGGGCTGCCGTACAAGAGTTATAGGCAACGTTTACGACCCCTCGCGCGAGATCGTTACGGGCAGAGGAAACCTATCCTTCACGACCGTTAATCTGCCGCGTCTCGGAATCCTTGCCGACAGAAATATCGGCGACTTCTTCGAGATGCTCGACAAGTACATCGACCTCGTTATCGAACAGCTGCTCCACCGCTTCAAGATACAGTCTGACAAGCGCGTGAAGAACTACCCGTTCCTGATGGGACAGGGCATCTGGATCGACAGCGAGAAGCTCGACATTGACGACAAGGTCGGCGAAGTGCTCAAGCACGGCACGCTGTCCATGGGCTTCATCGGACTTGCTGAGTGCCTTGTGGCGCTCACAGGCAAGCACCACGGCGAGGATGAGAACTCACGCAAGCTCGGTATCGAGATCATCACTCACATGAGAGAACGCATGGATGAGGAGTCCAAGAAGCGCGGACTCAACTTCTCGCTGCTCGCTACTCCAGCCGAGGGTCTGTCGGGACGATTCATCAAGATCGACCGCAAGAAGTACGGCGTTATCAAGGGCGTCACCGACAAGGATTACTACACCAACTCCTTCCATGTGCCCGTTTACTACCCGATCAACGCTTACAAGAAGATCGAGATCGAAGCGCCTTATCACGCGCTCACCAATGCAGGTCACATCAGCTACATCGAGCTTGACGGCGACCCGCTGAACAATCTTCCCGCCTTTGAGAAGATCATCCGCTACATGAAGGAAAAGGGCATCGGCTACGGCTCTATCAACCACCCTGTTGACCGCGATCCTATTTGCGGCTACACAGGCATCATCGGTGACAAATGTCCGAGATGCGGACGCACAGAGTCGGAGCACAACAAGATCGTACGTGAAAGACTCAAGCGTATCTACTGCCCCGAAGAAGAATAACAGCAAAAGCGTATCTGCTCAGTGCGGATACGCTTTTTTCTTGACAAATCAACGGTATTCTGCTATAATTAAGCGTGGAGGAGATAATTATGAGATATTGCTACAACTGCGGAGCGATGGCGGAACATAACGGTGTGTTCTGTGCTGTATGCGGAGGAAAGATCGACCCTCCGAATCCTCAGCACAGCTCGGCTCCCCAAGGGCAGCCCGTCTACCGGCACAATGTCTACAATACCTACAATATCTATACTCAGCCAAAGCCTGAAAATAAACCTGTATCACCTTCTCAGAGCGTTCGGGAACAGTGGGCGTGTCCGTTCTGCGGCGCGATAGTGGATCGCGGTTTTGAGGGTCTGTGTCCCAACTGTGGCGTGCAGATAAAAGCAGGGGCGACAGTTGCCGTTCAGCAGGAAATGCCCGTCTCGAAAGCGAACGCATTTTTCGGAGCACTGCTTGCTCTGGTGTTCTCGCCGATCACTCTGCTGATGCTGATGGTGACGATCGCAGGCATTCTGACCGACGGCAGCGCAGGAATGATATTCGCCATGATCTTGCTGACTGCTCTTTCGGGGTCGGCTTCGTATATCGGGATAAAGAACCTGCACAAGTATGACAAGCAGAAAAAGCTCCGATGGAAAAATCATCAGCAAAAGCTCGATTTCCGCGGCGATACGAACAACGATCAGCCGCGTATCATGTAAAAAACCTCACAGCTCAACAGAACTGTGAGGTTTGATTTTTTATACCTGAGCGCCGACACCGTAACCTGTGTCTTTGTAACCCGCCTTTTTCTTCTTGCCCTGAGACTTGAAGGACTTGTCGGGGTGCTTCTTCTCAACGTGCTTCTGCCAAGCCACCCAGAGGGTAGGAGCAAGGCACATCGAGGTGTAAACACCTGAGAGCATACCAACGATCATCGGGAGCGAGAAGCTCATGATCGAGGAAACGCCTCTGAGCGAGCATACTACCGAAACGATTATCATAACCGAAACGGTGGTCACGTTGGTGTGGATATTTCTCGTGATGGTCTGTGTGATGGAAAGGTTCGTAAGCTCCTGAATGTCGAGCTTCTTGCCGTACAGACGCTTATTCTCACGGATACGGTCGTAGATGATGATGGTCGAGTTGATCGAGTAGCCCATGATGGTGAGCAGTACTGCGATGAAGTTGGAGCTGATGTCGAATCCGAAGATCACGAAGGAGCCGTAAACCATTATCATATCGTGGAGGAGCGCTACAACAGAGAACGCACCTGCCGAGATACCGCCGATGTTGCGGAATCTGATGCCGATGTAGATAATCATAACAACTACAGCCAGCAGAAGCGCAACGAGGCACTTAGCGAAGAATGTCTTACCGTTGGTCGCGGAAACGTTGGTGGACTCAAGAGTCTCGATGTTGTTGTCCGCAAAAGTTGAAGTCATAGCAGTCTTGATCTGTTCCTGCTTGGAATCGTCGATACCGCCCTTGGAGGAGAAGCTCAGCTGAACAGTGTCCTTGCCGCTGGTGATGTCCTTACCCTGAGTAACGGTGCAGTCTTCTCCGATGGTGTCCTTAACGAGGGTCTCAACAGCAGAATTGTCGATAGTGCCCTCGAATGTATAGCTGATAAGTGTACCGCCCTTGAACTCGATAGCGATCTTCGGGATACCTGCGATGGTGAGTGCTGCGAACAGAACTATGAGGCAGCAGGAAACAACGTAGAAGACCTTGCCCTTGCCTGTAACATTGTAACGCTTCTTCTCGAGAGTAGGAACGCTCTTTTCATCTTCCTTGACGCCGAAGAACTTGCGCTTTCTGAAGCACTGGAACTTAGACAGGGATTCGAGCATAAGTCTCGAACAGAAGATTCCGAAGAAGAAGTTTGTGATGATGCCGACCAAAAGAGTATAGCCGAGCGAGTAAATGGTGCCTGCCATCTGAGCGCCGAACGCCATGAAGAAAGGCTTGAGAAGTGTTCCGAATACGCTGTCGGTGGAACCGAAGGAACCCATCAGGATGACAGCAACGAAAATTACAGTTATGTTGGAGTCGAATACGGCTGCCCATGCTCTCTTGTAACCCTGCTCGATAGCGCCGTTAAGGGTCTTGCCGAGTCTGAGCTCTTCCTTGATACGCTCTGCAACGATGATGTTCGCGTCAACACCCATACCGATCGAGAGGATGATACCCGCGATACCCGGAATGGTGAGCGTGAAGCTGTCGAAGTCCTTGAAGAAGCCCGAGATGCACGCCAGCGAACCAATGACCTGACCGACAAGTGCGATAACTGCAACAAAGCCGGGCAGTCTGTAGAAGATCATCAGATAAATTGCAACAAAGCCGAATGCGATAAGGCCGGCCATCAGCATTGCGGAAAGTGCGCCCTCACCAAGGGTCGGGCTGATGATGTTGGTGCTGGTAGCCACCAGCTTGAAAGGCAGAGAACCTGCGTTGATCTTGTCAGCGAGGGATTTTGCCTGTTCGTAGGTGAAGTTGCCCGAGATCTGTGCCTTGCCGCCTGTGATAGGCTCATTGACGTTAGCATCGGAGATCATGGTCTCATCCATCCAGATGGAGATGTCACCGCTGCCCGCAAGTTCGGTAGTAGCATCAGCGAACGCCTTTTTGCCGTCCTCGTCGAGAGTAAGGCTAACGACCCAGTTTGTCTCACCGTTGTCGCCCTCATAGCCCGCTGCTTCTGCCTTTGCGACCTGAAGACCGGTCATGATCTCCTCGCCGTTCTGATCCGAACCCTTAACGAACTTGAGCATAGCCGTCTCGCCGAGCTCGCTAACTGCCTGTTCGGGATCAAAGTCAGACTCGCCTGCCTGCCAGGGGAAGGACACGATGACCTTGTTTTTGTTGTAGTCAACATAGACCTCACTGTCGGTTATGTTGAGGTTCAGAAGTCTCTGGTCGATTACCGCCTTAGCCGAGTTCATATCGTCCTCGGAAGCTTTGTAATCATCAGCAGGACCGAAGGTGGCGTTTACACCGCCCCGAATATCGATACCCCACCTTATCTCATTTACGCTCTTTATGACTGTAAACTGCGTGTCTCCGTACAGGTAATGCACACCCATGATAGTTAGGTACGCAAAAGCGAATATAAGTATGAAGACTACGAAGAATACAGGCTTTTTTGCACGTCGCACTGTATTTCCTCCTATCAACTTTCTGACTGAACGAGGGTCAAAACGGCATAGCAAGCCCTCATGCAGCCGATTTACCATAATATTATACTACTTTTCTCTTATCTTGTCAATAGATATACAGAATTTTTTTACAACCGACACGTTAAATTTCTCTGACAAACCGTTGACAACTGACAAAAAATATGTTATAATACATAAGGACTTGAAAAAGTCACGACCGCTTTTCTTTCAATATGATCGAAAAGCCAAGCCCGGACGGACAGGCGGGTCGAAAGCCGACCGCAGCATTTTCTGCTGCATTATTGATTGGGTGAACAGCCCTAACTTTTTATAAGATGATAACTTTATAATCAACATCACTTGTGAAACGGTCAATAAGAAATCGGCATTACTCCCAGCGGTTACGGGCGAACGTGCAAAGCAAAGACATTTTCATGCAGGTGATGCGTTATGCGTATCGCCTGTTTTTGATTTTGAAATTGCTCTGTTAACGTCATTGTGGGAAAAATACTTTATCGTGAGGTAAAAGATATGGACATAGAAAAGCAGAAAAGAGCCCCTGTCTATGAAGCGCTCGAAAGGTTCAGACGGCAGAGGGTAGTTCCCTTCGATGTTCCGGGACACAAGCGCGGACGCGGAAATCCCGAGCTGGTGCAGCTTCTGGGCGAAAAGTGCGTCGGGCTCGACGTCAACTCGATGAAGCCGCTGGACAACCTTTGCCATCCCGTTTCGGTCATCTACGACGCGGAAGCGCTGGCTGCCGAAGCCTTTGGGGCGGCACACGCCTATTTTATGGTAGGCGGCACCACTTCTTCGGTGCAGAGCATGGTGCTTTCGGCGTGCAAGGCGGGGGACAAGATCATCCTTCCGAGAAACGTTCACCGCAGCGTCATCAATGCGCTGGTGCTGTGCGGCGCCGAGCCCGTATACGTCAATCCCGACGTTGACGCGCATATCGGCATAGCCCTCGGAATGGATCTGGATATGCTGAAAAAGGCGATGGAAGAACACCCCGAAGCCACAGCAGTCTTTGTCAACAACCCGACTTACTACGGCATCTGTTCCGACCTGCGTTCCATCGTGAAAATGGCTCACGAGCATGGTATGCTTTGTCTTGTGGACGAAGCTCACGGAACGCATCTGTACTTCCATGAGGAGCTCCCCGTTTCGGCAATGGAAGCAGGCGCGGATATGGCGGCTGTCTCGATGCATAAATCGGGGGGCAGCCTGACGCAGAGTTCCCTGCTGCTGCTCGGCGAGAGCATGAACACGCGCTATGTCGAGCAGATCATCAACCTCACTCAGACAACGAGCGCAAGCTATCTGCTGCTGTCGAGCCTTGACATTTCGCGACGAAACCTCGCTCTGAGAGGCCGCGAGAGCTTTGAAAAGGTTCGTCAGATGGCTGAATACGCACGCAGCGAAATAAATTCCATCGGCGGTTATTACGCCTACGGTAAAGATCTTGTCAACGGCAGGAGCATCTACGATTACGACGTCACAAAGCTGTCAGTCTACACCCGCGACATCGGTCTGACGGGTATAGAAGTATACGACCTGCTGCGTGACGAGTACGATATACAGATCGAGTTCGGCGACATAGGCAACATCCTCGCGTACATTTCGATCGGCGACCGCATTCAGGATATTGAACGTCTTGTGGGCGCGCTGGAGGACATCAAGCGCCTGTATCACAAGCCGACCTCAAAGCTGCACAACGCCGAGTACATCACGCCCATCGTTGCAGCGACACCGCAGAAGGCGTTCTATTCCGACAAGGAGCTCGTCCCGATCCGCGAGACGGCGGGGCGCATCTGCGGCGAGTTCGTCATGTGCTATCCGCCCGGAATACCGATCCTCTCCCCGGGCGAGATGATAACCGAGGAGATCATTGAGTACACGCTTTTCGCTAAGGAAAAGGGGTGCTCAATGCAGGGACCTGAGGACGGGTCACTCGAAAGACTCAACGTACTTAAAGGATAGATCAGGCATGGCAGGCTTTTGGAATGTAATGCTGTGGGCGGCACTTATCGTTGTTCTGCTGTATGTACTGATAATGACCGTAATGAAGCGCAGACGTAAGGGTGAAAAGGTTGACCAAAACAGTAAAATATTAGTTGCGCTCAGGATCATCGGGTACATAGTATTTATCCCGATGCTGGCTGTTATACTTATAATCATCAGATTCTATAATGGTGTTTAAATATTGTTAATTATTCATTATTCTGTATTCACTATTCATTTCTACCGGAGGTGAGCGGTTTGGATTTCTGGTTTTCGGAAATGCACACGGCTAATGTTAAAATGTCTATCCGCGTCGAGCGTCAGCTCTTCTCGGGGGACAGCGATTTCAGAAGGATCGACGTGTTCGAGTCGCCCGAGTTCGGCAGGTTCATCACGTCGGACGGCAGCGTTATCTTCTCGGAGCAGGACGAGTTCACCTACGACGAGATGATCGTACACGTTCCGATGGCGGTACACCCGAACGTCAAGAAGGTGCTGGTCATCGGCGGCGGCGACGGCGGCGTGGCGAGAGAGCTCAGCTACTACGAGGAGATCGAGGAGATCGACGTTGTTGAACCCGACGAACTGTTCGTCAAGGTCTGTCAGGAGTTCTTCCCTGACAACGCAAAGGGGCTCGACGACCCCCGCGTCAAGGTCTACTACCGCGACGGTCTGCGTTTCCTGCGCGGCAAGGAGGGCGAGTACGACCTCATCATCAACGACTCCACCGACCCGTTCGGACACACGGCGGGGCTGTTCACAAAGGAGTTCTACGGCAGCTGCTACAAGGCACTCAAAGAAGACGGCGTGATGGTCTATCAGCACGGTTCGCCATTTTTCGACGAGGACGAGGATGCCTGCCGCGCCATGCACCGCAAGGCGTACCGAAGTTTCCCGATCAGCCGCGTGTATCAGGCACATATCCCGACCTGCCCGTCGGGTTACTGGCTGTTCGGCTTCGCGAGCAAGAAGTATCACCCGCTGCACGACCTCGACGCCGAGCGCTGGAAGGCGAGGGGCTTGAAGACCTGGTACTACACGACAAACCTGCACACAGGCGCGTTCATGCTGCCGAGATATGTTGAGGAACTGCTCGAAGAAGAGGAACGCTCTTAAATGGGTTTAGTGTACAGAAAAGCGGACTTGAACGATCTGGAACTGCTGACCGAAACTCGGGTCATCGTGCTCAGAGCCGCGAACAGGCTCTCAGATGATACTGATATGTCAGTGGTCGGAACGGCTTCAAAGGCTTACTATCAGCAGGCGCTTTCGGAAGGTTCGCACACGGCGTTTCTTGTGTTCGACGGCGAAAAAATCATCGGGACGGGCGGCATCAGCTACTATAATATAATGCCGACCTATCACGAGCCCACAGGAAAAAGAGCCTACATTATGAATATGTACACCGCTCCCGACTATCGGCGGAGGGGCATCGCGGCGCGAATGGTCAGGATGCTTCTCGAAGACGCGAAGGAACACGGCGTCAGCATGGTCGGGCTTGAAGCGACGGACATGGGCAGACCGCTTTACGAAAGCTGCGGCTTTGAGCCGCTCGTGTCGGAGATGGGGCTGGTCATCGGGTGATCTTCGGAAGACTGTCCCGACAAAGGATGGTTCGAAAACAGAAAATGCACAGCCGAAAAGAAAGCCGCGCACTGCTTCGGCTGCACCAATGAATGCCGAAAGGGTATGCTGTCGAAGATAAAACCATACTGCTTCACTTTGTTTGCAAAAAGATAGGCGAGGAAGAACTTCCCGACCGTCTTGAAATAAACGAAAAGAACGGCATCGTCTATCACCGTGAGGGTATCTTCGGAGATTACGACGGTTTTGATGATGTCGAGGAACTGATCCGATTCATTCAGACAGGTGAAAGACAAGAAACTAAAAAACTAAAATATCATTTTCAAGGAGGACATAAACATGAAATTACTGGTTATAGGCTGCGGCGGAGTTGCATCCGTTGCTATATTCAAGTGCTGTCAGAACCCGATCTTTACGGAGATCTGCATCGCAAGCAGAACAGAGAGCAAGTGCGTTGACCTTGCGGAAAGACTTCAGCCGAACACAAAGGCTAAGCTCACCACTGCGACCGTTGATGCGGACAGCTTTGAATCGCTCGTTGAACTGATGAGAGAGTTCGAGCCACACACCGTTCTGAACGTGGCGCTCCCCTATCAGGATCTGACCATCATGGACGCTTGCCTTGAATGCGGCGCAAATTACGTTGATACCGCTAACTTCGAGCCCGAGGATACCGATGACCCTGCATGGCGTGCGACCTACGAAAAGCGCTGCAAGGAAGAGGGCTTCACCGCTTACTTCGACTACAGCTGGCAGTGGGCTTACGACGAGAAGTTCAAGAAGGCAGGCCTCACCGCTCTGCTCGGAACAGGTTTCGACCCGGGTGTTACAAGCGTTTTCACGGCATATGCGCTCAAGCACTACTTCGATGAGATCCACTACATCGACATCCTCGACTGCAACGGCGGCGACCACGGCTATCCCTTTGCCACCAACTTCAACCCCGAGATCAATCTCCGCGAGGTGTCCGCGAACGGCTCCTACTGGGAGAACGGCCACTGGGTCGAGACTAAGCCGATGGAGATCAAGCGCGAGTACAACTTCGACGGCGTCGGCATGAAGGATATGTACCTGCTCCACCACGAGGAGATCGAGTCGCTGGCGAAAAATATCCCGAACGTAAAACGCATCCGTTTCTTCATGACATTCGGTCAGAGCTATCTCACGCACATGAACTGCTTACAGAATGTGGGGATGCTCTCGACTACACCTGTGATGTTCGAGGGTAATGAGATCGTGCCGATCAAGTTCCTCAAGGCGCTCCTGCCCGATCCTGCAAGTCTCGGACCGCGCACAGTGGGCAAGACAAACATCGGCTGCATTTTCCGCGGTGTGAAGGATGGCAAGGAAAAGTGCATATACATCTATAATATGTGCGACCATCAGGAGTGCTACAAGGAGACAGGCGCACAGGCTGTCAGCTACACAACAGGCGTTCCCGCGATGATCGGAACGGCTATGGTTGCCGGCGGCACATGGAGCGGCGCAGGCGTATTCAACGTTGAAGAGTTCGATCCCGATCCTTACATGGACGCTCTGAACAAGTACGGTCTGCCCTGGGTAGTTGACGAGAATCCTGTATTGGTAGACTGATATGTTAGAAGTTATCAGTCCGATTTTCAGGACTATTGAAACACCCTGCTATGTTCTCGACGAAGCGAAACTTCTGAAAAATCTTCGCATACTGAAGGACGTAAAAGAACGGGCAGGCTGTAAGATACTGCTCGCTCAGAAAGCATTTTCTATGTTTTCTGTCTATCCGATGATCGCTGAATATATGGACGGCACCACTGCGAGCGGTCTGTATGAAGCAAAACTCGGACATGAAGAATTTAAGGGTGAAGTTCACACCTACTGCCCTGCGTACAAAGACAGCGAATTTGAGGAAGTAGCGAGTCTGTCAGACCATATCGTTTTCAATTCAATTGCTCAGCTGTACAAATTTAAGGACAGATGTGCAGGTAAAAGCATCGGATTGCGCGTCAATCCCGAATGTTCGACGCAGGAAGAGCCGATATATGACCCGTGTGCGTCGGGCTCGCGGCTCGGAGTCAGGGCGTGCGACCTCACTGATGAGGTGGTAGCGTGTCTCGACGGACTGCATTTTCACACGCTTTGCGAGCAGAATTCCGACGCACTTGAAGTGACGCTCAAAGCAGTCGAGGAGAAATTCGGGAAGTACCTTAGCAGGGTGAAATGGGTCAATTTCGGCGGCGGGCATCATATCACCCGTGCCGATTACGACCGTGATCTGCTAGTGAAACTTGTGTCCGATTTTAGGGATAGATACAACGTTGAGGTCTATCTCGAACCGGGCGAAGCTGTCGCTCTGAACGCAGGTTATCTGGTGACAGAAGTGATGGATATCGTCGAAAACGGGCGCAAAATCGCAGTTTTAGATGCATCGGCTGCCTGTCATATGCCCGATGTTCTTGAGATGCCTTATCGTCCGCCACTGTTCCTTTCGGGAAAAGAGGGAGAAAAAGCGTACAGTTATAGGCTGTCTTCACGAACCTGCCTCGCAGGCGATATCATCGGCGATTACAGCTTCGATCAGCCGCTCGAAGTCGGCGACAGGCTGTGTTTTGAGGACATGGCGATCTATTCGATGGTCAAAAACAACACTTTCAACGGGATGCCGCTGCCAGATATCGGGATTCTCCACGCCGACGGCAGCTACGAACTCGTTCGGAGGTTCGGCTACGAAGATTTCAAGGGGAGGCTGTCATGAAGCTTGTAAATACGCCGTCTGCGGACGGTTTCAGGATGCCTGCCGAGTATGAGCCGCACCATGGCACCATCATGATCTTCCCCGAGCGGAGAGGTTCGTGGATCGACGAGGCGAAACCCGCTCAGGAAGTTTTTTCGCAGATAATACGTGAGATTGCTGAAGACGAAAATGTGTATGTTGTCGTCAGTTCGTTCACAAAGCATATTGCTGAGAAAATGCTTGCAGGTGTACAGAATATCACCCTGTTAGAGATACCGACAGACGATGCCTGGGCAAGAGACACCGCTCCGACATTTGTAACAAACGGTCATGAGATCCGAGGGATAGACTGGCAGTTCAACGCATGGGGCGGCGAATCTGACGGGCTTTATGCCCACTGGGATAATGACAACAAGCTTGCCAAAAGCATTTGTGAGAAGCTCGCAGTTCACTACTACGACGCTCAAAATTTCGTGCTTGAAGGCGGTTCGATACATTCCGACGGTGAAGGTACTATCCTTGTTACAGAGAGCTGCCTTTTGAGTCAGGGACGAAATCCGCACCTTTCTAAAGACGATATTGCACGTATTTTGTGTGATCATCTGGGCGGCAAAAAAGTCATCTGGCTTCCGAGAGGAATCTATAACGACGAGACAAATGAGCACGTTGACAACGTTTGTGCGTTCATCGGACCTGCTGAGGTCGTTCTTGCATGGACTGATGATGCGAACGATCCTCAGCATAAAATGTCGAAAGCGTGCCTTGATGTTCTTGAAAAAGAGACCGACGCTAAAGGCAGAAAATTCACAATCCACAAGCTGCCTATCCCTGATCATCCCGTCTGCATCACTCAGGAAGAACTCGACGGATATGTGTTCGAGGAAGGCGAAGATGTCCGAGAAGTCGGCGAAAGACTCGCGGCAAGCTATGTGAACTTTTACTTCACTAACGGTAAAGTTCTGCTGCCGCAGTTCGGCGGTGAAAACGCTGAGAGCGACGAACGCGCAGTGCGACTCATGACCGAATGGTGCAGGAGCAGAAAAATCGTTCCGATACAGGCGCGGCAGATAATCGTCGGCGGCGGAAACATCCACTGCATCACTCAACAGATCCCGAAAGGAGACGACCTGAAATGAAGATAAAAGCAGCAGCGGTTCAGATGAACTGCTCGCGAGATGTGGGTGAAAACATCGCACACGCCGAGAAGCTTGTGCGTAAAGCTGCGGCTGACGGCGCAAATGTCATACTCTTGCCCGAGCTTTTTGAGCGTCAGTATTTCTGTCAGGAGCGGCGATATGACTACTATGCATTCGCAAAGTCTGTCACCGAGAATGACGCTGTTCTGCACTTTTCAAAGGTTTGTGCCGAGCTGAATGTCGTTATTCCTGTCAGCTTTTACGAACGGAGCGGCAACACCCTGTTCAACTCCGTCGCCATGATCGACGCTGACGGCTCGGTGCTCGGCGTTTACCGCAAAACGCATATCCCCGACGACCACTACTATCAGGAAAAGTTTTATTTCACGCCCGGCGACACAGGTTTCAAGGTCTGGAACACTCGTTTCGGCCGAATTGGCGTCGGGATCTGCTGGGATCAGTGGTTTCCCGAGACCGCCCGTGCGATGGCGCTTATGGGTGCCGAGCTTCTGCTCTACCCGACCGCGATCGGTGCCGAGCCTATCCTCGAAACCGACAGTATGCCGCACTGGCGTCGCTGCATGAAAGGCCACGCGGCCACAAACATGATCCCCGTGATCGCCGCAAACCGCTACGGGCTCGAAACTGTTGAACCGACAGAGGAAAACGGCGGACAGAGTTCGGCGCTTCGGTTCTACGGTTCGTCGTTTATCACTGACGGCGTCGGTGAGGTGATCGCACAGGCCGAGCGCGAGGGCGACTGTGTCCTGACTTCCGAATTTGACCTTGCGGAGCTTGACAAAGCAAGGCTCGAATGGGGTCTGTTCCGCGACCGCAGACCGACCTGCTACAAAGTCATTACCGAAAAATAGCGTAAAAAAAACGGACAGCTGATTCGCACATCAGTTGTCCGTTTTTATGTACATTTATCTGAATTTTATCGACTTCAGGTCAAAGTCGCTGCCCGGGAGGAAGCAGAGCTGAACTTTGACTTTTCCTCGGACAGCACCTATCGCAAACTCGCGGCAGGTGTAGTCGTCCGCCTGCTCAAATTCGCAGAGCTCGCGGCGTATCTCGGCGCCATTTTCATCAAAAAAGATGATGTGGATGCTGTTCACAGGCAGCTGCGAACGTCCGCAGATAACGATCGTGTCCACCGCCTCGGCAAAATCGAACTCGCCGAAACTCAGCATCACGTTGTTTCCGATGCCTGTCACAGCGTCGGTACCGATCGTGAATTTGTCGCCGTAGATGTTCTCACAGTTGACCGCAGCCAGCTCTGAAGTCTCCTTGGCGCGGCGCTCAAACACGAATCCCTGCACGTCGTAGCGTTCGTCCGAACCGATGCAGATGGTGTGAACGCCCGTAAGCACCTTCGAGAGCTTGTAGGTCATCGGCTGGTAGGTCAGCCAGATCGGGGTCAGGCCGTACTCGAAATCGCCGATAAGCTCGCCGCCCGCGGCAGGAGAACCATCATAGAAGCGGATGCGGACAGGCGTTAAAGTGTTCGCGAAGATCGGCACGGTCACCGTGTCGCTTCCCACCGCGCCGAAATCGACGTTCGTGAAGCCGAACCATCCGCCCTCGCCGCCGATGGTCGCACCGTGATCGAGACCGTCACAGACATTACCGTCCGACAGGCTGTAGAGACCGCCGTAAACCATGCTGTACGGGTCGATGCAGGCGCATCCGAGACCGTCGGCAGTCAGTTTCACCGTCGAGAGCACATGATATTTATCGGTGCCGTTCTTACAGAGCGCCTTGAGGTAGATGACGCCGTCGCCCATTGCTTCGATGGTCACACCCTCTGCTGAGCGCTCCCTGATGACCGCGTTGTTCACGTCGATGCCGCTGACCGTTGTCAGGCGGTAGTCGATGTCCTTTGAATACGTTGCATTTTCGGGATAAACGACCGTCCTGACCCTGATCTCGCGGCGGCTCGGCGAAAACTCGCGGCATTCGGGAATGAGACCGATCCTGCGGACGGGAATATCGTCCTCTGCATTGACGCAGTCGGCGTCGCAGGGTCTGCACTCGTCGATGCAGTCTGTCTCGGTAACTGTCTCGTGGGCGGACGAAGTAAGGTTCAGAGTACTTTCGGGCAGACCGTTGGGTTTGACCGTCACAGTTATCTCGCCCGCTTCGGTCGTTGCCGCCACAATGGCAAGCAGCTTGCCCGAGAAAAGCCGTCTGGAAGTGCCCTTGTACCGATCGTAGTCGGTGGAATCGCCGTTGTCGAGACCGACGAGCCTGCCCGCGCCCGAAACGCTGACGGTCACGCGGTCGTTGGCGTTGTCAACGGTATTGCCGTCACGGTCGAGGGCGTCTATCTCGATGAAAACGAGGTCTTTACCGTCGGCAGTCAACTCGGTCTTGTCAGGGGTCAGACGAACCGATGCCGTATCACCGAAACTGCGGCGGGTGTCGCGTGCGACTTCCCTGCCCTCTTCATCGTAAGCCACCGCCGTGAGCTCGCCCCTGACGAAAGCGACCTTCGCGTCAAGGGTGTAAGTGTCGCCGTGAAGCACGTCGATGGTCTGCTCCGCAATCTGTTCGCCGTTGAGGAACAGTCTGACGAGAGGAGCATTTGTCGCCGCCCTCACATCAATGATCTCGCCCTCGTTCCAGTCCCAGTAGGGGTAGAGGTGGACGAAAGGTGCGGTCTTGCAGTCAGTCCACGCAGCGCGGAAAATGTACGCGCTGTCCTTGAAAAATCCCGCGGTGTCGATCTGTCCGAAGTAGCTGTTCTTGGTCGAGTACGGGGTCGGTTCGCCGATGTAGTCGAAGCCCGTCCAGATGAACTGACCCGCGCAGAACTCGGCGTCACGGTCGGGAATGATGCAGGACTCGGTGGAACGTGCCGCCCAGCCCGGGGAGCTGTTTCCGAGGGCGGAGCACTGTTCGTCGTCGTCGCAAAGTATCGCCTGCTCCTTCGGGAAATGGTAGATGCCTCTGCTCTGCACCACCGAAGAAGTCTCGCTGCCGTAAATGAACCAGTCGGGATGTTCGGCGTGGTGCTCGTCATAGAGACGCTCGGCGTAGTTGTAGCCTGCGGTCTTGAGGATGTCGGCGCATCTGCGTGCAGGTTCACTGCCCATGTAGTTCGAGCCGATGGTGACATATCCGTTGCCGAAGGGGTCATGCCTGCGGACTTCGTGCATCAGCATCGAAGTGACTTCCTGACCGCGGTCGGAAGCGTGAGTGTCGTAGATCTCGTTCCCGATGCTCCACGCAAACACCGAGGGATGATTCCTGTCGCGGCGCACCCACGAAGCCACATCGCGGCGGTGCCACTCGGGGAAAAAACGCGCGTAATCGTAGTCGGTCTTTTTCAGCTCCCACATATCGAAGCACTCGGAGAGGATGAGAAATCCCATCTCATCAGCAAGCTCCATGAACTCCACCGAGGGCGGATTGTGGCTGGTGCGGATAGCGTTGATGCCCATCTCGCGGAGCTTGACGAACTGACGTCTGAGCGCCGCTTTGTTGACCGCCGCGCCGAGAGCTCCCAGGTCGTGATGCTGACAAGCGCCATGCAGCTTGACGTGTCTGCCGTTAAGGAAAAAGCCCTTGTCGGCAGTGAATTCCGCGCTTCGGAAACCGAAATCACTGCTCACACTGTCGATGACCTCACCGTTTTTGAGAATATACACCTCGCAGAGATAGAGCTGAGGGTCGGTGATGTCCCAAAGCTGCGGCTCGTCAACGTTCAGGCGCTGTTCGTTGACCGAGTACCTGAAACCGTCGGCTGTGAGGTAGTCGGGCAGAACACTGCGGTCTGCGGCGCACATATTGCTGTCGCAGAGAGTCAGGAGCTGAGGTTCGCCGTCGGTCTTCTTATACAGCTTCGTTCTAACGCGGTAACCCTCGACGGATTCATCCGCGGGACGCGCCGCCTCGGTCATAACAGTCACGCTGCCGTCGTTCCGCGCCGAGATATACACACCGTCGGGCAGGATATGAGTCTGCGCATAACGCCGCAGCAGCACCTTGCGGAAGATGCCCGCGCCCGAATACCACCGCGAATTAGGCTCGATGTAGTCCACCCGCACGGTAATGACGTTCTCGCCGGGCTTAACGAGGTCGGTAATATCGAACTCGAAAGTTGTATAGCCGTACTTCCACTCCCCTGCCAAAACGCCGTTCACATAGACTTTACTGTCCATATAAACGCCCTCAAAACGAATGGACGTCCGCTTTCCGTCGTCGGGAACGGTGATGGTCTTTCTGTACCAGCCCGTAGAAGTCTCGTAAAGATTTTTTGTATCGTAAATCAGCCAGTCATGCGGCAGCTCCACAGGGGCGAAAGAATCGGGCTGCGGACACTCGCTGCCGAACGGCAGTTTGCAGAAACTCCAGCCGCATGAAAGTATGATGTCGTTCATAAGTGGCACACTCCTAAAAAGTTTTTCACTTAAAATTATACACTATCATGCTGTGTTTTGCAAGCATTATTTATCAGCATTTATGATGATATGAAACAAAAACAGATCCCCGAAGCGTGAAAACTTCGGGGATCGTTTTATTTATCATTTGATAAACGTTACTGCACGGAGCAGCCGCGTTACGTAAGGCTTACTTAGCCTTTGTAGCCACCTCGGTGATGAGCTTTGTGAACAGCTCGTCGGCAGCCATAGCAGGCAGCTCGCCTTCCTTGCGCGAACGAACGGTGAAGGTGTTGTCATTCATCTCGTTATCGCCGCAGATCAGCAGGTACGGGATGCGGTCGTTTCTGCCCTTCTTGATCTTCGGACCGATGTTGGAGTCCTCTTCATCGACAGTCACGCGCATACCTGCGTTGGAAAGTCTCTCGGCGAACGCCTTTGCGTACTCGTTGTTCTCGGGCTTGATGGGGAGGATGCGAACCTGCTCGGGAGCGAGCCACAGCGGAAGCACGCCTGCGTACTTCTCGATAAGCAGTGCGAGTGTTCTCTCGTAGCAGCCGACAGAGGTACGATGGATGATGTACGGGTTCTTCATCTTGCCGTCGGTGTCAACGTACTCCATGCCGAACTTCTTGGAGAGGAGCATATCGATCTGGATGGTGATGAGGGTGTCTTCCTTACCGAATACGTTCTTGATCTGGATGTCGAGCTTCGGGCCGTAGAATGCAGCCTCGTCGATGCCGACCTCGTAGTCAAGACCGATGTTGTCGAGGATCTTCTTCATGGTGCTCTGAGCCTCGTCCCACTGTTCGGGAGTGCCCTCGTACTTGTTGTTCGGGTTTGCGGGATCCCACTGGGAGAAACGGTAGGTAACGTCTTCCGCGAGACCGATCGTCTCAAGGCAGTACTTAGCGAGATCGAGACAGCCCCTGAACTCCTCTTCCAGCTGCTCGGGACGGAGGATCAGATGACCCTCGGAGATGGTGAACTGACGAACTCTGATAAGTCCGTGCATCTCACCGCTGTCCTCGTTTCTGAACAGGGTGGAGGTCTCGCCGAGTCTCATAGGCAGGTCGCGGTAGCTGCGCTTCTTGTTGAGGAATACCTGATACTGGAACGGGCAGGTCATCGGACGCAGAGCAAAGCACTCCTTGGTCTCATCGTCGGGATCGCCGAAGATGAACATACCATCGCGGTAGTGATCCCAGTGACCTGAGATCTTGTAGAGGTCGCGCTTAGCCATGTAAGGAGTCTTGGTCAGCTGATAGCCGCGCTTGTACTCCTCATCCTCAATCCAGCGCTGGAGAGTCTGGATGACCTTCGCGCCCTTCGGCAGCAGGATCGGCAGACCCTGACCGATATAGTCAACAGTGGTGAAGTATTCCAGCTCTCTGCCGAGCTTGTTGTGGTCGCGGAGCTTAGCTTCTTCGAGAGCCTTCAGGTGAGCTTCGAGCATGGAAGCCTTCGGGAAAGCGGTTCCGTAAATTCTCGACATCTGGATGCCGTCCTCAGCCTTGCCCCAGTAAGCGCCTGTGCAGGAGAGCAGCTTGACAGCCTTGATAACGGATACGTTCATGATGTGGGGGCCTGCGCACAGGTCGATGAAATCGCCCTGCTTGTAGAAGCTCAGAGACTCGCCGCGGTCGTCGTGCTTCTTGATGAGCTCGACCTTGTACTTCTCGCCGCGCTCTTCCATGAGCTTTACAGCCTCATCAAAAGGCAGCTCGAAGCGCTCAAGCTCGAAACCCTCCTTAGCGAGCTTCTTCATCTCAGCTTCGATCTTTGTGAGATCTTCGGGAGCGAAAGGCTTCTCGACCTCAAAATCATAATAGAATCCCGTATCGGTAGCAGGACCTCTTGCCAGCTTTGCGTCGGGGTAGAGGTTCTTTACAGCCTGAGCAAGAAGGTGGGAAGCAGTGTGACGGAAGGTCTCGGCACCTGCCTTGGAATCGAAGGTCAGTACCTCGAACTCACAGTCGGAATCGATAACGGTGCGGATGTCCTTGACCTCACCGTTGACCTTTACACAGCAGGCAGCCTTGTAAAGACCCATGCCGATACCCTTGATGATCTCGGATGCAGGCATCGCGGATTCGATCTCGCGGATGCTGCCGTCTTTAAGCGTAAGCTTAATCATTACAAATCAATCCTTTCATTTATAATATCATTAGTTTCGATGTATCTATACGATGCCGTTTCCACGACAAGGTTTTCATTTGCCGCCTGATTCAGCTGCTGAGTGAAGTAAATGTATCCCCAGAAACCGACCAGTGCAAGGCTCAGCAGCGTGCCGAGAGTATTGAAGAAGACCCTGAGTCCCTTTGACATCACGCGTCTGCCCCTGACTCTTCCGCTTGTGAGCTGCATGAAAAATGTAGCGAACCAGTAGCTGATGATGAACACGGGAATAAAGATCAGCATACCGAAATAATATGTTATCTGACCGAATATCGAGATGTATATCACATAGACCGCGACAGCATCGGCAGCGAGCATGACAAGATAGCACAGAAATGCAAGTATCCTCCTGAAATGCAGCATAGTTTTCTCCGTTCTCCTTTCAGAAATAAAAAGCCCGAATATGCACAAAGCACATTCGGGACGACATTGACAATTAGCCGTGATTCCACCCGCATTCGCACGCGGCTTACGCTGCGTACCTCATTCACCGCCTTCACGGTGTCAAGCCTTTAACGGTGCTTATCCGTCGCTGATTGGGCGAACTCGGAGACCGGTACCCGTTTTCCGCGAACACTGCACACCTTTCAGCAGGCGGTGCGCTCTCTGTCATCGTTTCGCATCCGAAAAACGGACTGTCTCTTCACAGTTTTATATCGGATATGTTTTTTTCTAATTTTATCACCGAACAGATGCTTTGTCAAGCAGATTCACGAAAGTTTCACAATTTCTTATCATTTCTCCCCAAAGCGCCTGAGCTTTCCTGTGATTCTCATTTAGATTTCAGATAATTTTCATCAAAAAAATAGTTTTTTTGAAAAAAGGTCTTTTCAAGCAAAAAAAAATATGGTATAATAAATAGAAATATATTTATTCGGGAAAGTAAAAGCACATATGAGAAAGGAACAATATAATGTCTGATAAATATACAGGCGAAAAGTGCATAGTCTGCGGCGAACTGTTCGCCGACGGTGACGACATAGTTGTCTGCCCCGACTGCGGTACACCCTGCCACAGAAGCTGCTGGGAAAAGAGCGGCGAATGCACGAACACCGCGCTCCATGAAAGCGGTGAAAGCTGGAAACCTACAGCTAAAGTCTCCTATACCCCCCCCGACGGTCAGCCTATCCGCTGCATACGCTGCGGTGCGCTCAATGACGGCGACAGCCATTTTTGCAGCGAGTGCGGACTTCCGCTGAACTTCGACAGGGAGAGTTCACGCCCCTTCAACGATATCCCCGAGAACGAAGAGGGCACACCCGGCATCCCTCAGATGCCGAATATGCAGATGCGCACCATCCGTCTTACACCTCAGTCCGACATGGCAGGCGTAAGGCTCGGCGACTACATGGAGTACATCGGCAGCCGTTCGTTCAACATCATCGCGAGCTTCATCAAATTCGCGAAAACAGGCAGAAAAGTCAGCTTCAACATCGCGGCTCTCATCTTCCCCGAGCTCTATTTCTTCTACCGAAAGATGACCAAGACAGGCGTGATTTTCCTGCTGCTCTCCTTCCTGCTCAGCATCCCCGTGATGATCTACAACGGTCAGTCGGGTGAATTCGGCGGGATGATACTTTTCAGCACCCCAATCGACATAAAGAGCAGGCAGTTCACATCTTTCTACGAACTGTGCTGGATAATCAACGTGACTGTGAGCGTTTTTGCAAGTTCCTACGCGAACTACTGGTACTATAAAAAAGCCCGCGAAGATATAACCAGCATCCGCGCCGAAGAAACGGTGAGCGAGCATGAAACGGTCGATCTTATCCGCAAAAAAGGAGGCACTTCTTGGGTGGCTGTCGGCGCTGCGGCTATCGCGATCATCATCCTCAAGCTCGGGTTCATGCTTGCGCTGACTTATGTCTACTGACGCGTTTACAGAAAATTTACATTATAAAAAGGTCCGCAGTGCTTGACTTCTGCGGATCTTTTGTGTTATAATATTATGTATCGTGCGGACAGACGCGTGATTCCCCTTGCTTGCACAATAAGAGTGCAGGCTTAATATCCATAAGGAGGTGCTATAGTAATGGCAAAGATCAACGAAAACTACGAGGTTGTCGCAGTATTCAGCTCCCAGAGCGGAGAAGAGAACGTAAAGGCTCTGACCGAAAAGTTCGACGCTCTCATCAAAGCTAATGCCACCGAAGTCGAGATGAACGACTGGGGCAAGAGAAAGCTGGCTTATCCGATCAACTACGAGAACGAGGGTAACTACGTACTCTGGAACTTCACTTCCGAGTGCAGCTTCCCTGCTGAGCTTGAGCGTGTATTCGGTATCACCGATGGCGTTCTTCGCTTCCTCATCATGAAGAGATAAGCAAACGGTCAAACAGATCAGAAAGGACTGGTATTATGCTGAATAAGGTAATTCTTTCAGGCAGGATAACTCAGGATCTTGAGCTCAGACAGACCAACGGCGGTAATGCTGTTTTACAGTTCACACTCGCGGTACAGCGCAATTTTGCAAAACAGGGCGAAGAGCGCCAGACTGATTTCATAACCTGTGTTGCTTGGGGAAAGACTGCCGAATTTATCAGCCGTTTCTTCCGCAAGGGCAAGTCGATAGCTATTGTCGGCAACCTGCGTTCAAGAACATACGATGATAAAAACGGTACTAAGCATTATGTTACAGAAGTCTTCGTCGATGAAGCTCAGTTTACTTTCGAGCCGAAAGATCAGGGCGGTTACGCTCAGCAGAGCTACAATAACGGCGGATACCAGCAGGGCGGAAGCTATAACGGCGGCGGTTATCAGCAGGGCGGAAGCTACAATCAGGCTCCCAGACAGCCCGCACAGAACAGCTACCAGAATCAGCAGCCCCAGCAGCCCGATGACGCAGTGAGCATCGGAGATTTCCAGGATTTCAACGTTGACGTTTATAACGATGACGGACTTCCTTTCTGAGCAAAGAGAGTAAACGAATTTTTTGAGTTAGGAGGATCGACATGGAAAAGGGTTCCAGACCTATGAAGAGAGGCCGCAAAAAGGTTTGCATGTTCTGCGTAGACAGAGCTGAGAAGATCGACTACAAGGATATCGCTAAGCTGAGAAAGTGCACTACCGAAAGAGGCAAGATTCTTCCCCGCAGAGTAACAGGTACTTGCGCATATCATCAGAGAGAGCTTACCAGCTGCATCAAGAGAGCAAGACATCTGGCACTGCTTCCCTACACTGCTGAATAAGCATTCGGGATCGATAAAAAAAACACAGCCTGTACGTTTTAGGACGTACAGGTTTTTTTGTTGCTCATCGACAGAAAATGTGTGCTGCATATGTTTGAAGCTATTGCTTTTTAAAAATTTATGTGATATAATAAAGTTGATATCCGTTAAGGAGGAAAACCGATGATATATGACAGCATAAAAAAACTGGTAAGCTACGGACTTGAAAAAGGACTTATCGACCCTGTGGACAGGGTGTACTGCACGAACAGGATTCTCGAAGCTCTCGGGCTTGAGGAATATGACGAACCTCAGGAAAATTTTTCTGACGTCGATATTGAACAGACTCTCGCCGAACTGCTTGACTACGCGGTTGAAAAGGGTCTCTGCGAGGACAGCGTTGTTTACCGCGACCTGTTTGACACAAAACTCATGGGACTTATCACTCCCCCGCCTTCGGCAGTCAACAGACGGTTCGCAGAGGACATGAAGATCTCCCCCGAGACTGCGACCGACAACTACTACAAGTTCAGCTGCGATACCGACTACATCAGGCGTTACCGCATCGCGAAGGACGTACGCTACAAGTCGCAGACCGAATACGGCGAGCTCGACATCACGATAAACCTCTCGAAACCCGAAAAAGACCCAAAGGCTATCGCCGCCGCAAAGAACGCAAAGCAGGCGGGCTATCCGAAGTGTATGCTCTGCCGCGAGTGCGAGGGTTATGCAGGCAGAGTCAACTATCCTGCCCGTCAGAACCACCGCATCATCGGCATCAAGATATGCGGCGAGGACTGGGGATTCCAGTACTCACCCTACGTTTACTACAACGAGCACTGCATCGTGTTCAACAAGAAACACACTCCTATGGTCATCGACAGAAGCGCCTTCGACAAGCTGCTCAGCTTCGTCACCGTATTCCCACACTACTTCGTGGGCTCCAATGCCGACCTGCCGATAGTCGGCGGTTCGATACTCTCTCACGAGCATTTTCAGGGCGGACGCTACACCTTCGCGATGGAGCGTGCCGAGGTCGAAACGCCTGTTGTTTTCAAAGGCTATGAAAATATCTCGGCAGGTATCGTGAAGTGGCCTATGTCAGTCATCCGCCTGACAGGCAGCGAACCCGACAAACTCGCGGAACTTGCCGACAAGATACTTACCGAATGGCGCGGCTATACCGACGAATCGGAATTCATTTTTGCCGAGACCGACGGCGAGGCTCACAACACCATCACCCCCATCGCACGCCGCAGAGGAGATCTTTTCGAGCTCGACCTTGTGCTTAGAAATAATATCACCACCGACGAACATCCGCTCGGTGTTTACCATCCGCACGCGGAGCTTCACCACATCAAGAAAGAAAACATCGGACTTATCGAGGTCATGGGACTTGCGGTGCTCCCGAGCAGACTCAAGGACGAGATGGCTAAGCTCGAACAGGCGATCGTGAACGGTTCGGACATCCGTTCGGACGAAGTGCTCGAAAAGCACGCCGACTGGGTCGAGGACATCCTTTCGAGAAGAACTGTCACCGCCGAAAACGCCGCAGAGGTGCTTCGTGAAGAGATTGGAATCGTATTCGCGAAAGTCCTCGAACACGCAGGCGTCTACAAGCGCACCAATGAGGGCAGACAGGCGTTCATGCGCTTCATCGACCATGTGAACGGCAGATAATTTTCAAACAGAAAGAAGGAGATCATATGGAAAACCCGATAGATCAGGTGACCGAGGCGATTCGCGACGAAAAAGAGCGTATTGAGGAGATAAAAAGACGTCAGGCGGAAGACCCCACATACGGCGGCAATAACCACTATCAGGAACCCCAGAGATTAGACGGTGTGCCCGGTGTACTTGTGCTGATCTCGTTCGTCGTCATGTTCCTCGGGCTGGCGATATTCGCAAAGAGCGAGCCGCTGATCGCGGTCATCTGCGTCGGTCAGCTGTTTTTCACGATCGGCGCGGCTGTACTCTACTCCCAGAAACTTTCGTGGGATAACCTTCCGATAACCGTCTTCCCTCTCGCGGGTCTCGGCATGATCGTGATACCCGCAAAAGCGCTCTACAACAAAAAGCACGACCTCGGCCCCGTGATGAGCACAAAAACCGTCGGCTTGCTGGTGGGATTGCTCTTCTTCCTGATCGGGTTATGCGTGATAGTATTTCCGCTTATCCACCGAAATGTCATGCTGAAAAAGTGTACGCTGAAGATCGACGCTACCTGTACAGGTCTCGCTTCGAGACACAGTCGCAATAAAAACGGAAGAGCGTACAGAGTTTTCGCCCCAAACTGGGAGTACAAGGTCAACGGTCTGACCTACGAGCATCAGGAAAGTACATATACGAACGTTGGCTATCCCGAGATCGGTTCGGTGCATGAGATACTTGTGAATCCCGACGATCCCGTCGAGATCTACCGCAAGACGGGCACGCAGGCGTTCTTGGTAGTTTTCGGACTGATATTTGCTGCCATGGGCGGATTTCTCGTATTCATCATGATGTTCGGGATCTAAACAGAATAGTGTTCAAAAAAAGCTCATTCCCTTGTTCGGAAATGAGCTTTTTTATATCCCTAAAATATTTCTCACGACCCACCAGCCGACGAACAGCAGCAGGAAAACAACATTCGCGGCCTCGCAGCCCGTTGTCAGAGAGTATTTCCCCGTGCGGATATACCTTGCCGCCGAAGCGACCGCGAGCCACACCGCGAAGGCGGCTTCGAGGGGCATCATTGCGTTGTGCCCGAGTGCTTCACGGAATCTGCCCGTTGCAAGACAGTGCAGAGCGTGAGTGTTTCCGCAGCCGGGACATTTCAGCCCCGTGAGCTTGTGAAAAATGCACGGCAGACCGCGGCCTGTCAGCTCCATGATAAGCGCATAGGCTGCCGCCGACGAAGCTATCGCCGCATAAACAAACAAGACCCTGATGATCCTTTTTTTCATACGAAGCCTACTCCCTATCAAAGACTAAAAAAGCTGCCCGCCGTAACGGACAGCCTTTTGTTTGCGGTCATGCGAGCTGATTCATCTCGTTCTGAACGAGAGCGATCATTGCGATCGGGAATACCAGCGAAAGAATGATGTACAGGATCTTGTTGTCAGCCTGTGGGATACCGCGCTGAGCCTTTACCGCGTTGATGTTGTCATCTGCATTTATAGCAAAGAAAACACCTCCGACATACAGGAACAGCAGAATGAACTGAATGGTGGGATCGAGGTTAGCAACGCTCTTTCCTCCTGCATTGTACAGCTCGTGCATTGCTCCCCAGTACCATACCAGACTATAGATACCGCAGGTAACGATAGTCAGTATTACAACTGTCGCAACTGATTTCTGAGTGAACATGATTGTGATCTCCTTTCATAGATCTGAATTTTTTAACAGGGCATACCACCCTATCAAGTAATATTTTAGCATAGTACAATCAAAAAGTCAAGATTTTTTCAGAAAATTTACAAAGAAAATTAAGCATTATCCACTAAAATACTACACAAAAAATTTCTTTTCCAGCGTCGTTCTGAGTGCGGGGCTCACCGCGATTATAATGAGCATCAGCCCGATAAGCACACAGGCGGCGAAGGGGTATATCGACCAGACCAGCTTATTGTTTATGCCGAAGGTGTTGTTCAGAAGGAACTCGGTCAGCACCATAGCGAAACCGCTGAGGATAGTCGCACCGCCGAAAATGTAGAGGTAACCCTTCGCAACGTACTTGCAGAGCGCCACCACCGCGGTACAGATGATACATGAAGCCCCCACCGTCGGAAAGGCGAATGACAGGAACCACTTTCCGTGAGTGTACAGATTTATGTACAGTAAGAAGGCCGCCGCCGCCGCGTGATCGACAGGAACGAACACAACGGGATTCGGTCTTTTGAACCAGAATGGCAGGACAAGCACGACATAGGCAAGTATCACCGAAGCCGCCGCGATGCCGCCCCATGTCACCGAACCCGTTATGCTCAGGTTGCAGATGAGGGGAAGGGTCAGACCAAGCAGGAACAGCGAGGTCAGTATGAACAATCCGCCCTGACGTGTGACCGTCTGCCGCTTTATGACGGGATTGTTCGGGAAAAGCGGGTCGCCGTGGGGCATCTCGAGATCGGGATGATACACTCTCGTAAAGCAGAGGGGACATTTCTGCTCGCTGTAGGCAAGCTCCACTCCGCATTTAATACAGTACATTTTATTGTACACCTTCCCTTCCGTAATTGGAGCTGACTTTAACGTGCAGTCCAAGATCTCTCAGCAGGAGCAGGAACCTCTGCTCCAGCACGGGTTCATTTATCGAGCGGATAAGCGCAATATACAGCTTATTTCCGAAGCTGAGCATAGCGCAGTTGTTCGGGGATTTTGTCTGCGTGCCGAGGGTAAAGCCCACGCGCTCAACATGAGCCGCCATCTCGTCGGGGAGTTTCACCGCCCCGAGATTCGACATGGTGATGCAGGTCTTCTTCTCGCCGTTCATGTCATAAACTATCTTCATGCCGATGTTCTTGATGAAAAGCGGCAGTATCTTCAATATCCACATCTGTTCCATCCGAACATTTGAACGGATGCGGGCGGCGATGCGGTGCGGAGCGAGTTCGAGGGACATCTGATGATGCACGTCGCTGAGCATCTGCTCAAATGTGAGGTCGCCCAGCTGAGGGTCGATGCCGGGTGAAACGTAGAGGACGAAATTTCTCAGTGTCTCGCTCGGGAACATCCGACGCAGATTTGTCGGAACGAGGACCTTGACGGGTCTGCGCTTCTTCGGCGGCACTCGTTCCGCCTGCACGTCGAGAAACGCCTGTATCATGACCGTGACCATCAGTTCGGTGAGCGTGACCTTGTACTTATGTGCAAGCCCTATCACTTCCCTGACGTCAAGCTCCGCAAGGATTATGTCGCGGAAACCGTCGGGTATCGGCGTTCCTTTCAGCTGATAGGAGGTCGCCTCTTTTTGCTTGAGGGGATTTTTGCCCGCATACTTCGGGAAATCGTCCACAAGCTCTTCATCACGAGGGGGCTCTTTGCAGTCGAAAACGCCATGCTCGCAGGGAATGTTGATACCGCGGGACAGTTGCAGATACTGAGCCGCCAGCGTTTTCAGGAAGATGAGTCCGCTGTTGCCGTCCGCTATTGCGTGGAAAAACTCCACCGCGATGCGGTTCTTGTAGTACAGCACGCGGAAAGCACATTTGAGGATGTCGTCGAAGGGCATATGTGTGAGGGGGTAGCTGTGATCGGGCATCACCTTCGGGGCTCTCTCGATCTCTTCAAGATAGTACCAGAAGGCGGCACGCCTTACGCGAACGGCTATGGACGGGAAACGCCGCACAGTTCGGTCGAGCGCGTCCTGCAAGAGCCACGGGTCGATCTGCCCGTCGAGAGTGATGGACAGTCGGAATATATTGCTCCAGTCACGCCGACGTGTGGCAGGATAGAGCTTTGCAGAATTATCGAGCTTCATCCACCGAAGCTGACGTTTTTTCATCGGATCACCCTCTTGCTTTTCCTGTGAGAAACAGCCGCTTGACACAGTTGATACTGGCGCTGTTTCAGGATAATACCCTGTTTAAATTATACCACTTTTTTTCTCTTTTGTAAAGTCATTCATGCAGACTATCGCCATATATCTGCATGAAAAAATATGCTTTCATCAAACTTTCACACAGGCTATGTTGACAAATCAACTTAACGGTGGTATAATAATCCTGTAAGAAAGGAAGTGAACTGTTTGGAATCTTCGATAATAGATATGTTCTCGGTACTGATAGTGCAGAATCACCGCAGCCTGCAAAAGCTGTACAGCGAAGCGCTCGCGGACACGGGGCTGAAGATCTCTTACGTCGCCTGTCTGATGATACTGCGGCACAATATCGGCGGCTGTTCGGCTTCGGATATGCGGCGTGCGACCTGTTACGATAAGGCGCTCATCTCAAGGATGCTTGCCGAACTTACGGAAAGAGGCCTCGTCTGCAAGAACCCCGAGGACGAGAAAAAAAGACGAGGAGCAAGGTTCATTCTCACGGATGAAGGGCTTACGCTTACCAAAAGCATCGACAGACTCTCTCACGACATCTCTGAACGAATTACCCGAAACATCAGCAAAAGTGAGCTCGAAGCGTTCTATCTTACGGGCGCTCAGCTGACAGACAATCTGAAAAAGCTTGCCGAAGAGCAGACTAAGGAGGATAAAATATGCTTGAACTGAAGGATATCAGAAAGGATTATCCCGCAGGCAGCGAAATAGTTCACGCGCTGCGAGGGATAAGCCTTAAATTCAGGACGAATGAATTTGTTTCTATCCTGGGTCCGTCGGGCTGCGGAAAGACCACCATGCTGAACATCATCGGCGGTCTCGACCAGTACACCGAAGGCGACCTTGTGATAAACGGCAGATCGACAAAGGATTTCAAGGACCGCGACTGGGATTCCTACCGCAACCACTCCATCGGTTTCGTGTTCCAGAGCTACAACCTTATCCCGCACCAGACAGTGCTGAGGAATGTTGAGCTCGCGCTGACACTGTCGGGCGTGTCGAAGTCCGAGCGTACCGAGCGTGCGAAGAAGGCGCTCGAACAGGTGGGTCTGGGCGACCAGCTGAAAAAGCGTCCGAGCGAGATGTCGGGCGGTCAGATGCAGCGTGTAGCCATCGCCCGTGCCCTCGTGAACGACCCCGATATCATCCTCGCCGACGAACCGACTGGCGCTCTCGACACCGAGACCAGCGTTCAGGTCATGGAGATACTCAAAAAGATCTCCGAGAACAAGCTCATCATCATGGTAACCCACAATCCCGAGCTTGCCGAGAAGTATTCCTCACGAATCATCAGGGTTCTCGACGGTCAGATAACCGACGACTCCGCACCGCTCACCGAGTCGGAGGTCGAAGCCGAGCTGAAAAGCGACGCCGAACGTTCCAAGTCGGAAAGCAGACAAAAAAAGCCTTCCATGTCCTTCGCGACCGCATTTGGACTGTCACTGAAAAACCTGCTGACCAAAAAGGGACGCACGATACTCACTTCCTTTGCGGGAAGCATCGGCATCATCGGTATCGCGCTGATACTCTCGCTGTCCGAGGGCGTCACGGCTTACATCAACGACGTTCAGGAGGAAAGCCTTGCAAGCTACCCCCTGACGATAGAATCGAAGGTCATGGATTTCTCCTCGCTGTTTGAAACGATGATGGGCAAGTCCACAAAAAGTCAGGAACATCCAAAGGATGCGGTCTACACCCGACCGATATTTGCAGACCTCGTGAACTCCATGAGTGCATCAAACCAGAAGTCCAACGACCTCAAAGCCTTCAAGGAGTACATAGAAAATGAACGCGCCGACGAGAACAGCGACCTTCACAAGGCGCTCAGTGCGGTGCAGTATTCCTACAAGCTCGACATCAGCATCTACACCCACAACACCGAGGGCAAGATAGTGAAGGCCGACCCGAACAAGCTGATGCAGGACATCATGAGCGAGTCGATGGGCGTTGACATGAGCACCATGACCGAAGCTCGCGACAGCTACCTCGCAGGTACGGGCAATATGTTCTCTGTGGGAGTTGACCTCATGAGCGAAATGCTCCCCGATTCAAACGGCGAGGGCATCAACAAGCTCATCACAGACAACTACGAGCTCGTATACGGAAGCTACCCGAAGGAGTATAACGAAGTCGTGCTCATCCTCGACAAGAACAACGAGCTGAACGACCTCGCACTCTACGCTCTCGGTCTCAAGTCCCATGACGACATGAAGAAAATGATGGACGCCGCCATGAACCAGACCGAGCTCGAATACGATGACAGAAGCTGGTCCTATGAGGATATCTGCGGCAAGGAATACCGCATGATAATCAACTCCGACTGCTACAAGGCGAACGAGGACGGCATCTATCTCGATATGCGCGACAGCGACACGGGCATGAAATACCTCTACGACAACGGCATCGATCTGAAGATAAGCGGTATCATCCGTCCGCTGGAGGA
Organism: Ruminococcus sp. YE71; assembly: GCF_900119155.1. GTDB lineage: Bacteria > Bacillota > Clostridia > Oscillospirales > Ruminococcaceae > YE71. Next base: position 22,157 of record NZ_FPIR01000013.1, on the reverse strand, counting down.
CAACGATACTCCGATGCTCCAGACCGCCATCGGCTACACAACGGCGCTTACCAAGTACGTCGTTAAGCAGAGCGAAGGCAACGAAGCGATAGCCGCTCAGCTGGCGGACAAAACCGTTGATATATTCACAGGCATGACCTTCAAGGCGGACGCTAAGGAGCTTACACAGCCCGAAAAGGCAGCCGAGTTCAAGTCCTACGCCGAGGAGCTGCCCGACACCGAAAAGGCAGCGCTCTACGCCGACATGATGAGCGCCCCCACCGAAGAGGAGCTTTCAAAGGCGATAAGCGACATTTCCGCCATGAGCGAGGATGACATGGTCTCCATGTTCATGCAGATGGTGGGCGAACAGATAACCATGGACGAGGGCAGCATCCGCAGTTACCTCGACTCGATGAGTGAGGACGAGTTCAAGGAGATGCTCTCGACAGCCATGAAAGAACAGATCACTAACCAGAAAAAAGAGATGATCGGCGCTCAGCTGGCATCCCTCACCGCCGAGCAGGTTTCTGCGACCCTCGATGAAACGGTGAAGAATGCCGACGAGACAACTCTCGCAGGCTGGTACGACAACGCCATGCCCCACAACCTCAGCGACTCCACCTACGAGTACAACCTCGAAAAGCTCGGCTATGTCGATCTTGACGAGCCCTCGCGCATCAGCCTTTATTCTTCAACATTCGAGAACAAAGACCTGATCTCTTCCGCGATCGAATCCTACAACAACGGCACGACCGAAGATAAGCAGATAACCTACACCGACTATATCGGCATCATGCTTTCGAGCGTGACCACCATCATCAACGCTATCTCCTACGTGCTTATCGCGTTCGTTTCGATCTCGCTTGTGGTATCTTCGATAATGATCGGCGTTATCACGCTCATCTCCGTGCAGGAGCGCACCAAGGAGATCGGTATTCTCCGCGCTATCGGCGCTTCCAAGAAGGACGTTTCGAGTATGTTCAACGCCGAGACCATGATAATCGGCTTTACGTCGGGACTGATAGGCGTCATCGTGACTTACCTGCTCTGCATCCCGATCAATATCATCATCCACAATATCACCGACATCATGAATCTGAACGCCTTCCTGCCTGTACCCGCAGCCGCCCTTCTCATCCTGATAAGCATCCTGCTGACGCTCATCTCGGGACTTATCCCCTCAAGAAGCGCCGCAAAGAAGGACCCTGTAGTAGCACTCAGGACCGAATGATCGGGGGTTGTGGTGCTGAACTGCTTGTTTTGCTGGGGGAAACCTTTCTGAAGAAAGGTTCTCCCCCAGACCCCCTTCCAAAGACTTTTAATATGTTGGCAGTTAGTTGTGGTTTATAAGATAGACTCTCACCGTTTCAAAAGAGAACACTTACAAATTCTGCATAAGACGCGTTACGCTCTCATTAACGTCTTTTTGGCAAGGTACAAGCATATAGCAGGAGAACCACAAACTACCCCACCTACACAAATTAAGGAAGAACCACCCCAAAGCCAAAAAGCATTAAAAGTTTTAGGAAAGGGGGTTGGGGGATAACCCTTTTTCAAAAGGGTTTCCACCAAGAATCTCCGCACTCACCCCGCAAATAGAGAGTAAAAAAATCGGCATCGTTCATATAAACGGTGCCGATCTTCTTTTATTTATCTGTTAAAAATCAGAGCATTGTCTTTCTGATCTGCTCGCCGGTGAGCGGAGAGAGATATGCAGGCGGGATATCGAACACGGTCTTGCAGCCGGTCACGCCCTCCTTGTGAAGTCTGTAGATAGCTCTTGCATAAGCCACGAGGATCGAAGAGGTGAACTCGGGGTTGGAGCCGAGCTTGAGGCTGTACTCAACGAGCTGCTTGGTCTCGCCGTTAACGCCTGTAACTCCGCTTCTGATAACGAAACCGCCGTGAGGGATGCCCTTGTGGTCGCGGTCAAGCTCTTCCTGAGAGATGAAGTTTACGGTAGTATCGTAATCGGAGAAGTAGTTGGGCATATTCTTGATCTCGGACTCGATCTTAGCCTTGTCAGCGCCTTCCTTAGCTACAACATAGCACTCTCTGGTGTGCTTCTGACGGGTGGTGAGCTCGGGGTTCTCGCCGTTTCTTACTGCTTCGATAGCAGCCTCAACGGGAACGGTGTACTGCTTACCATCGGCAACACCCTCAACTCTTCTGATAGCGTCGGAGTGACCCTGCGAAACGCCCTTGCCCCAGAAGGTGTAGTCCTTGCCTTCGGGAAGGATGCAGCTGCCGTAAAGTCTTGCGAGAGAGAACATACCCGGATCCCAGCCCACAGAGATGATGCTTACGTTGCCGCCCTTCTTTGCAGCAGCGTCAACATTTGCGAAATGCTCGGGAACTCTTGCGTGAGTATCGAAACTGTCAACGGTCGGCAGGATCTCAGCAAACTTCGGACCCTGAACGGGCAGGTCGGTAGCGCTTCCGCCGCAGAGGATAAGCACATCGAGCTCGTCCTTATGAGCTGCAACATCGTCAATGTGATATACAGGCACGCCCTCAGTGAGCAGCTTAACGCTTGCGGGGTCGCGTCTGGTGAAAACCGCTGCGAGCGCAACGTCAGGATTCTGACGAACTGCAAGCTCAACGCCTCTGCCGAGGTTGCCGTAGCCTACAACACCTAATCTGATCTGTGACATAAAAATCATATCCTTTCCTATATGGATGTATCTTCTATCGAAAACAAAAAAGACACCATAATAATTCTAACATATCCCAGTGGAATTGTCAAGTAAATGAATGACGATTATAAGAAAATTTCATATTTGCATCAAAAACGCCGTCTAACTAGCAGATTTTCGGTCAATATCTGCATGAGACGGCGTTATTTGATTCATCAATCGTGCTTTTCAACAATATCGCAGCCCGATTTGAAGATGCTGTTCGCAGGGATGCAGCCCCTTACGCAGGACAGCGGATAGATATTAGTGTTCCTGCCGACAACCGTTCCGGGGTTGAGAACGCTGTTGCAGCCGACCTCAACGTGATCGGCGATCATCGCGCCGAACTTCTTCGCGCCTGTTTCGATGGTCTCCTCGCCGTCCTTGACGGTCACGAGCGACTTGTCGGACTTCACGTTCGAGGTGATGGAGCCTGCGCCCATGTGCGAGCAGTAACCGAGGATGCTGTCGCCGACATAGTTGTAGTGCGGAGTCTGCACGTTATCGAAAAGGATAACGTTCTTCAGCTCAACGGAGTTGCCTATGACGCAGTTCTCGCCCACGAGTGCCGAGCCTCTGATGAAAGCGCAGTGTCTGATCTCGGTATTTGCGCCGATGATGCAGGGCGCACCCAGAAACGCCGAAAGGTAAACGGTAGCGCTCTTGTGAACCCATATCTGCGGACTGACCTCAGCGTATTCCGACTTGTCAAGTTTCTCGCCGATTGCGATTATCATGTCCTTGATGCCGTCGAGTGCCTCCCACGGGTAGGTAAAGCCTTTAAGGTACTCGCCCGCGAGTGTGTGGTCAAGATCGTACATTTCATTGATTGTAAGCATTGTAGATTCCTCTTTCAAAATAAATTTTCGGCTTTCAGCCCCACATAAAATTCTCTTTGCCTGCACCGATCTCGAAGTGATACTTCACGATGCCGAGATCCATCTTGGTGTAAAAGCCCTTGCCTGCCTTTGCGGTAACAGTGTCCCCTGCGAGGGTCAGCATGAATTTCTGCTGATTTACCGCAGTCGGAGCGAGCATAGCGCACTCGACTCCCCTTTTGAACCACTTCGGCGGCTCTTCAACATCAGCCTTTGAAAGACTGCGCGGAGGTCTGGTCTTGCGTTTTGCGCCCTGGCTTGTGCCGTAACCAATGGTGATAACGCCCATGAGCTTCTCATCGTCCTCGATCTCGTATACGCCGAGCACCTTGCGGTAGCTGAGACCCACCCAGCAGGTGTTGAGTCCCAGACGCTGAGCCTCAAGCACGAGTCTTTCGCCGTGATAGCCGAGCAGCTCCTCAAGATCCTTTGTCTTGGGCCCGATAAGTGTGATATAGTTCCTTACGCCAGAAAAGGTTCCGTAGCGGGCTGTTCTGCTGGTATCAAAAGCCTCGGGTTCGTCAAGAACGAGCTGGAAATGCAGACCCGTCTCTTCATTTATCTCTTCGATCAGTTTTTCGAGTATGTCGATCTTATCCTGCTCGATGGGCTTGTCAAGATAACTTCTTACGGAATGTCTTTCCTTGATAGCGTCGATCAATGTCATACTGATAGTCCTCCTTTTGCGTTATTTGATTATCGCAGTCGTCCAGTACTGCTGATCGTAAATATCCGTGAAACGATAGGTCAGCTTGACCTTACCGCCCACAGCAGTATTCGTAATAGTGATATTGCCGTCGTAAACGAGCTGTTCGCCTAGCATATAGCTGTCGGAGTAAGTCCCGTCGTATGAATAATAATCGCACACGAAGTCGATCGTGTCTCCCGTCTGAAGCTCGGTCAGACCCTTTGCCACCGTCTCGGTCTCGCCGTCTACGTAGTCGCTGACCGCACCTGCGATGTATCCCGAGGGGTTCTTGTTGTCGAAACGCAGGATAAGCTCTGCACGTTCGCCGTTGAGGAGCACAGGCACATATCCCGAAATGGTGTACTCATCGCCGTTCTCGATGGTGTCGGTATGATAATACGCCACAGGCTGACCGTTGATGGAGAGCCAGTCGCCGTCGGTATCGGCTACGAGTTTGTCGCCGTCGAAGGTGAAGATGTTATCAAGTCCGAGATCCACATAACCCGTTCCGTCGTCATAGAACATATTGAGGTCGAGCGCGTGAACGAGCGACCACTGTTCCTTGCTGAGTTCGAGCGTATATTTGCCGTTGTTCTCCGTCCAGACAAGCGCGGAGGGGTCAAGCATATTTTTCGAGATGTAATCCGCGGTATCCTTGTCCGAAAGCGCGTTGTCGTTCATGAAGTCGGTGTTGCCGTCGTCAAGCCCCTTGATGCTCCTGTCGGAACCGCCCAGCAGGAAGGATGACAGCAGCGAGGTCACCATATCGGAATTGCCGATAGCGCTCACGGCGGAAGAACCGACATCCAGCAGCGAGCCCACAGGCGACTGTGTACCGCCCGAAGCTACCTGACCTGTAGTTTCCATGCTCGTGAACTGTCGGATAGCCTTGCTGTACTCGCCGTCGATGCCGATGGTGTTGTAGGTACTGCAAGCCTTGTCAACATAGGAAGCACGTCTGTAGGGGAAATATATCGAAACGCCGTGAGCGTTGGACATATTCGCCGAGGTGCGGTTGTACTTGACGGCGCCCTTTACCGCCTTTGCGAGAGCTTCGCCCTCTTTGGTTCCGATATTGGTGGAAAGGTCGGCAAGATCTACCTGGTCTATTTTCGTGCTGATTGCAAACTCACGGGTAGTGTATCTTGCGTCGGAAACAGTCTTGTACTGCTTGTCTGAAAGCAGACCCGTCACCGATTTTGAGAAACCGCCAAGTTTATCGGGAACGGTATTCGCAAACTCCGCAAGGTCAACGACTGAAAGGGTCGTACCCTGACCCGGGCACTGCTGAGCGCACTTTTCGATATAGCTGTCAACGATCATCTTTCCGAGGTCGATAGTCGGCATCGAAGTGTCCTTTGCAAGAGCGTTCAGCCAGTCGGTATAGTACCAGCCGATTCCGGGCTCGGTCTCCTCGGATGCGATCATATAGTCCGCATGATCGTTAAGCATCAGCGAAGTCTCGGCAGTGGCCATCAGGCAGGCATCGAAGCCCACCATATCGAACTTTACGCCGCCCTGTTCCAGCGCTCTCGAAAGATTGCCGAGATCCATCGAGCCCGCCGATTTGTTTTTCTCGTCGTAACCGTAGCCGCTCACCGAACCGCCGCCGTGATCCCACAGGATAAGCTCATTTCGGTCAGCAGGATAATTCTTCGCGCAGTACTTGATGAACGCGGACAGATTCGAGAAATCGGTCATAGCTTTGGTGCCCATGTCAGCTTCGAGCAGCTCCAACTTTCCGTCGGAAACCTTGTAGATCTGGTTCACCGAATTGCTGATGCTGTTGATCTTCCACTGCTTGCAGCCGCCCGTCATGACAATGATGTCGATGTTTTTGCCGAGCGAAGCCGCAGCCATTTCTTTAAGGTCGTTTGAAGCCATTCCGTGCTTTGATTCAAGGTCGGTGCCGCACATATACACCATGAAGGTGACCTTATCCTTGCCGTCGCCTTTCAGGACGGTGTATTTCTCGCGCGAACCTGCCGCGACCGTGCGGTCAACTTCGCCTGCGGTCGATGCCATGTAGTTGTTACCGCTGCCCTGTCCGTAACCTTCGGGAACGTTTGAACTTGCTCCAGAACCGCCGAACAGCTTGATTATAACGGCGATGATGGCGATAAGACCGATGCTTCCACCGCCGATGGCGCCTTTTGAAACGCCGCCGCCCGAGCTGTAGGAACCGCCCGAACCTGAACCGACAGGACCTGTTCCGAGTCCGCCGCCCCTGCGGTGAATTCCGCTTCCGCCCGATGAGACAGTTTTCTGTCTGGCACGGGGCTTATTATCGTTAGGCATATAATACCCTCCAACATTATTGTGATTGAAATTATGACACCCTGTTTCGGGCAGAGGAGTTTCCTCCTCCGCCCGTAAAACGGGGTCAGTTATCCGTCCGCTCAGAATATCTGTGTGGGGAGCTTTTTCTTCTCCATGTAGGGGAATCCCCTGTCGAACTCCTCCACGTCAGAGTCATCGACATAGTAGCCCTGCGGTGTCTGATAAACGCCCGTCACACCGTCGAGATAGCCCTTTTTCAGTTCCTTGCAGAGAAAGAACGACGAGTCAGCATCCTCGGGCAGGTCATGATACCTAATCCCGAACCTGCTTGAATAGTCGAAACCGCTCTTACCGTAGAAACCGATATTTCCCTCAAACAGCACAGCGCCAAAGCCCAGCTCTGCCGCTTTCTCTAACGAGAAGTCGAGCAGGAGCTTGCCGTAGCCCCTGCGTTTCAGGTCGTTTGCGATACATATCGGACCCATGGTCAGAACGTCGATGTTCCTGCCGTCATCGGCTTCGATAACGGTCTTCATGAACATATTCTGTCCGATAAGGGAGCCGTCCTTTTCCACGACGAAGTCGAGTTCCCTGACGAAAGCAGGGTCGTCTCTCAGCACATGGATGACGTAGTGCTCACTGCACCCCGGACGGTAGACGTTCCAGAACGATGTTCTGACAAGCTCTTCAACTTTTCTGTGGTCGTTTTTATTCTCGAGACGAATGGTGATGTCATTTATATTCATTGTTTTTTCCTCCTGAAAATTGTTGACTTCAATTGCTTCTCAGCGGGAGGTCTGAATGATCGTATGCAAACCTCCCGGTCAGCCTACAATCTCTCGTATGTTGTACTTTTTCAAACAGCACTCTCCTAAATAAAATAGTAATATGGAAAACAATATCCCATATTACTATTTTACTATATTTTTTCAAATCTGTCAATAGTTTAACGAGTTGATATTTCGGTGTTATTCTGTTTTTTTGAGCGAATTAACTGCTCAAAAAGGAAATGCGCTCCCCCTTTCGGAAAAGCGCATGAGTATCAGTCTTCGTCCTCGTCGGGGTCGCGGTCCATGTCGTGCTTTCTGATCTCGCCGCGCTTGATCTTGCCGCTGACAGTCTTCGGAAGTTCGTCCACGAACTCGATGATTCGCGGATACTTGTACGGAGCGGTCGAGCGCTTTACGAAGGTCTGGAGTTCCTTGACGAGCTCATCGGAAGGCGAATAGTCCTTGGTCAGAACGATGGTCGCCTTTACGACGTTGCCGCGTATTGGGTCTTTAGCGCCTGTAACAGCGCACTCCATTACGGCAGGATGCTCCATCAGTATGCTCTCAATCTCGAAAGGTCCGATACGGTAGCCCGAAGCCTTGATAAGGTCATCGGTCCTTCCCACGTACCAGTAGTAGCCGTCCTTGTCCATGTAAGCGGTGTCGCCCGTGTGGTAAACGCCGTACTTCCAGGCACGTTCATTCTCGGCAGGGTTGCGGTAGTACTCTTTCAGCAGTCCGAAGGTCTTGCCTTCCTCACCGAACACAACTATCTCGCCGACCTCGCCCTGATTCACGAACTCGCCGTCCGAATCCATCAGACCGACCTTGTAAAGGGGCGTAGGCTTGCCCATCGAACCCGCCTTCGGCTCCATACCGTAAAGGTTCGCGATGATAACGGCTGTCTCGGTCTGACCGAAGCCTTCCATGAGTTTAAGCCCCGTGTACTCGTACCAGCGGCGGTAGACCGCAGGATTCAGCGCCTCGCCCGCCATACAGCTGTACTTGATGGAGCTGAGGTCGTACTTTCCGACGCCCGCCTTGATGAAGAAACGGTACATGGTCGGCGGTGCGCAGAAGGAAGTTATCTTGTAGTCCTGGATGACCTGCATGAGCTTGTCGGGGTCAAAGCGGTCAAAATCGTAGATGAAGGTGGTCGCACCCGCAACGAACTGACCGTACATCTTGCCCCACGCGCACTTCGCCCAGCCTGTCTCCGAAACGGTCAGGTGCAGGGAGTTGTCGTCGAGGTGATGCCAGTGCTTGCCAGTGATGATATGCGCCGCCGCGATGGAATAGTTGTGCAGCACCATCTTCGGCTGACCCGTCGTTCCGCTGGAGAAATACATAAGCATCGGCTCGTAGACGTTTGTCTCGGTGCGCTCATGTGTCGGCTCGAACTTCGCCATTTCGGGCAGGAAATCCACCCAGCCCTCACGCGAACCGTGGGTGATGAACTTGCCCGAGAGCTTGCCGTACTTTTCCTCGGCGGCATCGACCTTCGCGGCAACATCGTTCTCGGCGGTGCAGACGATATACTTGATGTCGGCCGCCTTGAAACGGTAGATGTAGTCCTTGGGAGTAAGCTGATTTGTCGCAGGAACGAGTATCGCGCCTATCTTCATCAGACCGTAGGCAAGGAACCAGAATTCGTAGTGGCGTTTGAGCACTGCCATAACGAAGTCGCCCTTTTTCACGCCGTGAGCGGTCATCATGTTCGCCACACGGTTGGACTGCTCCAACAGGTCGCGGTAGGTGAAACGCTGTTCCTCGCCCTGCTCGTTTACCCAAAGGATCGCGACCTTGTCGGGCTGAAGCCTTGCGAGCTCGTCCACCACATCGTAGGAAAAGTTGAAGTTGTCGGGGATATCAAGCTCGAATTTCAGCAGTCTCCCCTGCTCGTCAAGCTCTTCCTTAACGAATCTCTTGTAAAAGTCCTTCATCTTGTAAGCCTCCAAATCAGCTGTGTAAAAAAGTATATATATCTTCGGGCGAAGCGGCTATCATGTCCGCACCTGCGTTTTCAAGCTCTTTTCTTCCCCGAAAGCCCCACTCGCATCCTATGCACGGGATACGGGCGTTATGAGCGGTCTGCACGTCAACGTTCGAGTCGCCTATCATCACAGAGTTTTCTGTTGGGATGCCGAGCTTTTCGGTGATCGAAAAAATGATATCGGGCGAGGGCTTTGTGGGCACTCCGTCGAGCTTTCCGCGCACAAGGTCGAAGGAACCGTCGCCGAGCAGTGCGGTCACTATCTCCTTCGAGAATTCGTCGGGCTTGTTTGAAGCTACAGCACATTTGATGCCCTCGCTCCTGAGCCTCAAAACGAGCTCTGCCATGCCGTCATAGGGCTTCGTCTTATCGAGGCAGTGCTCGCGGTAGATTTGAGAGAAACGTGCGTAGAGCAAGTCTCTTTCGGTTTCATCCGTATCTGCGGGAGCCGCTCTTTCGATAAGCTTTTTTGCACCGTTGCCGACGAAAAATCTGTATTCATCCACCGTATGCGTGGGGTGACCTTTCTCGGCAAGTGCGGTGTTCACCGCGTCCGCAAGGTCGCTGATAGAATCGACGAGCGTACCGTCAAGATCAAAAATCGCAAGCTGTATCATATCTCACCTCATACCGACACTGTAAACGTACTCGTTGCTGCCGTTTCTGAACACAGCTTTCACAGTGTAGTCGATAAAACCGTTGTCGGGGTCGGCGTAAAGCACGCCCTCGGGACCCTCCTCGGTGTTGTTGATAATGAGCTGCGAGAACTTCAGATGGTTGCTTATGTACCACTCGTTCACAAGCTCGCCGCCCTTTAATCTGATGCCGTTGCTGCGGCAGTAGTCAAGGCACTTGCTGCGCATCGACTCGATAACGATGATCTTGTCATTGTAAAGCTGTCGGAGCATCGCCACTGTAGTGTCAGCCGTTCCGTCGTTTCCGTAGGTCACGACTTCGAGTGCGTCGCTGTCGGAAAAATACGGCAGCTGATCTCTTCCGAGCTTCAGCACGTTCTCGCGCGAATCGTACTCAAAGCGGAGCCAGCCCAGTTCTTTTCCGTTAGCGATTATCTCGGAATAGTATTTTGCACGGTCATTCTTGCGCTTTTCCTCGATCATTGCGTCACGCTTCTCGTCGTAGGAGCTGATAAGGTGACTGAGAAAAATGACCGACACCGACACAAGTGCGCACACCAGTGCAAGACCGTGCGCATTGTTTACCATGGCGAGTATTGCCGCCACCGCGATAACAACGCCCACCAGCTTCATCAGCAGCGAAACTATCACAAGAAACATTCCGAACATAAAGGACGATCTTTCCGAAGGCGTATCTCCGTCTGTTCTCCTGCTCATTTTTATCCCCCCTCAGGCTAAGATATATTCGTATGTACCGTCAGTTTTGAATTCGGCTGCCACACCACGGTCTCTGACAAGGTCGTAAAACTCGGTCAGCATCTCACCCTGAAGGCAGACGTACCGCTCCTGCGGGTCTAAAAAAATGTTCAGCTCGGTAAAGATGAACTTATCCGCAATATAAGCACGATCTATCACGTCACCCTCAAAATCGGAGTAGCCCTCTTCCTTATAATTCTTCTCGATAAGGTCGTACAATCCTTCGAGGATCGTGTCCTTGTCGTCGTATGCTCTGCGGATGTAGGACATAACGGTGTTGATATTACCGTCGTAATCATCAACATTCACCTCGATGCCTTCTCCGCCGAACTTCACAAGCTGTGCGCTGTCGAGGTGAAGCTCCTTCTTCTTGGAATCGTATTCAAACGAAAGCTCTCCGAACGACGAGTCATGCGCTGTCACAACGGAAACATAGGTATCCTTGTATTGCTGTTTACGCTCGATGATGCGCTTGTCGTCGCGGTAGACCGCGTATCTGTTGAGCGCTATCCACAGCACCGTAATAGCACCGAAGACCGCCGCCATTATGTAGTCGTGCCTTGATATCATGACGAACGTTCCCGCGATAAATAGGAGGATAACAAAACATCCGCCAAAAATCAGTGTATCCCAGAATTTGTCGGCAGGAGTCCTGAATTCTTCGTAATCTTTATCCATATGTCAGTCCTCCAGCTTCTGCGAAAGGCGTACCGAGTATTTCTTCCTGAATTCCTCGAAGCGTCCCTCATCGAGTGCTTCGCGGATACGCTCGGTCAGCGTGTTGTAGAAGTACAGATTATGCTGAACTGCGAGCCGTCCCGCAAGCTGTTCGTTGGATTTGAACAGGTGTCGGATGTACGCCCTTGAAAAATTGCGGCAGGTAGGACAGTCGCACTCGGGGTCGAGGGGACGGTCGTCAAGCTCGTACTGCTTGTTGTGGGCGTGCATGATGCCGCCCCATGTAAATACCGTCGCGTGACGAGCGTTTCGGCTTGGCATTACGCAGTCGAAGAAATCCACACCTCTCGCAACAGCTTCGATGATATTCGACGGGGTGCCGACACCCATGAGGTATCTCGGCTTGTCCTTCGGCATATGAGGCTCGACCTTTTCGATAACGTGGTACATCACGTCGGTAGGCTCACCCACCGCCAGACCGCCTATGGCAAAGCCCGCACAGTAGTCGAGCTCGCGGATTCGCTTCATGTGCTCGACACGCAGGTCGTCATAAGTACAGCCCTGATTGATGCCGAACAGCATCTGGTCACGGTTGATGGTCTCCTCCAGCGAGTTGAGACGCTTCATCTCGGCGATGCAACGTTCGAGCCAGCGGGTCGTCCGTTCGCAGGAACGCTTGGAGTAGTTGTACTCGGCAGGATTCTCGACGCACTCGTCGAACGCCATAGCGATAGTGGACGCCAGGTGCGACTGGATACGCATACTCTCCTCGGGTCCCATGAATATCTTTCTGCCGTCAACGTGCGAGTTAAAGTATACGCCCTCTTCCTTGATGCGTCTGAGCTTTGCCAGCGAGAACACCTGAAAGCCGCCGCTGTCGGTGAGGATAGGCTTGTGCCAGTTCATGAATTTGTGGAGCCCGCCCATTTTGTAGATGATGTCGTCACCCGGACGGACGTGCAGGTGGTATGTATTGCAAAGCTCGACCTGACATTTCAGCTCGTTGGCGAGGTCGATGGAGGAAATCCCGCCCTTTATCGCCGCGCTCGTGCCGACGTTCATGAACACGGGAGTCTGGATGGTTCCGTGAACGGTGGTGAATTCTCCGCGCCTTGCAGCCCCTTCCTGTTTTATCAGTTTAAACATAAGGTCTCCTTATAGTAGATATTAATCAAATGAAAGAACACTTTCACAGTACCATACAATTTTAGCACAGCAAAATAATTTTGTCAAACGTGTTTAGGACAAGTCTCGAAAATTGGTACAAAACAGGCGGCAAAATATACAGAAATGATACAAAATCATTCATCAGCCGTCAAAAAAGCCGCCAAATACAAAGAACATCACCGCCGCAAGGACAGTGATGTTCCGTTTTTTAATCCTGTGTTTTCAGACCTCTTTGAGCATATCGCTCATAGCGTAAAGACCTGCGCCCTTGGTTTTCAGGAACACAGCCGCGTTCACGGAGCCTACCGCGAACACACTCTTGGAATGAGCCTCGTGCTTCAGCGAAACGACCTCGTCACGACCCGCGAAGATTATCTCGTGCTCACCCACGATCGTGCCGCCGCGTATGGAGTGCATACCGATCTCGGTCTTTGTCCTCTTTGCGCGGACAGAGTGACGGTCGTAGGTGTAGGTACACTTGGTCTCAAGAGTCTCATTGATAGCATCGGCGAGCATGATAGCCGTACCGCTCGGAGCGTCGAGCTTCTGGTTGTGGTGCTTCTCGACGATCTCGATATCGAACTGCCCCTCCAGCACCGAAGCCGCCTTCTTGGCAAGCTCGGCAAGCAGGTTGATGCCCAGCGACATATTGAACGTGAAGAACACGGGAATGCTCTCGGCAGCCTTCTTGATCTGAGCGATCTGGTCGGCGGTGTAGCCCGTGGTCGCAACAACTACAGGCACGCCGTTTGTCAGGCAGTAGCTGAGCAGTCCGTCAAGGGTCGAAGGGTGGGAAAAGTCGATAATAACATCGGGCTTCACAGGCAGAGCGTCGGGATTCTCAACGATCGGGAAATCGGCGTAGCTCTGTGTCACCTTGTCGATGCCTGCGACAACTGTGCAGTCGGAACGGTTCGCGATTATGTCGGCGATAACTCGTCCCATGTGTCCGCTTGCACCGCAGATAGCGATATTGGTCATATTTAACATCCTTTCGTATCAGTATTTTGCGGCGGTCAGCTCACCGCCGGTTATAAATAGAGCGGGAGCTTTCATTCCCCCGCTCATCTGAGTTATGATTACTTGATCGAACCTGTCAGTCCGAGCTTGTCAAGTTCAGCCTTGATCTTAGCCTTCTTGTCGTCGCTCGTGTCGCAGAGCGGAAGTCTGCACGAACCTGCCTTGAAGCCCATTACGTTCAGAGCTTCCTTGACGGGTATCGGGTTCACATCGCAGAACAGAACGTTTGCGAGAGGCAGATACTTCATAGCAAGGTCAAGAGCCTCGCTCCACTTGTTTTCAAGGCAGAGAGCCGCGATCTCGTGGGTCTGCTTCGGAACAACGTTCGACAGCACTGAGATAACGCCCTTGCCGCCCAGCGACATGATCGGAACGATCTGATCGTCGTTACCCGAGTAGATGTCGAGGGTATCGCCGCAGAGCTGTCTTACCTTAGCGATCTGACTGATGTTGCCCGATGCTTCCTTGATAGCAACGATGTTGTCGATCTTAGCGAGCTCGGCAGCAGTCTCGGGAAGGATGTTGCAGCCAGTTCTCGACGGTACGTTGTAAAGGATTATCGGCAGAGTAACAGCCTCGGCGATAGCGCTGAAGTGCTTGATAAGACCCTGCTGAGAAGCCTTGTTGTAGTAAGGTGTAACGCACAGCAGAGCGTCAGCGCCCAGCTGCTCGGCGTGCTTCGAGAGATTAACGGCATACTCGGTGTGATTCGAGCCTGTGCCTGCGATAACGGGAACTCTTTTAGCCGTTCTCTCCACTGCGAACTTGATGCACTCGATATGCTCTTCGTCTGTCATGCAGGCACTTTCGCCTGTGGTGCCGCAGATGATGATAGCATCAGTACCGTTTTCGATCTGGAAGTCGATAAGTCTGCCCAGTTCGTCATAGTTGATCGAACCGTCAGCATTCATAGGTGTGGCGATAGCGACGCCCGCACCTGTAAAAATTGTCTTTTTCATGGTAAAACCCACCTTTCTTCAAAGGATAGTTATCATCGCCGTCTCCTGTTCTGTGACATGAGGATAAGACGAATAAGCTGTAATATACCCGACAGCAGCGAAGCGACGTAGGTCAGCGCCGCAGCGGTCAGGACTTTTTTAGCGGCTCTGAGCTCTTCATCGTCAAGTATCCCGCGGGATTCGATGACTTTGAGAGCGCGTTTGCTCGCATCTATCTCGACAGGCAGCGTAGCCATCTGGAACAGCACCAACACCGTAAACAGCAGCACGCCCACAGTCATTATATGTGTGCCGACCTGATATCTGCTCATCATCGCACCGACAAGCACGACGTAGTACCAGCTTTTAGAGCAGAAGCTCGTCACAGGTACCAGCTTGCTGCGCACGATGATCGGAGCGTAATTTTCGGCATACTGTATCGCATGACCGCATTCGTGAGCCGCAACACCGATCGAAGCGACGCTCGGATCGCCGTACACGGAGTCGGACAGCTTTATCGTATCGTTGTCGGGTTCGTAACGGTCGGTCAGTTTGCCGCCGATCTGCTTCACTTTCACAAGTCCGAGACCTGCGCCGTCGAGTATCTGCTTTGCTGCCTTATCCGCTGTCAGACCGCTCTTGCTCATGACCTTCTTATATTTCGAGAAGGTGAGCTTGACGTTTATCTGCGCTGTCAGCGGGATAAGCAGTATCAGCAGCCAGAGTATCAGACTGATCTCGAAAGGCATTTTCTTACCTGTCGAAGTAGCCCTTAGCAGCCAGCAGCTCTGCAAGCAGAACAGCGCCGCCTGCCGCACCTCTCAGGGTGTTGTGGGAGAGGCATACGAACTTGTAGTCATACTGGCTGTCCTCACGGAGTCTGCCGATGGATACAGCCATACCGCCTTCAAGGTTGCGGTCGAGCTTAGCCTGCGGACGGTTGTCCTCCTCGAAGTAGTGGAGGAACTGCTTCGGAGCGGAAGGAAGCTCGAGCTCCTGGGGAACGCCCTTGAACTCAGCCCATGCCTTCTTCATCTGCTCGATGGTAGGCTTCTTCTCGAAGGAAGCGAATACTGCTGCGGTGTGACCGTCCGAAACAGGAACGCGGAGGCACTGTGCAGTGATGGAAGGCTCGGTAGCGGGAACGATCTCGTCGCCGACGATCTTGCCCCAGATCTTCAGAGGCTCCTGCTCGCTCTTCTCCTCCTCGCCGCCGATGAACGGGATAACATTGTCAACGATCTCGGGCATGGTCTCGAAGGTCTTGCCTGCGCCGCTGATAGCCTGATAGGTGCAGGTCAGAGCCTTGGTGACCTTGAACTCCTTCATAAGGGGAGCAAGTGCGGGAACGTAGCTCTGGAGCGAGCAATTAGACTTAACTGCGATGAAACCGCGCTTGGTGCCGAGACGCTTTCTCTGGGAAGCGATGATCTCAATGTGCTCGGGGTTGATCTCGGGGATCACCATCGGAACGTCGGGAGTGTGTCTGTGAGCCGAGTTGTTGGAAACAACGGGTACCTCGTGCTTAGCGTACTTCTCCTCAAGAGCCTTGATCTCGTCCTTCTTCATATTAACAGCGCAGAATACGAAATCAACCTGCTCTGCGATCTTGTCGATGTCAGCCTCAGCGTCGAGAACTACGAGATTTGCGAGCTTTTCGGGCATCGGCTCAGTCATAGCCCACTTAGCGCCTACAGCATCTTTAAGGGTCTTGCCTGCCGAACGAGCGGAAGCCGCTACGCATACTACATTGAACCACGGGTGGTTAGCAAGCAGCAGAGAAAATCTCTGTCCTACCATGCCCGTAGCACCGATGATACCTACGTTGAATTTCTTTTCCATTGTAAAAACTCCTTTTCCCTCGGTACACATTAAGTAAATGTGTACAAAGCCTAAAATTTATCGGAACAATAAAAAAACGGGTTGAAATGCCCGCCATCATGCAATATAATAAGAATGTTGACAATCAATGCCGATAGCACTCCATCACAAAGCATGATGACAACCGCAAACCTGTTCGGCAGGCGGTCAGCAGCAGCTCCCCGTGCGCTGAGCTTCGGCGGCATTGCCTTTTGCCGCAGAGCCGCACGTTCGGGATACGCACGTTCTTACTCAGGGCTACTGTTCGTTGCCGCACCTCTATCTGTTCAAATCTTATCATAACAGATATTTGAACGATTGTCAATAGCACCGCAAAAAAAATTATGACTTTTTTGTAAAAATTCAGGAGAAAAACAGATGCTTGACTTAAATAACATGACAAAAGCCGACTTTTTTTACGATCTTCCTCAGGAGCTGATAGCTCAGCACCCTGCCGAGCCGAGAAATTCCTCGCGTCTGATGAAGATCGACCGTGTGAGCGGCGAGATAGAGCACGCTCATTTCTACAATCTATGCAGCTACCTCAAAAAGGGTGATCTGCTGGTGCTCAACGATTCACGCGTGTTGCCTGCGCGTATCTACGGTGAGCGTGAGGATACGGGCAGCTTCATCGAGTTCCTGCTGCTGGAACAGCGCGGCAACGACGAGTGGGAGATACTCTGCCGCCCTGGCAAGAAGGCGAAGATCGGCACGCGGTTCGTGTTCGGCGAGGGCAAGCTCACCGCCGAGATAACCGACGTTCTTGAAGACGGCAACCGCGTCGCACGCTTTGAGGTGAAAGAAGGCAACATCTTCTCGACCCTCGACGAGATAGGTCAGATGCCGCTCCCCCCCTACATAACCGAAAAGCTGGAGGACAAAGAGCGCTATCAGACCGTTTATTCCCATGAGGTCGGCTCTTCTGCCGCGCCTACCGCAGGTCTGCACTTCACCAAGGAGATGCTCAGAGAGATAGAGGACATGGGCGTGAACATCGCTTACGTGACGCTCCATGTTGGTCTCGGCACCTTCCGTCCCGTCAAGGAAGACAAGGTGCTCGACCACAAGATGCACTCGGAGCACTACGAGATACCCGAACGTACCGCCGAGCTGATAAAACAGACCAAAGCGAACGGCGGCAGGGTCATCGCGGTCGGTACGACTTCATGCAGGACGCTCGAATCCGCCGCGCAGAAGTACGGCGAGGTCATCCCCTGTGAGGGACGCACCGAGATATTCATCTATCCGGGCTTCGAGTTCAAGGTGCTCGACGGACTTGTGACAAACTTCCACCTGCCCGAAAGCACCCTCATCATGCTGGTGTCGGCGTTCCTCGGGTACGAAAAGACCATGAACGCCTACAAGGTCGCGGTCGAGGAAAAATACCGTTTCTTCTCCTTCGGCGATGCTATGCTCATAGCTCCCGATACGGAGTCGTGATATGAAACTATCCAAAGACCTGTACAGTTCAGCACTAAAGTCGCTGAAGTCCCACTTCTTTCTGAATATAGTGGTGGCATTCATCGTCGGCATCGTGCTGAACGAGGGCTACAACTACGCTTCCGACTGGCGGACGCAGGAAAAGCAGGCGAAACAGGAAGCCTCCTACATCATCTCGGACAACCGAAAGTCGAATGCCGAGATACTGCGCGAGTTCGTAAAGGAACAGACGATAGTTGACATCGACCCGCCGAAAGCCGAGACGGAAGCCGAGAAATATACGATGGGCTATTTTGCGGTCATCGTGAACGAGGTGACCGACACGGGCTCGCTTGGATTCGGCGTGCTCAACGGCATCAACAAGATAGTATTTCACGGCAGGATAGGCGAATCGGTGGTGATATTCGCGATGACCGTCATCTCGGGACTGTTCTGGGTGTTCATCAAGAACCTCATCATCGTGGGACGGTGCAGATATTTCATGGAGCGGAGGTGCTACCCCTACACCAAAGCCGACCGCCTGCTGTTCATCTACCGCACGGGCCATATCCTCAGAACTGCGAGGACCATGTTTTTCCGCTCGCTGTACCAGACGCTGTGGGACCTGACTATCGTGGGCGGCGTCATCAAACACTATGAATACATGATGATACCCTACATCCTCGCCGAGAACCCCAACATCTCCACTCATGACGCTTTCGCCCTCTCGAAGCAGATGATGCGCGGCGAGAAGAAGCGTGCATTCCTCATCGACCTGACGCTGCTGCCTGCGGCTCTGCTCGACGGTGCGACCTTTCACCTGACGTCGGTGTTCTTCCTCAATCCCTACCGCGAGTGTCTGCTTTCGGAGTACTATTCTTCCCTGCGTGAGGATAAGCGCGAAAAGCTGAAAAAGCCCGAGCTGCTTTACGACATCTACCTTGTCAACGCCGCGGATTCCGCCTGCTACCCCGACACCCACTGCCCTACCCCCTACCTCGAACACCGCAGATGGCTCACCACCGACTACAGCAAGGACTACGGCGGCGACCGTCCTGTGCTGTTCTTCTTTTTCTTCTCGTTCATCGGCTGGGCGTGGGAAGTTTTCTTCTATCTTATTAACGAAGGTTCCTTCATCAACCGCGGTACCATGACGGGGCCGTGGCTGCCGATATACGGCGTGGGCGGCTGGATAATCATCTACCTGCTCAAACCGCTGAGAAAGAAGCCTGCCGTGATGTTCGCAGGGACGTTCGCGGTCTGCGGCATCGTCGAGTATTTCACCTCGTGGCTGCTGGAAAAGATGATGGGTCAGCGCTGGTGGGACTACACGGGTTATTTCATGAACCTGAACGGCAGGATATGTCTTGAAGGTCTGCTGGTCTTCGGACTTGCGGGAGTTTCTATGACCTATTTCATCGCGCCCGTGGTGGATAACCTCTTCGAGAGGATACCGCCGAAGGTCAGAAAGACGCTCTGCACTGTGCTGACCGTTCTGTTCTTCATCGACCTTGGATGGTCGGTCAAGCACCCGAACACAGGTGACGGCATCACCGAAGGTTTCCATTAAACAAAAACGCCCGAAAGAGCAGATCCGCTCTTTCGGGCTTTGTTTTTGCTATTATAATTATATAGTGACGTAATATATCAGTTCAGCGCGTTCTCGTAAGCCATATCGTACAGCTTTTCCTGAGCGCAGAGATTGTCCGCGCCTTCCCTCAGACGCTTGTAGCTGCCGTCGGGGAGCATGAGCCTTGCGGACGCGGTATCGCTCATAAGGATGCCGAATATCCCCATTATACGCGCTTTGAGTTCGGGCGCATAGACAGGCGCTGCGACCTCGACGCGTTTGAGCGTGTTCCTCGTCATGAAGTCCGCGGACGCGATGAAGATATCCCTGTCGTCATCGGCTCCGAAAATGTATATCCTCGAATGTTCGAGCAGTCTGCCGACAATGCTCACGATGCGGATGTTCTCAGTGTGACCCTCGATGCCAGGCTTCAGGCAGCAGATGCCGCGGATGACCATCTCTATCTTTACGCCCGCCTTGGACGCTTCTATAAGGTGCTCCATTATCCTCTTGTCGGTCATGGAGTTGAGCTTCACGCCGATGTATGCGGCTTTGCCCTCGCGAGCCTTCTGCGCCTCACGGTCGATAAGGTCGATGACCTTGTTTTGCAGGCAGTTGGGCGCTACCATAAGGTGCTTTGTCTCGGCAACGGTCTCACCCATCAGGATGTGCCTGAAAACCTCCGCCGTTTCAAGACCTATCTGACGGTCGGCAGTCATCAGCGAGAGGTCGGTGTAGAACCGCGCCGTGGATTCGTTATAGTTTCCCGTGCCTATCTGGGTTATGTACTGCGTGCTCTTTCCGCTGCGGCGGGTAATGAGACATATCTTTGAATGGACTTTCAGTCCGTCGATACCGTAGACCACTCTGCATCCCGCCTGTTCAAGACGCTTCGACCAGTTGATATTGTTCTCCTCGTCGAAACGCGCCTTGAGCTCGACGAGCACGTTGACTTCCTTGCCGTTCTCGGCGGCGTCAACGAGCGCTTCGATGACCTTGCTGTGGTTTGCGAGTCGGTAGAGGGTCATCTGTATCGAGATGACGTTCTTGTCCTCGGCAGCCTGACGCAGCATATTCAGGAACGGTGTCATGCTCTCATAAGGATAGTGGAGCAGCACGTCCTTTTTCAGTATCTGAGGTATGACAGGCGAATCGGTCAGTTCGGGACTTCGCTGGGGGGTTCTCGGCTGATAGCGAAGCTGAGGTCTGCCGTCGAGAAGTTCGCCGAGGGGCTTGATAAAGTCGGTGGAGAGCGGCATTCCCGAAATGAACACCCATCGGCGTTCGAGACGGAGAAGGCTGCACAGCTCTTCGAGCACGGGCTCGCTCAGCTGATTCGACAGGTCAAGACGCACGGGAGCGAGCTTTTTGCGCATCTTTATGACCTCGCTCATGTGGTCGCGGTAGTCGAGTTCCTCGTCGTAGACCCTCGCCTCGTCGATGTCGGCGTTGCGGATTATGCGGATAAGGGATTTTTCGATGACCTTGTAGCCCGTGAATATCTCCTCAAAGAATTCAAGGATAACGTCCTCCATGCAGATGACCGAAACGCTCGAACCGCCCGAGATGCCCGAAAGCTCCAGCGTCGGCGGAAACATCGGCGAGATGGACGGCACGATGGCTATCCTGCGCTTTCCGCTCTTGTTTTCGAGCACGGCAAAACCGTAGACCTCCTTGTTTTTGAGGAACGGGAACGGCTGTTTCTTGCCGATCATCGCAGGGAAAAGCAGGGGCTGTATATCCTCGTCGAAGTGGCGGCGGACGAATTCCTGTTCCTTATGTGTGAGCTCGGTGTAGCGCACGAGCCTTACGCCGTTGTCGCGCACCCCTCGCATTATATTAACGTATGCGGCGTCGCGGCGGTCGCAGAGCCGCTTGACCTCGGGCAGGATAGCCGTGAGCTGTTCGGCGGCGTTCATCCCCGAGCGGCTGTCGCGCGTATCGGGTGCGACCGAGACCGTATCGTGCAGACCTCCGACCCTGACCATAAAGAATTCATCGAGGTTGCTCTGGAATATTGAAACGAAATTCAGCCGTTCGAGAAGCGGCACCCGCTCGTCCTCAGCCTCTTCAAGCACTCTTTCATTGAATTTGAGCCACGAAAGTTCCCTGTTATCAAAGCAAAGATACTCATTTTCGGGGATCTCTTCGATAATTTGTCTGTCTGTATTTTTCTTGCCCATATTTTTCTCCCGTAACATAATTTGTAAGAATCGTATAAAACTAACCAACTCGATCGGTTGTTTCAATTAATTATATCAAGATTATATTAACACAATACGTATATTTGATTATTATTCTATTACTAAGCGAGTTCGACAACGAATTGTGAACAAGGCTTAATTTTATATTTACAAAAGTTTAATCAAATCAGGCTCAAAAACCCTTGACAGGTGCGAATTGATGTGCTATAATATATTACGTTGTTCGGGGTGTGGCGCAGGTGGTAGCGCGCTACCTTGGGGTGGTAGAGGCCGTGGGTTCAAGTCCCGTCACTCCGACTAACGCAGAAAGCTCGTAAACTTCAGGGTTTGCGAGCTTTTCTATTTTACGGATACGGTGTCCGTTACATTATCGTATCGGGACAAAACGGCAGGGGCTGTTGCACCCCAAAAAGAAAGAAAAAGAGCTTAGCGAACCCCGAAAGGTATAGCTAAGCTCTTCGTTTTGTGGTATAATTTAATTGCGAAAAAAATAACCCACGAAAGGATTGTACCATAAAAATGAGAAATTGTCAAGTACGTCTTAACATAAATTATGAGATCTACATCGAAGAAAGCTCACCGGTCAGAGTACTGGGCAATGTGATAGACGAGATCTATTCCAAAGAAGATTACACGATACAGAG
>NZ_FPIR01000037.1 GCF_900119155.1 Ruminococcus sp. YE71 | reverse complement strand
CATTCACCGAGAAACTGAGGTCATTGATCCCCCGATGGGTTCCATGGTGCTTGGTCAGCTGGTTTAAGACGATTGCTTGCTCACTCATTTTTGATACTCCTCCTTATAAAAATTTTTCCGCAGAATTGCGATGTTCTCCTCAAAATCCTCCATGACAGCCTGAAAATCGAACGCCGCCCCACGGTACCGGGCCGCATAGCCCTCGGCCATCAGAAGCAGCATTTGAAAGACCGGCTGGGCATCCTCCGGGTTTTTGAATTTCAAAGCATCCTCTTCCCGCAGAACAAGATCGTTTCGGAATCCGCTGGCCTCCTCCGTCAGGATCGCTAGCGTATCTGCCACCTCGGGAGAAGTTTCCTCCCAGGCACTGGTAATAAACTGCAAGATAAAAGGCTGATTTTGGAGCCCCTCCATTTTCATGCGGCTGGATGCCAGGATTCTGTCGAACAAATCTGTTTGGGAATTGAGGGATTCCTTGTCAAATATTCCCTCTATGATTTTCTTGCAGTATTCCAGTAGGTAAATGTAGAGCTGCTTTTTACTGCCGAAATACTGAAACACAGACGCTTTGGAAATGTGTGCGGCTACCGCAATATCATTGATTGAGGCTTTTTCATAACCAAACTTGCCGAAGCACTGGAACGCCGCATTGAGAATGGTCAATCTCTTTTCTTCGGTCAGGGCCAAAAATTTGTCCAATTCATTTCCTCCTTTTTACATATTAACCGTTTCGGTTATTTAGAGTATAGCACCAATAACCGAATCTGTCAAGTATTTTGGAGTATAATTCAAAAGTTTTCTTTTTATACTGTTAGATCAACGAAGATTAGTCTCGAAAGTACCGGTGTGTTCAAGTCAGCAGTTGCACGAAAATGTAATTCGTTCAAATACTACTAAAATACTTTTACCACTGGGGATTATAAGTTGCGGACATACACATATACAGCATACACCTGTTTGTGATTGCTGTTTTTGGGGATATGTCAAAATTGATAAGGCAAAAGTATTCTTAAATTGGGTACAAAAAACTAAGCCCCTACAAAAGGAGCTATCATAATCCTTTGTTCCCACTATTTGATTATAGTTTTATTTAAGAATACCTTGCCGCATATTTTTTACTCCTTTTCTGGATTAAATCATTGTATCACATCAGTTTTAGGAAAGCAAGTACCTAAATTGTTCGGACAGACACCGCTTATCAGGGTGAAATTGTTATCCTTCCCAGCGACAGCGTGAGGTTAAACGATGTATTAGGGGACCAAACCCGGCTCCCTCGTAAAAGGTGGCGCGAGGACCCCCTCCCCATGCTGCGGACGACGATTGCGCCGAAAACGGCAGCGCAAAGAGAACGGCTGCTGGACGCTCTTACGCAACTTGCGGATACTGACCCGCTTTTGCGTTGCGAAGTGGATTCCATCACCCATGAGATCATTCTTTCTTTTTTGGGCCGGGTGCAGTTGGAGGTTGTTTCCGCTTTGCTGTCGGAAAAATACAAGCTTGAAACAGTGGTAAAGGAACCCTCCGTCATTTATATGGAGCGGCCGCTCAAAGCAGCCAGCCACACCATCCATATCGAGGTGCCGCCCAACCCGTTTTGGGCATCCATAGGACTGTCTGTTACACCACTCTCGCTTGGCTCCGGTGTACAATACGAGAGCCGGGTTTCGCTGGGATACTTGAACCAGAGTTTTCAAAACGCTGTCAGGGATGGTATCCGTTACGGGCTGGAGCAGGGCTTGTTCGGCTGGAACGTAACGGACTGTAAGATTTGCTTTGAATACGGGCTTTATTACAGTCCGGTCAGCACGCCGGCGGACTTCCGCTCATTGGCCCCGATTGTATTGGAACAGGCATTGAAGGAATCAGGGACGCAACTGCTGGAACCTTATCTCTCCTTCACCCTCTATGCGCCCCGGGAATATCTTTCCAGGGCTTATCATGATGCACCGAAATACTGTGCCACCATCGAAACGGTCCAGGTAAAAAAGGATGAAGTTGTCTTTACTGGCGAGATTCCCGCCCGCTGTATACAGGCATACCGTACTGATCTGGCCTTTTACACCAACGGGCAGAGCGTATGCCTTACAGAACTGAAAGGGTATCAGGCCGCTGTCGGCAAGCCAGTCATCCAGCCCCGCCGTCCAAACAGCCGCCTGGACAAGGTGCGCTATATGTTTCAGAAGATAATGTAACGTCTTGCGCAATGCAAGCGTTCATTGCTGGCTATTGCGAAATATCATTGATAAAATCAGTATCAGAGAGGAGAAACTATTTTGAACCAGGAACAGACGAATATTACAACAGGAAAGCAAATACGTCATCTGCGAACACAATTGGGAATGACACAGGAAGAACTAGCCGGGGAATTGAATGTTACCCGGCAGGCACTATCGAATTGGGAGAGAGATGTTAATGAACCCGATTTAAATATGTTGAAAAAAATTTGCTTTCTTTTTGGAGTCAACATGGACGATTTTGCGAAGGAGGTAATAACAAAGATGGAAACATATGAAAAAAAGGAGAAACGACAATTTAATAAGTACGATATGGCAATTGGACTTTTTTATGTGCTGGGCGAGCATCTCAATAGCATCGGTTGTTTTGATAGAGGAATTGAGGTTTTGCTGTAATGCTTTCAGGAACTCCTTGAATTTTGGAGCAATCTCAGGCTTCTTTATCAGGAGCTTGATTTCCTCAATGTGCCTGTTTGCTATATCAGCTATATCTTTAGCCCAAGTCTCCAAATAACGGCGAGAACCGCACTTCTTGACGATTTTCGCATATACGCTGTTCTTCCACTTTTCAAGGTCATCAAAGCTCAGTTGCAGTTGACGATAGCTTTGCACATCAGGGCTCACTCTCACTTTGCTAAAAGCCGACGGGCATGGCTCATAAAACGTCATTCAGTTTGCACCCTGTAGCTGCTTTGAAGCCCGGAATGCAATATTTATACATATTTTACATTTTCTTCTTCATTTGTTAATATCCATCTGATAAGATAGATATGTAATGTGAAGCAATTCTAAGCCTTACATTACATACCGCAATACACTTTGATAGACAAGATCAATCAATAAGGAGGATGTTTTATGATTGCTAAAAAGACTCTCAATTCTTTAAATGGGGCGAGCACCAGGACTATCATCACGAACAGCTATATCGAAGCGCAGACAGGTCAGCCTCAGCCCCACTCCATTAACACTATTGTACGCCAGGAACGTGACATCGGCATAGCAAACCGCTTGACGACCAAGCCTCTCAACCTCAGGATCTTCAACGACAACGGCACCCCGACGACCATGTACAGGACGTATACAGCTGATGACATCGCATATGTTTTCAAGTCTTCTGCCACGCAGTTCGGGTACACCTATTACCCCATAACCGGGGATATCAACAAATGGCAGTGGAAACCGAATACCCTTGTACTCTTTATCCGGAACAAGCAGCGCAAGCAGGTTCCGACGCTGAAGTTCGAAATACTACAGATAATAGATACAAATACTTTGACGGCTGAGATGCTAGCACATATCACAGATGTAACGCCCATATTGAATATGCACTTTAACTCAATTCTTAAGATCGGCAACCCCAGCACCAACTTCGCCCCCGATCAGAGCTACATCGGACTTACCTCAGGAGCCGATATCTATGAATCAGCTTTCAAAGGTTCCAACCCACTTACCATGATACTCTGATACATCAGAACAATTTCATAATTCAGCATAAATCCATTTAACCGCCAACCAATCCCAACCCCAAAAATACCCACCCATAAGAGCCGTGCTGACAACACGGCTCTTATGTACATCATGCCATTTCAAAGCGTATCTGTATCGCTTGCCAGTAATAAGGCGCATAGTCCTTGCAGCAGAAGATCTGATCGGGCGTGTAGTAGCTGCTCGGCAGCTCCGTTTCATAGCCGTCCTTGCCGATATAGGTTTCACCGTCATCATAGCAGCCGTTCCAAAGGTTAAAGGCAAGGCGTGTTGTTTTCATCGAAGTGCCTGTCTGAAAGCCCTTGTTCAGACCGTCACGCTTGATGCCGTCCTCTTGGAAGTCGAAAACAGCTTCGATATGCTCCCGAAGAACAGTATCGAGGGCGAGGAGATACGCCAAAGAACGATGATAACAGTCAAGGTGCTTCATTTTACTGCATATATCATTATATGAGGTTTCGTGGGCTTCATCATAGAATATCATTGTATGTTCCTCCTTTATATATCTTCAAAGGTCACTTGACCCTCTAACTCCTTTTCAGGCTCTTGCTTAGGCTCGATATGCTTTTTCTTGTAGATAAAAGCCTTGATTTCGTCCACCATATCAGCAGGAACACGCATTGTGACGGTCTTGCAGCCGTATTTCTGCTTTGCTCCTGCGCCCGCCCTCGCTCCGCCCCGATTTTTCTTTTTTTTCGGCTCGTTCATTCCTCGGTCTGCTCCTTTCGTCTACGCTGCCACCAGTGCCGCTTAGGTTCGTTCTGCTTTTCCTCGATAGCAAGCAAAGTTTTCTTGTCCACAGCGTGCAGAGCTTGGGCAGCGGTCAGAGCTGCGGTTGTACTCTCCAAAGCGGAAGTCTGCTGTTGCAGAGCGGCGGTTAGCTGCTCGATCTGAGCTTGCTGCCCTCTGATCTGATCGTCTTTGGCGGCAAGCTGCCCTTGCAAGGTGTCAATTGTGGTCTGCAAAACGCCTATCACCGCCGCCAACTCGGTTGGCGTTTGGTTGGCGTTTTGGTTGGCGCTTTGGTTGGCGGTCTGATGTGCCGCAAACGCTTGTTTTATCGCCTTTTCCTGACTATCGCCAACCATAAAACAGTTGGCGTTTTTAGTTAGCGTTGACCGCAAACCGAGGTTGTCGATACACTTTGTAACGGCTTGCTTGCTCACACCCAGTTCATCAGCAATCTGTTTAATCGTCTTGCCCATCAGGTTCACCCTCTTTCTCCATCTCAGCAGCTTCTAAAAGCATACGCTCTATATCCTCTTTGGTATATTTACTTTCCATGCAAAATTCAAGTATTTCTTCGTCCATTCTATGGAAAACTTCACGTTGACACTCGGACCACCATTTCAAAACAGTATGTCGGCTCAATCCAGTATCACGTTCACACTCGATTTTCTTCCCGAAAGGGTGTTCCCACAACCAATCATAGACAAGCTGCTTCTTGATTGGTCTGCCGTTGCCCTCACGCCAATTATCATTAACTATATCTCTTGTGGCTCTTGCAATTTTCAGATGAACGTCTTGCTTGCGACCGTTCCGCTTGTTGCGCTCGATACGAACATCAGTTAAAATCTCGATGTCGGCTATGGTAAAGTTATAATAATCTTTGGAATAACACTCCATAGCACTATCCACATCTTCTTGTGTCAGCTCGTTATCGTGCTTATACGTCCGAAGAACGTCAAAGCACTCCTGCATATCAGCTTTGAGCTGTTTCTTCGGAACATCACACTTGCAGGCGTATATCACAAGGCACATAAGGTAAAAATAACGGTGTCCGCCCTCAATCTCGGTCACACGGCGTTTCCACCACTCATAAAGAGCATAGTCCTTGACTTGTTTCTTCTTCCGATAGCCTATATTCCACTTAGCAGGACGTTTATTGCCCTCGACAACCACACGCTGATACCATTCGGGATAAAGCTCCGCAGCAGCGGCTCGGTCAATCTTGCTCGGACGGTAAGGGCGGTTCACATCTACCCGATTTTCGGGCTTAATAACGTAACTATTGAGAAATTCAAGGCTTACTCGTTCACCAGTCTTAAAGGCTGTGACGGTATTTCCATATTTGCTGTTAATGCTGCCGACCATACGAAAGCCTTGCCCGATGCTCTGATACTGAATGCTCTCGACCTGCGAAGTGCCTTTATACTCCCATATTCTGAACGTGAGATCGTGCTTTAAGGACTTCATTTGAAGCTTTATGTTCGGATAAAGGGCGATAGGCTCGTCAAAAACATAGTACAGGTGCAGCCCTCGCCCACTCAAAACGATGAAAGTCGGCTTTGGAATACTGCGGTACACCTCTCCTGCACCAGTTGTACGCTCCAAAACACGCTCCAGTTCCTTGCGCCCGACACCGTCAAGGTCAAATATGAGGGCGTTCATCGTCTGAGCATACTGGAGCTTGTTGCTGCGGCTGTGATAAGTCAGACCGCTGCACAAGGTCATACCGTTACACTCAACATAGTCCCGATAATCGTCAGCCCAAGTATCATTAAGCATTATTCTGCGGCGCAAACGCCGTTGAGAACCCTCGTCCTGCTCGTCTTGATAAAGATAAATAGCGTTCGGGTGAGAAAAATCGCTGTACAGCTCACCAGAGTTCTCGTTATCGGGAAAGATATAGCGGTAAAAATCCTCACCGTTGACCTGATCGTACACATTGGAGAGCAGATCATAACAGTCACGGAAGTTATTTAATACGCTATCAGACATACAGACCACCTCACTTAGACAGAGACACCTCAGTCCTGCAGGACACGTTCTTTTCTTTTTCTTCTTTTCTTGGAGAAGAAAAAGAAAAGAACCAAAAGAAAAAGAAGAAACGCTCACACAAACACTCTAAATGGTTCCGTTGCCCCTACGGGGATACCTACGGTATAGGGGGCTTAGATTATCAATATATTTTTTGCACATTTTCATTATAGCATTGATTGAGATGTTTGTCAATATGATTTTGTAACGTTTTCAAATTTATTTGCGGGATACCTGCGGCATAGGGGGCTTAGATTATCAATACATTTTCTGCACATTCTCTTTCAAATAAGAAGTGGCGATAATACTACCCCTCACACGCTCTGTACGGCTCTGTATGCCGTTTAAGAGGTGTAAGGGGTATTTCTTACTATCACGGTTAGCGTGGCTCTGTGGGGCTTGTAGTAGCTTTCAGTGGCATTTGTTGCAAACTGTCGCAACTTATCGGATTTTGTCTATCGGTTGCCCGACATTGTGTCGAGAAACCACCGTATTCCGCTGCTGTCATCGTTCAAATCACGGATAATGACATAGACTATCTGAATTATGCCGAAAGCCGCCCAAAGCGGAAAGCCGCTGTCCACGATCAGAGGGGCGGCGTATTCGATTATTGTTAGGTCGGCAAGTATCGCAAATAGGGTGAATTCATCACGAAACCGCTTAAAATACTGATAGCCGAAGAAGATCAGCACCACCAAAGAGACTGCTGCCGTTATGCCCATACGCTGATAACTCCACGTTGGTATGCTGCGGAACAGGTCAAGCAACAGCTCCCACCTCGATTGAAGCACCGTAAAGTCAACGGGATTTACAGCATTGAGGACGAGCTGCGCCCCACAAATAAGGCAGATTACAATGAAAATGCCTATGAACCGATTGCGAAAGCTCTCGATTTCTCTGTCGGCTCGGTTGCTTTCCCACGTTTGTATGCGCTCTTTTTCGTCTTTTATCCTTTTGTCGGCTTTG
This sequence comes from Ruminococcus sp. YE71, assembly GCF_900119155.1. Taxonomy (GTDB): domain Bacteria; phylum Bacillota; class Clostridia; order Oscillospirales; family Ruminococcaceae; genus YE71. Next base: position 5,435 of record NZ_FPIR01000037.1, on the reverse strand, counting down.
GCTTGTACGTCCTTTTCCTTTTCGGCGATGTTCTTTTCTCTTTCAGATACGGCTCTTTCACGCCTATCTGCCGATATACCCCTTTCGTTTAAGGTTCTTTCTGCGTTCTCGTTCTTCTTCCTCTGCAATTCTGCGCTCTTCTTCTCTTCTTCTGCTCTCTTCTTCAGCTTTTCGGCGTTCTTCAGCTGCAAATCGCTCTCGCTCTGCATCACGTTCTGCTCGGTGAGCTGCTGCACTTGCTGTGTCAGCTTCTGATTTGTCAAGTTCGCTCTCTCCAGCTCGGCGGTTAGCTGCTGAACGAGTAAGAGCTGCTCGTCCTCGCTCGATTGCTGTTCCAGTTGGTGCGCTTTCTGCTGTAAGTTCCTGTTCTCCACTTTCATTCTCTGCAAGTCCTGCACTGCGGATTGCAGCTCTGCGCTCAACTTCTGCTTGTCTGATGAGAGTGTCTGTGTCTGACAGTGCAGCTGTTCTTTTTCCGTCAGCAGGCTCTCGATCTGTGTCTGCTGTTCCTCGCACATTGCTATCAACTGTTCTATTTCTTCGGGCGAGTAGGTCGGCAATTCGTTGTTTTCCTGCATTGATAGCTGCACTTCCTTTCTCCTTGATAAGCTCGGCAAGCTGTTGCTCGATGTTGTGTAGCTGCTCGGCAAGCTGTTTTAGCATATTATTTCTCTTTCGGATTTCTTCGTTTATAAGAACACGCTCCGAGGGCTTGCCCTCGGCTGCAATCTTCCTTGCGGCGTAGCCCTCGTGGATAGTCGGCTCTTGCTCTATGCCCTGGCGTTCATAGCTGCGGTGGTCTATCCGATCACGCTCGGAAAGCCTGGCATTGCAGCAGGCAGCCCACGCCGCTCTCCATTCTTCGACACGCTCTTTCTTGTTCCAGTCGTTGTAATCTTCCTTGTGGTTCTTGTACTGCTTGCGCCCCGACTTATCGACTTTTTGAAAAATGCGCTCGCCGTTCTCGTCAAGGTCATACACCTTGCGGCTCTTGGGTGCCCATTTGCCGTCCTCGGTTATGCTCCGCATAGTAGCCATAATATGAGCGTGGGGGTTTCCGTCCTCTTTATCGTGTAAGCTCCAATCGACACACATTCCTTGCTCGGTCAAGCCTTTGACAAAATCACGAACTGTATCTATCTGCTCGGCTCGGCTCAACTCCTGCGGAAGTGCAACCTCGAACTCTCTCCATAGCTGTGAGTTCTTGGCTTTTTCGATTTCGTGGACTGCGTTCCAAAGGGTTTCTCTGTCGGCATATTCAGCAGGAGCGTTTTCGCACAATGAGATTTCAGAAAACACAACCCCGCCCTTTCGGGAGTAGTCGGACACTAAGCCCGTTTCTTTATCTTTCAGCTCGTCACCTGCTCGGTATGCTGCTGCGGCAACTGCACTTTGTCCATTTGCTTTACTGCCTATCTTGATACTACAATGATAGATTGCCATTCGGCAACACTCCTTTCTCTGAAAGATAAAAAGGTAAGTCAAGAGTGGAACGCTCTTGCGGTGAGGTCAAGGAGAGGTAGCACCTCGCCTTGCGGGGATTTCCAAAAGGGGCAGCGTCCCTTTTGGTGGGGTCGAGGGGCAAAGCCCCCGCCCTCGGAGAGCGCACTGTCATACACCATCGGAGCGTAGTGGAGGTGGTGTATAAGTGCGCCCTTTACAAGGGTGCTAAACTTATTTTAGCATAAAATCGTAGCTTTGTCAAGCCCGTAACGGCTACGACGCAACTGAAAAAGAAAATAGCTTGACTGCAAAACTTAAATATGGTATAATATCAAGGAAAGGTGGTGCTGTTATGGCAACTGAAAAACGCTCGATTGATGAACGTATAGCAGAGCTGAAAGAAAAGCAAAATCAGCTAAAGGCGCAAGAGAAAAAGCTAAGAGCAAAGAAGTCGGCAGAGGAAAGAAAGATACGCACTCGCCACTTGATAGAAGTCGGCGGTACGATTTACAGCGTACTCGGCAGAGAGTTTGTCGATGGCGATATTGAACGCCTTGCGGCGTTCCTCAAAGGTCAAGACAATAGAGGCGGTTACTTCACCAAAGCTATGAATAACTTCCCGTCTGCTCCTGCGGTCGCTGCTCCAGATAACGCTGAGCCGAAAACAGAGAACGAATAACTATCAGAAAGAAAAGAAAAAGACGGGCTTTCCGCTGCTGTGGTAGTCCGTCTTGTGTTTTTATTTTCCCGACTTTCTGCGGTTGCAAGGCTTGCTCTGATACTTCAAGTTCCCTTGAAAGTTCTTTTATGTTCATGGCTGTTCACCTCGCTGCTTATCTCGCTCCGATTGTATCATAGTATAAAAATAACTGTATCGATTCTTTATGGTTGTGCGCTCTGATATTGCCTTAAATATTACGATTTTATGCAATGAAGTAGAATTTCCCCGAATTTTATAGTATAATTCTATTGCTGTTAAAAAAAGGAAATGATAGCCACCTGCTTGCGGCTGCCTAAGAGAGATGCATTGACAATAAAATTGCGGAAGAACACTTTGCGGACTTCAGAATCAATGTCCGTCCAAAGGCTGTTGATCAGGCGCATCCAGTTGCTGTCAGGCTGCTCCATCACCTTACGGATTTGCTGGCGCTGTGTGAGATAGAGGTTATCCTTATCGAACTTATCCGCCCAATCTAACAACTTGGGGAATGCTTCCTGCGGATTGCTGTCAACATATTTCAGCACTTGATTGACGGCGAAAGCCTGTGCGCTGTCTTTAATAGAATTACTCATGGTTTTGTCTCCTTTTCTATCTTAAAAGCAAAAAGAGCCGATAATCCGCAGCACAAGGCTAACGGGTTATCGGCTCTGCGTCTATGCGTCTGGCTCTGTGATAACTGTGGTATTGAATTGTTTTACGCTGATTATTATTTCCCGTTTGCACTTCGGACAGTATAGCGGAAAATTTTCAAGTACTGTATTATCACAGATTTTAATTCTCGTTTTGTTGTTGCAGTTGGGGCATAATAGCCATTCGTTTTTTTTCATTCTTTGTTTTTCATCAGATAATAGAATATCTATGGACAATTACATTTACAACTCACGCAGTTTCCACCGCCTTGTAGAAACCATTACACACGCGCCCACAATGAGTACTGTTAAGACGATGTAGGAAAGATAGACGCCATTTAGTGCTACTTCATACACATCATAGTACCGCAGAGGGGTCAGATAATCCAAGAAACGATTCCCTGTGTACTCGGCAGTAAAGGCCAACACATAGGCGGCCAATACGAAAACCGTACCGGCGCGTACCGCGGCCTTATAAGATTTGAAAAGGCTGGCAAACAGCAGACCCAAGGCAAAAAAGAGAAGCTGGGTAAAGAACATTCCCATCGTTGTGGAAAGCACCGCTCCCGGCTGATCCAGACCGCCCAAAGGAAGAACGATCGTGAAATAATTGCACACGCCGCTGAACAGGGCGAACACCAGCAGGTTCACTGCTGAAACGATCACCTTCGCCAGAACAATGGTTTTCCGCTCCACAGGCTTTGTGAACAGGTATTCGGATGTTCCAAATTTCTTTTCCCTCGCCACACAGGACAGGCCCAGAGAGATTGCATAGGCAAAGGCCAACAGCCCCTCCCAAAAATAGATACACGCGTACCAACCAAGGGCAGTCGTGAGATCCCCTTTCACACCGAACATGATCATGATCAAGCGAGGAAATTGGCCGACTGTCCGGGCCATCTCATCCAGACTGTCCTTCAAGGATAAAAGTTCAAAATAGCAGAATCCGCACAGCAGTAACATGATCCCCAGCCAGATCAGCAGGGTCTTTCTGGTTTGGCGGAATTCGTTTTTCACCAATGTTTTCATCTTTGCACCCCCTCATGAGCGGAACTGGATGTCTTTTTTCAAAAAGACACGATAAGACAGCACCAAAAACAGGGCAAACAGCAGTACACACCATCCCAAGTAATCCAACTCATAAAAGCCAGATTTGGAAATCTCAGCCGCACTAAAGAACGAGTACGGGGACAGAAAACTAATGGCACGGTTGCTGACAATGTTGGAGAAGCTGGTGACGCAGTACTCGACAAAGACAATTAACCCGGCAGTCAAAAGTGGGCTTCGATTGCGTGAAAATAGAATTCCAACCAAAAGCCCCATAGCTGCAAGGAACAGCGTGACCAGCATGAGGGAAAGAGCAATCAGAAAGAACTCTCCCCAGTCAATGCCGGAGCGGAACAGGGCCAGCGCCAAAAAAGAGGCGAGAAGATATACCATGCTCACGACCACTACGCCGAAAAAAACCGTGAACGCCTTTGCCCAGTAAATCGTTTTTCGGGTATGGGGTTTTGTAAACAGATATTCAGAGGTTCGCTCCGAGCACTCCTTGGTGTGAATGGCGATACCGAAGTGCATCCCGAAAATACCGGACGCAATCATAAAAAAGCTGGTAAGAAACGCATAAATGCCCAACGGTGAGGTCAGATATTCCATGGACACACCAACGCCTTTGTAAAAATCACTCGTACCCAGCGTTTCATAGAGGTCTCCGGTGGAAACATCCATAAAGCTGTAATAGGTAGGCGTCATCACAAAAACACACAGAGCCAAGGCGATGGCCCAACCCAAAATATATTTGCGGTGCCTTTTCAGTTCATATTTCAAAATGATCATGCCTGACACCTCCCTACTCGTAGTAGTGCATGAAGATCTCCTCCAGAGAGGGCTCTTCCAAAAGCACATCGTCCAAATGCAGCAGGTGAAGCTTGTCAATGATCGCCGTGATATTGCCGTTATACATAAAGGAAACAGAGGTCTTGTCCGCAGTCTCCGCATAGTTCGCAATGCCGGACAAATTAAAGAAATCGCGAGGGATAGCCTCCTTTGCACTCAGAGTGACTTTTTTATAGCCGCTCTCACGCAGTTCTTTGATGGGCTGTATGCCAATAAGATGTCCTTCTTTCAGAATGGCCACCCGGTCACACAGTTTCTGTACCTCACTCAGCACATGGGAGGAAAAAAACACGGTAGCGCCCCGGCTGTTTTCCTCCTTCAGAATATCGTAGAAAGCCTGCTGGATCAGTGGGTCTAACCCGCTGGTGGGTTCGTCCATAATGATCAGTTTGGGTGAAGTCATAATGGCAGACACGATACCCACCTTTTTCTTGTTACCCAGAGACAGGTCTTCGATTTTCCGGGTCAGATCCAGATTGAGGCGCTCAGACAGCTCATACATTTTCGTTTCGCAGTCCATGCCGTACAGGTCAGCGGTGTATTGCAGCAGTTCCCGCACCTTCATGTTTTCATAATAGCTGTTCTCGCTGGGAAGGTAGCCCACATCTCTGGCAATGACACTGGCCTTGGTCTGGCAGTCCAGACCGAAAATAGAGGCGTTGCCGCCGCTGGGATGGATCAGGCCCATCAGCGTGCGGATGGTGGTGGATTTTCCTGCACCGTTGGGGCCAATGAAGCCGAAAAAC
>NZ_FPIR01000019.1 GCF_900119155.1 Ruminococcus sp. YE71 | reverse complement strand
CTGTTCGGAGCGGCTGGGGGAAGATAGTGAGGTGAGAGCATGACTGCGATCGATAAGCTGCTGAAAAAGATAAACCTTGAATACGAATCCATGCGTGAGATCTGGTGGGACATGACAGCCGATGAGCTGATTGAGAACGCCGAACAGATAGCAGCCGTCAAGTTCATCAGAACGAATATTGAATCCTGTATTCTCGATGATGCGGCTGACTATCTGCTCAGTTTCAAGAATCCGCTGGAGGTGCTGATGGGCACTCTTGCCAGCCGCTACGACCCGATGGATATAGCGGCAAGAGAAACATTCAGCGAAATGCTCCGTGAGATTTATGACAAGCATGATCTCGATTCGGATTTTGAGACAGGTATGAAAATGGAGTAAGGAGGCATGATAGCTTGACAAAATACGGAATATGGAAAACTCGCTACACGCAGAATGTGGCGACGATTTTTGAGGACTGGGTACGTCAGAACGGCGTACCCGTTTTGTTTTCTACGGAGTATGCGGCACTTGAATACAAGCATGGCGAGGACATGAAGGTCTGCGATGATTTTATTGAGTTTGAGGTGAGGGAGATTGAGGTGTCGGCATGAGTGCGAAGCTGATTAAGCTGTTGGTGATGATACTCTCTGACGAAAAGCTGAGGAAGAAGCTCATCATTCTTGTTCTTAGTGTTGCTTTCGGGTTTATTTATCTGCTGTGCCTGCCGGTCGTTGTGTTTTCAAATCTCGGCTCGGTCGATCTTGGAACTGCGGATATTGACCTGTCACAGCTCACTGAGGACAATTTCATAGCGAGTCTCGACAGCGAGCAGGCGGCAGAGCTTGACGCACTGAAGTCCGCCGGAGGCAGTATCGAAGCGGAGATGGCTGCGCTCGGGATAGCCGACCAGACGATCAAGGCACAGCTTATCTATGTGTCTTTTTTTGATAACGTGGATGATTTTAATGCCAACAGTTATGCAAATCTGTTCAAGACTGCGCCTGACGATGCCGCCCTCATCGACAGCATAAACCAGAACTACGGACTTGTAATTGACTTTGAGGAATACCTGCACACCTACACTTTTGTAATGAACAATACGATAAATCCGTATATGTTCAGTGACCCCACGACCAAGAACGCAGCTGACTTAGCGGCGTGGGCGAACAATGCGTATGTGTCGGGGTGGGGCTACAAAGCTGGCTTCACCGGCGAAAAGGATTCGGAAAAGCGGCTGCGATACTGTGATAATGCAGGTCTTATGATTGGCTACTTGAATTATCTTCCCGACAGCAAGAGCTTCGGGAACGGATATAATACGCTGACATTTACCGAGCAGGGCGACCTTTCCACGATGCCCGAGGTCGCCGGGATCGGCTTGTATAACGGCACAAAGCATGGCATTTATGTCGGTCTCGGTGAGGTTGTATTCTGCGATGAAGCAGTCGGATATGTCACAAAGCAGGCTGTGTCTGACGGGGCGTGGACGAGCTGGTGTACCTATGAAGGCATCGGGTATCCGCAGGCGGTGCTGGATAAGATAGATGAACTGGCTCCGTCCGACGACAGCAGCGATGACGGCAGCGGTGATGAAAGCGAAGAATAGAAGGCAAATATCAAAATGAAAATAACAGCGATCAACGGCAAGTTCACAAGCAAACTTTCATTGCCGGGTCACCCTTTCATTATCCGTGACGAACTTGACAAACTCAGAGCCGGGGATGATACGCAGCTAAAAATCAAGATCACTGACTGTGACGAGGTGGGCGCTCTGGAAGGGATGCAGCTGACCGCCGCCCTTTGGAAGATGAATGTGTTCGCAGAGAGGATAGACCAGCTTGACCTGAACAGTACCTCAAAGCCGGATATTCAGATAGCGGCGTTGCTCAAAGTGAAGCCGCAGCGGACGATAGACGAACTCATTCGTATGACCTACTCGGACGGCATTCCTGTCTATCATTGCAAAGACTTTGCAGAACTTGGTGCGGTGGTCATTGACAACGATATGCTGTCCGAGCTCGAAGATGTCCCCGAGAATCTGCTGCCTATTCTGGACAAGGCTTGGGTCGGCAGAACCTATGCCGAGCGCGAGGGCGGCATTTTTGTTGAAGGATACTACTGCGAGTCTGCGGCTTATGAGGAACCGGATATATCGGTCACGGTCGGCAGGCGTGACGATGTGTTCAGCATAACGCTGGTGCCGCCGGGAAAGGATCCTGAGATCTGTGGGCAGAACTTCAGGCTGCCAGTGAACCCTGACGATCTTGAAAAGTTCTCAGCTGAGAGCGGTGTGCCTCTTGATGATCTGAATTATTACAGCCTGAACTGTTCGATTCCAGTCAGGTATGAACCGCAAAGTCCTATGGCATTGAATGCCCTTGCAAACTTGGTGTCGAAACTGGAGGGCTACGAGGTGGTGAAGCTGAAAGCAATTCTTCAAACATTGCCATCGCATAGTATCCAAGAGGTGTGGGACATTACCATGCACCTTGATGAGTATGATCTCGACAGAAGTGTCCGCAGCTACGATGAATTCGGACAGAAGTATTTGCAGAAGCTGCTGCCGCCGGACTTCTCGGAAAGCGCTCTTGACGATACAGATCTGACTGATCTCGGGTGCAATGTTCTTTTCATGAAGGGCGGCACGATCACGACCTACGGTGCGCTGTCGGGCAAGGGGCAGCAGCTCTACACGGCGGTTGTCGATGAGGTCATTGAGGAAACCGAGGACGAATCAGAAGATGAAAATATGGGAGTGATAATGACATGAAGAAAACGATAAGCGTTCAGATCAGCGATGAAAAGCTGTCGGCGATCGAGATGTACCTCGAGCAGAAGAACACAACCCTCGCCGCCGAACTTGACAAATATGTTGAACAACTCTATGGCAAGGTCGTTCCGCAAGTGGTCAGGGACTATATCGAGAAGATGTCTGCTCATGAAAGACCACGCCGCAGGTCTGCGAGTGTCAGTACAAAGCCTGAGCCGTAACTCGCCACGTGTCGCACGAGAATGCCCCGTGTGCCGTTTTCTGAACCGAGGGCGGCAAGGTGTACCCCTCGGCAGTCGGGGCGGTTTGTGGGCGTTTGTCGCAGAGTTTTGAAAATGGGATGGCAGCCCGTGAGGGTGGGATTTGAGGGGTATTTGTGATTTGCTGGTTAAATTGCGGCTCCATTTGCCGCAAAATTCACAGCGGACGGCAAAGCCGACCGCATTATTGCGAGGGTTTTCGGCTTTCTGAAAATGGTGTCATTTTGAAAGAAGGTGAAAATTGACGGTGTCAAAATTTACGAAAGACCGGGATAACGGCGGTATTGCGAGAGAAATCGACGGTGTCACAGCCGATAAAATGAGGTTCGCAGTGTATCTTTTCCCAGAGACGATGAAAACGATAAACAGTCTGTACAAAGGCGACAATTGCTCCACCAAGTCGGAGTTCATCGAGAAAGCGGTTCGGTTGCAGAAAACATGACTTTATTTCACTTTGGTGTACTAACATCAAATGTTCATATGTCATGGATGAGAACTGTATGTGGAAGGTTAAAAAGCGATTATCGCTATTCTCCTTCTATTTACAACAACTTTCCATGGTGTATCCCCACCGCCGAACAGAAAGCCAAAATCGAGCAAACCGCACAAGCGATTCTCGACGCAAGGGCTAAATACCCTGACTGCTCTCTTGCCGATCTCTATGACGAGACCACCATGCCGCCCGAACTTCGCAAGGCTCACCAGCTCAACGATAAGGCTGTAATGCAGGCTTATGGCTTCGACTACAAGACCATGACCGAAAGCGAGTGCGTGGCAGAGTTGATGAAGATGTATCAAAAGCTGACAGAGGGTGGTAATAAATGAGTTTGAACATCTATACTGTCAGCTTTTTCGGCCACCGTGAGCTGCCAAATTTGTTTGCTCTGGAAGATAAGCTCATGTCCATACTACGGAATCTTATCAACAGCAAGGAGTATGTCGAGTTCCTTGTGGGCAGGGATGGGGATTTTGATTTGCTTGCATCGGCAGCCATAAAGAGAGCCGTCGCCAGTTACGGAAACGGAAACACCCATTTCACCCTTGTCCTGCCCTATATGAAAGCCGAATATCGTAACAACGAAAAGGAATATCTCAACTATTATGATGAAGTCGAGGTGTGTGCTGAATCATCAGAAGCACACCCGAAGTCAGCGATCTTCGAGCGTAACAAGCAAATGATAATCAGAAGTGATCTCGTCATCTGTGCGATAGAACGCAAAAGCGGTGGTGCAGCCAAGGCGGTAAAATATGCTGAACAACATGGAAAGAAAATCATCAATTTATTTGATGATGAAGCGGTTGACAAACTTCCATAAGATCAATTCTATAAAGGAGACAGTGCAAAGACTTATGTGCAGATTAGATCGAATTAAGCGGGAGCAGTTGCTGCTCTCGCTTTTTTCTGCATTTCAGCATTCAGTCACATTTTCGACATATATATAATGTATATGTTTGATTGGGGATGTGTACTACAGAAGCTCAGAAACTTCAAATCGGCTATTTAGCAGCTCAAAATCTCACTGAATTAGTTAAAACATCTTTAGGAACTATTAAATGTGCGAAAGAAATGAATGCCCGTATTGTGCATATTGTACTATTTTTGGCTCGATTTTTCTTGTAAATGCTACTTGAAAAATCTTTAAAAATATGTTACAATAATAAAGAGTATTAATTATGATGGGTGCAGTCTGTCCAAAAGACGAAAATGCTTAAAAAGTGAGGTGAGAACAGTGAGTAGAAAAGAAATAAACGGCTTGATCTCGAACGGCGAGCTGGCGGAGACCGGCATCGCTCAGGAAAATATAGCAGCCGCTGAAGCCTTTGCGGAAACAAGGGTCGGACAGCTGAAGGAAGATTTCCTGAAACGAAAGAAGCGTCTGATAAAGCTCGGCGCAATGACGGTACTCACTGTGCTCATACTGATCTTTACTACAATACAATCACGTACTTTTTGGATGACCACCGTATAATGACGATTTTACGCCGTTTGCGGCTTTTTTTATGCCATTTTTACTGTACAAAATATCGGATTCAAGAGAGAGGTTACAGACGCAACAAATTATCCGTTTGGATAATGTATGCTGTGGTTTTTTGTTTTCTCGTATGCCTGAAAAAGCACGCTCTCAGACGCACGGAAATGCCCTCAGATGCCACTCTGATATTGTTCTTGCTAAACTACCCTAAGAAAACAACAGCGGCTCAGAAACGCTCTGAGCCGCTGCTTTTCTCTGCCTTATTTCTCAACCGCCGCTTTCATCTCAAACCCACCCCTGAATGTGATCTCAATCTCGATTTTGGACATTACTCTTATACATTCAATAGTTTTCCTGACCGTCATATCGTCATATTCAAGGAGCGAGCCACTGTACTTTTTCAGCTCGTCGGAGATAGTTTTCAGCATCAGCCTTATATCATTGCTGTTATCTGATTTTGTTTTGAGTGCTGTGAGCTGGGTGCGCAGATAGCTTTCTTCCTCACCCAGTGCCTTGAACTTGTCGTCGGAAGATTCTATCGCTATGGAGCCTGCTGTTACAAGCTGTATCAGGTCATCACGAACTTTTTCAATCTCGGTGAGTCTGTCCTCGATCTTTGTTATCGCATGACCAAGCTCATCGCTCTCGGTTATTGCACAGCCGATGTTTTGCTCGATCATATCAAGGAAGCTGCTGTCGCTCTTGTAGATCTCGTTCATCGCCCCGACTATTGCATTGTGCAGTTTTTCCTCGTTCAGCGACGGCGAACATTTGCAGTAGCGGTTCCCGTGATCGAGACGATTTATGCACCGCCATACTATCAGCTTGTGTCCGTGCGAAGTCCAGGTCACTCGGCGGTACTGAGAGCCGCATTCACCGCAGACCATTATCTCGCTCAAAGCGTACAGCCCCGAATATTTGCCCTGCTCGGTCTTGGTTCTGGTGCTTTTCTGCTGAACTGAGTTTCTTCTTGCGATCTCCTGCTGAACTCGGTTGTAGGTGTCCCTGTCGATGATCGGTACATGGCAGTCGTGGATAAGATATTTCGTCCTGTCACCGTAGTTTATAAGTCGCTTGTGGGTAATGCAGTCTTTGGTATAAGTCTTTTGCAGGATAGCATCTCCGACATATTTTTCATTTCTTAAGATCACCCTGATATTGTTCTTCTGCCACTCGGAACTGCCGTTTCGCCGCTTTGCACCCTTTGCTGTCAGTATCTCCGCAATAGTATTTAACGTCATGCCGTCAAGGTACATTTTGAAAATCTCCCTCACGATCTCGGCTTCCTCCTCCACAATGTATGGCTTGCCGTCGTCGCCCATCCGGTATCCAAGCACCGTGCTCATGTTGTATCTTACCTTTCCCTCACGGAACTGCTTTTCAATACCCCAGGTCACGTTCTTGCTTATGGATTCCGATTCCGCCTGTGCGAAGGAGCCGTACAGTGAGATGATGAACTCACTGGTCATATTGAGCGTATCTATGTTTTCTTTTTCAAAAATAACGCCGATGCCCAGCGACTTCAGCTCCCTGATGTAGCCGAGACAGTCAACGGTGTTTCTCGCAAACCTCGATATCGACTTGCAAAGTATGAGGTCGATCTTGCCTTGCCTGCACTTGCGTATCATTCTGCCGAACTGAGTGCGGTTTTTAGTCTGCGTACCAGATATACCCTCGTCAGCAAATATCCCTGCCATGCACCATTCGGGGTTGCGGTTTATGTAGTCGGTGTAGTAGCTTATCTGTACTTGATAGCTGTTCTGCTGCTCGTCCTGATCGGTCGAAACACGGCAGTAGGCAGCGACTCTTGTCTGTTTCAGCCGTTTCGGGCTCATCTCGTTTTTGGTCAGTGCCGGTATAACTATCACGTTTGATGCTGTTTTTATGTTATTGGTGTTCATGGTCTTTCTCCTTTTCGTAGTGTATTTTTTTGCCGTTTATAAACTCCGTTGTGACAGTCTGATCGCCGCTGATAAGTACTCTTTTCATTGTTGCACGAATAAGTTTTGTGTCAATGCTGTCAATCGGTTTCATGCCGTTCAGCAGCTCCTTTAATTCAGCCGTTCGAGCAGGAGCCATGCTGTAGCTTATGCAGTCATATTTAAGTGAGGCAAGCTCTATGATCTCACGGCGTATCCTTTCTTCATCGATCGGCTTTACATGACACCGCATCAGGACTTCGTTTTCGCCATTGCGGACTTCTACAGTCGGTTCATACCGGATAGGCTTGGGTTCAATGTCAAGTAAGCTGTTATCTGCCTGAACTCTTTGAAGTATTGCGGTAAGCTGATAGTACAGGTCGCTCTCCTTTATGCCGTCCACACGGTTGATACAGTCAGGATTCTTGCATTTCCATCTGAGGTCACCGGTGTTTCTTCCTCTGAAAAAAGGATTACCGCATACGGCACAGCAAACATATTTTATTGGCACCTTTGTTTGGTTCGAGCTGTGAAAGTGGTCTCTCTTTCGGGTCGATTCCCTTGCCTTATCAAAAAGCTCTTTAGTGATAATTGCCGGGAGATCATCACTTCCGCAATAGTATTCTTTTCTGAGAATGCCGTGGACCTTGTCAATCAGCTTGTTCTTTTCATCTTTCCAGTAATCATCATTTCCGGCATCAAGCTGTTGTAATATTTCACCGCCCGATATGCCCGATGCCGAAAGCTCGAATATCGTCCTGACGATCTGTGCTTCATTTTCGTTTATTACTGTCTGTCCACGCCGCATCATATATCCGTAGGGTATCTTTCTCTTATGTATCATAAGCATCCGTCCTTTCGGTAAATCTCATACCGCCGATCAACTCAAAGGTGATCGCTTTGTCAAGTACCGTTATTCGTTCCACTGCCTCGGAGAGTATTCTCAGGCGGTATTCTTCTGTTCCGTCGAAACCGGCGAACAAGTCTGAAAGCATCGGCAGCTCCGTGAACGCAGGATCCTTTTCCTCGTTTGCCTTGTCGATCATTACAGAGAGCTTGACTATCCTGTTATCCATATCCGATTCCATTTCAGCATACTTTTCATCAGAGACATACCCCTTGGTACGAAGCTCGGCGAGCCTGTGCTTCTGTTCCTTTATTTCAGCTATCTGCTCGTACAGGCTTGCAGTGGTGACAGTTCCGTTCTGACGCATTTTTTCGAGGAGCTGAAGCTGTTCAAGGGCTCTTGTAAATATCGGTTTTCCCTGTGCGTGGAGCTTGTCGCACAAAGCCGAGAACGCATTCTGAAGGTCGGTGTCATAGACATCGGGGTTGTCACAAGGTTCCGATATATTGTACCTGTGACTGCACATCCAGCAGCTTGTGTTCTTCCGGTTTGCATATCCGTAATTATGTCCGCATTTTCCACAGAAGATCTTTTGTCTGAACGGTGACTCGGTTTTCTGTTTTGCCTTGTTTGTTCTTGCTTTCATCACCCTGTTGGCAAGCTCAAATGTCTCACGGTCGATTATGGCGTTGTGGCTGTTCTGAATGTAATATTTCGGCAGCTGTCCGCGGTTTATCTGAAAGTATGGTCCCATAAATTCCGAATATGTTTTCTGCCATAGGGTATCTCCAATATACTTTTCCTGACGTATCATTTTGAGAATGGTTATGTTGTTCCAGCTTATGCCAGTGGGCGAGGGTATCTTTTCATCGTTCAGAATGTGTGCTATCCTGTTTGCTCCGCAGCCGTTGATATACATATCGAATATCCTGCGGACTATCCTTGCTGTTTTTCTGTCTATTATAAGCATACTGGTTTTCTTGTCGCTTTTGTAGCCGTAGGGTACTCTTGCGTGTCCGAGGGTTCCGTTCGCCATCCGCTTCTGAAAGCCCCAGCGTACATTGTTGGATATGGAGTGTGATTCCTCCTGTGCAAGACCGCCCATAATGGTTATCATCATCTCATCAGAGAGCCTTGATGTGTCTATGTTCTCCTTTTCAAAGCTGACAGTAATGCCTAAGTCTTTCAGTTCCCGGACAGTCACAAGACAGTCCTTGGTATTCCTTGCAAATCTGCTGACCGACTTGGTGACGATGCGGTCTATCTTTCCCTTGCGGCAGTCCTGCATCATCTTCACAAAGCTCACTCTGTTGCTGAGACTTGTTCCCGAGATGCCCTCATCAGCGTATATCCCGACAAGCTCCTCCGTCTGCGAGCCGTTGTACAGTGATGAGAAATATCTGACCTGCGTTTCGTAGGAGTTCTCCTGATCGGAATGACTGGTCGAAACACGGCAGTAGGCGGCGACCCTTATTTTTGCTCCCGATCTGTCCGAGGACGGCGGTATCACTATCATTCGTGACATTTCATCACTTCCTTTCAGAACTAAATGATACCACAAAAAACGGCGGATTGTAATCACTTATCTACACGAAATAGATGACCGATTTTTGTGGAAATGAGACTATATGTACCCACCGCCCGACGCTCGCCGGGCGGTTTTCAATTACAGGCTATCTTATCCCAGCCTGCTCATCGGCTCTGCCTGCCGCTACACAGAGACACATCACCGTAACGCCGGCAAGACCGCCGACAATCGTTCCTGCTATGAACTGTATCATGCACTCACCTCCAGATCTGCGATAGACGAGTATCTCTCAAAAATGGTCTTGCGGTTGAGCTCGTCTGCCCTTACTTTCTGTTCCTCGGAAATAATACCGCTGCTGAACAGTCTTTCGAGTATCTGCCTGCTCACCGCATAGAGAAAATCTGCCTGTCCGTATAACTTCATATCCATCATACCGCCTCCTTAGTTTCGTTTAGTTTGTTCCAAAATGCTGTCAGTTCGTCAATATCTTCGGTGCTGTGCTTTTCACACAGAGCGTTCAGGATAGTATCACGGTAAGGCTTGTTCTCTCTTGTGCTTGCCCTCGGGTCGAGTATAGACACTATACCCTTATCAGTTGATGAGCGAATCAGCCTGCCAGCACCCTGCTTGAGTTTGATTATCATTTCGGGAACAGCCACATCTCTGACCCTGTCCTTTGCCTTTGACATTTTGTAGTCGATTATTGGGTCGGGAACAGGGAACGGCAGTTTGAAGATGATGACCTGTGATAACGATTCACCTTCAATGTTTATGCCTTCCCAATAAGTTCCCGTACCGAGCAATACCGAATTTGTGTCACTCCTGAATTTACCAAGCTGACGTGACTGCGATGAACCTTTTCCTTGCAACAATATCTTGTAAGGCAGATGCTTGTTGCTGAGTTTCTTATAGACATACTCCATATCTTCTTTCGCCGTAAAGAGAATCAGCGTTTTGCCATGAGTTACATTCAGAAGTCTGACGATTTCCGCTATCGACTGTTCTCTGTACAGCGACCTGTTTTCCTTATTTGGATATGGCAGCTTGGTTGAACAGTACAGCATCGTATTTTCATCGTAATTGAACGGCGAACGCTTCGGCTCGGACACAAGACCAACGACCGGAAACGCAATATTGTGCAGGAAATAACGGCACTTTTCGATAGGTTCACCCTCATTCTTGTCGGAGATAGTCGCCGAAGTCAGTATCGTCGTTAGACCCGACCGGAAAAGCATTTTGTTTATCATCAAGCGAATCTCCTTGCGGCAGACGCATATTTTCAGCCTGCTTTCCATTTCGAGCCAGACGATATTGTCATCACAAGTGTTAAAAACATTCCGTACAAATTCCTTTGCACACGCAAGGTTTGTCTTCGAGTTATTCTCTATCCACACAAGTCTGTTGTATATCACCCGGAGCAGTTCTTGGGTATATTTGTCTTTTTGCAAATAATATGTCGAAGTATCCGCTTCGTTCGCTTTCCGCTGCTCGCTGACCTGACGGACAAGCCATCTGTAGAGCTGTTCGATATATTCTATCGTGTCATCAGCAAATTTCTCAAGCGCTGCCTTTCGATTTTTCGGTATTTTTGAGATACTATGTCTGACAGCATTTTGAAGCTCACAGCAGTCAAAAGCGGTGGTGAACGCTTCACGGAACTTGCTTTCAAGATTGTGAGCTTCGTCAATTATCACCATGCTGCCATTCGGGTCAAATATCCCTCGACCGCCGGTGGATATGTTTTGCAAATGAGCCACCAGCATATTCTGATTGCAGATGACAATGCCATTTCCATTGTGAAGTCGTTCCCTTAATGCGTAATATTCACAGTCGTTTTTCATCTTACAGTTATGACAATTCTCGCCGTAGTTCTGAACGTTCACAAGCTCCCACATCTTGTCGGGAATGTTAATGCCGATAGATGCTCGGTCAGCACCTTTTGATCTCATCAAAGACGAAATATCTTGGAAAATTGCAGCGTCCTTCTGTCTTTTAATTGCACTTTCCAGACGTTTTGGACAAAGATAGTTTCTCATACCTTTTGCGACCGTGATATCTATGCTCAAACCTGTCATTTTAAGGACGTTCGCAGCATCTTTTGCGAGTTGCTCCTGCAAGGCAATTGTCGAAGTTGCTATGATTATCTGCCTATGCGATTTCATATACTCCATGACCGCCGGCACAAGGTATGCGTAGGATTTCCCGATTCCGACCTCCGCTTCGACCGCTAAGGGCTTTCGTTCCTTGATTGCTTCGCATACCTCCAACGCCATTTCAAGCTGCCCGGGACGAAGCTCCAAGCCGTCATATGCTGCTTTTTCAAAGAAATATTTGGTGCTTTCATCAATCGGATATGATAACCATTTTTCTGATAATACTGCCATTTTTCAAGTCTCCTTTATGTCAAGACTGACACATATCGCCCTGTCTATCTTTTCCATCTCAGACTTGCTAAGTGTCCCAATGTACTTTTCGAGCCTGTCTTTCGACACTGTTCTGATCTGTTCCAGCATGGCAGTCGATGAGAAGAACAACATTTTTGTATGCAGACGGACGTGGGTAGGCAGGCAGTTTTTCGGTTTGGTAGTGATGAATGCAACAATCGTCGTAGGCGAATATTTGTTGCCCACATCGTTCTGAATGACAACCGCCGGTCTGCTGCCGGACTGCTCAGAACCAACCGCATTATCTATGTTTTCAAGCCGGGTGTAGTAAATATCGCCACGCCTTATTTTCTTTACATTCTCCATACGGCGACTATCCTTTCTCCGCAGTGAACAACGGCTTCATCGCAGGCTTTTTCTGACGAGTCAGCCAGTACGGTAATTCTGCGAATGTCTCCGAATCTGATACTTTCGATCTCAATTGTGTAATAATTCATTTTCAAATCCTCCTGTTTTTTATGTATCAGCGGATACAGCTTTCACCGTATCCGCTTTTTCGTTTTGCCTTTTCGGTCTCTTTTGAAGACCGACAGAGCATATCACTATGCCCTCTGTCACCTTATGGGGTGACCTCACTGCCGTAAACACGGCACCGCTTTCCTTCGACAGATGAACTGTTCCGAAGGTGCATGAAATTATCTGACAGAAAACTGCCCCCTCATGCAAAAGGAACACTCCGGCGAGCCTGACGTCCTCATCAGGCTCCGTAGGACTTTCACCTCCCGGGCTGCAAAACCCGAGCCGTTTTTTACGGATGTACCCATATCCCAACTTTCATCGCCTGCGAGGTGGCTGCCTCGCTGACCTGTTTGTATTTTTCGCTCGTCGTTTTCACGGGTCGTGGCGTACAGCGGTCACGGCTGACGAGTTCATCGCCCGCCATCGGGATCTGACGTACCGGAGTGTTGGATATTCAGTTGTCAAAATGCTGTGAGATTCATTTCTCGCTTGTATAGGGGAAGAAGTCGGGCTTTTTACAACCTTTTTATTTTCCATCTTCCATAAGTTTGTAGAGATTAGACAGAATTCTTTTCTTCTTTTTGTGTATATTTTGCTGAGTTGTGCCAAGCAGATCTGCACACTCCTGCTCAGTGTATTCGCTGAAATATATCATGTGTATGAGCTTTCTGTCAGCTTTTTTCAGCCTTGCTACTGCCGCCATTACCTCATCGAATGCAGCCTTTGAGAGTGCATAGCCGGCGGTCGGGTCATCATCTGTTATGAACTCATGGAAGTTCTCAAAAGCTCCGTCATCGCCGCCTACGAGCATTGAAAACTGTATCTCATGCTCATAAAAGGATTCGTTGTTATCGTGTATGTTCCATTCGGTTCTCATGTAGGCATCATAGACCTCCTGCGACACCTCAACATCGACCATTTTGCCTGTGATAGTGTCATACACCTTGACTGTTCTATTGTTCATTTTAAGACCTCCGTTTTGAATTTCGATTTTGAAAAGACAAAACGAAGATCATGGATATTTTGCTGTGATACACAGCCATTTTGCTTGTAAAAACATATTGCGTCCTTTCCGAGGACACAAAAAAAGAGGCTGTGTACATACTTGCACACAGCCTCTGCTTGCCGAAAAATAGGCACACTAAAGAAAGGGTACAAGTCATAGCGGTTTTTCAGTAAAACTTAAAACCTCTATTTTGTATCCTCAGCCTTAATGCATATCGGCGTTGAATATATTTATTTAAAAACAAAAAAAGGACGCCGACAAGATATACTCCTACAATGTGTAGGAATAAATCCTGCCGACGTCCTCCAGCGCACACCTTGCGGTGTCGGGTACAGTACTATCGGGTTCAGCTTGCTTGAAATGCAGGGACTTATCATCAAGGCACTGTTTCAGCCGGGCCTTGCTCTCCACAAACTGCTTACAATATTTGATTTTGCCGCTAATATATGCAGCTTTCGGGTATTCTTATCTCTATTATATCGACCTGTCGGTTTTCTCGGTATTTTGTTGTCCAGACTTTGCACTTCGGACATTTTATTCGTGTTTTGCCGTCGCTGCCTTTGCTTCCGTTGAGCAGTGCCGCACAGTTCGGGCAAAACCATCGTTGGGGTCTTGTTTCATATCCTTCTATTTTGTAAGCACTATTGTCATACATTTTGCGTTTACCTGTCCTTATTCGATATTTTTGAGTGCTTTTACAGCCACTCCCTGAATCCGGAGCCTTTCGGGTTCTACATATATATCGTCCATGTTCTCATTTTCCGGGTGAAGCCTTATCATTTCGGAATCATCATCGGGATAATATCTTTTCAGGGTCGCTGTGTCATCGTCAACAAGTGCTACAATGACTTGACCGTATTCAGCGTGATCCTGATGACGAATGATAACGAGATCACCGTCATTAATGCCGATACCAATCATTGATTCGCCCTTAGCTTTCAGCAGGAAAAACTCCCCACTGCCGAGCCAAGACTCCGGAAGTCTGACATATTCTTCGATATTCTGCTCGGCATAGATCGGTGTACCACAAGCTACTGTGCCTACAACGGGAACTTCAACAGTACCGCTGTTTCTGCGGTGCCTGTGAGTGGTGAAGTTCCGTGTGCCGTCATAGTCGAGCATACCTTCTTCACGCATATACGAAAGATAGCGTGACACGTTGGCATTCGACATACCGGTGCCGCCGGCTATCTCACGCTGCGAGGGTGAGCGGTCGTGGGTCTCGATATAGTTGTCAATGAAATCTTCGATGAGTCTGAAATACTCGGAATTCTTTGTGCGCATAAAGGTCATCCTTTTTTGGTGTTTGTAGCATTTGCTCCGTTTATATATATTATATCAGACCATGAGAAAAAGTCAACAGCCGTTCTCCTAAGTGGGCAGAAATTGCACAGGAAAACGGCTGCTATTCTTATCTTTGTATAGCTGCACAAAAATGTGAACATTGATTTGTCAGTTTTGCAATTGTGCTATCCACGCCCTGTATTCGGCATTTATTTCCTGCGGTTCAGCAATATTCATCTGTCCGTTGAATGTAACCACCCAGCTCCAGAAGGTTGGTGAGATCTGCACCTCGACCTCTGCTTGATACTGTTCGTCTTTCTTTCTGATCTTGGTTTTCTCACCGAACTTATCATAGACCGTACCAATGAGCTTTTTATCGAACATGAGCGTGACTTTTGCGTTTCTGCCGCCATACATTCTGAACACTTGCTCGGTATATTTAGAGACCGTGCGTATCTTTGCTTTCGCTTCCTTGCTGATGCTGTCCGGCAGAATCTCGACAGAATCCATACGGTCAACACGATAATTGCGAACTTCGCCGTCCGCCGACTGATCGTAGGTCATGAGATAATAGTTATCGTTATTGAAGACAAGAGCGAAAGGCTCTGTCTCATAAACAGCGCCGTCTCTGCGATAAACCTTGTTCAGCTTTTCGTCGAGGTCGAAGTACTTGAACGCCACCTTTTGCTTATCACGGATAGTTTGTTCGAGGATGCTGACGTTATAGTAGATGTGCTCGTTGGTATGCTTTCGTGTATTGAAATGCACGATGTTGTCAGTCAGTATCTCCGCTTGATGACTGCCGCCGAGGGCAGCGATCTTTTTGATGAGGTCATCAGATTTCTTATCCGTTATGAAGCTTGCCGCCTGAACTGCGTCAATGAGTATCTTGAGTTCCGGCAGGCTGAAGCTTCGGTCCTCTATGTAATACGCATTCTGCTTTCCGTCCTTGACTTGCATGATCTCATATCCCTGCGCATTTAGTATCTCGATGTCTCTTGCAACCGTTCTTCGGTCAGCTGTATAGCCAAGCTCGGCGAGACGTTGGAGCAGGGAATTGGTCGCAAGCGGGTGGTAGGAGTCTGTGTCCTGTTGCAGGATCTCCAGCAGCTTGACGACTCGCAGTTTCTTGTGGATGAGTTCGGACATGGGTTTATTCTCCTTTGTTTATAGATAGAGCCGAGAGCGTGGCTCTCGGCTCTGGGGGTGTTACGCAGCAGATTTGTTTGGATTCAACTTTTCAAGATATATCCTGGCATTAGTATACTTAACATAATTGTTATTATTATACTCTGGCTCTGTTCCACTTACCGCTGATGCAGAATTTGCTGCTTGAAGCATTGAAACCTTTAAGAAAATACCGTAATTTGAATACTGCCTATTCGACGATTCAAAGTTGTTACTTGATCCGCTTCCCGAATAAACATTGAAATCAATAGGAATACGATAAACCTTATCGTTATAAAAATGTTCCAAATCAGCCTTGTTGATAATATAGACCAGTTTTGTTGAAGTGGTGCCCGTCGTAATAATATCACCGGGAGCAATTTCGTCATCAAATATTGAAAAAGTGCTCTCTTGAATGTAATCAAAAATATCCAAAGGAGTATTATAATCATCATTTTTGGATTTCAACTCAATTTCAATTTTAATGAAATTGGCTTCTTGCCATGCAGACTGACAGTTTTCAACATTATAGGAGGCTACTGTTTTTATAGGCGCAGGCAGTTTCTTAAAGTCCTTCGGATCATTTGCGTTTATTCCAAGCTGAGGTAAATAACTTCCGTCAGCCAGAATATCAAGTGCATCATAATTCAATATTGCCTTTTCTTCAATTTTAGTATAATACTGAGGCTTTACTCCACCAACCGTAGTATCTGCTGATGCTGAAACATTACTTGAAGCCGTGTTTTCACTACTTGAAGCAATATTTGAATAAGCAATGAGCGTAGTGTATTTTTTAGCCGTTTGAGGGAAGAATTGTGCAGTGATATCACCATTGTCATTGTCAAAGGTGATAGTAGCTTTAGCTGAAACATTGAGAGTTCCATTAGCCGGAATCTCAGAAAGAGAACGAGCAAGAAGGACACCATTTCTCATTTCTATGTAATTGGGAATGCGTATATCTGTGTATTCAGAACTGGTCCAAGATGGGTTCAGTGTAGAATGTGTTACAGGTTTATTTCCAATCATATAATCCTCGACTGTAACTGAGCTAGCAGCAGCAAGTCCAACATTTCCGTCCTTGTTAAGTTTTATCAGAAAACTCTGGAAAATGTCGGGAGGGGATGTAGCAGATAAGGTTGATCTGATGTTCTCTTCGCCAGATGAAGTTAGTCCGATAGTTGCGTGAATACTTGCTTCGATAGAATTGTTCTCTGCTGTTATTTCAACATTGTTTTCTATTCCACCCACTTTGAGACTATCGATATATACGTGGTTATTATAAATATAACCCGTGTACAGATGGACAGCATTTCCTTCGGATACTGTCGTAATTCTGGAAGGATACGGATCAGTTCCGAGGTCTTTGTTTGCCTGAATAACATAATGATAAACAACGTCAGCGGTTGAATACGGAGTATATATTGTCAGGAAATAATGCTCAGACAAAGCAATATCATCAGGGTTTTTAAAAGTGACTGTAGCACTATATTTTTGGATGTTGCTATTATTTTTCTCAGCATCTGTAGCCATCCTGTATTTGGTTTTGGTAGTTGTGTCCTGAACAATAGCATTGGTATTGTCTTGCACAAGGGTGCCGGATGAATTTCCTGTAACAGAAACATTCAGCATATCATTGAAATTTACAGGTGAAAATTCTGTACTATCGAGATCAGCAAAACTACTGAAGTTCAATGTTCTGTAATCTCCGAACGGATTGAATGAAGTGTTGTCAAGCCCATCAAGATAATATGCCTTTGAAGAATTCTGCGTATCAATAAGAACCATCTGGGTTGTAGCTGGAAATTGAGGTTTTGAACCAGATGATACATTTGTTGAGTTGTCAAATAGCAGGTTCTTTGGATAATTTGTGAGAAGTGAATCTCCGCTGTTAACTGCTTCAGTCCATTCCGCTGCACTCCGCAGATAGGTGAACGCAAATTCCAGAGTTATAGGTGTTCCGATGTTCTCAACAAGACTATTTTCAGTGAGCTGAGTATATTTGTTTATGTCATAGGTCGTTCCTGAATCTATATGGATATCAAAGTCGTATTCAAGAAGCTTTCTGACATAGCAGGGAATATACAGATGATATGCAACCGTTCCCGTAGCCGAAGGATTCATAAACTTAACATCCATCAGAGTAAACTGTGCTGTCGAGGCAGCTGTATCCGTATCATCGGATTCAATATAGAACTGGGCAGTTGCATTTGTTCCAGCATTAACTTTAAGACAGGTGTCTACATCTGTAATAGTGCTTATCTCATCACCGGCAGCATTAAATATAACCTTGTAAATATCAACATCGTATATTGTACTATTAGCACTTGTTGCAAAATTATATGTGCTTGACGTATTTGTAAGTAGATTTATATAGTGATTTATAAAATCAGTCATCTCATCTTTGTTAATTTTATCAAGCACAAGCACAGGAAAATCTATTCCATTCGCAAGCTTGTCGCCCATTTCAGTTTTAAATGATGAGATTTTTGTAGTATACGACTTATACTCATCCTCCGTATCAAGATATGCTTTTGGTATCTCATAATAGCCATTATTGTTATTGGCAATATCATCATAAATCTTGGCAAAAGCTTGTGTAGAACGACCGAATGTTGCACTCGTCAGCGGGCTTGCGCCATCACTTAGCAGATACTGCATGACATAGTTATAATTTGCAATATTTATAAACGGGCTTGTCGATACATAAGGAGCATACGGCGTTACATTGGTGTTGCTCGTCATACCTGAAAAGGCGTCCTTGGAGTTTGCTTCGGGAGTAAAATCGTCATTGTCATACGACGCTGTTCCCATGTAATCGGCAAAAATAACATAGCCACCACTGCCGTAGTTTGTAGCGCTTGAGCCACCTGTCATAGCATGAACCATATCATTCGGGTCTTCTGCCTGACGAGAAAAACCTACCAGTTTGACCACGCTATCATTTTTCGCTACTAAATAACCAAGATTGGTAATAGTGCCACCTTCAGTATGAGGTTCAAAAGTTAAATCCTTTGCCAAAATATTATAACCATTCAGTGGTTTAATCAGATGACCAATTAGACCACCTGCATAAGTATCACCCTTGATTATACAGTTCTCAATAGAAAAATCGCTAACTTTTAAGTAGTAAGTGGCATCAATTGCATCACGCTCACCAACAATTCCTCCTGAAGTATCACCTGAAATGGTATATCCTTTTATACGACTCTTTTCAACAGTAAAAATTCTGGCTTTATCTTTATTATTCGGTGAGTTTCCTAAAAAGCCTCCTACATAGCCATTTCCGCTTATACTTGCTTTTGCGGTGTCATTTGATTCTATTGAGGAATCTTTTACAGTAACGTTACATTGTGTACGCATATGGCCAAAAGCGCCGCCAACATGAGTTGAAGACCCATTGGAAGATACAGAAACATTGAACACATGACAATTGTCCATTGTCGCCGAAGCTCTGTTAAGCGAGCCGATCAATCCGCCGGCATTTATACCACAACCGCTTTCTGAACATTTAACTTCGATGGCTTTTGTAGCATTTTCATCACCCAACGTAACATTTTTTATTGTAACAGGTGTTGCAGGTGTTTCTCTATCCGCTCTGAGCGTTCCAATTATTCCACCTACGCCGTAATAATAGCTATCTGTATTTGACTTTGTATCGCTTACTATTTCAATTATACCAAAGCTATTACCGTTAAAGTTTATGTTACAAGTACCTTGTTGATATCTTGCGATTAAACCGGCAGCGCTCAATCCACCATGAACTTTTATTCCGGAAGAATTATATTCGCTGGAAATAATTTCTATCTCCATATTTATGAAACCGTCGTTATTATCCGCACCAATTGGCACAATACCAATCATTCCGCCTGCCATTTTTGCTGCGCTTACATCTACATTTACCAACGCAACATTAGTTATATGGGTTGGCGTAGCATTTCTTACTTTTTTTGCTCCCGCTCCTGAGAAATTACCAAATAACATTCCGGCTGATAATACCTGTTTTTGATCAACATTACCACCACCTACTTTATCTGTTGAAGTATTTCCTGTATAATCAATGTGTACACCTGTTTTATGATTTATGACATCACTTTTGATTTTACCGGACAATTTAAAATTATAATAATTTCCTCCAACCTGTGGTTGTTTTGTGAATAATCCTATTCCGGCATCTGTTGTACTACAAAATGATCCTGCACCTTCAACGTTAGTGTTAGGATAATACGTATTATCAAAATTTCCACTACCATCATCATATGTATAGAATAAGATATTCTCAGTAATTGTAACTCCGTTACCGTTAAAATCACTGACATTCAGAAGCAAATCCGTATCATTCTGATAGAAATTTCCAATTCCTCTGAAGCCATCAGGAAGAACAAATGATCCATTCGATGTCAACGTGATATTCCACGGTCCTCCACTTCCAAGCGTGTTGCCTCCGGCTGCAAAGTTCTTAATGATATACGCCGGACCGCTTGTGGTATCGTTCCTTGCATAGGTATCATAATCCGGACACGACGAAGGAGCTGCCGCATTAGAACCAACTTTATCATATGCCGCAGTACGTTTAATATAATCCGAAGTATATCCAAGCTTTGTTGCGCCCATTCCGCTGTTTACGATCACCGAAGTCAAAAACAGTGCCTGACCATTTGGAACAGTCAAATTTGATCCGGAAATTGTTAACGAACCACCTGATAAAGAAATATCTGTTATTGAATAGCTCTTATTGCCGTTGTTCATTATACAGTCAGAATATGCAGTATGATACTCAGATGCGATATTCACAGCATACCCGTTGATCACTCTGCCGATGATCGGGTTTACATATAGCCAAAGCAAATTGTTTGACTGAGTCATATTAACAGTATATTCAGACAGCTTAGCTGAGGTATTTATAGGATTCCCGTCAGAATAATTTATTTGTGGCCAGTCGCCTCCTTTTACTGCTGATACATTTGAACTGGTAATACCGCTAATGTTGCCTGTTGTCATATTTCTGAATATAACACCGCCATTAACAACAACACCAACATAACCGCCGATCGGCTGGAACTGTGCTTTCTTACCCATGGCATTTATTTTTACAGATGTACCAAAGGTAACCTGTGTATTATCGATTATATTATCGCCGCCTTCAACGACAGCAATTATGGCACCATAAGCGCCGTGTGTTTTTCCTCCAGTAATATAATCATATGAATCTGTCGCGTCATCAAGGGTAACTGTTTCATTAACTGTTACGATTAGATTTCTTACAACACAACCGCCGCTGTAGTTAATCAGCGGGTACTGGGTTTCATTTACGATTGTAGTTGTTGAATTCTGTCCGCCGTCAATAACACCGGAAAAGGGAATATCCGATGTGCCAAGGCCAACGAAACCTGACGAAGAAGTAAGTACAAGCTGATTAGCTCCTGACAGACGAATCTGATAATATGCGCTTGCAAGATACTTTCTCATATTTTCGGCCGTGATACTGGGCTGCCCTGTGCAAGTAGCATCTGATGTAGTATTAAGGGTATATTTAACATGCTCTGTATAGAGAGTTGTTGTTTGGTCTACTGTTGTAGAATCACACCAGCCATCTCCGTCAACATCTATGTTTATCTTACCGTTAAGATTAGACGCGCTGTTGATAAATTTTGAAATATTAACCAGGTCTGTCGCACTTGTGATTATATACGGATCGTTATAAGTTCCGCAGCCTGCTATCTCATCCGAAGGCTGATGGTTGACCATGAGCTGGTACTTAAACCCTGTCTTATCATCTATATCAGCTTTTGTGCTGACACTTGCTACATAAGGACGGAATGAGTCAAAACCTGTATACTGTGTGGACCCTGAATCGAGCGGCGCAGCGTCAGGATGAGTATATCTCGATTTGCCTCCGGTTGCTTTTTCGTCTTTATACCACAATTCCTGATTAGGATACTGTCCCTGTGTTGTATAACCTACTTCTTTACCATAAGTAACTTTATGAGGAGTTCCCGTACCCCAGTCCTCATCAAATGTATAGTTATATATGCCGTTTGAACCAATTAACTGTTCAAGCAGCGTTGCACTTGTAAATATTGATTTTGTAGTATTATAACGATCAGGTGTAGTACCATAGGCAGAAACGTATTCAGCATTTCTACCGTCAAGCTTAATTGCTGAGAAATTGACGGTAATTCCCTGACTTATCGGTATTTGGTTACCGCTGCTGTCTGTGGTGACTGTATCACGTGTTCCGGCTTTTCCGATAAGGCTTGTTGCGGCATCTATCGTTGTTGTGACGGGCGTTTCACCCGTTGTCGTCCTCTTATAGTCAGCAGTCGTTGATACATTCTTTATATCAAATGTAACATAATCGCTTGCTTTATTGATAAGAAGCGGCGCATAGCTCGAATATGTGCTCAAATTCCAAACTCTGATGCCTGCCAGAGAAATTGTTCCAGTATTGCTAATAGTAGTTACAGCAGTTGATGTGCCTTTTACAGTCCCGTAAACAAGCGCACCGGTACCGGAGGTACTGTCAACTGCACCGATAGTACCCGCAATTGTGATTGCATCAATTGTTATATTTTTATTTACATCATAAAACAAGCCGTTCTGCATCATGTAATGCTGATCAGCCTCAAGCGGTGACCAGATGTTTTTATTGTTAGCATCTGAAATATTTGCGTGCTTTCCCTTGACTTTTTCGCAATCGTCAAATTCCTTATTATAGAAAGTAAACGTGCCGTTTACCGTCATTGCGTTAAGAGGTGTAACTGGATACCAGCTATAACCCTGCATATTGTATGTTCCTGAAGGAATAGTATTATTGCTGAAAGGATCGGGGAAATACTTTTGGATATTTCCACAGGCATACTGACGTACACCCCATCTCATTAGTTTCTTAGCATAAGCAGTTGAAGATAGAGTGTTATCTTTATCAATAGTATCCAAATTGTAATAATACCTTGTATTTCCGTTTTTATATTTACCCTGAACAGTCTGATTCTTATAACTCAAGCTGTCGGACGCTGTTGTTGACATTGTCAGACCGGTCGTGCTAATAGAAACAATACCCTGACCGTTGTTCATTATAGCATCTTTAGATGAAGCACTGTATGCGCAGATCTCATCAAACACACCACCAGATTTGAAAGCAGAGCCTTCTGTTTCAGCTGTATAATATGCAAGTTTATAATCGTATCCCGAAGGCAGTTCGAGATAAATACCGTCACTGCTTATTTTACCTTTGTTAACGATCATGCCCACAGAACCAGCCGTACCGGTAAGCATTTTGATCGCATGAGAGTTTTCTTCTGCGTCAGTATAGCCGAGGTACAGCTTTGTAATAGTCCAATGACCTGTAGCGCTATAAACTAAGCCAGCAGCTCCACCACTGCTTTTTTGTTCTACTGTAGGATGACCGGAAACTACAACATCTGTGACTTCCACATCTGCTTTTGACCAACTATAACCGAGCAGACCTCCCATTGAGTCACTGCTATTTCCTTCAATATGAAGATTATTATCAGCAACTACACTTGAAGAATTGCCAAGTTTTATCGTAGCATTACCGCTACCTTCAACATCAGAAATAAGGCCTCCGACATGTTGTATTCCTTTTACGTTGCCTCTTAGAGTGATACCATTAAATGACCAAACAGCTCCGCTTGCAGCACCGGCAATTTTGCCGATAGTACCGCCTACAGTCGTTTTGTTATTTCCGGTAATATTTCCATCATATGTGCTACCAGAAATTGTTATTGTACCAATAGCACTCTCAGCTTCACCTATCAGCCTGCCAGAAATAACATCTTTTGAACCAGTCATAGTTATACTAAGTCCACTTGCTGTATTGCAATTTGATGCGATAAAGCTTGTTTTAATCTGTGCGGCAGCTGACCCCAAATAACATATGGTGTCTTTATCAGTGGTTCTTTCATTTTTGCTTAGAATAGTACCACTAAAGGTGGTGTTATTGATCGTTACGGTATCTGCTATTCCAAGCATTCCGATGTATTTCTTTCTGTAGACAGGTCTGTTGCTTCCGCCAACATTTTTTATATCCAGAGTGATCGTGTGTCCGCCTGAAATAGTACCTGAATATGAAACCCTGTCGGTTCCATTGTCTCTGGTTATTCCGCGAAGACCAGTTCCAGTCAGATCAATATCTGCTCCAAATGTAAGATTTAATGGTGCAGACGAACTTGATGTTAAACTCGAAGTGTTGGCAATAAAATCATTTTCAGTAACATCAATTTGGTAGAGAAGTGATGCCTTTGCATAATCCGCTGCATTTGCAATTGCAGTAGTGGTCACATCTACAATAGAGATCATATGATTTGATTCACTAAATACATTAAGAGCATCGTCCGTTGTATCCTTTTTCAGTTTAGTACCATCAATAACCAGAACATCGCCCCATGAGCCAACATTATCAACTTCTATTTCACTCATGGAATAGCCACTCAGGGTTCCGTCGGAATATATAAATGCGTTGTCTCTTGTTCCGACAAGATGACCATTTGTATCAGCAGCAGAAGGCTTTGCATTAGATACATTTATAGTTCCCTTCATACCAAGAACGCCATCACCCAGGTTTCCTACAAGGCCGCCGCCTGTAAAACCATCAATCACAGAACTGCCGATTACAATACCTGTACAATTTTCATTGGTGGTTGAACCATCAGTATAAATATACCCATTTGGACAGTCTGCAACTAACCCGCCAAATATTCCTGAACGATCACCTGCTGCACTATTGAGCTTAAAGGTTTCAAACTTTACATATGATGCATCGATGATTTTACCGATACCTCCGCCATAAACAGAAGCTGAGAGAGTATTTGTAGGTGTAGTTGAAACATCTTTGATGTTCAGAGAGTAACCAGTATCATCTGCTTTATATGAACCGATAAGCCCACCATACGCTTCAGCTTTATATCCTGTTTCTTTACCTGTTACAGGATTCAATTGCGAAACATGAGTAGAAGTAACAGCAGTAGTTCCATCAGACTTACCTTTAATTGTTAAACTGCCACCTACTCTTCCTGTGGGGTCTGCGGGAGCATTTTCAATAACGCCTATGATTCCTCCTGAAAAACCGGTTTCTGATACTGCCTGTTCAAGTTTGCAATTAACCAGATAATTGCTAATATCAAGTTCTGATGTAGCTGCTGATGGCGGAGCATAATAACCAAATAATCCACCTGAACCATATTTTCCATGTATTATTTGACTAACAGTATAAGTTGTTCCGGATGATGGGGTAATTGTAACTGTACCGCCGTCATTCTTTCCGACAATACCACCTGCATACCCATTTGATGCAGATACCCAAGCAGAAGCTCCCTGAAGATTAGAAGTTGTCACTGTCAGAGAAGATCCAACCTCCATTGAACCAACAAGGCCTCCTGCGTTTCCATTAGCTGATGTAATGTTATAATCTGTATTTGTGCCGGAATAAGTCGCAGTCAGGGATGCCCCTGCACCCATTTTTCCACAAAGGGCACCGGCATCTACCGGCTTACCATCTGTATCGGAAGATGTTGCATTTGCTTCCAGATTTGATTTTGTCAAAATGGAATTGTTCTCATAAGTAATCTGAACATTTGCGCCAGCCTCAATCTCACCTATCAATCCGGCATATGAAATAGCTGAAGAATTATCGAACTTGTCAAATATTATGTTCCACTCCGCACAAGTGGTGCTATCATCATCAGATTTTACCTTTCTTGCAAATAATACGTCACCGCTTCCTGTGCCAGTGCGTGTAAGCTTTATTTGCTTTACAGCGGTTTCTGTTTGATTTTTAATAGAAACCTTCTCGGAAATAGTACCAAAAAGTGATTCGGGAACGTTGAAGGTTTCCGTAGCCGATGAGTTTGAAAAAATAATTCTTCCTTCAAATGGTTTGTTGTCATTGCCGATTGGAACATAGTTTTTTCCATTTAGGTTGTAGTTGTTTCCCTGACTTTCACCAAAGTTTAAAAAAAGAATGTCCTTTTCATGTTCTATATCAGTTGAATAAACAGTTCCAAGTGAGTAATTGTGATAAGACTGAGAATACCAAACAAGATCATCCCATGACTCGATGAGTATGTAACCGGTATCTACACCTTCGTTTATATAATGCTTGGTATATTCACTCCTGTCATAAACAATTTCAGCAGAAGCTTCAAGAGAAAATGCTGAGGACGTCTTTTTTTCAATGAGCTCAGAAAATTCTGGCATAGGGAAGTCACTCATTAGCAAGGCGAATACTATCGCAGAGCTTATGACACGTTTCTTTGCGTTATTAACTTTGTATTTTCTCAAACGTTTTTTCATTTGTATCACTCCATTTAAGCAACAAAGCAATCTGAATAATTATTATGGATCTTCCAAAGAGACAAGGTTGGCCGCTATCAACTGATCCCATGTCAAACCATTAATGTATTCTCTTGCTACAGCATCTTTTACATAGAACTGGATATCATAAGTGTAAACATCGGGCTTTAGTGGTAAGCTAAGTGCTTCCTGACTAGTTGATGCCGAAAATGAATTATCTCCGAAAAGATCAGCTATCTCCTGTTTGTTAGGCTGAAGATAAGTACTATTCCACTTCAGTACCTTGTTTGCCGTTCCTGCTCCGGATATTCTGTAATTGAATGCATCGTATTCACTCGGAGCTTTTGTACGGCTATCAACAAATTCGCCATTCCAACCTGTTGTAATAACAATGTTTTGAGACTGAATGTAAAACACTCCGCCTATTGACGAAGGAAGATCGCTATGTCCGTTCGGTTCAGCCGTGATTTTAACTCGAACATCAGAATCAATAACTTCTTTTGGCAAAACTACTCTGTAGCTTTCAACTGCACTTCCGGTTTTTCCCGGAACTAGTTGCTCTCCTGTTAAATTATATGATGCAGTCATTGTATCCTGATCTATTGCACCAAGCGTTACAATAGGCGTGTCTTCTGGCGTTCCATCAATCAATCTATATATGTATATCTTGTGATAAGTATAGGTGATGACTGGATTATCAGGGTCAATATCATTGATCTGTGTTTCAACTAATACATTTTTTAATGCATTAAGATCATCCGAATCGGTGGTATCATAGACTGTACTACTCGCATCAGGCTTAACAAGCATTGCATTTAAAGTATAGTTTATTG
Organism: Ruminococcus sp. YE71; assembly: GCF_900119155.1. GTDB lineage: Bacteria > Bacillota > Clostridia > Oscillospirales > Ruminococcaceae > YE71. Next base: position 60,229 of record NZ_FPIR01000019.1, on the reverse strand, counting down.
TACCGGGATAATAAGATGATACTTTATTTTTATCATAATTGTAAATATTTATATCATAGTAGCTATCAGAAGTATAACCCTTTGTTACTGTTTTTGGATGGCCCGTATTTGAAGTGTTGAGCAAATTGGATGTGAACAGCACCTTATCATTCGTTCCTGTAGAAACAACTCTTTTTGTATAGTTCTGTCCATCACTAAACTTTGCATATGCGAGGATCCCACTAAAAGCAACAGCAGCTATAACTAACCATATTGTGATCAAGTGTTTTTTTATAAACTTTTTGGCAGTAATTACCTTTTTCATAGTGCCATTGCTCCTTTCTTTGAATTATTAATAATAATACCTATTCTCTGTAGGCGGAAAAATAGATCATATCAGTTTCTTTATCATTCTGTATCTCGGACGGATCCCAAGATATTTCTATGACAAAGGTTTTGAAAAATGGATTTCCGCCCCATCCTGAAGAATTGGGGACGCTTGGAATTTTGCTGCTTTGCCAATACAACGGTTCAGCATAAATTTGTACTTGATCATAAGTACCGTCTCCATCTTTATATGTTTCTTGATGGTATTTATTGCTTGCGATTGTTCGGGTTCCTGAAGTTGTACTGTTCAGATAACTGCCAGAAACCAGATTACCTTTAACCAGATATAGAGTATCACCTTCATCTAATGTTCGCTGAGATAACGTGTATTGATCCAGCATCGTCCATTTCGCTTTAACATCATACTTAACCGCATCATATTCATATGATAGTTTATCAGCTTCCTCAGCAATACTTTCATTTTTAGTATCAATCGCTTCCTTAGCAGCAGACTCGCTATTGAAATAATCAGCCTCGTATATCTTATAAGTAAAAGGAATGTTTGTTGTATGCGCAAGTTGTAAAGTGAACTCGGGTACATATTCTCCAGCTACAGCAAACGGAAATACCCGTCGGTGTTTTGTGTTGTTTTCATCAGCGACATCGATGGACGGAATTTGAAAGTACTTTACATCTTCAGCATATGCAGCACTAATAAATAGTAAGTCCGGCGTTTTAATTCTTTGAAGCTCTGCAATTTGTCTTCGGTGATTGAACCATGCATAAACCGGAAACGATACTATTATTGCTAATGTTAAAAGAAGTGCTATAATAAGCTGTATTCTATCCTTTAGTTTTAAGCTTTTGATCTTGCAGAAAAACTTACTCATAATAGCACCTCCTTCTTTTTTTCGTATTATTATGATGGCGTTTCTGCGCTCATCTCAATCAAGATGTAATCCAAATTATTACCTATTATCTGATCGGCATTATCGTATGCATTCGTAAGCGTTGCAAGTGCTGTAGAAAAATTAGTCCCACCTTGAATAGTTGTCAGAAGCGATTCGATGTTTGATGCCCCAGAAAAAACCGAGTTGTTAGTAGTATCTTTTAAATATGTGTATATTGCATTTCTATCAGTAGTGTTTGAAGTCGAGAACATTGGATTGTCTCTGTATTGGGAAGTGCTGTCAAAAACCATCTGTTCAAGTGTATTTGCCCACTTCCAGTAGATAGTCACCTGATATTTTTGTCCTTCTGTGACATCTACAGCATTTTCGGCATTATATTTTGCTTTTGGCTCTGCTGAAGGATTTATACAGTCGCCGAATCTGATCGAACGACCTGTTCCGAGAAATCCTGAGTAGTTTGTTCCATCAAAATCAGAGAAAAACAATATGTGACCTTGTATATAACCTAAAGCGTCTTTTTTCTTAGCAAGATCTGCAGCATTTTTCAATCCGTTTTCCGCGGTAACTGCCATACTCTCTGTTACTTCAAACAAATCATTCAGAGTAGGCTCTGCATCTTCTGTTGCAGCAGGAGTATAAGTTCCGATAAAGCCTCTGACCTTGAATTTGAATTCAATATCTAGTGCTCCAGTACTGTTTGGAACAACCCAAAAAGTGAGCTTTCCATGCGAATTTGGTGATAATCCTTCATTATAATGTCCATCATCAGCAGTAGAACCATTTTTTCTCCAAATGATTTTTTCATACTGTCCAGACGTCTGATAAGCATCAAGTTCTTCCATATCAATACCATCTTCGTAATCATTATCAGCTTTTGAAAAATCATCTTCGTTTTCAATGTTTGTACCGCGAACCTCAAGTTCAAAAGGGGCATCTTCAGACTTTATTGCCATGCTCCCTGCCGATATCTCTCTTGACATCGTAAACCATGCGATCGTAATAAAAAAGCAAACAACAGCGAACACCACGAACGCGGAAACCGCCTTTATCAGCTTGATCTTACGCCGTTTGACTTCCTTAGCGAGTTCCTCGGCGACTGCGGCAGACCCAACAGATTCGGGCAGCGTCTGAGCCGAAATATCGTTAATTTCCTTCATCTGCGTCACCTCTCCTTTGGTCGTGTCAGCCGAAGACCATTGTTAAAAATCAACTAAATGAGCAAATATCCGAGAATATTCCTTATACAATTATAACACAAATCACACAATTTGTCAATACTTTATCCACCCAAAACCCTGTCCCACGCGCTAATTATCATTATATTTTTATCAAACTATAACAAAAGATCACAAATGGCAAAAGAAGAACCCCCACCGAGGTGGGGGTTGGATAAGTTAATTGATTTTAGATTTTCTCAAACTTGAGATTGATAGACCAATCCTGACCTGCTGTTTCGTTAAAGCAATCAGGGTCTTCGCCTTCGAGCCATACACGAACGATTACCTGTGTCATAGCACCATAAGCAGTTCCTGAACCATTTGCGAGATGAACGACCGAAGAAGTTCCATTATAAGTACCCTTTGCATTTGTGGTACTCTGTAATGTTGCAATCGGAGTATATGTTACACTAGTGCTATTCTGATCAGTTATAGCGCTAACAGCACCACCACCGACTTTGAAAGGATGGGGTTCTGCGCCACTAGAAGCAGTATACCAGTCAAGAATCGAAGTGCCATTATAACCAGTCTCGCCAGTCTGACCACCATCCTTAACAGGAATCAAATTTCCTGTACCAGAAGCTGCGGCTGCTGAACCACTACTTGTCAGAATCGCTACTCTAACAGCTCTATAGAGTTCTTTTCCATCAGATGTTCCCGAAGTATTGGTTCCGTACCCTGTAATTTCATTCTTGTCTATAACATAAGCTTTAACACTTAAGTCAGCGCCTTCAGAACTTGAAGTTCTAAGCCATACGGGAATATCAACATAGTAACCATCATCATATGTGCAGTTAAAATCTGTTGCGCCGCTACCAGTCCAAGCATCGGAATCGCCAGTCTTAAGATGAGCTGTTGCATTAAGCTTTGCCGAACCAGCTCCGCTTGAATATGCGGTACTTTCAGCAATAGGAGATAATCCATTAGCAGCCTGATAGTATTTTGCATCCGTTTTAACAGTCTGACCTATACCATTAGCATCAGGAGTAAAGAAAATATTAACGCCAGTATCAGAAGAAGCAGGGATAAGCTTTCCAAAAGTGTAGTAATGTGAAATGTCTATGCTGTTTGACCAGTCAAGAGACTGATATTGACCACTTGTTCTAGGCTCTACTGCGGCTCCCTCTGATGATCTCATAACATAGCCAGTATTATTACCAACAGCGCCATCGCCTTGTGCTTCCGATACAACTGTGCTATCAGCAGTCTTACCTATTTTACCAATTGAAATCTGAATATCCTCAGGAACAGTAGCAGTCATCTGAATATTTTTCAACTCAACCTCACGGCTCATAGTGAACCATGCGTAAGTCGAAGTACCGAGCATTGCAGCCGAGATCAGGAGCGAGCCGGCCGCCGGGACCAATTTCTTGGTCGTTGAGTTTTTCTTAGTATTAGCTTTCATAATCATTTTCCTTTCTAGTAAATAGATTTCGGCTAAGTCGGCTGCCGATCACCGTCCATAATTCTATGAATTATCGATTGGTTTGTTATCTTGATTTATATTATATATGATTTTGTTATGATTGTCAAGAGTTTTTTGGTTTGTTCACAGATTTAACTGCAAAATCAGTCAAATGCACAAAGCAGGTATATTTCTTATGTCATTTTTGCCAATAAATAAACGTTTTCGTTGTATATATGTGTCAATGTGCGTTATTTTTGTTTATTTTGTATACTAAATATTTTGTTATTTATTTTAAACTAATTTACACACGCAGATGTATTTGAAATATACATAACCTTTTTTATACCCGACTCCGACCCACTTTTTCCGTCATTTAACACATTTTTCAAAAATCATACGTTTTTCCGCCCTCTTACATTATATAAAATGACCCCTTGACATATACCGTCAGATGTGCTACAATTTTATTAATATCGGATATATTTTTTGTGTATATCCGATTGTGCGATTTTGAAAAAGCAGGTGATATGATGTATGATGTTCTGATTATCGGCGGCGGAGTTGTGGGCTGCGCCGCGGCGTATGAGCTTGCTAAATACGACCTCTCGGTCTGTCTCGCCGAACGCGAGAGCGACGTCTGTGAGGGCACAAGCAAGGCTAACAGCGCTATCATCCACGCAGGCTTTGACGCAGTCCCAGACACCCTTAAAGCCGAATTAAACGTCAGGGGCAATAAAATGATGGCTGAATTGTCCGAAAAACTGGACTTCGCATTCAGGAATAACGGCGCGATGGTGCTCTGCTTCGACGAGTCTCAGCGTCCCGACCTCGAAGCTCTCCTCGAACGCGGCAGGAAAAACGGCGTCGAGGGTCTGGCAATCCTCTCGGGCGACGAAGCCCGCGCAAAGGAGCCCGCTCTCTCTTCCGAGGTCGCCTGTGCGCTCTACGCCCCGACTTCCGGCATCGTCTGCCCCTTCGAGATGACCCTCGCTTTCGCCGAGAATGCCGCCGAAAACGGTGCCGAGTTCCGCTTTTCCACCGAGGTGACCGCCATCTCCCGAACCGCCGACGGCTTCGAGGTCACGACCAGCCGCGGCACGATACAGACTAAGGCCATCTTCAACTGTGCAGGCGTCTACGCCGACCGCATCGCCGAAATGGCAGGCGCAGGCGGCTTCACCATCACACCCCGCAAGGGCGAATATATGCTCATGGACAAGGACGCAGGCGGCATGGTGAGCTGCACCATCTTCCAGCTCCCGACCAAAATGGGCAAGGGCATCCTCGTGACCCAAACCGTCCACGGCAACCTGCTGGCAGGCCCCACCGCCGTCAACATCGATGACCGCGAGAACACTGCCACCACCCGCGAGGGCTACGCCGAGATTCGCGCCAAAGCCGCCCTCTCCGTCCCGAACGTTCCTTTTAATAAGACGATAACGAGCTTCACGGGGCTCCGCGCCGTCGGAGATACCCACGACTTTATTATAGAAGAGTCCGCGCCGGGCTTCTTCAACGCGGCAGGCATCGAGTCTCCGGGGCTCACCAGCGCTCCTGCCATCGCCGAGCGTCTCTGCGAGCTTCTCGGAAAGAGCCGTCCGCTCACGCCCAAGCCCGACCATAAGGACACACGCGAGGGCATCAGACATTTCACGCTCCTGAGCCGTGAGGAGCAGAACGCCCTCATCGCAAAAGACCCCCGCTACGGCAATATCGTCTGCCGCTGTGAGACGGTCACCGAGGGCGAGATCGCCGATGCGCTGACACGAACGCTCCCCGCCGCCACACTCGACGGTGTGAAGCGCCGCACCCGCGCAGGTATGGGCAGATGTCAGGCAGGCTTCTGCTCGCCCAAGACCATAGTCATGATAGCCGAACAGCTCGGCATCAGCATCGAAGATGTGAGAAAAACAGGTGCGGAGGAGGTGACCGACAATGGCTGAAATGCGCAGATTCGACCTCGTTATCGTGGGCGGAGGCCCCGCAGGTATGGCGGCGGCGGTCTCGGCGCGTGAGAACGGTCTGGAAAGCATCCTTATATTAGAGCGCGACAGCGAGCTGGGGGGCATCCTCAACCAGTGCATCCACAACGGCTTCGGCCTGCATACCTTTAAAGAGGAGCTGACAGGCCCCGAATACGCCGAACGCTACGCCGATAAGGTCCGCGAGCTGGGCATCCCCTACGAGACGGGCGCGATGGTGCTCGACATCGCCGAGGACAAGACCGTGACGGTGCTGAGTGCCGCTCACGGCGTCGAGCAGATAGCTGCGAAGTCGGTCATCCTCGCCATGGGATGCCGCGAACGCCCGAGAGGTGCGCTGAACATCGCAGGTTTCCGTCCGCAGGGCGTTTACACCGCAGGCACGGCGCAGAAGCTGGTCAACTGCGAGGGCGTTTCCGTGGGCAAGGAAGTCGTGATACTCGGTTCGGGCGACATCGGTCTCATCATGGCACGCCGCATGACCCTTGAAGGAGCACACGTGGCGGCGGTAGTCGAGCTGATGCCCTACTCCAGCGGTCTGAAGCGAAATATCGTGCAGTGTCTCGACGACTACGGCATACCGCTGATGCTGAGCCACACGGTGGTCGATATCAAGGGCAAGGAGCGCCTTGAAGGCGTGACGGTGGCGGCGGTAGACAACACCAACACCCCCATCGCAGGCACCGAACAGTACTTCCCCTGCGACACGCTGCTGCTCTCCTGCGGTCTCATCCCCGAGAACGAGCTGTCGAAAAACTGCGGCATAGCCCTCGATCCGAGGACTAACGGCGCGGTAGTTGACAGCCGTCTCGAAACGAGCATCGAGGGCGTGTTCGCCTGCGGAAACGTGCTCCACGTCCACGACCTTGTTGACTTCGTTTCGCAGGAAGCATCAACGGCAGGCGCGGAAGCGGCGTTCTACGTAAAGAACGGCAGGACTCCCGACGAGACGATAGACGTCACCGTCGGAAATTGCGTGCGCTACACCGTCCCCAGCCGAATCCACATCACCGAGCCTTTCCCCGACGCGCATATCAGGTTCAGGGTCACAGGCGTGTTCAGGAACACGAGTATCATCGTCCGCTCGGGCGAGGCAGAGATATTCCGCAAAAAGAACCGCATTCTCGTGCCAAGCGAAATGCTTGACATCGTCATCAAAGGTGACAAGCTGAAAGGCTTGTCGGGCGAGATCAACGTCAGTCTTGAGGAGGAGGTGTGAGCTATGGCTGAAACAAGGATACTTACCTGCATAAACTGCCCTATGGGCTGTGAACTGACCGTCGGGGTCGAGGACGGCAAGGTCGTCAGCGTGAGCGGAAACACCTGTAAACGCGGAGAGCTTTACGCCGAGAGCGAGATAACAGCCCCCACCCGCACGATAACCACCACCGTTATCACCGCCGAGGGCAGACCCGTTCCCGTCAAGACGGCTCAGCCAATACCGAAAGGCATGATATTTGAATGCACCGCCGCCATCAAGAGCGCGGAAGTACATCTGCCCGTAAAGGTCGGACAGGTCATCATCGACGACCTGCTCGGCACGGGGGCGAAGGTCACCGCCACAAAGTCAGTGAGCGAATAAAGCAAGCATCGGTACTGTACAAATTAACGTACAGTACCGATTTTTCATCCGCTTATCTGCGCTTGGCGGGCTTGTCGAAGGCAGGGTTGAAGGCGTAGAAGTTCTTCGAGTCCAGCATATCCTGCACCTTGCGAAGCCCCTCGCCGAAGCGCTGATAGTGAACTATCTCGCGCTCGCGCAGGAACTTTATCGGGTCGCGGACGTCGGGATCATCCACCAGCCGCAGGATGTTGTCGTAGCTCAGACGTGCCTTCTGCTCGGCGGCGAGATCTTCGTGCAGGTCCGCAAGAGGGTCGCCCGTCGATTGCAGGGTGTCCGCCGAGAACGGCACTCCCGAAGCCGCCTGTGGGTATATCCCCGTGGTGTGGTCAACGAAGTAGGTGTCGAAGCCCGACTTCTTTATCTCGTCGATGCTGAGACCGCGGGTCAGCTGGTAGAGTATCGCCGAGATCATCTCAACGTGTCCCAGCTCCTCGGTCGCGATGTCCGTCAGTATCGCCTGCACCTCGCGGCAGGGAGCGGCGTAGCGCTGACTGAGATAGCGTGTCGCCGCGCCTATCTCGCCGTCGGGACCGCCCAGCTGAGAAATTATCACCCTCGCCAGTGCAGGGTCGGGATTCTTGATGTTCACGGGATACTGCAAAGTCTTTTCATACTGCCACATCAGCTTTCACCCCTTTCCCACGGAAACGGCGTGCATACCCAGTCCCAGCGCTCCTCGGCAGAGCTTGCGTGAGCGGTCAGCGGACCGTATGCCTCCTCGTACTGTTCGGTGAGCTTCTCGCAGAGCTCGCGCTTCTCACGGAAGTATTTCAGCCCCTCCTGACAGGTCGGGTGACTGTCGAGGTAGAGCGCCGCGTCGTGAACGGCGAATCTCACCGCCTGCAAACGCTGCAGAAGTTTCAGCTTCTCGTTATCTGCCATTGGTCACCGCCTCCTCTCCTATAAAAGGTTTGTCGAGCGAGGGAAAGATAGTGCCTCTCGCGTGAGCCGTGGCGCAGTCGTAGGGCTTCTCCCAGAACTGCACGGGCACGTATGCCATCGCGACAGGCATTTCGGCAGGCAGCCTGCTCATAGTCGCAGGACAGGCGGATGCGTCCGCGCTGTCTGCCTTACCGAAAAAAACGGTAGTCAGATCTTCCATAGATACCTCCTCAGATGTTTTTCTGCCTTATGTTACATCATATGACAGCAGGCGACAGAGTGACACAGCCTTCTGTAAAATAATATCAGAAAATCATTTACAAAACGTTCAATATTTTCTTTACAAAACCTATTGACACATCAGACTTTTTAGTGTATAATATTATATGTCAGTTGAGAGGAAACAAAACCTCAAAACGATGTGCTGATATGGCTCAGTAGGTAGAGCACATCCTTGGTAAGGATGAGGTCCCCGGTTCGAATCCGGGTATCAGCTCGCAAAGAAAAGACCTTGAGGAAACTCAAGGTCTTTTTACTTTGTATTATTACGCGGCTGCCCCCGATACGCCGAAGCTCCGCTCCCCTGCAATTCATAATACCCGTCCGCGCAGCGGACACCTTATTTCTTATCTCTCATCTCTATCTCTATTATCTATCAATGTATCACCCATCTTTCATACCGTCAACATCCGCTTTGAACATTATCACGAAAATGAGCCCTATCAAAGGGCTTTTTTCTGTATCTGTCCAAAAAAAATTCTCCTCAGGGCTTGATTATATCCGCGGAATATAGTATAATATAGGTATCATCGGATTTTTATTGGAGATATTATATATATGAAGAAACCACACAACAACCCGTATCTTTACGCTGGATTGACGGCAGTCTGCGTCATCGTTGTGGCGATGCTGCTCGTGTTCATCATATTCAGATATAAAGACCTGGCAAACGTTGTTCAGGTCATTTCTGCCATTTTACAGCCGTTCCTCATCGGAAGCGTGCTCGCTTACCTGCTGACTCCGCTCTGCAACCGCGCCGAGAAATTCTTCACACGGATACTCCCCGACAGGAAACACAAGGAGAAGCTCGTACACTTCTCGGGCGTGTTCGTCAGCTCGGCTTTTGCTGTAATAATCGCGGCGATACTCATTCTTCTCATCGTCCCCGCGACCTTCAACAGCATCTATCAGCTGATCCAGTCCATCCCCGGCTACATCATGAACCTGCTGGACTGGATAAACGACAAGCTGAAAGACTACCCCCAGATAAGAAAATACGTGCTCGACTTCGTGGACAGCGTGGTCGAGGGCATAAACTCGCGGCTGCAACAGTTTGAGCTGTCCTCGGGCGACGCAAACGACCTGCTCCAGTACGCTCAGCAGGCGCTCTCGAACCTCGGAAGCGGTATCTCCATCGTGTTCAAGATACTGCTCAATACCATAATCGGATTCATCATCTCCATCTACCTGCTCAACTCCCGCAAGCTGTTCGCACGCCAGAGCAAGATGACCCTCTACGCAATGTTCAAGCCCCGCACCGCGGATATGATATACGAAGAAGTTGTCTACGCCGACAAGATGTTCAGCGGATTTTTCCGCGGCAAGGTGCTGGATTCGGCGATAGTCGGGGCGATATGCTTCATCGCGGTCAAGATAATGGGCATCCAGGACGCCATGCTTATCAGCGTTATCGTGGGCGTCACGAACATCATCCCCTTCTTCGGACCTTTTATCGGCGCGATACCCTCGGCACTGCTGATATTCGTCACCGACCCGAAGAAATGCCTGTATTTCTGCATCTTCATCCTGATACTACAGCAGTTTGACGGCAACATCCTCGGTCCCAAGTGCATGGGCAGCAGCATCAACCTTTCGGCATTCTGGGTGCTGTTCGCAATACTCTTCTTCGGCGGACTGTTCGGCTTCGGCGGTATGCTGATAGGCGTTCCGCTGTTCGCGGTCATCTACGACATACTGAAAAAGATCATCTTCTTCAAGCTGAAAAAGAACGGCAAGGAAGAACTTATCGACGACTACGACAGGCAAAAATCACCGCCCGATACGCCTCAGGAAGCCCGCGGCGATGCTCCGCAGGAGACCGCAGACGCTCCCGAGACCGTTTCCGTATCCGATATTTCCGCGGAAACGGCAGCCGACTAAGTCATCAAAAGGTTAGTATAAATGAAAAACAAGGAACAGTTCAAAAGGCTGCTGAAATTCATCGCAGCCATTATCATCATCACACTGTTTGCCTACAGCTTTTTCCTGCTGTGGATAAGGCAGTATAATCAGGACATGAAAGAGCGTTTCTTCTACTACGGAAATGTCCTGATGGAGATAATGTATATCTTCGTGTATGCGTTCAGCGCCAACAGCTTCAGCGCGTTCAGAGTGGGCTACTACCGCGTGCCGAGCCTTATCGGTTCGCAGACCCTCGGAATACTGATGACGAACGCCATCACCTTCGTCGAGATAAGCCTTATCAGCCACGGCAGACTCTCTCCCGTGCCGATAATCAGGCTGACCGCCTGGGAGATCGCGATCGCCGCAGTCTGGGCTCTGCTCTTCACGAAGCTCTACTCGAACCTATATCCGCCGCGGAAGATGCTGATAGTCTACGGCAACTCCAGCGCCAACGCCCTCGTCAGGAAAATGTGCAGCCGCGTGGACAAGTACATCATCAACGAATCCATCAGCTGCGACGAGAGTATCGACAGGATAAAGGAACGCATCCTCGCACATGAGGCGGTCGTTATCAGCGACATCCCCAGCCAGATGAAAAACCAGCTGGTGAAATTCACCTTCGAGAACGACATCCGCACCTACATCAACCCGAAACTCTCGGACATCCTCGTGAGAGGCGCGGACGAGTGCAACCTGTTCGACACTCCCCTGCTCCTCTGCCGAAACGACGGTCTCTCGGCAGACCAGGCGGTCATCAAGCGCACTCTCGACATATTCCTGTCGCTCGTCCTGATAATCCTGACCTCGCCCTTCATGATAGGCGCGGCCATCGCCATCAAGGCTTACGACAAAGGCCCCGTGCTCTACAAACAGCAGAGACTTACCATAGGCGGCAGGAAATTCTACGTATATAAGTTCCGCAGCATGATAGTCAACGCCGAAAAGAACGGCGCACAGCTCGCGGACAAGCACGATGACCGCATCACCCCCGTCGGCAGGATAATCCGACGCATACGCTTCGATGAACTGCCGCAGCTGTTCAACATACTTAAAGGCGATATGTCGTTCGTAGGCCCCCGCCCCGAACGCCCCGAACTCGCTGAAAAGTACGAGAACAGTATGCCCGAATTCCGCTTCCGACTCAAGGTCAAGGCAGGTCTGACAGGCTACGCGCAGGTGATGGGCAAGTACAACACCACCCCCTACGACAAGCTGAAACTCGACCTGATGTACATTGAACGCCAGTCGCTCCGCCTCGACCTGAAACTGATGCTCATGACCGTGAAGATAATCTTCGTCCCCGACTCCACCGAGGGCGTAGACGGCGAAATGATCACCACCCGCCGCGAACAGCACTCCGCTCACACTAACGAGGAGATAGAGAACATCCTTAAATGAGATGTTTTAACTTGGGGAGAACCTCTGCCTTAGCTTCGCACAGCTATAAGAAAGGTTCTCCCCCAGCCCCCCTTCCAAAGACTTTAAATATGTCGGCAGTTGGATGTATAGGGTACGATAGACAATCACCGCTTCAAGAGTGACCATCTAATAAATACGCTCAAACTGTGCGTTACGCTCCCATGTACGTCTTTTTGACAAGTGACGCACTAATGAGCAGAAGAACCACGATCTTCCCGACCAACACAAAATCAGGAAGAATCACCACAAGCCAAAAAGCATTAAAAGTTTTAGTGAGGGGGTTTGGGGGAAGACCCTTTTTCAAAAGGGTCTCCCCCAAGAAAATCCCGCACTCCCCCCCCGTAACAAAATCAAAACCCGTAAGCGTTTATGGACGTTTACGGGTTTGTTATTTGCAGGTTCAGACTTCCACGCGTTCTACGGTGCAGCCTTCGGCTTCGAGGAGTTTGATTATTCCCCCGTCGCCGAGGTAGTGTGCAAGGCCCACCACGTAGAAGACGGTCTTGCCGCTGTCGAGGAGTTCCATAGCCTTGTCAGCCATTCCGACGTTTCGGTCGGTGACGAGGATACGGTTAAACTCGGCGATATTGGCCTTGTCCTCTTCGGTGTAGAGTTCTTCGTCGAAGCCCTCTTCGGTGCTGACCGAATCGGTGTCGCCCGATTTCCAGGCGGTGTACATCTCGATCAGCTTTTCTTCGATAAGGTCTTTGTTCTCGGCGGAGTAGCCCTTTATCGCCGCCTTTATGAGCTTCTCATCGAAGCCCGAGAGCATATCCATCTGCATCTCAGCCGACTCGACCTCAAATATCTCCTTGCCCTGTTCCTTAGCCATGTTAAGAAGCTGCATATCGAAACCGATGGTCGAATCAAGCCCCAGGGAATCAAGGCTCATGCTCTCCAGCAGGCTGTAGATATACCACGCCTGAGAGGATTTCAGCGACTCGGGATCGCCGCCGTATGCCTCGATATACGAAGCTACCTCTTCCCACAGATCCTCGCCGAGGTGTTCGCCGATAGTCTCGCCGTTGGGGTAGGTGATCTTGTTCATGACCGCAAGCGCCGCCGCGGAATTCTTTGTCGAATCGCTTATATCGCATTCGACTGCAAGGACTTCGCTCTCACCGAACCTCTCGGTCACGTAATCGGGCAGAGGGACGCACTCTTCTTTCAGCGCGTGCATCGAGCCCATCATGTACATGGTATTACCCGAAGGCGAAGTCACCTTCCACATGGCGGGCGTGTAGGGCACATCCGAAGTGTCGAACTTATCATCCGCGGGAGCGCTTTCCGTGCCGCTCTCATCCGAAGAAGCAGTCTCTTCGGGCTTGCTATCCTCGTCCTTTGGAGGCAGGGTAACGACCTCTACCGAATCCGCGGTCACCGAACTGCTGTTTTCAGCCTTGCCTGCCGAGCTGCTGTCCGAAAAGCCGCCGCACCCTGCGAACGTTGTAATCATACAAACCGCCGCAGTCAGTGCCGCCATTTTCTGTCTGATCGAAATTCTGTTCATTACATTTCCTTTCCGCTGTCAGTGAGCTCAGTCCTCGTATACGGTCTTCTTCTTCCTGCCGAAATTCAGCATAATGCCCTTTGAAGTGAACAGCTTGTCGCTGGTGAATATCTTGACCGCGAAAGCCATGCAGACAACCAGCACGATGCACTGATAGATCAGTCCGCCGACGTAGAGCCCCATCTTGCCGAAGAGCACGCAGTCGGACGCGATGAAGGTGTGGGTGAAGGGTATCGCATAGAGCAGGTACTTTATCACGCCGGGAAGGGTGCTGATGTCGAGGAACATTGTCGCCATGAAGGGGATTACGGTGATTATCATGAGCGGCATAACGAGGGTCTGGGAGCTCTTGATGTTTCTTGCGAAGGCGCCGAGTATCAGCGATATGGACAGTGCGATGAGCATGGTGATGAGCATCTGCACGCCGATGAGAAGATAGGTCTTTAAGCTGTAGTTGAGCCCGAGGTTCTCGATTATCTGATTGTACTCATCGGGCAGGTCACCGCCGCCTGTGAAGCTCAGCTTGTTGGTGCCTATCATGTAGACAGCCGCGTTGAGCAGAGCCACAACAGCCGCCGCTATCATCTTCGCACTGAGAACGTGCAGTCTCGAAACAGGTGCGGAGAGCAGGGTCTCAAGCGTCTTGTCCAGCTTTTCAGCGCTGACCGCGTTGACCATCGTCTGCGAGCCCAGCAGGATGAGTATGTAAACTATCATCGGCATGAACAGTGACTGTGAGTAGGCACCCGAATAGAGCACCAGCTGAGATATCTTCTCCTGCTTGTCGGCTACGATAGTCTGCTCGTTGACGCTGACAGGCGCTTCCATGAGGGAGACCTCAGCGTCGGTGAGCTTGCCCGAATTTATCTTGTCGGTGTACATCGCGGTCTTTATCGCCGCCTGTATCAGCTGAACGGCGGTCTCGGAACCCGCGTTGATGTTCGCCATCATCGACAGCGAGGTCATGCGGCTGACGTAGATTATCTCCGCCTGCTTCTCGTTCCTGATAGCGTCCTCGAAGCCCTTCGGGATGATAACGAAGCTCTTGACGTCGTGTTTTTCAAGCTCCTTCGAGTAGTCGTCGGAATCCATCGTGATTATGTTCACATCGTTCTCCATATCCGCCGTCGGATGCTGAAGGAATTTCAGCACCGACTGTGAGAACGGCGTATCGTCCTGGTCGCAGATAGTTATTTTTCCGCTTTCCTTCTGTGTCTCTTCGGACGCCTTGTTCATCATACCGCCCATCATGCCCATCATGAGTATCATCATCACGAGCATGAGTATCGTCTGAACATTGAGCATCTCCCGAAGCTCTTTTTTAAGTAAACTTATAAACTTCATCTGTGCTCACCATCCCTTGCTTTCTCTCTCGTTCACGACTGTCTCGAACACTTCTTCAAGGTTCGATGCGCTGTACTTGGATTTGAGTTCGTCGGGCGTGCCCAGCTCCAGCAGGTGACCCTTTGCGATGATGCCCACTCTGTCGGAAACGTACTCTATCTCAAGCATATTATGCGACGACAGCAGGAAGCTCATACCGTTCTTTGCAAGCTCGCGTATCATGCGGCGTATCTCAAGGGCGTTGATGATGTCGAGTCCCGAGGTCGGCTCGTCGAGGATGGCTATCTTCGGCTTGGGCATGATGGTGCGTGCAAGCAGCAGCTTTCTTGTCATACCTCTCGAATAGCTCTCTATCTTGTCGTCGAGCCTGTCGCCGAGCTTGCATATCTCCTCAGCGGTCTTGACGAACTCCGCCGCCTGGTCCCTGCTCTCGGCGTACATTTCCGCCATGAATTGCAGGTACTGTCTACCCTTCATATTCTTGTACGCGCCTGCCTCATCGGGAAGGTAGGTGAGGTTTTTGCGGACTTCCGCAGGCTGATTTCTCACCGAGAAGCCTGCCACGCGGGCGTCGCCCTCGGTAGGTTTCAGAAGCGTTGCGATAGTCCTGATGGTCGTTGTCTTTCCTGCTCCGTTAGGTCCGAGCAGTGCGAATATCTCGCCCTTGCTGACGGTGAAGTTCACATCCTTTGAAGCGTATACACCTTTCTTATACTGCTTGGAAAGATGCTCGACCTCAAGCACGGGAGTGTTCTGTTCTGCCATAGTGTTCTCCTTTCTTTCTTGACACACATTTCCAGCCGTTAAGACTGTTCATGTATAGTATACACAGTTGCATTTACAATGTCAATACTCTCAAAGTATTGTTCATCTTTTTTTTACATTTTCCGCGCCCCTGCACGAAGTATTTTTCAGTCAAACGGCACTGCACTCATGACCGTCCGAAAAAAGCATACCTTTATAAATAAGCCTCACCGCCGATATTCCTGTACAGCCGCCTGATACGCGCTATCTCGGTATCGAGTATCTCTCTGCCCACAGGGGTGATTTTGTACAGCTTGCGCTTATCTTCCTCGCGGACGAATGAGATAAGACCGTCCTTTTCCATCTTCGAGAGGGTGCCGTACATCGTGCCTGCGGAAATGTTCACCTCGCCGCAGGTAAGTTCTTTCACGCGGCGGCTGATGAGGTAGCCGTGAGCCTCTTCCGTAAGGCAGAAGAGGATGTAGAACGCCGTTTCCGACATGGGAACGTAGATGCGTTTCAGCCTGTCGGTCATATATCTCACCTCACTGTATCGAACCACGATATATCTTACTGTGATATAGTATATCACACATCTGTTCATTTGTCAATTACTTTTCGGGTAAATCTTTTCCAAAATGCGCAGTATTTTTGTAATCGAATACAAAATCGGTGCTCTCCACTTGACGGTATATGCTAATTGTGATATAATGGTTGTGTATGGGGAATATCCCTGCGAAAGGAAGATAGATATGAGAAAGACTAAGATAGTATGTACTCTCGGCCCTGCTACCGAGGACGAGGGCGTTCTCCGCGAACTTATGAAAAGCGGCATGGACGTCGCAAGATTCAACTTTTCACACGCTAATTACGAAGTAGACCAGAAGCGATTCGAGACTGTCCGCCGCCTTTCCGACGAACTTGGTCTTCATGTCGCTACCATGCTCGATACCAAAGGCCCCGAGATACGCCTGAAAACATTCGAGAAAGGCAAGGTAGAGGTCACCGACGGAAGCGAGTTCACCCTCACTACCCGTGACATCATCGGCAACGAGAAGGAATGCGCAGTTACCTTCGCAAATCTCCCCAAGGACGTTACCGCAGGCACACGCATCCTTATAAATGACGGTCTTATCGAGCTGACCGTTACCTACGTAAACTCCACCGACGTTGTCTGCAAGGTAGTACACGGCGGCGAGATAAAGAACAACAAGGGCATCAACATCCCGGGAGTAAAGCTCTCCATGCCCTACATCTCCGACTCGGATATGAACGACCTGGCATTCGGCGCAAAGCTCGGCTTCGATTTCATCGCGGCTTCCTTCGTGCGCACGGGCGCTGACGTCATCTACCTGAGAAAATTCACCCAGTCGCTGGGCTGGAACAGAGTCCGCATCATCGCAAAGATCGAGAACAGCGACGGCGTTGAGAATATCGACGAGATACTCGAAGCTGCTGACGGCATCATGGTCGCTCGCGGCGATATGGGCGTCGAGATCCCCTTCGAGCAGATCCCCGCGATCCAGAAGGAGCTCATCCACAAGGCTTACAACGCAGGCAAGCAGGTCATCACCGCAACTCAGATGCTTGAGTCCATGATCTTGAACCCGCGCCCCACCCGTGCGGAGATCACCGACGTCGCAAACGCTATCTACGACGGCACTTCCGCGATAATGCTCTCGGGCGAGACCGCCGCAGGCGCGTTCCCTGTTGACGCTGTACGCACGATGGCAAAGATCGCCGAGACTACCGAGAACAACATCGACTACGCTAAGCAGTTCAGCATTCGCTCTTCTAACGACGAATACTCCAGCCGCGAAGTTACCGAGGCTATCTCCCACGCGTCCGTGACTACCGCTCACGACCTCAACGCGGCAGCGATAATCACCGTCACCAAGAGCGGCACCACCGCACGCCGCCTCTCCAAGTTCCGTCCCGAATGCCCGATAATCGCGCTCACAACCAGCCACAAGACCGCACGCCACATGAATATGTCGTGGGGCCTCGTTCCAGGCATCGTTGAGGAACAGACCGACACCGACAAGCTGATCGACGCGGCTATCGAAAAGTCCCTCGGCATGGGTCTCCTCCGCCACGGCGACCTCGTCGTAGTCACCGCAGGCGTCCCCCTCGGCGTAAGCGGCAACACCAACATGATGCGTGTTGAGATCGTTAAGTGAGCCTTTTGAGTGCGGGTTTTAACTTTGGGAAACCTTTCTGAAGAAAGGTTCTCCCCTTGCCGTGCGCAGCTAAGGCGGCCCCCGTTCCAAAGACCTTTAATATGTTGGCAGTTGGTTGTGGTTTATTAGATAGACTCTCTTCGGGTAAAGAGATACCTTCTGAACTGCTGATGAAGCGTTATACACCTTTGAATGTCTTTTGGGCGAGGGAATCCCAAAAGAAAAGAAAAGCACTTCCGTTTTTTCGGAAGTGCTTTTGGTTTATACGGGTATTTTGCCGTTCAGTTTGTCGAGGATGATGGGGAGCTCGGCGTCTATCTTATCGTTGTCGAGCTGGCAGGTGCCTGCGTTCGCGTGACCGCCGCCGCCGTAGCTCAGGCAAAGCTCGCCGATATTGAAATCCGACGCGCGGTTGATGATGGACTTACCGATCATGACCGCCGTGTTCTGCTTGCGGAAGCCCCACGCAACGTGTACCGAAAGCTCGGTCTCGGGCCACATCGCATAGACCATGAAGCGGTTGCCTGCATAGATGGTCTCTTCGTTTCTGAGGTCGATGACGGCGACCTTTCCGACGATCTTCGTGATACGTTTGAGCTGTTCCTTGAAAAGCTCCTGCTGCTCGAAGTAGAGGTCAACGCGCTCCTTGACGTCGGGAAGTGCCAGCACTTCGTCGATGCCGTGGTCAACGCAGAAGTCGATGAGCTGCATCATCAGTTCGTAGTTGGAGATGCGGAAATCGTGAAATCTGCCGAGACCCGTTCTCGCATCCATGAGGAAATTCATGAGCACCCAGCCTGTCGGCTCCAGCACTTCCTGCTTGGTGAAATCGGCGCTGTCGCCCTTGTCAACAGCGATCATGATCTCCTCGGAAACGCGCTTGAAGGTGTCCGCGCCGCCGTAGTAGTCGTAGACCACGCGAGCCGCCGAACGTGCGTTGCCGTCGATGATGTACTTGCCCCTGTAGTCCTCCTCCTTGTTGCGGAGAAGCTCACTCTCGTGGTGGTCGAATGCAAGACCAACGCGCTTGTCGAAAGGCAGGTTCGTGGTGATGTCATTTTCGGAAAGCTCGATTTTGCCGTCCTGAACGTCCTTGGGATGTACAAATTTTATATCGTCGATAAGGTCAAGCTCCTTGAGAAGCATGGCGCATACCAATCCGTCGAAATCACTTCTTGTCACAAGTCTTTTCATTGTCAGACCTCCATGATCTATTTTTACGGCAGTACAAACTACCGAAACAATCTGTATATATAATTATACACTATATTTTCTGAAAAGTCAATTACTTTTTGGTAAAACAGTACGATTTTTTTACCCCGGACAAAACCAAAGCCCGCGAGCGTCCGACTCACAGGCTTTGGGTGCTTCTTATTTTTACAGAGTGACGGGCTTTTCTTGGGGAGACCCTTTTGAAAAAGGGTCTTCCCTCACCCCCCTCACTAAAACTTTTAATGCTTTTTGGCTTGTGGTGCTTCTTCCTTAATTTGTGTTGGTCGGAAAGATTGTGGTTCTTATGTGATATTGCTTGACCTTGCCAAAAAGACGTTCAATAGTGGTTAACGCTTCAATTGCGGTATTCGTAAGTCAGCATCTCTTGAGATGTCAAGGGACTATTTTCCCGACCACAACCAACTGCCAACATATTAAAAGTCTTTGGAATGGGGGCCGCCTTAGCTACGCACGGCAAGGGGAGAACCTTTCTTCAGAAATGTTTTCCCCCAAAAAAACGCAGGTAGCAGAGGCAAAAAACAGCTGTCCGTTTTATCGGACAGCTGCCTGTTATATGTGCTTTTTGAGACTCATGTCTGCGGTCTGTTTCAGATAAATACAAAACTCCATGAAAGCCACGTACTTATCTGTCATCATCACCACATACGACTCGGGATACTTCGGTCTGCCCTTGCGTATCGGCCACATATGCTTCAAAATAACGTCCGCTTCGACCTTTGAGAGCTTGAAGCTCTTCCGCGCATTCTCAAGCGCAGTCTCGGGATGCGTCGTCAGATGCCTGCGGTCGCACTTCGGACACTCGGGATACAAGTCGTGCAAAAGACCTGCCCTCGCAGCCTGCTCGGCGTTGAAACCGAGCTTGCGGCACAGCAGAAAGCTGTAGTAGGATACATTCAGACAGTGCTGAAACCTCGTCATGCAGTGATGATGGTGGTAATCTTTGAGATCCTGCACCTCCTCACTGTTGAGAACGTCTTTGACAGCCTCGTGGTACTCCTGAGCCTGCGGAGAACGTTCAACAATGTACTTTGAACCGATCGCCCTTGACATCTAACAGCTTCCTTTCATATACGGGACATCCGCCCCTTATTTTCCTCAGTATATCAGACCAATATGAACTTTGCATGAATTATTGCTGATTTTTCTGCGAATGGCTTGATTTGGCTGAATGAGTGCGGGTATTAACCGGGGGAACCTTTCTGAAGAAAGTTTCCCCCTTGCCTTGCGTAGCTAAGGCGGCCCCCATTCCAAAGACTTTTAATATGTTGGACGATAGTTGTGGTTTGAAAGATAGGCTCTCGACATTTCATGAGCGACCATCTGAAAAATTCCGCAAATGAGGCGTAGACCACACTTGAACGTCTTTTTGGCAAGGTCAAGCTATGTAGCAGAAGAACTACAATCTTCCCTACCTGCACAAACAAAGTAAGAATCACTCACAAGCCAAAAAGTATTAAAAGTTTTAGGAAAGGGGTTTTGGGGAAACCCTTTTTCAAAAGGGTTTCCCCAAAGAAGACCCGCACTCACAAAGTCAGAAGTACTTTTCGGAGAAGAACTCGGGGACGTATTCTTCTTTTGCCGAGGTGCGTTCCTGGAAGAAGCCGTCGAAGCCTGAGCGTTCGAGTTCTTCGGCGACGGTCTCGTACTCGAAGCGCGAGAGGCGCCTGTTTATCTCCCTGAACTCCCCTGCCATGTACATCGGCGTGTACTGGCACATCAGGCTCACCAGCAGGTCGTCGGGGGAGAATTCCTCTCTCAGCCTGCGTATCAGCTCGATGGAATCGCGGCGGTGGTTCGGGAGTATCATGTGGCGGACGATGACTCCGCTTTTCATGACGCCGTTCTCGATCACGGGCTTGCCTGCGATGCGGCACATCTCCCTCAGCGACGCGAACGCCGCGTCGGGATAGTCGCCTGCCTGCGAATATTTCTGTGCGATGTCTGCCGAAGCGTATTTCAGGTCGGGCAGGAATATCTTCACCCTGCCGCCCAGCATCCGCAGTGTTTCGGGCTTGTCGTAGCCCCCCGAATTCCACACGACAGGGACGTTCAGCCGTTCCCCTGCCATATCCAGCGCTTCGATTATCTGCGGCGTGAAATGCGTCGGAGTCACGAGCTCGACGTTGTGCGCCCCCAGCTCCTGCATCCGCAGAAAAGTCTCCGAAAGCTCTTCGACGGTCAGCTCAAAGCCCTTGCCCCCGTGGGAGATCTCGTGGTTCTGGCAGTAGCAGCAACGCAGCGTGCAGCCGCAGAAAAACACCGTCCCTGCGCCGTTTTTGCCGCTTATCGGCGGCTCTTCCCACATATGCAGTTCTGCCCTTGCGATGCGGACGGTCTCGCTCTCGCCGCAGAATCCCCTGCCCGTGACGCGGTTTGCGCCGCACTCTCTGGGGCAGAGGGTGCAGCGCTCCATAATAGTCCGTATTTTAGTACTCATGAGTTATAAAGGTCAGACGCACTGATGTTGAAATTCGCCTGATAAGGCGTGCCCGATGCGTCCACATAGTCGATGATGCAGTAGAAATACTGCACTTTCTTGCACAGCGCCAGCTCGGGCTCGGCACCGTTGAGATGCTGTAGGTAGGTATAGACGCACTTGTTGTTTGCATCGTAAGCGAACATCGAAACGGTCTTGTATCGGCAGTCGATATCGGCGTGGTTCTGGTCAGCGCCCACCAGCTTCACCTGATAAAGCGCCCAGCTGTCGGTGGCGAGGTCGCTGTCGATGAGGGTGATATGCTCCTTATCCTCGGAACCCTCGACTATCTCCGCGGAGTTGCCTGTGAACTTCAGCTGCACGTTCCTGCCCGTGTCGTCCTTCAGCGAGGTCTCGAAAGGCGCAGTTGTGTAATCGTAGGAGTAAAAGCCCGTTTCACCGCTGCCGCTCTCATTCCCGACAGGCTCGCTGAAATACGAAGTCTGACCCGAAAGCTCCATTATCTCGCCGTAGGTCAGGTAGCAGTTGAAGATGTGTTTTTCCTCTTCGTTGTCCTTGCCGCGGCAATTCACGTAGATGAGGTAATCGTTTATGTCCGCGGAAATAAACATCGGGAATTTCACGACTTCCTTGCCCGAAACGCCCTCAAACGGCTCATAATAAATGGTATTGAGGTCATCGGCGCTCATGAATGCGCAGTCGGTGATGTCGAATCCTGCCGTGTCCAGCGACAGCGTGCAGTAAACGAGCGCGCAGTTTTTCTTGCCTGCGTAATCGGGCGAGCCGCCGCTCACGTCGTTGAACTCGACGATGCCCGCATTCTTGCAGTCCTCAAGGGTATCGTAGTTGTCCGCGAACTCGAAGTCCTTGACGGTCATGTATATCTCCTCGTCATACACGTCCATCGAAGCGAACTGACGGGTGTGGATATTCTGATCGTTCTCCTGTATCAGCCCGTCGTCTGCCGAGCTCACCTCGGGAAGTTCGGCGTCCCCAACTTCAACAGCGCGGTTTGACCTCGAATTATTATTCACGAACCCGATGATGAAAGTCCCGATGGAGATGATGAACGGCAGAAAGAACATACACAGTATCAGACCCACCAGCCATTTCGGCGCCTTTGCCGCCTGTCTGCCGCCGCTGCCGCGGTTGATCTGATCCATGCTGGTGTAGTACTGTGCGCCGTACTTGCCGACGCCCGTGGTGTGGTAGAGTGTGGAACGTCCCTGATTGTAGGGAGAGTTAATGGTCTGACCACCCGACGGCGGCGGAGTCTGCTGCTGAGGCGTTTTCGCGTAGGTATTCGGAGGCGTGTCCTCCGAGAAATTGCGTTTGAAGCTGTCGGTCACGCCGTGTATCTTCTCGCTTATCTCCTCGGGAGTAGCCGCGGCCTCCTGACGCATCTGCTCCTGAATGAAGCTGTCCTCGCCCGAATCGGTCTCCTTGAAGTGGTTATGGTTCTCCCCTGCGTCAAAGCAGCTGATGTCATCACGTGCGGTAAAGCATTCGGGGCAGAGGTCGGAATCCGACTTCTTGAACACATAACCGCAGGTCTTGCACTTGTATGCCATGTTTGCCTCCTTGTTTTTCTCGTTTCGAGTTTCGTTCGTTTACCCCGCGAAATTGAATATCATGCTGAAAAAAATTGTTGTTCTGCACCTTTTGAGTGCTAAAAAGTCTTAACGCTTGCGCGTTATGGGTCTTTCACGGGAATCGCTTGCGCTCTCCCGCGAAAAATAAAATCGGCAGATCGCTTGTTCCCGTTAAATAGTCTTGGATCTTACGATTGCGCCTTTTTTGGGCGTTTTTTGGGGGGCTGCCGATTTTATTCGTTTTTTTGAAATATGGTGCGCTTACATTTCAAAGCGCTGACCCCTGCGTGCCTTCGGACTCCCCACTAAACTTTTTGGGTCTTTGGCATATGCCGAACAGTTTGTGTTATATCGTGCGGTATACTCCGCCGAAGGGCATTTCGCACATTTCCACAGCATTTTTCGCCGTTTCCTCGTCTGCGAATATTCCGAAACACGCCGAGCCGCTGCCTGTCATTTCCGCGCCGAGAGCGCCGTACTTTTTCAGCTTTGCAATCGCCGCGTTGACAGAGTCCGGTCCGCAGGTCTCGGTGAAGGCGTTATACAGCGCCCCTCCGACCGCCTCCGCGCCCTTCGGCAAAGCCTGCTCGAAACGCCCGTAATCGCCCGCATTCGGCGTGCCCTTCTCGTCGAACAGCTTATACGCCTGCGGAGTGCTTATCGCGTCGGAAGGCTTCACCACCGCGAAGACCGCATCGAACTTCGGCAGGGGCGTCAGCTTCTCGCCGATGCCCTCGCAGAGCGCCGTCCCCCCCTCGATGAGAAAAGGAACGTCCGCACCGCACATCGCTCCGACCTCGCGCATCTCATCCGCGCTCATTCCGAGATGAAAGAGCGCATTCATCGCCCTGATCGCCGCCGCACAGTCGGCACTTCCGCCGCCCATGCCCGCCTGCGAGGGGATGTTTTTCGTGAGATCTACGCTTATCCTGCAATTCGGCTGAAAATAAGCGTAGCTCAGCACCGCAAGGATGCCCTTGACCACGAGGTTGCTGTCGTCGCAGGGAACGTCCTCCCTGCCGCAGCTGAGCACGATACCCGTCCCCTCCGAAAGCTCGAAGTCCAGAATATCGTACAGTTCAACAGTCTGCATAACGGTTTTCAGGTCGTGATAGCCGTCCGCTCGCCTGCCCGTGATGTCCAGATAGAGGTTCAGTTTCGCGTATGCTTTTTCGGTGTGTTTCTGCATTGTTTTCTCCTTTAGTTCATATCTTCGGTCATCCACCTGTCGAGGAACGCCATCTGTTCGTCGGTATGGAACCAGTGTTCGCCATCCTCCATGACAGTCAGCTCCGCACCCGTCCTCTCCGCGAACGCCGCCGCCGCTTCAAAAGGCACGAGACGGTCATTTCCGCCGTAAAGTATCTTCGTCGGGATGTTCCACACAACGGGGTGCTCCCGAACGTAGGACAGGTACTTCCACGAAAGCGTCTCGCCGAAGTCGGTCGGTATCTCGCCGCGCTTTTCAAGCTCGCTCTCGGGAACGCCTGCCGCCGCCATCATGCCGAGTATCAGCCCTTCCATGTCCGTGACGGGCGAGATAAGATATGCGCGGCTTATCGGCATTTCCGACAGCGCCCCCAGCGAAAAGAACGCCCCGATGCTGTTCGCCGCAAGCACGACCTCATCGTATCGGGCAAGGATACCGCCGAAAAACTCCGCGAATTCCGCCTTCGCGTCCCAAGGAGTCTCAGCCCTGTAGTCGAACCCGATGACATCATACTGCGGAAACAGCGGCTCGTAGTGCTTCGCTTCATCGGCACTGCCGCCTTTTCCGTGAACGTAAACAAAAGCTTTTTTCATTTTTGTGTCCCTCAGTATATCGTGTCCGCGTGCTTTTCCAACTCCATCTCCCAAAGCTCGTCAAGCGTCTTGAAGTTGTCGGGAAACCAGTAGACGGACGTGTAGATAAATATTGTATGCTCACTTGCAGCACGCCGCCACTTCACGACCTTGTAAGTCAGCGCGGTATAAGTCCGTGTGCCGCCGTCCTTGTAAGTCCCTGTCGGGACGGTGTGAACAGGACGGCAAGTATGCAGACCGCCGCGATGATGAGCTTCTTTTTCACGGCTTACTTCTGCTCCTCTTTCAGGTCTTCAAGGAACTCCCCGATGCGTCTCAGCGCTTCCTTCAGGTGGTTGAGCGAATACGCGTAGCTGACCCTCACGAAGCCCTCGCCGCAGGCACCGAAGTTGTTGCCGGGCACCACCGCGACCTTTTTCGAGTAGACAAGTCTCTCGCAGAATTCGTCGCTGGTCAGCCCCGTCGAGCGTATGCATGGGAACACGTAGAAAGCGCCCTGCGGCTCGAAACAGGTCAGTCCCAGCTTGTTGAAGCCGTCCACCACGAAGCGGCGGCGCATATTGTATTCGTTCTTCATCTTCGCGATGTCGCCCATGCAGTCGCGCAGAGCGGTCACCGCCGCGTACTGGCTTGTGGTCGGCGAGGACATGATGCAGTACTGATGCAGTTTCAGCATATGCTGCATTATCCCGTGGGGAGCGCAAGCGAAGCCCAGTCTCCAGCCCGTCATCGCAAAGGATTTCGAGAAGCCGTTTATCAGTATGCACCTCTCGCGCATACCCTCCAGCTCAACAATCGAGAAGTGTCTTCCCGAATAGGTCAGCTCGGAGTAGATCTCGTCGGTGATGACGAAAATATCCGTTCCGCGAAGCACCTCAGCGATAGGCTCCAGATCTTCGCGTCTCATGACCGCACCCGTCGGATTGTTCGGGAACGGCAGTATCAGCAGTTTCGTTTTCGGCGTGATAGCGGCCTTCAGCTCCTCGGCGGTCAGACGGAACTCGTCCTCCACCTTAGTCTCTATCGGCACAGGCACGCCGCCCATCATACTGACGATAGGCGAGTAACAGACAAAGCAGGGTTCGACCACCAGCACCTCGTCCCCGGGGGATACCAACGCCCTGATAGCAAGGTCTATCGCCTCCGAACCGCCCACCGATACGAGTATCTCGCTGTCGGGGTCGTAAGAGGTGTTCACGGTGTTTTTCACATAGCCTGCTATCTCCTGCCTCAGCTCCCTCAGACCAGAGTTCGCCGTGTAGCAGGTGCGGCCCTTTTCAAGGGTCTCTATCGCCGCCTGACGCACCTTCCATGGGGTCTTGAAGTCGGGCTCGCCCACGCCGAGAGAGATTACCCCCTCCAGCTGTGCCGCGATGTCGAAGAACTTTCGTATGCCCGAAGGCTTCATCTCGACGGCGTTTTTGTTCATCAGCTTATCGTAATCCATGCCCATCAGAGAACCATTCCTCTCTCATCGCGCTCCTCGGCGCTTATCAGCACGCCGTTCTGCTTGTATGCTTTGAGACGGAAGTGTGTGGCAGTCGCCGTCACAGCGTCGATAGCCGCCAGCCTCTCCGACACGAACAGCGATACCTCGCGGATGTTGCTGCCCGTAACGGTGACCAGCACGTCATACGAACCGCTCATGAGCATCACGCTCTCCACCTGTTCATATCCTGCTATCTCCTGTGCTATCTCGTCGAAGCCGCTCCTCGACTGGGGAGTGACTTTCAGCTCGATGAATGCTGTGACAGTGTTCGGGTCGGCGGCGCTGTCGTCGATTATCGCCGTGTAGCCCTTGATAATGCCCTGACGTTCATATTCCGCCATCTTCTCTGCGACCTCCGCCTCGGAGATACCGAGCATGACAGCCAGCTCCGCATTGGTGAGCCTTGCGTTCTGTTTGAGCAGTCTGAGTAAAGTGTCCATTTTTTTGCCCTCCTATGATCCTATGTCCTGAAATAAGCCGCGTATGCAAGAAAAGCCCCTGCTGCGAGCCATCCTGTGAAAAACAGCGGTACGGCTATCCTGAACCTGAGCTTGCGAGTCTTGTGGTGAAAGAAATTCATCCCGAGCAAAGCCCCGGGTGAGCCGTACAGGAACGCCAGCCAGAGCAGCAGCTTTTCGGGGATACGGTACAGGTGCGGCCCTGCCGTGCTGCCGTTCGCCTTCGCGATCTTCTTGTCGATGCCGAAGATGACGAACGTCGCCAGACTCGAAAGCAACGACATGGCTATAAAAAATGCCAGCAGCTTCCTCATAGCCTCGGTATTCGACATGACCTGTCCGATGATGCCTGCTTCTGTACGTTCCATGCTATCTTTCCTTTTCAGTGCGTTCTTTACAAAAAGGGGGTCGGGCTGACCCGTCCCCCATCTTGTGGTTTTACTTGAAGTACTTCACGCCGTTCTCAAAGATCTGCTGATCCTTTTCGCCGGGAACGTTCTTGCAGACGCCCACGCCCTTACGCTCCGAGTGACCCATCTTTCCGAGCACTCTGCCGTCGGGCGAGGTGATGCCCTCGATTGCCTGAACGGAAGTGTTCGGGTTGCACTGGATGTCGAAGGTCGGCACGCCGTCGAAGTCAACGTACTGAGTCGCGATCTGACCGTTGGCAGCCATCTTCGCAACTTCCTCAGCCGTCGCAACGAAACGTCCCTCACCGTGCGAGATAGCGATGTTGTGGATGTCACCCACCTTGCAGGATGCGAGCCACGGGCTCTTGTTGGACGCGATACGTGTGTTGACCATCTTCGACTGGTGACGCGCAACGGTGTTGAAGGTCAGTGTCGGAGAATCGTCTCTCATGGGCACGATCTCGCCGTAGGGCACGAGACCCAGCTTGACGAGCGCCTGGAAGCCGTTGCAGATACCGAGCATCAGACCGTCACGGTTTTTCAGCAGGTCGTGGATAGCGTCGGTAAGTCTCGGGTTTCTCAGGAAGGAAACGATGAACTTGCCCGAACCGTCAGGCTCGTCACCGCCCGAGAATCCGCCGGGCAGCATTACGATCTGCGACTGCTTGATGAGCTTCTCCATCTCGTCAACAGACTCCTCGATCATGTCGCTGTTGAGGTTTCTGATAACGAAGATCTCCGCCTCGGCGCCTGCCTGCTCGAAGGCTCTTGCGGTATCGTACTCGCAGTTGGTGCCGGGGAATACGGGGATGAGCACCTTCGGCTTCGCCACCTTGATGGCAGGAGCCTTGCGCTCGGTCGCTTCGTAGGAATAAGTCTCGGGCTTCTCCTTCGGCTCGTCAACGTGAGTCGGGAATACGGGTTCGAGCTTGTTCTCCCAGAGGGATTCCAGCTTCATGCCGTCGATAACGTAGCCGTTGTCTATAGTATATGCCTCGGTGGTCTCACCGATGATGCGAAGGTCGGTCTGAACGCCGTCCGCAAGCTCCAGCACGAACGCGCCGTAGCAGGGGGTGAACAGCTCAGCCGCGGTCAGCTTGTCGGTGAACTTGAAGCCGATGCGGTTGCCGAAGCCCATCTTAGCGACAGCCTCAGCGATACCGCCCTTAGCGGTGGTAAAGCAGCTCAGCACCTTCTTCTCGGCGGTGAGTGCCTCTATCTTCTTGAATACGCTCTTTAACGAATCGAAATCAACAAGACCGTTCTCGTCGTACTTCGGAGCGATGTAAGCTACCCTAGAGCCCGCCTTCTTGAACTCGTCGGAGACAACGCTGTCAACGTCGGTGACAGCAACTGCGAAGCTCACCAGCGTAGGCGGAACGTCGATGTGCTCGAAGGTACCCGACATGGAGTCCTTGCCGCCGATAGCCGCGCAGCCCAGCTCGCACTGTGCCTTGTAAGCGCCCAGCAGAGCCGAGAAAGGTTTGCCCCATCTCTTCGGGTCGTTCTGGGTGCGCTCGAAGTACTCCTGGAAGGTCAGGCGAACGCCCTCGTACTTGCCGCCTGCCGCAACTATCTTAGCCACCGACTCAACGACAGCGCTCATAGCGCCGTGATACGGGCTCTGAGAGGACAGATTCGGGTCGTAGCCCCAGCCCATCAGCGAAACGGTAGTTGTCTCGCCGCCGATAACGGGTATCTTCGCCGCCATAGCCTGCGAAGGTGTATTCTGATATTTGCCGCCGTAGGGCATCAGCACGGTGCCTGCGCCGATAGTCGAGTCGAAGCGCTCAACCAGACCCTTCTGCGAGCATACGTTGAGGTCGGAGATCATGGACTCCCAGCGCTCCGCATTATCCTCGCCTGCGTCGAAGCCGACGGTCGGGTTCGGAACGGAAACGGTGGTGTGCTTCTCGGCGCCGTTGGAGTTGAGGAACTCTCTCGACAGGTCAACGATGGTGTTTCCGCACCAGTTCATTCTAAGGCGGGGCTCTGCCTGAACTACCGCCACGAGGGTAGCCTCAAGGTTCTCCTTTGCAGCCTCGGCCATGAACTTGTCAACGTCCTCGCGTGCGATGACTACCGCCATTCTCTCCTGAGATTCGGAGATAGCGAGCTCTGTGCCGTCGAGACCGTCGTACTTCTTGGTGACAGCGTCGAGGTTGATGGAAAGACCGTCGGTCAGCTCACCGATCGCTACCGAAACACCGCCTGCGCCGAAGTCGTTGCAGCGCTTTATCATCGAGGTGACGGTCGGATTGCGGAACAGTCTCTGGAGCTTTCTCTCCTCGGGAGCGTTACCCTTCTGTACCTCTGCGCCGCAGCTTTCCAGCGAGTGGAGGGTGTGCGACTTGGACGAACCCGTAGCACCGCCGCAGCCGTCGCGGCCTGTCTTGCCGCCCAGCAGGATGACAACGTCGCCCTCGGCAGGTCTCTCGCGTCTTACGTTAGCCGCAGGAGCCGCACCGATAACAGCGCCTATCTCCATTCTCTTAGCAGCGTAGCCGGGGTGATATACCTCGCTTACGTGACCCGTAGCAAGACCGATCTGGTTGCCGTAGGAGCTGTAGCCGTTTGCCGCAGTAACGGTGATCTTGCGCTGGGGGAGCTTGCCCTCCATAGTGTCCTCAACGGGCACGAGGGGATCGGCAGCACCCGTCACGCGCATCGCCTGATAAACGTAGCTTCTGCCCGACAGCGGGTCGCGGATAGCGCCGCCAAGACAGGTTGCAGCACCGCCGAAAGGCTCGATCTCGGTGGGGTGGTTGTGGGTCTCGTTCTTGAACATCAGCAGCCAGTCCTCATCGGTGCCGTTGTTGTCAACGGTGATCCTGATGGAGCAGGCGTTGATCTCCTCGCTCTCGTCGAGGTCGTCGAGGAAGCCTGCCTTGCGCAGCTTCTTCGCGCCGATAACAGCGAGGTCCATCAGAGTCTCGGGCTTGTCCGTTCTGCCTGCGTAGAGGTCGGCACGGGCAGCCTGATAGTCTGCGTATGTATCCTTGATATACTGCGGCTCGATGTCCGCCTTGTCGATGATGGTCGAGAAAGTGGTGTGACGGCAGTGATCCGACCAGTAGGTGTCGATCATGCGTATCTCGGTGATGGTGGGGTCGCGCTTCTCGGTGTCGCGGAAATATGCCTGACAGAACTTGATGTCGTCAAAGTCCATAGCAAGACCCAGCTCGGCAATCATAGCCTTCAGCTCGTCGTCCGACTTGCCGATGAAGCCCTCGACGGTCTTTACGGTAGTAGGGATCTCATAGCTCACGTCAAGCGTCTTAAAGCGGTCAAGGCTCGCCTCGCGGGACTCAACGGGGTTGATGATGTAGTGCTTGATGGTATCAAGCTGTTCCGCGGTCAGCTTTGCGGTGAAGATGTACACCTTAGCCGACTTTACAGCAGGACGCTTTCCGCCGCGCAGAAGCGAGATGCACTGTGCGCAGGAGTCTGCTCTCTGGTCGAACTGTCCGGGCAGATACTCGGCGGCGATAACGTGGTCGTTCTCGCCAAGTTCGGGAACGTGGTCATAGGTAACGTCAACGGCAGGCTCGGAGAACACTACCGGAACAGCCGCCCTGAAATCCTCTTCCGAGAGACCCTCGGCGTCATAGCGGTTGATGATGCGGACTCCCAGCTCCTCGAAACCGAGTGCCGAACGCAGGCTCGCAGCCAGCGAACGTGCCTCAACATCGAATCCCGGCTTCTTTTCAACATAGATCCTGTAAACAGACATAATCAATATCTCCTTTATGTTACGGAAGCTTTCTGCTTCGCGTTGCTACACATTATTATACCACACAACGACGCATTTTGTCAACACGATTCCCAATATGTTAAATGAAAATAATTAATTATAACCTATTGCAAATATCAAAAAACCATGTTATAATATTATTAAGCACGTAAAAACGCTTAACAAATTGCAAAAACGCCCACCGATCCGTGTGTGCAGCAAAGAGCCCCCACCAAAAACGGCACAAATCAGACCCGTAAGGCTCTCACAACCGTCTTTTTGGCAAGGGCTACACCATACAGCAGAAGAATCGCAAACTTACAGTTCAATACCATATACGAAAGAACAACTCCCTTTGCCCAAAAAGCATAAAAAATTTTTGGAAGAGGGTCTGGGGAGAACCCTTTTTATAGCCGTGCGCAGCCACGGCGGGTTTCACCCAATAAAAGCACAAAGGAGGACAGGTGCATGAAACAGCTCCAGTTTGAGTACACTGACAGAGCCACACTGCAAAGAGATCTCAGGAAGACTACGTTATGGGCAAAGAATGCCATGTCATCCTGTGTTGTGATAGACATTTTCACCGAGGACATCGAAATTGACGAGCTCGACAGCATCATCTCGCTCATCGGCGAGGAAATGCCGGACGCGCTCTACCGCGGCTGCTCGACCAACGGCAACATCATCCGCGGCGGACAGTCGAAGAAGCGCACCGTTATCGTCTGCACAATCTTTGAATTCCCCTCGACACGCGTCGAGATGCGCCAGTACGCTCTCAGCGACGAGACCGAAAAGAGCGTCACCGACGACCTCTGCGCCTACGTCAAGGCGAACAGCTGGGTCAAGGGCGTGAGTATGCTCGTCACCATCCGCGGGATGTCCATGACAAGGTTCTGCGACGACCTGAACAAGCTCCCCGACCATGTGGAAGTGTTCGGCGGCGGAGCATTCGCGGCGGACATAAACAACAACGTCGCCTACGTCTTTTCGGGCGTGGGCAAGTGCGAGACAAACTCGGTGGTCTTCACCCTCTACGGCGGCGAAGACCTGCATATCATGACTACCCACATCACAGGCTGGAAACCTCTCGGACGTGAGCTTATCGTCACCCGTGCAGAGGGCAGCGTCCTCTACGAGCTCGACCACAAGCCTGCTTACGATACCTACTACCACTTCCTGCGCATCCGAAACGATGAGCATTTCTTCAACAACACGCTGGAATTCCCGTTCTTCTACGAGAAAAACGGCATGAACATACTCCGCGCTCCCACCGCCGCCAACGAGGACGGCTCGCTGCTGATGACCGCCGATATCGAGACCGACGTCCGCGCACGCATCGCATACGGCGACCCCTGGACGATACTCGACGACGTGCGTCAGGGCTGCGTGCAGATAGGTCAGTTCCAGCCAGAAGTCATCCAGGTCTTCTCCTGCGCCGCACGCCGCACCTTCTGGGGCAGTGAGGCTTACAAGGAGACCCTGCCGATGCAGACGATGGCTCCGACCTCGGGATTCTACACCTCGGGCGAGTTCCTGCGCTCAAACAACGACGTCAACCAGCATAACGTCACCCTCGTCTGCGCTGCCATGCGCGAGGGCGGCAGGACCAGCGAGACCGCCGCAAGATTCGAGATGACCGAGGAACAGCATTCGGGCAAGGTCTCCATGATAAACCGCCTTGCCACCTTCATCGAAGCCGCCACCGAAGAGCTAGAAACTATGGCAAAGACCGACGGTCTGACAGGTCTTTTCAACCGCCGCGAGATACAGCAGCGCATCACACGCGCTCTCGAACGCCACCCACGCGATACCGCGCTCATCATGATAGATGCCGACTATTTCAAGCACGTCAACGATACCTACGGTCACGGCGAGGGCGACGACGTCCTCAAGGGGCTCTCCGATATGATACGCCGCACCGCCGAGGAACTGCCCAACAGCGCCTACGCGGGACGCTGGGGCGGTGAGGAATTCATGCTCTGCCTGACGGGCGAAGCGGCATCCTTCGCTGAAGAGACCGCCGAACGCATCCGCCGCGAGTTTGAGGATCACTGCTTCCCTCTTGCGGGTCACCAGACCGTGAGCATAGGTCTGACCTACCTGCGCCCGAACGAAACGACCGACAGCGTATGCACACGCGTTGACGAAGCCCTCTACGAAGCCAAGAAAGCAGGCAGGAACCGCATCTGCACCATTAAATAACGGCCGCGTCCGCATGGCTTTCACCGCCCGAAAGGCAAAAGTATATTTAGCAATACACATCTAAATCGAGATTTCCAAAATACGATATATTGTGCATTTCTACAAAAATCATGGCGAAATGTTGAAATATACGGCCGACCGATGTATAATGTAATTAAGTACATTGAGTTCGGGAGGGGAATTAATATGGAAAAGTTTAAGGAAATTCTTTCAAACATCAAGGAAAAGCTGCTTATAATGGACAGATATGACTACTTTCCGCTGAACAAGAAGCTGCCGACTTACGAGATGATAAACTGCGCAAAGCTCATCGGTATCTACATCGGCGCACTGATCGTCTTCATAGCTATCTTCGTTCTGCTCGGCATGGGTCTTCCTGCATGGATAAGCTGGCTGTTCAAGGTCATCGGAGTTGTAGGCGGCGTTTACTCGCTGCTCGGTTTCTGTGCTGTCCTCTACGACATCACACAGAATTACCAGTAACAGAACAAACACAGGTGCTTTCGGGGCAAACGTTCCGAAAGCACTTTTTTCGTTTATCGGGACTTTCACTTTCGGCGCGGCGGCAGCATATACTGGTATAGCATCAGACCGAAAGGAGTGAAACAGTTGGTCAATTTCGATAACTCTGCCACCAGTTTCCCGAAGCCCGACAGCGTCCGTCAGGCGGTGATGAGCGCATTCACGCGCTACGGCGGCAACCCGGGGCGCGGCGGTCACAGGCTCTCGGCGGAAACAGCCGAAGCGGTCTACTCGGTGCGCGAACAGGCGGCACAGCTGTTCGCGGCCGAGCCCGAGAACACGGCGTTCACCTCAAACTGCACCCTCGCGCTGAACATGGCGATAAAAGGCATGATGCAGAACGGCGGCCACATCATAATCTCGGGTTACGAGCACAACGCCGTCCTGCGTCCCGTCCATACTCTCGCGAAGCGCCGCATCGCATCCTACTCGGCAGCGACCGTTTCCGACGATGACGACGAGACCCTTGAAAACATCCGCTCCCTCATCCGAAGCGACACAAAGTGCGTCTGCTGCACCGCCGCTTCAAACGTCACGGGACGGATACTCCCCTATCGGCGCATCGCCGAGCTCTGCAAGAGCTACGGGCTGTGCTTCATCGTGGACGCGGCGCAGGCGGCAGGTCTGCTGGACATCTCCCTCAACGACGGCATGAACTTCATCTGCACGGCAGGTCACAAGGCACTCTACGGACCTTCGGGAACGGGACTGCTCGTTTCGGACGGACGCTTCACCCTGTCAACCGTCATCGAAGGCGGCACGGGCGCGACTTCGTCCGAGCCCGAGCAGACCCCCTTCGCACCCGAGCGGTACGAGAGCGGCACCGTCAACACCGCAGGCATTCTCGGTCTCGGGGCAGGCATCCGCTTCGTGAGGTCGAAGGGTACGAAGAACATTCTCGCACACGAGCTTTCGCTTTGCGACCGTCTCGAAGAAGGTCTGCGCAGGGCCGGCGGCGTGAAGCTCTACCCCTGCGAGCGCCGCGTCCCCGTCGTGAGCTTCAACATCGGCGAATTCAACGCGCAGGCGGTCTCGGCGCGGCTGTCAGACAAGGGCTTCATGCTCCGCGGCGGACTGCACTGCGCTCCCCTCGCCCACCGCGCCATCGGGACGCTCGGACAGGGGACGGTGCGTTTTTCGCCGTCGGTGTTCAGCACCCGTCAGCAGACCGACGCACTCGTCCGCGCCGTTGCACAGACCGCCGCCGAGCTCGGAAAAGGGCTGTAACGCGATCCCCTCTCCGCGCATATAATGTATCAACGGCGACCGCCGATGATATATATCCTCCGAAAAAGGCATCTCCGCCCCGACTGTCAGCCGAGACGGAGATGTCCGTATTTTTTTACAGATTTTCGGATCAGTGCTTTTCAAAGAATTCCTCGACGAGTTTCGTGTCCCCCTTTCGGTTTCGCTCGCTGAGGTTTCCGACTATCTGTTCTTTCAACGGTAATGGGTCTCCGCCAAGCCACTGACGAACAAGTTCAATAAGTTCCTCAGATCTCACACCTATTCCCCTTCCGATCTTATCATACGCACTCTGATACGTTATCACCCTGTTCTCACTGATCTCCCTTACAGCCGAATTTATCATGCTTTTCACTGATGCCGCATCGAACTGCGAAGTTCCCCTCATTTTGCAGCTGTCCGAAATTTCACCCAGTATCTCAACAATGATCTCGGCTTTTGCGGATGTAGGAAGCCGTTCGGAAGTATCGCCCCGAACATCCCTCTCCGAAATGATGACAGGCGCTTCAAATCCCTCAAATGCCGTCACGTAGCACTCGGTGTATGTCCCGTCCGTGTAGTAAACGACTATTTTCGAGATCTTCTTTCTGCCGCTGCCCGCATACATATTTTCGTCAAAAATGTTGTTCTCTGCCATATCTGTCCCTCCCATTTTACGGTAATAATCTCTGTACGGCTATGACATCATTCTCATTCAGCGCGTTACTCAACATCAGCTCACGCAGCTGCGAGTTATCGCCGCAGAAAAGCGCGGAATACAAAGGCGGCAGCCAGTCGTTCCTCTCCATGCCGCAGCATCTCGCCATCGCGGAATCGACCGTGCTGCGCTCAACACCCGAAAGCTTCGCCTCTCTGTTCACAGCGTCCAGAAAAGCCCTGTCAAGCTCAAGAACGCCGTACTGCGCGCTTATCGAACCCGAACCCGCCTTCTGTATAAGTGTGCTGACCACCGAAATAATGTGTGACATCTTTGCCGAGACCGAAAATTTGTTATACTTTCTCATAGATACCTGTCCTTTCGTAAATACTGACTTTAAACTTACTGAAAACAATGCATCGTTTCTGTATAAAGCGGCATGAACGTGTGATGTTATACCGCTTTCCGTGATCATATTATACCACGTTTTCAGTTTTTTTATCAAGCGATTTTCAGCATTTACGTAATTTTCATGTACTTGCACGAAATTCCGCTTACAGATTTGTACATATTTCGCAAAAACGTAAAATTATAAGTAATTACGTATTGCCTGTCGCCCCATATTTTCCGAATATTCAGAAAAAAACCTTGCACAGCGGAAACATCTGTGTTAAAATATAGAACGGAGATGATACTATGCAGGAATACGAAAGATTCATAAACAGGTTCTCGAAGCTCGGAAAGCGCGTTGACGACCTCTCGCGCATCGGCAGGCTGATGAAGGCGGTCGGCGACCCTCAGCAGCGGCTTCGGTTCATACACGTCGCAGGCACCAACGGCAAAGGCTCGTGCTGTGAGATGCTCGCGAAAACGCTGACGGCGGCAGGCTACAGAACGGGACTGTTCACGTCGCCCTACATCATTCGCTATAACGACCGTATCCGCATCAACGGCGAGGACATCACCGACGCCGAGCTCAACGAGCTCGCCCTGCTTATCGAGCCGTCGGTCGATGCCTGTGGCGAGGGATTCTCGCAGTTCGAGATCACGCAGGCGATGGGTCTGCTCCACTTCGCGCGGCAGAAATGCGATGTCGTCGTGCTGGAAACGGGTCTCGGCGGAAGGCTCGACTCCACCAACATCATCCCGCCCCCCGAAGCCGCCCTCATCACCTCTATCGCCCTCGACCACACGGCGATCCTCGGCGATACCATCGAGGAGATAGCGATGCAGAAAGCAGGCATCATCAAGCGCGGCTCGGCGGCGGTCTGCTCGGCGTGCGTGAAGGACGGCGCACTGACGGTCATGCAGGAACAGGCAGAACGCTGCGGCACACATCTCCGCACCCCCGACATGAGCCGCATGAACGTTCGGCGCTGTGATATGTTCGGCAGCGAATTCGACTACGGGGATATGCGCGGTCTGCGGCTGATGATGGGCGGAACGCATCAGCTGTACAACGCCGCCGCCGTCATCGAGACGGCGGAAGCCCTGCGCGAACGAGGCTTTTCGATACCCGAAGCCGCCCTCCGCAAGGGTCTGACGGCGCAGATACCCGCACGTATACAGATGCTCAGCCGCGACCCCCTCGTCATCGTTGACGGCGGTCACAATCCCGAGGGCATCTCGGCACTCGCCGCGACGGTGGGTACCCTCGGCTGCAAAAAGCACTTCGTCATCGGGATGCTCTCCGACAAGGACAGCGCCGAAGCTGCGCGACTCATCGCGCCGCACGGAGACAGGTTCGTCTGCGTTGACAGCTTCGCCCCGAACGCGAGGAACGCCGCCGAACTCGCAGAACTTCTGAAAAGCAGCGGCGCAGATGCCGAACCTTCGACCCTCTCCGCCGAAGAGACGGTGGCAAGGGAGCTGGCGTCCCTCGGCGAGGACGAAGCGCTCATCATCTGCGGTTCGCTGTACCTCGCGTCGCTGTTCGCAGGCGGTATTGAACATCTCGGGAAGTGAGTCAGGCTCCCCGAGAGTCGGAATAACAAAAAGACCCGAACGCTGCAAAAACGTTCGGGTCTGTGTTTTTTTCAGAGCTGTGCTGTAAGGTCGCGGATGTTCTCGGGGCGACGGTGCTTTGAAAGACGCTCGGGAGTGAGGTCGCTCAGTCTGCCGCGGTAGATGAGCTCAAGACCTTTCAGCTTTTCGATGTCCCTCGGGTGGTAGAGGGATGCAGGCTTGACGAGTGTCACGGCGCGGTGCCGCTCAAGCAGCTCGGCAACGAACTGTGAGCAGAAATAATGCTTTTCGAGCTTGAACGGTATGCCGAAAAAGCAGGCGATAGGTCCTAAATAATTGTAGCCGTACTGCTCTTTATTAAGGTACATCCGCTGAAGCTCGTTCTCGATGTCCTCGTAGGTCTGCTCGGTGACTCTGAGCTTGTAGACAGCGCAGGGTGCGTTGGGGCTGAGGCTCAGAAGTCCTGTTTTGGTGCTTTCCTTAACGAATCCCGCAGGTATCGGCAGAGCCGTGAAAATGCGTGCAAAGCTGTAGAGCGAGTTGCAGCAAGGGTCGAAGCCGACAGATGCGTGGGTGTAGTTTGTTTTTGTGAAAAATGCGATCACTCGTGAAAAAAAGGAGTTCGTTCTCACAAGAAATATGTAAAGTGTACGTTTTTTAAGACGCGAATCAAGTCTTATCTCGGTCATAAACGACTGCTCCTGACAGTAATAGATTTTTTATATTGCCTTTTATCTATAATATTATATCACATTCCTATCACTTTGTCAAACACAGATGGACAAATTCTAAAAATTGTCATAATTATGTAACTGTTAGTTTCCGCTTACGCAACAACTTTTGGGAGCAGTCACAGCATTCGAGCATTTTCACCGCCCGAAGGTGATATACTGTTCACAGGAGGAGGCAGGAGAATGAAGGTCTACATAGATATACTCATGCTCACCAACGCCGTGATAACCCTCAGCTATCTTGGCTGCATTTCCGCCGTCACCCACGAAAAGCTGATGCCGCGCCACGAGCTGACAGCCGCCGCGATGAGTGCGGCAGGTTCGCTGCTGCTGATGATCGACTGCGAGGGTTTCTGGGCGGCGTTCGCCATGACGGCGGGCAAGCTGGCGCTGGTCATCATGATCGTGACCGAGGCTTTCCGTCCGAGGTCGTTTTTCGCGCTGGCAGGACGGACGGCGGGGTATCTGCTCTGCGACGTGGTGTTCGGCGGATGCTGCATGGCGTGGGTCTGCATCACCCACCGACGGATACTCTTCGTGCGGAATTTCGTGCCCTATTTCGACGTGACGCTGCCGCAGCTGGGTGTCTGCTGTGCCCTCGTGTACCTGTCGGGGATGATGCTCGAAACCCTCAGGCGCAGGAGCTGTGCGAGGGTGAAAAGGTACCGCGCCGAATACAGGCTCGGGGCGTTCTCGGCGGAGTTCACCGCCATAGCCGACACGGGGAATATGCTCTGCGACAGCTTTACGGGGGCGCCCGTCGTCATCTTCCGCTCGGACGAGCTGTACACAAGGTTCAGTCTCGACCGCCCCGAACAGCTGCTTTTCTACGGCTTCCGACCCGTCCCCTTCGAGACCATCGGCGGCGAGGGGCTCATCTATGTGACCTCGAAAGGCAGAGTCACCATCAGCTGCACGGGGATGCGCCGTCAGGTGCGATGCTGTACGGGGATACTGCCCAGCAGAGGGAGCAAGGGCTACGCGGTGTTCAATCCCGAAATACTGTGATACGGACAAGAGATAAGGAGTGGTATGAAATGAGTCTGAGAAAGAAACTTGCGGAATGGCTGACGGAGCTTTACAGGAAGTGCGTCGGGGAGCTTGACAGGGTGGATTACATCGGCGGTGCGGAACAGCTGCCGCCGCCGCTGACAAAGGAAGAGGAACAGGCGGCGTTCGAGCTGCTGAAGACCGACCGCAAAGCCGCCTGCGAAACGCTGACGGTGCATAATCTGCGGCTGGTGGTCTACATCGCAAAGAAGTTCGAGTCGCCGAGCTGTACGAGCGAAGACTTGGTCTCCATCGGGACTATCGGGCTCATCAAGGCGGTAAGGTCGTTCGACCCCGAGAAGAACATCAAGCTCGCGACCTACGCCTCGCGCTGCATCGAGAACGAGATACTGATGTACCTTCGCAAGGCGTCCACACGTCAGCAGGACATCTCGATAGACGAACCGCTTGGCAGCGACCGCGACGGCAACGAGCTTCTCCTCTCGGACATCATCGGTTCGGACGAGGAGACCGCCGCAGAAAAGATGGTCCGCGAGTGCGAACGAAGGACGCTGATGGAAGAGATAGAACGGCTCAGCGACCGCGAACGGCAGATAATGGAGCTGCGCTTCGGGCTGAGGGGCGGCAGAGAGCTGACTCAGAAAGAGGTGGCGGACAGGATAGGCATCTCGCAGTCCTACATCTCGCGGCTGGAAAAGAAGATACTCAAGGCGATGCGGGAACGGATGGAACAGCTGTGCTGAAATGTAAAAAAA
This sequence comes from Ruminococcus sp. YE71, assembly GCF_900119155.1. GTDB lineage: Bacteria > Bacillota > Clostridia > Oscillospirales > Ruminococcaceae > YE71. The sequence goes on along the minus strand of NZ_FPIR01000019.1, from coordinate 20,295 downwards.
ATGTTAAATCTTCTGTGGGATACGGCGCGGACTTGACAAATGCGCGGTAATGTGTTATTATTATTAAGCCGCTTGTTTTCGGTAGACGCTAAAGTTATGCCCTTTTGAGGTATACACCGAACGCAGCGAGTTTGTATAAAAAGGCAGGTGTACTAAGAATGTACGCAGTAATCGAAACCGGTGGTAAGCAGTATCAGGTAAAGGCAGGCGACGAGATCTTCATCGAGAAGCTCGAGGTAAACGCTGACGAGACCGTTACCTTTGACAAGGTGCTCGCAGTAGGCGGCGAAGGCGCTATCAAGGCAGGCGCTCCTTACGTTGAGGGTGCTACCGTTACCGCTAAGGTCATCAAGAACGGCAAGGGCAAGAAGATCAACGTCTTCACTTACAAGCCTAAGAAGGGCTGCAAGAGAGCTCTCGGTCACAGACAGCCCTACACTAAGGTTGCTATCGAAGCGATCAACGCATAATGATCGACGCGGAGTTTTACCGCAGCGGTGATTCACAGAAACTCCTCGGCTTCGTCGTATCGGGGCACGCAGGTTATGCGGAAGAGGGGCAGGACATCGTTTGTGCGGCAGTTTCGTCGGCTGTTATGCTGACGGCAAATACCGTGACAGAAGTGTTCGCACTGAACGCTAAAGTCAGGGAAGAACCGAACGGCGACATTTATCTGAAGCTTACGGATGACAGCGACGGCACGGGAGACAAGATCATCTTAGGTCTGCTCACCCATATGTATATGCTGTCGAAAGAATTTCCGCAGGCTGTTAAGGTCACTGTTATTGACAGGTGACGTACTTCATTTACGGAGGTGTATTTCAAATGTTAATTATTTCCATGCAGCATTTCGCTCATAAGAAAGGTATGGGTTCTACCAAGAACGGCAGAGATTCCGAATCCAAGAGACTCGGCGTCAAGAGAGCTGACGGTCAGTTCGTACTGGCCGGCAACATCCTCGTTCGTCAGAGAGGAACTCACATCCACCCGGGCGAGAACGTAGGCAAGGGCTCGGACGATACGCTTTTCGCTAAGGCTGACGGCGTAGTAAAGTTTGAGAGACTGGGCAAGGACCGCAAGAAGGTTTCTGTTTACCCCCAGGCTTAATATGACAGACAAGACCCCGGGCAGCATGACTTCTCGGGGTTTTTTACATTGATAGATCATGAAAAAATTATTAGCAGGAATATATAACTTTTTCCGCTTGTTCATGATGGACAAAGGCGCACATTTCACATACAACATCGGAGTATGGCTGATGCGTGCAGGAGTCCTGACGGTCGCGGCTGCGGCGGCTCTGTTCTTATTCTCGATACTGTTCGGCAGCTATTTCACTATGCACCGCGAAAGCACTGTTGAGGCTGTGGTGTCGAATTCGAATATCGAGTTTTCGTCCGAACAGAACATACTCAACAATGACAAGTATTTCATCACCTACTCGGGTTCTGACGAAAACGGCAGCGAGATAGAAATGACAGTGCGCGTTACTTTGTATATGTACGAGGACCTCACTTACGATGCGAGAAAAAACACTCCTCACACCTATTATTTGTACAAGGTGAAGCTGAACAAGGGCGGCACCGACTGGTACATCTCGCCAGACGACAAGTATGCGGCTGAACGGCAGTACGAATACTGCTACAATATCAGCAGGTATTCGATGCCCGTTGGTATGTGGGTGCTGCTCTTTCTGGCGGCGGCGATCTTTTATCTGGGTCACAAACAGATGGAGCTCGGAATGAAATACCCGAGAAACGACGTGCCCGAGGAATTCGCGGGGATGCCTGCGGTACTGCATAATGACGACTATTTCAAAGACAGAGCCGCAAGTGCCGTCAGAGCGGATATGAAAGACGCGATGATGCCGGCTCTGCCATGCAGCGACCCGAAAGAAAATGTCGCGGGACAGCAGATGAGCTGAAACCCGTACATTCACAAAAAAACAAAGATAAAGATTCGCCCCGCGTGCAGAACATGACCTACGGAGGATGACAATGGCTTCACTATTTGAAAAATTAAAAAAAGACCCGAACAATACCTTTGCCCGAAACCTCAGTGCCGATTTCTACAAGGGTGCGCTGGTCTGCCTTATCGTGATACTCATCGCGGCGCCCATAAGGCTGCTGAAGGTCGGCAACACCATCAGCAAGGTGGGTACGGCTAAGGTCATCATCCTTGACTGCAAGACCGAAAAGCATACTCACTACAGACACCGCAGACACGGCGGAAGGAGAAGAGTCACCACCTACACCTACCACGTCACCTTCAAAGGAACTTACGACGGCAGCGGTGAGGAATTTCAGGGCAGTCAGAAGAACGACAGTGCGACCTACAACTCCTTCACACAGATAGCAGACCTGAAAGAGCACCAGATGAATGTGTACAAGTCGGATGAGAAGGGAAAACTGTTCATCTCGACTGCGTCTCTGAGCACTGCGCAGAAACAGTACCAGAAAGCAAACAGGGGCAGTCTTGAAATGACCGCCGAGCTTGTGCTGAAAATAGCTCTTATCATCGGGTTGTTCTGCTACGGTGAGGGCGCCAAGCACGAACGCGCAGGCAGGAAAGAAAGCTTCTCGCAGAATTCGGCTGCAAATCAGCGGCTCAATGACGCGGCTAAGATATTTGACAGAAAGTAACCATCACACGACCGAAAGGGGAACACGATGTTTGTAGATCAGGCGAAAATATACATCAAGGCAGGAGATGGCGGCGACGGCTGCGTGTCCTTCCACCGCGAGAAATATGTTGCGGCAGGCGGTCCCGACGGCGGTGACGGCGGCAAGGGCGGCGACATCGTGTTCGTGGCGGACGACAATATCTCGAACCTCATCGACTTCCGCTACAAGCGCAAGTACGTTGCGGAAAAGGGCAAGGACGGCAGCTCGAAGAACTGTACGGGCAGGAACGCTCCCGACCTTGTCATCAAAGTGCCGAGGGGCACCGTTATTAAGGAGGTCGAGACAGGCAGGATACTTGCCGACATTTCGGGGGATGAGCCTGTTGTCGTATGCAAGGGCGGCAGAGGCGGCAAGGGCAATCAGCACTTCGCCACCTCCACAAGACAGATACCGCGTTTCGCAAAGCCGGGATTCAGGGGCGACGAGTACGAAGTCCAGCTGGAGCTGAAACTCATCGCGGACGTGGGTCTTGTGGGCTTTCCCAGCGTGGGCAAGTCATCGCTCATATCGGTGGTCTCGGCGGCTAAGCCAAAGATAGCGAGTTACCACTTCACTACCCTCACCCCCGTTCTCGGCGTGGTGAGACTTGACGAAGAGCACAGCTTCGTGATGGCGGACATCCCCGGACTTATCGAGGGTGCGTCGGACGGCGTGGGACTCGGCCATGAGTTCCTCAGACACGTCGAGAGATGCAGGCTCATCGTTCACATCGTGGACGTTTCGGGCAGCGAGGGACGCGATCCCATCGAGGACTACAAGATAATCAACCGCGAGCTGGAGAATTTCTCCTTCGAGCTGGCGGAAGCCCCTCAGATAGTCGCGGCCAACAAGTGCGACCTCGCCACACCCGAGCAGATCGCGCAGTTCAGAAAGTTCATCGAGGGCGAGGGCAGACTGTTCTTCGAGATCTCGGCGGCGACCACACAGGGCACGCAGGAGCTCGTCAAGAAAGTATTTGAGGAGCTGTCCAAGCTGCCGCCCGTAAAGCAGTTCGAGGCTCAGCCGCTGACTCAGGAAGAGCTGGACGACAAGCTGCTCTCGAAGAAGGACTTCACCGTCACCATCGAGGACGGCGTGTACTTCGTCGAGGCGGACTGGCTCTGGGACGTGCTCCGCAGCTGCAACATGGAGGACTACTCGTCGCTTCAGTACTTCCAGAGGGTGCTGCGCTCGACGGGCATCATCGACAAGCTGGAGCAGATGGGCATCAACGAAGGCGATACGGTAGACATCTTCGGCTTCGAATTCGACTTTGTGGAGTAAGGCTATGGACGAGCTGAACAAGACACTCTCCCCTGCCGAGGCGCGGCAGTATTCACCGCTGACGCTGGCGTTTCTGGGTGACAGCGTTTACGAGCGGCTGGTGCGTACAGAGCTTGTGATACACGCGAATATGCCTGCGAACAAGCTGCACAAGGAAGCCGTGAAGCTGGTGAGGGCAGGTTATCAGGCAAGGGCTGCGCATTTCCTGCTGGACGGTCATTTCACCGAGGATGAGGAATATATATACAAGCGCGGAAGAAATTCGAGCCACATCGGTGCGCCGAAAAGTGCGACCAACACCGATTACCGCGCCGCTACAGGGCTCGAAGCGGTGTTCGGGTATCTGGAGCTTATTGGAAGTGCGGAACGCATCAGGGAGCTCTACGGTATCATCAGAGAAAACATCGCGGCTGAACAAGACCAATAAACGTGGACAAACGTTTGATAAAGGATATAATCAAGGAGGATAAACCAATGTCAGGACATTCCAAGTGGGCAAACATCAAGAGAAAGAAAGAGGCTAACGACGCTGTCAAGGGCAAGATCTTCACCAAGATCGGCAAGGAGATGGCTGTAGCTGTAAAGATGGGCGGCCCCGATCCCGCTAACAACTCGAAGCTCGCTCAGCTTATCGCTAAGGCGAAGTCGAACAACATCCCCAACGACAACATCGACCGCATCATCAAGAAGGCTGCGGGCGAGGGCGACAAGAACAACTACGAAGAAATGGTATACGAGGGCTACGGCCCCGGCGGCGTTGCTGTTATCGTTGAGTGCCTTACCGATAACAAGAACCGTACCGCAGGCGATGTTCGCCACTACTTCGACAAGTTCGGCGGCAACCTCGGCACCAGCGGCTGCGTTTCCTTCATGTTCACCAAGAAGGGTACCGTTATTCTGGAGTACTCGGGTCAGGACGAGGACAAGCTGATGGAGGACTGCTTCGAGGCAGGCGCTGACGACTTCAACATCGACGACGAGATCGTTGAGGTAAGCTGCGAGCCCAACGACGTTATCGCAGTCAGCGAGAAGCTCAAGGAGCTCGGCTACACCGTTATGAGCGCCGACAGCGAGATGGTACCTTCGACTTACACCACCCTCACCGATGAAAAGCAGCTCAAGTTCATGGGTCTGCTGCTCGAAAACCTTGAGGACAACGACGACGTCCAGAACGTTTACCACAACTGGAACGCTCCCGAAGAGGAAGAAGAAGACTGATAAACAGTACGATATTACGTGCTGTTTGGTTTCCGAACGGTGATATACAAAAAAGTAACACTGTCCGAGTTGTGAAAAATGCAGAGGAACAGTGATATACGTTGTGTGAAATATTCTGAATGTATATCACAGTTCATATATGTTGAAAGCCTTCCGTTTCTTTGTGAGAAAGGGGAGGCTTTTTTGTGCGTTTAAATGCGGTGCTGAATGAGTTTGTTTATGAATGTACTATCAAGAAATACACTTCTGCGACTATCAAAGGGTACAGGAACGGAAATGGGCTGTTTATAAAATGGCTTAACGATACACACGGAATAACAGAACTTGAAGAAGTCAGGACTGTATGTGTCAAGGAATATATATTTACAAAGATCAATAATAACTGCAAAGAAACTTACATAAACGGCATAATAAAACAGCTAAGAGCTTTTTTCAAATATGCAGTCGAATGTGATTATATAGCTTCTGACCCTATGCTCAAAGTCAAGTGGACAAAGGAGAACAAACCGCTTATAAAGACATTTACCGATGAGGAAGCAAGAAAACTTTCAGCGGTATTTATGAATACTACCTACACGGAAACCAGAAACAGAACGATCATGCTTATGCTGCTTGATACGGGGATAAGGTGCAGTGAATTGTGTATGCTAAAAGAACGCTCTTTAAACGGTAATATACTTACAATAAAAGGCAAAGGCAATAAAGAAAGACAAGTCGGGATAAGCCCGATACTGCAAAGACAGCTTTTGATATATTTTCGTATAAAGCAAGCCTATGTAAGTGATAAAGAGATTCACAGTGATGCGTTATTCTTGTCAAGAACCTGCCGTCAATGTACACCGAACACCATTGAAAACATAGTTAAAACAGCAGGAATAAGAGCGGAACTGAACAGTGATATACGCTGTTCCCCGCATACGTGCAGACATTTCTATGCTCAGAACCTTGTGAGAAACGGTGTAGATGTTTACAGTCTGTCAAGGCTCTTGGGTCATGAAAATATAAGCATTACACAAAGGTATCTTAATTCTATGCTCGATGCAGATATAGTTACAAAGAGTATTACTGCAAGTCCGTTGATGAATTTATGATAAGCTGTCAAAACAGCATACCGATTTGTAAAGAATAGCCAATTATAAAAGTATCATTTTAGACGTTGTATAGAAATGTATCAAAACCACTTGACAAAAAGGAATGAAAGTGATATAATTTGAGTATCAAAATAAACGTTCGTTAAAAATGATACAAAGTGGAGTTGTTACTATGGATAATAAGATTTACGGCTATTGCAGAATATCGACCGCAAAGCAGAGCATTGACAGACAGATAACCAATATAACAAGAGCCTACCCAACAGCTATGATTATTCAGGAGACTTACACGGGTACAAAGTCAAACCGCCCTGAATGGACAAAGCTTTTAAAGAAACTGAATACAGGTGACACGGTTGTATTTGACAGTGTGAGCCGCATGAGCCGCAACGCTGCCGAGGGCTTTGATACTTACATGGAACTGTACAACAAAGGGATAAACCTTGTTTTTCTCAAAGAGCAGACTATCAATACAGATAGTTTCAAATCGGTTCTCGGTGATAACAAGCTGTCAGTCAGGGTCAATACCAATGATGACGATACCGATCGACTTATCAACGGCATTATGTCAGAAGTAGCGATATACATTACAAAGTTAGCCGAAAAACAAATAAGGCTTGCATTTGAACAGAGTGAGAAAGAAGTACAAGACCTTCACAAAAGAACAAGCGAGGGTATCAGAGAAGCTAAAAAGCAGGGAAAGCAGATAGGCAGGACAGAGGGTCAGAAGATCGTAACTAAAAAGTCAACAGCAGTCAAAGAAATGATAGTTAAATATCATAAGGCTTTTGGCAAGGGAACTCTTAACGATATTGATACAATGGCAATGATAAACGGTCAGGGTGTAGGAGTTGCGAGAAACAGCTACTACAAGTATAAGTCTGAATTGTTTGCTGAATATGGTATCGAATAAGTATTAGGGCATATTATAGAAGTTATAAATGGACAACTTTTGAAATGAATAACTCAGCTTATAAAATGAACGAGACAGGCTGATACGATAAAGTCAATATAATGTGAAATAAGCCCCGTGAGAGTGTCACAGGGCTTAAATACTATGGTAAACAACTTTGAGCAATAATATTACTTTATACTTTTGTGCAGCTTACGGGCTTTATTGAAGTCTTTTATTCCCTCTTGCATGAAAAGTCCCGATGATACGAGATACAGACAAGCCGAAACAAAAGGAATGCTTATTATCATAGCAGATACAAAACAGATCACAGCAGTAAAAACTTTTCTATTCATCTTGACAACCTCCCTTTGGCATGGTATACTATAATCAGAAAAGCAAAGCCCCACGAGGGGGCGGGGACTTTCACCCCGCTTAGTTTTCAGAGCTTTTTGATAAGCTCGGCTATCGCCATTATCAGACCCGTAAGACCTGCAAGTATTAAGGAAACTGATTTAGCGTAGCTGTAGAAAACCTTTGCTTTTCTTTTTTGCTTTTTGTAGCTCAAAGCTGTTCACCTCACTTTCTGTAATATATTATATCATATCTTTAGTAAGATTGCAATAGGCAATATCAACAATCTTTAGTAAGATGATTTGTTGATTTTGTATCTTGCTAAAGATCATCAAATGTGGTATAATTAAAAAAACATGAAAGGCAGGGCTTGTTATGGCTGGTAAAACCGAATATAAGAACCAATTTGCAAAAGAAAAGTATGATCGTGTAGGGCTTATGCTGCCTAAAGGCATGAAAGCAGAATTGTTAAAGCATATCTCGGAGACTGGGGACAAGAGTTTGAACGCTTTTGTTATGAGGGCAATCGAAACTATGATAACGATTGACAATAAGGAGAATGACGAATGAATGATGATTTTATTATGACTGATGAACAGTTAGTTATATACAATAAGTATTTAGAACATTTTAATGATGCTGATAATGATCTTGATGGAGAACCCTGTTCACCAGAAGAATATTTCAGGTTTTATGAAAGAGAACGAAGAACACCGCAAGAAATACTAAATGAATTGTTAAAACAGGTTTATCACTTTATCGAAGTTGGAGAAGATCAGAAAGCAGCAGATGAAATTCTTTTATGTGGAGAAAAACTGAAAATACAAAACAAAGCGCTTGATGTTTTTTGTCAAATGTGCAAAGATGAAGGACTAATATACAGAACAATAATAGATCATTATACATCACATGGTTATAATTTTCCTAAAAAGATAATGATGAAAGCAAAACGAATAGCACCAAATATTCCCGATTCTGAAAGATACCATGATTTACCGAGAACAAAAGAGGTAACAGTATATAGGGCTACGGCTTCAAGGCTGGAGCAAGCCAAAAATGAAATATCATGGACTATCAATAAAGATGTTGCTATATGGTTTGCTTACAAATTCAATGATATTCATAGCTCGATCTTTAGCGGATTACACGTTTATCAAGGTATTATCAACTATGATAAGATCATAGCATATACAAACGACAGAAACGAATGTGAAGTTATGCAGTATAGAAACGTTAGAAACATTATTGAGATATTCCCTACAAAAGAAGAAATAGAAAGAGCTATAAAAACTCAACGACAAAACGTCGCCGAGTTTTATCATAGGTAAGATATGTATTTTCAATGGAGTACCAATTTGGTATTCGAGGTTCAAGAGGGTACTCATCTGATACCCCCATCTTAGACAGGGTGTGTCACAAATCGCTGTCCTCTTTTATCAATGTTTAAGTGTAAATAGAATTATGCACATTTTGCACAAAAAATTATATGATTCTTGTGCAATATTTATTGCTTTATCGTTTGTACCAAAAGCCCACGCAGGAACTATCTTACATGGGCTTTTCTTGTTGTAAAACACACTCTATATCAAACGAGAACAGCCCAAAATAGCCTTGCGACCCCTTAGAGGTATAACTATAAGGGTAAGTCTGCAAGCGATTTTAGAGCCTGTTTTGCAGATAACTTATCAGAGTTTTCGGAAATGTATAAAGCACGTTCACGATGCTCTCAGAATGCACGAGAATCAATTGTAACGGCTTGTAATGGCTTCATGGTGAGAATTTACAGGGTCGAAAATACAAGCACTTAGAACGCATTGTAGAGCGTTTCAGAGCATAATTATTCTTTAGGCTGCTCTTGTTCATCGGGAACGTATTCGAGAATATCACCGGGTTGACAATTTAATACTTCACAAAGTTTATCAATCGTTCTCGTATCAATATCTCCACCTTGCATTATTTTTTTGTAAGTAGCTTGACCTATGATTTTATCACGCTTCATTGTATAAGAAGTTATACCCGCTTCTTTCATTTTGGCTATCAGCTTATCATAAACAATAGACAAAATAACACCCCTAATAATTATATCATTTAAATATCTCTAAATCAAGTGACAAATATAACAATAAATATCACTAAAGATTGTGATATTTATGTATTGACTATCACTATCTTTAATGATAGAATATAATCAAGCCAAACAACAGGAACGAGCTGCAATGTTTATGGGGTCGGTTAAATCGTGGTTATGGCAATAATAAACAAGCTGGATTTAAGACACAAGAAAACGAAAGGATTGATAAATAATGAAACTTAAAACGATTCACAAGGCTTTTATCAGGGAGTTTGATAACTCATACAGCGCAATTTTTAAACTGCCTGATGGAACTATCGTAGAAACAAACGGTACAAATGGTACAATCGGGAACGAGTACGATTTGTCTCACAGTGCTGTTTCGATGAATGGAATTGGACACATGGTTTTTCTCAAAGGTGATTATTCATCAGTTTTGCTCTATGATATAGTCGGAACAATAATATACTTTGGTGACTTCTCATATAAGGTTACAAGCCAAACAGATTCAAGCAAAACTCTTGAAATATATAACGATCAGGTACTTTTAGCAACGGTTTACATTACTTACCACAAAGGAAAGTACAAAAAGATAGGGAAAGATATACCAAACGAACTGGTTAATTCTATAAACAAGGAATATACTTTTAGACTTCCAGATGGACGAGTAATCATCGGCGTTGACACTCACGAATATGAACATTACCCGATATTGAAGTATATAACACAGAATATGAAAGAAACTGGTTGGTATAGATCACCTCATGCAAAAGAAAGACTTGAAGATAAGAACGTTCATGATGTGTTGGCGTTCATTGTGAATGAAGATTTTACAGATGGGCTTAGACATCCGTTTTTTGGAAGAATTGATATGGGGTTATTGGACAGCAGAACAGGTGAGTACATTCTCGGATTTGGGGAAATTGATGAACTTAGCGAGGAAAACAAGAACGTTATACATAGATACAAGGACAAGTATTTAGAAACGTTACAGGACGTAGGGTGAAAATAGTTTTTGTCAATATAGAACAAGCCAACGAGGGGAGCAGGGGGATATTAACATAAAATAGCCCCCTGCTCTTTGTCGCTGTCCCCTCATTATGTCTTTCAATTTACACAAGTCGATTTTGTGACTTACGAAAAGAAAAAGACTAATAGAAAAAAAGGCTTTTCCAAAATCGGGAAAACCTAAAAAGGGGTGAGCAGAATGTTCACCAGCAACATTGATTTAAAGTATGATTTTTCGGACAATAATGATAATTTACGAAACGGGTTTTGAGAACAAATGTTCTTTATTATGTACCAAATACATGACTGTTTTTCGTAAACTATGCGTAAATACAAGGCTTTTGGAGCATTTAAAGTCTTTTTTTTCACACGAAAACTGCACGAAAAATAAATAAAATCGTAAATAATACGTGGGAATTTTCAACTTCTTGCGTGAGCAGACGTAACGTGTAAAATATTACAAAATAGTTACAACTTAGTTAATTTTTATTACAAACCTATTGACAAATATCAAAAAGCGTGATATAATATAATGTGGGGATAAATATATTTTAACATAATACCCCATTATATCATTTACTATACTTAGTATACCATATGTGAACTACAAAATCAATTAAGAATCAGCAAACAATTTGTGAATAAAATCTGAAAATTAGAAACAAACATAAAATTTCTGCCTGCGAGACAGGGTGATGTTATTGCTAATGGTATTCCACAGCCTTACCCATGTTTGTAAAAAAAGGGTTTAGCGATCAACGTCACCTTGTCTGACGGGCAGAGCCTGAAAAGAAATTCAGCTAAAACACTTTGACTTACCGAACACCGATAAATTTAACTCAGGGTGATTCTCGGAAGTCGGAGTGTAAGGCTGAGTTGTACTATTATATAGGTAGGTGATGATAGATATAAATGTAAGTGAGAAGAATAACGATACTGCCAAATCATGAAGCTAAGATATTAAGTTATCAAGTGTGTTTTTTGGCAGAAACACACTTTTATCATTTTATAAAGAAACGGAAAGGTGATTATTAAATGCGAACTGCTAAATACGATCTGCTGAAAGCTAAAAACAATGAAGTAATTGAAACTGCGCAAAAGTATTGCTACAACGAAATAACGTGGGCTATTGGTGACAAAGGAAATCTTATAGCTTACAAGAAGAACAATAATATATGGGAACGTTTTCCGAAACTTGACTATCAGCCGATAAGTCAGGAGAAGCAGCACAAAAAAGTCAAATTTCAGCCTAAGAGCGACACTGAAAAATTCAGGCTTTATGATGGGTATTTTGTTTCTACAGAAGATAGGATTTATAGCACTAAGACCAATGAATTTCTTTCGATTCATGATAGAAGTCAAAATACATCATACAAAAGCGTTGACCTTTGCAAGAATGGAAAGCAACACACAGTAGCATGGTCAAATATCGTTGCTGCTTTATTTGATGATGGTTTTGATAGGCGGTATTCTCATTTAATTATAGCGGATAAGATTCTTGATTTATGTAAGTATGACAGATCGGTATTAGACTTTGAATGGGATAATTTTCATGTACACCATATCAATCGTGATACAACAGATAACAGAGCCTGCAACCTTATCATTCTATCTGATAGAGATCATAGCATTATACATCAAGCATTGAAAAGCAGGATTGACCTTGACACATACGAAAAAGTAAATATTTACCTTGACAAAAACGGAGGATGATTTTTTGAATAATACAACAACTGAAATAAAAGCGATAGTATCAAAAAGACTTGCTGTTTACCTTATCAATAACGGATTTGATTTAATAGATGTTCAGCCCAGCATGGTAAAGCAGGGATATATTGTATTCCTGTTTAATGAGTGTCCAGAGCTTGAACACGCTATTGATGATTATGCAAGCAAGTATTCAAAACCTAAGACGAATAACAGGAAGGGGAGATAAGTTATAGAAGCTAATAATCAGCACCAAATAATGAACGATTTTCAGAAAGCCTGCTTAAAGAAAGAGTTTTTTGAAAAAATCGAAGATTATATTCCAGACATTCACGAACAGCAGAGACAGTATGCAGAATATTTTATTGATACCCTGCTTGACGATAACCCAAAGTGTAAGCACTTTGAAAACCACACAAGAAATAAACCTATTGTCATTCCTTGCCGATGTGGTTGTGGAAAAAGTCAGTGCGTTCAAGCCTTTTGTGAATCATTAGCGTACTTGGAGATGAAAGAGATCGGAGTAATTATTGTTACAGATTCACTTGAAAGGTTAAAAATTTTATCGGGCGGTGAAATAGTTAATGATTCTTGGGGTGATGGGAGAAACAGTTATAGTTCAAGGAGCATCTATGTATCTTCTGAGAGCAGGGAACTTTCAGCAAGAGAACAATTGATAAAAGCTAAATATAAGCAATTCGTTTTCATGAGTTCACAAAGACTAAAAGACCTTAGCGAATATGACCTGAAAGACCTTTTGACATTTAAATGTGATGATAAACTATGCAAAAGGAAATTCCTGCTAATTGATGAAAAACCGATAGCGTATGAATATATTCCGATTGGAAGAAAAGAGATAAACGATGTTTCAACCGCCATAAGCGAAGGTGTACCAACAAGCGAAGCTGACAGAAATTTTGTCATAGACAGTTACGAGAATCTACGCAAAGCAATCATAGATGACTTCCTGAGAGTGGACAACCATTCGGAAAATACGCTTGCAGATGATGCTGCACAAGATTTTTTCGTTAAGCATTTTAATCTCAGGAGATTGACAAGAAATGATAAACTGTTCTTTGACGTAATTGACAAACACAAGAAAACCATAAACAACAACCGTCAATTGAACTCAAAGAGCTATGAGATACTTCACTATCTCAAAAAGATAGTCCGAAAAGGTGTCATTGTCAAGGCTACAAAGTCATCTAAAAATTCCATTGACAGTGGAAGCTATGAGCTATCCATGTACTATCTGAAAAACAATATGTCAAGTCTTATGCAAGATATAAAGACGATTATTCTTGATGCAACAGCAGGCATTGAGCCTATATATTTGCATAAAGATTTTGTCATGATGGACAATCTTGCATTTGAACCATTAAAGCCCCTTAAAATCGTGAATGTAGATACAAATGTTAATCGCATGATTACTAATGATAAGGCAAGCGATTTAAAAGAGCGCAAAAAGAATACTGAATATTTAAGTGCTTTGGCTGATGATCTACATTCCAGAGCAAAAAATGATACGCTCATTGTATGCTATCAGCAATGTGAAGAATACTTTCAAAAGGGTAATACTGCTGTTGCTCATTTCGGAAATGTGAGAGGGAGCAATGAATGGTACAATTTTGATAATGTTGCTCAATTTGGTTTAAACAGACAATCGGGTTTCGACTATCTCATGAATTACTTTTTCATAGATACAGAAGGCTATAACGAATTGCTTAAACTTGATGAAGAAGAGAGCAGAAAGAAAATAGCAGAGCTGCTAAAAATCAGCAAAGGTATATTTGAAGATGGCAGGATTCATAAGATATGTATGAATCGAGCCATAGCAGACCTTGAACAAAATTTATTCAGATGCAGTTTAAGAGACTTTAACAGTCAAACACCTGTTACATTGTATCTGTATTGTAACCAGAAGTATATTAGTACTGTCGGAGGACACTTTAGCAGAAAATGGAATGCTGATATTGAAACTGTAAACTCTGCAATACTGGACGAATTTAAAGATAGATACAAGAAACCCAGAAAACAAAATCCAGATAGTACAGCAGGAAAGATAATGGAATATATTGACAGTTTATCCGAAGGAACAGAATTTAGAGTTAAAGATATTTTGGACAATTGTCAAATAAGTAAAGATCAATTCAAATCAGCTAAGAAACATAACAAGAAACTATCAGAGTTATTGAAATCAATAAATATAGATGTTGGCAGATTTATGAAATGATTTTAGAGTAGGGGGGTACATTTCTTATATAAATACTATATTATAGAAAAATGTACCCCCCCCTTTTTTATTAAATAGTAAAAATATGGATATTGATATTCAGAAAATCCATTCCTAAAAATCCGTTCATCCCAAACTGGTTGAGCGTAGCGAAACAGTTTGGAAAGCAGGGGGTTGTTAGGGGGGCGGCGATTAGCCCCCCTAACTTGTCTACAACGATAGAATAAAGAATCAAAAGAATAAAATAAATCTAATTTGATAGTTAGGGGGCTTAGTCGCCGCCCCCTAACAACCCCGCTATTCGTCCTGTTTCGCTACGCTCACAGTCCGAAGATTTATCTTTTATATTTTTAACGTAAAGAAAGAAGGTGATTCATATAGCAAGAACATTCAACAATTTAAAAGATCTAATAACCGCTATCAAGTCAGATACCGAACAAGCCTTAAACCACACAGCCAATCTTACTAAAGACCTAATAGAAGATTTTATAAATCAATGGTATTCAGACTATTCACCTTTGTGGTATCAGCGAACCTATCAACTGTTAAATTCTATTACGAGAACGGAAGTTATAAAGCAAAGTAATAAAATGTCAGTATCGGTTTATCTTGATGAAAGCCTGCTGCACTATTCAACGGATGAACAGGGTATCTTGACAGCGGCTGACAATGGCTTACACGGTTCTGTCTACAATCATTTTGAAGAAGGTGAACGTCATGTAAGACTTTGGAGCGATGCCGAAAACGAGATCAGAGACAAAGAACTTGTGTTCGATGCTTTTGAAAACTATTTGAAGAACAAAGGTATACCATACGAAAGGGGACATTAAATAATGGCTGATACAAACGATTTTATTATAAACATAACAGGTGAAATAAACGAAGCAGAGACAAAACGCAGGATTCAGGAAGCGCTTGCAAAAATAGCTCCCAATGTGGCTGTCAATATCCAGACAACAGGAACTCAGCAGGCGGTCAGCAATATCAATGATGTATCAAAGGCAATAGGCACGACAGCGGCTGTATCTGTTGAAGCTGTAAAGCAGATCGAGAACGTTGTAAAAAAGCTGATAGACACAACAGAACAGCTTGATAAAAGCTTGACGAATATCAGGATTGCAACAGGCGATACATTTACAAATGCTCTTGACCTGATGAAAAATCTCAGCGGAAACGGTGTGGATTTAGGTGCGACAACATCAGAAATGGCAGCAGGCGTTGAAACATGGCTGCGTCAAGGCAAGTCACTTGAACAAGCACAGGCATTAAATGAAGAGACAATACGGTTTTCTAAGGTATCTAAGAAGTCGGCAGAGGATTCAGCAAAATACTTGACTGCATTATCCAAATCATATCATGTTCTTGATGATGATATTTCACAGATAACTGATAAGCTTACTGCAATTGATTCAAATGCCGCTGTAAATGCCGGAGCCTTGGCTGACGGAATGTCAAAGGTAGCAACGACAGCTTCAATGGCTGGTGTCTCGTTTGATGACTTGGCAGCCATGATAACGACCGTTACAGAGATAACACAGCAGTCTGCAAACAGTATCGGAAATGCGTTTAAAACCATTTTCACCCGAATGTCTGACATTAAAGGCGGTAAGTTACAGCTTATTGATGATGACGGAACAACAGAGATTTTGTCAGACGTTGAACTGACCTTAAAAAATGTGGGCATAGACCTCAGAGCAACGGTAAACGAATACAACAGCTATTCGGAAGTGCTTGAAAATCTTGCTGACAAATGGGATTCATTGTCACAGGTTCAGCAGAACGCATTGTCAAAGGCTTTTGCAGGAACAAGGCAGACTGAAACATTCAGAGTTCTGATGGAGAATTACGATAATGTCAGCAAGTATGCAAAGATAGCCGCAGACAGTGCAGGGTCATCGGCTGAAAAGTTTAATGCTTATCTTGATTCTGTTGAAGCAAAGTCAAATAGCCTGCAAGCTGCATTTGAGGGACTGACACTTGACATTATAAGCCCTGAAAGCATAGCGAATGTTTTGGAGCTTACAACCGAAATAACAGAATTTTTGGATAAAACCAATCTTGCTAAATCAGCATTAGAGGGTATCGCAGCAGGCGGCGCAGTCAGCGGTTTGTCAGCTTTGGTAAATGTGGTATCTAAGGCTGCAAACGGTATGTCAGCCTTTGGCAATGCTCTTGAATTAGCAAGGTCAGACATGAGTACAGATGAATTTGCACAACTGCTGAATGTTACAAAGGGTTTATCAGCTGCACAGCTCAAAGCAGTATTGTCAACCGAAAGCTTGACAGATGCCCAGCGTATGCAGATTCTTACAAATACAGGACTAAGCGAAGCAGAAGCGAGAGCAAAGTTACAGACATTAGGTTTAAGTACAGCTGAAAACGCAGCCACAGCAAGCACATTCAGCTTATCAGGTGCGGTAAAGGGTCTATGGGCTACTCTTTCGGCTAACCCCGTAGGGCTTGTTATAACGGCTGTAACTGCGTGTGCTATGGCATTCAATGCACTTAAAGATGCACAGCAAAAAGCCGCTGGAAAAGCAAAAGAGCAAGCCGAACAGTCACGGCAGAGCGCCGAAAGCATAAAGACTGAATCTGCAAAGCTCGATGAACTTATTGCAAAGTACAAGGAGCTTTCAGAAAGCAGTACATTTGACAGTCCTGAAACACGTTCAGAAGTGCGTGATATTCAAAGCGAGATAACAAAGTTAGTTGGACAGCAAGCCGATAATTTAGACCTTGTAAATGGTCAGCTTGATGATGAACTTAAAAAGCTGAAAGAAATTGAACAGCAGGAACGTGATAAACTGATAAGAGATCAGAGGACAGCATATCTTGATGCCGCTTCTCAGGCTGACAGCACTACTTATCACAAAGGCAGCAGTTATATAGACTGGGCTTATGGTTCTAATCAGATAACCATTGACGGAGATAACGGCAAGATCAGAAAGCAGATAACAGAAATTGTCAACAAGGCTTTTGAAGATAATGAGATAGATGCCAATGTCAATATACAAGGGCATGATTTTGATAAATTCTTGTCATTCAATTTTGCTGATGATTCGACCTTGCGTGATAGGATAAACGGCATTGAAACAGCTTTACAGGCTCTTGAAAATGATACTGATTTTGATACAAGCACAAGTGAGCTTTATCGGGAGCTTTCAAACGCACAAAAGGAATTGCAAGATGTTCTCGACAAGCAGGAACAGGCAGCGAATGACTTACTTGAAACGCTCACAGTAAATATAGCTGTTGAGGGTCAAACCGATGTTGATTCTCTGGAAAGTTACAAGGAATACAGACAGAATATCATTGATAGTCTTGCTAAAGACGATACCATTTCAAACGCTATGAGCGAGGGAGTATTATCGACAGACAGGATCGAAACCTATGTTGATAGTTACCTGTCGGGTATAGACAGTATCAGTGACTATTATAATCAGTGGGTCAATTCTGTAAAGGCAGATGATACTATTCGCCACACCATTGAAGAAGAACGGGCGAAAGCTCAAGCACAGTTAGAAAGTCTGCCTAAGCTTAAATTGTCGGAGCTGTTTGATATTGAAAACAAAAACGGTGATAAATTCTCAGATACCATAAAAAAATACCGTGAGGACGTTGACAAGCTCAAAACTGCCTATGACAAGTTTAAGTCGGGAGAGCTGACGGACACAGACTTTGCAAAGCTTATAGAAGCGTTTCCTATGCTTGCAAACAGAGCTGATGACTTAGACACGGCTATATCTGAATTGCTGAACGACATGAACGGAAGCCTGCTTTTAGATTTTGCAGATAAATTCAGCAGGCTTGGCACCTCAGAGGACAGACAACAGCTTATTGCATATCGTGACACGCTATTGTCTTTAAGCGAGTTTGCAGACACAGCTGACAGCTTTGATATAAGCGATTACACAAAGCAGATTGACGGCATTACAAGTTCAGTTGACAAGCTCAGAACGGCTTATGACAGCATTTCTAATGGTACAATTTCTGATAAAGATATGCTTTCGTTGATAAAGGACTTTCCCGAACTTGCACCATTTATTGATGATACAGACAAGTTACAGCAAAAAATATCAAAGCTTGCTAAAACTCAGCCTAAAGAGCTGATAGCGAGTCTTGAAAAGCTGAAAGAAAATCTCACTGATAAAACCCAAATTTCATCAATAGAAAAGCTGATAGATTCGCTTAAAAGACTGTCTGAGCTTGACACAGCAGCAGGCATTGACGGCACAAAAGAAGCGGTATCACAGCTTGAAAAAAGTATCGCTCTTATAGATTTAGAGACAGAAAGCATAAAGCGTAAGAGATCGGCACAGCAAAGCTATCTTGATTCGCTTAATGCAGAAAAAACACAGCTTGAAGAACTGGCAAACAATTACAAGACAGCCGCCGATACTATAAGGAGTGCCATTGACAGCGAGATAGGTTCTCTTGAACGTGAAAAGTCTGCGATTGAAGAAACCTATAACAAGCAGATAGAAGCATTACGGACTGAAAATGAAGAACGTGAACGAGCGAATGATCTGAGAGAAAAAGCCATTGCACTTGAAAAAGCAAAGAACACTAAAGAACGAGTTTACACGGGTCACGGCTGGGAAGTGCAGACTAATAAAGAACAGCTTGCAAAGGCTCAGAAAGAATATGACAAGTCTGTAAATGAAAGCAGGATAGCAGAACTTGAAAAAGAGCGTGATTCAAAAACAAGTCCCATTGATGAGCAGATAGCAGAATACAATAAGTACAAAGAGTTATGGAACGAAGCTATTGATTCCTACAAGAACGCACAAGATGAAATGACAACCTCTGCTTTGCTCGGTTCAAACTGGCGTGAGGACATAGCAAACAAGGACATAGGTGTGCTGAACACCTTCACGGGCAATTACGAAAGCTGTCAATATCGCCTGCATAACGTGATAGAACCACAGATAAAAGACGTTCAAAACACAATAAATGCTTATGATTCGCAGATAACGGCACAGAACGAATTAAAGTCGGCACAGCAGAACTATCTTGATTTTTACAAGAACTATTCAAGCGAGTTTGCCAAAGCGACTGACGAACAGGCAGAGGCGGTAAAAAGGCTGAATGAAGCTATTCTCAGAGGTATGAGCGGTAACGTAATATCTAAGCTGTTTGACATAGCTTTCAGGAGTATCAAGGGTTATTCTGAGGGCGGCGTGAATACCGAAACAGGGCTTGCAATGCTTCACGGAACAAAGCAGAAATCAGAAGTGACTTTCAATGCAGAAGATGCTAAGAAACTATATGACATGATACACGGCACAGGGACAGCACAGCTTACTAACAGGACTATAAGGAATATAGTTGACAATGCTGTACAGACCACAAGAAACAACGCTGAGATAATAAACAACAGTCGAATGGGCGATGAGAATAATTATTACTCATGGAACATTACGGGAACTGTTCAGACAGACAATTATGAGACATTCAAGGGTTATCTTGACAGATATGTAAGAGAAACCAACATGAACAGACTTGTAGGGAAAAGATGAATAAGTTACCGCAGTAAGCAAGCTGTACACAGAAATTTAAGACAGTTATCCCAACTCAGAGATTGACAAAATTACATGAAGTGTGATAAACTGTAAGTGCGGAATGGCTTATCACAGTATATGCTTATCTTCAATAGTTACAGTATATTGTTATAATTCATGGGTCTGCTGCTCGAAAACCTTGAGGACAACGACGACGTCCAGAACGTTTACCACAACTGGAACGCTCCCGAAGAGGAAGAAGAAGACTGATAAACA
>NZ_FPIR01000025.1 GCF_900119155.1 Ruminococcus sp. YE71 | reverse complement strand
TACATGAGCTACTGGGCTAACCGGAGAATATGCACCGCTAACGGCGGACTGCCGCCTGCTGTCAAGAGAGCTCTCTACTATGACAGCTTAAGCCTTGCTGCTTAAAACTGTTCGAATAAAATGTGTCAAGTGGGATTGACAAGTTCAGTTGACGGTATGCAGGAGGCGGTTCATAAGGCTATGTCATCTGTGACCGTGTGACGGAAGGCTCAACAAGTATTCTTATGGACAGCTTCAAAAAAGGTGCAGAGGAAAGCGGTCACAATGTCGAAATCATAGATGTCTGTCATGCAAATATTCACCCCTGCACGGGCTGTGTTTCCTGCGGTTATGAGGGTAACTGCGTACAGCGTGACGATATGCTGAATATCAGACAGAAACTCCTAAACGGCGTGCCGAACGCAACACCTTAACAACGATTATTTGGTAAAGCTTGGACGGTTGGTTATACAATAACAGCCGAAAATATAAGGACTTGTCTCTGTTTACTCGGAGATAAGTCCTTATGATTATGCACCTGCAATAATTTAATGTTCGGGTAATACAATTCAATTCTTCATGTAAGGCAGCTATCGTATCATGTATTCATACGATAAACCACTGCCCAAAGGAGAAATCAATATGAAAAGAATTATATCGGCATTATCAGCATTTATTCTTGCAGCAACATCATTCGGAACGGGTGTTACTGCTTCGGCAGAAAACGCGGAAAAAGCTACTCCATCGGGAATCGCTTATAGTGACATCGGCAGCAGGATCGACAGCTACATAAAAGAACGTGAGGCAGGGCTTGCTTCGTGTGCAGTAAGCGTATTTGATGCGGACGGAGTTGTTTATGACGGATATTACGGCTATGCGGACATTGAGAACGATATTGCCGCAAATTCGGATACAGTCTACGAGTGGGGAAGCACCTCAAAAATGCTTGTATGGACTTCGGTCATGCAGCAGTGGGAACGAGGAAATATCGATCTTGAAGCAGACATCCGCGATTATCTCCCCGACGGTTTTCTCACCAAATTGCAGTACCCCGACGAAAAGATAACCATGATAAACCTGATGAGCCACAATGCGGGCTTTCAGGAGAGCTTTTACGAAAATCAGGAAGCAGCGCCCGATGATGTTTATGATACTCTTGAAGACGCTGTAAAAGCCTGCGAATGCTGGCAGGCGTTCCATGTGGGCGAATACACGGTGTATTCCAACTGGAGTACGGCACTGGCGGCTTACATCGTTGAGCAGACAAACGGCGAGGACTATGTTTCCTACGTTCACGAGAACATTTTTGAGCCGCTGGGTATGGAGCATTCCTCGATTGACCCTCAGCAGAAAGACAACGAATGGGTAGCTGAAAAGCGCCCTGAACTGAAATGCTATGGACGCTATGAAGACGAAAAATTCAACGAGGATTACGGCGAGTGCCGCTATGCAGTCCAGCTTTTTCCCGCAGGTTCGTGTATGAGTACGCTTGGAGACCTTTCAAAATTCGGTCAGGCATTTGTGGCAGAGGACTGTCCGCTGTTTGAGAATGACAGCACCCGTGATGAGATGTTCAAAGCCACATCATACTACGGCGATACCGATGTTGAAAAGAACTGCCACGGTCTATGGACGGAACAGCGCAAGGTGCAGACTTTAGGACACGGCGGAAATACGGGCGGATGTACGGCTGCGCTTGAATTTGACCCGATCAGCGGTCTGGGGATCGCGGTGCTTACCAACGAACCGGGTGAAACTGCATTTTGCAGCGGCATTCCCGTTCTGCTCTATATCGAGAGCCTTCACCAGCGTGATTATGTGGAATACTATCTCGATAAGCTGCTGTTTGGCAGTAAGGAAGAAAAGTATGCTCTATACGATTCGGACCGTGACTATCCTTTGAGCATAAAAAATCGGCTGGACAGCCTTGATGCTGTCAGCCGAAAAGCGTATAGGAAGGTCATATGAATAATAGGAGGATAAGAGGATGATAAAGTTTGTTATAGGAATGATGATCGGCGGAATTGTCGGTTTCTTCACCGCTGCGCTGCTCGCAGCTGCCAAGAGGGGTGACACCTAAACGTGAATGTTAAATATGAAACTGGAGTTCGATCAGATTGTATGACTATTATCTATTCTGCAAGAGCGATTAATAACTAGTATCTTGTTCAATTAAATCTCTGTCAAAGAATAGAATAATTTAGAACAATTATAGAATGGATTAACGGAACACGCCATCATCTTGGTACTTATTTGGTCTTTATTGGTCTTTAAAACCCACATAAAGTTAGTTAAAAACGATTGTTCTAAGTTACTATAAAAGCGCGGTATATCGTGCTTTTGCGACAGTTACTGAAGCTTGTTGGAAACAAGAATAACAATTCGAGTCCAACAGGGGGAGCCAATCAATCATAATCCGAACACCTTCATAACCGACAAGGTGTTCGGATTTGTTGTTTATTACTGACCTATCACCCGGCAGTTTCTTTACGAAACTGCCGGTTTTCTGTTGTGTAAAGCCCTCCGAAAACGTTTATAAATTATGTCCGTCTCCGATTTGCTTAACCAATTTTGTTAAAAGAATAAAATATATTGCAAAAGTATTGACAAATTATGTCACGGTATATTATGACAAATTTGTCGAAAAGATTTGAACAAAATGTAATCTTTTTAGTAATATTGTAAGTACTGCGCATCCCGAAAAAAATAATATGCTTTTCGGGGTGTGCTTGAATTTTATTATAAAAAAGGAGGATCATATCATGAGGAGTTCTTGGAAACGAGCAGCAGCCGGTATCATGGCGCTCTCGATGGTGACAGGCTCGGTGCCTTTTGAGCCTATTTCGCAGGCGGTAACGAGCTGGACGGCTTTAGTGGCGAGTGCGGATAATGATGAAAGTACAACGTCGGAGACTATTTCTTTGACTTCAAACTCAAATGTCGGTGACAAAGCAACGATTTCAGGCAATTTTGGCAGCATATCTCAGGCGTCTGGAGTTAAAATCAATGAGGGATATGATAACAGAATTACTATATCTGTTACTGATCCAAGCGTAAAAATCAAACGAATTGAATTTAACGCTATTTGGGCATATGGTTATATTACTCCGAGTAATATCAGGATATATTCGGGCAATGGTACTGTATCCTCTGATACCAGTGCGAGCAACCGAAAGATAGTTATAGAAGATATCACGTCAGAGTGCGTTATAACTGCTGATAACGTAGAATCGGGTAGCATTATTGTCAATTCCGCAGTTATCACTTATGAAGAGGTATCGACCAAAACCACCCTCACCGCCGAAAACACCACCGTCACAATGGCGACCAACAGCGCTGACGTTGCATCGGTAGTTGTCGGCGAGACCACGCTTTCGGCGACCACAGACTACACCGTTTCCTACAAGCAGGGCGATACCCCGCTTGAAGATCCTCCTGCCGAACCCGGCACTTACACCGCCGTTATCACGGGTCAGGGCAATTATGAGGGCGAGGTTCAGCAGACATTCACGCTGGAACCGTATGAAGCTTTCGACACATTTTCTACCACAAATAAAAAAACTACCCAGACCTATTCCGGCACAATTTGTACAGTAGTAGGCTTCATGTTTGATGAAGACGGATTGCGTGTCGGCAAATTGGGAGATAAAGAGGTGGTCGTCAGAGTCGCATCGGGTTACACGATAACCAGGGTCGAATATACAATAGGATATAAACGCGATGGTATAGACAATATAGACTCTTTTGATATCTCTAACGGAAAGCTGTCGTGTGATAATTTTGCAGCCGGCGGTATAATAGTTGCTGACGATATTGAGTATGACGTTGATGAGCTTGTATTATACGATGATATGGAAACAATTACGCAGATCAAAAACGTCAAGGTGTATTATGAAAAAATTGACCAGGATGCTCAGTATGACCTTTCAGACGCTGTTGTTGAGCTGAATGAAAACAATATGGTCTCTTCTGTCACGTTAGAAGGTATTGGAAAAATTAATCTGTCAAAACTGAATATAACCTACGGAACTGATGATGACCATACCTTTACAGCCGCTCCGGATGAACCCGGAAAATGCCATGCTTATGTAACCGGAAAGGATTCGCAGACACGCTATACCGGCATGGCAGTGAGCGATGAGTTCGAGATCCATAAAGTGACATTAGAAGGCGGCAGGCATTCTACTAAGACCGGTGACTATTAGGTCGGTACTAATATAGAAGTTTTCTAAAAACTAATATGAAAGACCTATACAGTGGGCTATGAATTGAACAGGCAGAGTCGAAAATCGGCTCTGCCTGTTTTGAATTTATAGATAGATTATTTTTTACTCGCAGATTGTCTTACCTGTGAATCAATAATATAGAGAAAAGGTGGATTCTCTCCTGCTTCTTTCTTTTTTTCATACAACTCTCTTATTCTTTTTGTTCTTGTTGGATTGCCAAGTTGGATGTATACATAGATTCTATTTTTTGTGTTTTCAGCTCTTGCGTATTCTTCAATTTGAACTTCAAATCCATGCAAGTATTGATCATTTGTAGAAAGTTTAATTTCTATTACTGTCTTGTCATTTCCTCGACTTAGCTTTAAATCCAACGTTCCAGGTCCTTCGTTGGCTTCAAATGACATATCAATATTATTATCTTCACAATAATCTCTTCCCTTTAGATCGATTAGGCGCTGTATATCTTTTTCTTTAGAAGAGTCCGGTAAATTGCGAATTGTTTGCCATCCTTTGTGATTTTCAACCCAGTCTTTAAATGGTTCTAAGATTCTAAATGCTGCTTGATAGCTACTAATTTGAGAACTGTCATCATGCATTAAAAAATTGTAGACACCACTTCTATTGATTCTTTTATAGGCATTAGCTGCTTCACGGCTAACAATTATATCATTAATACGGTAAAATGCAGTTCCTTTATATGTATGAATCTTATTACTTTTATTTACTGAAATGCAAAGGACATTTTTCGAATCAATGCTTATTATCTCAATTTGAAAACTGATTTTAGGGATGATGGCATTTGAACTGCCATTTTCCCTTTGAATTCTTGATTTGATAGCACTAATGTAATTGGCTTCACAACCTATAATTTCGCCATTATCGTATATACCAAGTAACAGATACCCGCCTTTACAGTTAGCAAAAGCACACATTACACGATATATATTGGTGAATTCTTTGCTTTTTCCTGATTTGAACTCTACCGTTGATGATTCGCCCTTGCTAATCAACTTCATTACAGTTTGTTTATTCATAATGCACCTCTCTTAAAAAGGCTCAATTAGTTACTTCATTGATTCAAATACTTCTCCTTCCAACGCTGATAATATCCAATAGAATCTTCGGAAATATCCTCATACTCATAATCTGCCTTGAAATTGCCTTCATCGTCAACTATAAGCGTCATAACATACCATGTATCCTTCTTGCTCAATTCCTTACGAACAGGCATTATCTGACTGTCGATAACAGCAAATGCTTTTATTATATCTTTCTTGGATATGCCTTTGAGCTTAAAGCATTCAGTATATACTCCATCGCCTGAGTCAACAAAGTATTTCATACTGTAGCTATTCTCGCCGTATTGTGCGTAGAATACTACCTTATGCCAATCATCGGGCAATACCTCCTGCAATGTATTGAATATGCTCTGATATGGTATATCTATCATTTTAATTCACCTCTTGGAGTGTTAAAAATTGTCGTTGTAAATTCTTCTCCGTTAATTGAATAACTTATTAAAAAGCTATCGGGACGGTATGAATTGCCAGGATAATCTAAGTCAACACGCATATAAACATCTTTTCCATCGCTTACTTCTTTAGCAAGCTGCTTTTCTAATTTCCAATAATCTCCTGATTGATTTTCAAAACGATCTTGCGGTACTAAGTTGCCAACTCCTCCTGCACCATTGAATTGATCGCCTATAATGTGACCTCTGTCATCTGTGGCTTTCTCATCGCCCTTTCCAATTTCAGCTTTTGAAACCTTTATTTCACCTCTGCCCTCATGATCCTTGATTTGAAGTTTACCTTCAGCAGATATTTTTCTACCAATATCGTCTGTTTCATATTTATAACCGTTAAGTTCATAAGTATTGTTAGGTATAAGATCATTATTGACACAGTATACTTCGCCGTTATCATCGGTATAGTGCTTTTCACCGTCAACTTCAAAAACAGTATTAGGCTGTAAATCGTTATTTTCTCCGATTTCTTGTGGTATATCCTGTGCCTTAGCAGAGTTCTCACCGATTTCTTTTGGAGCATCGGTATAACTGTTCTTATTTTCGCCTATCTCTTTCGGAACTTCAACTGGCTTGATTTCTGAAACCTTTGCAGGATTAACATCAGATGATACATCTTTCATGTTCATCATTACATGATACCCCCATTCATTCCGAAATATTGGTATCTGCGAGCAATATCCGCACAAGTTTCCTCACGGTTAATAGCAATGCAGATATACTGCTGAACTGTATCTATCAGCTTATCATCGCTGTCAAGCGAGAATACACTTCCAATAGACCGACGTACACGGATGAGACCGACTTCGTTGTTTTCAGCGTTTCTGAGAAGCATTGCGGTTCTATGTCCGCCGAATACATTATAAGCAACAATTAGCTTTTCTTCCTCGGTAAGCGATTCATCTGCAAGTCCTTTACGGAGGATACGCTTTGTGTTATCGCCGTTTTCAAGCCTGTTTATCCAATCAAGCACTTCTGCCTTTTCTTCGTCAGCCAAAGCTATTTTTTCGGAAATGCCGTAAATATTCAGCATAAGATGATAAGCAGATATATTGCTCTCTTTCTTGTTGAAAGCATATTTACGCTCTTTATCGTATTTTTCAGACTTGCATAATACTGCTTCTATCCAATCGTTCTGATGAATAACTGCAACGAATGCAGGCAGTTTCGCAAGCTCCTTGATTTGAACATCAGTCAGGGCTATAGACTTTCCGACAAGCTCACAATCATGTTCATCGGGAAGTCGGAAAATGATCTTGGTATTTGTGTTGCGGATAACTGCCTCATCAAGCATATCGGGAGCTTGGTCTGCAATGATAAAGCCTTCACCGTATGTACGCATCTCTGCAATCGCATTTGTGAGCATCTCAACAGACTTGCCCTGTAGATTTGATGATTCCTGTGCCTGAGCAAAGGAAGTTCGTCTGAGTAGATTGTGAGCTTCCTCCAATACAGTAATATGCTGTAAGCTCTCATTCATCTTATCGGGCTGCATACGGTATTCCTGCAACTTCATGATAAGAATACCCATAATAAGCGATTTGGTCTCAACAGAACCGACTCTGCTTATATCAACAATGACATTCCTGTCAAAGAGAGCTTCGTTGCCTATCTCCTTAGTAGAGCAGAATATCTCACCGTTGATACCGTTCGTCAGGGATTTTACTCTTGTTATCAAAGCTCCCGAATAGTCGCTCTTGGTGTCTGCGGAATACAGAGACTCACTCATAATTTCGGGCAATACCTTTATCAAATCAGCGAATGTCGGGAAATCATCACTGTAATACGCAGGATTTGAGAATATCCAGCCTTTATCCTTGTATACTCTCTCTATAGCATCTTTCAAAACGGCTGGCATAGCTGCATACATGGGCCAGCAGGCATTGAAGATCTCAACAAGGCGGTCAATATGCTCCAGAACATTGATATGCTTCGGGAATGAGAACGGATTTATATGCAGGAGCTCGGTGTACATAGGATTGGTTCCGTATACGCTGACATCATCAAATCCACCGAGAACATTCTTGTATTCGCCCTTTGCAGGCTCGATAACAAGAAAATGCTTGTCTTCCTCATATATCTGTTCAAGCAAATTATATATAAAATTTGACTTACCTGTTCCTGTTGAGCCTGTTATGAATGTATGAGCGCAAAGGCTGTCCATATCGAGCTTGACACGGATATTCTTATCCTCTTTACGCATATGATATACATTGCCTGCGATAAGTGTTTTAGGGGATTTATCACTTGGCGGTGTAAACTTCTGCACTTCTCTGCCAAATGCAACACTTTCAAGTACAGGAAGCCCACTTACCGACTTTTTAGGCAGATTAAGCGAATATGCAAGTTCTCTGCCAGTAAGCGATACTGTAGCATTAACATGAGGCGGATACATCAGCCAATCCGGATCGAACGACGGATCATCAGGAGTTATATCAAGTTCAAATTCCGGATGCTGTAATCTCCTGATAAAACCCATGATGTTAGCTATATCGTCTTTCCGTTCCTCACGGTATTCCCAGAGATTAACAGCAGACTGTGACAGATATGAATTCTCGCCCTGTGTTAAGGCAAGATACATATGAGCAGTATTGTTGGCAATTATAGGGCTTTCAGACATAAAGTAGGCAGAGAAATCCCACATACCGAGTGCTGTACTCTGTTCCACACGCTTTATCTGCTTTTCTATAAGCTCCAGCGTATTCTTTACATCATAGTTTACGAAATTCTGTGTCAGGGCATCATTTTTGCCCATAAGAACGGTAACGTTGGACGAGCGGGAGAAGTTTACGCCAAAGTTCATACCTATATTTGTGGCTATACTATGGGCATTAGATGCCATTCTGCCTATCGTATCGGTAATAGACTTGCCCTTTGTGACCGTATCAGCAAGACCTTTCGCTGCGGTTTCAGCGTGAGACAGTCCCTGTGCAGCAGTTTGAGTTATTGTATGACCCGTTCCGCTTGTATTAGTAGTTGATGTCCCTGTACCTGTCGTATTAGTGGTACTACTGCTTTTTCCACCTGTGGTACTAAGCGACTCACTTGCTCCAAGTGTAATAGTTTCACCAACTGTAGCTGAAGCACCAACGCCCATTGGAGCTGCTGATGCTGTTGCAGAAACATTTGTAGCAGATGATTGATTTAATGTTATTCCACCTGTTGTTGAACTGTTTTCGCCTGTCATGTTCGCAGTGCTTGTATTAGTGCTTGTTCCTTGACTTGTCGACTGATTTGTGCTATCACTTGTGCCAGATGAGGTACTGCTGTTCGTACCGTCTGTTGTGCTATCAGTAGATGAATCCGTATGTGCTGTACTATCGCTGGCAGTCGTGCCTCTTGAACTATTTGTACCAGCGGTAGTAGTATCTCCTATCTGTCTGCCTGCTGAACCGCCGAGATTTGCTCCGAATGTTGCCGATGAACCTACCGCTGTGGTCTCTGAAAGCGTGAATGTAGTTGACCACGTTGAGAATGGCGCTAACTTTGAATACAGCTCGCTGAGAGCATTTTTCCTTTCAAGCTGCTCTTTTACGGGTGTTGCAAGAAGAACAATAGTATATTCTTCAAGTTCACTGCTCGGAACAATACCGTCAATGAGCTTTTCCATACTTTGACTTATAAACTTTTCTGACTTCTCGGACGCTATATTGGACACGATAGCGACTGAGGACTTTTTTATGTCCTTTAAAACAGGAATAACGCCTGCATTCAGCTTGTCATGCGGCAACTTCATGATCTCTGCGCCGGGAAAGTTACCCAACAAGGACGATTCAAGTCGCTTTCCGAACATATCAGCGATATGAGGAGTATCCTTTTCGCTATTGTTGACAACTGCGAAATAAACCGTAGTACCGCTAACTCGGCGATTAAAAATGAGTGCGATATTGCAGTTTTCCTCTGAAAGAACATGATACATATTCGTGAGCTTATCAAGATTATCCTCAGTCGGATCAGTGACCCACTTTGTTACCTCAAAATAGCGGATACGGTTATCAAGACTTCTCTCATCATCAGCTTCACCGATAAACATCGGTTTGTAAAGCTCTGAAAGCTGAGGGAGATACGCTTCATAGGCTTCAATGGCATACGAGCCTAACAGTCTTTCGATGCTTTCGGGATCGGTCTCAGGCTTTTCCATGAGATAAGCATTACGCTTTTCCTCTATCTTTTCAAGCTGTGCAGAGCTTAGTCCCGAAGCCTTTGCGACAATATTACCGCCTTTGTTTGCGACTTTTCCTGCTATTTTACCTGCTCCGCTTTTGATAGTTGCCAATATAGCCATAGTGTACCCCCATTTCTATGAACCGCTTACTCTGCCTGTATTTCTAACAGACGGCAAACATAGTCTTTCGTATCTTCAAGTAATTTAAGATGCTTTTTCTTTCCTTCGATGATCTGGTTAAGCTCTCCGATCTTTACTTCCCAATCATGAAGATCGGTATTGAATGTACAGAGCTTTGTCTTGATGCTTGCAACAAGCGCTTTGCTCCATTCTTCAAAATATCTGCTGTTATTACTGCTTACACGCTCGATTTCCTGCATAACAACATCATCAAGTGTCTGAACCAGGTTTTTACAGCAAGTTCCGTTATCATATTTATCCTTGCCGAAGAATGTGCGCTTTACTGCGTGGATAGAGCGCAGATCGAATTCAACAACAGCTCTTGTCATGTTCTCCATGTTAAGCAATATAGAGTTCATAATAGCCTTCTGCTCATCATTAAGAACATCACTGTCGGTAATAATCCCCTTACAATCAGCCTTGAATGTCTCGGTAGCATTTTCCCAGAATGATCCGATAAGAGCGTTGGCGATAGAAGAAAATGCGTTAAGAAGTGCATTATATCTGTATCTAACCTTGCTTTCCATTCTGCGAAGTGCTTCATCCATATCGAAGCCCTGTTGTTCTTTCAATGCGGAAATATTCTTCCATTCCTGCTCAAACTCTGAATAAATGCTGAGCTTGCGGATTTGCAGGAAGTTTTTATATACAAGACCGTTCTGAGCCTTAAAGCTATCAAAGCTCTGACCGATACTCTGCCTGAATTCTACTGATTTATTGCTCGCTGTCAAGCTCTGCTTACTATCAAGAGATTCAGCAAGTGTACGCTGCTTCTCATCGAATAGTGTCTGTGTAGAGATGAGCTCATCATCACGTTTACGCTCTATTTCACGGACGTTGTCTTCACAAAGCTGAATGGCTCTTTGCAGATACTCAGTAGCACGGCTGCACTTGTTACAGAGTGCGTATCTAAGGGCATAGTCTGATATTTCATGCTCAATGCTTGCAAGACCGCTGTTGATGAAAAGAGTGGTATCGGATACAGCACCTTCTTCAACAACAGGAGCGACTTCCTTGCTTTTATCAATGATATTATATTTGTACAGCACCTTATCGCCACGAGCGAATTTACGGCACCTGTCATCATAAGCGTCAAAAGCGTCTTCATCAATCCATGATGTTTTATCATCTGGATCGTCCTTTTTACTTGCAAGTGCAATTACAGACGAAAGGAAAAATATCCTCGTAGACTTCCATTTGGTAATCTTTAAGCTCTGATAGCGTTCACGTTTTTCAGACAATGAACTTGGTGTAAGTATATCTCCCTTATTTACAACAATGATCGCATTTGATGTATCTAAGGATTCGCCTGTCTCCTGAATGAGGTCAAGAAGATTATTGTTATCGGTATAGTCCATTGTGTCGGGAGTAGTCAAGAGAATAAGCAAGGCGTTAGTCTGCTTGCTGAGTGACTCCCTAAGAATATCAAAATGCTTCTTGTTGCTATCTGAATTAGAACCGGGAGTGTCATAGATAACAAACTGATAATGGCTATCGAAGTATGTTACCTGTCTGAAAGGTATGCTTATATCTATCCTGCCTATTTCTGTAAGGAGTTTGCCCTTGTTAAGCCAGTCAAGGAAACGATGCATATTCTTAACTTCGTTATCTGCCTTCTCATCAGTGAAAACTGCTCCGATTTCTTCATTGACCTCAGACGGACAGTTATTGGAAATAGTATACATATCATTGCTGAATGATACGGTTATATCTTGCCCAGATGCCTCAAACGATATGGAGTATGTATCGCTGCAAGTAATCTTGAACATCTTTGCTGTTGTCGGATCAGACGAGCTGGGCAGTATCTCATAACCAATAAGGCTATTGATAAACGCTGATTTGCCTGCGCTGCAAAGACCTGTAACGCAGATAGCAATAGATTCGTCTATAGTATCCCTATACTTGCTTATCTCCGCAGCAATCTCGTCTTTGATATACTCACTGTCTTCAAGCGTAGTGATAACATCGTCGAAACGGGTTTCTATCTGTTGCATAACATAAGGAGCTTCATTGAAATACTGCTGATTCTTTTCGCTTACAATATTACAATCAGCGAAATATGTGGATATGACACTTTCTAAAGCATCATAATCGTCCTTGTTTCCGATGAAATCAATGTGAAGTCCTTTGTTGCCTGGATTAAAATGCTTGTTCAGAAGCTCGACAATCTCATATGCACGATTCTGGAATGATGTTTTTGTAAATTTATCATTTATCAGTTCTGAGCTGTATTCAGTGGAAAGCTCGCTGATATTGATAAAACGGTCATTTTCATAGCATTCGTAGATAATCTCTTTGGTATAGGGATTACAAGTGATCCTCATCTTATATGCGTTTTCCATATTTACCCCCTGAACACATAAGTATAGTATCGCAATTCATAATCTGCAAATGTAACAAATTACAATTATTCATAATATATTATACCACAAATTTGGTGAAAAAGCAATCCGTTTCAACGAAATTCTACAATATAAAAATGGATTCCACCGATGATTTGTCAACAACTTTGCTCCCACCGGAATCAAAGTTTGCTGTCAGATAGATTTCTGACCTGTTTCCCTTGTTTCAAGGCGTATTGTACGGTTTTATACGCTCCACCGCTTTTATGCTGAATACAGCACACGACCAGGTCTGAACGGTCAACCATACACCTGTTACGAACTTGTATCGCAGACTTATAGTGTACTTCGGACGAGTCGGTGCATATCTCAACTTCGTCATAGTAGTTCAGATAGCTCTGCTCATTGTCACGGTACTCAGCTTTCATATACGGCAGCACAAGAATCAGCGATGTGTTGCCGCAGCCGTATTGCTTGACAGCTCGCCTGATCGCTGATGCCACCAGGAGATCAAATTCTCCGTCCCGACCGACCAGAAATTCTACATACTGTTTTTGTGTGATGAGATCATGCAAGAGTTGGTCCAGCTTACTTTCGATCTCTGCCGCGCCTTCTACTTCACGATGCCCAAAGAAACTGACTGTGTATATGTCCATAGCTTACACCTAAAAATGTTGTTGTTCGTATTACTAATGATACCACCGCAAGAATAATCTAATATATCTTGATTATAACATATATTAGAAGATTATTCAAGATAAAACAACATATTTCCTTTGAGTATAGCTGATTTCTTTTGCTGTATTATAGTAGTAAGAGGTGATTTAGCTATGACAGACGATTTTGTAAGAAACAGGATAACTCAGCTCCGGCTGCAAAAGGGTGTATCGGAGTACCAGATGAGCTATGATCTCGGTCATAGCCGTGGATATATTTATAACATTTCATCGGGAAAGTCCCTTCCACCGCTGTCGGAGCTGTTTGCAATATGCGACTACTTCGGCATCACACCTGCGGAGTTCTTCGATGACAGCATTTCAAATCCTGAGCTGATACGGAAAGCGGTTGAAGGCATGAAGCAGCTCGATGATGGGGATCAGTTGATGATACTGAATCATATCAATAGACTACTGAAAAAGTAATCTTTTGTCCTCTTGAATTTATTGTCTCGTATTGACTTATATCAATGATAACTGTATAATTAAGTAGGTGATGATATATGGATAACCCAATTCTTGATTTTAAAAGAATACCTACTGTTTTAAAACGCTGTTCGTTTGAAAGCAAAATGAATACTGCACAGTTTTACTCTCGACAGTTGATGATTTATAGTGGCGCGCAAGGATACAGATTCCAAATCCCGTTACCATGGGAAATAGAAGCATTTGTTTTATATTCAGTCTACTCAAAAGAATGGAAATATGATAAAATAAGCAGTAAGAATTTTTGGAGAATAATGAACAGTATACGGAATTATATTCCGCCCAAATTAGAAAAATATAAGGGGACAACACAATTTTTAACTTGGTTTAAAATCACTGCTGCCAGCACTCAGTTTTATTCGCAACAGAATTATATGTTCCTTTTTTATAGGTACAATTACTATTTTTCATTCCATAATGATGTAATTGATATGAATGACATTTTCGTAAAAAAATTCCAACATGAACACTATGATTATCTACTGATGGCTCAATCTTTATGGCTTGCATTGATGTCCGAACCTGAAACGGTATTTTCAGCGATAATGCCTTTAATTCATGACTGCTATAGAGATCATATTAGTAAGTTAGCGATCAGTAGAAGCGAGTATATTAAACAAATGGATAATTATAGCGGTTCATTTGAAGATTTTCTTTACTCATTTCGCCCTTCATACTCTTACCCATTCATAGAGTATGAGAATAATTATTATTTACCCACACCTCACTTACTTTTTCAATCAGTTTGTGGCTCTATGATGTATAGGCTTACGGAAGATAATGAAGATTTAAGAAGAACAATAGGAAAAGAAGTATTTGAATCATATTTGCTTAAAATAATTATTGACTCCAATGAATTTGATCAGACTTTGCCGGAGCATGATTATGAATTTAAGGGAGGACAAAAGAAAACAGTAGATGTTATGGCAATAAAAAACGCTACTATTGTTCTTTTGGACAGAAAGTCATATGTCCCCAAATCCAAACTGAGACTTATTTCAGAGGAGGCTCTTAATGATGACATTGGTCGTATTGCAAAAGCAATAGTTCAAGTATACAAGCACACAAGAAATAGGGTAGGAAAGGAATACTATTATTTTGAAAAGAAGAAAGAGTATATAGACTTTGAAAATGACATATTTGGTGTAGTTATTATTGAAGAGGATGGCTATCTGCCAGAAGAAGAAATGTACAATTCTGCTGCTCTAAAACTCAAATTAGATGCATCTGAGACAGAATGGTTAAGGAAACATATTTTTGTATTGTCGTTGTACGATCTCGAAAGAATTCTTTTTGCTAATCAGAGCCTTATATCTTTTTTACGAAAGAAAGCGGAAAATCCAGATTTCATTATTGATTATCCTTGTAATATTGAATGTGAAGCCATAAACAGTTTTAGAAAAAACTTTTGTGATGAAATGCAAAAGCGAACATGGAACTTAGTTAAAGATATAGATGATAAAAAAGTGTTAGCTGAATTTTACAGCAAGATGAAAAGTATTGAATCAAGAAGATGTATATAGATTAAAACCCAAAAGAGCGAGCTGCCGTTTTCGACAACTCGCTCTTGTACTTATTCGTCTTCGTCTGAACACTCTGAAAGTCCGTGCAAAAGCTGAATATAAATGCACTCCGCACGGTCATGCTCCTCTCCGTCCGTTGAAATCATAAGTTCAAGGAAATAGGCTTTCGCTTCTTCGTAGTCCGTCCAGACCTCACGCCTGCCATTGCAGACAGTAGTAATCTTGCGTGTTCTCGGCATTGCCAATTCAGGTGTTTTCAACATAACTGTTACCTCCAAATCAATATTGTAGATACAGTATATACCATAATAGCACCAGAGTCCAGCATATCGGAATAATTGTAACCATTATTGTGAAAGGCGCAGCAATTTCAAAAGCCAGTCCGGTACATAGCGCACATATCGTATTTCATCGCCGTCGGGAATTATCCTGACGGCGATTTTCATATTCTGCTCAATGCTTTAGCTGAACCACCTTTGTTTGCAGAAACATCAGCGGACGCCAGAGCTTATCGCCAAGCTCCTTGATCTCCTCAATATCTTCCTTGTAAACCTTGTTCGTGACATTTGCACGACGGGCAATTTGGTTGATATTGTTTGCGATATTATTCGCAAGTACAGTGAGCCGTTTTAGCTCGTTTTCGTCGATATGGACGATGTAACCCTCGAAGATCATGGCTCTCACAAATGTACTGAGACTGCTCATCCCGCTGTTCTCAAACTTCTTCTTGATAGCCGTCATTTCTTCGGGGCTGACACGGACTTTCAGATACAATGTACGCTTCTTTTCGTCTTTCATTTCTCTTGTTCTCCTTTTTTATTTTTCTCAATTCGGGGTCGTAGGGGCAGCGCCCTCTGCCAAGCCTTGTGAAGTGTGTGTAGTCGCATTTTGCGCCCACACTTCACCGTGCTTGCTGGTAGAGTTTCGCCCCTGTGGGGCGAATGTCATTTCCGAGCATTTCAGCTCGGTCTTTTTTCTCGATTCCGAGAATTGGAGCTGTGCGACTTTCTCTATTTCGTCGCTCCCCATAATCAATATAGCGCACTTTCCCGATCACGTCAATAATAAATTTCAGATTTTTTATATTCGCTCAAAATCGCTTTGTCAAAATGCCCGGATAGTGTAAATGGCGAAATAGCGTGATTTCAGTTTTTTGAATCTCAAAATTCCCCGGATATTTGTTGACAAAGTATGAACAAAAGTTTGTGCGCAATGCGGCTTGTATTTCAAATGTAGAGCGCGCTATAATTGGATCATGGCAGGTGAGCTATGGTCACTCGGCTCGGTCTGCTAATAACACAAAAGAAAGGTTGTGATTTTTCTATGGGCATCTATACAGAAAAGAGAGATCAGCTCATTGAGAAGATCAAAGGTTTGGAAAAGCGTATCGCCAGCAATACTGCGAAAAAGAAAACGCTGGAGGACAAGCTGAAAGAAGTTTCTCGTCTGGCTATGGCAGAGGAGTACAATTGCAAGCCTCGTGAGCTTGATGAGATCATCACCTCGGAGCATTCGCTGTTGCAGAAACTCCGTGCAAGCGGTCTATCCGATGACGAGCTGCTGAAACTGGTCGGGAGTGAAAATGCTGAGAATGAGAAAAGCAATACCACCGATCTCGTCGCTGACTTCGGACAGCAAATGAGCTTTTCGGATAAAGCGAATCCATACGAGGATTAAAACTATCCGATAATAAAAATAGCTATGCAAAGGGACGGCATCTGCCGTTCCGCACAGCTATCATAAGACAACAATCATGAGGGTAAGAGAGATAAAGCGATACCCTCACTCTAAATGCATAGAGATAGACAAGCTAAAGGAGAAAGATCGCTATGAATACAAACACTACTTTTAATGTAACGTCCGAATACAAGATCGGACATACCCTTTACATGGTGACTACCGTGTTCAACCCTGCTTCAAAGGAAAGCCTTTCAGATATTCTGAAAAGGCTTATCATCCGTGAGAGCGAAAAATTCCTCGGTGAATCCGGACAAGAACCTGAGAAGCAGGCTGTGTAACTTTGGAATATCGGCGCATTGAATCGTTCGTCAATGTGCGCTATAATGATAACATAGCTTGCTGTATCTGTCGGAAAGAGAGGTAAATTATGACAGACAAGATTACAGCATTATATTGTCGCCTGAGTCAGGACGATATGTTGCAGGGCGAGAGTAATAGTATCACCAACCAGAAGGCTATCCTCAAGAAGTACGCAGAGGATAATGGTTTCAGTAATCCCGTGTTTTATGTAGATGACGGAGTTTCGGGAACGACATTTGAGCGTGATGGCTTCAAGGCTATGATGGCAGATGTTGAAGCCGGAAAGGTTGGAATTGTTATCACTAAGGACATCATTTCCCTCAATTAGATGACACCCACCAAACCACACTATTACTCACTTTTTCGGCATCAGGAAGAATTACGATTTTAATTCTCAAAATAAAAACGAGTACCTACCCCTTTTTTTGAGATAAGCACTCGTTATCATTTTTATCATTATTTTTCGATTTCAACTTTCATCTCATATCCCCCTCGGAATATGATGATTATCTCAGTTTTGCTCATGACCTTTATGCACTCTATCGCCTTTCGTATCAGAATATCATCGAACTCGGTCAGCTTGCAGCAGTCGAGGTTTATTTTCTCTACCAGCATATTTATTTTTTCTTGTTGGCATGAATTTCGGCTCTGATTGTGAAGTGATTCCAGCTTTGCACTAAGCTCTGTTTCCTCAGTGAATATTTTTTCAAGCTCGCTGTCAAATGAATCTTCATCGACCGCACCACCTGCTATCAGACCAATCATTTTGTTTCTTGCATCATCAATTTCTTTCAGACGTTGTTCTATGCGGACAGATTCATCATCGCCGAGATCAGACAACACTTTTTCGGCATTGAACTGAATGGCTTTCCTGACATCGACTTCGGAATTGTAATAATCATTCAGTGCATTCATGATCGCTGCGTGAAGTTTTTCTTCATGAAGCGAGGGCGAGCGGTGACAGTATTTCGACCCGTGATCGAGCCGGTTAATACACCTCCATACTGGCTGTTTTTTGCCCCTGACAGTCCAGATTACCCGGCGGTATGGTGTCCCACATTCGCCGCAGATCAGTATTTCGGTCAGTGCATATTTGCTCGAATAACGTCCCTGCTCGGTCACGCATTTGTCGCTGACCTTGCGTTTTGAGCTGCGTCTTGCAAGCTCCTGCTGAACCCGGTTGTAGGTCTCCCTGTCGATAATTGGCTCATGGGCGTTGGTCACAAGATATTTGTTTCTCTCGCCATTGTTCTTGACCTGTTTGTGAGTCAGGCAATCGAGCGTGTAAGACTTTTGCATTATCGCATCGCCGGAATATTTTTCATTCTTGATGATATATCTTATCCGGCTGACCTCCCACTTTCCCTTGTTGTGACAGGTCGGAATGTTCTGCTCGTTCAGCTTCTCGGCGATTTTTCTTATGCTCATACCGTCAAGGAACATTTTGAAGATACTCCGTATCACCTCGGCTTCATCGGGAACGATCTCAGGTTTCCCGTCAGCACCCCGGCGGTATCCGTAGAAGTTGTTGAAGCAGTACCTCACCTTGCCTTCTCGGAATGCTTTCTCAATTCCCCATGACACGTTTTTGCTTATGGATTCCGATTCTGCCTGTGCGAAAGATCCGTACATCGCCATCATAAACTCGCTGGTCATTGTCAGCGTGTTTATGTTTTCTTTCTCGAAAATCACGCCTATCCCCAGACATTTCAGCTCACGGACGCTTTCGAGACAATCGACCGTATTTCGTGCAAATCTGCTTATCGACTTGCAAAGCACAAGGTCGATCTTCTTCTGCCGGCACATTCTCATCATGCGGTTGAATTGAGTTCGCTTCTTCATCTGCGTTCCGCTTATGCCCTCGTCTGCGAATATGCTGACCAACGACCAGTCTTTGTTGCTGTTAATCAGCTCGGTGTAGTAGTCAATCTGAACGTGGTAGCTGTTGATCTGCTCAGTTTCGTCAGTAGAGACCCTACAATAAGCAGCGACCTTCAACTGATGATATTTCTCTCGGTTTTCAGCCGTTATCTTTTTCGCCGGGATAACAGTTACAGTTCTCTCACTCATTTTTCTTCGTCCTTTCTATGTAAGATTTCAACGCTGTTCCGTCTATCAGCTCTACGATAAATTCATGCTTATTGTTGATGATTATTCTGCTGACGCATTCCCGTATAAACTCGGCTCGCTTTTCGATGTCAGATTCATAATTTGCAATCAAATCTGTAATTCTTTCAGCCTGTTTGTCTGAACATTTATAAACAATACTCTCATATTTCAGACTCGCAAGCTTTACGATTTCTTCTTTTATACGGTCATAATCTGCCTTGTCGCTGTCGAGCATTTGGTTTATCTGATTCTGCTGATATATAATCTTGCTATTCGGCTCATATCCGATATTCTGTACTATCTTATGTTCAGATGATATAATCGTTCTGTCCAGTGCATAAGTCATCATATCATCGGTTATGCTAAATCCGAGTTTTGTGCAGTCATCGTTAATGCATCGCCAGTAGAATCTGCTGACCCCTTTATATCTGGAACCGAACCTTTCAAGCCGATGACCGCACTCGCCGCATATCGTTATTTTCTTCATCGCAGCAAGGTCAGCAGTCGGACCGCCTATTGCCCGTCGGCGTTCTTTTGAAAGCCTCTGTGCTGTGTAGTATTCCTCATCTGATATGATTCTCGGATAGGCATTTTTGCCGATATAATGCTCTCTGGCGATCAGCTTTTTGACAGTTCCGAGCTTCCATATCTCACAGCCCTCGCTGTATATTATTCCTTTGGCATTTAGTTTATCAGCAAGTTTTTTGTAGCTGAGACCGCCAATATATTCTTTGAAAATATACTTTACAATTTCAGATTCTTCGGGTTCAATTATTATGTTGCCGTTTTTCATTCGGTATCCGTAGGGTATGGTTCTCATGTTATTCACCGCCGATCTTTTCAGCAAATCTCATGCCGCCTATAAGCCTAAATTCAATTTTCTTATTCTCCACTATAACCATATTTTCGGTTATCATGGAGAATAATTCTTCATCGAACGTTTCCTTATCCTCGGTCATATTTTCAAAGCAGTCAATCAGAATATCGAGCTGGCTTATGATGCCGTCCTCATCGCTGCTCTTTGTGTGTCTGCGGAGTTCACCGTTCAGTTTCATGAGCCTTATGTCAAGTGCCGCAGACTGTGCTTGATATTTTTCTTCGGTCATGAAGTTTTTTCTTCGCATTACAGTTAGGACGTGCTGTTGCTCT
The DNA here is from genome assembly GCF_900119155.1 of Ruminococcus sp. YE71. Taxonomy (GTDB): domain Bacteria; phylum Bacillota; class Clostridia; order Oscillospirales; family Ruminococcaceae; genus YE71. Next base: position 23,012 of record NZ_FPIR01000025.1, on the reverse strand, counting down.
TTAAGGTCGGCGATCTGTTTGTAGATGTCAATAAGACTGCTGTCACCGCCCAGCTTCCGCAGCTTTATTTCATTCAAGGATTTTCTTGCTGGTATCAGAATATCCTTATATGTTCGCCGCAGTTTGTTACACATCACGGTGAATGTATTTTCAATCACCGACTGCGGCAGACCGATGCCCTCGCAGCTTCCGGGATAATTTGATCTTTGGATACACTCCCACTTGCTACGATATTTTCTATTGTGGAAGCTGTAAAGTCCGCCGCAGCAGCCGCAGACTATTTTCTTCGAGAACACTCTTTCTTGCGGCGATGTCCTCGGTATCCTTCGGCTACTGATTATCTCCTGAACTTTGTCGAAAGTGATGTGGTCGATTATAGGATCATGATCGCCCTCGACATAGAACATATCACGCTCGCCAGTATTTTTAGTTCGCTTTGCCGGTACACCTGCGGAGTACCATTTCTGCCATATGCTATCGCCGATATATGTTGGATTTGACAACATTTCGCCTATCCTATTTTGCCGCCACATTTGCCCCGCAGGCGGTTTTACACCTTGCTGATTCAATTCTTCGGCTATGCTTCGACAGCCCATGCCGCCAAGATACATCTCAAAAATCTTCCGAACCACCGCCGCTGTTTCTTCATTGATTTCAATGTCTCCGGTTTCATGATTCTTTTTGTAGCCGTAAGGAGCGTTGGCATATTTCATCGTGCCGTCACGCATTTTCTTGCGTATGCCCCATGCCACATTCTGACCTATGGAAGTTGATTCTTCTTGAGCCAGACCGCCCATTATGGTTATCATCAGCTCATCGGTGATATTTGCCGTGTCGATGTTCTCTTTTTCAAAAAACACCGATATACCGAGATTTTTCAGCTCACGGATATTTTTCAGACAGTCCCTTGTGTTTCGAGAAAAACGGCTTATAGATTTTGTGTAAATGCGGTCGATCTTACCCTTTCGGCAGTCGGCGATCATACGCTTGAATTCTACACGCTTGTCCTCGCTTGTGGCTGATATACCCTCGTCGGCATATATCCCGATGAGCATTTCGGTCTCTGAATTCTCGAACTTGGTGCTGTAATGATTTACCTGTGCCGAATATGAGTTTTTCTGACCGCCGATCTCGGTAGATATCCTGCAATAAGCAGCACACCGCAACTTCGGTCTGCTGTTCTGACTGCCGACCGCTTCAATTATCGTTACTTGTGCCATTCGCACACCCTCCTTTCAGCACAACAGAATACCACAATTTCGGACGAATTGGAATCACCAACACCAATAAAATTGATGACCAAAATCTGTGCAAACCGCACTCTGTCCTAATATGTGTAAGGGCGATATTACGCCCTGTTTGATTATCGGTCTATGTGTTTGTCGCTCTGTCCTGCGACTACGCACAGACACATCGTTACAACTCCGACCACACCGCCGACCATTGTTCCTATAATGAATTTCAGCATACTGCTACCTCCCAATCTCTGAGTGACGGATACAGTGCAAAGGCTGTCTCCGTGTTCTTCTTTTTGAGCTTGTCCTTTTCTTCTTCGGTGATCTCGGTATCTACCAAAACACGTTCAACTATCGCTCTCATGAGAGCGTCCATGTATTCTGCCTGTGCGTATTTGATATTTTCCATTATACCGCCTCCTTGATTTTTTTCAGCTTGTTCCAAAATTCCGTCAGTTCGTCAATATCCTCTGTGCTGTGCTTTTCGCTCAGAGCGTTCAAGATAGTATTTCTGTATGGCTTGTTCTCTCTTGTGCTTGCCCTCGGGTCGAGTATGGACACGATGCCCTTATCACTTGATGAACGTATCAGTCTGCCTGCCCCCTGCTTGAGCTTGATTATCATTTCGGGAACAGCCACATCTCTGACCCTGTTTTCGACTTTTGACATTTTGTAGTCGATTATCGGGTCGGGAACGGGGAACGGCAGCTTGAAGATGATGACCTGTGATAAACTCTCGCCCTCAATGTTGATACCCTCCCAATAAGTTCCCGTGCCGAGCAGAACAGAGTTTGTGTCACTCCTGAATTTACCAAGCTGACGTGACTGCGATGAACCTTTTCCTTGCAACAATATCTTGTAAGGCAAATGCTTGTTGCTGAGTTTCTTATAGACATACTCCATATCTTCTTTTGCGGTAAAAAGGATAAGCGTTTTTCCGCAGGTGATATTAAGCAACCTAACGATTTCCGCTATCGACTGTTCTCTATACAGTTGTCTGTTTTCAATGTTCGGATACGTCAGCTTATCCGAGCAGTAGAGCATCGTATTTTCATCGTAATTGAACGGCGAACGCTTCGGCTCGGACACAAAACCAACAGTAGGAAACGCAATATTGTGTAGAAAGTAACGGCACTTTTCTGTCGGACTGCCATCATTCTTATCGGATATAGTCGCTGAAGTCAGTATGGTCGTGCGACCCGATGAAAAGAGCATTTTATTTATCATCATGCGAATTTCCTTGCGGCAGACGCATATTTTCAGCCTGCTTTCCATTTCAAGCCAGACGATATGGTCATTGCAGACATTCAAGACATTCTTCAGAAATTCTTTTGCATATACAAGGTTCGCATTTGAGTGATTCTCAATCCAGACAAATCTGTTGTAGATCACCCGGAGCAGTTCTTTGGTATATTTGTCTTTTTGCAAATAATATGTCGAAGTATCCGCTTCGTTCATTTTCCGCTGCTCACTGACCTGACGGACAAGCCATCTGTAGAGCTGTTCGATATATTCTATCGTGTCATCAGCGAATTTCTCTAACTCTGCCTTTCGATTTTTCGGTATTTTGGAGACACTGTGTCTGACAGCGTTTTGAAGTTCATAGCAGTCAAAAGCGGTGGTGAACGCTTCACGGAACTTGCTTTCAAGATTGTGAGCCTCGTCAACTATGACCATACTGTTGTTTGAATTGAACAGACCTTTTCCGCCAGTGCTGACATTCTGTAAATGTGCCACCAGCATATTCTGATTGCAAATAACAATACCGTTTCCATTGTGAAGCTGTTCCCTTAATGCGTAGTAATCACAGCCATTTTTCATCATGCAGCTATGGCATTTTTCGCCGTAGCTTTGAACATTCACAAGCTCCCATATCTTGTCGGGAATGTTAATGCCGATTGCTGCTCGGTCAGTGCCTTTTATTCTCATCAAAGACGAAATATCTCTGAATATCGCATTGTTCTTCTGGCTTTTAATAGCATTCTCCAATCGTCTTGGGCAAAGATAATTTCTCATACCTTTTGCGACCGTTACATCAATGTGTACACCAGTCATTTCCAGAACATTCGCAGCATCTTTTGCGAGCTGTTCCTGCAAAGCAATTGTCGAGGTCGCAATGATGATCTGCCTATGCGATTTCATATACTCCATGACCGCTGGCACAAGATATGCGTAGGATTTCCCGATTCCGACCTCTGCTTCTACCGCAATGGGCTTATGTTCCTGTATAGCTTCGCATACCTCCAACGCCATTTCAAGCTGTCCTGGGCGAAGCTCCAAACCGTCATTTGCTGCTTCTTCAAAAAATTCTCTCGTTCCATTTTCTATCGGATATGACAACCATTTTTCTGATAACACTGCCATTTTTCAAGTCTCCTTTATGTCAAGACTGACACATATCGCCCTGTCTATCTTCTCCATTTCGGCTTTGTTAAGTGTGCCAATGTACTTTTCAAGCCTGTCTTTCGACACTGTTCTGATCTGTTCCAGCATTACGGTCGAGGAAAAGAACAGCATTTTTGTATGCAGACGGACGTGGGTCGGTAGGTACTTTTTCGGCTTTGTGGTGATAAATGCAACGATAGTTGTAGGCGAATACTTGTTGCCCACGTCGTTCTGAATTACCACTGCCGGTCTGCTGCCCGATTGCTCGGAACCCACCGCCTGTCCTATGTCCTCTATGTTGGTGTAGTAAATATCGCCACGCCTTATTCTTTTTATATTCTCCATACGGCGACAATCCTTTCTCCGCAGTGAACAACGGCTTCATCGCAGGCTTTTTCTGACGAGTCAGCCAGTACGGTAATTCTGCGAATGTCTCCGAATCTGATACTTTCGATCTCAATTGTGTAATAATTCACTTTCAAATCCTCCTGTTTTTTATGTATCAGCGGATACAGCTTTCACCGTATCCGCTTTTTCGTTTTGCCTTTTCGGTCTCTTTTGAAGACCGACAGAGCATATCACTATGCCCTCTGTCACCTTATGGGGTGACCTCACTGCCGTAAACACGGCAGCGCTTTCCTTCGACAGATTATCTGCTCCGAAGGTGCATGAAATTATCTAACAGAAAACTGCCCCCTCATGCAAAAGGAACACTCCGGCGAGCCTGACGTCCTAATCAGGCTCCGTAGGACTTTCACCTCCCGGGCTGCAAAACCCGAGCCATTTTTTACGGATGTACCCATATCCCAACTTTCATCGCCTGCGAGGTGGCTGCCTCGCTGACCTGTCTGTATTGTTCGCTCGCCGTTTTCACGGGTCGTGGCGTACAGCGGTCACGGCTGACGAGTTCATCGCCCGCCATCGGGATCTGACGTACCGGAGTGTTGGATATTCAGTTGTCAAAATGCTGTGAGATTCATTTCTCGCTTGTATAGGGGAAGAAGTCGGGCTTTTTACAACCTTTTTATTTTCCATCTTCCATAAGTTTGTAGAGATTAGACAAAATTCGTTTTTTCTTTTTGTGTATATTTTGCTGAGTAGTGCCAAGCAGATCAGCACACTCCTGCTCGGTATATTCGCTGAAATATATCATGTGTATGAGTTCTCTGTCAGCTTTTTTCAGCCTTGCTACCGCCGCCATTACCTCATCGAATGCAGCCTTTGAAAGAGCATAGTCGGCGGTCGGGTCATCATCTGTTATGAACTCATGGAAGTTCTCAAAAGCTCCGTCATCGCCGCCTATGAGCATTGAAAACTGTATCTCATGCTCATAAAAGGATTCGTTGTTATCGTGAATGTTCCATTCCGTTCTCATGTAGGCATCATATACCTCCTGTGATACCTCGACATCGACCATTTTCCCTGTGATAGTGTCATAAACCTTGACTATTTTATTGTTCATTTTTAGACCTCCGTTTTGAATTTTGATTTTGAAAAGACAAAACGAAGATCATGGGTATTTTGCTGTATAACACAGCCATTTTGCTTGTGAAAACATATTGCGTCCTTCCCCGAAGACACAAAAAAAGAGACTGCGTACACACTTGCACACAGCCTCTGCTTGCCGAAAAATAGGCGCACTAAAGAAAGGGTACAAGTTACAGTAATTTCAGATATTCTGAAATCCTCTGTTTTGTATCCTCAGCCTTAATGCATATCGGCGTTGAATATATTATTTTGAAAACAAAAAAGGAGCCGAAGTATTCGCAATGTTGATCTTGCTGCTTCAACCGGGCAGAGTGACGCTTAACATTTCATGTAAGTTCACTCCGACCTGTGTCGGCAGTTTGATCGACATTTAACGATATACTTCGGCTCCAATCAGCCCTTCGTACAGCCCGATCGCTGTACGGTTTTTACGATAAATATCTATCTCTGTATTCTGTTGTTATCGACTGGCTGTGAGCTTAGCAGCAGCCCTGTGCCGGAAGGTATCCAAGTTGATTCCTTTGAGCCGGAGGACTTCACATCGGAAGTCTTAGACTCGAATTTTGTTCTTCGGATAGTTCTCTTTTTCAATTCTATTATATCAAGATGATCTCTTTTCCACTTCAGCTCAACATCATTTCCGCAGATGAAGCTCTCGCATATAAGATCGAGCTGTTCCTCGTTGATGTAGCACGTCCCGAATGCGTTGGTCTGATGCTCTGTCAATATTTTTTCAAGTGTAAGTTCGGGATCATGGAAACTATCATCATATAGCTCCGGCGGTATGTCAGTGCATCTGCCGCTTGTGACCACCAGCCTTCTCATAGCTTTTACGACAGGTTCGCATTTTACTTCCGACCACGGCATTATTATCCGTAAGTCGTCCGCCGCAAAAGCGTAAAAACTAAATCCGCAGGAGCAGACAACTTTATCATCGAATATTGCTCCTTCAAAAATATGCTTTTTGTTACATCTTGGGCAAGAGATAGTGTACCTTTTGTCCCTTGCCTTTTTGGGTTCTGTCATTCTTTTTATTTCTCCATATTTTGTTTTAACTCAGGTTATTGATCTTAATGACCTTCACAGCAACACCCTGTATTGTCATAGAGTTTGCATCTACATATATGTCGTCCATCTCGCTGTTTTCGGGGTGCAGTCTTATACGTCGCTCTTTGGGTTCGGGGAAGAAGCGTTTTAGTACTGCTTGTCATGCCGACCCCTCGCACTCTCGCCGACCATTGGCGAGCCGCACTCCGCACAGAGCAACTTGGTAGTGAGGATATATCTGTCATCCGACTTGTAGCTTGCAGGCGCACGCCGATTCCGTTCAAGCCTGTCCTGCGCCATTTGGAACACATCTTCGCTCACTATCGCAGGAACGCCGCCCTGGACAACCACATCGCGGTATTTGTACTCCCCGATATACTTCCGATTTTGGAGCATGGCACTCACGGTTGTCTTAGTGACATTCTTCTTGTACGAAGACTTGACATTGTAATCGTTGAGGAAATTCACAATCTCTTTTATCTGCTTGCCGTCAACGTACATCTGAAACGCCTGCGCAACAAAGGGCGCAGTCAGCTCATCAATCTGATAATGCTTGTTCTCATTGACAGTGTACCCTATCGGGATAAGACCGCCGTTGTACTGACATTTCAAGGCATTTTCAGTCATGCCGCGAATGACTTTCTCACTCAACTCTGCCGAGTAATATTCCGCAAATCCTTCCAAAACCGATTCGAGAATAATTCCCTCAGCGCCTTCCGAGATAACTTCCGTAGCCGACACAACCTTGACCCCATTCTTGCGGAGTTGCGCTTTATAATGTGCCGAATCGTACCTGTTTCGGGCAAACCTGTCCAACTCCCAAACAATAACCGCATCGAACAACTGCTTTGAGTTGTCCTTTATCATTTGCTGAAACTGCGGACGATTGTCAGTTTTGGCTGACATCGCCCTGTCGAAGTAGCTGCCGATTATCGTTATATTGTTTTTCTCGGCGTATTCCTTGCATTCCCTCAATTGACCTTCAATGCTTTCTTCACGCTGGTGGTCACAAGAATATCTCGCGTAAATAACTGCCTTCATCTATTACCTCCTTTGCGTCATGTGGTACAAGCCCACCGCTGTCCCGTACCTTTCGTACTTCCATTATACCACACGTTTAGATTTGTGTCAACACTTTAAATCGCGAAATCATTTTTTATGCAGCGCTGTTATCGTTATGAGAGGTATCCCCGTTTTCGGCTGACTTGGCGTTTTCAGCCTTTTCATCGAGATACTTCTGATATTCAGCTTTCCCCTGTTCGCTTTCAAAGTAAGCTCTGATTGCAGGATAGAAGCTCGCTGCAAGTGTGTTGATCTCTTGTTTTGTAAGTCTCTGCATAGAATGCAGCACGGTTTTGACGTTGCAAGCGCAGGAAGGGGTCAGGCTCACCCCTTTTGTCGTGTGCTGACCGCAAAAACTGATTGGCGAACTCTTCTGCGGTCAGCCGATAGTTTCACATCGGACTCACCTGTCCTTTATCACACAGTTTTATTCATGCCGATATGCAGTCTGCATCCGAGCAGGCAGTCTCGTCCTCAAGTACGTCATTAGCAGCCTTCTCATTTTCAGCTTTCATTCTCTGCTTCTCCCTTTCGGACTTAACGTAGTCCGTGACCTCATCAAGCGTAAATATGCAATCAACAATCTCGGCGTATTCATCAAGGCTAAATCCCTCGCCGATCTTGCCGGCGGTGTGCTTTCCGAGCTCCTGCATATTGACGATATATGCTTTCTCCAGTTCCTCGGCAATCTCCGCATCGAGCTTGCGTTTAGCCTCACGCATATCTTTAAGCCGATTTTGTGTTTTCTCCATGTTCTCGGCATACAGCTTAGACTTGGCGATCTTTTCCTCTGTTGTCAGCTTTTTATTACTCAATAGCATTCTCCTTTCCTTGAGGCGCAATCCTGCGCCTGCTGCATACGCAGCTATTCGCATACGCAAAGGTTTAGCGGGGGTAGTCCATTTCGTCGCATTGGGCGTGTACTCGTTTTGAGCTATCTACCCCCGGAGGGCGCACTTATACAAACTCTAACCGAGTTTGTTGTGCGCCAAGAGGGAGCGCCCTCTTGGAACTCCCCGAATCAATGCGGATAAACCGCTAAGGTAGCATGCGGCACGGTTGGGTTTACGGCTATAATCTCGGCTTTGGAATTTCTGAATTTATTTGATTGACTTTTTTTAGTGATGATGTATAATTATTGATATGTAATCAAAATATTTATATAAACAGGAATTTCATTTTTAAGGTGGGAATAATGAGTCTTATTGGATTTGATGAAATAAAAAAACATCCGGGGTTCTCCGGCTATTACGAATACAAAGATAAACACATAAAAAAATGTGAGGAACAAATCATTGAGCAAGGTATTTCGACGGGCGATCAGATCATGGAGCTTGTCAAAAAATATGGTTACTTTCATATCGACAGATATGAAGCCGTTTCAGGTGACAGACTGCGATTCTTTTTCATGCCGTTTTCCAATCCATGCCCTTACTGGGATGAATTTGGTCAGAAGGCTGTTTTTATCGGAACGATAGTAAATTCCGATTGCGGCAATTTCAAAGATAAAAACACGATCGAAAGCGCATATCTGCTTGATGACGGCTGTTATTATAATCAATCTAAAAAGAAGATCGCAGACAGCATCGAGGAACTTTTTGACTATTTTATGAGGGTCGAATACGATCATCATGCTCCTATTTCACCCAAAACTTACGAACGTCTTAAAAGCGGTGGCTGGTATGAAGGCAGGAAAGTTGATATTTCCGGTTTGATTGCAGAGTGTGAAGAAAACGGCATTACTTTAACTGATTGTCAGAAAGCATTCCTTGAAGAATTTTCAGGGGTCTGTTGTGCTGACTATTCAGGAGATGTACTAAAGATGGAAAGGTTGTTTATCTTCAATGAAGAGATAAACCAGTTCAGTGAATACACATACATCGATGATTTTGATAAAAAATGGATATATGATCATTACGACAAAAGTGCTGTATGCGTCGGTAAATGTTATGACTGCGAGGGAGTAATTTGGCTCACGGGTGACGGACAGCTCTTATTACAAAATATATCGACTATACTTTATGATGAAAACTGGGTAGCTCCTATCGGCAGAACCATCATGAATGGATTTAATGTGATTTTAGGGTAATAGTACCCGCTTGATCTTGTGACCATTTTGACATTAAAGTGATATATTGCGGGTATCAGTCCTCCTTTTTATATGAACTTTCAGATATTAATGTGCGCACATAATATCGTTGTATACACTATATTACTCGTAAACCACGTTGTCAATAGGTTCTTAAAATGATAAAAAAAGCATTGTTTTTGATAAATTCATTCATTTACAAATCTTTGATCGTCTGATACCATAAAAACAGATGATTCTGAGGAATTCCGGTGAATGGAGGATTTGTTATGATACTTAACGGTGTTTTCAAAAAAGTTGTGGCAGGATTGTCGGCGGTCATGCTTTGTATGGGAAGCTTTTCGCCTGTAATGACGGATCATGTTGCATTAAAGGGAGAAGCGGCGGGTTTAAATACAATATATAATGATACATTCTGGAAAGACAGCTCCGGCAGGAATATCTACTCACAGGGCGGTGGAGTATTCAAATTCGGTGATACTTATTACTGGTATGGTGTTCACTACAAGGGTGCAGAGACCTATGCTGCAAATCCTTCAAAAAAGAACAGTGATACCGGATTTGTATCTGTTACCTGCTATTCATCTAAAGATCTGGTCAACTGGAAATTTGAAAATGATGTTCTGACATCGAATACTAAGGGGTTCGGATATGCATACTGGTTTGGAAGGCTCGGAGTAGCATACTGCCCGAGATCAAAGAGATATGTTCTTGTGGCTCAGTACAATGAAAGTGTGATGTTTGCTTCATGTGACAGTCCGACAGGAAATTTCAAAGTCGAAAATGTTCAGGATCAGATAACTAACGTACTGAAACAGGGTACAGGCGATCAGACCGTTTTTGTAGATGATGACGGACAGGCATATCTGATATGCTCGAACAAAGGGGGCAGAAATCATCAGTATGTTTCAAAACTGCGCTCTTCTGATTTCCTTTATGCAGAACCGGCTGTTGAGGTAGCTAAGGGAAGCGGACGCGAAGGCGATTGTATGTTCAAATACAAGGGTAAGTATTACTTCTGTGCTTCTGATCTTCACGGCTGGAATTCTTCTCACAGCTATTATATGGTTGCAGATAACATAAACGGTCCGTATTCGGGCTGGAAGGTCATGGGTGGAACAGACAATGATTTCTCTCATGTCACACAGACCGGCTTTTTCTATACAGTTAAAGGCACAAAGCAGGAGACGGTCCTCTTTTGCGGAGACCGCTGGAGCGACTTTGCAGGCAATGGTATCGGATATAATCAGTGGGTGCCGCTGACGGTAAACGGTAATGATGTTCAGTTCAATTCATTGAGCGAATGGAAACTCGATGCCGTGACAGGAGAATGGTGCGTTGGTGAAGGGAACAATTATATACTGAATCCCAGCTTTGAAGCTGACAGAGTTTCGCAGACCACAATGGCAGGCTGGAAGGCATCAGGCACAGGAAACAGTAACAAAAACAGTGCTCATACAGGCAATTGGAGTGCACAGCACTGGAGCGACTCAGCATATAAAGCGACCTTATCACAGGATATTACAGTACCGAACGGGACCTATGATCTGAAGGTCTGGGTGCGTTCAAGCGGAGGACAGAATCAGAGCTATGTTTATATAAAGAATTACGGCGGTGCTGACAGACAGATCACACTCAACAAAAAGATAGACAGCTGGAAGGAAGTAACGCTCAGTGACATTAAAGTGACAAACGGAAAAATACAGGTAGGTTTTTATTCAGATGCTAATGCCGGCAACTGGGCATTCGTTGATGATTTTTCTCTCGTTGCCAAAAAGACCGTTCCCGAACCGATCGCTGACGGAAAGTATATCAAGTCACTTGAAGTCTATGATACTGCAAACCGCAGCAAGTGGTCTGTTCAGAGCTATTTAGACAACGGCATGGAGGTCTTTGGTGACAGAAGCTTTAAATTCACATTTGTTCCCGAACAGCTGAAAGGTGCAGAATGGATAAGAACGTCATGTGACTCAAAGAAATTCCAAAGTGATGAAGCATCCTTTAAAGCCGGTGCTGATATTACAGCTTTTGTCGCGGTCGATACAAGAGCAGAGGGAAATCTGATGCCGTGGCTTTCAGGTTCAGGTTGGACAAAAACAGACCTTGCACTCGTTGATGATGGAGATCCTATAGTTACATACAATGTATATAAAAAGGATGTCAGAAACGGCGAGGAAGTAAGGCTTAGTGCAGTGAACATGAGTTCTGCGGTAAACTATGTGGTCATGGCAAAGCCTTATGACCCGAATGAGACCTATATGAACCAGCCGGACTATATCCGTGGTGACGTAAACCTTGACGAAAAGGTTGATATTTTCGATCTGATACTTTTGAGACAAGCTATCGGCAAGCCTGATTCATATACATATCATATCTCGGCTGCCGATATGAACGGTGATGGCAGGGTAGATATGTCCGATGCTGAGATACTGCAAAAGTATATTGCAGAGAAAAAAATCTTCTACGATATAAGATAAGCTTTCATAATAATCCTCTCTGATAAATGAAGCCGGCAGATTCTATTCTGTCGGTTTCTTGTTTTCTTTTCTGTATGCTGCGGGAGTTATGCCTGTTTTTTCACGGAACAGCTTTACAAAATGCGAAACGCTGTTGTATCCGCACATTTCGGCTATCTCCTCGACCTTTGCATCCGTTGTGGTAAGCAGTTCGCAGCCGCGGAGTATGCGGCTGTCGATTATATCCTGTATCATGGTAGAGCCGAATGCGTCTGTATAAAGGTGCTGAAAGCGTGAACGGCTTATCCCAAGCTCATCTGCGAAAAAATCGGCATTCCATTTCTGCTCCGGCCAACGGAAGATAGACTCCCTTATCCAGAGCAGATCTGACATATATTTTGTTTCAGTAAGATGGGTTTCTTTGTATCTGAACCGCTCCTGTTCGTTCAGCTTGCAGAGCATTATCCTGAAATAGAGCGATACTGTCAGGTGCCTGTTAGTATGCGCGGAATAGTACTCAAAGCATATGTTTCTCATTATGGTCGAAATGGCATATACGTTGCCTACATAGACCGGTTTATTCAGAGGTATGGAAAGCTCGCTGATAAGACGCATATCTTCATCATCCGGAAAGAAGTGCAGCCAGTCGTCAATATATTCGCCCTTGTCCGCTGAGTAATACAGCGGAGTGCCGAGGGAATAAATGATATACGAGCCGGCTTTTGCGTGTATTTCCTCGCCGTTAATTCGAAATACCGCTGGAGTTTTGATTATAAGCATCAGCCAGTCACCGGAACCGTCCGGTCGGTCGATGACAAATCTTTCATCGTGTCTGTGATGATAGCCGGCACATAAACATTTCATACATCTCACCTCTGTATTATTGTATCATAAATATAGTTCTTTTGTCAATTAAAATATCGCAATTATGCCGAAAATGCAGCACAGAACCGCATTGACAGATATTTGTTTGTAAGTTACAATTAAATAAAATGAAACTGAGAACGAGGAGGCGAGCAGTATGGATGCGATCGGAAGATTCGGTATTATAATGCCTGAGATAAACAGCCCTCTTGACCATGAATTCATAGAGGGTGCTTACGCACAGGCTCAGATACTGGGCTATGACATCGTTATTTATACCGGAGTGTTCAATTCTATACGTGAGCTGCGATATGATTCCTATGTATCCGGACTTGAAAACATTTACACGCTTATCGACACTCAGCGGCTTGACGGCATTATTTTTACGGCTGAACGTTTTCACAATCAGGATGTCATAAAGAAGATAAAAGGCTATATCGCACAGACGGATACTCCATGTCTCGTTCTTGGCGGAGAATGTGCAAAGGCTGTATCTATGGAGGCTGACGAATACTCCAGTATGTATCGTATCACACGGCACATGACAGATGAACACAGCTGCAAAAAGCTGTATTGTCTTGCAGGTATCCCCGGACACAGATCGTCTGAGGAACGGCTTCGCGGATTTAAGGATGCCTGCAGAGACAGCGGCATAAGCATTTCCGAAAATGATATAGTCTATGGACTTTTCTGGAAGGGTATTCCCGGACAGCTTGGCAGGGATATTGCAAACGGAAGTGTGGAACGTCCGGATGCTGTGGTATGTTGCAGTGATGTTATGGCAGTCGAGCTGATAGCTGCTCTTTCCGAAAACGGCATAAGAGTTCCCGAGGATGTTAAGGTGACAGGCTTTGACGGCGGATGGGACAGCCTTATGTGTCAGACGCCGATAACGACTGTGACCGGACGTGACAAGCAGTTCGGGGCTGATGCGGTTTGCAGGCTTTATGAAATGACTAAAGGCACTATGCCGAAGCAGGAGCTTTTCTCTCAGACTATCCGCTATGGAAGAAGCTGCGGATGCTGTAAGGATATACCTATGGAGCCGCATCTTATTGATATGATACTTCGTCACAGAGAAAAACGCACGTTCATTGCCACCGACTTTATCCACCGTATGTCAGAGGCTTCGGCAATAACTGAACTGAGCGAACGCATCGATGAAGTCGGACACATTTTCAGAGGTATAGAATGGCTGGATATATGCCTTTGCGATGACTGGAAGGGTGACAGCAATAATCCTGACGTTTTCAGGCAGTACGGCTATCCGGAGGAAATGTATCTTCTTCTTTCAAAAAGGATCGGCGATAATAATAAAGCTCACTGTAAATTCCGCACCGCCGATATACTGCCTGCACTTAGTATCCCGCATGAACCTCACCTTATCATAATGATCTCACTGCATTGTTCCGGACAGATATACGGTTATACAGCGGCAGGCTATACCGACAGCCGGCGTGTGTCAGTTGATGAATACCTTGTAAGCTGGTGTGATTCTATATCAAACGGCGTGAGATCATTGCAGAAAAAGCTCTATTTACAGCATTTTACCAGTCAGCTCGAAAAGCTATCGGAAAGCGACCCTGTGACCGGAATGCTCAACAGGCGTGGATTTATGGTGAACGCTCCTGAAATTCTAAACGGATACAGGAATGATAACAGAAAAAGCTGGCTTCTTATGATGACCTATTATCCTGACAAAATAGGCTCAGTCTCTCCTGACAGTATGATAGGGAATATTATAATGGAGATATGCTCCCACAGGCTATGTGCAAAGATAAGTGAGAGTGTATATTCCATAATACTACCCGGCGTTGATGAACAGGCGATCATGAATACATCAGAAAACCTTGTTGCAGCAATTGAGTCGGGTCTGCGTGAACGCCTCGGAGATCTAAGGCTTCCGGAATTTCTGACCGCTGTTTCAGCTCTTGATTCTGTAGATATAGCTGACATTGAAAAAAACATTTCTGATATGATACAGCAGGTCACGGATAAAAAAGAGGCAGTCAAAAACAATTATACGGACTATAAGGAACAGATATACCGCCTGAGAAGGAACATCATTTCAGAGCCGCAAAAGGAATGGGACGTTGACGAGATCGCTCATTCGATAGGTATAAGCCGCAGCCACCTGCAAAGGCTTTATAAGCAGCTCTTTTCGTTCAGTGTTAAGGACGATGTTATCAATGCAAGGATACGGCGTGCTATGCAGCTTCTTACGCACACGTCAATGAGGATACAGGAGATATCGGAAATGTGCGGATATAACAACCATAATCATTTTATGCGGCAGTTCAAGGAAAAAACGGGCATAACCGCAGCACAGTACAGAAAGGATAATACTCAAAGGCAGGCGTAGTCTTTTTGACCGAAAAAGCCACTTTTTGGATTGAATATTGCATTGAGAACATAGCAGATTTGTTGTATAATCAAAAATGAGGAGAATGACACCCAATCATCACAGGAGGTACAATATGAAAAAAGTATTGAGTCTGAAGATACTGGCAGTAGTCTGTGTTATTGTAAGTATCGTAACTATGCTTTGTGCAAATACGATGCTTCCGGCAGGGGCAGCCGGTATTTCCACGGACTATCCGGCGGTGCTTCTGCGGATAAGCACCTACGACAACGCACGGCATATCAACATTTCCGGCTACGATGACAAATCGGCTGCGGTGGCTTCCGAACTGAAAAACACCCTTAACGAAAGCTGGCGTTTTGATTACACAGGAACTGACAGCAAGGGCAGCTTTTACCGCATAACCAATATGGGTACGGGCAGAGTGCTTACACCTGACGGATATAATGTATCCGAGGGAAATCCGGCTATTATCTTCGGAAATGAGAATGAAAAGTCGCAGTATTGGTATGTTATCCCCGTCGATAAGGACAGCTATGGTACCGACCTGCACTTTAAGATAGTGAATTATGAGAATACATCTCTTGCGCTTACAAACAGCAGTAACAAGATAGTTCTTTCTTCATACAGCGGTAAGAACGAGCAGAAATGGCTTCTGAATGCTGTCGGCGAGCAGGGATTTTCGGGTTATTGTAAGGATTCAAACGGTAATGTCAAGGCTTGCAACATCGGCGGAACACTTGGCAAGACCGTTGAGGTCAGAAACTTTGACGAACTCAAAGCCGCCTGCACAAGCACGGACCCCTGCACGATAGTCATAACTCAAAATATCAGCAAGACAGGCAGTTATACAAAGGACAGCAACGGTCGATACCGTTTCAATGATGCAAAAATATATATGCAGCCGAACAAGACCGTGACCGGCAGCTATGCGGCACATTCGCTGTATAATGTCTATTTCAACACCTATAATAATAATTACGGACCGGGACATGATCTCATTTTCCGTAATATCCAGATCTCACATGACAAGGAACTTAATAACGACAATATCTGGGAGTTTTCATACGGATATAATTTCTGGATAGACCATGTTGATTTTGTTGGTCATGACAAGGTGAACGGTGCGTCAACAAATACTGACGACTGGGATAAATTCCTTAATTTCAAGGGCAATACCGACAATGACAACACCGATTTCATCACCATTTCCGACTGCAAATTCGGTCTGCATGAATACGGCGTTCTGCTCGGTTATCCGGTAGATACGCAGGAAGCCTACAACGCATTTGAGGGTACGCCTCATGTGACAATTGCGGATAACTTCTACAACAAATGCGTGACCCGTGCGCCTGCGCTCATGCGTTACGGCTACTTCCATTCGTTCAATAACTACGTCGTGAATTTTGATATGGGCTATACCATTTACACTGCTTCAAAGCTTTATGCTGAAAACAATTACTACAACGGCGGAACAGGAAAAGGCTCGGTGGTGAACGATTCCGTTTCAAGCAGTGATATTTCATCAAAGTACCCCGGACAGTATACTGAGGAAGGCTCTACACTTACAGGCTCGAATTATTCGCTTACGGCAAAGACTGCAACAGCTTGCTCGTGGAGACCGAATACAAATTACAGCTATACCGCAAAGTCCGCAGCAGATGCAAAATCATACTGCGAGAAGTACAGCGGTCCGCAGTCGTCGGCTTCGACTATGACCTATGCGACACTGAACAAGAGCGGGTATCCCACATCAACATACATCGTTGCACCGTCCGTGTCTATGAGTGACCCGGTAGTAACTCCTGCCATTAGCGGAAACCTGGTCCTGGACCTGAAAACAGAAAACGAAGCAGAATGGAGCATAAAGAGTAACTTTGCAGAGGGTGACAAGGTGTTCACTGACAGAGATTTCACCTACTATTCTGTTCCCGATTTCCTGAAAGGTGCTGAGCTTATACAGACAAACTGCGATGGAAAAAATGTCGAGGGAAGTCAGGCTGTGTTTACTGCCGCCGGAAATATGACAGTGTATGTCGCACTCGATTCAAGAGTTGAAAATATCCCAAATTGGCTGAAAGACTGGCAAAAGACCCCGATGCAGATGTCAGCAAGCAACTCTGTTATCTTTAATGTTTACAGCCGTTGTGTACGTCAGGGCGAGACAGTTACGCTCGGTACTAATGGACAGTCCGCATCCTGTATAAATTATACCGTTTTAGCAGCACGTCACATCGGAGACGTAAACAAGGACGGGAAGTTCAATGAGGACGACCTTAATAATCTTCACCGTTATCTTGTAGGGGCAGACACTCTTGTGGATGAGCTTTCTGCCGACATAAACTTTGATACCTGTCTGAACATATCAGACCTTGTCGATATGCGCCGTCAGCTTGACAGCATCAACAACTCAGCAGCACCCACGATGCCCGGAAATGAAACCACACCACCGGCTGAAACACAGTGCGAATATGAACCCGACGGATTTGTGTTCTCGGGCAATGTTTACCTTGTGGGAGATTCCACCGTCTGCAATTATGAAGACAATTACAGCACTTCCTACGATCGTTACGGCTGGGGAATGAAGCTCGCAGAGCAGTTCAGCGGTGTGAATGTTCACAATCTTGCACTGTCCGGCAGAAGCTCACGCAGCTTTCTTACCGAGCAGAATTATCAGACTCTGAAGAATTCTATCGGCAAAGGCGATTATCTGTTCATTCAGTTCGGACACAACGATGAAAAGACCGATGAGAGCCAGTATCCCGGGCTCGGCACATACACAGGTCTTGACTGGAGTAACCTCGACAATAACGGCAAGGACAGTCAAGGAAGATATTCCTATGAGTATATACTTATGGCATACTACGTAAACCTTGCCAAAAACAAGGGTGCAGTCCCTGTTCTGGTAACGCCGATAACACGACGTGCTTCTGACGGTCAGGCAAATTATCAGCAGCACACCCCTTATCAGCAGGCAATGATACAGCTTGGCGAGACCTTTGATGTTGCCGTTATCGACATGACTACACTTACTACACAGCTTTATACAAATCTGTACAATGCAGGCGGTGCTTCGGAAACTGCAAAACTGCACTGCTACACCGATACAGCACATACTGTTATCGACAATACTCATCTGAGCAATGCGGGAGCTTCAAAGATAGCCTCCATGATAGCAGAGCAGACTAAAGAGATCGGACTCAGCATATCAAAAAAACTTAAAAGCTGATACATAAGCAAATCAAGGCGGAACGGAAATGAACTGTTTCGCCTTGTTTGATTTTTAGCTTTAGCGTAGATTCCCCCCGCTTCTGCCGGAGAAATTAAAAAGCTTTAGCATGAGCGCACCCGAAGGGAAACAACTGGCGAAGCCATGAAGCAAACTATGATCCTTGGCTGAAAGAAGTATAGACCGTTTATGGGTAGTAGTGCAAGCAATGCTATATAATGATTCAATACCCACTTTTTAGGGGCAGAGCAGACCACCACTTCAGTGGTGGTCATGGTTTTTACAGTTCATTTTTGCGATAAAAGGTCAGAAAAATGATAAATTACGTCATTTCCAAACAGTATATCAATATGATATAATAACTTCAATAGGATATTCGTACATCAGTATGCTCAACATTACAACAGGAGGAATCACTATGAAGAAACAAAGGATCGGCGCGGCGCTGCTCGCAATTGGTCTCGGTATCTCGAGCATCGGCATCAACAGTATCAGCGCCGACGCAGCAGGGCGGAGGGTATCCGTCCATGACCCGTCTATCATCAAGACAAACGGTATGTACTACGTATTCGGCTCGCATATCGACGCGGCGCAGTCTAGTAATCTCATTGACTGGGATCGCTTTACAAACGGTTACGCAAGGACCAACAATGTAGAGTTCGGAAATCTATCGGATAATCTCAAAAAAGCATTTGCATGGTCGGGCGAGGATCTCGAAGACTGTGCAGGCGGATTTGCTGTATGGGCTCCCGATGTAATATGGAACCCTGATTTCCAGTGCAAGGACGGCACAAAGGGTGCATATGTTATGTACTTCTGCACCAGCTCGACCTACAAGCGCTCGGTAATATGCTACGCGTGGTCAAAGACCGTAAAGGGGCCTTACACCTTCGGTGATACGCTTATCTACTCAGGCTTCTATGACAATGACAGCTATGTTACCAGCAACACAAAGCGTGTAAACCGCAAATACACGACCACCAACATCGATGAGCTGATCTCAAAGGGCGAGGTCACTTACAACAACAACTGGTTCAGCAATCACGATTTCAATAACTATCTGTTCCCGAACGCCATAGATCCTACTATCTATTACGGCACAGACGGAAAGATGTACATGACCTACGGCTCATGGTCGGGCGGTATATTCACTCTTGAGATCAACCCCAAGACAGGACGTGTTATCCACCCCAAGACGGGTACTACATCTGACGGAAGAATGGTAGACAGCTATTTCGGCACAAAGATCGCAGGCGGCTACTACAAATCAGGCGAGGGTCCGTTCATAGAATACAATGCCGACACAGGCTACTACTACCTCTGGACGACCTATGGCGGACTTACCTCGACAGGCGGATACAATATGCGCGTATCCCGCTCGAAGTCACCTCTCGGACCTTTTGTAGATCCCGCAGGCAATCAGGCTGTGCTGAATGCAAACACCAATCTCGATTCCGTAGGACTCAAAGTCATGGGCAACTACAAGTTCTCTACCCTCGACCGCGCATATATGGCTTGCGGACATAATTCCGTTCTCCGCGACGATGACGGACAGTGGTACCTCTTCTACCACGCAAGATTCGATGACGGCGGCGAAGGCCATCAGGTGCGTGTACATCAGATGTATTTCAATGCAGACGGCTGGCCTGTTGTTACACCTTTTGAGTATGCGGGCGACAAGCTTTCAAAGGGCGGCTACAATGAGAGCGATATCGTCGGAAAGTATGAGTATATCAATCACGGCAATTCTACCGACGGAAAGATCATCAACTACAAGACCATATATCTGAATTCCGATGGTTCCATCTCCGGCGATGCGTCCGGAAGCTGGAAGCAGTCTTCTTCATCATCCGATGCGACTCTCGTTATCGGCGGCAAGACCTACAAGGGTCACTTCTACGCAGGCAAGAACGAAAAGGGTACAAAGGTCATGAGCTTCACCGCGGTCGGCAGCAACAACCAGTCCGTATGGGGTGCGAAAAATGACAAGTTCACTGGCAGCGACCGTGATTACACAGGTGATTATACCAACGCAGAGTACGACCTCGTGTTCGACTGGGATACCGTCAGGAACGAAGCCCCCGGCGCATCTCTGAAGATCAGCGGCACGAACCTTCTCTCGGGCGTAAGCTATTTCATCGCCAACAAGAACAGCGGTCTTTCACTTGACCTTCCCGAAGGCAAGACTGCGAGCGGTACCAATATACAGCAGTGGGAGGCTAACGGCTGCTTCGCACAGCAGTTCCGTATAATCGCCGAGAACGACGGCTGGTGCCGTATAGCATCTGTCGGCGACGAAACAAAGGTTATCACCGTGACTTCCTCTGCTGATGGTGCAAACGCCGAGCTGGCGACCTATACGGGTGCTGATACACAGCTGTTCAAGGTAGTCGAGAACAACGGCTATTACGCTTTCCTTACAAAGTGCTCGGGCGGCAAGAGCTCGCTGGATGTGTTCGAGTGGTCAACGGAAAACGGCGGCAACATCGCACAGTATCCCTACAATACCTACGACTGCCAGCTGTTCACGGTAACGCCGGTACACCCCGCGATCAATGACGGTTTATACAGCTTCCGCCGCGTAACCGACGGCAAGTTGACGGGAAATCGCACAGTAAAGCGCCTGGATGACGGCAGATACAGTCTCACCGAAGAGGACGGCAAGACAGGCACTTACACAATAAAGTGCAACGCAGACGGCAGCTACGCTCTCGTAAAATCAGACGGAAGCGAATCGAGCTACGTGTTAGAGCCTGTATACAAAAAGGCCACAGAGCCCGATCCTCAGCCGGATCCCCAGCCCAATGGCGAAACATATCCCAAGAATATAAATGTAGTGACAAATTCCACCTCTCATCAGATAAGATTCACATGGGACAAAGTTGAGGGCGCTGACAGATACGGTATAGCGGCATACATTGCAGGCAAGTGGAAGATCCAGACCCAGAGCCTGACCGACACAACCTTCACCACTCCCAAGAACATGACCCCGGGCAAGACCTACAAGGTAGCCATCGCCGCAAGAGTAAACGGCACCTGGGACGTTGCAAACGCTATCAAGAATGCGGTTACTGTCGTTGTCATGTGATATGACAAGAACAGTATGACTGAATATCAGTAAAGACAAAGAGGCTGTTGCAACCGCAGCACCCTCTAACCATATCCGAACATCAGAGTAAAAAAATATATTAACTGGTGAAATAAGCTGTTTCAGTGCGCACACCCCCAAGCCCTCTTCAAAAAAGAGGACTCGGGGGTGTTATGTTCTGCTGGTTTTTATGCCGTTTTCAGTTCAAAAAGAGAAATTCCAAGTCGGTTTTCTGAGATCTTAGCAAAAAACTTCTTTATGTTGTATGCAAGTCCCAGCAAAAGGAACTCAGTTCTGATGTTGTTTTTGCCCCTGCACAGGAATCTTCTGAAGCCATGATCCTGTTTCAGCACTCCGAATACGCCTTCCGGCATCGTGGAAAGGTCGCCTTGTTCGGTAAAAGTCAGCGTATCGTAAGCATTTCCAAACGTCTTGCTGTCTGAAATATAATTCAGATAGCCAATCATCATACCTGCATTATCACAGTAGCGCAGCTGCTTTTCTGTATCCTTCTGACCGGTAAAACCTGCCTTGTAACCCCAACCCGACACATACGCATTGTTCGCCCACGCCGCCAAATCAGCAGCGTTCTTAGTCGTGGGGTCACTGAACATATACGGATTTATCGTGTTGTTCATCACAAAAGTGTAGGTGTGCATGAAGTAATCGTAACTTATTTCCAGACCATAGTTCTGGTTTATGCTGTCGATGAGGGCGGCATCGTCAGGCGCAGTCTTGAACAGATTTGCATAACTGTTGGCATTAAAATCATCCACGTTATCAAAAAAAGACACATAGATAAGCTGTGCCTTGATCGTCTGGTCGGCTATCCCGAGCGCAGCCATCTCCGCTTCGATACTGCCTCCGGCGGACTTCAGTGCGTCAAGTTCTGCCGCCTGCTCGCTGTCGAGACTCGCTATGAAATTGTCCTCAGTGAGCTGTGACAGGTCAATATCCGCAGTTCCAAGATTGACCGAGCCGAGATTTGAAAACACAATGACCGGCAGGCAGAGCAGATAAATAAACCCGAACGCAATACTCAGCACAAGAATTATTAGCTTCTTCCTCAGCTTTTCGTCAGAGAGTATCATGACGAGGATCTTAATCAGCTTCGCACTCATTCCGGCACCTCTATCTGTCTCACCTCGAACTCTATATTATCATTGCAGACCTTCATTTCCTCTCCATGCTTGTATTCAAGTGCCGCATACTCCGTAGAAAACAAAACGGGTACGCCGTTCTGACGCACCCAATCCTCAAATACCAATGCCACATTCTGCGTGTAGCGAGTTTTCCATATTCCGTATTTTGTCAAGCTATCATGCCTCCTTACTCCATTTTCATACCTGTCTCAAAATCCGAATCGAGATCATGCTTGTCATAAATCTCACGGAGCATTTCGCTGAATGTTTCTCTTGCCGCTATATCCATCGGGTCGTAGCGGCTGGCAAGAGTGCCCATCAGCACCTCCAGCGGATTCTTGAAACTGAGCAGATAGTCAGCCGCATCATCGAGAATACAGGATTCAATATTCGTTCTGATGAACTTGACGGCTGCTATCTGTTCGGCGTTCTCAATCAGCTCATCGGCTGTCATGTCCCACCAGATTTCACGCATGGATTCGTATTCAAGGTTTATCTTTTTCAGCAGCTTATCGATCGCAGTCATGCTCTCACCTCACTATCTTCCCCCAGCCGCTCCGAACAG
>NZ_FPIR01000018.1 GCF_900119155.1 Ruminococcus sp. YE71 | reverse complement strand
CTTTCGCTGCCCTACATTATCCTGTAATTGAGCGAAACAGCTGATCTGCCTCTGTTTTTTCGCTTGTAATGTCGGTCGGGTCTGACAGGCAGCGTTCGTCTTGCTATCAGCTTTTCCAGTTCGGCAGGATCTATCTTGTCGCTTTTCAGATAGCTCATGCAGACGTGTATTGCGGCAGTAATGTTCAGTTGAGTCATATGCTTTCCCTTTTGCTTCGGCACCTCAATGTGCTCGGTGATGAGCATTGAAAAGTTATACATTATCATGCGGGCATACATTTCCTGTTCTATAAAATCTCTCTTCTTGGCATGAAAGGCGTTCAGCCCGATGCTGTATTTCAGTTCACGAAACGACGTCTCTATCCCCCAGCGCATACGGTATATCTCTTTTAATTGCATTATGCCGAACTCATCACGAGGCAGATTTGTTATCAGCGTTTCATATGTATCCTCAGAGATCCTGAATCTTACTACCCGAAATGACATCGGATAAAGCTCGCTTGACCCCGGTGGTAAAAATGGAAAGTTTACATTCTTGGGGAGATAACGATACTTTGCTTTGTTGTCCATAAATTCCTTTTTCTGCTTTCTTGACAGCAGTATTTCGGAATCAATATCAAATTCTTCGCTCTCCGGCAGCACAAAATTTTTGGTAACGCCCGACTTTTTTACTCTGATAACATAACAGAGACTTTTATTTCTGAGCGTTTCGATATTGTTGTAGCTCTCATAGTTTCTGTCGGCAACGATGATCGAACCCTGAGGAAGATCTAAGGAGTCGATCATTTCAATCAGAGCGCTGTGTTCGTTTTTCTTCCTGAACGGCTGCACAACTGCACTGTAATACCGCTTGTCGGTAAGGTCATACAATGCATTCAAATGTAGCAGGTTGTAGCCTTTCTTATCGTCTCTCCATTTGATAAAGGAGTCATTATCGGACGGATCGTGTGGAATGTCGATGTCCGAGCCGTCAACAGACAGGAGCCTGCGGCCGCAGAATAGTTTTTCAGAGGGGAAACAGTTATTAAAGCTCTTCAGCAGATGAGAAAACGCTTCCGGTCTTATCTTGCTTCTACGCTGTACCAGTGCGGAGACAGATACCGTATCGGCGCTGAAATCAAAGTATTCCGCAAGCTCTCTGTTAAGTGAACCGCCGCCCATCGACAAAAGAAATCTCATGGTGCAGGAAAAGGATAGAGTGCTTTTCCGAGTAAAATCATGCCCGGGAGCATTCACAAAATCAGCGCATGAGGATTCCATCTGAGAGATCAGTGAAAGCAAAGTATTTTTCACCTTAATACAAAAGTTTTCCATAAATGAAGCCTCCGATCAAAATAGCTTATCTGATTGGCTTCGCCGCAGATTTTTGTCGGTTTGTCAATAGGGTTCGGACAATATTAAGGATTTATTCATAAAAAAATATCCCCTGCTTACTTGCAGGGGGGATGTGTGTTAAGAGGGATGTTGGTGTGTTAGCTTAATGACATTAACTTTGAAGTTCACATTTTACGCAAATATGTGCAAGAGATTGCCTGCATAAAAAGCCTATAGATCTCTTTTGCTATCAAACAATCATTAGGTGTATTATTTTTTCAGCTATTGTTTTTTACTGTGGTTGTGGTATAATAGACTTAAGAGAGAAATTGGCAAGGTGGAACGATGTACCCGAAGGAATACTACGAAGCTATCAAACAGTTCAGACTGATGGATGACACTTTCATGTCGGCAGTGTTTGACGGCGATAAACCATCGGTAGCGCTGTTGCTCAACATTATACTGAACCGTTCTGATATGGAAATCATTGATGTCAAGTCGCAAGTAACATACTGCAACCTGCTCGACCGTTCGATACGAATAGACATTGAAGCTAAAGACAGTTCAGGCAAGATGTACAACATCGAGGTTCAGAACCGCTCCGATGAAGCCAATGTCCGACGTGCAAGATACCACAGCAGCAAGATCGACACCAAGCTGCTAAGACGCGGGCAGAAGTTTTCAGCGCTCGTTGACAGCTATGTTATTTTCATAACCGAAGAATATTCATCGCCTTGCTTGTCAACTTCATGTTATTGCGGTCGATGCTGTCACGGATAAACCTGTTTTCCTCCGCCTGCACAGACACACGGACGATCCTTGCTTTCGGACTGTATTCCATAGCTTTTTTGTAGTGAACGATACGGCTCTTGATCTGCTCCGTTTCGTAAAACCACCCCAGCGTTTTTGCCCTCGTCATTTTGGCTCTCGGATTGCGTTCTTTCTGCTCGGCAAGCATAAATTTCAGGTCGATCGTATGCTCCGGATTGTAGTAGACAAGTATGCCGTTCTGAGCGCATTTCAGCAGGAAATCTGCAAAGTCATCGCTCTCCTTAACAACTTGGTCGATAGCATATTTCAGCTTGGTTTTCCACGATAAGCCCTGCCGTGACATATCCCACTCCCAATGGC
This sequence comes from Ruminococcus sp. YE71, assembly GCF_900119155.1. Classification (GTDB taxonomy): domain Bacteria; phylum Bacillota; class Clostridia; order Oscillospirales; family Ruminococcaceae; genus YE71. The sequence continues at coordinate 86,384 of NZ_FPIR01000018.1, read as the reverse complement.
TCTTGCCCTTGCTTTGTTCGGGGTTCTCAATGACGGAGAGATTATTCTCCGTGCAAAGCTCGTCTGAGATACGGCGCACTTCTGCCCATGCACGGTCTTTTTTCTTCCCCTGATTATGCTCGGTTTCAAAGGTTTTGCCCGTGGTAAAATTCGTGTTATTTACAACGATATGTGCGTGGATATGGTCATGGTCGGTATGTATTGCAATGACATACTGATACTGCTCCTGCAATAGCCTATGGCATAATTCCTGCGCTATCTCCATAGCCTTTTCGGGGGTGACTTCGTTGGGGGCGAACGACTGAATTATGTGCTGGGCTTTGGTGGTGCTTCGACTACTTCCGAAACGTTCTCGGACGGCTCGGAACTGTTCGGCTGCTCGGACGGGTTCTGTCTCGCACATAAAAGACTCGACAAGCGAATGACCTCTGGTCTTATTCCCGTCCACGATGTATTCAAGGCTTCCGCACACTGAGTCGCTGATTGAATGTAGCTTAGTAACTGCCAAATCGCATTCACACTCTCTTTCGTAGTTGTAATGTCATCATCGTAAATCCTGCCTGTTTTATTGGCTCGTCGGGCTATCTGATTCACATTAGCCGACAAGCCTCTGACCGCACCGATTATGCCGTTCATGTCGCCCTGATCCATCATCAGAACATAATGCGCCTTTGTACACTCACGGACATAGCTGGACTTCTTCAAATGAAGCAATTCTGCTTGTCTGCAAATATGCTCCCACTCCGTATCATTAAAGCGGATATTGAGGGTATGATTACGGCATTGATTTCGCCCGTCCAGATACTCCTGCTCGTCTGCGGTAAGCTCATCGGGACTGACCTTTTCAAGCACTCCGTCAAGCTCCTCACGCATACCGTCACGGGTGTAGTTAAGAGCAAGTTCCTCGCTGTCCTTGTGACCATAGTCACGCTTGTAATTTTTCTCTGCTTTTGTCATATTTTCTTCCTTTCGTTCTCGACCGCATCAGCGGTCTTTTTTTATTAAGGGGTCTTAGGGGAATTTTCCCCTGACAAGCATCGTGATAAAGTCCCGTTTCTCCGAAACGTGGCGCATATCACCGTGCTTGCGAACTGAGAGTGCCGATTTTTTATCGGCACGGCTTTTACCGCCATTCGGCGGTTTTCTCGCTTTCATGGCGAGAATTGGAGCGTCAGCGACTTTCTCTCTTTTATGCCGCCGCTTTGGTCGGCGGTCATATCGCTCACGCTCCGCCGTGATGCCCTGCCACTGTTCACAATATTATTGTAATAAAGCTCGGCGCAGTTTCGGCGCAACTTGGGCGGCAGTATGGTGAAAATATCTCCTCATATATCAATACCAAATTCTGAGCCGTATCGTTAAGTATCTCCGCTGAAAATTTCAGAAAATTTGCGACAAGATATTTGTGCATTACAGAGAATATTTCGGCAGCACTTAACGACAGTCGTCTTTTATTGGTAATGATATATGAGAGGGTGCGACCGACACTTGAAAACACTCTCTACTATACAACCGAAGATTTTGATGATTTGCACCTGTTTTTTGCGAAAGTTTACACTTTGTTCATGGCAGTTCTCCCTTATGCCTAAATTCAACACCGGATTTCTATTCATAATGCGAACAGTTTACGGCGGTGCTTGAATAAAATACCCTCCAAATATACAAGCACGAAAAATCAAAAAACGGGCATGATTTTTTCAAAAAAATATGCTCCCGTGTGAATTTCAAAATTCCCCATAACAATCTGTCGAACGCAAAACTCTAATGAAACAGAAAGTTTGAGCGCAATACCAGTAGACAAAAACGGCGTAAGTGCGCTATAATATTAACATCGGGATATGCTCCCGAACCGACAAGGAGAGAACAAAACGGAAGGAGATGAGATTTATGCTCAGCTATGAAGAACAGACAAAGAAGCTCCTCGCCAGACGTGAGACTTTGGAGAAGCGTATGCGTGAGGACGGCGCGGAGATCGACAAGATCAATGCAAAGCTCAATGAGATGCAGCTCGTAAGGGTGCGTGACACATTCGGGCTTGATCAGAAGGCGTTCTTTGAACTTATCACTCAGCACCCTGAGAAGCTCTTGGAGCTTACGGCTCAGGGTACTGCCGTGAGCGATACAGATACAGCTCAGGACAGTGATGAGATGAACGGTCAGACTTCGTTCTTTGACAAGAAACGCAATCCTTATGAGGATTGAAAAATCCTACAACAATAGCTGTGAAATGGAACGGCAGCAATGCCGTTCCGCACAGCTTCAACAATAAGACAACAAACACAATAGAGGGGCAGATAGAGAAAGCAATCCCCTCGCTCTAAAGCATAGAGATAGAGAAGCTAAAGGAGTAACAAGCTATGAAAAACAGAACAATGCAGGAGATGAACGAGCAGTACAAGGACTGTCCCGTTCAGATCAACACCTATGAGGTAGGCGGTCGCACTTACAGAGTGCATAGCCACTTCATCGGAGACAAAGACATCAATGACGTGATGTATCGGTACGCTGAGGACAGAGCGATGAGTGAAATGCTCGGTATCGTCCCTAAAACAGCTTAAAACTTTTTCTCAAAAGCTATTGCCTTTTCCGCTAAGGCGCGCTATAATAGTCTTAGCGGTAAAAGGTCGCTTTGGGAGAAAGGAGTTGTTATGTTACCAAAGCAGACCAATTACAATGTGGGAATGTACCTCCGCTTGTCCCGTGATGATGAGCGTTCGGGTGAATCCCTTTCGATAGAAAACCAGAGAAAAGTCCTGACTGCCTACATCAAAGAACAGGGCTGGACTCTTTACGACGAGTATGTGGATGACGGGATTTCAGGCGTTACTTTTGATCGCCCAGGTGTGCAGAGAATGCTTGACGATGCAAAAATGGGAAAGATAAACCTGATTTTGTGTAAAGACCTTTCCCGTTTCGGTCGTAATTATATCCATGTGGGGCAGTATGTGGATTACATTTTTCCAAGTTATAATATCCGCTTTATCGCCCTGACAGATAATATTGACACGCTCAACTCTAATAGTTCGAGTATGGAGATGTTACCTATAATGAACGTTTTTAATGAATGGCACGCCGCAAATACTTCCAAAAAAGTGCGTGCTGTCATTGAAGCAGGGGCAAAGGCAGGCAAGTACAAAACCACATCGGCAGCTTACGGATATATCAAGGGCGATGATGAAAAGTGTACGCCTATGATCGATCCCGAAACCGCTCCTATCGTTGAGCGTATCTTCAAAATGCGGGCAGCAGGCTACAACATCACAAGGATTTGCAGAGTACTGAACGATGAGGGTATTCCCTCGCCGTCCGTGTACAGGTATCAGAAGCTCGGCAAGACCGATCCGAAATACTCACATCATCTGTGGGGCAACAACACGATCAAAAGTATTCTGCATAACCCGATCTATATCGGCAATCTCGCACTGCTCCGCCGGACAACCGTGAGTTACAAAAACCATAAGGTCATCAACAAAGATGAATCCGATTGGATCATTGTGGAGCATAATCATGAACCTATCATTTCTCAGGATTTGTGGGATAAGGTATGCGAAATTGACGCATCTGTGAGCCACGGCAAAAACACCAAAACAGGTGTTGTAAAACCGCTTTCTGGACTTTGCTACTGTGATACCTGCGGAACAAAAATGAAGCAGACAGCAACTGTTAACAGTAAACGTCCTGTCGGTTATGTATGCACCTTATACGGGAATTTCGGCAAGTCGCATTGCACTTCGCACTACATCACGCAGAAAGCTCTTGAAAAAGTTGTGCTTGAAGATATTCAGCGACAGATCGACTTTGTGACGAATGACAACAAGGCGAGAGAAAAGTATCTTGCAAGAAAACGTAAGAAGGAAGAGGCTGAGGAACACTCCAATAAGAAGCGTTATCAAGAAGTTGGCAAGCGTATTGAGGAACTTGACGGACTTATCCAGAGCGTTTACGAGGACAAGTTCAGCGGTAAGATTCCCGAAGATATTTGTATCCGTCTGATTGAAAAATATCAGGCAGAACTGAAAGCGTTGCAGGAAGAATATGAAGTGCTGAAAGAGAGTGCCGAAACCGAAAAGCAGATTGAGGACGATGTGGACGAATATATCCGCCGCCTGAGATCCTATGCAGGGGCTGAGGAGCTTACAAGGCAGATGGCACTTGACTTGATCGAGTATATCACGATAGACCGCAATCCCGACAAGAGAAGTGATCCCCGTGACATACACATCTACTATAAACTAATCGACAAGCCCCTGAAAAACAAAAGAAATGCCCTTGCAGACTAAGCAGGGGCATACACCAAAAGATTGATACTCAAAAAGCTACTTTGTTTGATTGAAGGATAGATCACTACCCATAATTGCAGCTTACGAAGGGCGTATGATGCGAAACAATCTGCTGAATTTTGCGGAGTTTGAGCGTGAAACTATCGCCGCTCGTGTCGCTGATGCGTACAGCACAAGAGCTAGGGAAACAGGCTTCTATCAGGGCGGTAAGACCTACTATGGATTTACCTCCGAGCGCAGAACGGTGAATGGCAAGACAGGCTCGGTGCTTGTTCCCTCGGAGCAGGCGGAGTCGGTAAAGATCGCCTATGACTTGTATCAGAAGCCGTCAACCTCGCTGAAAGATGTGATCGAATACTTCAAGGAGAACGATATTTACACGCTTTCTAAGCATAACGGCGAAGTAAAAGACAATATGGACAGAAGTCACATCAGCCGTATTCTTGAAAGTCCGCTGTATGTGAGAGCCGACAAAGAGGTATACGCTTTTTTCGTTTCCAAAGGCTATGAAATACTCGATGATATTGAAGCGTATGACGGTATTCACGGGGTTTTCATTCATAGGGCTTCGGGAGTGACTTTTGTTAAGGTCGGGTATCATGAGGGGCTGGTCGATGCGAGCGTATGGCTTGCCGTTCAGGACAAGAAAGCCCATAATAAGCGTATCCCGAACAATGCGAATACCAATCATTCGTGGCTGACGGGATTTCTGAAATGCGGTCACTGCGGCTATCATTTGGAAATCCACTACTATGACAATGCTAAAAGCGGAAAGCGTTACAGATACCTCAGAGATTCGGGAGCATACCGTAAGGAAGGCTGTGTGAAGAAGTTCCTGAAAACTCGTCCCGAAGAAGTCGAGAGTGCTGCCCTGCAGGCGATGCGTGACCGTATCGATCAGCTTGTTATCGCAAAGCGAAGTGCAGACGCTCCCGATGCCGACACCGAAGCGTTGAGGGCTGAGATAATCAAGATCGATGAGGAGATCCGCAAGCTGATGAAAAAGCTCGCTGATGCCGATACGGTGCTGTTTGAGTATATTCAGAACACGGTCAATGAGCTGCACGAACAGAAGGCAGCTCTGGAGCGTAAGATGCAGGCAAAGGCTCGTAAGCGCAGGACGGTTGATACCGCGCCTTTGGAAAAGCCGATGAAGCATTGGGACAAGCTCTCCATTCCCGAAAAGCACGAGCTTGCGGCGGTTATGCTCGAAGCGGTCTATGTGAGTGACGAAAATGGCATTGAGGTAAAATTCAGTATATAAGGAAACGGCGATTTTACGCCGTTTTCAAAATATGGTGGAGTGCTGCGATCGGCGTGCCGTAAGCAACACCTTATCAACGATTATTTTGGTTATGTTTGGACGGTTGGTTTGCAAGCGGAAAATATGTTTATACCACAACAGAACTATTTGAAAAAATAAAAAAGCATTAAAAGCAATATTAGTATTATGATTTACTCACCACAATTCAACCAGAAAACTGAAGCCAATCAACATGATATCGCACACTTCCTGTACAAAATAGGCTTTATAACTGGAAGAAAGAATAGTAAAACAGGAAAGATTAATCGTGTATACTATGATGAAGCACATTCTCTATTATTACAGAACGTTGACGATAATGGGTTTAATTGGAAAATTCATGTTTCATATCGAGCTGCTCTTGCAAAGGGGATAAGTGATATGTGGCAAAACACGTTGAATATTACTGAAGAATAAGCCAAAATATCGATATGAAGTGGTTACTGCACATAGCTCGAACGCAAAAAAGAAATTGCTTCAGAATCAATGTAAAATGACTGGTGAGAAGGTGAGGCTAATATGTCTTGAGATTGATACCGTTCTGCCTGCACCAGTCAGCTACAGTAAGACCGCTTTCGTTTCGCTGCTGTATCATTTCTGCCCATTGTTTCAGCTTCACTTCGTTTTTGATCTTCGTTATCTCATTCATTCTGATCAACTCCGGTTCGACTATTTTGGATGGTTCTAGTTTAGTCTATTTGGACTTCTTTGGGTAGGGTGGGGAGTTTTTAGGCGGGTACAGACAATCACTAAGATTAAGGCTAAGACAAATCATTATGGTGCGTGGAGCCCTGAAGTTCCTCAAAATAAAGTAACCCCACAAAAACAAACCCTCCTATGGTGCAGCAAATCATAGGAGGGTCTGTTTTATTTCGCAAACGCATAACAGGAATGCAATCCTGCCTTACCCACAGTAAAAACTTGACCCGCGCAGCCAAAGTTCGGTTATAGGCTGCGCTTTTTATTGACAGAAAAGGAAAAACGTGATATACTGTATATCGATCAAAGAAGCATAATAATACACAGTGAGGTTTGCAAAAATGCATAAGATCAAAATTGACACAGATAAAAAGATCACAGATATTTCAAATAGCCTTTACGGAATTTTCTTTGAGGATATAAACCGTTCGGGTGACGGCGGGCTGTACGCCGAAATGCTGGCAAACAGAGCCTTTGATGATGGCGTTATCCCCGACAGATGCACCTACTCCCCCGAAACAAAAACTATCACTTCACCCACAGGCTGGATTTGCAGCTTCGACTGCTTTGAGGGTGAGGAAATACACGGCTGGAGGGCTGACAGCGCCGAAATGTCGCTTACCGATAAATGTACTCTGAACAGTGCAAGAAAGCGTGCTTTGAATGTCCGCTTTAACGGCGGAAAAATATACAACAGGGGCTTTGAAGAGCTTGCTGTCAGGGAAGGCAGTGAATACAGATTCTATATGTTCGCCAAAGCCGAGACCGCTGCTGAGGTCAGAGTTCGGCTGGTTACAAGTGACGGTGTTTGCATAAGCGACAGTCACACATTTATTGTAAAGAGCGGATACACAAAACACGAGTGCATTTTCAAGGCAAACAAGACCGACTTTAATGCGGCGCTTGAACTGTATTCGGATTCTTGTGAAACGGTAACTATCGGGTTTACATCTCTGTTCCCCATTGATACTTTTTGCGGCAGAGAAAACGGGCTTAGAAAAGACCTGGCCACTATGCTTGTAGGGCTTAAACCGTCCTTCCTGCGTTTCCCTGGAGGCTGCATTGTAGAAGGCTTCACAAGGGAGACCGCCTACCGTTTTGAGGACAGCATAGGACCTGTTTGGGAGCGCAGACCGCACCGCCTGCTGTGGGGATATAACTCCACCAACGGGCTCGGATTTCACGAGTTTATGCAGTTTTGCGAGGACGCAGGGATAGACGCTATGTATGTTTTCAACTGCGGTATGACCTGTCAGGCTCGCTGTCCCGATTATTTTGATGACGAGCTTGTGGAGGAGTTTTATCAGGACGCCCGCCATGCAATACTCTATGCGACCGCACCTGCCGACAGCGAATGGGGTTCACAGCGTGCCGCCAACGGTCACACCGAGCCGTTCAAATGTCTGAAATATCTCGAGATCGGCAACGAGAATTATGGTGAAGAATACGAAAATCGCTACAAGCTGTTTTACGACAGACTCAAAGCGGAATTTCCACAGTTTAAATATATCGCCACCGACCACGTTGAAAAAAGCGGTCTTTCTGCTGATCTGATTGACGATCATTATTATGCCGATCCGCTGTTTTTCGCATCAAACCATGATACCTACAACGGTCACACAGATGCAGATATCTATGTTGGCGAATATGCATCAACTATCGGCTGCAAGCAAGGTACACTTATGGGGGCGCTGGGTGAGGCGGCATTCCTGACAGGGATAGAACGGGATCAGGACAAGGTAAAAATGACCAGCTATGCACCGCTTCTTAATAACCCGAGATTCACAGAGTGGCAGCCTGACCTTATAACATTTAACAATCATCAGTGCTATGGTATTCCCAGCTACTATATGCTGAAAATGTTTGCAGAAAACAAGGGCAACTATGTTTGCGGCTGTGATGTGGAAACTGGATACTTTTCCCGTCACGATAAGGGCAGCACTTGCCTGCTCACAGACGGAGATAAAAAAGCTATCGACAGCACCGAAACAAACACGGGTGTTGTTTACAGTTATGATTTTGATAAGCCTGTCAGTGAACTGCATCTCACGTTTTTTGACAACGGACTTACAAACGAAGATCAGAACCGCTATGAACTGACAGCGGCAGACGGCAGATGTACTGTGACACATTATAACGGCTGGTCAAAAATGAAAGTTTCCGAAAGCGAATACACGGGCGAGCTTGAAGTCAAGAGTTTTACTTTTTCTATTGACGGAAACAGCTATGAACTCTGCATAAACGGCAATCTCCTGCACAGCGGAATTATAAAACAAGTGCCAGACATCACAGCGGTCTGCACAGTAGATACAGCTAAAAATGAACTGATAATAAAGCTGGTAAATCTGACTGAGAGTGATATTGAGGTTTCACTTGAAAGCGACAGAGCATTGAGCAGGGAGTTCTGTGTTCAGACTCTCACCGCAAACAGCAAGGACGATGGCAACAGCTTTGCTGAACCCGAAAAGGTCATACCAAGGCGCAGATGTATTTCGGTCGACGATAGTATTGTACGCGTGTCTGCAAGGTCTGTAAATGTATTCAGGGCAGGTATAGGTTAAGGAGAACTTGATTTGTGATCAGTATATCATAATAAGAAATGGCTATCAAGAAAAAAAGGGCAAAACTTACGGCAAAAACTCAAAATCTTACGGCAGATTTTCGGGATTTTTTCAGTTATTATTTGAAAATCAGAGAGAGTTCAGATAAATAAGTAAGCCTTTCAGCGAAAAGGCTTATGCCCTTGCAAACGAACCAAAGGAGCTGTATTCCGTCCCCGATGCAGAACATATCGACCTCTACGATCAGGTGGATAAGATACCCTTTGACAAGCTGGAGAGCTTTTTCAAGGATAATATGTAATAGACAGCCCTGCTTTTCTTGAGCAGGGCTTCTCACTTATATTCGGTTTAAGCATAGAAATACATTTGATATAAGTATTTGTAATTCGGTTGCACCTGTGATATAATAAGATCATAGAAAAGAAAGGTGTGATCTTATGAAGGCTTTAAAAATATGCGGCAAAGTGCTGCTGATACTTGTAATCATCGTTGTTGTTATACTTATCATCGGTCTGCTGTTTCTGAACTTTTATCCGTCGATCGGAGATACCCCCAACAAGGAAAAGCAGAATGAATATGAAGAGCTGACGGAGCTTTACCATGACAAGCAGTTCCATAACGAGAAGGATTTTGAGGTAATGACAGGAACGCCCTCAGAAGAAAGCGAGCGAAGTGAGCCGGAAAGCCGTATCCCTGTGCAGAAGATCGACAGCATAGACCGTGCAGGCGCTGATGAAATGAAGGTGACATGGCTCGGACATTCTTCATCACTGGTACAGATGGGTGAAAAAAACATCTTTATCGACCCAGTGCTCAGCGAACGTTCCTCACCTGTGGGCTTTGCAGGACCGAAGCGCTTTTCGGATATAGCATTAGATGCCGAAAATGTTCCCGATATTGATGTGCTGTTTATATCCCACGATCACTACGACCACCTTGACTATCAGACTATCAAGGACATTGACAGCAAGGTGAGTCATTATGTAACACCGCTTGGCATTGACGTGATACTGAAGGGCTGGGGCGTTGATGAAAGCAAGCTCCACCCACTCGGCTGGTGGGAGAGCACCACGCTTGACGGAGTGACATATACCGTCATTCCCTCACAGCACTACACAGGCAGAAATCCTATGAAGCAAAATGCAACCGAATGGGGCGGCTTGTACATAAAGACCGACAAGCACAGTTTTTACTACACAGGCGACAGCGGATATTATGAGGTGTTTTCACAGGTATATGAACGTTTCGGCGAGACAGAGCTAATGCTTGCAGATGCGGGGCAGTACGATGTCGGCTGGGCAACTACCCATATGTTCCCGGAGCAGTCTGTTCAGGCTGCAAAGGACGCTCACGCAAAGTGGCTGATACCTGTTCACTGGGGAGCATTCAAGCTGTCAAATCATGCCTGGGACGAACCTCCGATGCTTGCAGTAAAAGCCGCTGAGGATCAGGGTGCCAACATTGCAACTCCGAGGATAGGCCAGACCGTAAGCTATGATGATATTTCTTCCTTCACCGAGCATTGGTGGGAGGAGTATAAATAAGATAAGCGCCATACCTTTTTCATGTGGTGTGGCGCTTGCTTTTTATTCCCTGTAATTATCAATATCCTGCCTGAACTGCGACAGGAACAGGCTTGCGGCTTTTGTGAAAACGGTGTAGCGCTTCCAGACAAAGGTGCTTTCCGCTTCGATCTTGGGTTCTATAGGTTTAAAACACATATTGCCGCCCTCGGTGTTTATCAGCCTGTCAAAGCAAAGGCAGTAGCCCATACCCTCCGCCGCCATGACAGAGCCGTTATACACAAGATTGTATTCGGCTGCAATCTTTATATCCTCCTCTGCTATGCCAATCCTTTGTGACAGCTGTGCGCTGTGATTTTGCTGTCTCGGAACGATAAGGGGCTGACCCTTTAGGTCGGAGAGCTTTATGATATCTTTTTCCGCAAACGGCATATCACGGCGCATAAGCACGCCGAAGGTGTCTTTAAGCGGTATTTTTATACCCTCATACTTTGTGCTGTCATAGGGCTGGAAGATGATACCGAAGTCGATAAGTCCACGGTCAAGACGCTCCAAAACGTCTGTGCCGTCAGCGCTGTAAAGGCTGTATGAGATTCCGGGATTGTCCGCCTGCAAATGCTTTGCGATGTCGGCAATGAGCTTTATAGCATAGGTCTCTCCTGCGCCGATATATACCTTTCCGGTCACGCTGTCGCTGCTGTTTTTGACCTCCTGCTCTGCCTTGTCGAGCAGCTCGACTATCTCTTCGGCACGCTTGCGGAGTATCATGCCCTCCTCGGTGAGCGTGACGCCCTTGTTTGACCTTATCAGCAGAGTTTTCCCAAGCTCCTCCTCCAGCTCTTTCAGTTGACGGGATAGCGTGGGCTGTGAAAGATAAAGCCGCTCCGCTGCGACCGAATAGCTTTGCTCCCTTGCAACGGCAAGAAAATATCTGAGTACACGAATATCCATTGTAATGCCCCCTTTTTATATATTATATCACAAGTGTATATTACTGTCAAGCATAAACGCATATTCAATATAAGTATTTGTAATTGAATGTAAAATATGGTATAATGGATACAACAAAGAAAAAGAGGTGGTTCTTAAATGAACGACAGCATAAGACAGAACCTGATAGATGCTGGCTGTGATGAGGATTTTATACGCAGATTCGAGGATTGTATCTGCGACAAGAGCAAATGCGAAAAGCTCCTTGCACAGCACAGGCGTGAGCTGCTTGACGAGGTACACGAAAAAGAGGACAACATCAGCTGTCTTGACTATCTGGTGTTTATGATGAAAAAGGAGGGCTTGAAATGAAAGATATATTAACAGGGACATTCACAGGTGAGCGTGCGCTCTTTATGGCGCAGGATAGGCATATAAAGGACAGCGTTTTTGAGGACGGCGAGTCGCCATTAAAGCACAGCGGAAATATAGAAGTTGAGGGCTCGCAGTTCAAATGGAAGTACCCCCTATGGTACAGCGAGGATATTATCGTCAGGAAATGTACTTTCTTTGAAATGGGCAGAGCAGGCATCTGGTACACAAAAAATATTTCTGTAAGCGATTGCGAATACATCGCACCAAAGGGCTTTCGCCGCTGTGACGGCGTAATTATCACTAATGTGAACTTCCCGAATGCTGCCGAGACGCTCTGGCAGTGCAGAAACGTCAAAATGAAGAATGTCACCGCAAAGGGCGATTATCTTGCGATGAACTGTGAGGATATGGAGATAGAGCATCTCGATCTTGACGGCAATTACAGCTTTGACGGTGCAAGGAATATCACGATCCGCAATTCAAGACTTATGAGCAAGGACGCATTCTGGAACTCTGAAAATATCACTGCCGAGAACTGCTATATCTCTGGCGAATATCTGGGTTGGAACTCAAAAAATCTTACGCTTATAAACTGCACTATCGAAAGCTTGCAGGGGCTTTGTTTCTGCGAAAACCTCACGCTTATAAATTGCAGGCTCGTGAATACGACCCTTGCCTTTGAATATTCTACCGTAAATGCCGATATTATCGGAACGGTGGACAGTATCAAGAATCCCTCGGGCGGTGTCATCAAATGTGACGGCATTGGTGAGCTTATCATGGAGGAAGACAAGGTCGATGTGAGCAAGACCGAAATTGTCAGCAAAAGCGTTAGTGTGGCGGTGTGATATGAAGTATAATTTTGATGAAGTGATCGACAGAACAGGCACCAACTCCTACAAGTGGGACATTGCCGAAGGTGAACTGCCCATGTGGGTGGCGGATATGGACTTCCGTACTGCGCCCGAGATAATCAAAGCAATAACCGAACGTGCCGAGCACGGAGTTTTCGGATATTCGACGATTCCAGACGAGTGGTACAGCGCATATATCAACTGGTGGAAAAACAGGCACGGTGTTGAATACAAAAAGAGTGAGCTTATATTCAGCACTGGCGTGATCCCCATTATTTCAAGCTGTGTGAGAAAGCTGACAACACCAGCCGAAAATGTGCTTATCATGACACCTGTATACAATATATTTTACAACTGTATCAGAAACAACGGCAGAAATGTGCAGGAGTTTCCGCTTGACTATGAAAGCGGCACATACAGCATTGATTTTGACAGACTTGACAAGGCATTGTCCGACCCACAGACTACGCTGATGCTGTTATGTAATCCGCATAACCCTATCGGCAGAATATGGGACAGAGAAACGCTTGCTAAAATCGGTGATTTGGCATATGACAACGGCGTGACAGTCATCTCCGACGAGATACACTGCGACCTCACCGACCCGGGCTGTGAGTATGTGCCTTTTGCCTCAGTCTCGGAAAAGTGCAGGGATAACTGCGTAGTCTGCATTTCGCCAACTAAGTCTTTCAACCTCGCCGGACTGCAAACGGCTGCGGCTGCCGTTCCGAACAAAAGGCTTCGCCACAAGGTATGGCGTGCGCTAAACACCGACGAGGTGGCAGAGCCCAATGCCTTTGCGGTACAGGCGGCTGTTGCGGCGTTTGAACAGGGCGGTGAATGGCTCGATGAACTAAGGCAGTATCTCTATGATAACAAGCAGTTGGTAAAGGAGTTTATCGCAAAGGAACTGCCACAGATAAAACTTGTGCCCTCAGATGCAACCTATCTTCTCTGGCTGTACTGCACATCGCTGGGTATTACATCAAGGGAGCTTGCAGGACATACTCGCAAAAGCACAGGACTTTATCTTTCAAGCGGAGATATCTACGGCAGCAGGGAATGCTTTTTAAGAATGAATATCGCCTGCCCGAAAGCTATGGTGCAGGACGGACTTGAACGGCTGTTGAAGGCAGTCAGGACACTATCACTATGATCTACCTTATAAAAGGACTGCTGATAGGCTTAATCTTCGGCGTTCCTGTCGGGGCTGTTGGAGCACTGTGCGTCTCACGAAGCCTTAATTATGGTGTTAAAAGTGGTATCGTGACAGGGCTTGGTGCTTCAACTGCCGAACTTTTCTATTCGATAGTCGGGGCTTTCGGGATAACTGTGATCTCGGGATTCCTTGAACGGCACAGCACAGTTATAAATATCATCGGCGGAGCACTTGTTATTGCAATGGGTGTTATGACCTTTATCAAAAGCCCGAAACAGCAGGAGGATAATGCCAAAGCCGGATATGCAGGAATGTATCTGTCAGCCTTTGCAGTCTGTATCACTAATCCTGCGGCTGTTGTAACATATCTGTTTGCATTCTCATATTTCGGGATAAACGGAATGCAGGGTGCAGCTAACGGAGCATTGCTTGTTGTTGGTATAGTCACAGGAACACAGATCTGGTGGATAACACTTTCTTTCCTGTCGCAGCTTATCAAGAAAAAGGCGGGAGAGAAAGGATTTGCAATAATGAATAAGCTGTTCGGACTGATAATGATCGGCTTCGGTGCGGCGGTGTATATCAAAGTCATAAAGGAGCTGTTTTGAATGAACAAAAAGGTACTTATCATATCGTCAAGCCCGAGGGCAAAGGGCAATTCCGCAAGACTGGCGCAGAGCTTTGCCGAGGGTGCTAGGTCGGCAGGCAATGAGGTCGAGCTTGTATCTCTGCACGACAAACAAATCGGATTCTGTAAAGGCTGCTTTGCCTGTCAGAAAACGCAGCGCTGTGTGATACACGATGATGCAGACACTATCCGTGAGAAAATGCTGACTGCCGATGTGCTTGTTTTTGCAACACCGATCTATTATTATGAGATGAGCGGTCAGATGAAAACCATGCTTGATCGGGGAAATCCGCTGTTTACGGCAGACTACGCATTCAGAGACATCTACGTTCTGACCACCGCAGCCGAGGACGAAGAATATGTTCCGAAGCGTGCTGTGAGCGGTATCGAGGGCTGGATAGAATGCTTTGAAAAGGCAAGGCTTGCATGCTCGCTGTTCTGCGGAGGAGTAACAAATATAGGTGAGATAGAGAGCAGCGGCAAGCTGAAGGAAGCATATGAAATGGGCAGAATGATATGAGCAAAAAGAAAAAGATCGTTCTGACAGTTATAGCTGTACTGCTGATAGGTGTGGTGATATTTATGTTTATTCCGAAGGATAGAAAGAGCGACAAGCGTATGACAGTAACTGTCGGTGACAAGACCTTTGCAGCTGTACTGTATGATAATAAAACGGCTGATGAGCTTTATAGCCGGCTTCCGCTGACGCTTGATATGCGTGAACTCAACGGCAATGAGAAGTATTGTGATCTTGATAAGTCACTCCCAAGCAAAAGCTCTCCTGCCGGGCATATCTCAAAAGGAGATATAAAGCTGTTCGGAGATGATTGCTTAGTGCTTTTCTACGAGGGTTTTATGAGCGGCTATTCCTATACGAACATCGGATATATCGAGGACACTGACGGACTTGCAGATGCACTCGGCAGCGGAAACGTTACGATGACTTTTGAAGCTAAGTGAGGCAGGTATGAAAAAATATTTATTTCTATTTCTCTTATTTGCAGCCGCAATGATACTTACAGCCTGCGGGAATATGGCAGATACTGACGGCGATGAGCCTGTAAGCAGTATAGCAAAAACAACCTCTGTTTCCGCTGTATCATCTTCTGCCGATACAACATCAGAAAGCTTAACTGTTAGTTCAAAAGAAGTTTTGAACACTGCAAACGAATCAGAAACAATAACCATTGTATCTGCGGAGAATAAAGAAACAATATCAAGCTCTGCTGTGCAGACAGAAACTGATATAATAACTACTCCGCAGGAAATTGAAATAACAACCGAAGTACCACCGGAAACGACTACTACAGCCGTCCCCGAGGAAGCTACTGCGGTAGAAGCTCTGATAATAACCGTAAACGGCACGCCATTTTCTGCAAGTTTCTACGACACACACGCAGCAGAGGAGTTTAAATCAATGCTTCCGCTTTCTTTTGAGATGAGCGAACTGAACGGAAATGAGAAATACATTTACACCGATACGAGCTTTACCACATCCGCTGAATCGGTCGGACATATCAACAAGGGTGAGCTTATGCTGTACGGCGACAGCTGTGTTGTACTGTTCTATGACAGCTTTTCAACACCTTACAGCTATACAAGGCTTGGATATATCGAAAATGCGGAGGGGCTTGAAAATGTAGTTGGTTCAGGTAGCGTGACTGTAAATTTTTCGGCAGAATAGGAGAACATAATGAGGAAAGAGATGATTACTGCGGTAGTATGTACACTCATGCTGACCGCCTGCGGTAACTCACCAGAAAGCGGAAACAGCAGCAGCTCCGTCACCACGGATATCCAAACGGATTCCTCGGGGGCGGAAACGGTGAAAATTGAAGAAACTGTATCAGGTGATATAACGGAGCTTGAAAGCGGACTGTCCTATGCTGAGTTTGACGGCGACTACCGGTTTGATAAGTTCTTAGCCGAGGGCGGAGCGGAAAGTGACACAGGTGTTATCGCCTTTTTAGGCAAAAATATGCTTGGAGATATCACAGGCGGCTTGGGCGGCGATAATTTCGGCTGCTCGGCATTTTCTGCAAAGGGTGAAAACGGATATTACTTCGGGCGCAATTTTGATTGGTATAACTGCAATGCGCTTGTAGTAGTCACTCACCCCGAGAACGGCTATTCCTCGATATGCACGACCAACTCAAACTTCATCGGCATTGACGGTCTGCTGTCAAGCAAGTCGCTTGTTACGGCGGCTATATATGCTCCCCTTGACGGAATGAATGAAAAGGGGCTGTGCGTATCGGTCAACATGATCGAGGAAAATGAGGCGGTAGATCAGAATACCGATAAGCCCGATATAACTACGACTACAGCGGTGCGGCTGCTGCTTGACAAGGCTGCAACTGTTGATGAAGCAACAGAGCTTTTAGAGCAGTACGATATGCACGCTTCAAAGGGAATGACGGTGCATTTTGCTGTTGCGGATAACAGCGGAAAATGCGTGGCTGTTGAATATCTGAATGATGAGATGATTGTCACCGAAACACCTGTTGTTACAAATTTCTATTTTGCGCAGGGCGAGAAAAACGGCAAGGGAACGCAGCAATCTCACGAGAGGTACGATATACTGATGCAGACGATCTCCGATACCGAGAGCTTTGACTCGGAAAGTGTAATGAGCGCACTTGAAAGCGTTTCAAAGCACCACTATAATGACGGCGAGACAACGGAATGGAGCGCAGTATTCGATCAGAAGACAGGTGAAGCAGTATACTGCCACAGAGAAAACTATGATAAAAAATACACATTCAGCATATATGGTCAGGAGGAATAGCTATGACATTTGCAGAAGTCGCTTTAAGGCTGACAGCGG
The DNA here is from genome assembly GCF_900119155.1 of Ruminococcus sp. YE71. Classification (GTDB taxonomy): domain Bacteria; phylum Bacillota; class Clostridia; order Oscillospirales; family Ruminococcaceae; genus YE71. The sequence continues at coordinate 69,245 of NZ_FPIR01000018.1, read as the reverse complement.
CAAAGGCAGCTGCAAGGCTGCCACGAAAAGCGGTGCTCGATATACAGCAAAGGCGGCTTCGCAAAGTGTTGAGATTCGCCTTTGAGCATTCACGGTATTACAGAGCATCATTCAAAGCCGCTCGCATAAATGAGTGTAACATCGACCGGATGCCGATAGAGCGCTTCCCGACTGTCGACAAGCAGGTACTTATCGACCGCTTTGAGGATATAGTGACCGTCAAGGGTATCACACAAGAGAAGATGCGCCGTTTTGACACCGAAAAAAACGCAGGCAAAAATCTCGGCGGTAAATATCACATCGTTCACAGCTCGGGCAGTACGGGAAAGCCTGCCTATTTCCTTTATGATGATAAGGCGTGGGATACAATGCTGATCGGCATTATCCGTGCGGCGCTGTGGAATATGTCAATGCCTGAAATACTGCGTTTCAAGCAGCAGAGACCAAAGATACTCTATATAGCCGCAGCAGACGGCAGGTATGGCGGAGCAATGGCTGTCGGTGACGGGCTTGACGATCTCGGCTTTGAAAAACTGGTGCTTGATGTTCAGATACCGACATATGAGCTTATTAAAAAGCTCTCCAATTTCAAGCCGGATGTCATTATAGGCTATCCCACAGCCATAAATATACTTTCGCAGATAAGCGAATTGAATCTGTCACCCGGAAGGATCATCACCTGCGGAGAACCTCTCGGCAGAGATATGCACAGGTCATTCCGCAGACATTTCAGGTGCGAGGTCATAAACTTCTACGGTGCAAGCGAGTCGATCGCTATCGGAGTGGGCGATGACAAAAGCGGCGGTATCTATCTTTTTGACGATATGAATTACATTGAAGTTGCAGAGGACGGTATCTATCTGACCTGTCTGTATAACTTTGCTCAGCCGCTTATCCGCTATAAGATCGGTGATATTGTAAGCCCCGCACGCTGTGACAAACGCTATCCTTTTTCAAAGCTCGGAAACATCTCAGGCAGATCAGAGGACATAATATGGTTTGCAAACGCTCACGGCAGAAAGGAATTTCTCCACCCGCTCTCCGTTGAGGGGCTTTGCATTGAGGGGCTGATCGACTATCAGTTTGTTGTGACTTCAAGCACTCATTTTGAGATACTCATTCAGACCGCAGGCAATAAAAATGTTACGGAGAAACTGGAATTATATCTCAGACGGATCCTCGCTTCAAACGGACTTGAAAATGTGAACTTTGATATAAAACCGGTAAATACGATAGGTGCAGACAAACAGACAGGCAAGAAACGTCTGATCGTAGACAGGAGGTGAGCTATGGCGGAAATAATTCTGAAAGGCAGAGGCATCAGCAAGAGCTTTGACGGTATCAAAGTTCTTGAAAATATTGATATTGATATTTCTAAGGGCAGCTTTACCATGATAATGGGCTCTTCGGGCGCAGGAAAATCCACGCTTTTATACGCTCTCAGCGGAATGGATAAGTCCAATTCCGGAGAAATAGAATACAAAGGCAAAAGCATTACGGGAATTTTGGAAAAGCAAATGGCTGAATTAAGGTCAGAGGAATTCGGCTTTATCTTTCAGCAGATACACCTTGTAAGCAGCCTGACGCTTTTGGAGAATGTGACCGTTGCAGGCTGTGCCCGAAAAGCGGACACGGCAGATGTAATTAAGCGCGCCGAAAAGCTCTTTGAAAAAATGAATCTGTCGGGTGTCAGAAACAAGCTGCCCTCTGCTGTATCGGGCGGCGAGGGACAGCGTGCGGCTGTGGCAAGGGCTGTTATCAAAAACCCCGGTATAGTTTTTGCTGACGAGCCTACAGGCGCACTCAACCGAAGCAACACCGATAGAGTTCTTGATCTGCTAAGCGGCATACATAACGAGGGGCAGACAGTGCTTATGATCACACACGATATGCACTGCGCTTTGCGTGGTGACAGGATAATTTACCTTGATGACGGGCATATCAAGGGTGAGCTTTCACTGGGCAGTTTTGTTCGCGGAGACATACAAAGGCAGCAGCGATTATCCGACTGGCTTGCTGCTCTGGGGTGGTAGTATGAGGTTCCGCACAGTTTTACTCGGCAATATACGCAAACGCAAAATAACGCATGCGGTCATCATTCTGCTTTGTACTGTGGTGTGCGCCGCTGTGAATACTGCCTTTACAATTCTGCACAATTCACGGGAGTATCTTTCAGCCGAAGCCGAGCGTTTAGGCGGCGGTGATATTATCTACTGGCTGTCGGGAGCGCAGGACTATAACGCCCTTGCTAATGAAGTGACAGGCAGCGGTATGGCAGAGCGTGCCGATATTCAGCAGCTTATCTTTTCGGGCTACAGCATTAACGGCACGCATTCCGACAACGAGGGGCAGATTATATCATATTGGAACAACGAATATGACTACCGCTTTGTAAATGGCAGTATGAATGGCTATACCACGAATATTGCAATAGCTGATAATGAAGTATATGTATCACCTACGCTTGTATCGGGCTATGATGTGAGTATCGGCGATAAGGTCACATTCGAGCTTTCAAGAACGATAGACAAAGCGGATTTTACTGTTGCAGGCTTTTATGAAGACCCAATCATGGGCAGCTCTATGATAGATATGAAGGGCTTTCTGATCTCCGAAACGGCTTATGATGAGCTGACGGAGAGGATAAACAATATCCCGAAGCTGAATCTTCTTGCGAGACAGGGTGCTATGCTCCATGTGTTCTCGGATGATAAAAGCCTGTCCGCAGATGAGCTTGGCAGAACGCTCAGACAGCAGACCGACCTTGGCAAATATACCGAGTTTATGTATACAAAGGAAACGCTTTCGGGCTTTATGCTGCTGCTTGCGAATGTGCTTTCGGGTTTCTTATTCGGCTTTGCGGCGGTGTTGCTTATAATATGTATCATTATCATTACCCACACGATAACGTTCACGATCGGTCAGGAAAAGGGCGATATCGGCATACTAAAGGCAATCGGCTGCACGAGCGGATTTATAAAGCGTGTGTATCTCTGCGAATACGGTTCAGCGGCAATGCTTGGGCTGCTGTTCGGGATAATAATATCAATGCCCGTATCTAAGATAGTTTCCGCAAAAGCTGTGACCTCGCTGGGAATTATTGTGCCTGCTGAAATATCCCTGCCGTTTGCAGCAATATTTACGGCTGTTTGGATAGTCATAATATCAATCATCATAGTTCTGCCCAGCCGCGGACTTGACAGGATAACGCCTGTCAATGCAATACTTGGCAGAGACAACAGCCGTCAGACCATTTCAAAGCATACCCTTGACCTTAAACGTCTGACCCTTTCTCTTGCGGTAAGAGAACTGCTCAGCGGCAAAAAGCATTACATAGCTGTATGTATCATATCAGCATTTCTGACGTTTTTCTGCGGTATCGTGCTTGATATGAACGGTTGGCTCGGCAAAAATGGCGAGGGGCTTATGGACGCATTCTCCGCCGCAGACCACGACATAGGTTTTCAGCCGAAAACGGCTGTTCACATGAGTGCTGTCGAGGATATTATCGGACAGTATGACAGCATTCAGGAGATATACGGTCTTGCTATGCAGAGTGCGGCGATAAACGGCTCCGATTGCACTGCAAATATCATTGACAATGTGGATAAATTCCATATCATATCGGGACACAAACCCTCAAATCCCAATGAGATCGTTATAACAAAGACGATAGCCGAGAGCCTTAGTATCGGCATCGGCGATAACGTGACCGTTGACAGCAAGGGAAACAGCGCTATGTTTCACATAAGCGGCATATATCAGTGTGCCAACGAAATGGGTGCAAATATCGGTATGAGTGAGCAGGGCTATCAGCGCCTTGCGGACACTGACGAGTATATCTGGTGCTACCACTATATCCTGAAAAACGGCGACCGGAATGAAGAGATACTGAAACTCTTGCAGGAGAAGTTCAAGCTGCAAGCTGATATCCACACAAACGCATGGTCGGGGCTTTCGGGTATCGTCAGCACAATGCACCTGCTTACTGTGTTTATGTATGCGGCAGCTGCGGTGTTTATTCTTGCAGCGGTAGGCTTGCAGGGGGGCAAAATGCTTGCCCGTGAGCATAAGGATATGGCGATACTTAAAAGTATCGGCATCACATCAAAAAAGCTGCGGCTGGGCTTTACGCTGAGGATAGGTCTTGTGGCTCTTATCGGCTCTGCCATAGGCGCTGCGGTGTGTATTATTTCGGCAGACACACTTATCTCAAAGATAATGGCAGGCTTTGGTATCGGGCAGTTCATTTCCAAAAACGGCGTGCTTTTTGCGGTACTATCGGCGGTATCAGTCAGCCTGTTGTTCGGGGCATTCGCATACATATTCTCACGCAGGATAAAAACTATCCCTATATCACTTTTGACCTCAAAGGACTGAAAGGAGAAACATTATGAAAAAAGTATTATCAGTAATATCGGCACTTGCTTTGCTTGTTATGAGCGGATGCTCATCAAATGAAAACAGTCAGAATAACGAACAGTCTGGCGGGACAGAAAACAGCGCAGGCTATGAATATCATATCAACGAGAGTGTGCCGGAAGAAGAAAACACTCAGCCGACTGTGACCGCAGACGGTGAAAAGCTGTCTGACATTTATGTGACATTCGGCGGTGGACAGAGATTTGCAATGCACCCCTACAACAATGACACAGCAGCGGAGCTTATCCGAAATATTGGCAGCGACGGAAAGCGTCTGCCGATTTATGACTTCAAAGGCTATGAGGGCGATGATGTGTTCCAGTATTATGACATACCGAGCCGCTTTGAGATACCCTCAGTGCCCGAACATATCACTACCGAAAAATCGGGAGAGGTATATTACAGTGCGCCCAACAGAGTTATGCTGTTTTTCGGCGATGCCGAGATCGAGGGCGACTTTACGAAGGTAGGCTTTATCGATGATTCGGAGGAATACCGAGAGGCTGTCCGCAACAACCCTGTTGTAGAGGGCTGGGGAAATCTGATCGTAGGAGTTAGTTTAAACTGAAAATGAGGTGTAAATATGGAACTATAAATGAGCATTTCAACAATGGATTTGACAAAATGCACAAAAACAATTTAATGAATTAAAGCGAGGGAAGCAGACTTATTCTTTGAAGAAACAGCAATATCATAAAGATAGCAGTTATTTGTAAGACACTCCGGAAATGTGATGTCGGAGAAATAATTATAGGGTATTGCATACGACCGTAGTCTATTGGCGCACCTATAATCAGTTCCGCACAAGTCCATATCATCATTATGGCGCGCGCCACGATGACAGCATACTCTATTGGAACTGTATATCAGACAAAGACCTGAGATTTGCTTACAAGCACTTCTCAGGTCTTTTCTTATCAAGCGGTTAGTTTTCCGCTCCGCAGGCACGGACGGTTCTGAGGGGCTTTTCCGTTCGTCTGAGGGTGCTGTCAAGCAGAGGTCGGCTCTGCTATTCCGTGTTCCGCTTCATAGTCCCTGACACGGCGGTAAAAAGTGTTATGCCGACCGCATGAACAAGTTCACGCTAACCATTCTCCGCATAAAGTCACGCCCCGTGATACTCTTGGACTTCCATTCCCCATAAAGCTGACCGAACCTTATCCAGTCGATTTCAATCGGCTTTCTGCCTGTGTACTTGCCCTGTGCCTTAGCGATCTCGATGCCATCACGCTGCCGCTGTTTGAGTTGCTCACGTTCCAACTGAGAGAGTGCTGCAAACACGGTCAACATGAATTTGCCCGCAGGCGTGTCGGTGTCTTGCCGTGCGAAGCTAAGGCGGTTCTCCTTGTGGCTGAACCAAATTGAAAAATTCAATGATATTATCATATCAAATATAATCAAGGACACTATCTCATCATAAGATAATGTCCTTGAATCATAAATCATATATCGATCTCGTATTTAGTAATAAGATCTGAAAACAACGCAAACTTAAGATTTAGGTTTTCGTTGTCTATCAACCCCATTTCCTCCGGTGTTACAGATCCACATATTTCGTTTATCTTTGATATGTAACTGTCTGCTTCTTTCTGCTGATCGGAGGAAGATAATTTGTTTTCTGTCTCAGATAACAGTTCTTCATATTTTAAAACAGCATTTTTATACTCATTTGCTTTGGAACGCATTGTTTCATCAGGCAAAGGATATCTGCCTGTAAAATCTCCTTCGCACCAATAAGTATCATTGACCTCATCGTAGTTAAGGAAAAATACCCAAATATCACCTTTTTGCATTGGAGAAAGACCACTGAAAGACACAAGTTCTCCTTCATTGGAAATTCCATAACATTGAGATATACTTAATATATCTGAAGGAGTGCCTTTTATAACTTTTTTTACAGATATATTGCAATGTGATACAGCATTAAAAAGAACAGGCTTTTTAAATTCTTCAATATACTGATAACTCGTATCTTGATAGATATCACCTATAAATTCGCCAATGACAACAATGTCAGATGCTTCAAACAATTCATCAATATCATAATAGATGTTTCTGTCTCCCTCGACTTTAACTACCGAACTATATTCTGCCGGTGATTTATCGGGATATGTTGTAGTGTCCATTTTTGAATCAGTTGCCATATCTGATGAAATATTTGGCTCTTGTGCTTCAGTTGAATGTCCGCAGCTCACTAAAGAAAGTATTGCAGCAATAAATATAACGGCTTTTTTCATTATTTAAGCACCCCATTTTGCTTTTAAATTTGATTTATCGTGTTCTGCAATAGTAGCAGAGACCCATGGTGTAGAACTCTTAGGAAGTCCTTGATTCATAATAGTTTTTGGATATCCGCCATTATAAGTATGTCCGGAAGCTCCGGGTGAATATACAGGATGACAGAGTTTCAATGTATGCCCAACCTCATGCATAAATACTTTTTTTGCAACCTGAGTTGGATCGCCGGTACCGCTATAAGCAGAAAAATCTGTATTCATCAGAATACAAACCATATGCCAATTAGAATTTGCGTTAACGATATTACCTAACGAATCCATATAAATCGTTGTCCCCAACGTTCCTCCATACAGCACCTGACCATATACCGAAAAAAATCCGGTAGTAGGCATTCCGGGGGCAGCAATTGCTACACCTATATTTCCGACATTGCTGCTAATTCCAGACCAATTGTATGCAGAATGATACACACTTGATGTTAATAGCGAAGTGATCGCTGTCGATTCAATTCTGAATTTAAGATTTGATTGAGTTATAAAGCCTGTATATACACCAGACCAATAATCTGAATTATGAGCTGTGGTGGATAATGGTAATGCAAACATAAATACTGCAAAAGATATAAATGAACATAACAGTTTTCTTTTCATAACTATAACATCCTTTCATAAAGCATATCTCAAATTATCTACCAGGTATCTTAAGATAATACGTCAATTTATCTAATAATATTATACATCTTATCAGATAAATTGTCAACTTTTTAAAAAATCTGTTAAAATTAGGCGCTTTTAACAATTTATCAGATTTGTTCCGGTTGATTACTCACAAATAATATGAGAGTAGCTACGCACAGGTTGCTAACAACATAGGTCGTGCGTAGCTAAGACGGCGGTCTGCGGTTTTGTCCGGGTTGCAGATATAAGCAATTGCACCGTATGTTCCCGTGTGGATCGTATGGATACGAGTAACTGCCAAACTTCCACTAACCTCTCTTTCATATCGGCAATATCTTCATCGTAGAGCTTGCCGCCTTTATTTACTCTGTGGGCTACCTGATTGAACGAATTTGATATGGAAGATATGTACCGTGCTATCTGCTTGATGTCCTCGGTATCTTCCTCAACATTCATCACGGTCAGTGCAGAATATCTGCAAAAATCGCCCCTGCTTCTGAACGATGTTTCAGCATATCTGCGGTTGATCGCTTCAAGCTCCATGTCATTCACTCGGAATGTGATAAGGTGCTTGCGTACCTCCCTCGGCTCGGTACTGTCGGCTGTGTCCTGCGGTGGTGATTCACCCTCGGTGGTTTCGGGCGGTTCGGTGAAATCTACCTCACCCGTTTCGGTGACTTCGAGCATTGGTATCGGCTCGGCAGCGGTGTCCTCGGCGGTGGTAGCCACTCCTGAACAACCTTCATAGGAACACCGTTGGCGACCATCAGGCTTGCACATGAATGACGAAGATCATGGAAACGGATATGTTTAAGCCCAGCGTTTCGGATCACAATTCTAAAGTGACTTGAAGCGTAGTAAGGCGTAATGAGCTTTCCCGTATTGTCACGGCACACAAATCCATCATAGGTTCTGTCAAAGTCATCACCGAGTAGTTCAGAGTAATACTCCTCCAGTTCCTTGCGTTCTCTCAGCATCTTTTCAATGCGAGGGATCAGCGGCAATGTGCGGACACTCGATTCTGTCTTTAATTCGTTATCAATGTGAAGATACTCACCTATACCGTTTTTGTATGATCCCGTGATCTTCCTGCGGATAGTCATGGTCTTGTTTTCAAAGTCAATGGAATCCCAGTTCAGACCGATGATCTCACCACGGCGCAGACCGTAGAATGCAGCGATATTGATTACAAGTTCAAGACGATCACCCTTAAATACATCAAGGAGCTTTTCAAGCTCGTCTTTGGTATAAAAGGTCGGCTCTCGCTTTTCCTTTCTCGGCAACTGTGCCTTTTCGGTAGGATTGCCGAGCAGAATATCCATCTTAACTGCATACTTGAACGCACTATGCAGATATGCATGGTACGAACGGACTGTGCTGTATTTACGTCCGCTTTCATGCAGGTCATTGTAATACTGCTGAATGTGAAGCCCTGTGACCTCATTGAGTTTAAGACCCGGATACTTCTCGTCAAAGTATTCCCTGATGCGACGTGCGAAGTGTTCATACTCGATCACCGAATTATAAGAGAAAGTGGACTTTGCTGTATTGTACCAGTAGTAAACGTAATCTCCGAACAGCATATTGGCAAGATCTCCCGCATTTGCAGATACCTTGACCTGTGGAATATTTGATGTAGGCTTGTCGGTTTTGGTGACATTGCCATTGAGGTAATTCTCGTAGAACTCTGCAACAATTTCTTCCACCTTGTCATTCAGTGCTTTTTTCGCACACTTCTCAGGCAGACCCGTGGTGACCCACTTACGCTTGCGTTTTCCCTCACCATCTCTGTAATCAAAGACCACATACTGTTTACCGTTCTTCACGGTGATGATATGCTTAAAAGGCAAATTTGCTTTCATGATATTTTCCTCCTTGTGTTGAAAGCGGTAAATGCCCTGTTGACTATTTAATAGTAGCGCAGATTCGCAAACTTTTCAAGGCATTTCTACCACTTTTGTAGACTTGCGGAACGGAATATTATTTAGCCGCCCGAGTCTTGTGCGCTTTGCAGAACGTAATTTATCACGAACACCTTAGCAACGAGGATAGTCCTACTGCACGGTATCCGTGGTATCTTACCGCTATGTATCAGCTGATACGCACGTTTCTTATTGATGTTCAGCATCTTACAAATATCATCAGTACCCACAATATCGGGGTATTCTTTGTAGAGATACTCGTACAATGCAGAATTATCTATCGTGTTCATAAGACCTCACCTCATTCTTTTCGGGTAAGGAGGAAGATAGGATAATAGCGTTGATGTTTCATATTCAGTTTTCAAGATACTGTGCCGACCGTTACGGTCGGCGTACATCTGTCTGTCAGTTATTTCTATGCCCAAACATTGATGTACTGTTGGCAACTTCTACTCCAAGGAGTAGAAGCTCCCGACGGCACATCAGCCGTCTTGTACTTGGAGGTGTACATGAAGCACCGTTGGCAGTACCCGTTCCCGCCGAAGAACGGATACTCCCGACAGCGTTTCCGCTGTCCTTCAAAAAAGAAAGGAATATATTATGACTTACCGCCATTCTGCTCCATGAGAGGAAGAATGCCGTGAGCCTTCAGGAGTTCGTAGATCATCAGCCGTCCCTTCTGTGTCCAACAGGTGTGGAGCTTTGCATTAGGGGTGCCGTTATCATCGGATACGGTGAATGTTTTTGACTTCACATATCCCATGCCTGCATACTTCTGATAGAGAAGCCAAACTTTACCCTGCTTATACTGAATGCCCTGTTCGTGCAGCCATTTGTTCAACCATACTGCGGACTTCCCGTAGTCCTTTGCGATAGTGCTGATAGGCATAAGTCCCTCGGCACTCAGTACATAATCATAATAGGAAGCCTTCGGGAGCATAGCCTTGATCTTCTCAGCCTGTTCGGAGTTTTCTTCAAGAAGCTGGGCGTTCTCGTTTTTGGCGAAGCATCGTACAAGCATCATCTGCTTGACAAGTGGCTTGATGATAACTACGGTACAGGCGGATATGACTGGACCGATGTGGGCGAGGTCACACACGGCTACCGCAGATACTATCGTGACCTGATCGACGGCTGGGACTTTGAGGACGATAACAGCGGTAACTGGACGATCGAGACTGAGGACAACTTTTACAGCTTCACGCTCCTGAACGGCAACTGGCAGATGATCGACCGCAACGGCGATACCGTGGACACTTTTCCTCCGTTCAGTACGCTGAAAGACGAACCCGAGGAAAGCACAGGCGGTCATCAGATCAACGATAACGGCGAGGACAGTCCGAGAGTGATCGGAGAAGTCGCAGGAGGAACGGAAACGACCTCTGAGGGCGGTTCTTCCGCAGAGGGTAACAACAATACTCCCGATAGTCCGTCAGGCATTTCTGAGGGTGATTCCGAGCGTTCTGGAGCCAATCCGCTTGCGATCATCGCAGGAGTGGCAGCTCTCGCAGGAGTTGGCGGTATCGGCTACTATATGACGAAGAAAAGGAAGTGACGGCGATGTTATTCAAGAGCAAACAGACAGTGGACGGCGCTCCCGTGTGGGAAGTCGATACCGACACACAGACGGTACGCCACCGCAATCCCAAGACAGGCGAAACGGAGCGTTATGTGTTCCACACCGACCACATCAGGTACTATCTACACCATATAGAGGATATGCGGCCCGATCTCTTGCAGGAGATCGTGGACAAAGGCGAGATCTACAAGCACCTTGACGAGCTTGACACAAAGGTCACGGACGCTGTGAACCGTCAGACCGAGCTTCTTATGCAGTCGAGCCGTGACTATCAGGCTGCGGTCATGTCAGGGCGGATCGACCAGTCGGGTGCTATCGGAAATCTGCTCCGTATGCAGGCACAGAGAGCAGTGTACGATACAATGATTTATCTATGGAAGGACGATGAATAATGTTTTGTGCGAACTGTTACAAGGAAATTCCGGCGGGCAAGAGCTACTACAAGCATCAGGACACTGATCAGAGCTATTGCTCCCTGGAATGTTTTAACGACCACATGATCTACACCCACACGATCACCCTTGAAACGAGCGAGGGTGCAGGAAGCACCGAGGAACAGGACAATGACGAGTGAGGACTTTATCGAGGACTTGCGGAGAAACGGCGTAAAGTTCATAAAAAATGACGGTTCTCTTACCGAGATACCGCCGGACTTCCTTAAACGGGCAACAGAGCTTTGCAGTCAGCTCAGGTGCAGTTCGATCAGCTATGATATTGTTGATCCGCAGGACAGCGAGCATACAACGCTCAGGGTGCTTGATTGTGGGTATGCGGAATAATAAGAACGGATAGCCGTCTAATGAGGACGGTCTATCCGTGTTTGAAATATTATAAAGACATCCTGAAGATCTCTTCAACATCGGCAGGGGTAAGTGTTGTAAATCCGACCAGCTTGCCCTTTGCGCCGCAGGCTTTCTTTGCCATGAGCGCGAAATTCTTATCGTCAATGCCGAGGTCGCTCAGACGGCTCTGAAGTCCGAGTGTCTCAAAGTAGAATTTCTCAAGAGCTGCGATAGCTGCCTTAGCTCCGTCCATATCGGAAAGAGAAGCATCTACGCCGAGGACATTCACACCGAAACGCTTGATCTTCGGTGCAGTTTTATCGCTGAGGATATAGGTCAGCCATCTCGGAATGATGATAGCAAGTCCGTGACCGTGGGTGATGTTGTAGAAAGCGGAAAGCTCATGCTCGATCATGTGAGCGATAGCATCCTGAGAAACACCGCTGAACAGGAAACCGTTGAGCGCCCAGCTCGATGCCCACATCAGATTTGAACGTGCCTCGTAATCATCGGGCTTTTCGATAGCAACGGGAGCGTACTTGACTACGGTTTTCAGCACCTCCTCCTGCATACGGGTAAGCATATCCATTTCTTCCTGATCGGTGAAATATGCCACATCAAAAACGTGCGCCATAATATCCGCACTTCCGCTTGCGGTTTGGTATGCGTTGACGCTGAATGTATTTGTAGGATCGAGGAAAGATACGTTCGGTCTTAATGTCGGTCCGAAAATAGGCTGCTTTTCGTTCAGTTCAACATTGCTGATAACACCGCCGATGTCCATTTCGGAACCAGTTGCGGAAAGGGTAAGCACCGCTACGATAGGCAGATTGTCGGGAACGAACGCCTTGCCTGTGATGATGTCCCAGCAGTCGTCACCCTCATATTTTGCAGTCGCAGCCATAGCCTTTGTTGCGTCGATCGTCGAGCCGCCGCCGACTGCAAGAAGAACATCAATGCACTCTTTCTTGCAGAGTGCAGCACCCTTGTTGACGGTAGTGTGATGCGGATTCGGCTCAACACCGCCAAGCTCAAACACCGTCATATCAGCCTTTTTCAGCTCTGCGATCACCTTATCGTACAAGCCGATCTTCTTGATAGAACCGCCGCCGTAAACGAGCAGGACTTTCTTGCCGAACTTGGCTATCTCCTCACTCAGATGATGAAGCTGATCCTTGCCGAAATAAACCTTTGTTGTGTTGCTGAAAACAAAATCTTTCATAACCGACCTCCCGATAATAGTGATTTTTTTACGTCTAAGAAATAGTCGTGATTTGGGCTATCTCTACTTCTTATTATACCAAACCGCCCCGAAAAAGTCAATCTCTGCACACTTTTTCACACCCTTTTAATTGCAATATACCGCCATTTGTGCTATAATCAGGATATAGAGCAGATCGGAGGTGAAATGCAATGGATAACGAAAACGAAGAATTAGTAAACCGTGCATTATACAAGCAGATCAAATCAATGAACCGTGCCGAAATGGAGACTTTCGTGAGAAATGTCTTTGCTCAGGGCTATCAGAGAGCCGAGGAGGAAACGCACCCCAATGATTATGACAGCTTACGAGCCGATCTGAGCAAGATCAAAGGTATCGGAGAAAGTCGGCTTAACGAGATAATGACGGTCATTGATAAACATATCGAATGTACAAGCGATAAAGGAGGATAAACCTTGACCGTTGATACCAAAGAGGTAGTAACCACGATCGCCTATATGATCGGTGTCCGAATGTCGGCACTCACCGCAAGCTATGGGGAATGTGCCGAGCTGATAGACAAGCTCAAAGCCGACCGTGATGCTACTGCCATACGATATTTGTGTAAGCTGCGAACCGTGCTGATGCAGAAGTTCAAAAAGACTGATGATCTGATACGGTTTGAGCTTAAAAACCTGCATAACATCGAGTGGTACGACCACGAAAACATCAAACAGCTTGGGGTGTGCAACAGCCCCTTTTTCTTTTCAGATGATTGACTTTTTGATAAATATGCACTATAATGTGATAAAAAGTTTATGCAGATTTTTTTGAGAAATCCATTGACTCTAAACCTAACATCAGGTTTATAATATGCACATAAGGTACCTTACAAAGAAAGAACAAGGAGCGAAAGATCATGAAGATAGGTGATTTTGCAAGGGCTTGCGGGACGAAGATATCTGTGCTTCGGCATTATGACAAAATAGGGCTTCTCAAGCCCGTTTATATCGACCGTTTTACCGAATACCGCTATTATGACAGATCGCAGGCAGTCATATTTGAACGTATTTCTGAGCTGAAAGCGGTGGGCTTTTCGCTATCTGAAATAAGGGATATGCTGTATTACGATGAAAACATCGACCGGTTATTTGCAGATAAAAAAGCTGTACTTGAAAAGCAGCTTCGTGATCTTGAAAGCCTAAAAAACAAGATTAACGGAGGTATTATTATGGAACAGAAATTTACAGCCCTGACAGAAAACACAGACCTGCCTTTTATAAATGACGAGCAGGTCATCGGCAGGTGGCTCGTTCTGGGCGAGCACGGTGACGGAGAGAATTACCCGACTTTATTGCTCGGTGACGGGAGCAGACACCTCTACTTTCTGCCAAATGGCGAATTCTACTGGTGCTTTGGCTGGACAAAGGGAAAGCTTATCTATGATGACGGAGTAAGTCGCTATGTCAATGACTACCGCCTTGAGCAGCGCGGCGACGATATGTATATGATAGTTGATTTCAAATCGCAGGACTACCCCGAAACAGGCGAGACCACGGCGATAGCTTTAAGAAAGCTCGACAGCGTACACTATACAAGAAATCAGATCGCAAGGAAGGACGACATAAACAAGCCCTTTATCCCCGATGAGAAGGTTATTGGCAAGTGGAAAGCGATGTGCTATTTCGACCCGACAGATCTTGCCAAGGAGGATTTCATACCTTATGAAAATCCGCCCAAGGGTGCGTGGAACTATATGATCGACTTTTACTTTAAGGAGATAGAATTCAGCGAGGGCGGTCATATAACTGCGGTCTATGGTGACGAGGTCATAAGCGGTGATGACAAGAGTGTATGGACAAGGGGCTTCTGGCTTCGCAAGTGGAACAGCAATGCCTGCGCATATGAGATAAGATCCTTTGGCGGAAAAGAATATCTCATAATAGAGTGGAAAAGCGGTGACTACCGTTTCGGCGGAAGAGAAAGCAGTTACTATGTTATGGTGAGGGAATAAAAATTATTAAGGCAACACCTCACAACAACTCTCTAAAATCGGTGCAGTAATATTGATTGGTTAGATGTGGAATTTTGTGTTATGGTGAGGAAAAGGGATAACCATATAATTATATCGACAGCGCCGAGAAAACTGCGATCGCCGTCGATTGTGAGAATTCCGATCCGTACAAGCTGTACAGTGTGCTGAAAGGCTTAAATCAAGATGAACTTGCCAAGATCGAGAAAATAACGCTCTATGACGATCCGCACACCACAGCAGGCTGGGACTGGCTCTCCAAATTCACGCAGATACCCACCGAGCATATCGAGATCGACCGTGTGACCGACCGAAAGTCCCTGGTCGATGTGCGAATGACAGCAAGCGTAGTCACGGACTTTTACCGTGACGGCATCACATCATTTATCATTGTGTCGAGTGATTCCGACTTTTGGGGACTCATCGAGAGCCTGCCAAAAGCGAAGTTTCTCGTTATGTACGAATACGAGAAGTGCGGAACGGCGATCAAGAACGCCCTCGCACAGCACGGTATCTACTACTGTGCCATAGATGATTTCTGCACCGCAGGAACGGAAGACATGAAGCGAGCCGTCCTGTTTGCGGAGCTTGAAAAGCATTTGCCCTCGCTTGTCGGTGAGAACCCTCTGGACCTTACCCACAAGATTTACGAAGCCACAAGAGTGACCGCTACCATGAAGGAAATGGAGAATTTCTGCAATCGGTATGTCAAGACCTTGCGGCTCAAGGTGAACTCCGAGGGGAAGTTTGAGATCGAGATACAAAGATAACAGAAGCGATCAGCCTTGCGAGGTTGACCGCTTTACGTCACAGGACAGCAAACTCATCTGTCATCCCGTGTCTGTTGTAATACTGATTCCGCAGGCAAGATCACTGTGCGCCGATGTTAATATCGGAGAGTGCCCAGCCTTCGACAACACGCACACCGATAGGTTCGGGGTTCATCTTGAACTTGACGAACTCCATGGTGTTCTGAAGGATCTCCTCACCCGTGTCGAGATTCTTGATCTTGACCGTGTAGCGGATCGCACACCAATCGTCCTTGATTATCATGTTCTCAAATGCACCGAGTTGCCTGAATATGAAGCTGTCATGGATATGTATGGTGTTGGTAAAATACTCGGCTCACAGCTTATCGCTGAAATAGGCGACATAAGAAAGCTGCACAGTGGGAAAGCACTTGTTGCTATGGCGGGGATAGATCCGCCTCCTCATCAATCAGGAACCGTCGATACAAGGTCAAGAAGCATATCTAAACGAGGCTCTCCGGCTCTGAGGAAGACTCTGTTTCAGGTGATAGGAGTATATCTTCAAAGGCAACCAAAAGACGAACCGGTATATCAATTCCTTGAAAAGAAACGTACTGAGGGAAAGCCATACAAGGTCTATATGATAGCCGCTGCACACAAATTTCTTCGCATTTACTACGCAAGGATCAAGGAAGTTATGCCCAAACAATAGCATCTATTCATAGATTCCGAACCAGAGGTAATTGCAGGCACGGCAAAGCCGCTTGACCTTGACAGGTTATCATAAAAATGCTGCAATAGCTGCCCCGACGGTGACTGACTACATCTATTCATGAGTTCAGGTCGTGCGACAGCTAAGACAACCGTCGGCACGACACACAGAGCATTTTTATGATGTTCTGTCAAGGCTGCCGGACGGTTTCAATTGAATTTTATTTTTCAGACTGCTTCGGCGGTCTTGTTGTCGTACCTATTTTTTCTATTGTGAAAGTTTTGTGAAACATTTGGTTTTCCTATTGACTTTTTATTGCAGGTCTGGGTTCAAAGTTGCTTATTCAATTCCTTGCTTCTTGCTCCTGCTCTTTGTCTGATCCTTCGGAGTTCTCGGCTTCTTAGCGAGCCTTGCGGCATCACGCTTCATCTTAGCCCGTTCAAAGTAGCAAGTCTTTTCGCGCTTCGGAGCGTTCTTCTTTGCTTCGATCGCTGCCTGATTCAGCTCATCGGTCAGGACTTTCAACCTTTCTTCTTTGCTGTCAAGCTCCTCCTGCTGCGGGAACGGCTCTGCTACGATCTTTTTTGCTTCTTCATGGTCAAGCCTGAGCTTTGCAAGATCAGCCTGAGTACGCTCTATTCTGCCGTCAATGTTGTAGAGGGCAGCTTCAAGGCGGTTCAGGTTATGGGCAAAACTCTCGATTAGCTTCGTAGTATGTGAAGCGGCACCTTTCAGACAAGCCGACATACCACCGCCCATCATATTGCTGTTGACTGTAACTGTCAGATCAAAGCCCTGGAACGAGCCGACCTTAACAGGCGTATCGGCGTACTTTATAGCCAATACCGCATCTTCAAGAGCCTTTGCTGCTTCTTTCCTGTCGGTATATTCTGTCTCACCAATGGTGATCTTAAATACGGGCAGTTTTCTCTCTGGATCAATCGGGAGCTTGCGGAGTGCTTCACGGTCAGTATGCAGATCGTTGAGGATAGCGGTCAATCTCTGTTCCTGTTCGGGGAAACGAGCAACCCTGTCCTCCATCTCAAACACCGTGTTTCTATGTTCCGCAGCGAGAACCCTCAGTTCCCTTACATCGTTTTCAAGCATGAGCTTTTCCTTGATACGCTCATCTCCCGTACAGAGAGCCTTGATCTCAGAGTATGTAAGAGCCTGCTGGTCCACATCTTCACATTTTCTTGCCGGAGTTTTGCTCGTCATGATCTGAGAGATAAACTTCTGCTTATGGGACGGAAACAAAAGTCCGCTTCCCACGCTTATATCTACAAGGTGTTCAAAGGTAAGGATCGTTTATATCATCATTATAATCTGTTTTGCTATTTATGTCAAGAATAGCAAGCTATTCGGAATAGGTATTTTACATTTCTGCGAAACTGTGCTATACTAATGATAGCAAATCACACGGAGGCGAGAACAAGACAAACGCAGCCGACAAAACAGCGGTCATGACCGAAAATCTCAGGGATATGGGCTTGGACGATGAAAGAATTGCGAAATGCCTGAACATGATCGAAAGCGGACATTACCAGGCACTTGACCGTTTTCTGAAAAGCCATCGACAAACGCTCCTTGACAGTGTTCACAAGTATAATGACCGTATCGACTGCCTTGACTATAAAGGATAACCCTTATTCAGAAAACAAACAGTTGCTTGTAATCGAGGGGGCTTCACATACCGACCTCTATGACGGTGGTGTGAATCACGCTATCCCGTTTGACAATCTTGAAGCGTTTTATAACGACTATCTGAAATAATCACACATGGAGGACACAGCAATGACAACGGAAGAATTTCTCGAATACATGAACAGCGGCAAACAGGTCACGGCGGAGTGCGGTGTTCATCAAACAATGCACAAGTTAAGTCAAGATGCGATCCGTATCACAATGGAGATCAACAGCCGCTACCACACACCTGATGAAATAAATGTGCTGATGAGCGAGCTTGTCGGTGCGCCTGTGGAGGTCGGGCTGTTTCCTCCGTTTTATACCGACTGCGGAAAGAATATCCATCTCGGCAAGGGCGTGTTCATCAATGCAGGCTGTAAGTTTCAGGATCAGGGCGGTATCTGGATAGGCGATGGTGCGCTGATCGGTCACAACACTGTGCTTGCAACACTCAATCACGGACTTCTCCCGGAAGAACGCCACGACCTGATACCAAAGCCCATTCACATCGGCAAAAATGTCTGGATAGGCTCAAATTCCACTATCCTTTCAGGTGTCACAATTGGCGATAATGCGGTCATCGGTGCGGGTTCGGTGGTGACGAAGGATATTCCCGAAAATATGATAGCCGTTGGCAGTCCTGCGAGGGTGGTGAGGAGTATTTATGATATGCCAAAGTCTGCTGATGTACTTTGAACAGAAAATGTGACCATAAATTATATATGAGAGGTTAGGATATTATGAGTAAAAGAATACTTGTGATCTCGTCAAGTCTGCGAAAAAACGCCAACTCTGAGCAGCTTGCTTTATCATTTGCAGAAGGAGCAAGGGCGGCAGGACACGATGCAGAGGTTATCTCCCTGCGGGATAAGGAAATCAAATTCTGCATCGGCTGCTTTGTCTGTCAAAAGACGAAGCGCTGCTTTATGCATGATGATGCAGATACTATCCGTGAGAAAATGCTTCATGCCGATGTTCTGGTATTTGCTACACCGATCTACTACTACGAAATGAGCGGTGCGCTGAAAACAATGCTTGACAGAGCAAATCCGCTGTTTCCTTCGGATTATCAGTTTCGTGAGGTCTATGCACTTGCAGCAGCAGCGGAAGATGAGGAATATGTTCCGCAAAAGGCATTTTCCGGCATTGAGGGCTGGGTAGACTGCTTTGAAAAAGCAAGATTAGCTGGCACTCTGTTCTGCGGCGGTGTGACAGATATGGGCGATATCAAGGGAGATCCCGTATTGCAAAAAGCGTTTGATATGGGCAGAAAAATATAATTTATACGGAGGTATGTATCATGTTAGGAAATTTCAGCTATCACAACCCGACCAGGCTCTATTTTGGTGAGGAGTCCCTCGGCTTTCTCAAAGACGAGATGAAAAAGTACGGAGAGAATATCCTGCTTGTTTACGGCGGAGGTTCTATCAAAAAAAGCGGACTGTATGACGAGATCACAGCCATTCTTAAAGAATGCGGCAAGAATGTTGCCGAGGTCTCGGGCGTTATGCCGAACCCAACAGTTGACAAGCTCAGAGAGGGCGTGAAGATCGCCCGTGAGAATAAGACAGATTTTATCCTTGCTGTCGGCGGCGGCTCTGTTTGTGACTACTCAAAGGCGGTTTCGGTCTCTGTTCACTGCGATGATGACCCGTGGGAGAAATATTATATCCGCTTTGAAGAGCCTGACTGCGAGATCGTTCCTGTAGGCTGCGTGCTGACAATGGCAGGAACAGGCTCGGAGATGAACGGCGGTTCGGTCATTACAAATCACGAGCAGCATTTGAAGATCGGTCATGTGTTTGGTGACGACGTTATGCCGAGGTTCTCTATCCTCAATCCGAGATACACCATGACCCTGCCGAAATATCAGATGGTCGCAGGTATTTATGACATCATGAACCATATATGCGAGCAGTATTTTTCGGGCGAGGACGACAACACCTCCGACTATATCAGCGAGGGTCTGATGAGAGGTCTTATCCACGCAAGCCGTATTGCCGTGAAAGATACGCAGGATTACGAAGCACGCTCCAACATCATGTGGACGGCAACGTGGGCACTCAACACGCTTGTTTCACGGGGCAAGTCTACCGACTGGATGGTGCATATGCTCGGTCAGTCTGTAGGTGCGTATACCGATGCGACACACGGAATGACACTTGCGGCGGTATCACTGCCGTACTACAGATATATCATGCCTTACGGTCTGAAAAAGTTTGCGAGATTTGCAACAGAGGTCTGGGGCATTTCTCCCGATGGTAAAACTGACGAACAGCTTGCCGAGGCTGGTCTTGCAGCAATGGAAAACTGGATGAAAGAGCTTGGTCTTGTGATGAAGATCTCCGAGCTGGGCGTTACGGACGATATGATCGAGGGTATCGCAGACGGCACGATCATTCTGGACGGCGGCTACAAGGTGCTTGACCGTGACGAGGTCGTCAAGGTTCTGAAAGCAAGTATGTAATATCAAACGCCATACCGCAGCTATACGGTATGGCGTTTATTTATGCTTTCAGATTTCGGGTAAATTCCAGCAGATATTTCTCCGCCGCTCTCGAAAAGACTGCGTTGCGCTTCCAGACAAAGGAACTGCTTGCTTCTATCGCAGGAGAAAAGGGCTTGAAGCACATATTGCTGTCACCCGTCACGTTGATAAGGCGGTCTATACAAATGCAATATCCCATTCCCTCGCTTGCCATAACGGAGCCGTTGTACAGAAGATTGTACTGCGCCGTGATCTGAACGTTCTCCTCATCAATGCCCAGCATATCGAGAAACATGGAGTTGTGATTGGGCTGTCTCGGAATGATAAGCGGCTGACCTTTGAGGTCGGAAAGAGTTACGTTTTCCTTTTTTGCAAGCGGAGAATCCTTGCGCATCAGCACACCGAAGGTGTCTTTCAGCGGCAGTGGGACAGTGTTGTATTTTGAAGTATCCACATTCTGGAACACGATTCCGAAATCAAGCAGACCCCTATCCAGCTTTTCAAGCACATCGCTTGCATCAGCACTGTAAATGCTGTACTGTATATCGGGATAATAGGCATTCAGTTTTTTTGCTGTATCGGCTATCAGCTTGACAGCATATGTCTCCCCTGCGCCTATGTACACCATACCCGAAACTTGCTCTCCGCTTTTGCGGACTTCCTGCTCGGTCTTGTCCAGAAGTTCCTTGATCTCCTCGGCTCTTGCACGGAGTATTAAGCCTTCCTCGGTGAGTGTAACACCCTTGCTGCTTCGGATCAGAAGCTGTGTGCCAAGCTCGTCCTCAAGCTCCTTGATCTGGCGTGACAGAGTGGGCTGTGACAGGTAAAGCCGCTCGGCTGCAACCGAAAAGCTCTGTTCTCTTGCCACTGCGAGAAAATATTTCAGTACACGAATATCCATTATCCGACCTCCATTCTATATTGATTATACCACGAATCAATATAACTGTCAAGCATATTGCTGTATTTAATATAGGTATTTGTAATTTGACCAATTCTGTGATACAATATAAAAAACGAACCGGGAGGCGATCGGATGAAAATGTCAAAACCGATACTGATAACTATAACAGCCGCTGCTGCGATAATCATATCAGTGATAGTCTTTGTTGTTTCAAGACAGGAAAAGGTGTCGGACAGGAGTATGACTCTTATGGTGAATGGAAGGAGCTTTACAGTCGTTCTTTACGATAACAAAACAGCAGATGAGCTGTATTCACGTCTGCCGTTGGAGCTTGATATGAATGAACTCAACGGTAATGAGAAGTATTACAATTTTACCGACAGCTTTACTGCAAGCAGCAAGGTTGCAGGGCATATCAGCAAGGGTGATATAAAGCTGTACGGTGATGACTGCCTTGTGTTGTTCTATGACAGCTTTTCAAGCGGATATTCATACACCGACATAGGATATATTGAGAATACCACCGGGCTTGAAGAAGTGCTTGGAAATGGGAATGTGACCGTGAGGTTCTCTGCCGATGCAGACAGTCATAATGTTACTCCCGTGCCAAACACGTCAGAAAATGAAACGGTTTCCGAAACAACTTCTGCAATCACCACCAAACAGACAAGGACGGAAGCCACTGCCGCTGCAATAACTACAACTACAAGCACTACATCTGCCACAACTACGTCAGCAGCACCTACAACCATAACTACTACAACTACAACAAGTACTACCACCACAACAGCCACCAAAGAGCAGACTACGACCTCCGATCAACCGCCTGTGACTGAGCCGCCTGCTCAAAGCGAAGAAGTCACAACAACCGAGATCATTCCGGAGGAGGAATTTTCATTGAAAATGGAAATAGCAGGAATACCGGTCACTGTTGACTGGGAGGATAATGCTTCTGTCAAAGCGCTGAAAGACCTTTGCCAAAACGGTGGACTGACTATCCAAATGTCAATGTACGGCGGTTTTGAGCAGGTAGGCTCTATCGGAACAAGTCTGCCGAGGGAAGATGTGCAGACCACAACAAGCTCGGGAGACATCGTGCTGTATTCGGGAGATCAGATCGTGGTATTCTACGGTTCTAATTCATGGAGCTACACAAGGCTCGGACACATCACAGACAGCTCCGGACGTTCTATGGAAGAGCTGCTTGGCAGCGAAGATGTATCATTAACGATCAGTTTGGAATAAACGAAGGAGGAACCAGAATGAAAAAAGCAATAACTATCGCCGCAGCAATTATAATGGCAGGAACACTTCTTACTGCCTGCGGAAGTTCAGAATCGTCATCGGAAGAAACAGCCGCCGGCAATTCGACTGCTTCAGCCGCACAAGGTGGTGAAGCTGTCGCAAAGGATAATGCAGATATGCAGACAGAGGACAAAACAATGCCCACAAGGAAGCCAATGGAGAATGGTACAAAAATAAATATGTATTTCGGTGATACGGTCATTCCCGGGGTGCTGAATGATTCCGAGACTGCTAAGGCACTTATCGCCAAGCTGCCGTATACGCAAAGTGTCAGCAGATATTCCCATGATTTTTGCGGTGTTACAGAGGAGCTTCCATATAACGAGGATGAAGTCCACTACGGCTGGCTTAACGGCGATATTGATTATGCTACCAATGCACCATATTTCACCATTCTTTTTGAGGACGAGGAATCCTCGGAGCAATACGGCTATCAGGTGAATATCGGGGTGATAACTTGTCCGCTTGAAACAATCAGCAGTCTGGACGGCAACTATGAAGTAAGGATAGAACTTGCCGAATGAAGGGAGATACGGTCATGAACGGGAACAATACAGCTATTATTATATCAATGACTATTGCGGCAGTGCTTCTGACAGCCTGCGGAGACTCTTCAGATAATAATAAAGATGTGAAAACTGTGCCTATAAACAAATCGGCAGCAGTTTATTTCAGTCGGGTCGGCAACACAGATTTTCCGAGTGATATTGACGCAGTTACAAGTGCAAGTCTCAACCGCATCGACGGTGAACTAAAGGGCAATGCACAGCTTATGGCTGAATGGATCGCCGATGAAGCTGACTGCGAGGTATTTGAGATAGTATCGGAGGAAAGTTATCCCGTTGATTATGATGCCACAGTTGATCAGGCAAAGCAGGAGCAGGCGGATAACAAGAGACCGAAGCTGAAATACGGCTTTGAAAATATCGACGACTATGACACGATATGGCTTGCCTTCCCCAACTGGTGGGCAGATCTCCCGATGCCCGTATATTCATTCTTTGAGGAATACGATCTTTCTGGAAAGAATATCTATGTATTCATAACTCACGAGGGCAGCGGTTATTCATCTACTGTTAAAACTATCAGAGAGCTTGAACCCGATGCGAATGTTGTTGAGGCTCGGTCTGTCAAAGGCGGCTCTGTTTCTGATGAGGAAAACAGTATAAGGGAGTTTGTGAAGGAACAATTGTCCAAATGAGTTAATAAGCAAATCTATCAGTCTTTTGCAAAACCTTTGGTTATTTTTCATAAATGACAAATGTTAAATTTGTAGAATATAATGATTTTTGAAAAATCAGCTAAAATATATTGACACCGTGTCAGAATAGCGATATAATACTTATAATGACACTGTGTCAGAATAAACAATAGGAGTGATCTTTATGAAAAAGAGCATTGAAACCAAGTTGGCACTCTACCCCACACCTGTGACTGTGATCGGAGCAATGAACGGTGACAAGCCCACATGGACACTTGTTGCACACATCGGTATCATCGGTCATGACCGCATTCTTGTGAGCCTTGCAGAGCCGCATTTTATCAATCATGTTATCAAGGATAACGGCAAGCTGTCGATCAGTCTTGTGACTGAGGAAATGCTGCCCGCTGTTGATGTTTCAGGTTCTGTTACAGGTGCAAAGAATGACAAGTCAGAGCTTTTTGAATATGAGGTTGGCGAAAACGGCACACCTATTATTAAGGCGGCAAATCTCACATTGGAGTGTACTGTTGCCGATATTTATAAAACACCGAATTTCGAGAGCTTTATCTGCACCATAGACAACACCTACGTTGAGGAAAGCTGCCTGAACGACAAGGGCAAGCCCGATTACACAAAGGTCAGACCTGTGCTGTTCGAGTTCCCCAATTACCAGTATTTGAGGACAGGCGATGTGGTAGGCAAATGCCTGAGCTTCAAAAACAAGGAGGCTTAACAATGCCAAAGGGTTCACCGGAGCTGACAGCTTCACGCAAGGAGGAGATCGTAAACGCCTGCGAAAAGCTCTATCAGGTCATGAGCTTCAAGGAGATCACTCTCAAAGAGATCAGCGTGGAGACCAGCTTCTCCCGTCCGTCCATATACAATTATTTTCAGACAAAGGAGGAAATTTTCCTTGCCCTGATGCAGCGTGAATATGAGCTGTGGGCGGCGGAGCTTGTTTCTCTTGCCGATGAAAACAGCGCAATGTCTGCGGAGGATTTTGCATCGGCACTTGCGCATTCCCTTGAAAAGCGGCAGCAGCTATTGAAACTGCTTGCCATGAATCATTACGATATGGAGGAGCATTCCCGACCTGAACGGCTAACAGAGTTCAAGGCGGCTTACGGTGCATCACTTGATGCGGTGAGAGCCTGTGTCAAAAAGTTTTTCCCCGAAACAGACTGCGAGAGCTTTATATTTGTATTCTTTCCGTTCCTGTTCGGAGTGTATCCGTATTCGGTCGCAACACAAAAACAGCTTGATGCCATGCGTGAAGCAAAATTAGATTTCAAGATGCACAGCATTTACGAGATCATTTATTCCTGTGTGCTGCAGTTATTAAGCAGAAAAATTTAAGGAGGTAATCGCTATGACTAATTTACCAAAGATCGCCCTCGGTGCGTGGGCTTGGGGCAATGACGGAACATTCGGCGGCAGCCTGACGGCTGATACTCTCCGCCCGATCTTCGACAAGGCTATGGAGAATGGTCTGAACCTGTGGGATACCGCTTATGCCTACGGTATGGGCACTTCCGAGAAGATGCTTGCAGGCTTTGTAAAGAGCTTGCCAAGAGAGAGTTATCTGATTTCCGATAAGTTCACACCGCAGTGTGCAGACGGTTCGTCTCCGACAGCTATGAAAGACATGATCGAAATGCAGCTTAAACTTATGGAGCTTGACCGCTTTGATATTTACTGGATCCACAACGTATGGGACGCTCCTAAGTGGATAGAGGAACTTGCGAAATATTTCGAGGGCAAGGACAATGTACCGCTGATCGGTGTATCAAATCACAACCTTGCGGAAATAAAGCAGGCAGCAGAGATACTTGCGGCACATGGCTTGAAACTCTCGGCTGTACAAAACCATTACAGCCTTATCAACCGTTCCTCGGAGGATTCGGGCATTTTGGACTACTGCAAAGAGAACGATATCACGTTCTTCTCGTATATGGTGCTGGAGCAGGGCGCACTTTCGGGCAAGTATGATACAGCTCACCCGATGCCCGCAGGCTCGGCAAGAGCAGACAGCTACAACCCAATTCTCGACAAGCTGGAGGTCATGAACAAGGCTCTCGGCAAGATCGCCGACAAGTACGGCGTGGGTATCGCACAGGTGCCTGTTGCGTGGGCTGTCGCAAAGGGTACGCTCCCGATAATCGGTGTAACTAAGGTGAACCACGTTGAGGACGCTGTTAAGGCGGCAAATATCACGCTGACTGCCGAAGAGGTAAAGGATCTTGAGAGCGTTGCCGACGGTCTCGGATTGAATGTGATACGCTTCTGGGAAAAGGAAATGAAGTGATCGGGTGAAGTTTATCAAAAAACACAGGGCAGTGAGAGTTTTGCTTTGGATAGTAATTATCATAATTGCGGTAATAGTAGCTGCTCTCATTTTCATGCGGGCATATCCTGTTTTCGGCGGCAGACCGAACAAAGCAGACCGTGAGGACTATGCCAAAAGAGCAGAGGGGTATTTTGACGGCAAGCATTTCAATTACCCCTCCGAGTGGGAGCTTGAAGGCATAAACGCCGACAACAGAGTATCATCAAAGGAAACCTCGCCAAAGACCGGGCTTCCCGTGATGACCCCCGACTTTGCAAAGGAAAGCGAGGACGATGTGGTCATAACATGGCTGGGACATTCTTCGTCGCTGATACAGATGAACGGTAAAAATATCCTCGTTGACCCCGTGTTCAGCAAGCGCTCATCGCCTGTACAATGGGCAGGTCCTGCACGATTTACCGAGCCGACCGTAACAGCCGATGATCTTCCCCGTATTGACGCCGTGCCTATCACCCACGACCATTACGATCACCTTGATATGGACACGATAAAAGCGCTTGAAAGCAAGACCGCTCACTACATAGTTCACCTTGGTATCGACAAGCATATCACACGCTGGATAGACGATGACAGCAAGGTAACGAACCTTGCGTGGTGGGAGAGCTTTGACCTTGACGGACTGGAAATATACTGCACCCCTGCTAACCACAAATCGGGCAGGGCGCTTGATAATCAGCAGACGACACTTTTCTGTTCGTGGGTATTAAAGGACAAATATCATCAGATACTCGAAAGCAGCGACACCGGCTACGGCGCACATTTTGAGGAGATACACAAGCGTTTCGGTGAATTTGATCTGTTTATGCCAGACTGTGGGCAGTACAGTATCAACTGGCACTACTGGCATATGTTCCCCGAAGAGAGCGCCCTTGCTGCCGAAACACTTCGCGCAAAGGCTGTTATGCCTGTCCACTGGGGAGCTTTCGTACTTTCCGATCATGGCTGGGACGATTCTCCCGAAAGGCTGACTGCCGCCTGCGAAGAAAGGAATATTGAAGTTATAACACCAAAGCTCTGCGAAACCATGTATCTGAATGATTCCGAAAGTTTCCATGAACGCTGGTGGAGAGACTATGAGTAATATAGGAGATAGGTAAATGAAGAAGGTCATTATTTCATTGGCTGCCGTATTCTGTATGCTCGGCTTTACAGCCTGCGGCAACACCGACAACAGCAGCTCTCCGGCAGCAGATACATCTGCGCAGACGCAAGCAGATTTGCAGGGAACAGAATCACAGCAGACGGAGCAGTCTGCCGAAGTGACCGAATCAGAACAATCTGACGAAGAAAAGGCTGCACCCGAACAGACCGCAGAACAGCCGCAAACTGATGGTTTCGACGAAAACACGGGTGCTGACACGATCGTTGTGTATTTCTCCGCAACAGGCACAACAAAGGGCGTAGCTGAACGTATCGCAAGTGTTACAAATGCGGATATTTATGAGCTTATCCCTGCCGAGCTGTACAGCGATGCAGACCTTGACTGGAATGACAAGAACAGCCGCACAACGATCGAGATGAACGACCCGAATGTGCGCCCGGCTATTGCAAATGATACCGTTGATCTGGACGGTTACACGACTGTTTATATTGGCTATCCGATATGGTGGGGCGATGCTCCGAGAATGATGAGTACGTTTGTCGAAGCACACGATTTTGACGGAAAAACGGTCATTCCGTTCTGCACTTCGGGCGGCAGCGGTATAGGTAGAAGCGGAAGCAACCTCGCTTCGCAGGCAGGCAGCGGAAACTGGCTTGATGGCAATAGGCTCGATGCAAATATCTCCGAGAGCGAGATACAGGACTGGATCAACGGCATGAATTAAACAGGGAGGGACTGTTATGCAGACAAAGACAGGTATCATCAAAAGGATTGTCGATGTGGTGCTGACAGTTCTCTTGCTGTTTTTAATGGCTTTTCAGGTGACGGGCGATGTGCTTCACGAGTGGCTGGGTATAGGCATGACGGTAACGCTTGTGATCCACCATATCCTTAACCGAAAATGGTATAAAGCGGTTTTCAAGGGCAAGTATTAGCCCTACCGTATCGTTATGACGGCGGTAAATACACTGCTTCTTGTGGCTATCGCTTTGACCGCACTAAGCGGAATGTCAATGAGCGGTCACGCAGTTCCATTTATGTATGGACTGATAAATGTGATGACCGCGCGGACGCTTCACCTTGCTATGTCCTATTGGTCATTTATCCTTATGGGAATACATAGCGGTCTGCACATAAAAGCTATGACTGCCAAAATGCCCGAAAAGGGCAAAAGGATATTCAAGGTGATACTGACGGGTATTTCGGGCGTGGGGCTGTGGCTGTTTCTGAAAAACGGGATCGTGAATTATATCACGTTCCGGACGCACTTTGCTTTTCTTGACTATACAACGGCAAAATGGCTCATTATCCTGCGAAACATTGCAATGCTTTTGTTCTTTGTGCTTACAGGATTTGAGCTGTCAGAAGTTACCCAAAAGAATAAAGATAAAAAGTATTCGGTAAAACCGCTTGTATGGCTGGGCTGTGCAATTATCATCGGTATTATTCTGAATGCTGTATTGAATGAGAAAAATGCAGAAAAAAACTTTGGCGGTTCAAGTTGGCAGACTTCGCAAAGCACGTCCACACAAACGACCACAAACCAAACAGAACCGAGTACAGCAATACAGAACGGCACTAGATACATTCTGCTCGGTCACGCTCCTCACCCTCTGTGGTCATCATGAGTCCATGAAAATATGCCTTTGCTTTTTATCAGTCGGTACCAATATCATGTATATTATATTGTTCCTTGCTATCAAAATGTAAAAATAGAAGAATCATCAATCTTGCATAAGAAAGATATATATTTGATACAGCGAATTATTATTGATACTAATAGTACATATTATATTAACTTTGAATCCACTGGGTTCAAAGTTAATTATTCTATTTCTTGCTTCTTATCCTTACTCTTAGGTTTATCCTTCGGAGTTCTCGGCTTTTTAGCAAGGCGAGCCGCATCACGCTTCATCTTAGCCCTTTCAAAGTAACAGGTCTTTTCACGCTTAGGAGCGTTCTTTTTAGTTTCAATAGCTGCCTGATTCAGTTCATCGGTCAGGACTTTCAGCCTTTCCTCTTTGCTGTCAAGCTCCTCCTGCTGAGGAAACGGCTCTGCTACGATCTTCTGCGCTTCTGCGTGATCGAGCCTGAGTTTTGCGAGGTTATCCTGCGTTCTCTCAATTCTACCGTCAATATTGTAGAGGGCAGCTTCAAGACGGTTCAGGTTATGGGCAAAGCTCTCAATCAGCTTTGTGGTATGTGAAGCGGCACCTTGCAGGCAAGCCGACATACCGCCGCCCATCATGTTGCTGTTTACTGTAACGCTCAGGTTAAAGCCCTGGAAAGAGCCGACTTTCACGGGAGTATCGGCATATTTGATAGCCAGCACCGCATCTTCCAAAGCCTTAGCTGCTTCTTTTCTGTCGGTGTACTCAGTCTCACCAATGGTGATTTTGAATACAGGCAGTTTACGCTCAGGATCGATCGGGAGCTTACGGAGTGCTTCACGGTCTGTATGGAGATCAGCAAGAATAGCCGTAAGTTTCTGTTCCTGTTCAGGGAAACGAGCGATCTTGTCCTCCATTTCAAATACCGTGTTACGGTGTTCCGCAGCAAGTACCCTCAGTTCCTTCACTTCATTTTCAAGCATCAGCTTTTCCTTGATACGCTCATCACCGGTACAGAGTGCCTTGATCTCGGAGTAAGTGAGTGCCTGCTGGTCAACGTCCTCGCACTTCGGTGATGCTCCATAAAGAAGTATCTCTAAACCAAGACAAATAGGCAGGCTATGATAGCGGAACAGTCAAGTTGGCTGTTCCGCTTTATTATGAAGAAAATAACTGCTATCCAAGGACACAAATCCAGAGCGAACCTTATATCGGCAAATATAGGTAATAATCATAAGAGCTTGATTTCGACGTAGAATCAAGCTCTTTCTATTTAGTCGATTGACTTTATAGGGTAAACTCTGGTATAATTATTGGTAGCATACCCCACAAAAAAGTGATAAAGTCCCTATCCAATTTAAGTAATAATTAAGGTTTGTATGTTAGAGTATAATAGGTGAAGTGTAGCAGAATGATGTTTTGGAGGTCATTATGGAGCGATTACTGCTGTTAGATGCGAAAGACTACGATGAAGATATGGACGTATGGGCAAGAGTCGCTGTACGGGGTATCGTTTTTATTGGAGACAAACTATTGCTGATCGAGGACAACAAAGGCGAGGTCAAGCTGCCCGGCGGAGGTCAGGATGAGGGCGAATCCGATGCAGATACCCTTATCCGTGAGATCAGGGAGGAAACAGGTTACTCCGTTATCCTCGACACGATTCGTCCGTTTGGATATATCGAGGAAAAGCGAAGGGACTTCAAGAGCTATCACGAGAGCAGAATATTCCACCAGATCAGCAGACTGTATTTCTGCGAGGTGTCCGCTGATCGTGGAGAAACGCAGCTCAGCGAACAGGAAAAGCAATATGGTATGCGGACGGCATTGTACACCATTGATGAAGCGATAGCCAAGAATCGGGCGATGCTGAACAATGTAGGCGAGCTTGCGTGGAATCAGAGGGAATACAGGACGCTGCTTATGATAAAAGAGTATCGGGCAAGACACTTGATGAAGGAGTGAGATCATACATTTGGATAAAGGTAAACTGATAGAAGATCTGATCAGAGAAGGACATGAAAAAGGCGGTTTCACTGGTGCTTGGCTGTATGCCGAACACGGCGAGATCATTTCAAAGGGTACCATCGGTATAAAATGTCCCAACGGTAACGAGCCGATTTATGAAGATATGCTGTTTTATCTCGCTTCGGTGAGCAAACAGCTTACTGCCGCAGCGATCATGCTCCTGCGCCGACAGGGGCTACTTACCCTTGAGGACGAGATTACAAAATTTTTCCCGGAGATACCCTACTCAGGCGTTACGATACGGCATCTTCTCACTCACACTGGTGGACTTCCCGATTATATGCCGTGGGTCGAAAAGATCGCAAAGCAGGAAAATATCATACCGGGCAACGACATCATCATCCGTTTTCTCTGTGAATGCGGAGAAGCTCCCTGCTTTGCACCCGGCGAAAAGTGGGAATATTCCAACACAGGTTACTGCCTTCTGGCAGAGATCATAGAGAAGGTTCCCGGCATTCCTTTTGAGGACTACATACGAACGAATATCTTTGAGCCAGCCGGAATGACTTCGACCTGTGGACTGCATCCAAGAAAGGACGGACTGATGGGCAATAATATTGCACACGGGTATCTGCTGCGGGACGGCAAATATGTGCTGCCGGACGATACGAACGGCATTGACCGTTGTGCAGTCTGGGCGGACGGTATGAACGGCTGTGGTCATATGTATTCCACAATTTCTGATATGATGAAATGGGACATGGCACTGCGTAATGAGACGGTGCTGACCCGTGAGGAGCAGGAAATGATGTATACCCCCGGAAAGCTGAATAACGGTGGGAATGCGGCAACTCCGATCGGTAAGGATTACGGCTTCGGCTGGTTTATCCATAATGAACCGGATCACGGGCTTGTTGTTTCCCACAGCGGAGGCTGGTCGGGCTGTTCCTCATGGTATGAGCGATTTGTTGATGAAGATGCAGTAATGGTAAGACTATGCTGCCGTGAAAGCAAAGATACCAGAGCAGAATACAGCATGAATTCGGCTCTGGAAGCGGTCATCAGGGGAAATGCGTTTGATCCTATCCAGACGCTTGAACAGATCACGATCAAAGATCCCGACAAGTCGGAATGGGAATCCTACTGCGGACGCTATGAGCATCCTGCCGACAGCAAAGCGTATACAGAGGAGATCTGTCTGCGTGACGGTGCGCTTTATGCTATTGCAAACATCTTCGGGGAACGCATACCATTCCGGCTCTATCCGATCGGTGAGAAGGCTTTTGCCATGAAGGAAGGAATGCTGGTACACACCTTTGGCGAGGGCTGTTTTGAGGCGGGCGGTGTCACCTGCAAGAAGCTGTGAATTGAGGAGACATCATGAAATTCGTATTAAGCCTTGTCCTATCTTTTATTTTCCTACTGTGGTTTATCGCCTCTGTTGTTGGAATGGTCTATGCATCCCGTTCGGCAGAACTTAGCTGGCTGATTCCCGTGATACTCGGACAAGTCTTTCTTGTGATCGGCACAGCAGGTCTTATAGCTATGCTGCGAGCAAAGAAAAAGGACTTGTGGATCGACATTGTAGCTATTCTCATAGGAGCAATTATAGTGGCTCTTCCGCTGATATATCACTTCGGCAGTGAACAGACAAAGACGGCGATCACAGCGCATATCCCCACACTTGCAGGAGCCGGTCTCCTGATAGCAGGACTATGTGGTACGCTTGCAGCATATATCGGACAAAAACGAGCTGCCGAAAAGTACAGTACACCTGTCGAGGGCATCTGCATCGAGCGCAAAACTCGCTTAGGCTCCGGCGGGGCTGTATTGCATTGCCCTGTCTATGAGCTCACGCTGAACGGCGAAACGCTCCGAATGGAAAAAGAGGTCTATTCCAATATGGGTGTACCTCAGATCGGTGAAAGCAGAACACTTTATATCGACGAAAATGACCTTGGAAGCTATGTCGAGCCTACCGCCGATAAGAGAGTAAGAATGATCGGATATTTTATTTCAGTACCGTTTATGATAGCAGGTATCATTACATTGGTGCTGTCATTGATATGATTTTTGAGATAGGAGAGATTTCTAATGAATAAAGATAATGTGTTAAACGAGCTTGTAAAGCTAAACAGCGGCGTGTCCGATATTGCATATGCAGGCGAACACATCTGGCACAGCGTGAAAGCGGAATATGCAGAGCTGATCGGGAAACTCACGGATTTTGTAAAGACCGAGAACATCAGAGGTACACTCCTTTTAGCAACGGACAGCGACATCATCTGGACTTCGGGTTCAAGATCAAAGGACATTGACGGCGAGATCGTGTCTCCGCTGACCATCTATGAGATCGGCTCGGTCACAAAATCCTTCACGGCAACGCTTATCATGAAGCTGGACGAGGAAGGCAAGCTGAGTATCTGGGACAATGTGACAAAGTATTTCCCGAAATATGAAAAGGCGGGTGATATGCGGATTTTCAACCTCCTGCATATGAGTTCGGGTATTGTGAACTTTAGTCAAGAGCCGGATAAATTCTTTGGGGGTAACTATGAGGCTATCAGAAAATCATTTTGGGGCGGAACTATGCCAGAAGATGATTTCTTGGAATACCTCTACAAGTGCGACCTGAACTTTGTCCCCGGCACGAATTTTGAATACAGCAACACCAACTACAGACTGCTTGCGATGATACTCGAAATGGTCACGGGGAGAACCTACAAGGATCTGATGTACGACATGATCTTCACGCCGCTGGGCATGACTGTCACCTCGGCAGGCACACTGGGCGATGTGACGAGCGTTCCCGAAACTGGAATTTATATTCCGGAGGTCTTTACCACCAAGGGCTGCGGAGATATTCACTCAAATGTGCTTGACCTGCTGAGATTTGACAGGGCATTTTTTGCAGGGCAGATCGTAGGCGAAAAGTCGCTGGATACGATGTTCCAGTTTTATCCCTACGGCTGCGGCTGGCGTGGATGGAAGCGGTATCCGGGCGGTGACTATGATCTGATCTGTCACGGCGGCTCGACCATATCCTTCCGCTGTCAGAATTATGTTTTCTGCAAGCCGGAACAACCACGGTACTATCTGATATTTATGAGTTCTTGCCAAAATGATGAGGTCGATGAGGTCTTTGAAAAGCTCCTTGATGTGACAGAGCCGTATATCCGCTGCCCCATCATCGAAGCGGAGGAGCAGAAAAAATACGCCTTTCGTTTCAAGGACGAAAACAAGAACAGAACAATGGATTCTCTGCGGAAATACCCCGGTGAGAACGCCTATGAGATCACCTATTACGGCGATTATGCGCTGGATGAACTCCTGAAATGCGGTGCTGTCGATGAATGGGCAATGCTGGAGTTCCAGATCGAGCATCTGTATGAGGGCGTGCGCGACGATTTTCTTTTCCAATGCAAACACAACTGCTTCGGCTTTACGGCTCGCAATGCCGAGGGTGATTTTCTGCTGTGCCATAACCTTGACAATCCCAAGAAATTGCCGGGTGTCACGCTTGCGGAAAATGCCGTGACGGGCAAGACTATCGGGATTTCAAATATGCTGTACTACTGTTGCTACGATTTTCATACCGAATGGGAGTGGTTCGATGACCTGACGGTGGAAAAGCCGATCAACCGTGCAAGGGTACTCGGTACGCCCTATGAGATACAGGACGGCATGAACGCGCACGGGCTTGCGCTCGTCATATTCACGGCAAGCGGCACGGAGATCGAAACGGACGGCAAAAAGATACCGCTGTCCAATCATTCCCTGTATCGTGCGATCATAGACAGGTGCAAAACGGTCAGCGAAGCCCTTGCATTTCTTGAACAATACACCATGTCCCCAGCTGATAACATCACCCATTTCCAGATAGCCGATGCAAGCGGTGACAGCGTCATTATTGAGTATGTGGGCGGCGAGATGAAGATACTCCGCAGCGACAAGCCCTATCAGGTCTGCTCGAATTTCCTGATTTACGGCAACCCCGAAATGGATGGCTTCGGCAAGGACAGGTATCTTGCCTATCAGGAGTACCTCGATGCACATGACGGCATTGTCGATGAGGATATGGCTTTCAGGCTTCTGCACGAGAACCATATCCCCGGCGATGAGAATTACTCGGTGGTGTTCAACCTGACAAAACGGACGGCGGCGGTGGAGTTTGCGCCCGAATTTGCGGTGCGGCATAGGTATCAGTTGTGAGGTGACAAAATGACAGCAAAGATCATCGTGAAATGTATCATTTACAACAGGGCGCTAAATAGATTTCTCTTAGTTCAGAGATGCGAAAATGACCACACGGGTGCAAACACCTGGGAGAACGCAGGCGGCAATATCGAGGACGGTGAAACGCCCGAAGATGCTGTGTTCCGAGAGATAAAAGAGGAAACGGGCATCACGGATATTGAGATAAAAAAGATCGCTTATGTCAGTGTTCTGAAAGGCAAGCTGCCCGATCTGCTGATCGTTTATCTATGCGAAACTGCGACCGAGAATGTCACAGTCAGCTTTGAACATCAGGCTTATGTATGGGCAGATGAAGCAAAGTGCAGAGAGCTTCTGCCGAAAGCGATCATCAGCGATTTTGAAAAGAATCGGGTGTTTGATATTTTACGAAAATAATCAAGAAATCATAAGAAATCTGTGATATAATGAAATAACAGCCGATGGAGGATGTCACACAAATGCACGCTATACCCGATGAACTTAAAATTTATGAGCTGTCAAAGCTATGGAAGGAAGCCGAATACAACTTTGCGTTCTGGGACAAAGTGGATATCGACTGGGATGAGGAATACAAAAAAGCATTCCCGCGGGTGCTTGCGGCAAAGGATGCCTATGAGTATTACCGTGAAATGAGGAGGTTTGCCGCTCTGCTTTGCGACGGACATACGGATGTATCTTTTCCGGAGTATGTGTGGCAGGACGCACAGTATTTTTCGGCTTTTCCTGTATACTTATTCAGGTTTGGAAAAGAAATTGCGGTAATATGCGTTTCGGAAGAATATAAGGACAGGATACCGCTTTACAGCATAGTCAAGAGGATAGACGGTACAGATGCCGCAGAATATGTCCGCGAGAACTGCTATCCCTATATCTGGCACGCCAATGAAGCCGCCTGTGGAAAAAATGCAATGATCGAGCTGATGTACGGAAGGGTCGGTAGCAGTGCTCTGTTCAAATTTGAGAAGGACGGCAGAGAATTTGATGTCACGCTCACAAGAGAAGAAGCTGCTAAAATCAGATGGTACGCCGAAACTCCCGGTGCAGCAGAAACCGGCAGGAGACTTATAGTTAGCGGGGAATCGTATAAATTCGAAATGACCGATGACGGCATTGCGGTCATGAAATTCATGTCATTTGCCGACAACTCTATGCCCGAAACTATCTACGGGCATTTTGATGGGCTCAGCAAGGCAAAGGCTTTTATAATTGATGTCAGAGGGAACACAGGCGGCAACAGCTTCAACGGACATCAGATTGCAGCAATGTTCATTGACGGAGATTTTCAAAATTTCAGTGGCGAGATGCAGACGTATCAGCCTACATACAAGGCGTGGGGTATGTTCAGAGATGATCTGAAAAATATAACCACGTCCGAGTTTGAAGAAAGATACACGGACGAGGAAAGCATCAAGGAATACAGAATGAGCCGGCATATTTTTTTCGAGAGTGTGACTGAAAAAACCGTGAACCACGCTACTGGAAAGTTGAAAGGACCTATCGCCGTGCTTATGAACGAGTACACTTTCTCGGCTGGCGAGGATTTTGTAGATGCGATGAAAGCTAACACCGATGCAGTATTCATAGGCGGCAACACCGCAGGCTCTTCGGGACAGCCGCTGTGTATACCTCTTGAAAGCGGCGGTGCTTTCCGTATATGCACGATGAGATGCATCGCTCAGAACGGTGAGGATATCTACAACAAGGGATTTTCACCAGATATACGGGTGGAACGCAGTCTTGCGGATTATATCGAAGGACGTGACCCGGCTTTGGAGAAAGCCATTGCAGTATTGAAGGAAAAATCCGGACTGTAAGCTATCGTCAGCGATTGTGAGGAGCGATTAAAATGTGCCTGATATGCGACAGAATAAAAATGATACAAAACGGAACAAACCCATATTTCGTCAAGGAGCTTGAAACAGGGTATGTGGTGATAGGTGATAATCAGCATTTTCGTGGCTACACGCTGTTTCTCTACAAGCACCACGGAGACAAGACCGAGCTGTTCCACCTTGACTCGATGGAACGGGCGAAATTCCTTGAAGAAATGACGGTCGTTGCCGAAGCTGTGTCTAAGGCATTCGGTGCGGAGAAGATAAACTACGAGCTTCTCGGAATGGGTGATGCGCACCTTCATTGGCATCTGTTCCCGAGGGTCAGCGGTGATGTTGAGAACTACGGCAATAACGGCAGAGGTCCTGTCTGGTGGTATCCTATGGAAAAGATGTATTCCGATGATAACAGACCCGACGAGGAACAGCTTGCGGATTTGAAGCGCAGACTGCTTGAGGAATTGGAGAAGCTGATATGAAAAAGCATCTGGGAATACTGGAGCAGGAAGCGGATAAGCTGATTCAGGACAGCACAGTAAATGCTGTCCTGCTTACCGGCTCAGTAGCATATGGCGAGGCTGCAGAGCATTCTGATCTTGATATTATTATCCTTTGTGACCGTGACCGCTTTGAAAGTGAATATATCGACGGTATCTTGGTTGAGAAGCATTATCATAAGTTTGAAACGCTTAAATATGCCCTTGACAAAAACGCTGCCTAGGTGTATAAATATCTTTACTCTAAAATCATCGTTAATAATGCCGGAAAGCTGAACACTTTGATCTCAGAGGCAAAGGATATATACAGCTCCTATTCTACTCCCAAGAAGGAGTATGACAGCATACGTTATTTGCTGTCAGCTACAAGGATCAAGCTGCTTGCAGCACTCGATAATAAAGATGAGAAAAGACTTTCCTATTTGCTTTCGACGAACACATGGAAGGTCTTAGAAGGAGTATGGGCGAAAAACAATAAACCTATGCCGCCTTCAAGTCTTGCGTATGCAAAGCACGATGAACTGACCGATGCGCCGTGGGAAGATTGGTTTGACGATCTTTTGACGGGGAACATTGGATCACGAGCGAATGCTATGATGAAGCTAATTGATTGGATATGTGAAAGCTCAGAGAACTCTCTCTGAGCCTTTTTCTTTTTCAGCGGATATTTTCCCCATAATCAGCTTGAACGGCTCTGAGAGGTATTTCCGTTCGTCTGAGGGCATAGCAAAAGGCTCTGCATTTCTGCAAAGCCCTTACGCTGGTTATTCGTCCTCATCGCTGCACTTGTCAAGTCCGTGTAAAAGCTGAATGTAAACACACTCTGCTCTTTTGCGCTCCTCGCCCTCGGTGGTCATAATCATTTCAAGGAAATATGCCTTAGCTTCTTCGTAGTCTGTCCAGACCTCACGCCTGCCATTGCAGACAGTAGTGACCTTGCGTGTTCTCGGCATCGCCAATTCGGGTATTGCTAACATTTGAAGCACCTCCAATTTCATAGTAGCTATATTATAGCCTATTCCGTTTTCGGAGTCCAGCTCTGCGAATTATCTGTAATAATTCTTGTGTAGGGCGCAGCAATAAAAGCATTTTCCTCGGTGCATTTTTCTCCTATTTCTTCACGTCCTCGTGAGCTTTATCGACTATCGATCTGAACGTCTGCGGTGTCACTGCAAAGCGCTCCAACTTTGCTTGATACTCTGCAAGAGCAGCTATGTGCCGAGATTGACGACGGCTGATAAATATGAGATATATGGAGTTTTATATGAAAGCTGAATGGTTATTTTGATGTTGGTAAAACTCTGATCGGCGAAACTAAACTAAATGAATTGCTTGCGGCATACCTGCCTTGTGTGGGTATGCCCCACTATTCTGACAGAGCTCAACCTATGGTTGAATACACAAACCTACAAAGTTATTGCTATACTGCCACCAATATGCTATAATGATAACAAGAAAAGCGCTTTTCAAAAAATGAAATGAGGTATGAACATGAACATTACTATCGGAAACAAGATCAAGGATCTGCGCCGGAGCCACAAGCTCACACAGGAGGAGCTTGGGGAGGCACTGGGGGTCAGCTTTCAGGCGGTGAGCAAGTGGGAGAATAATATTGCTCTGCCAGACATTGCACTTGTGCCGACTATCGCAAGATATTTCGGTGTAAGCATTGACGAGCTGTTTGATTACAGCAAGAACGATATTGATCAGGAAGTCGATGAGATATGCAATAGAGCGTATGAATTTCGTGAAAGCGACCCGGCTAAAAGCAGAGCTATCCTTGAGGAGGGGCTGGAACAGTATCCCGACAATGAGATAATCCTGAATAATATGCTCTATGTCATAAATTATTCAGATGCTCCCGATGAAACAATACGGCTCGCTTCAAAGCTGATAGAGCGCACGTCTGACAGCGAGGTACGGTATGATTCGCTGCGTTTTCTTGCCTATGCTTACAAAGCAAAAGGTGACATTGAGAGTGCTGCGGCAGCGATCGAACAGATACCGGAGATATACTTTTCAAAGCTGACCGAGATCGCATTTCTGTTTGACGGAGAGAAAAAGTTTGAAGCCGCCACAAAGGAGCGAAATTGTTCACTGGGGAATCTCCTGCAAATGCAGCAGAAGATAGCGGAGTATTATGAAGAGATCGGTGATAAGGGCAAAGCAATGGCGGAGATAGAAAGAGCGATAAAACTGTTGGAGGTCGTGGCTGATCTGCCTGTGAGCGAAAATTATAAAGGCTTTTTTGAGAATGAGCTTGAAAAGCTGTAAACTGTAGATGCGGCATACCTGCAATGTAAGTATACAAAGTCCTCGGAGCGAGTCTGAGGGCTTTTTCCTTTTCAGCTTTAGTTTCGCTCCGCAAAGCTCGGACGGCTCTGTGGAGCTTTTTCGTTCGTCTGAGAGTATAGCAAAAGGCTCTGCATTTCTGCAAAGCCTTTTCTGATTATTCGTCCTCGTCTGAACATTCGTCAAGCCCGTGTAAGAGCTGGATATAAACGCACTCTGCTCGTTCACGTTCCTCGCCCTCGGCGGTCATCATCAATTCAAGGAAAAATGCCTTTGCTTGTTCATAATCCGTCCAGACCTCACGCCTGCCGTTGCATACGGTAGTGACCTTGTTTGTTCTCGGCATTGCCAATTCGGGTATTGCTAACATATACCGCACCTCCAATTTCATAGTAACCATATTATAGCCCACAATGATCTCGGAGTCCGGCATATCAGGATAATTGTAATAATTCTTGTGCAGGGCACAGCAATAAAAGCAATTTCCTCGGTGCATTTTCCTCTTATTTTTTTACGTCCTCGTGAGCCTTATCGACTATCACTCTGAATGTCTGCGGAGTGACAGCAAGGCTCTCCAGCTTTGCCCGATACTCTGCAAGCATAGCAGAAATTTCAGTAACTCCCTGACGGATTTCCTGCATATCTTCGGGATAAATATTTCCCGTCTGATTGACCTGAATGGCGATAGAATTTATGCGGTCGGCAATCTCTTTGAATCTTGCCTTTTCGGGTGCAAGTTCTTCGTCCGTGATCTCGATTATGGGTGTGGCAAGAATCGAGTTGAAAATATACTCCGACATAGAGCGCAGACCGCTTTCCTCCGTATACTGTTTCAGCTTGGCAAACTCCTTGTCGTTCAAGCGGACTTTCAGCACCTTTGACTTCCGTTCCTCGTCTGATTTTACGTTCATAGACAAACCTCCATAATAATAGTATTCGCCCATTTTCAATATCCATTATATCACTTTTTCTTTCATTTTTCAAGCGGGGTCTTAGGGGTGCAAAACCCTCTAACAAGCTGTTGTATTCAGGGTGGTTATTTTTCAAAATGTACCCCATGAATACCGTGCTTGCTGGGTTTGAAAGCCAGCGCATATTGTGAACTTGTGTACACAATATGCAGAGCTTGCTGGGTGTGTTTCTGATATTCTTCCGACCGTTCAGGTCGGGATGATTTGTTATCATCGTTTCTATGAAAATATTTCTGAACGATCTCTTATAGTCGCTCTCTCGCTCGTCAAAGCATTTGGAGCTGTGCGACTGTTCAAGTATATGTTTGATGAAAATGAGTATTGCTTTTTCGGGGGAGGTGTGGTACAATAAAGAAGTAAGAGCAAGCACACGGCTTGCTCGTGAAAATCGGAATTTAATAAGGCGGTGACAGAATGATACCCCAAAAATTGAACCCAGAAGATGAGATTCGCATTATCGCTCCGTCAAGCAGTTTGACGAGGGTTCGTCCTGATATTTATGAAAGCGCATTCACTTTTCTGAAGGACAAGGGCTTCAATGTAACCTTTTCCAAAAATTGCAGAGAAACTAATATGTTTTTATCTTCGTCTATTCGCTCTCGTGTCGATGATATACATGAAGCATTTGCAGATAAAAACGTCAAGGCAGTAATGGCTTGTATCGGTGGATTTAATGCAAATGAAATATTGCCGTATCTTGATTATGAGCTGATAAGAGCAAATCCGAAGATACTTTGCGGATATTCGGATATAACAGCTTTACTTAATGCCGTTTATGCAAAAACGGGCTTGGTGACATACCATGCACCTCACCTTGCGGCA
Organism: Ruminococcus sp. YE71; assembly: GCF_900119155.1. Classification (GTDB taxonomy): domain Bacteria; phylum Bacillota; class Clostridia; order Oscillospirales; family Ruminococcaceae; genus YE71. The sequence goes on along the minus strand of NZ_FPIR01000018.1, from coordinate 27,667 downwards.
CTCGGATTTCTTAACGAGCGTGAATATACGGAAAAATACTTTTCGGAATGTATAATGAGTGACGCTTCTTTCGCTGTCACACCGTCAGTAGCTTCGCAAAGTTATACAGTCATTCAGAAAGGAAAATGTGAGGGCGAGATAATAGGAGGAAATCTTTGTACGTTGAATCTATTACAGGGTACGCCTTATATGCCTGAGATTGAAAATAGAGTATTGTTCCTTGAAGATGATAATATCATGGGCGATTACTTCTTATGCGAATTTGACCGTAATCTGCAATCGCTTCTTCAAATCAGCGGAGCAGACACGATAAGAGGAATCGTATTCGGCAGATTTGATGAAAGCTGCAAAATGACCGAAGATATTGTAAAAGCAATCGTCAAGGACAAAGTATCTCCTGACATTCCAATTGTATTTGGTGTAGATTTCGGTCATGTATTTCCGATGTTCTCTTTTCCTATCGGTGGAAGAGTTCGTTTATCGGTAAATAATAGCATTGACCTTAAAATCATAGAGCATTAAATTCTCATTTATCTTAGCAACAACCCAATCACCATTCAAAATTGAATAACCCTACAAGCTGTGTGAGCGAACTCCGCTCCGCAGCTTTTTCATTTTCCCCATAACAATTTGTCGAACGGAAAACCTATCCGGCACACAAATCTTCGTGCGCAATACCAGTAGACAAAGCCCCTTGTTGCGCGCTATAATTGGAGTGTGGAAATTGATTTCCGAAGTCCAAACGATTGGGGGTGATGATATGACTGACATCGCAAAGAAGATCACGAAGCTCGATGAGAAGATCGGCAAGCTGAAAGAGCGTATCAAGTCCGATACGGCAGAATGTGAAAAGCTGAGTGAGCAGAAAGCTCTGCTGATCTATCAGTCGCTGTGCAAACAGTATAGCTGTGAGGGACAGGCTCTTGCGGATATGATCGCAAGAGAACACGAGCAGGCGGCTACGTCCAGTGCTGATGAAAAATCAGTGTCGGATAACAGCTCTGCTGTGATTGCTGACGAGGAAGAAATGCTCGGACAGACTTCTTTCTTTGAGAAGAAAAATCCTTACTCGGATTAAAAATATATCCGACAACAAAACGATAGCTGTGATATGGGACGGCTCTGCCGTTCCGCACGGCTACCCTGTGCAGGAGTAACGACCCTGCAACATTTAGCCATTGCGTGTAGAGATAGATGATCGCAGGCGGAAAGGAGCAATTTGAAAGAGACAACTACTGCCGTAGACAGAGAGAAGGCAGGTACTATGATCTCCGATAAGGGCAAGTCGCTTAAAGTAAAAGTTACCTGCCCCGAGAATGTCCCCGAAGCGATTCGGTTAGCGAAGATCAATCGTATCTATGACATTCTCACAAAGCATATCGCTGAGTAAAAAATTTGAAAAAGCACTTGCAATCTCAGCCGATATGCGCTACAATATAGATATCGTATCCGTAACGTACTTGACGGTATCGTTCTCCCGAAAAAGAATAAGCCTGAAATTGCTGTCATGAATAAGGAACAGCAGCTCAGGCTTGAAAAATATCTGGACAAGCGCCCGTCTGTTACAAGCGTGGGTATATCCATTTCCATGTATATGGGCTTGCGAATAGGAGAGGTCTGCGCCCTTCAATGGAAGGACATAGACCTTGAAAAACGGACTTTGACCGTCAGCAAGACAATTCAGCGGGTACAGTGCAGAACGGGTGCAAGGCACACCAAGCTCATCATCACCGAGCCGAAAAGCGAAAGCTCCAAGAGGACGATCCCCATTCCCGATTGTCTGCTCCCTCTGCTCAGGCAGTTTAAGGATAACGGCGAGGTGTATGTGGTATCGGGCAGGAAGAAGCCTGTTGAACCGAGGACTATGCAGTACCGCTTTGCCAAGATACTGTATAACGCAGATTTCCCGAACTGCATCACGGAAACGGCTGACGAGAACGGCAAGCTGAAAAAGGCTGTCAACTTTGAGATGCTCCATGCGATGCTGAGCGAGGATATTGCCGAGGGCGACGAAGCCTATGAATTTACTTGGGTGGGTAAAAAGGCGGCGATTGCTGAGGCGAACCGTCCTATCCGCAAGACACTGCGCCCCTGCGTGGAGGAGAGCGTGAACTGGGACACCACCGAAAACCTCTATATCGAGGGCGACAACCTTGAAGTGCTGAAACTGCTGCAGGAAAGCTATCTCGGCAAGGTGAAGATGATCTACATCGACCCGCCCTACAACACGGGAAACGACTTTATCTACCGTGATGATTTTGCCGTGTCTGCGGACGATTACGCAGAGGAAAGGCTTTGTGTCGATCACTTTACGCTTACGGCACATAGTCTGCATTTTTTTATCAAGCTCCGACTTCTGTTCGTGCAGGGCGCTCACACGCTTCTGTATGTAGTCAAAGAGTACGCTGTCCGCATCTGCGAGCTTTTCCATGAGCTTCTGGATCTCACCGTCAATGCGAATGATCTCCGTCTTGATACTCTCTGTTTCGGTGTCGGGCTTGCTGTCCTCACGCTTTGCGATCTTGAGCTGTTCGATACGCTTCTGCATCTCTTTCAGCACAGCGTCCTCGACCTGTCTCGGCTTTAACTGAATGGGCGGAGTGGGACAGCCGTTCAGCGTGAACTTGCCGTAGTCGATAAAACGATGATATACCACACCTTTTCTGTTGGCACAGTGATTGAAGTGCATTGCATAGCCACAGCAGGCACATTTCACCATACCCACAAGCCAAGAGTTCATAGCCTTGCCGTTTGTCGGAAACTTACTCTGGTGCGACTTCCTGTCCTGCACTCTCAGCCACGTTTCCGCAGGCACAAGCCCCTCATGGTAGGCTACCTTGACAAAATGCGTATCATCAAGCCCGGCGTGGACAAACAAGCCGTGAATGCCGTCATAGGCTTCGATCTCATCAAGCATTTCATATCCTTTGGAAAGAAAATAGCGGTAGACCTCTTTGTCAGCCCTCACATAAAGCGGATTTTCAAGGATACGGCTCAGGTGCGATCTGTCAAGATTGGAAATGCCCGTCTTTGTGCGTGGTGTCGGTCTTGAAGCATTGATACCGTTCTCCGTCATGTAGCGGATAATATCTGTCAGAGAATTTTCAGGGTGCTGATACAGGTCATACGCCACACGCACTGCCTCAGCATTCTCCGAGGGAACAAGCACCGAACCTGTCTTGCCGTTGATAGTCCGTCTTTCGGGAGTATAGCCGAACTGAACTTTACCGCCCTGATAAAAGCCCGTTTCCAAAGCATACACAAGCGTCCTCTGAATAGCCGCTGTGCTGAACGGTACATCTTTTCCGTCATGATAATGCGCCATCAGCAATTTCAGTGCTGGGAGCTTTTCCTCATCGGGAAGGATACGGATATGCCCTCTGCCGATAACGCTCTCATACGCCATTGTGCAGTAGCCCTTATCCTCAAAGTATTGAAGTTGGTGCTTGCAGTCCATCTCAAAGGAAGCTCTGTTGTCGTTTCGGATAAGACCGACCTTGTATCCCTCTAAGGCACTATGAAAATACAGCGTTATCTTATCGCCGTTCACAGCCATACCGAAATTCAGCGGCAGAATGTACGGAAAGCCGTCATCATTCAGAGCCAGTCTGCATACATCGCAGTTCTCCATTATACCGATAATATCGCTCAGGTCGGTGACTTCTCTGTCTTTTCTTCTCATAAGCCGAATATCCTCATATCTTCCTCAACTGTCGTGATTCCTGCAATTCCGAAATTATCCACAAGTACGTTTGCGACATTCGGTGACAGGAATGCAGGCAGAGTCGGTCCGAGGTGGATATTCTTCACGCCGAGATACAGCAGAGCCAGCAGTACGATAACGGCTTTCTGCTCATACCACGCAATATTATAAACGATAGGCAGATCATTCACATCATCAAGCCCGAATACCTCTTTCAGCTTCAGGGCGATAAGAGCAAGTGAATAAGAATCGTTGCACTGTCCTGCATCAAGCACTCTGGGGATACCGCCGATGTCACCGAGGTTCAGCTTGTTGTACTTGTATTTCGCACAGCCTGCTGTCAGTATAACGGTATCTTTCGGCAAAGCCTTTGCAAAATCCTCATAGTAGCTTCTGGACTTCGCTCTGCCGTCACAGCCTGCCATGACTACGAATTTGCGGATAGCCCCTGATTTTACAGCTTCTACAACTGTATCGGCAAGTGCAAATACCTGTTCATGGGCAAAGCCGCCGATAATAGAGCCGGTTTCGATTTCAGTCGGCGGAGGACATTTTTTAGCCTGTTCGATGATCGCTGAAAAGTCCTTTACTTCTCCGTAGGGTGCGTCAATATGCTTACAGCCCGGATAGCCTGCGGCACCTGTTGTCCAAAGCCTGTTCTTGTAGCTGTCCTTCGGCGGAACGATGCAGTTTGTGGTCATCAGCACCGGACCGTTAAAGCTCTCAAATTCCTCTTTCTGCTTCCACCACGCATTGCCGTAGTTTCCTGCGAAATGCGGATACTTTTTGAAGAACGGATAATAATGCGCAGGTAGCATTTCCGAGTGCGTATAAACATCAACTCCCGTATCCTTTGTCTGCTCAAGGAGCATTTCAAGGTCTTTCAGATCGTGACCTGAGATCAGTATTGCAGGATTTTTGCGGACACCGATATCAACTGTCGTGATCTCAGGATTGCCGTATGCTGTAGTATTGGCAGCATCAAGGTCAGCCATACCCTGAACGCCGTACTTGCCGACTTCCAGCGTGAGAGCCACAAGGTCATCGACCGACAGACTGTCATCAAGTGTTTTAGCAAGAGCCGACTGTAAGAAAGCATCAAGCTCATCATCATCATTCAGCAGAGCGTTTGCGTGTTTTGTATATGCCGCAAGTCCTTTCAGACCGTAGGTTATCAGCTCACGCAGAGAGCGTATATCCTCATTCTCTGTTGCAAGTACGCCGACAGTCTTTGCTTTCCCGGCATAGTCCGAACCGTTCCAAAGAGCTGCTTCGGGGAGCATATTTTTATCATTCACCTTAGCGAGCAGATCTTCCTTAACGGCAAGAGTTTTCTTGATACGGGCGATGATACTCTCATTATCAAAATTCGCATTTGTGATCGTAGCAAACAAGTTCACGCTGATAAGATGATTAACAGTCTTATCGACAGTCTTTCCCTCTGCACGGAGCTGAGTTGTCAACGCAGACAATCCCTTTGTAACGTACACAAGCAAGTCCTGCATTACTGCGACTTCGGGTTGTTTACCGCAGACACCGCAAGCGGTACACCCCTTACAGCCTGCTGTTTCCTGACACTGATAGCAAAACATTTTCTGTTCCATGATAAATACCTCCGTTATTTTCTTATCTCAACGATACTGCCGTCCGGCGAAATGACTGCAACTTCAAGCGGAATATCCTTACCGCTTGCTTCTATCGCACGTTTTATCGCATACTCCATACCTCCACAGCATGGTACGGTCATTCTTGTGAGAGTGATGCTCTTTATATCGTTATTACGGAATATCTCTGTCAGCTTTTCGGAGTAATCAACAGCATCGAGCTTCGGACAGCCGATGAGCGTGATCTTCCCACGGATAAAATCATGGTGGAAGTTTCCGTAGGCGTAAGCTGTACAATCGGCAGCGATAAGCAGATCAGCACCGTTGAAATAGGGTGCATTAGTCGGCAGGAGCTTTATCTGTATCGGGAACTGTCGCAGACAGCCTGGAACACGAACATCGCTGTCATCTTCTTTTGGCGTAAAGCTCTGCAATGCAGAACCCGGACAAGTGAAACCGCTGCAAGCGTACTTTTTCTGCTTGTTTGCCTGTACCGACTTTTCGTCATAAGCCGCCGCTTCACGCTCGATGAAGTGGATAGCGTCCATAGGACAGGCAGGGAGACAGTCACCGAAACCGTCGCAGAAATCGTCACGCATGAGCTTAGCCTTGCCGTTCACGATAGCGATAGCACCCTCATGACAAGCCTTTGCACACAGACCGCAGCCGTTGCATTTTTCTTCGTTTATCTCAATTATTTTCCGTATCATAGCCATACCTCCTTGACTTTCTGTATCCATTATAGTATAATCAGAGAAGAAAGTATGTTGTAATTACAACATTTTGGGAGAAAAATATGGATATTTCAGTTTTGCATAATTCGATACTGTTCAAGGGCTTTGATGATACCGAAATATCTGAGCTTCTGAAAGCCCTTAATGCAGCCGAAAAGAAATACAATAAAGGTGAGATGATATTTTCTTCCGGAGAAATCACCGATAAACTATGCTTTGTGACCGCAGGCAGCGTCACCATTGAAAGCAACGATATGTGGGGAAACCGAACGATACTCAACCTTGTAGGTAAGGGACAGTTCTTTGCAGAAAGCTATGCACTCCTGCCCGATGTGCCGATGCTTGTTGATGTATGTGCTGCCGAGGATTGCAGTATCGTGTTTCTGAGCATGAAGTCGCTCGCTGACCTCAACGATACGATAAGGGCGAGACTTCTTGCAAATCTTCTGACTATTACCACAAGAAAAAATCTGCACCTATCGAGCCGGAGCTTTCATACTGCTCCGAGACAGGTGCGTGGACGTATTATGGCGTATCTTAATACCGTATCGGTTCAGAAGCATTCCCGTGAGTTTGATATTCCCTTTGACCGTCAGCAGCTTGCAGACTATCTCAATGTGGAACGGTCGGTGCTGTCCAACGAACTGAGTAAAATGCAGAGGGACGGACTAATTAGGTGCAGGAAGAACCATTTTGAGATAATGTGACCAAGTCACAGAAAACTAATGCTACCTGCTGTATAATATAAAACAGGAGGCGATGATATGAAACGAAAAGCAAACGTGAACACCGATCTGTGTGTTGCCTGCGGCTGCTGCGTGAAGGTCTGTCCAAAGTCAGCGATAAGCGTTCCTGACGGTGTGTTCGCCGTGGTTGACAGCACGCTTTGTGTCGGCTGCGGAAAATGTGCCAAGGAATGTCCTGCAAGCGTTATCGACATTGTGGGGGTGCATGATGAGAAGTAAGAAATGGTATGACTACCTCTGGATATTCTCACTGACATATCTGCTGCTGGGTTTTGTGAATATACTGTTTGCATGGCTGGGTATGATATGCTTTATTGCCCCTCTCGTCATTTCGATAGGCTGGGGAAATAAGGCATACTGCAACAAATTCTGTGGCAGAGGTCAGCTTTTCTCTCTGCTTGGCGGACGTTTTGGACTTTCACGAAAGCATGATATGCCGAAGTGGATGAGATCGAAAGCATTCCGATATGGTTTTCTGATATTCTTTTTCACAATGTTCTTCGTGATGCTTTGGAACACCTATCTTGTATTCTCAGGCAACCAGCCGCTGAAACAAGTGGTAAAACTGCTTTGGACGTTCAAAGTGCCGTGGCACTGGGCATATCACGGAACGCTTTTCTCCGAAGGTGTTGCACAATTCGCATTCGGTTTTTACAGCATAATGCTCACATCAACGATCCTCGGTTTCGTGACTATGCTGCTATTCAAACCCCGCTCATGGTGCGTTTACTGTCCGATGGGAACAATGACACAGCTTATCTGCAAGGCAAAGAACGTGACCAAGTCACAGAAATCAGACGAATAATAGTTTATAATAAAGACACAATAAAACAGAAAGGAAGTCATTATTATGGCAGTATTAAAGGTAACAAAGGAAAATTTCGCAGAGGTAGCAAACAGCACAAAGCCCGTTCTTCTGGACTTTTATGCGACCTGGTGCGGCCCCTGCAAAATGGTCTCGCCGCTTGTTGACCAAATCGCTGACGAACACTCGGAGTTCACCGTTGGCAAGATAAACGTTGACGAGCAGCCGGAGCTTGCAGCAGAGTTCGGGGTCATGAGTATCCCGACACTCGTTGCTATGAAGGACGGCAGAATAACTGCGCAGGAGGTAGGCTACAGACCGAAGGAAGGAATCCTCGCTATGTTACAAAGCTAACTTTCTCAGGCGTGCCTTGTCGAGGATATGAATGCCTTTTCTTGACACCTCGACAATACCCTCGTTTGCAAAATATTTGAGCATTCGGGAAACGACCTCACGGGCAGATCCGATGTACTTTGCGATCTGCTCTTGAGTGAGCGAGATAGTGTCGGAGGAAATCCTTGCGGTTTCATCATGCAGGAATATCGCAAGCCGTTTATCCATACTCATGAACAGTATCTGCTGCATGACCCACATGACATCAGAAAAACGTGAAACGGCAGTTTCCAACACAAAAATATGAATATCCGGATATTTCTCCGACATCTGCTTGAATGCTGTACCGCTCAGCACTATACATTCGCTGTCCTCCTCGGCATCGACCGCCACATCAAATGTGATGGTCTGCAAAACGCAGGAAGCCGACAGCATACACATATCCCCCTTGTGCAGGCGGTAAAGGGTAACGTCCTTGCCGTCCTCGGATATGATATACGCACGAAGCTCTCCCGAGCAGACGAAGAATGCACCCGAGCAGTCACTGCCGCTGTGCAGATTTGTACCTTTGGTAAAGGACTTTTTTACTGAATTATCGCAGATAAAGCTGCGATCTGCATCGGATATTTTATCCCAGAACGGGAAAACTTTTGAGTAAACACTTTCAAACATAACGTTTATCCTTTCGGAGGTATTTTTATGAAAACCGTAATTATCGGCGGCGTTGCAGGCGGTGCTTCCGCAGCCGCAAGACTGCGCCGTCTTAATGAACATGACGAGATAATCATTTTAGAACGTGGAGATTTTATCTCCTTTGCCAACTGCGGTCTGCCGTATTATGTCGGCGGTGAGATCACCGACAAGAGAATGCTCACTCTGCAAACTCCCGAGAGCTTCCGCAGTCGATTTAATATAGATGTTCGCATTAAAAACGAGGCTGTTAAGATCATTCCCGAAAAGCATATCGTACAGATACGCAGGGTCGATTCGGGCGAGGTATATGAGGAAGGCTACGACAGGCTGATCCTTTCCCCCGGTGCAAAGCCGATACGTCCGAATATCAAAGGCATAGACCAGCCACACGTTTTCACCCTGAGAAATATCCCCGACACAATGAAGATAAAGAGCTTTATTGAAAATGAAGCTCCGAAAAAAGCAGTTGTCGTTGGCGGCGGATATATCGGTGTTGAGATGGCAGAAAACCTTGCAAATGCAGGGCTTGAAGTCGCAGTTGTCGAGCTTGCCGATCATCTTATCGCACCGCTTGACTACGATATGGCGGCGGACGTTCATCAGTATATTCAAAGCCGTGGTATAAAGCTGTATCTGAGCAACGGCGTGACGGAAATAACGAACCGTGATGTTATTCTTCAAAAGGGGAACATCGCCGCCGATATGGTGATAATGTCGGTGGGTGTCACTCCCGAAACAACTCTTGCAAAAGAGTGCGGCATGGCGGTCAACGGCAGGGGCAGTATTATTGTAAACAGCCGTATGCAGACGAGCGTTCCCGACATTTATGCAGTTGGTGATGCTGTAGAAGTCAAAGACTTTGTAACTGACGCTTCTGCTTTTATCCCACTTGCCGGACCTGCAAACAAGCAAGGCAGAATAGCTGCCGATAATATCTCAGGCATACCCTCGGAATACAGCGGCACACAGGGTTCATCGGTGCTGAAGCTTTTTGACATGACCATTGCAGCGACTGGTCTAAACGAGAAGCGTGCTAAGGAGACAGGCATCGAATACGACAAGAGCTACACATACTCCGCTTCTCACGCAAGCTATTACCCGGGTGCTGAAAATATGTCGGTCAAAGTGCTGTGGGACAAGCATACTCACAAGCTGCTCGGGGCGCAGATAGTGGGCTTTGACGGCGTTGACAAGCGCATGGACGTGCTTGCCGCAACTATTCGTTTCGGTGCAAAGGTGACCGAACTGAAAGAACTTGAACTTTGTTATGCGCCACCCTTTGGAAGTGCAAAAGACCCTGTGAACATGGTCGGTTATGTTGCCGAAAATGTCATAAGCGGTAAGGTCAAGCAGTTCTTCTGGAACGACGTCGAAGCCCTGCCCCGTGACGGTAGTGTGACACTGCTCGATGTTCGCACAAAATCGGAAGCAGCTCGTGGAATGATAGGCGGCTTTGTCAATATCCCTCTCGATGATCTGCGTGACGGGCTTGAAAACATCCCGAAGGACAAGCCCGTGTATGTTTACTGTCACAGCGGACTGCGAAGCTATATCGCCTGCCGTCTCCTGTCGGGGTATGGCTACGATTGTTATAACCTTGCAGGCGGCTGGCGGCTTTATGAGTCAGTTGTCTGCTCGCAAAAGGTGGAAGAGTATATCTGTACGGAAGATACATGAACGATGCTGTAATACAATTATACCATTTTCCCCGAGATGTGTCAATTTGATATTGTAATAATATTTTACTGATAAAAAGGACTGTTGTAAGCGTGCAACAGTCCCTTTCTCATTTATTGCGTAATTCTTAATTCTCCTGAATTTCCATCATCAATGCCACACCGTCCTTGAAGCCGACCTTGTATGCAGCCCTCGTCTCAGCGGCGGCAATATCGCTCACGCAGTCAAGTATCTTGTGGTACACATCAATCTGCTCCTCGCTCAGAGAGTTTTCAAAGGGGATACAGAGCTTGTTAAACTCGTCAGATAACTCATTGGCGTGAATATCGCCCTGCCGATAGTTGTAAATAACATCAATCATTTGTATCTGTCCTTTCGGTTTTAATTGTAAAGCCAACCGTCCAAACTTTACCAAATGATCGTTGTTAAGGTGTTGCCTACGGCACGCCGATCGCTGCACTCCACCATATTTTGAAAACGGCGTAAAATCGCCGTTTCCTTATATACTGAACTTTACCTCAATGCCATTTTCGTCACTCACATAGACCGCTTCGAGCATAACCGCCGCTAGTTCGTGCTTTTCGGGAATGGAGAGCTTGTCCCAATGTTTCATCGGTTTTTCCAAAGGTGCGGTATCTACCGTTCTGCGTTTGCGAGCCTTAGCCTGCATCTTTCGCTACAGAGCTGCCTTCTGTTCGTGCAGTTCATTGACCGTGTTCTGAATATACTCAAACAGCACCGTATCGGCATCACCGAGTTTTTTCATCAGCTTGCGGATCTCCTCATCGATCTTGATGATCTCAACCCTCAGTGCTTCAGTGTCAGCATCGGGAGCGTCTGCACTTCGCTTTGCGATAACAAGCTGATCAATACGGTCACGCATCGCCTGCTCGACAGCACTCTCGACTTCTTCGGGACGAGTTTTCAGGAACTTCTTCACACAGCCTTCCTTACGGTATGCTCCCGAATCTCTAAGGTATCTGTAACGCTTTCCGCTTTTAGCATTGTCATAGTAGTGGATTTCCAAATGATAGCCGCAGTGACCGCATTTCAGAAATCCCGTCAGCCAAGAATGGTTGGCATTCGCATTGTTAGGGATACGCTTGTTATGGGCTTTCTTGTCCTGAACGGCAAGCCATACGCTCGCATCGACCAGCCCCTCATGATACCCGACCTTAAACAAAAGTCACTCCCGAAGCCCTATGAATGAAAACCCCGTGAATACCGTCATAGGCTTCAATATCATCGAGTATCTCACAGCCTTTGGAAACGAAAAAAGCGTATACCTCTTTGTCGGCTCTCACATACAGCGGACTTTCAAGAATACGGCTGATGTGACTTCTGTCCATATTGTCTTTTACTTCGCCGTTATGCTTAGAAAGCGTGTAAATATCGTTCTCCTTGAAGTATTCGATCACATCTTTCAGCGAGGTTGACGGCTTCTGATACAAGTCATAGGCGATCTTTACCGACTCCGCCTGCTCCGATGGGACAAGCACCGAGCCCGTTTTGCCGTTCACCGTTCTGCGCTCGGAGGTAAATCCATAGTAGGTCTTACCGCCCTGATAGAAGCCTGTTTCCCTAGCTCTTGTGCTGTACGCATCGGCTACTCTGGCGGCGATAGTCTCACGCTCAAACTCCGCAAAATTCAGCAGATTGTTTCGCATCATACGCCCTTCTTTTGTCTCCGTATTGAAAGGCTCTGAAAGAGAATAAACGGTCACACCATAGCGGTCAAGCTCGTCCGTAATGTTAAGATACTCCCTCATATTTCTGCTGAAACGATCATACTTCTTCACAACAATTCTGCTGATAAGACCGTCACGAGCGTCCTGCATCATCTGCATAAATGCCGGGCGGTGCTGAACATCTTTTCCCGATTTTCCATCGTCACAGTATACCTGATATTCGCAGTCTCCAACGAACCTGATACATTCCTCCCTCTGTGCGGAAATGGACAGCGAATTGTTGCCCTTATCCTTGTCGCTAACGGAGCGGCGTACATAGATAGCCGTAATTCCGTTATTGTTAGTTGTTGTCTTTTTCATATTATCGACCTCCGATTAGTATCAACTTGTTGATACGGCAATCGTACAGCCGATATTGCGGTATCTATATTGTAGCGCATATCGGCTGAGATTGCAAGTGCTTTTTCAAAATTTTTACTCAGCGATATGCTTTGTGAGAATGTCATAGATACGGTTGATCTTCGTTACCCGAATCGCTTCGGGGACACTCTCGGGGCAGGTGACTTTTACTTTAAGCACCTTGCCCTTATCGGAGATCATAGTACCTGCCTTCTCTCTGTCTACGGCAGTAGTTGTCTCTTTCAATTGTCTCCTTTCCGCCTGCGATATTTTTCTCTCTACACGCAATGGCTTTTAGTTGCAGGGTCGTTACTCCTGCACAGGGTAGCCGTGCGGAACGGCAGAGCCGTCCCATATCACAGCTATCGTTTTGTTGTCGGATATATTTTTAATCCGAGTAAGGATCATTCTTCTCAAAGAAAGAAGTCTGTCCGAGCATTTCTTCCTTGTCAGCAACATCATCATCGCTGTTATCCGACACGGACTTATCGTCAGAAACAGGCATAGCCGCCTGCTCGTGTTCTCTTGCGATCATATCCGCAAGAGCCTGTCCCTCACAGCTATACTGTTTGCACAGCGACTGATAGATCAGCAGAGCCTTCTGCTCACATAGCTTTTCGCATTCTGCCGTGTCAGCTTTGATACGCTCTTTCAGCTTGCCGATCTTCTCATCGAGCTTTGCGAGCTTCTTTGCAGTGTCAGCCATATCATCACCCCCAATCGTTTGGACTTCGGAAATCAATTTCCATACTCCAATTATAGCGCGCAACAATGGGCTTTGTCTACTGGTATTGCGCACGAAGTTTTGTGCGCCGGATAGGTTTTCCGTTCTAAAAAATGACCGGGGATTTTTGATTATAAACCCCCAAAATGACCTTGCAGACCTGAACTTTTTGCTATTATGCTGTCTTGCAGAAGCCGTTGCCTATGGGGAAAGCGTAATACTCGCCTTGACATCTCAGGCTTGTTTCAAGTCGCACAGCTCCAAACGCTCTGACGAGCGAAAGAGCAATAAAGAAAAATGCTCAAAAAGAGCTAACGGCAGCGATAAGAAAAATCCCTGCCGTAACGAAGAATTATTGACAGCCAAAAAGCTGTCAAAATGAAAAATCCGAAAAATATCATATGAAGCTGATGAAGCTATTACATTTCATAACCCCATAGAGGAGGGCTGATCATGAAGCATCAAGTACATAGAAAAACTGTTACCGATAGAATCCATAAACAGCGTGTACAAAGTGTTGCCGGAACAATGGCGATCGAGGGGCTTACGCTGAGTGAAGCAAGCAGGCGCAACCTTGACAGATATGCCAGCGGTCAGGCGAATTTCCAGCAGATCATGGCAGAGCTGAAAGCAAAGTATCAGAGGGCTGAGTAATGTTTTCAAAATATGATGTGTACACAACGGTGCAGTCGCTCTACTGCTATCCGGATTCTGATGTGCTCAAAAACAAGCTGAATATCAGGGACAGGAACGAGCTGAAACAGGCGGAGGAGGAGATCACCTCCCTCAAACAGTATATGCTGATGGAATCGCCAATCAAGGGACGTTTTTCTAAGACACAGCTTATGAATATCCACCGTTTTCTGTTTGAGGACATCTACCCATTTGCAGGTCATATTCGTCGTGAGCAAATCAGCAAGGGCGATACTATGTTTTATCCGCCGCATCTGATCGGTCAGGAGCTGGACAAGGTGTTTGCCAAGTTGCACAGCGAGAAGATGCTGCACGAAACGGACAGGAAATGCCAGATTGAGTATTTGTCCTATATAATGTCCGAGCTGAATATCATTCACCCGTTCCGTGAGGGCAACGGCAGAAGCATCCGTGAGCTGATACGGTGTATGGCACTCCATTATGGCTTTACACTGGACTGGAGCTGTGTGGATCGGGATACGATGCTCGATGCGGCGGTAAAGTCAGTCGTGGATGACAGAGCGTTTTGTGATGTGATTGTGGAGTGTGTTGTTGAGGGATATGGGATAACGATTCCACCTCGTTTCTCAGCTTTTCAACGTCCTCCGCATTTATGTTGTTCGTTTCATTTGCCTTCTTTGCGATCTGATTTATGTTGTTTGAAATTATGCGCATGCCGTTCAGCAGCGGTGCGACCTCCTTCATATCGTAGAACGTCGGTTCGGCGCTAAGTATCACCTGTCTCAGATATTTCGATGTGGTAGTATGACACGCCTCCGCTCTCCGCTCGATCTTCTCCCAATCCTTTATCTCGAAGTCGATCTCTTTTCGATGTACCTGTTTGTTTTTTCTTGCCATAGAATGGCTCCTTTCATAAATAAATAGTTGGTTCAAAATCATCATTCTGCCAATTGACAGCGCCACTATAATATTGTATAATTATAGAGCTGTATGTCACAGCGATCTATACCCCGGGAGGCATTAAAATGGAAAAGATAACAGTAGGCATGACAATAAAGCTGATCAAGGAGATAGGGGAAAACATACCCGTCGGCTCGACAGCTACTATCGTATATATAGACGACTTCGATCAGATCTTCATCGACTGGAGCAACGGCGGACAGGGCAAGTTCACCGAGGAACAGCTTTTGAAGAACTTTGAAGTCGCTGCGTAATAATATTGACCGTGAGGACTGCCGCGTTGCAGCCCTCTATTTTTATTATGGCGCATTCAGTTGGCATATCCGTTCAGGTTGGCAGTTCCCGAACAGACAGAATACGCCGTAATATACGATCAAGCCTTTATCATATTTTCATAAGTCTTTTATCTATATCGTATTCGAAGTCGATATTACCGAATTTGTCTTTCAATTCAGGGTTCAGTTTCTGTACGGCGTCGTAAAACCTCTGCCGGTCATTCTTGTCCTTTTCAAAACAAAAATAGTTTCTCTCAAAAATGGCGGCGGCTATTACGGTCGTTCCTATTCCCGAGAAAGGATCGAGAACATAGTCTCCCCTTCCGCTGAAATACAGCATTATCATTTCCGCGATCTCGGGCGGCAGATCTCTCTGACGCTTTTTCATATTCTCGAAACCCGAAACTACCGGCTCTATGCTCACTATATTCCTGTGCCACTTTTCAAGCAGCTCCCGCGGTATCACGTTTTCTATCTTCTTTTTACTGCCGGTTACAACACTGCTCTCTGTAAAGGTGAGCATTTTCCCGTCGCCGTTTTTCCCGGGGTAGCTTTCATTTTTACAAAGCCACAGCTGCTCGCCGGCTTTTGTAAACCCGCGGCGGTGCATGAATTCTGTTTCACCGCAGTACGGGCAGGGTATCGGTTCTTTCCTTCCAGCACGTTTCTGAAATATCAAAATATGCTCATAGCAGCTGCCGGGAATCTCGGTCATGGGATAATGAATCGACTTGCCGCGATACGGCTGCGAATAAAGTCCCTTGTCCCAGATGCAGTCAGTGATATATGTAAAGCCGACCTTCTCCAGCATGATCGTAAAGTAAGCCGCCAGCGGAAACTTTTTATCGTACAGATAACCGCTGTCCCTGCTAACAAAAGTGGTCTGATCCCCGACCACAACAGCGCAGTAACGGAAATTTTTCAGCATACGATATACCTCGCCGAAAACGCCTTCCATGTAATCCATGTAGTTCTCAAAAGAGTCCCACTTATATGAAGTATCCTCGTAAAACCTCTCGGTTCCGTCAAGCGTATATCCGGGCGGTGCCGTCATCACGAGATCAATGCAGCTATCTTCATAATTAGGAAGCTCGTATTTGGGCTCCCAATCAGAAAAACTGCTTTCCTTTATAGGCAATAATGTTCTCATAATTATTCGTCCTCCTATATTTGTATTTTTGATTTTCTGAAATCAGTGTTTAGTTACTTTCATCATTATCTTCCGAATTATTGTTACCGTTTAAAATCCTATTCTCGAAGCTGTCACACAGCAGGGCGAGAAGATCATCTTTCAGCGTAGGATTGCTCCCCTTGAAAGAAATGGTCACGTCACACTGACCGTATCTGCGCTCGATTTTCTTTTCCTCGTTCAGACTATCCCCTCCCTTGCTGTAAGAGCCTGCCTCAGCGACTTTCCGGCGCAGAGCATGGCAGTCTTGTTACCCTCCAGATCGGTGATGACAGTGAACTTTCCGAAACTGCCTATCTTTATTTCTTCACCCTCGGCAAGCACCTGGCGAATTGTGTCCATCACCGAATTTATATATCGGTAAGCAGTGACCTCGGAAACACCCTTGCGAGCAGCGAGTTCTCTTGTGAATTCCAGCGTATCCATCAGACCCTCTCCTTTATCTTCACGATCTCCGTTACCGCAAGCATAACATTGTAGTTCTGCATGATACCAAGTTCGGTATTCAGAATATCAACTGTCTCCTTCTCGGTTTTCCCGAGGAAGTCTGCGAGATCAGCAACAGTCACGCCCGCGAGTATCATTTCTTCCTTTATTCTTTCGTTAGGCATCAATTGTACCCTCTCTGTTCCTCATTTCTTTTCTGATGAAGGTGATATACCTCCTGCGCTTTCCGCCGACTCTCTTTTCGGGACGGTAGCGGAGATCCTTGCGCATCACCCAGCCCACTTTTATAAGGTTAGCTCTGAAAAGAGTATTGAGTACGGTCTGGATATTTACGCGGGGCTTTCCGAGCTTTGTCAGATAGTCATCACACATTCCGATAACCACACTCGGGATAATGTAGATGTATTCATCATCGAAATACCCGAGCAGCGTTTTTGTCGGATCAGTTTTGTAGAACTCATTTACATTCAGCATATAATTGTGCTTATCAGCGACGAAAGTCTTGATGAGATACATGAACACCTGAGTGTCTCTGTTTTCAAAGTTCATCTGACACAACCTCCATATCGTCGTCCACCAGCAGGAACGGAAAAAATGCACCTACGCCACAAAAGATCGCTCCAATAAGAAACTTCATATTTATTTTTCCTCCATTTTACATTGCACGTTTTGGTGCCTTACGGCTGACAGCATCTAAATTGTCCAGCCGACATTTTATGGTCAGAGGATAGTCCCTGTCCACATCGTAGCACTCAAATTTATCTTTGTCGGTTCCATACAAAAGCTGATCGAGATAATATTCTGCATACCCCCGATTGTTGAGACTTTCAATATATCGGTCATCAACTTTATCAATGGGACTGCGGGGATCGTAAATTCGCTCCCAATATCTGAGCAGCCTTTTGTATTCAATGAGAACTTCTACCGATTCCCGAAGCCACAGTTCAAAGGCTTCATTTTTATTTTCCTTCTTTTTCACAGGAGGGGCAAACTCGCCGTGATCTAAGGAAAGTCCAAAATCTGCGCTTATCTTATTTGCGGCTTCAATGTTAGATAGTCCAAATAGTTTCTGAACAAAATCGGTATGGTCTCCGTGTTCCCCACAGCCGAAGCAGTGGAAATGATCTTCATAGACTTTAAAAGATGGGGTGCGCTCGTTGTGAAACGGGCAGAGGGCAAATCCGCCACGGTTCACATCAAGACCGTAAAAACGAACGAGGTCACGAAGGTCCAACCTGTCTTTTATGTCTTGAAAGATATTTGACATATCAGCCTCCATTTCATTTTTGTTATGCGAAAGGAAACGATTCAAGTTGGCATACCGAGCAAATTCTTTGGCGGAGAATATGCCCGGGAAATCATGTCCCTTCATAAGTACCTACAAAAATCAGCATTTTTTGAAGGCAAAATCGAAAAATAATTTTTTGTTCTCTCTTTTGCATAAAATGCAATACCTCTTTTTAGTCAAATCGTGGAACCAAGTGTTGAAAAATAAAAAGCACCTACAAAATTCTCAGAATTTTGTAGGTACTTATGAGAGGGATATTCAAAGTCGTCTGCATACGCAGCGGTCTATAAAAAAATTTTCAGCCCATTCGTGCTATTTTATTTTAGAAAATCGGAATTGTTTCCGGTTTGTAAACGCTAACATAAGCAAGTATAGAAGATGCCGTATACCGCGGTCACGGCATCTTCCCAAATCGCAGCACCCCTGCGATTTGGGTGTTAAGGGAACCCGGAGCCCTTAACGATAGACCTCTTACAAGAGTGAACAACAGAACTGAATAAACAGATAACAGCCGTCAAGGAAAGGCTTGAAGGCTGCCGAAAGAGAAAAGAACAGAAGACAAAAAACGAACAAAAAATATTGAAAGTCCTTTTAAGCCCTTGATTAGGGAGAAAAATTATGGTATAATAAGAAGTAGCAAGGGAGGCGATTCTATGGGTATTTTACTGAATCCGGGCAATGCTGACTTCCGTATGGATTTCAAATCCAAAATATATGAAGATAAGAGTATGCTTATCGAACAGACCAATTCCATAATCGGAACAGGAACACGCTATGTCTGCATCAGCCGACCGAGACGCTTCGGTAAATCTATGGCGGCTAATATGCTCACTGCTTATTATAGCTGCGGCTGCGATTCAAAGGAGTTCTTTGACAAGCTGAAAATATCTGAAGCTGATGATTATGCCGAACACCTCAACAAGTACAATGTCATTCATCTAAACATGACAGATTTCTTCAAAGCATCCGGAGATCTCAATAAGGAAATTGAATTCCTTACTAACAACATTCTCTATGAGCTCAACCAAGAATTCGGAACGATAGAGTGCTTTGACCCTTCAAACCTTGTTACTGTTCTAAGAACTCTATTTTCCCGTGGTGAAAAACAATTTATTTTTATCATTGATGAATGGGACTGCATTTTCCGTTTGCATAAAGATAACTTATCATCACCAAAACCATACCTCGACTTTCTGCGTAGTCTGCTGAAAGACCAAAGTTATGTAGCTCTTGCATATATGACAGGTATTCTGCCGATCAAGAAATACGGCGAACATTCTGCTCTCAATATGTTTACAGAAATCAGCATAGCGGGTGCGGATAATTATGCGGAGTTCACCGGTTTTACCGAAGAAGAAGTAAAAAAACTCTGCAATAAATACGAGATGCCTTATGATGAGATCAAGCAATGGTACGACGGATATAACGTTGATAAAATCTCTATATACAATCCCAAATCTGTCGTTGAAGCAATGCTTCGTCACCGGATAGATAATTTTTGGTCAAAGACAGAGACCTTCAAAGCACTTGCCGACTATATTCAGGCGGACTATGACAATCTTCATAATAAGATCGTTCGTCTCATAGGCGGTGAAAAGCTGGAGGTCGATGTTACTACTTTCCAAAATGACATGGTGACCTTCAGCAGTTCTGATGATATTCTTACATTGTTTATTCACCTCGGGTATCTCACCTACGATTTCGATACCAAGCGCTGCTGGATACCCAACTCTGAGGTTCAGGAAGAATTTATCCGCAGCATCAAGAACGACAAGGGCTGGTCGAAGATAATGTCGGCAATAAAAGAATCTGACGAGCTTTTGCAGGCTGTTCTTGACGGAAACGCTGATATTGTTGCGGCAGGAGTGGAAAAGTGCCATGAGGATAATACTTCTATCCTCAAATTCAATGACGAAAACTCTCTCAGCTGCGTTATCTCATTGGCGTTCTATTCGGCAAGAAAGTATTACATGATCGTTCGTGAAATGCCTGCGGGCAAGGGCTTTGCTGATCTTGTATTCCTGCCTCTGCCTAAAGCAGATAAGCCCGCACTTGTTATCGAACTAAAAAACAATAAGGCTGTTGATACTGCCATCGATCAGATCAAAAATAAAAACTATCCCGACAGGATAAAAGAGTACATCGGCAACGTTGTTCTTGTTGGTATCACATACAACGAGGATAAGCACCATGAGTGCGTGATCGAAAAGATATGAAAAATAGGACGGTTCACAGAAACCGTCCTGTTCTGTATCGCAGGCGATGTCATTCATAGATAAGATAACACAGAGTACAAATAAGACTTTTCAGCATGGGTCTGTTTGCACCTGGTCAACATAATCTTCCGAAGAAAACAAGCAGTTTGAATGGGAATACACTTTTTCATTAGCACGTGGTACACTTTTGGATCAGCATTCACAGATACCATTCAAGTGCGTAAGATACTGAGTTGCTTCTTGCAAATGATGATTTTGACAAGCTGCCGACCACATACAGTATTTTTATCACAGAGAACGATGTTCGCAACGGTGAACGACCCTCATATTTCTTTGAGCGCAGGGACACCGTGACAAACGAGCCTTTTGGTGATGACGAGTATATCCTGTTCATCAACGGGGCATACAATAATACAGAGGACACTTCTGACCTTGCAAAACTGATACATGATTTTGGCTGCACCAAGCCTTCCGATATGTATTTCAGCGAGATGTCGGAAAGCGCCCACAAATATAAGGAAACCGAGGAAGGAGTGAGCGAAATGTGCAAAATGATGGAAGATATGAGAAACAATGCTCAGGAAGCGGGCGAAAAAATCGGAATGATCAAAACTCTCATAGCTCTCGTTAAAGACGGTATATTGTCGCTTGCAGAAGCGGCTAAGAGAGCCGATATGACGGTTGACGAGTTTGAGAAGATTTCAGGTGACCCTCCGAAAAAAAGTCTGTAAAAAGTCAGCAAACTGTGATAAAATAGAATTAATATCACAGGAGGCTGATTTTTTATGGCAAGACGAAAAAGAGAACCGATGAGCGAGGGAAAGAAGAACATCATAGGAATGCTGCTTGAGGAATACGACATCAAGTCGGCAAAGGATATCGAGGATGCGCTGAAGGACCTTCTCGGAGGGACGATCCAGGAAATGCTTGAGTCGGAGATGGACGAGCATCTCGGCTATCAGGCGTATGAGCGTTCCAGCAATCCTGACTACCGCAACGGCAAGAAAACCAAGAAGATTCGCGGGAACTTCGGGGAAACTGAGATCGAAGTGCCGCAGGATCGTGACGGTTCATTCGAGCCTAGCAGAAACAAGATTATAAATGCAATGTATAAGGAGCTTGCAACAGTAGATTTCACGAATATCATGAAAAATTTGAAAGATCAGCTCAAAAGCACTTGACAATTTCCCAAAAATATGATATTATTTTTACAATGAAATATCATGCGTTAACCGCTCTGCTTCGGCAGGGCGGTTTTTTTGCGCTCAAAAGGGGGCTTGCCTTGTGCCGCGGCTTGGCAGACAAGGAAAACGGCTTTAATTACGAACTGAAATAAACAGCCCTGGAGAAAATGAACCCGGTTCGGGTGTGTATATCAGGCTGAGAAAAAACCGGCAGTCTCCGAAGAAACTGCCGGGTGATCCAAAACGATATAACTTTTTCAGGTTTTATTTGATAACGACCTTAACAGCCCTCTTCGCGAGGTCAGACGTATCGACTTTTCCGTTCACATACGCGCCTGCCACAAGGTAATATGTGCCGGCAGGCGTGTTCTTGTAGGTGAATGAGGTGGTGTCAGCACTGACGGTCTTTGCGACCTTCCAGCTCTTGCCGTTGGTAGTGTAGCCGATCACATACTTCTGTGCGTCAGGAACAGCCGTCCAGGTCAGCCTGAACGCATTCCCCTGAACCTCCACCTTAGCTTCGGGATAAGCAGGTGCGTTCGGGCTGACGGTTATCGCGTTTGAATCATCCGTGTTCCACTCGCCGTTTATTTTTGCGAATACTACGACCTTATATTCAATGCCGGGGGTAAGCCCGGTGATGGTGTAGGTGTTCGCATTGCCCTCCGCGAAGGTTTTCCACTCGCCGTTGATGTAAGCCAGAACAGCGTACTTTTCAGCACCTTCGACCTCAGTCCAGGTCAGCCTTACCGCACCGTCACCCTTCCTGTAGGTGATGACCGGGTTCTGCTTCTCAGCACCGATAAGCGCATAATTGATGCTGTTATCCACCGCGTAGGTGTGTGCCGCCGAGCCCTCGTAACAGTGTATCACGACAGAATCACAGAACCTGAACGCATAGCCTGCGATAGCCGTGACACTTTCGGGGATGGTCACGGAGGTCAGCGAGGTACAGCTCTCGAACGCCTTGGCACCTATCGAGGTCACGCTGTCCGGGATGGTAACGGTTTTAAGTGCTGTGCAGTTCTGGAATGAGCAGTCATTTATACTGGTCAGGCTGTTTGAGAGTGTGACTGATTCAAGCGAGGTGCAGCTCTCGAACGCATTCCTGCCCATCAGCACCACACTGTCCGGGATGGTCACAGAGGTAAGCGCCGGACACTTGCTGAATACATAATCACCCATATCATTCAGGCTGTCAGGCAGGGTCACGGAGGTGAGCTTCTTGCATCCTGCGAACGCACTCGCCCCTATCGAAGCAACCCTGTCCGGAATGGTGACAGAGGTCAGCGATTCACAGTATTGAAACGCCCAATTATCTATCTCGGTCACAGTTTCCGGGATGGTCACAGCTTCAAGCGACGTGCATCTCGTGAATGCGCCTGTACTTATTTGGGTCAGACCGTCCGCAATGTGAACAGAGGTCAGTGCGGTACAGGAATCGAATGCGTTGCGTTCTATAACAGTCATGCTTTCCGGAATGACGAGATCTGTGAGTGATGAGCATTTATTGAATGCCCAGTTACCGATCGTTTTCGTGCCGTCCGGCAGGATCACGGAGGTAATTGCTGTACAGCCCTGGAATGCATAACCATCTACCTTGGTCAGGCTTTCCGGCATATTCACATCTGAAAGCGCTTTACAGTTCTGGAATGCCTGGGTGCCGATCTGGGTCACGCTGTCCGGAAGGGTCACGGATCTAAGATTCGAGCACTCCCTGAATGCCATACCCGGGATGACAGTCACGTTGCCGGGGATGGTCACAGAGGTAAGCGACTTGCAGCCGTTGAACACCGATTCGCCGAGCGTGGTCACGCTTTCAGGAATGTTCACAGATGAGAGCACCCTACAGTCGTTGAATGCCGATGCACCTATCGAGGTCACGCTGTCAGCAAGAGAAGCCGATTTAAGGGCGTAACAACCGGTGAATGCATAGTCTCCTATCTCCTTCACGCCGTCCGGGATGGTAACGGAGGTGATATTTGTATTGTGTCCGAACACCGAGTCGTTGATCTTGGTCACATTGTCCGGGATGACAAGATCTCCGGATGCGGACGAGTATTCGATAAGAACGCCGTTTATCACAACGATGGGGTCTTCTGTCCTCTTATTCGCGAGCCATTTTGTGCCCGAGAATGCTCCCGCGCCTATCTCCGTGATGCTTTCCGGAATGTTCACAGCTTCAAGCGCACTGCATCCGTTGAACGCCGCGGCGCCGATAGTCTCCACGCTGTCCGGAATGTTCACAGCTTCAAGCGCACTACATCCGCTGAACGCCGCGCCGCCGATAGTCTCCACGCTGTCCGGGATAGTCACAGAGGTGATCGCCGTATTATTCGCAAATGCCGAGTTGTTTATCGTAGTAATGCCGTCAGGGATGACCACATCACCTGATGCGTTCGTGCCGTCATACAGGATACTGCTGACAATAACGAGAGGGGCTTCGGCTTTCATATTTTCGAGCCATTTTGTACCGGAAAAAGCACCGCCGCCGATCGCAGTGACGCTGTCAGGAACGGTCACAGATACAAGTGAACTACAATCCCTGAACGCTGTGCTCACGATAGTCTTCACGCCGTCACAGATGTTCACTGATGCAAGTGAAGTACAGTCTGAGAATGCACGTCCGCCTATCGACTCCACACTGCCCGGAATGGTCACGGAGGTCAGCTTTTTGCAATAGAGGAATGTAGCCTCGCCTATCGCGGTCAGGTTTTCAGAAAGCGTTATGGTTTTAAGTGAAGAGCAGTAATAGAACGCCCAGCTGCCTAATGTAGTCACGCTGTCCGGGATGGTCACATCAGTGAGCAGACTACAATTGCTGAATGCATTATTGCCTATCGTGGTCACGCCGTCCGCGATGCTGACCGACCTGAGTGCGGTACAGCCGTTGAATGCCCGTGCGCCTATCGAGGTCACGCTGTCCGGGATGGTCAGAGAGGTGATCTTTGAACAGTTATTGAATGCCTCTTCGCCTATCGAGGTTATCCTGTGTCCCTCAACCTCTGACGGGATAGTAACGACTGTTCCGGTCCCGAGGTATTTTGCTATCTCGAATGTTCCGTCCTCAAGGAGCCTGAGCTTAAAATCACTCGTGACCTGAGCGTTAGCTGTGACAGCCGTCAGCTTCGTGACCGCCTGAGATAACGGCTGAACGGGAACAGTCCCCGTCACCAGCGAAAGCGCCAGCACTCCCGCCGCTAAACGTTTCCATGTGTTTGTGGTTTTCATAAAAATTCCTCCCAGCATAAAAGCATTAACGTTCCCGAAAGGAAAGACCTGCACCCGGGACACGCTTGAATTGCAAAAAATGATCGTATTCAGAAAATACTTCCTGTAAATCTATTATAATACATTTGGATATAATTGTCAATAGCGCATCAATATTTTTTCTTTTTTTGAAAATATTTGTTGACTGTGCCGAAAGCAGACACAAAAGCCGCCTTTTTCACTGTTTGCAGATCATAAACGTTTTTGGGTGGGTCAGGCAATAGAAAACCGGCAGTCTCCGAAGAAACTGCCGGTAATCCGATACTGATATAACTTATCTGCCGACCACAGCGGTTATCGCATTTCAGGATTCAGATCCGCTCACCATGGGAGTCCGCTATTCGTATCAACCGTTACCGCTCTTTTGTCCATATTTGCGGTCTCCCACTTGCCGTTCACCTTCGCAATTACCACGAACTTGAACCTTCTGCTCGCAGAAGTATCCACCCTGCATTTGAAAGCCGTGGTATCCCCAGATAATTTCCTGTACAGCTGCCATTCTCCTCCGGTGAACTTCAAGCAGATCGCATACTCATCAGCACCCGGTACCGCAACCCAATTCACGTTCAGCTTGCCCGACATCGGGTAATACTCTGTGCTCATATTCGGGGCAATTATTTTATTTGGGGTCACGGTGATCGGCTTCACACCTCTTGTGCTCCACCTGCCGTTGATCTTAGCGGCGACCGCCACCTCGTAGTTCTCGCCAGCGACGAGCTTTTCTAACAGGTACCAGGTGTCATTGCAGACCGCGACCTTAGCCCAGCTGCCGCCCACCTTCGCGGCGATGAGGTACTCCTCAGCACCCTCGACAGCATCCCAGCTGAGAGTGACGCAATGATCGCCGGGAACATAGCTCACGACCGGATTGACGGTCTGTGTAATTTCTGTGCCATCCTCCTCTGCATTTGCCGTGATAGCTGTCAGGCTTGTGAGAGCCTGCGTGACCGGCTGAAAGGGTACCGAGCCAGTCACCATCGAAAGTGCCATGATGCCGGCGGCTGCTCGTTTCAGTGAGTTATTCATAAGTGTATCCACCTTATAAGAAATACTAATTTCCGGACTGCCCTGTAACGGGCTGTATCTGATTGGCAAAGTGTTCAAAAAAGTCACGGATTTTCCGTCTTTTTCAGAACATCATGTTGAGCAGCGTGATGCCGTCAATAAGGAATCGGCGATCATGACATTACAGCTCCTGATATTGCGTACTCGGAATCCGGGATGGTAATGCTCACCGTTTTGAACTTGATGTCCGAGGTATCCCATCTGCCGTTTATCTTTGCGACGACCGCGACATTGTAGGTGCCTGCTGAAAGAGCTCCGGCTGGTGAGGTATAGGTCCGTTCGTTAGCAGCGGTCGTAGTGATGAGCTGCCAGCCTGCTACGGTCTGGATGCCGACAGCGTAAGCCTCAGCGTACTGGACTGCCTCCCATCTGATTCTGAAACGTCCGTCCTGTACCTCAGAATGAATGGCAGGTTCCGGTGCTTCAGCCTTCGGAGTAACAGTGATGGTACTCGCAGCCCATAATTCCCACTGTGTTCCCCACTTGAATGCAATTCCGACCTTGTACTGTTCACCGGCATTCAGTCCGCTGAAAACATAGGAGGTATCCGTAGTCTGTGTAATAACCTTTCTCTCGCCGCCGCGAATTAAAACTACGGCATACTTTTCAGCGACTTCGACAGCAGTCCAGGTGAGCTTTACCTTGCCGTTTCCGGTAATGTAGCTGACCTTCGGATATTTGCTGACTGCCGTATCAGCACTTGCCGCAAGAGCCGTCGGGCTGGTCACTGCCTGCGCTGCCGGCTGAACAGCTGCCATACCTGAAACCATAGACAGCGCCATGATACCTGACACGACCGACTTCATAGATTTTTTCATAGGGGTATTCCTCCTTATTATCAATTCAGGCACAGCCGGGGATAATTCTTCCCTCTGATACGCGATGCGTTTACAAAACTGCTAAATGAATTGCGATCTGTTCGATTCTTTTCGATAAATATATTATAGCACACACTGACATAATTTGTCAACACTTTTGCAATATGTTTTATTCTTTTAACTAAATCGATCAAATGAATCGGCACTGTTCACGAATTATAAACGTTCTCAGCCGGCATTTCACAAACCGAGAAAACCGGCAGCTTCGTAAAGAAACTGCCGGCTTCCCTCAGTTATAAAAGATTCATGGAAGTGTAGTGCTTATTTAATGGTAACGTTGACCGCTCTCTGAGTGAGATCGCTTGCGTCCCACTTGCCGTTGATCCTTGCGCCGACAACGAGCGTGTAGGTCTTTCCAGCCGGAACCTTGGTTCTGGTGTAGCTTGTCTGGCTTGCGTCGAACTGGTCAAGAAGTCTCCACTTGCCTGCCGAGTAGTACGCTACGCAGTACTTCTCAGCGCCTTCTACAGCGTCCCAGCTGAGTCTGAACGAGTTGTTCTGAACCTCGACCTTGTTTACGACCGGGTACTTGGTGGTAACAACGGTGTTCGGGGTGACGGTGATAGCGTTGGAAACGTCAGTGAACCATTTGCCGTCGAGCTTGGTGATGACAGCGACCTTGTACTGCTTTCCTGCTTCGAGACCCTTGAGAATGTAAGTATTCTCATCGCACTCCGCAAGAGGTGTCCATGTGCCGTTGATATACTGCACTATAATAGAAATATCATGTTACGAATGGAGGGTCAGAAAATGACAGAATCTGAAAAGTGGGCGATAAGGATAAAGGAATTCGTTGAGAGCGGCAAGAGTCAGCGCGTCTGGTGCAGGGAACAAGGAATCAAACGCAGTACCCTTCGCTATTGGCTCGAAAGGCTCGATGAGCTTTCCGAGGGTAAGGAGATACGGTTTGCCAAGGTTGTGATCGGCGGTGAGCACGATGATAATACTTCGACCGTCTGAAATTTACATCTCAACTGCGAATGTCGATATGCGGAAATCCATCGACGGATTAGCGTCTGTCGTTCAGCAGCAGTTCAGGCTCGATCCGGTGAGCGATGCGATGTTCGTTTTTCACAACCGACACTGCGATAAGATCAAGATACTCTACTGGGACAAGGAAGGCTTCTGCCTGCTT
>NZ_FPIR01000026.1 GCF_900119155.1 Ruminococcus sp. YE71 | reverse complement strand
CCATATGTTCATATCAATATTGTTGCAGTAAAAACATTATCATTCAGCTCCGCCTTAACCGACCAGCCGAGCCTGTCACATAACAGCTTCACGACATACAACCCCAGTCCGCTGCCGCCTTCCGTCCGTGCATCCATACGGTAGAACGGCTCGAACACTCTGTCAACATCGAGTGATGTGCTGTCCGCAATGGTATTGGATACACATAATACCACACAATTACCGTCCTGTTTCAGCTTAACGCCGAAGCTGTCAGAGGTGTATTTCTGTGCATTGGACATGAGATTATTCAGTATCCTTGTCAGACAATGCACATCAGCCTGAATCATGATACCGTCGTCAATATCGAAGTCGGTTCTGATGTTTCTTTCGGCTATCCACGAATGCTGTTCAAGCACCGTTTCGGTCAGGAGATTGCCGAGAATTATCTTCTCGATATTCAGTTCTTCGCCGCCGTTTTCTATCTTCGTCAGCTCGAAAAACTCATCGGAAAGCACTTTGAGATACCTGTTTTTCTGCATGGCGATACCGAGATACTCCGCATTCTTATCCGACAGCTCACCGCTTTTCCCGATCATTTGCAGGTAGCCGAGTGATGCCGTCAGCGGCGTGCGAAAGTCGTGGGAGATACCCGAAATGACCGTCCCGAGCTGCTTTTTCTGCTCCTCATACTCTGCGCCCAGCTCCCGCTGAATATCGGTAGCATAGTTCGGAGGAAAGGTCAATCGAAAAAATTACATACCTCACAAAGACAATGGCGGCAAGACCCGACGTTATACCATCAGACCCGATGATGCGATCAGGTTTATGAGCGATCGACCCCGAGCCGCAGACAGCCGCTCAGGGTCACCCCCGCCCATGCGGGGAAAAGTTTTGCGTTATACCCGTAGGCACGCCGCCCCATGGATCACCCCCGCCCTTGCGGGGAAAAGTTGCCCGCACCAACAGAGTGACATATTTTTAACCTGATCTGTAGAACCGTTTCCATTCTCTCTGATGCTCAGGAGTGATATATGCACAGACCTTTCCGCGCTCGCCCTTATTTTTCATTAAGAAAAACAGGAACGTTATTCAGAATAGTCACTCAGATCAGTTCAGAGTTGTATCAATCTGTCGCCTGTATTTTTAAGGCTTTCATCATGAGTCACAAGAATAATGGTTTTTCCGGCTCTATTCAGTTTTTTTAGCACTTCAATTACAATTTCCGAATTTTCAATGTCAAGAGAACCGGTAGGCTCATCAGCAAGAACGATATCACATTTTTTCAACATTACTCTTGCCAAAGCGACCCTCTGTTGTTCACCGCCCGAAAGAGTATAAACAGGTTTATCCGCTTTATCTGCTATTCCAAGAATATCAAGTGCCTGTTCTATCGAAATAGATGATCTTGCATTTTTAGGTATCATTTTCAGATTTTTCATAACTGTTTTATTATCGCTCAATGCAAAATTCTGAAACAGGAAACTGATCTTTTCACGCAGAAATTTTGTTTTATTTCTTGTCTTTGTAAGGTCTGTTCCATCAACTGTTATGCTTCCCGTAGTGACCCTTTCGATCCCGCTGATAAGACTTAACAGTGTGCTTTTTCCGCAGCCGCTTTTCCCTGAGATAACAACGAACTCACCGTCATTTATTACAAATGACACATCTGAAAAAATCGTTTTTGTCTCAAACTTCTTAGAAACATTTTTAAGTTCTATCATAATGCTCCCCCCTTTAGTGATCTTATAGTGTTTTTCCTGCTGTCGATAGCTGCTGCTGCTGAAAAAAGTATGAACTCAGCAATAAACATTATACATACTGCTGCACATATTTTCAGGATATTCCGACCTTTTAGAATTCCCGATGCCAAAAGCATCGGTGCTAAATATGATAGTGATATTGTTATTACAGTTCCTATATGCCTTGAAAAAAATCCGTACCCACTTATCCTCATTATCGCCCTGTCTCTGCGTTTTAATGATATATCAAGCATTATAGTTGCCGATGTCATAAGGATGCTGTATATCAATACCGAAACAAAGGACAGCATGAAAATCAAAAGAACTGAGTTTATATTTTTGATATATTTGTCAGTCAGCCCATTGATACTGTTTATATCAAGGGCAAGCGATCTGATGCCTTTTTCTTTGAGAAGTTCATTCGCCTTACCAGGACTGACCCTGACTGCTATCTGATCTGTATCAAAATAGTCATACATCTTTGCATCAGGTATATAGATTATTATCGGAGATGAGGCTATTTTGAAAGATATATCTGATATTTTTTCTGTATTGCTGTCCGATTCTCCCATAAACGCAATTGCAGCACCTCTATATTTTTTTATTTTATATGCAGTATCAAGATCATATGTTTTGTTGAGCTGTTCTAACCAGTTCTTGCAGTCTTTGAGATCTAATCCGTGATATTTTTCCGGTACAATAACTGTTATTTCTTTATTATCAGGTTTTGTATGCGTTTGTGCCTGGATATATTTATCAGCGCTTCCGGCTGCCACCACAACATTTGATCTGCGGTATATCGAACTGTTATCATTTATATAAAAATTGTCAAGAGATCTCAGCATAAAAACATCGCCGTATTCACCGAGGCTGTCTATATATTTTTTTTCATCTTCAAAAAACTGTTCTATACCGTTTGGCTCTCCTGTTTTTATAGTATTTGTTCCGTCAAGCGATCTGTCAACGAGCTCTGCCTGATAAGCACTGACGCTAATATTTATCAGACTGTGATCAGAAAAATACTTACTGAATTTCTCAGCAGCTCTGATCCTGGCTTTGCTGCCTGAAAGTACTGAACTCAAACCTATAAGCAGCAGTATAAGTGAAACAGAGATCATTTTAAGAGTATAGTTTATCGGAAGAAATATTTCATTATCGTTACTGTTTTTCAAAGATGCGCATATATCAACAGCATGATACAAAAGATATACCGCAGAATCTGCAATACACAATACAGTAAGATATACCGCCATTTCACGCTTTATTATTATCGCTGCGGTATATGATGACAATATCGGTATCAGAATGAGCGGTACAGTTGCAAAAACAGCGATATCGTAAAACATCGCTTCCGCAATCTGTTTATTCAAGCTGACACCAAGAGTTATCTTTATACATACTTCTTTTTTTCGGCTGACCATATCATATACCGACAGCAGTATCATGAATATAAAAGCAGCGGCAAATGCTATTATCTCATAATGATCTGCGGCACAAAGTCCTGATCTTTGCAGTCTGTACTTCTGAGAAAGCTCGGAAGCGAACTGCCCGACCTCTCCTTTTTCGGGATCAAGATATAATCCGCTGATTATTGACTGTTCTGCCTTATCCGATTCTAAGTCTTTCATTTCCGCAAATTCAATACAATAGTCATCACCGGTTATCGTTTTGAAACTGCACTGATCTATACCGAGTTTTCTTTTTATCTCTTTTTGATCTCCGTTGGTACAGCAATATATCTCCTTCTCACATTCTCCGCTTTCGTAGATGACAAAAAATCCGCAGCAATTATATTTTTTTGCCAAAGTGCTGATATCCTCAGTAAGTGTTCTTCCGTTATATACGCTCATAAAGTACAAAGACTCAAATTTCTCGGATGCTCTATCTGTCAATCTTGAATAAGCTGTTTCTCCGCAAAAAATTATCAGACACAATGTGAGAACAACATATATCGCATATTTTACATTACGTATCATATAAATTCCTCAAAAATAAAGACAGCACCGCATTATCAATGAGCGGCACTGCCGTATATATCAGACAAGATAATAATCTTTAAGCGTCTTTATCACTTTGTCAAGTTCGGGTTTCAGTTTTTCGGCTTTCATGACATCTTCAGCTGAAACGGTCGGCATATCCTTATTTTTATAGCGGAAATCACCATTTTCGTCTACTGTAAAGGCAAAAAAACCTGCCCAGCTTCCTTTATCGTAGAACGTTTCACCCTCGTATGTGATATAGTGACCGTTATAACTGTTTATGGACACACTTATTTCTTTCATTCCACTATGATCGTAAATCGCTGACACATCGTAATGATAGTCCAGTTCATCACCTTCAATTTTCAGCGGAACATCCAGACCATCCCATGAAGATGCAAGTGTGATCGAAAAAGAGTCATTATATTCTCTTGGTATCGAATATTGCAGAGTGCAATTCAGTCCGTTTTCAGTACACAAAGCTGTACCAAGATGTCTGTCAAAATCATCAATATTTTTTTCGTCAAATCCGTGCTTCTCGATAAACGGTTGGTAATATTTCTCGCAGACCTCATAATAATGTTTCTTTTTGACAGCATTTACAACATTGATTGCAATCACAGCTGCTGCAATAAGTGCAACAAATATTGCAGGAACTATCCAGCTTTTTATTCTGCTTTTTTTTATATCCATAACAGTTATCTCCAAAGATATAAGATAATGCTAAAACAAATACCTGAACATGAATCAAACATCAATTTGCAACTGTATATACACCAGATACAGTTGCCCAGTTGTTCTTGATCTTAACAAAACCGGTCTCACTGTTAAAGCGTCCTGTTCCACCGTATTTCACTGTACCGCTGGAGCGTACAATAGCATATGTTTGTAAAGAATCTTCTGTGTATGAAGTACTCTTCACACTTGAACCCGAATGAGTTATGCAATAGTATCCTATTTCAGTGCCGCGATATCTAACTCTTTCAGCTACATGATAAAGATAATCTTTATCAATTATTTCTTTCCTGGTATATCCCCTACTACGTTCAATGTCAAGTGCAGATGCCTGAGTAGATGCTATTCCTGATGAGGAAACTACCATTACAGCAGCAAATAATGCTGATATAACTCTTCTTGCCTTGTTCACTTACTTTGTCTTGTCCATCACAATCGCTCTTAAATTGATATTTACTTACAGACAATTATTTTATTTTTTATTAAATAAAATAACCAACTACATTCCGAATTATATCATAAAACATAAGTGCTTGCAATACCTATTTTTGTTGTTTTACAAAAAATTAACAGTCTGACATTTCCTGTGACAAAAGTTTGAGTTATTTAAATGTATACAAATTATTTATACCAGCTTGGATATTTCTAAGAGTCATAAAATAATAAATATGTTCGGGCGATTGCTGCGATGATTCACAAATGTCAGCATCGGTATCTGTCTTGGAAAGCTCGACAACGTTTTTGATTTCAGCCCTATATACTTGCGACTAACACCATTTTCTTATTTCTTTATCTCGCACTCATACTCATTAAATGTCAGAACCTTATCATAAGCTCTCTGCCGAAGCACAAGCGCATAATCCGCCCACTCCCTAAACTCCGCCTGCGTCATTTTCTTCTTCAAGTACCGGGCATAATGCTGCTTATACGCCTTTGTATAAGTCAGTAATATCGGATCACTGTTGACCTTATCCATATATGTTTTCCTGCTTCCGATATCACGGCAGGTCTTCTTGCGCTGTCCTTTGATACGGCGGGTGCAGAAAGCAGAGTACTCCAACCGCAAGTTCAACGAGCCGATGCCGAAGAAAGGTTATGCAAAAGTCAAGCTGATTCACTATATCCAGTCCTTTGACCCGAAGGATAATGTCAGTATCGAGACTGCGCAGAAGATAGGTTTGGATTTGGTTCGTGAAATGTTTGGTGAGGACGTTCAAGCGGTCATCGCAACGCATGATGATACAGGAAAGATTCACAATCACATTGAGATCAACGTCTATGATTTGAATGGCAGGCACTTTTACTCCAACAAGGCTTCCCTCAAAAAGATCAAAAAGCTGTCGGACGAGATTTGCCAGCGATACGGTATCAAGCCTTTTGACAGGGAGAACTATGTCCGCAAGCCGATCATCAGCGGTTATCACGAATGGATAAATCTGAAACACAATACCTCGTGGAAACAGCAGATTCGTGAGCGCATTGACGAGCTGATAACCATTGCCGACAGCCTTGATGACCTCAGAAATCGCATGGAGCAGGAAGGCTTCACTTTCAAGGACGGCAAATACATCCGCGTCAAGGCTCCCGGGCAGCAGAAGAATGTCAGGCTGAAAACGTTGGGTGACAACTACACGCCCGAGCGAATCGAAAAACGGATTGCCGAGCACAAAAAGAAAGCGTTGGAAGAATTTGTCACGCCGTTCTACACGATCACTACCAGCATTAAGGTCAAAGCAGGCACATACAAGAACACTTCTCCTATTGAAAATACTTGTGGAAGATTCTTGCGGCTGTATGAAATTCTTGTGCGGGAAAAGATCAAAAACATCTCCGATGCCGAAGACAAGTTAACTGCTGCGGAGAAAAAGTATGCCACAACTCTGCAACAGGTGCGGGAATTGAAAGAAAAAATCTCAACGCTCGAATCGGAGATCAAGAGTGCAAAACACTATTTTGATGACATGGGTATCATGCAGCGAAGATTTCCGAAGAAGGACGTTGACAAAGCTGCCGTTGCAGTAATCAAGGAACACGGCTTCAAAAAGAAAGAGGATCAAGAACCGTTTTATCCGGAGCAAATACAAGTGCATTCTGACAGTAACGCTTATCCTTCGGGTACTTCTTCGCAAGCAGGAACTCATAGAAAATGCAAGTGGCAATCAGGATTGTTTTTCCAAGTCCCATAGTCAGGGCATAGATATAGTTCGGATATTCCTCCTTGAACTTCTTCATCTGCTTGAAAATAGCTTCATTTTGATCGTCACCCAAGTCAATCCAGCGAATCTGTCCATCTTTATGTATCGTGTAGTATGAAGTATCAGAAAAGCGGTTCTGACGCTTTCTCAAATCATCGAAAATCTCATACATATGGGCATTATCAAGAAACTCCTTAATAAACACATACATCTCCAAAGCATGGAACTGAGGTTCACGGAGGAAAGCATCGGGATTCTCGCTCTTATCATTATAGGCAAGGAATTTCCTTGTCAGGTCATTATATCGTGAGCGAATCTTACCCCTGTTTATGATATAGAATGTCCATAACTGCTCATAGAAAGCATATTCCTGAGCAAAAGCAGTTGTTTTCTTTGCCATAGAGACTTACACCTCCACTTCAAGAGACTCCGAAAGAAGATCGGTGATCTTGACCTTTATCGTACCTGCATCATCGGGAATATCATACACGCCGAGGACAAGGCTCTTTTTGTCAGGAATATCGGTAACGGCAGGCTGCATAACAACACCGTCATAATTCCAGTCGATCATGATAGACTCAACGAGCTGTCTCCAATCCTCTACATATTCCTTTTGAAGCGAGAGCTTCTGCAAGAGGTTCATCGGATAGAAAGCACGGATAACGAGCTTGCCGCCCTCACGAACGACCTCTGCTTCTGCTTCACGCTTCAATTCAAGCTCAGACTTATCCCTGAGAATATCCACGATCTCAATATCGAGCTTATAATCCGACAGCTCCTTTTGGAGAGAAGCAGCGAGGTCAGGCTCATGTCCCATACAAACAATGGTGATCTTCTCCACGGGCTGGGACGGATTTTCCTCTTTCCTCTTTTCGTAGGTCTTATAGGGGAGATTTGCTTTCAGTTCCTCTAAATCTGCTTTTGTAGCGATACGATTGACAGGCATGATCTTCACCATTCTGCCGTCTTTTTCGCCGTCCCATACATTCGACTGCTCAAACGGCTGAATTTCAAGTGCTTGAATAATAAGATCACGGGCTTCAATAGGATTTCGGAAGAAATCGTAGTTATTAACATTATATACTTCAAAGCCAGTATACTTTATATTTTCATCAGTTAATGAGGGCTGAAGTTCATTTCCGACCTTTATAAGTCTTTTTGTTGTGGTTTGAATAGCTCCAAGATTAATATCTGCACCAATAAAACGTCTTCCGAGTTTCATAGCAACAGCTTGGGTTGTACCACTGCCCATGAAACAGTCAAAAACAATATCTCCTGGGTTAGTGGAGGCACAAATTAGCTTAGTCAATAGCTCTTCAGGCTTTTGAGTAGGATAATCCGTTCTATTTGAGGACATTTGGTTTTCAATATCAATAAAGAAGTAGTCGCTGGCACATTTTCCTGCACGAAGATAGTCCCTTACAACCCATTCTGGATGTTCAATTTCATATTTGGGATCAACGTCTTTGGCACTACGAATAGGACTTCCTTTAATATTTCGACCATTTAAACGGTATTCTCCATTTTCATCTTCATATCTATATTTTTTTATTGTTGATTCCGAGAGCGGTTCAAGAACCATATCATCATCCCAGTTAAATGTAGGCATTTTGTCTTTTTTGTAAAATAGAATATCATCATGAACTCTTTTCCAACTGCTCTTAATCGCACTTCGTGTAGAATACATCCATACCAAAGAATTAAGATGATTCTCTGGACCAAACACCTCATCCATTAAACATCTCAGAAGATGTACCTTATGATAATCACAATGAAGATAAATAGCTCCCCCATCAGGAGAAAGTAATTCACGCATTATAATAAGGCGTTCATGGCGGCAGCGAACGCACGTTCGCAGAGTGATTTTATTGAAAAAGCAATCAAGTTCTACTCGGGGTATCTCGATTGCCGTTCGGACAACATGACGGAATATCTCGGCGAGGTGACTGCGTCGGTAGTCGATGGTATCGTCAAGGGCAGCGAGCAGAGGATAAGCCGGGCGTTGTTCAAGCTGGCTGTTCAGTCGGCGGTGCAGTCGCATATACTTGCGGCGGTATCCGATGTTGACGAGACCGATGTCGGCAAGCTGTATGGAATGTGCGTGGATGATGTCCGCAAGACAAACGGTATAATCGATTTCCGAAACGCACTGAAATATCAGAGGGAGTAATGACTTTGGAAAAGATAAGAACAGGAATTTATGTGTCCGCTGACGTGCTTTCCGAGTGTGATGACTACTGCACCAAGAACGAAATAAGCCGCTCGGAAATGATTGAGCAGGCACTAAATTTATTTCTTGCAACGAGGAAGATAGAAAACAAAAGTGAAGTGCTTGTACCTGAACTTGCAAAGTGTATCGCAAAAGCATCGGACGAAGGCATCACCAAAATATCAAAAGGCTTGTTCCGATACGCTGTCGAGGTGGAAATGCTCATCGCAATACTCGCCGACACATTCGATGTCAGCAAGAACGAGTTGAAAGACATTCGCCGAGAAGCCGTCAACAACGTTCGCAGGACAAGGGGAAAAATCAATCTCGATGACCTTATCACTCGAAACTTTGACGAGGGGATAACAGACAAGGACTCCTTTGAATAGAGCACACCCGATACCGAAACGGTATTGACTTCGAGTACCAAATCAGGACTGCATCTGCTGTCGTGAAACACTATGACAGATAACTCTGGGACAGAACGCTCCCGAGTTTCAAAAATGGGAATTCGGTATGACAGAATAGGCTATCCCGTCATCATGAGGTGGCAATGCATCACTCCATCAAATCGGTGAACGAACGGACACCCCTTTGACGGTGAACAGTTCGTTCACCGTCAAAGGTCGTAATTCACGAACCACTGCACCCGCCTCAGAACAGGATGGGTGTTAGGGTGTCGGGTACACCTTTTCGCAGGGTACACCCGATACCCTGCAAAAAGGGGGCGGCAAATCACCGCCCCCTAAAAAACGAAAGGACAGATAAAAAATGAACAACTCAATTACACCACGAACGATCACAACCACCACAGGAGGCATGAATGCGATACGAAATTATGTTCAGACACGAACCCGATGTACTTACCGTTCCCGAGGCGGCAAGGCTACTTCGCATCGGGAAGAACCAGACCTATGAGCTTGTCAAAGAGGGCAGGCTCGGTGCGATTAGGCTCGGCAAAAAGCTGATAATACCGAAGCCGGCACTTATTGATTTCTGCCAAAACGAGCAGAGCAATTTATCGGTAGTGCCGAAATAAATAAAAAAGACTGGATTTCGTCGGCGAGATGTGGTATGATGTTCGCTGACGAAAGTCACAGTCTGGCACGAAAGGGGAATGTTAATGAAAAGAACCACAGGACATCTGGCTGAGAAAAAAGGCAAATGGTATGCTGTCATTAATCTTTATGACACGGACGGAAAGCGTAAAGAAAAGTGGCAGAGTCTCGACCTTGAAGCGAAGAAAGGCACTAAGACCGAAGCAAATCACCGCCTGAATCAGCTGCTCGAAAAGTACAACACCGGCGACCTTTACTTGCAGGACACCATGACCCGTGCCGAGCGTGAGCGCAACAGAATCGGCGATATGCTCGTCGAGGATTACCTTGCCGAGTGGCTGGCAAGCTACAAACCGAACGTCACCAAAGCGACTTTCCAGAGCTATCAAATGTACGTCAACATCCACATGATACCGTTCTTCAAGCCGATGAAGATCAAGGTCAAGGAGATCACGGGCGACGAGATCAACGAGTATTATTCTCACCTTCGCGCAAAGGGGCTGAAAGGCACGACCTGCCAGCGACACCACGCACTCCTGCACCTTGCGTTCAAATCGGCGATGAAGCGACGTATAATCCCAAGCAATCCGGTCGATCAGGCTGACAGACCGAAGGCACAGCAGTTCATCGGCAACTATTATAATGCTGACGAGATCAAAACTCTGCTCGACTGCACGAAGGACGATCCGCTGCACATCGTAATTATGATCGCCGCTTACTACGGCTTACGCAGGAGCGAGGTCATCGGTCTGAAATGGACGGCTATCGACTTCGGCGGCAAGACCATAAGCATCAAGCACAAGGTCTTGCAGGACTCGGACGGTCTGACAGGCTACGATGTGATGAAAAAAAAACCTCATACCGAACCATGCCGCTTATGCCGATAGTCGAGCAGGCACTTATAGCCGAGCGTGAAAAGCAAGCTGAGATGAAACAGGTTTTTGGCAAAAGCTACAACAAAAAGTACGAGGAGTATATCTGTGTCGATGCACTCGGTGAACTTATCAAGCCGAACTACGTTACAGATCATTTTCAGGTCGTGCTGAAGAACAATGGTCTGCGAAAGATACGGTTCCATGATTTGCGTCACAGTTGTGCCAGCTTAATGCTTGCGAACGGCGTTCAAATGAAGCTGATTCAGGAGTGGTTAGGTCACAGCGACATAGGAACCACGAGCAACGTCTACAGCCATGTTGACAGCGAAAGCAAAAAACTGAGCGCGGCGGCGATCTCCAAAGCGCTCGACATGAACGACAATGAAATCTAACTAAAATAAGTCCCCCTGTCACAAAACAGGGGCATACATAACAAAAATATGCTTTCTCGCAGTAAAAGCCAAATTTACAGTACAATTTTACGGACAAAAATCAATTTTCAGAGCAAAACGGCAAAAAAACACCGTCCTCTGCATCGCTGCAAAAGACGGTAAATGCGGTTTTTGCCGCTACTGAGCGGAGACGGAGAGATTCGAACTCTCGAGCCCAGTTAAGGGCTAACGCATTTCGAGCCTTTGGAGCATCTTCCCGATTCGTCCCCGAACGTCCCTTTTGAACGCCGATTTTCACCCAAATTTGCCGATTTTCTGCGAGAAACGGGAAATTTGCGAGAATTTTGCGAGAAAACTGCGAGAAAAAACGGGTGTTCATTCCGAGATCCGACACAAAAATCTGAAAGGAAGATCGGATCATGAACAAAGATGAAAAACGCAAAGAGCTTGAACGTATGCTCAAAAAATGCCCAGAGATACTGACACCAGCAAAGGTCGTCAGATGGTCGCCGTTCGGCAAAAATAAGGTCTATGAGCTTCTCAGAAGCGGCGAGCTCAGATCATTCTGCTATCAGGGCGGATACATAATTTCAAAAGATGACCTGATCGAATACCTTGCCGAGCATTCTGATGACGATGCCGGCAGGACATTCAAGCGAGGTGGCGGAAATGACTGATTATGATCGTATCCGCCGTGAATATCCGCCTGTCATTTCGGGCGAACAGCTCCGCAAGCTGCTGCACATCAGCAAACGCAGGTGCGTGTGGCTGCTAAAGCACTACATACCTCACCGTGACAACTGCGGCAAGACCCGACGCTATGCAATTAAACTTGAAGATGCGATCAGGTTTATGACCGACTTTGAACAGTCTCCCGAACGCTACACCGCCACCGACGGTCAGTTCAGCAGCAAGCCTTACATACTGCCGGCGGTCAATCCGGTATTCCTGCGGCTGACGCTCGAAGATGAGTGGTTCGATGTGCCTGACCTGCTCGACACCGAAACGATATGCAGTCTGACAGGCTATTCGGATAATGCCGTCAATAACTGGCTTGAAAAGGGGAAGCTGCGTTCAGCATTAACGCAAAATGGCAGAGTGACAAGCAAGGCATGGCTTATAGATTTTTTCTGCGGTAAGGGTATGAGGATAGTCAGAAAGAGCGAGCTGCACATAAACCTGTTAAATAAGGCTTTGTGAGATAAACAAATCAATGGATTCCCATCGACAAGAAGAATATTTTCAAAATCAAAACCACCCTTAAATACGCCCTTTCATCACAAATTTGATATTGATTTTTTTCGGAAGATGTGGTATAATAATATTGAAAAAGAATACTAACATACAGAAAGTCGGTGTACCCTTGCTCATTAAAAAGAAAACCGAAAGTCAATGGCACGAAGATGATCTCCGCACGATTGAAAATTATCGTCCGCTTGACGATGACTTTATGCGTGAACTTTTCCGCAATGATCTTCCTCTAGCACAGCTTGTTTTGAGAATCATTACCGGCATCAGCGACCTGGTTCTTACAAAAGAAGAAACACAATATGATCTTAAACGTCTGCTTGGCTCTCGCTCTATTTGTCTTGACGTGTTCGGGACTGACAGCACAGGCAGAAAATTTGACCTTGAAATACAGAGGGCAGACCGTGGAGCTACACCACAGAGAGCAAGATACCATTCAAGTGCGATCGATGTTGAGTTTCTTAAAGCCAAAGAAGAATTTGAGGAGCTGCCTGTTTCATACGTTATTTTCATAACCGAAAATGATGTCAGGGGTGAAAACAAACTCATCTACAACTTTGAATGGACGGACACAGCTAATGGTACACCACTGAATGACGGCGCACACATAATTTTTGTCAATGGGGCATATAACAATGCCGAGGATACATCTGATCTTGCAAAGCTCGTTCATGACTTCCGCTGTAAAAGAGCAGAGGATATGAAGATAAAGGAGCTTGCAGATAAAACACGTTATTTCAAAGAAACACCGGAAGGAGTGAGCATTATGTGCAAAGCGATTGAAGAAATGCGTAACGAAGCCACAAAGGAAGCCGAGAAGCTGAGATCATATCAGATAGCTCTCAATCTTATTGCTATTGGCGAAATGTCCGATGAAGCTATTGCAAAAGCGACTGATATTACTTTGGAAGAAGTTTTGGAACTTAAAGCTCAGGCTTCTTCTGTTACCGCATAAATCACATTTATCCTGGCAGAGTCATGGACATCGAGGTTCAACGTGACAATGACGGTGCCGATGTCCACAGGGCTCGCTACAATAGCGGTATGCTTGACACACGACTTCTTGAAAAGGGTCGTCCGTATTCCGACCTCGTTGACAGCTACTTTATTTTTATCACCGAACATGATGTGCTGAAACGTGATCTGCCGATCTACCACATAACTCGCAAGATAGATGAAACGGCCGAAAGCTTCGGCGACGGGACACACATCATTTATGTAAACGGAGAACACGACAAAGGAAGCACTCCACCTCGCAAAGCTGATGCAGGATTTCAAGTGTCTGAAATCGCAGGACATGAACTATCCGCAGCTTGCAGACGGTGTGCGGTACTACAAGGAGACAGAAGGAGGTCGGAAGAAAAATGTGTAAAATAGTTGAAGAACTTAGAGATGAGGCTCGCAATGAGGCTCGCATGGAAGAAAAACAGCAGATAGCTATTTCCATGATAAAAGACGGCAAACTCTCTTTCGAGAATATAGCCAAGTATTCCGGTCTGACGCTTGATGAAGTTAAGGCTCTCGCCGAGGGAATGACTGCTTAACAGCTTGAAAACGTTCTGCGGCATTTTACGGAGGTCGGGAGAAAATGTGTAAGATAGTTGAAGAACTTAGATATGAGGCTGACAGAGAACGTATGATAATAAATGCCAAAGCTATGCTCAATCTCGGCAAACTGAGCTATGAAGAGATTGCTCAATGCTCCGGACTCACTCTCGAAGAAGTCAAAGTTCTCGCCAAAGGAATGCCTGCATAACAGTATCGTTCATATTTTCAAAAAATCCCAAAGCCGAAATAACGGTTTTGGGATTTTTATCATTTATACAATTTTCTCCAATTTCTCATGAATATCCCAATTGATGCAAATGACCTGCTTACAGTCATCTCTCTACTCCTCAACAGCCTTCCAGTCGGACAGCATACGCTTTTCAGAATCAAATGATACTCCGATCCTGATCAGCTTTCTATGGTCAGCAGCAAAGGGCAACGTGTAGCTTTTATCCTCTATCTGTGCGAGAGCCTCCTCTGCTGATCTGTCACGCTTGAATTCAAACAGATAGATGAATCTATTGGTCTCGACCTTGCAGTCAATGCGTCCAGAAAAGGTGTGCATCTCGCACTCCGCAAACTGCCCCAGCAGCGTGAAAACAAGGTAGATGACAGTCTGGAAATAATGTTCAAAGGGAGTGTCTCTGTTGGTATAGGTTATCCTTGCGAACAGTGCCGAGAGCACATTCTTTATGCTCTCGGTTTCTCCGCGAATAATATACCGTCTGAGGGTGAAAACGTCTATTCCCGACCCTGAACCGCAGTCGGACACATATTCGGGCAGCAGACTTTCGAGAAATCCGTACTTGACCTCATTGTTCGGAAGGCGCGGCTCGATGACTGTAAGCCCCGTTTCCTCCTTCATCTCGCGTATCACGGCGTCAACGAAGGATTCCCCCGGCTCCACATGACCGCCCGGGAGAGTGTACCCCTTCCAGTCGTTCTTCACGCGGTCCTGCAAAAGCAGTCTGTCTCCGTCCCGCAGCAGGCAGAGCACCGTAAGCTCCGTGTTTTCCGGTCTTCTCATTTCTGTTCTCCCTTCGGCGGCTGCCACGGCTTCGGCGTTAGCAGGGTAGTCCTTCCTATATCGGGCAGCACGTCGTATACCGAACAGCCCATCAGGCTGTCGAAATGCTCCTTTATCGCGAAGATAGTATCCCAGCCCTTTATGTAATCCTCCATTATTCCGTACCGCCTTGTTACGTCAACAAAACGCTTTTCGAGTATAACGAAGCCGTAATCTGCGGCAAGCGCGTCGCACATCTGAATCAGCTTGTCGTAATCGTCTGGAACGCAGCCGAGGATATACTTCTTTATCCCCATTTCGCGTTCCGTTTCGGGCTCATAGTCAAAGTCTGCGCTCATTCTCGGATACGAATGGGTCATGCATATCCTTGCGGCTTCTTCCCAGCCTTTTATCATGCAGTATCTGTACCCCTCGTAAACATGGGTGGGTATATCAACTATTCCTACTCTTCGCCCTATATCGTGCAGCAAGCCTATAACGTAAGCCTTTTCGCTGTCAAGCCCTGCCTTTTCCGCGATATTCCTCGCCGCGATGCCTACGTTTACCGAATGCCTTACCCACGGTCCGGGGTTCAGCTTCCAGGCGGCATCAAGCTCCTTCATTGCTTCTTCTATTGTTGGAAGCATAATGTTCATCTCCAGTCTTGTTTCGTTACAGCGTACCAGCACTTTTCGCCCTTGCCGCTGTCACGGGTGCCTTCGTACTTCATGCCGCACCGCTTCATCACCAGCCCGGAGCGAGGGTTCTGCGGATCATGACGCGCTTCGACACGCTCCATGCCTACGCGGTCAAGGAAGAAGCGGATTACGGCTTCAAGAGCTTCGGAGGTCAGCCTTCTGTGCCAATATTCTCGCCCGAGACAATAGCCTATCTCAACCGAAGCGGCTTCGTCGGATATGTTGAAACCCGTGATGTCTCCTACGGGTTCTCCGCTTTCTTTCAGCACCAGAGCCCACTTGTAAAAGCTGTCGCTGCCGTACATGGACATCCATTCCGCGATAAGCTCCGCGGTCTCTTCGGGCGAGGAATGAGCCTGCCAAGATCGGTATTTCGATACCTCGCTGTCGGAAGCCCAGTTGCGGAACATCTCTAATATCCAATAATAAGTAAACTGCTAAGAGGAATACCGAGTCTACCGCTGGCGTATAAAGAATCAAAAAAAGTACAGATTTTAGTAAAATCGTCGTTTCCTCTGTAGTCATTTCTAACGGCGATGCAGAGTTTTTCGACATCACTCATTGTACAGGCCTCAAAGAAATCCTTCAGGAATTGATAATTAATCAACGCTCGACCAGCCTCAACCTCGATTACATATCTCGCTTCAGCATAATAAGCATCAGCCTCAAAAGATTTTTCGATTTTACCGTTTATGCCAAATAGGACAGGGACAGAGATTAGATCTTCCTTTTTTTTACTCTTCTCAACATCAAAATGTATTTTTTCCAGCTCTGGACGAACTTTAGCCAATACTTCGTCACTGATCTGTTTATGAGTTGTTGAATCTATTTCATCTTCAACAACTTGAAAAGCTCGAATTATTTGTTTTGATGTTTCGTCGGGTCTTTTGTTAATTGGAAAATGCATCCATTTAATCATACTCCACCAGCTCCGTGTATAGAATGCATATTGTTTTTAATATTCTTTATCAAAGTATTAATCGTGTTATCAAATTCAGACTTTTTCAGTTCACATTCCCATATTGTGATGACTTGCCACCCAAGTTCTTTTAGTTGAGCAGCTTTTTTCGCATCTCTATCAATGTTAGAGTTGATCTTATTTATCCAGAATTCTGTGTTCGTTTTCGGGACAACATAGAACTTACAACCTTTGTGTCCA
The DNA here is from genome assembly GCF_900119155.1 of Ruminococcus sp. YE71. Classification (GTDB taxonomy): domain Bacteria; phylum Bacillota; class Clostridia; order Oscillospirales; family Ruminococcaceae; genus YE71. The sequence goes on along the minus strand of NZ_FPIR01000026.1, from coordinate 14,848 downwards.
TGCCAGAAACAACCATTTACAAAAATGACGGTTCTGTATTTTGGAAGAACAATGTCAGGTGTGCCGGGAAGTCTGCTGTCATTCTTTCTGTATCTGAATCCATTAGCAAATAACGCTTTTCTGACTATTTCCTCTGGCTTTGTATTCTTACCTTTTATGCAGGACATATTGTAGCTTCTTGTTTTTTTATCATGTACATCCATTGTTGCCGAATACCTCTTCATCAAGCATTCTGATTTGAAGGAAGAGTCCCTCTAACAGCTTTACAGGTATGCTGTTTCCAGCCATTCTTATGATCTTATCCCTTGAGAAAAACTCCGTTCCTTTGCGAATTTCAGGATTATTCTTAACTACGTTTTCATAGTCAGCATCTGTAAATCCCATAAAAAGGAAACATTCACGGGGAGTAAGGTATCTGAAGAGACTTCTGCCATCAATTCCAGAGTCAAAATAGAGGTTACCAGAATTTGGATTGCGATCCTGCTTAGTAGTAATTGTACGGATAATGTCGTATTCAGTATTTATATGATTTCCTTCAAGGACAAGCTGGGGATTCTCTTCCCAGATTTTCCTTCTTGAAGGTGTGTCATTAGGTGTACATTCTACCGCTTCCTGAAAAAGCATAGGGTTGCTATAATCTATACGGTAAAGCTCTTCAGGCTTGATGTCCCGATAGTATGGAGAGTGTTGATAATCCCAAACAACATCTTCGGGGTGCTTTTTCAGAAAGCGCTTAACTTTGTTTCTCAACGCTTGATTTTTCCCAACATAGGCGCTGATCATTAATAGGCGCGGACGATTTTGTGGCAAACCAAAAGATGAGGCATTGAGTTGATAATAATAGCTTTCATAGCCCAGTTCAGAAAGTTCCTCACGCCACATTTTAAAGTTTCCGCGATGTCTTTCAGACAAAAGTGATGGAACATTTTCCATTAAAAGGAACCTCGGCGGCTTAATACGGGAATTACGCATTTCACTGATAATTCTTCCGACTTCCCATAATAAGCTGGAACGGCTTCCAGAATCCTTATCAATGCCAAGATTATACCCATGAAAGGCTCCAACATTCGAAAGGTCCTGACACGGAAAAGAATATGTCATGATATCTATGTGCTTCGGAAGATCTCTGCCATTCACTCTACTGATGTCAACATAGTTCTTGCTTCTAATAATAGCAGCAAATATTCTTCGTAACGCAGCTACTGAAAACGCTTTAAGAATATCATATTCCATTGGATTCTTTCCGTCATTGCTTAGGTTATACTCGCTCAGTTTAATAAGGAGCTCTTCCTTAGTCATTTTCAGAATCTCAAAGGGAAGCTCAGGCGAATTATGAATGGCATCATAAGCGACGAAGGCATGGATATCCCATTCACAGGTTGCTTTCACTTCGACTTCCATGCCGATATTCTTTAAAGCAGCATATTGGCTTCCAATACCGCTAAAAAGTTCGATGAGGTTATACATTTATCTATTCTGCTCCGTTTCAAATATATTTTCACAGGGCAGCCCGGATAAATCAACGGTATAGTTTATCCGAAGGATGTTTTTGGGTATAACGTCGCCCTTGAAGGATGATTCAGATATAGCCGGAAAGCTATCATCTACATTATATAATTTCATTTCAATCAAACGATATTTTTTACTTCTTGCTGTGCAACCTTTTTCAAAGCCGTTTGCTTCCATTGCTTTTTCAAGTAATGACTCAGAATATCCAAGAGAAATAAGCCCCGAAATAACAGTATTGAGGTCAGTTCCGACAGACGATTTTTCAAAGCGACAGAAAACGAGTTTCAGGTCTGCTCCTTTATTCTTAAGTTGGTATATGCTATTTATAGTTACTTCGTAGCCATAACGTGATGTTGTGGATTTGACCTCATAATTGCAACCTTCCGACTGAACATCATGTACGCCACCTTCTGCACCCTGCCATTGAGCATATATATTTTTTCTAAGCAGATACTCAAGTGTTAAAAGTTCGCCAATAATCGAGTATGCCTCTGTGTTAAATTCACGGTTGCCAAGAAGACTTTTCCACTTGTTCCACCATTCTTCCGGTTTTCCCATGAGCAGTTTTCTGTTTTCTCCATCTTCACCGGGATCAACAAAATGATAGCAGATGGTAGAAAATTCATCTCTAAGCGCTGGTTCATCACAACGAAGAATTAGTAATATGTATTCTTTTCCTGAAATAATCACATTTCTTTCAGTATACAGTCTGACATTGGCAAATCTTTCTGAAAAATCAATATTTCTATTTATAGCAATGGCAACTCCAATCCAATGCTCCTGCTTAATAGTCCATGCTGTGTATTCAGAAGGAAGGATGGATATCTCCATTGCTTTATCTATATATCCCTTTGAAAAATTATTCTTGATTGCTTCAAGGAGATTCATTTTCATCACTCCGTCTCATATCCAAAGTATACGCACAAATCATCAACGTATTTTATCTCTCCGCCGTCAACAAGTGCGGGTTCAATGACCTGTACTTTAGCAGTATTAAGCACCATCATTTTTCGGAAGACTTGATCTTTACGTCTTTCTGTCACGTCCATTTCAGCATACTGCTTCATAATCTCGCGATAAAGATCAACGCGATAACCATCGCGACCACATCTATCCACAAGCTGAAGTATTTCATCAGTACTGTTGTCTTTCAGGATTTCTCGTGTGGACTCTTCATCGCCTTGCCATGATAAATAAATATACCACCAGATTACTCTAAGCCATATTCTTTTCGGCTTTTTCCAAAAGCGATCCGGATGATCAAGACCATATCGCATTTCAACAAGATCGGGGACTACACAGGTGCTCAGAAATCTCCACACCCCGTCTGTTGACGCAGTACGAATACTCATGCTATATCTGTCGTTAAGGAGCTGATAGAATTTCAGTCCGAATATGTAGTCCACCTGATAAGCATAGTTTTTTGTATTTATATCTACCGGATCTATGCCAATTTCTGATAAAGTACAAACGAATAGATTTAGTATCTCGTCTCTGAGTTTCTTATACTCTTCCGGACATTTTGCTTCTTTAGTTTTGCAGTATTCATCAAATCTGTCACTGCTGTCTTCTCTGTTGATTTCTTTCCAGTTCAAAACATCCGCCCCCTATCAAAGATTGTCATCAAAATATTTGTGTATCGATTTTGCCAGTGCCGCCGGATCGGATACATCCCAACCGAGTTTGCTGATGAAATAATATGTAGCTTCAGCAATAGTACCCGGCTCCAGTTGATTACCTGATATAATATCGTTCCAATCAGTATCTGCCAGCTCTTTTACTGACATCACTATGATATACAAAGCTGAGGAAATGACCTCTAGAAACAGAGGCGATTTTTTTAATGATTCCTCAATACTCAAATCAGCGAAGCATGGATGAGCTCGATTAAGGCATATTTCGACGTGTTCTGCTTCAAACAAATCAATAAACGGATCGGCAGTGTTATCGAAGTTCACCCACCAAAGTGGTTTTCCTTCTTCATTGACAGTACTTATTGGAAATACTGATCCACTACCATCTACATAGAGTTCACATTCTTCAAGTACGCCTAGAACAGTACCCGTTTGATTTGCAAGATGCATCTCTTCTGGATATGGGTTTCCACTTTTTTTTAGATAAAGCACAAGTTTGTATTTAAGACTGCCACGAAGAATACTACGCTCAAAAGTGTAATTACGGTCAAAAAAGTATGGTTTTGAAGTCAGTGAGAATTCACCATACTGTATTGTTCCGTGAAGATCGGACTTTTTAGAGGACCAGATAGCTGCAACTCCGAGAACTGAATCGTGAGCTACAATACCATTCGATCCAAATAGTGTATCAGGATGAGTAATGGTTCCAGCTTTATGTACAATGAGGTTATGTGTTTCCGGATACCATACGCAACGCTCATCTTTTAATACCGCTAAATATTTCTTATCATCGCCGTTTTCCACTTCAATATTGATCGGATAATAGTCATTATCGTCTCTGTAGCTTAATTCGGTCTGCTGAATCGAAATGCCTGCTTTATTAACTCCGGATTCATCCAATGTGGGATACAGATTTAGGATTTCGCTCATATTACTACTCCTTTATGCTGAATGCAACTTTGAAGTACTGAGAATCAGCATGAAAAGATATTTTTCCACTAATTGTCATAGCACTGCTTATGCAACTGATATTGACTGCATTCAAGATGGAATTGGTTTTGGATTTGATTGCTTCCACAGAACAATCAGCATCACTCAAAGAACCGGTAAGCGATACTGTGTGCTGCGACTCATTTCCAGTCTTGTCTCGTATGGCATCAATTGAAAAATCATCAAATTCCAGTGGAAATGGCATTCCGATTTCTTCTTCCCATTTATCCGCACTATATTTGGCAAAATCTGTTATAACTTCTGCTTCCAAAGTGCAGGTGTTATTCCGGACAACCATCTCATAAGTATAGCTCAGAACGCCGTTCTTGTATACAGGTGCACCAACGAGAGTAAACGAAGATTTTCTTGATACTGATGAACTGCCAGAACCACCAAAACTGCCTCCTGAAGGTGCCGATGGCTTTTTTCCGAAGTCACGTGAAGGAAGGAGCATATCTGCTAACGCGTGACTCAATCCTATATTTTTACGCTCGCTTGTATCGATTATTTTTTCCTTATAAGTCTGATTGATTTTTTTGATGATGTTTTTCTGAATATTGTAGACAATTCTCGGATTGTTTCCTTTGACATTATGATCAGTCCATTCTGCGTGATCTGCTTTTTCACCCTGTCTGATATATTCTTCAAGACTAATAAGTTTATCGGTGGCGATGTCACTTCTGAGTTGATTTGATGAGTTCAGCATAAATAAACCGATTATGTATTCATCTGGTGAACTTTTTGTCATGCTGTGTGTCCACGCGCCACTATAGTCATATCCCACTATCATACCAGGACGTCTCGTGTACATTATGAGAGGACTGTTGCCCGTGTCCATAGTCACAACAGTGTTTGAAACGTGCTGATACGGAGATTTGCAGTTATCAGGAGGAAGCATTTTAAGATACGTCTTATCTAATTTTACACATACCAAGCGTCCGGCAACAGAACCGTTACTAAATACATTCCGCAAACTGATCTTTTCACAGGTAATTGTATAACCTTCTTCAGTAAAACAATTATCGCCTTTGTTTTCTTCAGTGATGTTATACATTTCTCTTATTGCCTTAAACAAAGGCAGCATATTGTCAGCAAGAATCTTATGCCCGTTAACAGACGGTGCAAGATACGGTCCGTAAGAATAGCTGCTGTTGCGGATTCTGGGAGCGTACCAACGCTGTATAGCAACATTTATATAGTCACTTATCCGCCTTGTCCAATACGGTCTGTCTGTATCTTCTTCATTAAGTGCATAAACATCTGAAAGCAATCTTTCAGGATCAATATAAGGGATTATTATGGTAGTTCCCGTTTCAGCCTCTGTATATGGCATGATTCCAAAAATATCGAGAATTTCTCTGATTTCTGGAGAATCTTCAAGCGGAATAGTATGATTTTTGTCCGTTGATTTTCCCCACCATGCAATACCACGCTTTAACTTACCCTTAGAAGGAAGAATAGCATTGGATTTAGTTTCGTCCTCAACCATACAAGCTGCCATACGTTCTATATATTGTCCATCTTGATTCAGACGGCTATAATAGATAACGAGACCTGTACCAATTCTGAAATAAACGGTTTTACCAAGTCCCCAAGAACCTCCTGCACCTTCGTTCTGCTGCGGCTTACAAATCTCATAAACCAATTTCAAAAGATTCCCGAACTGGTTTTTTTCAACTTCATCGTAACTTACTGGCCCGGTGAGACCATTAGTGCCTGAGTCCTTGATCTGTATAAAATCATATTCGCCATAAGCGGAGGGGTATTTTTTATCCAGCTTTTGAGTGATACGATCAAAATGGGCATTCAAAGCAGAAGCATCAAACTTTCCTGTAACAAAATCGACCTTTACTGATTTCGCTTTTTCTTTTGCTGCATCAAGAGAATTCTGGATAGATTCTCTTACAAGCAAATCCAAAAGAGGAATGTTGTTATTCTGTATGAGACGTAACAACGAACTGCCACTTTCAGTCATACGGCCATGCTCAGCAATTTCAATTTCCATAATTCTCCTCTACTTCATCTTCTTTATCTTTGCTGGGTAGATACACGGTAACCTTTTTCGTGAAACTCTTGTTGACCTGATCTCCGGGAATACAAATCTGTATACCAATGATATCACTTTCATAATTGAGATCAATTCTATCAGGAATTCCGTTTTTATATCCGGTATCTTCCATTGATTGTCTTGCTGTTGATTGTCCTGAAATACGATATATCAGGAGCATCGGGATAGTGTCTTTACCTGCCGCATGACGTATTTCATCAACTTGCTCCTGTTTGGTTATGTTTCCATAGCTCTCAAGGTATTTTTCATCTATATCTGCAAGCAAATCTTTAATTGATCGGAGTACACCAATATCTATACAAGAGTCATCCTCGATATTTCGTTTGCTACGATTTACTTTGCCAATTGAATGTCCGGCAACATTCCAGTATCCGAGCGAGTTTTTCTGCTGAGGATCATCAACAGCATCTCTACCTGCAACAATTACTGTCCAGTTGTTCAGCGTATCGTCTTTAAGTACCTGTCTTATCCATTCACAAAATGCTTCCATCTCGTTGAATACTCTGGAGCGATTTGAAAAAGAGAAGCGCTTATAGAGAAACATTTTATAAATTATATCAAGACTGATATTCTCCCAGAAAATAGAGTTATTTTGTGTAGACACAATCGGTGTTCCGGGAAGGCTGCTGAGGAATTCTTCAGTAATAACAATATTCTGCTTTTGCTTAGCAACACTATTTTCAAATATCGTTGTCTGAGGTTTTGCACCAGAATAATTCATCTCAGCGTTTACTGCATTTCTCATATGGTTTCTTGAAGTAAGTCTCAACCAAGAAACCTTTGGCGAAAGGATGATACGCGGTCCATACTGGTCCGGACGCACATCAGCTACCATATATTTTTTCAGGTCCTCACGTAATTCGACTTCAAGCTGAGAGAGAAATCTGAATTTTTCAATTGTATCGTCTGTCATCCATACACGCGGCATAAGTTCATAGCCACGACGATATCCAAACCATCGTCCCATCTGCATAAGGGTATCAGCCTGACATGATGCACGTAGGAAGAATGTACTTACAAGCCCTTCGATGGTAAGACCTCTTGACAGAGTGCTTCCTCCGACTATAATAAACGCCGGTGCTGGCTTGGGATAGTTATCTGAATCGGGCTCAGGATAAGCGAGACGTACAAAATCATCACCATTTGAAACACCATTTTTTGAGCAGTTATCAATCACAAGATGCAATCCGGCATGATACTGCAAATCACCTTCTTCGCTCATTTTTATGTGTTTCATGTCATACCTGAGCAATTCTAATACATATTTCGTGATTTTATCAAATGATGGATAATCACGAATTTCATCAGGATTTACACCATAACCGCCGGCAAACTGTGCTAACCAGTCCTGCTTGGTTATCTCTTGTGTTTCACAGTCATACACTTCTGCACACCTTTCTAATAATCCGCTGGATCGCTTGCTGTTAATCCATGAAGAGATCACTTCAGCTACTGCATCATGACAAATCTGCTTCTGTGATGTATGTATCAGCATACTGATAGCTTTATCATAGCCCCAGTAACGCATTACTGCAACTGCACAGATAAACCAACAGATAGCATCTTTCATGCTATCCGGAACCTCTGAAGTGTTATATTCATAGATTTCGGAAATAATATCGAGATCTTCTTGCGGAATTGTTCTTTTAATATCAAGACCATCTGGAAAATCTGATTCGCCCGTACCATATATCTGATTAGGTCCTATATACTCATTGGAGGTTTTGAGAGTCCAGATAAAATCATGCGGGTAAAGTGATTCAGGGGTTGCTTCGTTTAGAAAATTTGCATACGGCGTAGCTGTATACATAACATAATTGATTGCTTGTGCTTTTCCTTTTGATGATGCCTCACCTTTATGATGCTGATCATTAACAAGATCCACAATAAGCTTATTGATTCCCTTACGTTCTTTTCGTTCCTTTTCAGCAGTTTTTGCATCGACAGCGGTATTGCTGATGCTTGCTTGATCTGCCTCATCATCGATAATAAGTATTTTCATCTGATCGTGAGCGGCTTTATTTTCATGAATCCATTCAATGAGTTTTTTCAGTCGTGATGCATTTTTAAGACATACAGTGAAGAAACGCTGTGATGAGCCAACACCAAAGTTCAAATCCTGAGCCCTTTCTCCATAATTCGACTTCTTAGAGGGATGTTCAATTCCCCTCCAAACAAGATTGCCTTCTTGATTTAGATCCTTTTCCATTCGGCGCAATGTCTGTAATCTAAGGTTTTCAATAGAACCAGATAGAACAATGAACATATTCCAGCCGTGATCAGCACACATAGCCATTAGAGCTTCCATGTTTGCAGTCTTACCAGATTGAACATGACCTACTACAAGCCCCTTAATGGGTCCGGATTCACGTGTATCAATACTGAGCCTTCTAAGAATTCCGATAGTGGCATCTTCAAGATCACTAATTGACTGCTCTTTCCATTTAAGACTGCTTTTATAAAGCTGCCAGCAAGAACGAGGATTCTCTGGTATTTTAAGGTTATTATCCTGAGAACGGTCAAATAAGGCGCCATCATTGCCTCTGAAAAGAATTGACTCCTGCTGCGCTTCAACATCCTGGCACTCATTCACAAGGCTATCCCAATCGTCAATAGACAGTTTGGGCCAGTCATTGTCTTCGTGTTGAGTGTTCAGAAAAACAGCCAGCTCTGAAGTGCTCTTCTTTTTTGCCATCCTAATAGTTTCCCAATCGAGATTTTGTGCTCGTTTCTTCTGAATCCATGAACGTGGCTCGTCGTAGTATGGTGAATCAAATCTACTCATTTAGAGCTCCCCCTTTTTCTAAGTAGGTTAATTGCAATTATTTATTCAGTGTTGAAATGCCGGTGGATCTGCCTGATATAAAGAAAAACAATCCGTCTGCCATATGTACTATAATTAATTTAACATTATTGATTAACCTAAAAACGGTATCGCATATCAAACTATATACAAGATTTATTATAACACATAATACTGAAAATTTCAAGGTCTTGCATTTCATAATTTATTAAAAATGTATGCAGCGAAACAGCTACTTTTTTGGTGTAATAATAGTATTCTTGTTTATTGCAATACAAATTTTACCCTTGTACTGCCATATATGAAAGCCGAGCATTTTTGAAAAAGATATGGAGTAACCTTGGCTATTATGATGAAGTCGAGGTTAATGCCGAATCGTCCGAAGCTCACCCAAAGTCGGCTATTCAAGTCCGTATCGAAGCATCGATGAGCGATCAAATCTTGGGATATTCAGTATTCACCACAAAAGCAAAGGAACAGATAAGACAATACAACTTGCCAAGAGAAAAAAGGAAAACAGAATCAACCATATCTCAATTAATCAATAATAACCCTATAAAAATAGGAAAAACGAGAATTTTCAACTTGATGTACTGCTGTTTTAAGATTTCCAGATCAAAATGTCTCATCCTCCACCGCCCACCAAGCCTCCCGAAACGTCCTCAGCTCGCTGAAATGCCAGTAATCGTAATAAAGCTGCTCCATCGCATCATGCTTCTGCTTTTTTACAGCGTCCTCGGTCAAAAGTTCAAATTCAGCGATGTCACCGAGGTTCATTTCCTCATATCCGTATGCACCGTAGAATCTGCCGACTATCTTTTGCTGTTTCGGTGTGAGCTTATCAAACAGCAGCTTCAGCTTTTCGGCACAGAGACTTGTATAAGCCGCCTGATCCGGCTGTGGGTCGTTAGATATGATCCGGGGGTCTTCAAGATACTCCTCGCCGTACTCATCCTGTATCGACTTCATGATACTCTCGGTCTTGAACGAGAACCGCAGATACCTTGCGACAAGCTGTTTGCTGATACACAGCTCGTTTGCGATATTTTCGTCTGTCATACCGTCTCTGTGAAGCTTGCGGCATTTGCTTGTCGACAGCAGTTCTTTGTGTGACACGGTGAGAGGTGTTATGAACTGTTCAATGTGTCGCACCATCGCGGTTCTCAGATACGGGTAAATATACGTTGCAAAGCTGCCCTTGTCGGGGGCATAATTTCTCTTGTAAACACGCTCGATGAGCTCCGCCGAGCCGACCTGAAACAGCTCGTCCGCTAAGTCAGCATTGTTCATCTCAAACTTTTTCAAAACGTCCCTGACGATAGATACGATGAACGGCTCCAACTGCAAATAAAGCTCATTCAACGCCGCCATGTCGCTGTTTTCAAACCGCAAAACCAATTCTTCATTCGTCATTTTCTTTGTTCGGTCGTCCCTTCTTCGGCGGTGCTATGCCGCATAGATTGTACAAATTTGTGGAAGATAACTGTTGCTCAAATTCTTCGTTTGTAAATTCCGGCGAGGTCATAGCTGTGTGGTAAAGTTCCTCAGCTTTATGCAGAAGTATCTGCTTTTCCGATTCTGTTATAACTTTACGTTGACAGCTTTTTGTGAGCCTTGCAATACACCGCTGATAGCTCTGATACTTGGGGTTATCGGCGTTTTTCTCTTTCGTTTTTTTCTTTGCGAACGCAATCTGATTGCAGGTACGCTTCGGATTTTCAGGCGAGGGCATATCGCAATATTTGGTCTTGTAGCCACCGCTCACGACGAAAAATCTGTCGCAGTTCAGACACCTGCGTATCTGATGCCCGACCATCAACCCCTTGAAAAAATCGACTTTGAGCAGCGATTGAAGCCGTTTCGCACGATAATACTCAGCGATAATATACTCGCCGCTGCCCTCAGCGGTCTCACATGGAATAAGATTCATATCAAGATTATCGGTGAGATCATAGCTCATGAACGGCTCGGACAGAGGATTTGCAATCATTTTATAGGCGTTTGGCGAGTTGATAAAATCATAGTACGCCGCCGCATAATTCTCGGGGTCGCACTTTTTCAGCCGCATGATGCCGCCGGTGATAAAATAGTAAATCGTCTTGTTGAAATTGTAAATGTCGTCAACTATCGGTTTCAGAGCATGGGCGATCACGACATATTTCTCCCACTTTTCAGAAGTCAGCATATCATCTGTGATTACCTTGAACTTTTTAAGAAAAACTATATACTGTGGGTCTGCGAGAACCTGAAATATCTTGTGTGTCAGCAGCATATCGCAGATTTCCAACAGCATTTCATTCACCTTCTGCCATTCTTCCTTGTCAGGCGGCAAATATTCAAGTTCAATATCGTCCGGAGTGTTGTCAGCATCAAACTCGTTATCATTCCATTCCCGGATAGCATCCATCGCCCATTGAGCCGACTTGTCGCTAAACTCTCTGTCCAAAATACGTTCAGCAGACTCATACAGATCGTAAATATCCTCAAACTCCTTCGGCGTGATATTCAGGCAAGAAGCCGAAAGCTCGCCGAGCATGAACTCCCGACCGTTGACTTCTATCCGGTCGCCCTTGACCCAGAACACGCATTCTGAAAACATATCGCACCTCCCTGTCAGATTTATACAATTATTATAGCACATCCCGAACGTCAAATCAATAGACAGAGAGAAAATGTCCTGAAAGACGAAAATTAAATGTCCAGACTTTTTACACCTTTTCTCAAAAAATGCACATATAGATATTGGAAAGTGAAAATTGCCACAAGCGAACCACTCACACTTGGGGTACTCTCTATTCCCAAAAATCCGTCTTACAGTGCATACAAACCGCTAAAAGCTTGCAAAACTGTCGTTTTAGCAGTAATACGTTCAGAAAAAATGTTCTTACAAGGTGCTTACAAATGCGGTTTTGTAATGCGTATTCAAAAATGTCCTGCGGGACGAAAATTAAATGTCCAGACTTTTTATACCTTTTCTCAAAAACTGCACATATATAAAGTGGAAAGCATTTTCGCCTCGAACGCCGCAACGTGTTCGGGGCATTTTTAATTCCGCAGAACTGTTCCAGCGAGGTGCTTACATCTGCTGTGTAATACGTTTTGTAGGATGTTGTAATGCGGATGTATTGCGGACAGAAGTGTCTGAAATGCCCGAAAACACTTGCTTTTTTGCGTTTTGTAATACAGTAATACGAAAAGAAAAATAAGGAGGTCGATCTATGAACGGACAAATTTCACGCTATGACGATACGGTTTACAACGAGCCGTATATCGCCAAGGACGGTTGTCTGTACGAACAAGTCACTATCAGAAACCAGCTTGTAGATGTCAAGCTCGCCGATTTCGTGCCTGTACTGAAAGCCGAGATCACGCACGATGACGGAGTGGAACAACGCAAACTCTTCCGCATCGCTGCGACGCACAAGACCGGTCAGGTCTTGCCGGAACAGACCATATCCGCTGACGAAATGCAGTCGATGAAGTGGTTGCTGCAACGCTGGGGACAATACGGTGCTGTTGTTCCGAAGCAAAATGTTCTCGCAAAAGTCTGCCATGCAATCATGCAGACCAAGCAAGCGGTGCGTAACGAAACCGTCTATTCGCAGACGGGTTGGCGAAAGCTCAACGGCGAGTGGGTGTTTTTGATGCCGCACCTCGACAGTAAATTCACAGTCGAACTGCAAGGCAAGCTGAACAGTTACCGCTTCACCAGATCATGCGATAAGTCCGACTTGATTTATCTCTCCGCCATGCTTGACAACAGCTTCGCACCGCCAAGTGTTCTGCTGCCGTTGCTGTCTGTAACGTTTTTATCTCCGCTGAATCATTTCCTCAAAACTGCTGGCTGTGAGCCGAAGTTCGTGACCGCACTCATCGGAAAGACCGGCAGCCGCAAGTCAACACTCGCCGCACTGTTCCTGTCGTTCTTCGGACGCTTCACCGCAAGTGACTTGCCGATGAGTTTTCATGACACCGCCAATAGTATTCTCAGCAACAATTATTATCTCAAAGACGTGCTGACCTGCATTGATGATTTCCACCCAAGCGGTATGTTCCACGAACAAGAGATGCGAACCATTGCACAGAATATCTCTCGCTATTACGGCGACAGAATTGGTAGAGCCCGACTCAATAGCAAAGCCGAACTCCAAGCAAGCCGTCCACCGACAGGCAATGCTATCATCACAGCAGAGTATGTACCGGAGATTTCTGTGTCGGGTTCGGCGAGATACTTCAACATTGAGTTGAATGAAAATGATGTGAAACTGTCCGAGTTGTCTGAGTATCAGCGGCTCGCAGAGCAGAATGTGTTGTCAGAAATGATGATGCTGTATGTCGAATGGTTGAAGCACAAGTACCTCTCTGATGAAAACGAGTTCACAAAAATGCTGTCAGAAAAGTTCTTGCAATATCGTTCGGAGTTCATTGAGCAGCTGACTGCGGCGAAGATTAAATTCCACAATCGAACACCTGATATGCTCTCGCACCTGAAAATCGGAATGGAGTTCTTGCTGACATTCCTGCACGACCATGAGCAGCTCACCGAGCAGGAAGTCAGCAGCCACACAAAATCATTTGTCATGATTCTTCTGCAAAGTTGTTCGCTCAACGCCGAGATCATCGTCAATGAAAATCCGACCACACGTTTCTGTGAAAAGCTCAAAAGTCTGCTAGACAGCGGTCGGTGCTATGTTGAAACTCGTGGTCTTGAATCACAATCGAGACAGAAAAAGTGCATCGGCTTGCAGGACAGCGATCACTACTATCTGTTTGCAGACGCAGCACACTCGGAAGTCCGCAAGCTATGTTCGGAGCAGGGGGAGCATTTCACGATTAGCAAAAATGAACTGCTCCGTCAGCTTCGCAGCGAGGGTCTGCTGCTGTCACGGACGAGCCGCAACACCATTTCAATTCGTGACAACTCCAACACGGTGGTGAATGTGGCGATGCTCGACAAGAAAAAGATAGAACAGCGAATGTCGGGCGATTTGTGCCCTCCAAGCACAGAGGTCGGGTAGTTCAACCACCAAGCCAACAGAACGCCACAGAAACGATTTGTCGGCGTTTGTGGGCGAGGATATAGCGAATGAAAAATCGAACGGAGATGATAAAAATGAACTGAAAAGCGTCGGTCAACATTATGCACAGACCACCCGATTCAATGGCAGGAAAATCGCTAAATTATAGGATTGCAGGTTAAAGCAGCGTGGACGCTGCCTTCACAGCGACCGGCAAAGCCGACCGCAATTGCGAGCTTTTTGAGCGGGTCTTGTGCAGGATTTCAAGGGGTTGTGATTTTGTTTGTGTTACCAAAAGTGGGTCGCACAAGTGAATCACGACCGTTTATCAAGCAAAAAACAAGTCGGACAGTATTAAGGAGTGATTCAATGGCAAACAAGGAAAAACAGGCGGTATGGCTCTACCCCGAAACAAAAGAGCTGATGACCAACCACATGGCGGCGGCGAATGCACGTTCGCAAAGCGACTTCATCGAGAAGGCAATCAGGTTTTACGCCGGGTATCTCGATTGTCGCTCGGACAACATGACGGAATATCTCGGCGAGGTGACAGCGTCAGTAGTCGAAGGCATCGTCAAGGGCAGTGAGCAGAGAATAAGCCGAGCGTTGTTCAAGCTGGCTGTTCAGTCGGCGGTGCAGTCGCATATTCTTGCGGCAGTGTCTGATGTTGACGAGACAGATGTCGGCAAACTGTATGGAATGTGTGTGGACGATGTCCGCAAGACAAACGGCATCATTGACTTCCGGAACGCACTGAAATATCAGAGGGAGGATTGACAATGGAGAAAATCAGAACAGGAATTTATGTGTCGGGCAACGTGCTTGC
>NZ_FPIR01000017.1 GCF_900119155.1 Ruminococcus sp. YE71 | reverse complement strand
TTGTCAACCCTTTATTTTGTAAACTCTTTTTGAATAAGTTTTAGGCTCATTCAGATGTTTTACTTTCTTGCTCGTTTTCGTTACGAGCGGGTCAACTATTTTAGTTTACCATATTTCGTTTGTTTTGTCAATTAAGATTTTTAAAATCTTTTATTAACTAAATTTGAACGGAGTTTGGTAGTTTGCTTTCCTTTGACTTACTTTACTTTCAAACGTCCTTCATTACACGCTTTGCACATTCCTGTCATTTGTGTTCTGTTGTCCGTTTTTCTGTACCGTTTGTCTCAGTCAGCTTAATTATTATATCAAACAATCCCACTCTTGTCAACCCCTTTTTGACAAGTTTTTCAGGTTTGTAGACTTGCACAGTTTCTTTTCGTACATTCTCAAAACTTATCCGACTTTATACAGTACTAATGCTGCATATTCCTCTTTATTTGTTTAGCACCTGTCCTTAATTAATTATAATCCTACGTTTTCTTTATTTATTGTGTAATTTATTCATTTTTTTGCTTTAATCGGCAGTTTAATTGTATCAGTTTTTCCCTTGATTTTTCTCTATATTTATTGTATAATTATTACGTTGATATTTAATTTTTATGGGAGAATGTATTATGCAGCAAGAAACAGAAGAGAAAAAACCAAAAAAACAGAAAAAACACTTCTGGCACTGGGAACAGGTCACTCTGCTCCTTCTATTCTACGACTTCTTTACTATAGCGTTCTCGTACTTCATGGCCTTGTGGCTCAGGTACGATTGCAGCTATTCAAAGATACCCCGCGATCACCTCTACGCCTACGCGCAGTTCATCCCCTTCTACGGACTGTACACCGTATTCATCTACTGGAGAATGCGCCTTTATAAGAGTATATGGCGATTCGCAAGTTTTATTGAGCTGACACGTACCATCATCTCGATACTCGTCACGGGTTTTGCTCACTTTGTAATGATAACCGTGATATTCCACCGTATGCCGATCTCCTATTACCTATTCGGCATTGTGTTCCAGTTCATGTTTACCATCGGCATCAGATTCTCTTACCGATTCATCCTCGTTTTGAGAAAGAGCGCCAAAGACCCCGACTCCACTTTGCCGAGAGTAATGCTCATCGGTGCAGGTGCCGCAGGTCAGCAGATACTTAACGACATCAACCGCTCCGAAGTACTTTCCGAAAAGGTAGCCTGCATCATCGACGACAACCCCAACAAGTGGAACCGTTACATCAATGACGTTCTCGTTGTCGGCGGCAGAGACTCCATTAAAGAAATGGTCGGTAAGTACAACATCCAGAAGATCTATATCGCTATCCCCTCCGCCTCCAAGGCTGACAAGATCGCGATACTGAACATTTGCGCCGAGACCAACTGCGAACTCCGTCAGCTGCCGGGTATGTATCAGTACATCAAGGGCGAGCTTTCCGTCCGTCAGATGCGCAAGGTCGATATCGAAGACCTTCTCGGACGCGACTGCATCAAGACCGACATGGAGGATGTATACAACTTTATTAAGGGCAAAACCATCCTCGTTACGGGCGGCGGCGGCTCCATAGGAAGCGAGCTTTGCCGACAGATAGCCGCTCACGACCCGAAACAGCTTATCATCTTCGACATCTACGAGAACAACGCTTACGAGATACAGCTCGAACTTCGCGAGAAGTACCCCGAGCTCAACCTCGAAACGCTCATCGGTTCCGTCCGCGACAGCCGAAAGCTCCAGAGCGTGTTCGCCACCTACCGCCCCGACGTTGTCTACCACGCAGCCGCTCACAAGCACGTCCCCCTCATGGAGGACAGCCCCAACGAGGCGATAAAGAACAACGCCATCGGCACTTACAAGACCGCCTACGCGGCTATGCTGTACGGTGTAAAGCGCTTCGTTCTGATCTCCACCGACAAGGCAGTTAACCCCACCAACATCATGGGCGCCTCCAAGCGTCTTTGTGAGATGATTATCCAGAGCTTCGACGCGAAGATCAAGGCTGGCAGAGCCGCCGATCTCCCGAACCTCTTTACCCACGCTTTTGAATCCAACGACGCATTTGACGCTCCTATCCCCGAAAATCCGCAGACCGAATATGTTGCGGTTCGTTTCGGCAACGTTCTCGGCTCGAACGGCTCGGTAGTCCCGATATTCCGCCGTCAGATCGAACAGGGCGGACCCGTCACTGTCGTTGACAAGAACATCAACCGCTTCTTCATGCTCATCAAGGAAGCCGTTGCACTGGTACTTCTTGCAGGCACCAACGCAAACGGCGGCGAGATATTCGTTCTCGACATGGGCGAGCCCGTCAAGATCGACACTCTCGCACGCAACATGATCCGTCTCTACGGCTACAAGCCCGACATCGACATCAAGATCGTCTACACGGGTCTCCGCCCGGGTGAGAAGCTCTACGAGGAAAAGCTCATGAGCGAAGAGGGACTCAAGCGCACCGAAAACGACCTTATCCACATCGGCTGCCCCATCCCCTTCGACACGGACAAGTTCCTCGGCCAGCTTGAAGGTCTCATGAACTGCGCTTACCGCAACTGCGGCGACATCCGCGAACACGTTCAGGAGATGGTCTCCACATACCACCCTGCCGCAAACAGCGTGAGAAAATAATAAAAACACAAAATCGGTATCACACGAACGTGATACCGATTTTTTGCGTTTATGTCATTTTTATCTGCTGTGTCTTGACCTGACCTTCTTTGCGAACATCTTGTCATCCGCACGCTTCATTATCTCGTGCATCGACTTGCGCGCATCCTCGACGGTCGCCTTCTCGCACCCGAGACTTACGCAGATGTCGTAGGGCTTGCCGCCCTTCAGGTTGAACTTGTCTATCGCCGTGTAGACCCTCGCCTCAAAGGAATCGGCAGTCTCCACGGCAAGCATGGCGATCATGTACTCGTCGCCGCCGAAACGTGCGCAGATGCCGTTCTCGCCCACCGCGTCATACAGTATCTTCGCCGTATTCGCGATGGCAAAATCGCCCTCGCTGTGCCCGAAGTTGTCATTGATGTATTTCAGTCCGTTGAGGTCGCCCGAAACGAAGAGAAGATCCTGCCCCTCGCTCTCGGCGCGGTCGAACAGCCTTCTGACCTCGCGGTAGAATCCGCGTCTGTTCAGCAGTTCGGTCAGCTGGTCGTGGATGTAGAGCACTCCGAGCTGTTCGATAGTCTCGTTCAGCTGTGTGGTGACCTCCACCGATGCCAGCAGTATGTTCAGATGGGTGATGAAGTCGTATATCCTCCACGCGCCCATGCTGTCACTCGGATCGAAGCTCATGACCGCGTAGCCGTACACCCTTTCGAGACAATGCACAGGCACGAATATCATCGAATCCGATTTCGCCAGCAGTTCCTCGGAGCAGATGTCGTCGGTACCGAGGGACTTGAACGGCACCGAGCACTCGTTACCGATGACGTTGGTGCGGACTGCCAGCACATTCCCCGCCCCCGAAGTGTCCGTGTAGCCGAAGTATGTCGGGTCGAGATACAGCTCCGACGCGCTGTACAGCACCTCCGAAAACTGCTTCTTGATGTTGTCGAGAACGCCCAGTATGCCGCGGTCGTCCATGTTCGAGAGCAGCATATGGTCGTTGAACATACGGTACATCCTGTTCCAGTCCAGCAGACTGTCCAGTTCAAGATACACTCTGCTGGCGGCATTTGAAGGGACAGGCTTGCAGCCGCAGGACTGTCCGAGTATCTGATTGCAGCCGAATTCCTTCCTCTCGGGAACGATCGGCACGCCCTTTTCGGCAGCGAGTATCTTTGAAACGATGTAGTCGCCTGCGGAGCGGTAGTCTATCTTCGCGGTCGTGATGGACGGGCTGAATATCTCGGCGCGTTCGATGCCGTCGATACCCGTGACGATGATGTCCTCGGGCACGTTCAGACCGTTCTCCTGCAAGGCAATAGCCGCGGATATTGCCATCGTATCATTTGCACAGACGAGGGCATCAGGGACTTTGCTGCGCTCCGAGAGCATTTTCAGCACAGCGGCACGGGCAGGCTGATCCCAGAACTCGCCGTAGTAGATGTCCTTCTCGTTAAAACGCAGTCCGTGGGCTTTGAGCGACCTGCGGTACGCCTCATTCCTCGCCTCGGAGAAGTTGTTACCCTTTATTCCGCTGAGAAGGCAGATGTCCTTGGCGCCGTGCTCCTCGATAACGTGATCGACGAGCTTGCGAAACGGGGTCTCGTAATCGAAGAAGATGCCGTAAGCGCCCTTTATCTCGCGCTCCACCGCAAACACGGGTATTTTGCGCTTTTTGCAGTAAGCGGTGATCTCATCGCAGATCTCCGTGCTTTTGAGAAGCTCGGAATAGATGACAGCCGCTCTCATATCTATCCTGTCGTACAGCGAGTAGATGCTTTTCTCGCCCACGTCGAGAGCGTCGCCGTGATACAGGTCGGTAAACGACGAAAAGATCATCACCTTATAGCCGTTCTCGATGATTTTACAGCGCAGATAATGGAGATTCTCATGCCTCCCTATAGTATGGATATTCGGAACAAAAACAGCAACTACGCCCTTCAATCCGATCCCTCCTTTTATCAAGTTAAGCCATTGTTATTATACCATATTCACCATGTTATTTCAATCACATCTGTATATTTTATTAATTTTTTGTCTATTACATATATAATCACACTATGCGATTTGTCTATTCCGACCATTCCGCTTCCTGCGCCCCGAAAAAGACTTCCCGCCCCTCTTGTAATTGCGGCTTTGATGTGATATAATGTATGTATATGCACACCCTGAAAGGAGCTGACCTGAAATGTATCATGGATATATCGACGTACCCACCATCGCGTATTTTGAATTCGGGAACGTCTGGTCGGGCAGTCTGCTCGGCACGTTCAACTACAAGATCATCCCAAAGTCGAAGGATGAACCGCCCGTGCTTCACGTCACGATATGGTACGGTACCCTTTGTCTCGACAAGTCCGAGATAGCCGAGGAATTCGACTGTCCCCTGAGCGAGGAAGGCTACGAAGAGCTCATAGCCATGCTGAACGAGCGCATCCACGCCTACCGTTCCGAGACCGCCTACGGGCTGACATAACACAAAAAGACCCCCGAACCATCGGGGGTCTCATTATTTTCGGTTATCAGTTCATGAAGCTCTCGTAGCCCTTGTTCTCTTCTCTGAGTGCTTCGATCTGCTTCTTCACGCCGCCGACCTCGTTGTCGATCTTTTCCTTGATCTCAACGACCTTAGCCTGCTTCTCGAGGAAGTTGTTCTTTGCGGTCTCCTTCTCGGTATCGATGGAATCTGTCTCGGAAGTGAGCTCTGCTTCCTTCTCGGCGAAGGAATTGTTAGCGTTAGCAACAGCCTCGTTGTAGTTCTGCTCGATCTCTTCAAGCTTCTTGCGGTAATCCTCCTCAGCTCTTGCGAGAGCGGCACGGTGCTCAGCCTGGAGCTCCTGACGCTTGTCGGAGATGGACTCACCTCTTGTGATGACCTCTTCGTAAACAGCCTTAGCCTCATTGACTTCCTGCTCTGCCTGCTCAAGCTGAGAGGTATACTCAGCCTCAACGCCGCCGAGCTGTGCTTCGAGCTCTGCGAGCTTATCGTTGTTAGCTGCGATCTGCATCTGAGCGAAAGCCTTCATCTTATCGAAAGCGCTGCCCGAGTGCGAAGCTCCAGCCGCGAAATCGAATGCGGGTGCGGGTGCAGCAGCTTCCTCTGCCTTTTCTTCGGCAGCAGGCTCTGCGGTCTCTTCTGCGGGTGCAGCGGTCTCTTCAGCGGGAGCAGCCTCTTCAGCAGGTGCAGCTTCCTCAGCAGCGGGAACAGCTTCGTCGATAGCACCAACCTCGGGCACAGACTCGCTGCCTGCGGGCTTGATAGCGCCGTCAGCAGCCGAACCGAGGCTGTCAAGGTCAAGACCCTCAAGGGAGATGCCCTCCATATCGCCTGTTGTGTTGTCAACGGGCTCTTCAACGGCAGGCTGTTCTTCCTGCTTCTCAGCCTCTTCCTGTCTTCTAACTTCCTTCTCGTACATGAAGCGTTCGAGCTTGGAGAGACCCTCAGAGGATTCCTCCTGAGCCTCCTCAGCGGGAGCTTCCTGAAATGGTTCGCTTGCGGGAGCTGGAGCCTCAGCTTTGAGCGGAGCCTCCTCCACGGGATGGGGCATAGCGTTCTTCGAGCGGATAACGGTCTCGGGGATGCTGTCCTCACCGCAGCGTCTTCTAATTACGTTTGTGATAACGTCCTGTTTAACGTCGAGCTGCTTCGAGATATCAGCTACCGAAACGCCCTCCTTGAACAGTCTTACCATCTTGTCATTGATCGATTCTTCTCTTACCTTCTTACCAAATGCAGGCATCTGAGTCAGTCCTTTCAGTTTAATACAATGATCCGAATAAACAGATATCGAAATATATATGCTATATAATAAAATACATTAATATACGCAAACTTCGCCTGCTGTCAGACCCTATATTTGTATTATATCACAAATTTTCAATTTTAGCAATAGTTTACTCTGATTTTCTTCCGAAAATAGTGCATAATTTCCGCGTTCACAATTTGTACAATTTACCGTCAGAAAAAACGGACAGGTAGTTTAAACCTGTCCGTGTAGTTTCATATTTTTACAAATCCGGGTCAAACCCCGTCGGTTTCCTGCACATCGTCTGTGATAAGTGTGATCTGTGTGCAGTCTTTTTCATCATCCTTGTCCTTATTCTTGAGCTTGTCGCCGAGAGGACCGAAGAAAACGAGCACATCCACGATGATTATCAGCACGATGATGACTGCTAGCACAACTGGTGCCGCCGACTTCTTCCCACCCTGCTGATCGGGCTGCGGTACCGACTGCGGCATTGGAATCTGCTGCTGAGGCATCTGCGGCTGCATCGGAGCGGACTGCTGAGGTGCGCCGTACTGCTGCATCGGGGACGCAGTATTCTGAGTCGCAGCGTACTGACCGTAGGGGTTAGACTGCTGTACCGACTGAGGAGTTACCTGAGGACGCGGCTGCGGCGCAGGCTGAGGTGCAGGCAGCGGAGCAGGTCTGGGCTGCTGACCCGCTGCTGCGGAATCCATCTCGAAAGAGGGTGCAGGGGGCGGAGTCTGGGGTGCGGCAGGTGCGGAACCCGGCATCTCGGCAGCTTCAAAGCCATCGAACTTCTCGCGGTTGAGCTCCTTTGCGGCCGCAAATGTATCTTCGGTTATAACGGGGCTCACGATGCCTTCCATAGTGGCAGGCTCGACTACCTTCGGCTCTTCCTTCTTCTTCTCCTGAGGTGCTTCCTTACCGCAGACATCGCAGAATTTCGCACCGGGAGTGAGCATATTTCCGCACTGACGGCAGAAACGGTTAGCCGACACTCTTACGACCTCGACGGGCGTTCCGCAGCTGGTGCAGAACTTTTCGCCATCATTTATTGTAGCACCGCATTTTGTACAAGTCTTAGGCATATGTTTTCTTCCTTTCGATTATGAAGCTGCAAATGAAAAGCTGTCGATGACCTCTCCGCAGATATACCAGTTATTTTCGAGCCTTACGAGGGTAAAGTCCCTCGAATCCGAAAGCAGGTCAGCGTCCTTGCGGATGCGCAGTTCCGCCGTGACGTTCATGGCCTTTGTAAACTCGGGGCGGACGCCGTAGCGCTGCTGTTCCTTCGCCTCAAGCTCTTCAAGCTCGGACTCGGAAAGCTCCGCCGCGCTGTTTATCCGAAGGCTTATCTTGCCCTGAAAATCCTCTCTGACGTAAATGCTGTCAAGAAAGCCCTCGGTATATTTCTCATCGCCGAGAAAACGGGCTTTTTCCCAGGGCAGCCACACGTTGAGGTAAGAGACCTCATCGCTGTAGTTGACCGCCAGACGCATGGTATTGAGCGGCTGTTCGTATGCAAGCTCGCCCTTATCCGCACTGCTGCCGCAGGACACAAGGATAAGTGCTGCCAAAACGGCTGCTGCCGATCTTCTTGCTTTCATCACAGATCATTCCTTAAGATGTTCATATATCTATAATACACTATTTATCCCCGATTGTCAAGTATTTTTTTCGCAAAAACGCCGACAGGATATTCTGTCGGCGCAAGCAGTTTATACGGATATACCGTTAAAATATACATCATACCATACAAGGAAAGTATACACCGTCCAGATCTTGCGGGAGTGGTCGTATTTGCCCTCGCGGTGCTCGTCGAGCAGCTTCACCAGCTGATCGGTGTTGAAGAACCTCTCCGAGTCTGCGGACAGGAACTTATCCTTGACCTTGTTGTAATACTCGTCCTCTTTGAGCCATACTCTCGTCGGCACGGGGAAGCCGAGCTTTTTCTTCTCGGCGGTCTTGGGCGGGCAGGCTCTGAGCGCCGCGACGCGCATCGCGTACTTGGTGGTCTCCTTGGTGACGCGGTATCTCTTGGGGATACGCTCTGCCAGCGCCATCACGCGCTTGTCGAGGAAGGGCACTCTCAGCTCCAGCGAGTGCGCCATGCTCATCTTGTCGGCTTTGAGCAGGATATCGCCCGTCATCCAGAGGTGCAGATCGAGGTACTGCATCTGGGTCACGGGGTCGTTCTTCGCTGAGCGGTCGTAGAAGGGCTTTGTTATGGCGGTCGGGTCGGGAGCGTTGGTAGGGTGCTTGAGCAGCGCCTTGCGCTCGTCGGGAGTGAACATATAGGCGTTGCCGATGAACCTCTCCTGAAGCGTCTGGCTTCCGCGGATGAGGAAGTTCACGCCGTGCTTGTGGGGCAGACCCGAAACAGCCTTTCCTGCGGCGCGTCTGATGGGCAGCGGTATGTGCTCGTACATCGCCATGTCGTCGGGGTTGTGGTAGATGTTGTAGCCGCCGAATATCTCGTCAGCGCCCTCGCCCGAAAGCACCACCTTGACCTTCTCCGCCGCCAGCTTGCAGACGAAGTAGAGCGCCGCCGCCGCAGGGTCTGCGAGGGGTTCGTCCATGTGGTACTGAATCTTCGCAAAGCTGCCCCAGAAATCCTCGGGGCTGATAACGTGTGAAGTGTTCTCCTTGCCGATGTACTGCGAGAACTCCTTCGCGTAGCCGATCTCGTTGTACTTCTCATCCTCGCCGAAGCCGACTGTGAAGGTCTTGTCAACGTTCGCCACCGCCGCCACATAGCTCGAATCAACGCCGCTGGACAGGAACGAACCTACCTCAACGTCGGCGATCTTGTGAGCCTCGACGCTGTTCTTGAAAGTGTCGGAGATCCGGTTCACCCAGTCCTCAAGGGTGGGCTGTTCGTCGGGTGTGAACTCTATCTGCCAGTAGCGCTTTACGGTCAGCTCACCGTTCTCATACACGAAATAGTGTGCGGCAGGCAGCTTGAAGACGTTCTTAAAAAATGTCTCGGTGGTGGGCGAGTACTGGAAAGTCAGGTAGGTCTCCAGCACGTCCTCATTGAGTTCCTTGACGAAGGCAGGATGTTCGAGGAAGGACTTTATCTCGCTTCCCCACATGAGGGTCTTGCCGAATCTTCCGTAGTAGAGCGGCTTGATACCGAAGAAATCCCTTGCTCCGAACACACGCTTCTTGTTCATGTCGTAGATCACAAATGCGAACATTCCGCGCAGTTTGTTCAGCAGGGTATCGTAGTCCCACTCCTCATAACCGTGGATGAGGACCTCGGTATCGGCGTTTGATGAGAACTTGTGACCTGCCGCGACAAGCTCTTCGCGAAGCTCACGGTAGTTATATATCTCGCCGTTGAAGGTGATGACCACCGACCTGTCCTCGTTGAACATCGGCTGACTTCCCGCCTCGGAAAGGTCGATTATCGACAGCCTGCGAAAGCCCATCGTGACCGCGTCGCTGACGTAAGAGCCTGCCTGGTCGGGACCGCGGTGGGCGATCCTGTCCATCATGCGCTCTATGACCTCTTTGCTGTTGTCAAGATACTCGGTAAATCCTACAAAACCGCACATAAAAAAACTCCTCCTTAGAGCTTTGCGAAAATAACCTCTTTCGCCTCATTAAGATCGGCTGCGATCACGTCGGCGAGGGTCTTCATCTCGTCGTCGGGCTGCAAAAGATCGGGCACCATCACAGCGTACAGACCTGCCGCGTGAGCCGAGCGGATGCCGTTGAAGCTGTCCTCGACCGCCGCCGCTTCCTCGGGCTTCACGCCGAGACGTTCGCAGGCTGCGAGGTAGATGTCGGGCGCAGGCTTGCTGTGCTCGATGGTGTCGCCCCCGATGACCGCGTCGAAATACTTTGTGAAGCCCGCCATTTCAAGCTGAGCCTCCACCGTCGCCTGTCTCGTGGAAGAAGCGAGGGCGGTGGGCACTCCCCTCTCCTTCAAAGCGCTGAGTATCTCTTCCGCGTAGGGCTTGACGGGCAGACCGTCCTCGGCGATGGTGCAGTGCATCACCTGCCGCAGTTCGCCGTAGACCTCCTCAACGTCGATGTCGGGATAAGTCTCCGCAACGATGATCTTTGTGTCGGCGGTAGTTCTGCCGATGGTCTTGTGGTAGACCTCCTCGACCTTGTCAAGCCCGTATTTCTCCGCGATCTTTTTCCACACGATAAGGCAGAGTCGCTCGGTGTCGAACAGCACGCCGTCCATGTCAAAGACCACAGCCGATAATTTCTTTTCCATACTTTTCCATTCTCCTGTATAATAAAGCTGAATTCACATCACTTGAAGTACATATAGAGGTCGCACTTTATCATGCCGTTGTAGAGCTTGCGTTTCTTGTCGGCCTTTTTGCCGAAGTGCGTCTCGAAGTTCTCGTCGGGCGAGATTATCACGCAGGGGTGCTTCGCGTCGGGGTGAAGTCTTTCGCCGAGCCTCTTGTACAGTTCCTCTGCGGCGCGGATGTCCAGCAGTCTCTCACCGTAAGGCGGATTGCAGACGGTTATCGCTCCCTCGGGCGGCGTAAAGTTCTTCACGTCACGCTCTCTGATCTCCATCCTTGAAAGAACTCCCGCCTTTCTCGCGTTCTCAACGGTCAGATCGACCGCTTCGGGGTCGATGTCCGAACCGAACGCCTTGAAAGCCGCCTCCTGTCTTGCCAGACCGAGGGCGCGGCTGCGTTCCTCTTTCCAGACCTCCTCGGGTATCTGCTGCCACTCCTGAGCCGCAAAGCTTCTCCGCAGACCGGGAGCGATGCCCAGAGCCTTGTAAGCCGCTTCGATCAGCAGCGTTCCCGAACCGCACATGGGGTCGCAGACGATGCTGTCCGACCTGACCCTCGCAAGGTCGATAAGACCTGCCGCCAGCGTCTCCTTGATGGGCGCGGAGTTCGAGTTCTTGCGGTAGCCGCGCTTGTGGAGACCCTGCCCCGAGGTGTCGAGGTAGACGGTGCAGATGTCCTTGAGAATGTTGAATTGCATCTGATGCACAGCGCCGCTCTCTTCGAGCCAAGTGACACCGTAGCGTCCGCCGAGCCGCTTGCTCGCCGCTTTCTTTATTATACGCTGACAGTCGGGGATGCTGTGAAGCTTCGAGTTGATGCTGTGACCCTTGACGGGGAACGCATCGGTCTTGCCGATGAACCGCTCCAGCGGAAGTGCCGTTGTACCCTCAAAGAGCTGTTCAAAGCTCTCGGCGCGGAAGCTGCCGAGCTCAACGAGCACTCTCTCGGCGGTTGCAAGGCAGATGTTCGCACGGGCGATCATCTCGATTCCTCCTGTGAAGCTGACCTTTCCGTCGCTGACGGTGATCTCCTCACCGCCCAGCTTTGTGACCTCAAATTTCAGCACGCTCTCCAGCCCGAAATGACACGGGCAGCAAAGTTTTATCTTTTCCATTCTTATCCTTTCCACAGCAAAAGGGGCTGCCGAAGGGTAAACTCCACCCGTTGTCGAACAGCCCCATTACTGTCATTAAGAATTGTCGTCAGATCCTATCGTATCCCATGGAGCGCGTCCGCCTTTGGACTGTCGTTCCATCCTGCCGAGCGGCATCAGTGCCAGCCCGAGCAATACTGGGGGATATACGATGTCTTGTAGTAACCTACATCTGTAGAACCGCAGTAGGTTCCCGCGATGTCGCCCGTCTTGGTGCAGTATTTCAGCATCTGAACGGAATCGGGCATCTGGAAATCGTGGTGAGTCTCGTTCTCAGCGATGTCGCCGAAGATCCTCAGCCAGATCTCACCGATATTGTGATACTCGTTGGTCGGAATCTTATTCCACTTTTCAAAGCCTATCCATACGCCGCTGACGTAATCGGGAGTACAGCCGACAAAGTTCAGATCGATCCAGTCAGATGAAGTACCCGTCTTAGCCGCGAGTACGGTATTTTTCAGCTTAGCGTAGCGTGCGGTACCGTTCGTATCGGTAACAGCCTTCTGCATCATCTTGTTCATGATGTAGGATGTGCTGTCGTTTATCGCCTGCTTGTAGCCGTCGCCGTGCTCGTAAACCACAGTACCATCGACCTCCTGCAAGAGAGAGATGTAGGTAGTGGGGTACTTTTTACCGCCGTTGCCGAAAATGGTGTAAGCCGCAACCAGCTCCTGCAAATGCAGACCGTGGTTCAGACCGCCGACCGTCATACCCGAATAGTCGGAGTCCTTTCCGTCAACGAGGGTGGTGATGTCCAGCTTCTCGCGCAGGAAATTGAAGCAGTACGCAGGGGTCATCTGTTTAACAAGCTCGGCAGGGCAGGTATTGAGCGATCTTGCAAGCATCTGCCATGCAGGGATATAAACGTTCGACCAGTTCGCACTCTCGCCGAATTCCGAGTAGTTTACAGGCCATTTTTCCTCAACACCGTCACCGTCTGCGTCAAGCATCAGAGGCGGCGAGTCGAGCATGAATTTTGAATAGGTGATAAGATCCTGATCGAGGGCGGGTGCATAGGAAGCGATAGGCTTGATGCACGAACCTGGAGAACGCTCGCCCTGCGATACAAGGTTGAATATACGCGATTCTTTTTTCTTCTTACGCGAGCTTACGTTAACAAGAACGTTGCCCTTGTAATCGACAACGCAGAAACCTGCCAACAGCTTGTCGCCGTCAAACGACCACTCCTGGAAGCAAGTGTTGTCCTTCATTTTCTTTTCTATCTCGCGCTGCATCTTGATGTCCACGGTAGTGTAAACATCGTAGCCGCCCGAGTAAAGACGTGCTCTTGCGTCCTCGACGCTGATGCCCTTCTGATCGGCTATAAGTTCCTCAGCCTGATTGAGAGCGGCATCCATGAACCAGTCGGTCTCGCCCTGATCTTCGGGTATCTCGTTATCCTCTTCGATGGAAGAGAATTCGGGGTCGCCGATGACTTCAAGTTTTTCAGCCTGTTTCAGGGCTACAGCCCATTCATCATCAGACAAGGTTCCGTTATCGTTCATCTGACGCAGAACGTACTTCAGACGGTCCATATTTTTGTCGGGATGTTCAAGCGGATTAAGATCGGCGGGAGCCTTCAGCATAGCCGCAAGAGAAGCCGCCTCAGCGTAATTGAGTTCCGAAACATCCTTGCAGAAGTAGTAGTTCGCCGCCTGTTCAACGCCGATGATCTCCTTCTGAGAAGTACCGAACTCGACAACGTTGACATATGCTTCAAGAATATCGTCCTTGGTGTAGACCTTCTCGACGTTTATCGCACGGAATATCTCACGTATCTTACGTTCAACACCCTCGGCACCGTCAGCAGAATTATCCTTTGTAATATTCTTTATTGTCTGCTGAGTGATGGTCGAACCACCCTGCTTAGCACCGAGCAGCGTCTTGATGATAGAGGCGAGGGTTCGTTTGAAGTCAACACCGTCGTGGGTATAGAAACGCTCATCCTCGGCGCACACGAACGAATCCTGTGCGTAAGTGGGCACCTGCTTGAGATCGACCCATACAGCCTTACGCTGCTGATTTTTCAGACCGTAATAGAATATCCATTCCTCGCTGTCCTCATCGTCGGGATCGTAGTCGGGATTCTTGTAGAAGAATCTTGTGACATTTGAGGTAACGACCTCTTCGTCGAGGTTGACGGTGGTCGTGGTATCAGCAAAGTTCAGGATATAGATGGTAAGCGCGGTCGCGAAGATCGAACCCGTGATGACGATGACCATCAGCGCTGAAAGCATCAGCGTAGCCACGACTTTGAGTATCGTGACCATAGGATGCTGACGATAAGGCTTCGGTCTCTGCCGTCTTACCGTTCCGTTCCTTTTTTCTTCCATATCATAAGCCTTTCTCGTTTTGTCCTCTCGGATCGGGTCTGTCCGAAGAAAGCAAGGGGACGTTTCCGCCCCCTCACGATATTATTTCTCTTACAGATTATTCGTAGTCAGCCTCATCATCGGCAGGAAGCAGTGCCCTGATCGAAAGGCTGATGCGCTTCTTATCGTAGTCGATCTCAGTGATCTTTACGTCTACCTCATCGCCGACAGCAAGTACGTCCGCAACGTTGTCAACTCTGCGGTCTGCAAGCTGCGAGATGTGGATAAGACCGTCGATACCGTCGATGATCTGTGCAAAAGCACCGAAGGAAGTAAGGGAAACTACCTTTACCTTTACAGCCTGACCAACCTCATAGTTGTTCTTGAATACTTCCCAGGGATTATCGGAATCCTTCTTAGCGGTAAGGGAAACCTTGCCTGTCTCGGTGTCGATATCCTTGATGCGTACCTCAAGCTTATCGCCTACAGATACGATATCGGAAGGATGCTTAACTCTCTTCCAGGAGAGATCCATTCTTCTTACGAGACCGTCTACGCCGCCGAGATCAACGAATACGCCGTAATCGGTGATGCTCTTAACTTCGCCTACGATAACGTCGCCGGGCTGTGCGCTCTCGAAGAACTTAGCCTTAGCAGCCTCTCTTGCCTCACGCTCTACAGCGCGGATGGAGCCTACTGCCTTCTGTCTTGCCTCGTTTACCTCAATTACCTTGAAGTCTACGGTCTTCTTGAGCATATCGTCGAGGTTTCCGCCTCTCGGAACTGCCTGCGATGCGGGGATGAATACTCTTACGCCGTTGGAAGTAACGATGAGACCGCCCTTAACGACTGCGGATACAGTACCGTTGAGAACAGTGCCCTCTTCCTTAGCAGCAGCGATCTTCTCAAGACCGAGTGCAGCGTCAACTCTCTTCTTGGAGAGCTCTACGATACCCTTCTCGTCGCTGGTCTGGAGAACGATAAGTGCGATGGTATCGCCTACTGCAACGATGTCCTGCGGCTTCTTGGAAGGATCGTCGGTAAGCTCTTCGGGCTTGATATAGCCTGTGTGCTTGGTTCCGATGTCAACGCTTACTTCGCCGTTAGCATCGATAGCGGTAACAATACCCTCTACCTTCATACCCTTATGTATTTTCTTAAGAGTTTTCTCCATTTCCTCCGCAAAGTTAAATTCTTCAACATTGTTCAACATTTCGCTCATGGCCTGTTGTACCTCCTCAATTATATAAGCAGGAGTGCTTGCCCCTGCAGAGATCCCGATAGATCTTGCGCGCGTGAGATCTTCTCCCTTAAGCGCTTCCTTCAGCTCGTCTGCCGTTTCTACGTGTATGGTGCGGCAGTATCTGCTGCATACCTGCACGAGTTTATGGGTGTTCGAGCTGTTCCTGCCGCCTGCGATTATCATCAGGTCGGCGTGCTGCGAAAGCTGTTCAGCCTCCGCCTGTCGCTGCGCGGTCGCGTTGCAGATAGTGTCGTACACCTCGGCATCGGGGCGTAGTTTTGCGAGCACTTCCCTGCACTGTTCCCACAGCAGTTTATTATACGTTGTCTGAGACAGAACACAGAGCCTTACATCGCTCCCTATCCTGCCAAGCAGTTCTTCAAGCTCCCCCGGGCCTGCGAAGACGTAGCTCTCGTTCTCACAGAATCCGCGTATGCCCTCAACCTCGGGATGGGTAACATCCCCTGCGATCAGTACGGTCATACCCTGCTGTGTTTTTTCAAGAGCTTTGAGCTGGATTCGTTCAACGAACGGGCAGGTCGCATCAACTATCTCGGTCCCGAGCTCTTCGAGCTTTTTATAGACCGACCTCGGCACACCGTGCGATCGTATGATGACTGTCTGTCCCTCGCCGATCTCATCAAGCTCCACCGCCTTACAGCCCCTTGCTTCAAGGTCTGCTACAACGCTGCGGTTATGGATGATCGGACCTAAAGTCACAACATCATTTCGGTTATCTAATTTATTATACACGATTTTTACCGCTCTGTCTACCCCAAAACAGAACCCAGCGGTCTTTGCGACTGAAATTTTACATTCTGTTAACATTTAATACACCAATTTGGTAATAGAATCCATGATTTCTTTCTTGATCTTTTTCAAATTAGGTGAAGACGTATCAGTTATGCCGAGTTCTTTGGTGTCGATCGGTTCGCCGAAACGCACCACGACTTTCTTTCCTCTGGTCATCTTCTCGCCCTCGAAATTGATGCCGACGGGCACGACCTTCGTCTGTGCGATAGCCGCGATGAGTGCTACGCCCGTCTTGCCCTTCCCGACCTTTCCGTCCTTTGAGCGGGTGCCTTCGGGGAAGATAACAAGGTTCCTGCCCGACTCAAGGCGGTCGATAGAGGTGTCGATAACGCCCGTATCGCCCGAACCGCGGTCAACGGGGAAAGCCCCGAAGAAGGTTATCAGCCACTTGAACGCCTTGTTCCCCTCAAAAAGCTCCTTTTTCGCCATATACGAGATAGGGACTCTCGTATGCAGGGCGATGAGCACGGGGTCAGCGTACCCTCTGTGGTTTGAAGCGAAGATGTTTCCGCCGTCGCGGGGGATATTTTCAAGTCCCTCGAAGGACAGCTTGTACCTCGCCTTAAAGATCAGCAGAATGACGGGTCTGAGCAGATTGTAGAGACACTGTCTGACCGCGCCTATCTTATGGGTCTTGCTTATTGGTCTGAGGGGCATGAGCATACGGTCGCGTCTGCTCTTTCGCTCTGTGCCTTCGTCAGAGTTTTTTTTTTCGGCGGACGAAGCGGTCTCTGCCGCCCTGACGATAGCGTCCACCACCTCATCGATAGTCATGCTTGTGGAATCGATGAGCTGTGCGTCCTCAGCCTGTCTGAGGGGTGCTATCTCGCGGTGAGTATCGTTATAGTCACGCTGATTTATATCGGCGAGCACTTCCTCGTAGGTCGAGGGGTCGCCCTTTTCCTGTAATTCCCTGAAACGTCTGTTCGCTCTCTCTTCTGCCGAAGCGGTGAGGAACAGCTTCACCTGAGCGTCGGGCAGGACTACCGTACCGATGTCTCTGCCGTCCATGATGATATCATTGGTCTTTGCGATATTGCGCTGAGTATCGAGCAGGAACTCTCTAACAGCAGGCACTGCGGACACCTTTGAAGCGCCCATCGAGACTTCGGGAGTGCGTATCTTGTCCGACACGTTCTCGCCGTTCACGAGTACCGCCTGAGCCCCGTCGATGTAGGTAAGCTCTATCTTCAGACCGTCGAGCTGTGCGGTTATCTGTTCCGCGTCCCCGAGGTCAGCGCCGTTTTGCAGAGCGTGATAAGCGATCGAACGGTACATAGCCCCCGTATCGACATACACATATCCGAGCTTTTCCGCGGCGCGTCTTGCGATAGTGGATTTGCCCGCACCCGAAGGTCCGTCAAGCGCGATATTTATAGCCATTATTCTTTCACTTCTTCCGTAAAAGCTCATCGAGCGCATTTTCGGCTGCCGCAGAACGCATCCCGTCCCAACAGCAAGCCACATATTATATTATGCCACATCTTATCGAAAAAATCAAGAGGGTATGACAAAAAATCATCTGTTTTTCACATTTTTTTCGCACAAAAAAGAACAGGTGCTCCTTTCAAGAGGGAGCACCTGCCGTTCGGGCGGTCATTGCAGATTATACTTCTTGTCCAATATGAACGCGGTTATGATATAGAAAACCACTGCCAGCACAGTGTAGTATATCAGTGAAGGCACATATCTGATGCTTGAAGTAAGGTAGTCGTAGAAGTTGTCCTTTGTGAATCTGAGGGTCACTGCGAAGACCATGCCGTAACCCCAGCTGAGGAGCACAGAACCGCCTATGGCGATAAGCACAGTCAGCAGACCCTTGTTCTTGTTCGACATGGAAGCTATCACGAACACCATGTACAGAAACAGCTGAACGAAGATTATCAGCATCAGCGAGTTCATGAAGCTCACGGCGACGTAGACCACATTATCGAGGTCGAACTTGTCGGTGTCGCGGCCAGTGAAGAGTGTTTTCAGCAGACTGCCCACGCCGAAGATATCGTCCTTGTCCGCCAGCATCATGATACCCGTCACGATGCCCTTGCAGGCCTGTGCCGCGATGTACCACACCACCGAGCAAAGCAGCTTGCTCGCGATATGCCATTTGGGCGAGATGGGGATCGTCAGCATGAGGTAAGCGTCGTTTTTCATCACGCATCTGCGGAATCTCAGCAAGGGTATCAGGAATGCGAGCACCGAGAACACGAATATCGAGATGGTACAGATAATATATGCTACCATCATGGAAACGCTTGCGGTATCGCTGATATTCTTGCCTTCGGTTGGTATCAGCACCATACAGCCTATCATCGCGACCGCGAGCACGAGCAGACCGATGCATATCGGCACGAAAGTCCTTGCGGTGGAGCGCAGGTCGGATTTTATCAGCTTGATTAACATCTGTACACCTCCCTGAAATACATATCGATGCTCTGACCCGTCTGTGTGCGGATATTTTCTGCCGAGTCGTAAAGAAAGACCGTTCCGTTCTGAAGCATCAGCACATCGTCGAGCACCTGTTCGATATCATAGATAAGGTGAGTCGAGATGACCACAGCTGCCTCGCGGTTATAATTCTGGAGGATGGTATTGAGGATATAGTCTCTTGCCGCGGGATCAACGCCTGCAATAGGTTCATCGAGAAGGTAAAGTTTAGCCTGTCTGCTCATAACGAGGGAGAGCTGGATCTTTTCGCGCATACCCTTTGAGAGGTGGCTGAACTTTTTAGTCAGGTCGATACCGAGTCGTGAGAGCATATCGAGAGCCTTCACCGAATCGAAATCGGAATAGAATTCCGAGAACATTTTTATAATATCCGATACCTTCATATAATCGGGCAGGTAATCGCGGTCGGGGAGGTACGAGACTATCTTTTTAGTTTCGACGCCGACCTCATGGCCGCCGATAGTAAGAGTACCGCCCGAAGGGTGAAGCAAGCCTGCCGCCATTTTTATGAAAGTAGTTTTACCGCTGCCGTTAGGTCCGAGCAGTCCGATAATGCGGCCTGCGTAGAGGTTAAACGAAGCGTTCATGAGAGCAGGCATATTCCCGTACTGTTTAGTAAGACCCTGACAGGTCAATATAGGTTCCATTAAGAAGTTTCTCCTTTCCATATTTTCCAAAAACCAAGCAACCGTCCGTGTTCGCCAGAGACCAAAAAAGTTCAGGAGGAAGGGAGACCCCCTCCTAAAATTTTTCAGACCCCGGCGTTAACGGGACGTTTGGCTGTATTTTCTGTTTTTCGCTAAATAAAATGGGCGAGGTCACCGCCTCGCCCCTCTTTTCATCGGAAACTTTCGCTCAGCGCTCTTCACAGATCAGCCTTATCGCCGTTCTCTCCTCGGCATCAATAACTACATTGCCAAATGCAGGTATGCAGATAAGGTCGATCCCTAACGGCGCAAGATACCCTCGCGCTATCGCAACAGCTTTTATCGCCTGATTGGCAGCACCCGCTCCGACAGCCTGTATCTCCACCGATCCACTGTCTCTGATAACTCCTGCTATCGCTCCTGCGACCGAATTAGGAACAGAACGTGACGAAACCTTTAATATCTCCATATATACTGCCTCCTTTAGCGTGTTAATACATTTAATTATACAACAAACTCACAGAATTTGCAATAGTATAAGTGTATTTTTGGCAGTTATCTCATAATCACACGCTCGATTTTGTACGCTTTGCCCAATTTTTCGTCAAAGCTGATGACAGCCGCATTTATAAACGAAGGATTGCTGCTCGCTTTGAATGTCACAGGCGTATGATATTTCATCTTCTCCACCGCTATGTCACTGTCGATGCCCAGAACCGAAAGCTCGGGACCACACATCCCAACGTCCGTCAGATACGCCGTGTGACCGCCCAGTATCGCTTCGTCAGCCGTCTGAACGTGAGTGTGCGTGCCTATCAAAGCCGTCACCCTGCCCGTCAGATAATGCCCCATGCCCTTCTTCTCGGAAGTCGCTTCGGCATGGAAATCAACGAAAATGTTCGGCGTGCCTGCCTGCTCTATCAGCTTGTCGATGCAGAAAAACGGGTTGTCGAGCGGTTCGAGACCAACCGTACCCATCAGACTGATGACCGCTATCTTCACAGGGAAAAGGTCGGCGATATACATTCCGCTGCCTGCCACCCCTTCGGGATAGTTCGCAGGACGGAGCAGCGTCTCCTCGCGCTCGTACAGCTCCTCACAGCCGCGCTGCTGAAAGGAATGATTGCCGCCCGTCACCACGTCCGCGCCGAGCTGTATCAGCCGTTCGTAGCTTCGGCGGTCGATGCCGTTGGTCTCGGCAGAATTCTCGCCGTTGACTATCGTGAAGTCGATCTCGTGCTCACGCTTCAGCTTGTAGATATTCTTTTCAAGTATGTCGATACCTGCGGAGCGCACAACGTCACCGACAAACAGCACTTTCATTTCCGACACCGCCTTGCTTTTTTATATAGTGTTTCTCATTTGATCCGGCACTCATCTATCCATAACGAACCGTGCAACTTTTACATTCGCCGTATATTAAATAGTCGTCAAAGAACGAGGAATTGTAGATTTCTATCAGCAGCTCGGCATATGTCGAAACGGCTTTCCGAACTCGGTCTTCAAAGAAAACAACTCCTCGGCACGGGCGAATCACAGCAAAGATCGCATAAGGAACTTTGAAAAATATTATACCATAATTGCCGCCCAAAGTTGTGAATATTCAATGAACTTTGAAACAAAGACAAGACCCCGTGAGCTTTCACCCACGGGGTCTTGTCGAGAGTTTTTTATGGAAAAGTGTATCACATTATCTTATTTCAAGCCGTCTCGAAACGGGCTGCTGAGGCTGCTGTTTCGGCAGATCCATATACAGGATCCCGCTCTTGTACTCGGCAGTGATGCCGTCCTTGTCGATGCCTGTCAGGTCGAAGCTGCGGCTTACCGAACCGTATCTGCGCTCGCGGCGGATATACTTGCTCTTCGGCTCACCCTCCTGCTCGGTCTCGGTATGCTCTGCCGAAAGGGTCATGCAGTCGCCCGTGATGTCGAGCTTGATGTCCTCTTTCTCGAAACCCGGCAGCTCGGCTTCGAGAACGTATTTGTCGCCGTCATCCCTGATGTCGGTGCGGAAACCCTCGAACCTCTGCGGCATCCCGAAGAAGCCTCTCTCAAACTCATCAAACAGATCATTGTGTCTTTCAAACGGTGTCATAGCAAACATAAGTCATACCTCCCAAAAGCTTTTCTTTTTCATATTTTGTGCAGTTATGAGACTTATATGCACATCGGACTCATTCCTTTCTTCGTTTTCTCTTTTCCTCTTTCTGTAATACATAATAGCCCCCGAATATGAAATCCATGTCACCCGTTTGTGAAATACTGATGAAAATTAGCACTCTCAATAGTAGAGTGCTAACCCATTGGAGGAAACCCCGCCTTAGCTTCGCACGGACAGAAGAAAGGTTCTCCCCCAGCCCCCTTCCAAAGACTTTTATATTGTCGTCTGTTAGCTGTGAAGGAGAAGATAGTCTTTCAAAATTCCAAGAGAGACCACCTGACAAATTCCGCAAATGATACGTTACGCTCTATCGAACGTCTTTTTGGCAAGTGGCGCACAATTGAAGAAAAGAGCGTCACTCTTCCCGACCAACACAAATTAAGTAAGAACCACCCAAAAGCCAAAAAGTATTAAAAGTTTTAGTGAGGGGGTTTGGGGGAAGACCCTTTTTCAAAAGGGTCTCCCCCAAGAAAAATCCCGCACTCTTGAAAAAAGAAAAGGCGCGCCTGCCCGAGGACAGGTGCGCCTGAGAGTGTCAGGTTTTATTTTCTGTTCTTTCTGGATACGACGATCATTGCTGCTGCAACGAGTGCGGTCGCGCCTACTGCTGCGCCTGCGCCTGTACCGGGGTTGCTGTCGGTCTTGCCGCCTGTTGTAGCGGTAGCAGTCGATGTGGACTTGCCAGTCGTAGTCGAAGTCGAGGTCGAAGTAGTGGACGAAGTGTTCGAGTTAGTGGAGCTTGTGCTGCTCGAAGCGCTGTCGGTGCCTGTGCTCGAAGTGGAGCTGTTGTCGGCAGTGGAGCTGCTCGCATCGGAATCACTTGTGTCGATGTCGCCGCCACTGGAAGAATCGTCTACAGAATCGGCGGAGTCGGCAGAATCCGTAGAATCGGTCGAGTAGTCGGACGAATCATCTTCGCTCGAAGAGTCCTCGGAATCGGTAGTGGAATCGTCTAAGGAGTTATCGCCGTCGCTTGAGCTGTCCTCGACAGAAGAATCATCCTCGCTTGAAGAGTCCTCGGAATCGGTAGTGGAATCGTCTATGGAGTTATCGCCGTCGCTTGAGCTGTCCTCAACGGAAGAATCATCCTCGCTGGAAGAATCCTCAACAGAAGAATCATCCTCGCTTGAAGAATCCTCTACGGAAGAATCTTCTTCGCTCGAAGAATCCTCTACGGAAGAATCTTCTTCGCTCGAAGAATCCTCAACGGAAGAATCTTCTTCGCTCGAAGAATCCTCAACGGAAGACTCTTCTTCGCTCGAAGAATCCTCAACGGAAGACTCTTCTTCGCACGAAGAATCCTCAACGGAAGACTCTTCTTCACTCGAAGAATCCTCAACAGAGGAGCTTTCTTCTACAGAGCTTAAAACTCCCGAAGTATCGCTGTTCCACTCCTCGGAGCTGTTGATGTCGGCAAACTGGCTGCCCGTGAAGGGGTTCTGGTGGATCTCACAGCCTTCGTTGGTAACGGAATCCGCGAAAACAGAACCGTTGTGCGAAGCGGTAACGGTGATGTTAGCCTCGGGAGCAAGGATAACGCCCGTGTTGCACTCCTGGAAGGTGATGTTCTTGCCTGTAGCGTTGTGGAAGTTCCAGAGGAGCTTGCCGCCCTCGGCAACGTATCCGCCGCCCTTGCCGTCAACGGTACATTTCTTGTTGTAGAGAACGTTGTTCTTAACATTGACAACGTTGATGATGAGCGAATAATCGGTCTCGCCGTCCTCGCCCACGATCCTTATCTCGTGCTTCTCGATAGCCTCGGAATCAAGGGTGATTACGTTAGCGCCCTTCTTGCAGACGATGTTGAGAACGTCGCCGTCCTCGGTGATAGTGGTCTTTGCGCCTGCGGTGTTCTTCTGGGAAGCCGACTCGGAATAGTCATACAGAGCGTCGAACGCCTTGTCGAAGTCGATCTGGTAGGTCGTCATCGAGATGTGATACAGACCGTTCGCAAGTCTGTCAGCCGAATTGAACGTGCCCGACTTCTTGCCGTCGAGGTCGTTGATGAGCTGAACGCCGTTGCCGTTATTAACGCTGAAATCAAAGGTGATGGTATCGGGAAGTATCATGCCCCACTTCTTGGACTGCTCGATATTGTTGATACCCTCGTTTATATTGTCAACGTCGTTGATGTTATTGAGCTTGTTCTTGCCGAAATTCTCGATATAGATGAAGTTCTCGCCCGGGTTGATGTAGTCTACCACGTTCTCGGTAGTGCCGAAGCCCTGACCCGACGGATAGTAGTACTGAGCGGCGAAAACGCCCTCCATGTGGTTGTTCTGATAATAATCGTAGCTGAATACTGCATAGCTGTTAGCGCTTCCGAGAGTGTCCTCGGTGGCGTAAACAAAGTGCCCGAGATCCTGCATCTTCTCGTCAGCAGCTACCGCAAACTTCGGCAGGTCCGCCGAAAAACCGCCGTTCGCCGCGTAGGAGATAAGCCCTACAGAGTTAGCCGCGAGTGCGAGTGAAAGCACGCAGGCTGCGATCTTCTTGTGACTTCTCATCTGTTTTTCCTCCCATATATTATTACTGTAAACTTACGTTAAAAGATTTATCAAAAATACTTCTAACTAAGTTAAATTATATATCATAATAACGAAGAAGTCAACAGATTCGGTATAATTGCAAAAAAAATTGGTGAAACCCGTTCAACCTGTGTTCATATTGTGATGTGCTGTTTGTTGTTTATCACAAAATATATTGATAATACGCAAAGAAAACATACAGTTTGTATATGATACAATATTTTTATAAAGAATATATGTTATTTGTCAACCGTCGGCACAGGTAATGTCGATGACCACTATCTCGGAGACCGTGCCCGTCTTAAAAGGTATCGCCCAGCCCGAGATGCCCGAGCTGACGATAAAGTTCGTGCGGCCGCGCTGTTCGTAGCCGTACACGCGGTCGTTCGCACCGATGAGCAGACCGATGTAGCCCGCAGGCAGAAGATGTCCGCCGTGGGTATGCCCCGACAGTACAAGGTCGGCCTTCGCTTCGGCTTCGGCTGCGAAATCGTTCGGCTGATGGTCAAGCACGATGTGGTAGCGGCTTCGGTCGAGACCGCTGCACAGCTCCTCCATCGACGCTCTTTCGCCGTCGTAAGCGTCGCGTCTGCCCGTAAGGTAGAACCTGTCGTTCACCATGACCGTCTCATCGGTCAGCACCGTCACACCGTTCTTTTCAAGCTCCGACAGAAGCTCATCCACCGTGAAATCGCGGTAATTGCCATAGCCCGGGTCATGATTCCCGAGGATGAAATAGGTGCCGAGCACAGGCTTTGCGTCTCCGAGGGCTTTGCAGGCGCGAAGCATATCTTCCCTGTTGCTGTCATCGTCCACGAAGTCGCCCGTCACCACGATAATATCGGGCTCTTGCGACTTTATCCTGCTCATCTGCTGCGAGAACTCCGCCCCGTCAAGGGTGATGCCCAGGTGCAGGTCAGCTATCTCCGCGATGCGCAGACTGCCGTCCTCGCAGAGCTTTGTCGGGCTTTCAAGGTCGTAGTGTGTGATGACGATGTGGTGTGCGCTGTACCATCCGTAGCAGAGATACACCGCCGTCATCAGTATCGCGATGACGCCTTCGGGACAGCCCTTCCGCTCCGCATGGCGCAGCTTCCGCACCACTGCGGCGACTTCAAAGCAGATGAACCAGAACAGCGCAAGGTGCAGGAGCCCTATCGCCATCGCCCACACGTTTATCAGGCACAGCAGACCCGTCAGCGAGAACAGCCCCAAGGAGACCGCCCACGAAAGCCCCCTGTGCTTTACCGCGAGCTTCTGTATCGGGGTGAACCAATGTATCTGGCGTATCAGGAAAATTATCGACGCGACACATCCGATAAGTACCGCGCCGAATATCGCGATCCACATTTACAGCACGCTCACAAGCTCTTCACGGGGCTTGCTCTTCTCGTGACGCTCGGAAGGTGCGGCGTCCTCGGCGGCATAGCCCACGGGGAAGAGCGCCACGAGCTCATACTCCGCCATCTCGGGGAACATCTCCTTCACAGCCGGTGCGTCGAAATGGCCTATCCATGTGGAGCCGAGACCGAGGTCGTGTATCTCAAGCATGATCTGCGTCGAGACGATGGCGGCATCTATTTCCGAGAAATTCTTCTGATCGAAGGGACGAACCCATGCGCCTTCCGCCTTTCCGCCCACCGCGAGTATGTAGGGAGCGTCGCCGATGAATTTCATCTTTGTGCAGGAGAGGAGCTTTTCCTTAGCCTCCGCGCTCCTGAAGACCCACACCTTCACGGGCTGGTAGTTCACCGCCGTCGGTGCGAATTCTGCGGCTTTGAGTATGCTTTCGAGCTGTTCATCGGTCACGGGCTTCGAGGGGTCGAATTTCCTCACCGAATATCTGTCTCTTGCAAGCTGTAAAAAATCTTTCATAATGATTACCTCCGTTGCGGAACATTCATGCGGTGCGGACATAGCCGCATCCGCGGGATAACAGTGTTTTAAGGCAATACCGCACAACCATTGTGCGTCAGATGCGCCGCACCAGCGAAGCTGGTGCCACAGAAATTTCGTCAGATTGTCTAAATTCGACGCAGGCTTGCTGACGCAAGTCAAGGAGAATTTGGGTAATATGACGGAATTTATGCAAGCAGATGACGTGCAAAGGCGAAGCCGTTGGTTGCGCGGTATTGCCTTAATATATTATACACACTTTCTGCCCAATTGTCAAGTAAAACCGTTTTTGCAATTCAGCGCGGCGGCACTTGCATTTTTTCAAAAGATATGTTATAATATAGTATTGAGGAGATGACAGACATGAAAAGAATCATACAGATATTCCAATGCCTGCTGCTGCTTGCACTTTTCAACTACTCCACCATCGGCAGAACGTTTCCGAACGGTGCGGTGGTCTTTGCTGTGCTTGCGGTACTGCTCATACATTTCTTCGCATTCCTGATAAGACCTCAGAAGCGCAGGAAATCACAGGAAAGACGCCTGAGCAGTCTCTCGGACGGTGCCTGCATACTCGGCACTTCCCTTGTGCTCATCGTGCTTGAGATACCCGCGCTTTTCATACTGCCGAAGCTCCACGACGCCAAGGTCGGCGGCACGGTGTCATACGGCTACGTCATCGGGAGCGGCGTCATCGCGTATCTCGTCATCGCGCTCATGACCTTCATCGGACTGGTGAAGATAGCCGTTTCGGCGCGTCAGCACAAGGCTTCGCTGTACATACTTCTGTTCTGCACATGGTTCCTGCCCGTGGTCAACTGCTTCGTGCTGTGGAAA
Source organism: Ruminococcus sp. YE71 (assembly GCF_900119155.1). Taxonomy (GTDB): domain Bacteria; phylum Bacillota; class Clostridia; order Oscillospirales; family Ruminococcaceae; genus YE71. Next base: position 69,003 of record NZ_FPIR01000017.1, on the reverse strand, counting down.
TTCTACCGCCACGCGAAGAGCGAGTACCACTTCGAGCAGGCAAAGCTCGACCTCGACGATATGCGTGCCGAGAATCAGGTCTGCCTGACAAAGTACCCGATAATCATGGTACACGGCATCTTCTTCCGCGACTGGCAGATGTTCAACTACTGGGGACGCATCCCGAAGGCGCTGGCGAAAAACGGCGCGAGGGTCAGCTACGCCAGTCAGCAGTCAGCCAACGCCATCGAGGTCAGCGCCCGCGAGATAGCCGCTCACATCGAGAACACCATCAAGCTCACGGGCGCGGAGAAGGTCAACATCATCGCCCACTCGAAGGGCGGTCTTGACACGCGCTACGCCATCTCGAAGCTGGGGATGGACAAGTACGTTGCGACCCTCACCACCATCAACACGCCCCACCGCGGCTGTGCGTGGGTGGACAAAGTCCTTGCGAAGGCTCCGAAGGGGCTGGCGGACTTCCTCGACAACAAGTACAACAAGCTGTTCACAAAACTCGGCGACACGAGCCCGAGCTTCCTGACGGGCGTGGGCGAGCTGACCGAAGCCGCCTGCACCGAGTTCAACAAGAACGTCCCCGATATGCCGGGGGTGAGATACAAGAGCGTCATGAGCCGCATGGTCAGCCCGCTTTCGGCGGGATTTCCGCTGAATATCGGGTATTTCTGCAGCAAACCCTACAGTCAGCGCGGCAACGACGGACTGGTGACGATGGAGTCGGCACTCTACTGGGAGGACAGCGAGGTCATCCCCGACACGAAAAAGCGCGGTATCTCACACGGCGACATGATCGACCTCATGCGTGAGAATATCGACGGCTTCGACGTGCGTGAGTATTATGTTCAGCTCGTCAAAGACATGAAAGAACAGGGATACTGATTCAGATAAGAGATCAGAGATATTGTTGTGCTATAAATCGGAATTTGACAAACTGTCAGATAATTTTGATTTCAGGAGGTAAATTATGAAGGTAAAGGATGCGTGGTATTTTAACTATACCCAGAAGGAAAGTGAGATCTTGCAGCCGGATATGGCTGTACCGGAGTCTCATGTGGGGATATACTGCGAATTTGAAGAGCTGGTGTTTCCGATATCCTTTCATATTTTGGGGATGTGTAAAGGAGAGGTGGTATTTGATAAGGACATCATGGCTTTCGGCAACGGGGACGATGCAGATATTAGTTTGCGCAAAAGCGGATACGGGGCAGTGTTTAAGATCCGTGAAGATAAGGATTGTGAGCCGGATATGTTACGGGTCATCTATGAAGCGGGAGGTAAATCAGAAACTTTTGAAACGGAATGTAAATACTATACATTTTCGGGACAGGTATCGGATTTTGACGGAAAGCCTTTTCCGGCGGTGGTGATGTTATATCGCTATGGTTTTGATGCCGCGCCGTTTATTATGGGAACATGGACGGATCTGAACGGACGATATAGTCTTCGTGTGCCGGCCGGGAGCTATAATGCCATATATTCAGATGATAACAGCTATGGGATCAGCTCTTTGGAATGCTGGGGCTGGAATATTATTGCGGACCGGGACGAGGTCATTGATCTGAAAATCGGAAACGGTGAGGTGTATTCGTTAAATGTGAGTGTAAATAACGGAGGTGTACAAACACTTTTCCTTACCTTTAGGCCTATGGTCTATTTCAAAAAAGAAGAATACGACACTGTAGTCGGTGAAGAAAAGGTCCATATAACGGATGTTGCACCGGAGATCGCAAAAGAAGATGTTACGGTTTATGTAAACGGAAGAAAAACAGATGTGATTTCATTACAGAAATTATACGAGGCTTCTCCCGATGGGCTGCATTTGCCGATGTATATGGTGCAAATTCCCAGAGAGATGCATCCGGATTGCCTGGATAAGCAGACTGTCGTTTTGGAATACGATACAAAGGACCGCGGAAACGGACGTGCTTGCAGCAGAGGCTTTACGCAGTTCTTTTATAAGGATGGATTTTGTACGAGATAAAATAATTCTGATTTATCACAATAACTTTTCTGCAATAATAAAATCATCGCGTAAGCGATACATTATCTCTTATCTTTTATCTCTTATCTAAAATAAAGGGGGTGTTGGCGTGTTCATGCCGATATCAAAAAAGGATATGGAAGAGCGCGGTATCGGGCAGCTCGATTTCGTGTATGTAATCGGTGATGCGTATGTCGATCATCCGAGCTTTGGTGCTTCGATAATCTCGCACCTGCTGACATACAAGGGCTATACCGTCGGGATCATTGCACAGCCCGACTGGAGAGACCCGAAGTCGGTGCTGAGGCTCGGCAGACCTAAGCTCGGATGGCTCGTGACGGCAGGCAATATCGACTCGATGGTGGCACACTACACCGTTGCGAAAAAGCCGCGCTCGGATGATGCTTACTCGGCAGGCGGCAGGGGCGGCAAACGTCCCGACCGTGCCGCGACCGTCTACTCAAAGATGTGCCGCGCCGCCGCGCCCGAACTGCCGATACTTATCGGCGGTCTTGAAGTCTCGCTGAGACGTTTTGCGCACTACGACTACTGGAAAAATGAGGTCATGCCTTCGGTGCTGGTGGACACGGGTGCGGATATCCTCATGTTCGGGATGGGTGAGCACTCGGTCATCGAGATAGCCGAACGGCTCGCAAACGGCGAACCTGTAAGCTCTATCCGCGACGTGCGCGGCACCTGCTACCTCTGCGACCCGAAGGAGACCCCCTACGGTGCGGTGCAGTGCCCGTCATTCAAGGAAGTCGCCGAGAGCAAGGAGCTCTACGCGAAGGCGTGCCGCATACAGTACGACTGGCAGGATGAGGTTTACGGAAAGACCATCATCCAGCGTCAGGGGGACAAAATGCTGGTGCAGAATCCGCCCGCGCTGTCGCTGACGACCGAGGAGCTTGACCTTGTGTACTCCCTCGACTACGAGAGGGCTTACCACCCCTGCTACGAAAAGGAGGGCGGCGTGCCATCCATCGAGGAGGTGCGCTTCTCGCTGACCCACAACAGGGGGTGCTACGGGTTCTGCAACTTCTGCTCTATCGCACTTCATCAGGGCAGACGCGTAACCGTCCGCAGTGAGGAGAGCGTCATCGAGGAAGCGAAGAAGCTCACGCAGATGAAGGACTTCAAGGGCTATATCCACGATGTCGGCGGTCCGACGGCGAACTTCCGCGGACCGTCCTGCGACAAGCAGCTTGAACACGGGCTCTGCAAGGGCAGGAAGTGCCTTGCGCCCGAGCCATGCAAGAACCTTAACGTCGATCACAAGGAGTACCTGCACCTGCTGAGACAGCTCCGTGCGCTCCCGAAGGTCAAGAAGGTGTTCATCCGTTCGGGCATACGCTACGACTACCTCATCGAGGACAAGGACGACGAGTTCATGAACGAGCTCATCGCCCACCACATCAGCGGTCAGCTGAAAGTCGCACCCGAACACTGCTCGGCGGCGGTGCTCGACAAGATGGGAAAGCCCCACATAGAAGCCTATAAGCGTTTCCAGAGACGCTTTTACGAGATAACGGGCAGACAGGGCAAGGAGCAGTATCTGGTTCCGTACCTGATGTCCTCGCACCCCGGCTCGAAGCTCGCGGACGCGGTGGAGCTGGCGATGTTCCTCAAAGAGAACCACATCCGACCCGAACAGGTGCAGGATTTCTACCCCACCCCCGGAACACTCTCGACCTGTATGTTCTACACGGGGCTCGACCCGTACACCATGGAGCCCGTCTACGTGGCGAAAGACCCGAAGGAAAAGGCGATGCAGAGAGTGCTTCTGCAATACTACAAGCCCGAGAATCAGCGCCGCGTCATCGAAGCGCTCGAAAAGGCGGGCAGACGCGACCTCATCGGGCACGGCTCGGACAAGCTGGTAAAGCCCGACAGCATCTACCTGAAAGAACAGCGCGAACGTGACGCAAAGCGAAGCGCTCCGCAGAAAGGTAAGCAGGGCTCCCGCCGTCCTCAGAACGGCAAGGCACCAAACGGAAAAGGCAGGAGAAAACGCTGAATCATGGCTAAGGATAAAAAATCAAACCCGCTGGCGGTTGCGGTGTTCCTGACGGGCTTGCTGCTCCTTGCGGGCGGTGCCGCCAGCTTCATCAAGTATCACGGACTGTGGGACGAGCTGCCGAAACTGCCCGAAGAACTGGGTTCACAGCACCTCAGCGACATCATCGCAGAGCACACGTCCTCACCCGAGACGAATAAGAGAACGAAAACCTGGGTGGAGTTCATCGACGTGGGGCAGGGCGACTGCGCACTCGTCTGCTCGGACGGGCATTATATGCTCATCGACACGGGCGACCGCGACAGCAGCGACACCGTGATATTGCGCTTGCAGCAGCTGGGCGTGAAAAAGCTCGACTACCTGCTGCTGAGCCACCCTCACGCCGACCACATCGGCGAGGCTGCGGACATTTGCAATGCCTTCGAGACAGGCAGCGTGATAATGCCGAACATCCCCGACGAACTGCTGCCCGACTCGGTGAGCTACGACCAGCTGGTCGAGACAGCCGCCATCGAGGATGCGGAGGATATGAGCTATACCTTCGGGGAGTGTACTTTCGACACCTACGCCCCCACCGAATACGACACCGACCTGAACAACTGGTCGATGCTGGTGAAGCTCACCTGCGGAGACTGCACCTTCCTGTTTACGGGGGATTGCAGCTTTGACGAGGAGAACAGCTTCCTTGAACGGTGGGTGGATGTGGACGCCGACGTGCTGAAGGTCGGACATCACGGCAGCGCCTACGCCACAGGCGACGACTGGCTCGCCGCGGTAAGTCCGCAGATCTCGGTCATCTCCTGCGGAGCGCAGAACGACTACGGACACCCGAGCGACGTCACCGTTAACAAGCTGAACGACTACGGTTCGGAAGTGTACATCACTGCGGAAGTCGGCAGCGTTGTCATCGAGACTGACGGCGAGACTGTATGGAGGAAATAACACGCATGACGATAAAGGTCAGGTATTTCGACGAACTCACGCTGAGGGAGCTCTACGAGATACTTCGTGCGAGATCCGAGGTATTCGTGGTGGAACAGGAGTGCGTCTGTCAGGATATGGACAGGAAGGACTATGACAGTCTGCACGTTTTCGCCGAGGAGGATGACGGCAGCGTCGGCGGCTGTCTGCGGCTCTTTCAGCGGGACGAGGACACCGTCCAGCTGGGCAGGGTGGTCACGGTCGAGCACGGCAAGGGGCTCGGAGGGCTGCTGCTTCACGAGGGAGTCCGACAGGCGAGGAAGCATTTTACCGCGAAGAAGATCTATCTTGAGGCTCAGTGCTACGCGATAGGCTACTATCGGAAAGCAGGCTTTGAGGTGTGCTCGGGGGAGTTTATCTTGGACGGCATACCCCATGTCAGCATGGAGCTTGAACTTTAGGAAAGAATGACTGTGATGAAAAATAAAGGAATGACCACACTGATGCTTTTTTCTGCCGCAGCAGTCTTCGGGCTTTCGGGCTGCGGGCAGAGCGAAGTGAACGGCAGCAGGGCTGACAGCGTTCCCGAAGGAGCATCGTCTGCTGCTGCTGAAATCCCGGAACCTGAATCGGAAACGGAATCGGCGGAGATCGCGGAGCCTTCGGGTACATACAATGCAAAATACTACATTGAGGACGGCAAAAGAGTTCCTGTCAGGGAGATTCTCAACAGGGATGAATTCACCTACGCCATGACCTTTCACGGGGACGGGAGCTGCGAGCTTATTTTGAACGAGTCGGTCAGCTCTTATAAATGGGGCGGCGGGACCATTGCGAAGGACGGCGCCGAGATCATGACCTACACCTTGACGGATAACACCCTGACCGTCGATAATTTAGGTGTCGTTGTGGAATTTGAAAAAGAATGATCAAAACCTGCACTGTAAATCATTAAGAGGAAGTGTCATTAGAAATGGACAAGGACTTATTTACGCTGATGAACGAGCAGATGAACTCGTTTTCAAAGGGACACAAGGCGATAGCCGCCTACATCACCGAGCATTACGACAAGGCGGCTTACATGACCGCCCAGAAGCTCGGCAAGACGGTAGGCGTGAGCGAATCCACGGTGGTGAGGTTCGCGTCGATGCTGGGCTTTGACGGCTACCCTGCCCTTCAGCGGGCTTTGCAGGAGCTTATGCGCAACAAGCTCACTGCCGTACAGCGTATCGAGGTCACCAACGACAGGCTCAGCGGTGGCGACGTGCTGGGACAGGTGCTCGCAAGCGACATTGAGAAGATACGCACCACCCTCGAAGAGACTTCGGAAGATGCGTTCACGAATGCGGTGCAGGCTATCGAGCACTGCGAGACGGTGTATATCCTCGGAGCCCGAAGCGCCGAACCGCTGGCGTCCTTCCTGAATTACTACCTGTCGAGGATGTTCCCGCAGGTGAAACAGCTTCGCAACACCACCACCAGCGAGCTTTTCGAGCAGGTGATGCGCATCGGCGAAAAGGACGTGATGATAGGCATCTCCTTCCCGAGATACTCACGTCAGACCGCGAGGATGATGGAGTTCGCAAAGAACCAGAAGGCGCACGTCATCGCGCTGACCGACTCGGAACAGTCGCCGCTGGCACCCTTCGCGGACGACCTGCTCATCGCACGCAGCGACATGAACAGCTTCGCCGACTCCCTCGTCGCACCGCTCTCCCTGATAAATGCGCTCATAGCGGCGCTCTCCATAAGCTCGGCGGACACCGTTCGTCAGAGCTTCGAGAAGCTGGAAAAGATATGGGATGAATATGAAGTCTACTCGGAAAACAAAAGGTAAAGAATGATAAAGCTGAAAATAGAGCAGGACACGGGACACCTGCTGAGCTTCTACCACGTTTACGACGAACAGGGCGAAACGCTCTTCGTCATCGAATCGAAGTTTGAGCTCGGGGCGCACCTTTTCGTCCGCGACCCCGACGGCGAATGTCTCGCCGAGATAAAGCGCCGTCTGCCCTCAGTACTGCCCGTTTACGAGCTGACCATCGGCGGCGAACAGGCAGGCAGGATAACAAAGCGCGTCGGTATTTCGAGCTACAAGGCAGAACCGATCGGCTGGGAGACCAAGGGCGACATCTTCGGTCTGCAATACAACGTCAAGTGCGGCGGCGAACTTGTGCTGGCGGTCAACAAGCCGATTTCGGCTTTCGGCGACACCTACGACCTGAAGATTTACGACGAACAGAACGTTATGATGGCAGTCCTCATGACTGTCGTTTTCGACATTTCACAGCACAGAGGCGACGGCACCGAACAATAAGGTGTCCGCTTTTTTGTACGAATACAACTATAGGCACAGCATCGGGCTGTGGGATAAAAAGGAACGGATATGCAGACAGATATCGTAATAATCGGCGGCGGAGCGAGCGGGATGATGTGCGCGGTGCAGGCGGCGTGGCTCGGACACGAGGTCATAGTCATCGAGCACGAGGCGCAGCCCTGCCGAAAGCTAAACATCACAGGCAAGGGACGCTGCAACGTCACAAACAACTGCGACGTGCAGACGGTCATGGCTAACCTGCCGAGAAACTCAAAATTCATGTACTCTTCGCTGAGCAGGTTCGCTCCCGAGGACGTTATGGCGTTCTTTGAGACGCTGGGCATAGAGCTCAAGACCGAGCGCGGCAACCGCGTTTTCCCCGTCAGCGACAAGGCTCAGGACATCTCGGGGGCGCTGATAAACGCCGCCCGTGATGCAGGCGTGCGCATCGTCTGCGACGACGCACTGTCCCTCATCATGGAAGACGGCGAGGTCAGGGGCGTGAAATGCCGTAAGAGCGAGTACTTCGGAAGGTGCGTAGTCGTTGCCTGCGGCGGTATCTCCTACCCGAAGACGGGCTCGACAGGCGACGGATACACCCTCGCAAGACAGGCGGGACACACCGTCACCGAATGTACGGGGTCGCTCGTGCCCGTGGAGCTTTACGGCGAGTGCGCTCAGGCGATGGGACTGTCGCTGAAAAACTGCGGACTCACCGTCACCGACAACACCACGGGAAAAAAAGTCTTTGAACAGCAGGGCGAGATGCTCTTTACCCACTTCGGGATGAGCGGCCCTCTCGTGCTGTCGGCGTCGGCGCATATGCACGACATCGTCAAAGGCAAGTACACCTTCGCGGTGGATTTGAAGCCCGCCCTCGACGAGAAAAAACTCGGCGAGCGGATACTTCGCGACTTCTCGGAAGTGCCGAACCGCGATTTCGGCAACTCCCTCGGACGGCTGCTCCCTGCGAGCATCATCCACGTCATCATCAAACGCAGCGGCATCTCCCCCGTGAAAAAGGTCAACCAGATAACCCGCGAAGAACGCGAGAGCCTTATCCGCGCGATAAAGTCGCTGACCTTCGACGTGAAGGGTCTGCGCCCCGTGTCCGAAGCGATAATCACCCGCGGCGGTGTAGAGGTCGGCGAGGTCAGCCCGAAAACTATGGAGTCGAAGCTCGTGAAGGGACTGTACTTCATCGGCGAGGTGCTGGACGTTGACGGCTACACGGGCGGTTTCAACCTACAGGTCGCATGGGCGACGGCTTACGCGGCGGCACAGGCGTTCTGAAAACCCGTGACAAATGTTTTTCAGCGATGAACAATGTGTTCCCCCCTTGACAAGGGGGGGCTTTTGTGTTATATTTATAATAGGGTAATTGTCCAATTTTTTAACTGTTTAGTGTTTGAATAGAAAAAAACGCTTCGGCACAGAATAACTTCCGTAAACATTTTATCGGAGGTAAAAAAGCTATGTCGAAGAAAAAACAGCACAAAAAACACCCTGTCATCAGCTGCACGCCTGCCTTTACGATGACGGAAACGGCTTCCGTTCTCGGGGCGGAACAGGCTGATGAGATAAAGGACTTCGGGCTTGCACGGATGGAAGGCAGACACGGTATCTGCTGCCTGAACATCATCGGGCAGGTCGAGGGGCACTATATCCTGCCCCCCGACAACAAGACCACAAAGTACGAGCATATCATACCTTCGCTGGTGGAGATAGAACAGGACGAGACCGCTGAGGGTCTGCTGATACTTCTCAACACCGTCGGAGGGGACGTGGAGGCTGGGCTTGCCATCGCAGAGCTCATCGCAGGGATGAAAACTCCTACGGCTTCCATCGTGCTGGGGGGCGGACATTCCATCGGGGTGCCGCTGGCGGTCAGCGCAAAACGCTCGTTCATCGTGCCCAGCGCCACTATGACCGTACACCCCGTGAGGATGAACGGCCCCGTGGTGGGAGTGCCGCAGACGCTCGAATATTTCAGACGTATGCAGAAGCGGATAGACCGCTTCATTACAGCGAACTCACGCATCAGCGAAAAGCGCCTGCACGAGCTAATGCTCGCGACGGGTGAGATAGTGATGGACGTGGGGACGGTCATAGACGGCGAGACCGCTGTGGAATGCGGACTTATCGACTGTCTCGGAGGTCTTTCGGACGCGATAGGCTGGCTTTACAGCCGTATCGAGGGCTGAGGACTTCATAAAGGAAAGGAAAAAGAGGGGAAAGATTTGGCTCAGAGTAAAGGAAAAACCACTGCAAAGACCACATCAAAAAGCAGTACCGCGAAGAAAAGCTCTTCGGGGAGCGCTTCAAAAACGGCTAAGCCGTCGGCAGGCGCAAAACAGAACGATGCGGCTGCCGCGAAGTTCCGCGAGCGCAGGCGTTTCTGGTCGCTGGTGATGTTCTTCTTCGGGATATTCCAGATAATACTGACATTCATCAAGGGCGACGGCTTGTGGAAAAAGCTGTACGACCTCAACCGCGGGATGCTCGGCGCTTCGGTGTTCGTGTTCGGAGCATTCATTATATATATGGCGCTCTCGATAGCTTCGGAAAAGGCGAAGAGCGCGGTCATAGCCCGAGCCGTACAGGGAGCGGTCATGTTCTTCCTGCTGAGCGGCGCGGCACAGATATTCTTCGGTAACGCTGTGCAGGGCTCGACGCTGCTGATAAAACTCAAACACCTGTACGCTGACGGCGTGAAACTCAGAGGTGGCGGCGTGGCAGGAGCGCTGATGGGGCTGTCCCTCAGGACATGGTTCGGCGAGGTCGGCTCGAAAATACTCATCGTTCTGCTCATCGTGCTGTTCGCTCTGCTGCTGTCAGACCTGACACTGCCGCAGATACTCCACGCCATGACGCGCCCGATCGTCGGCGGTGCGAAAGCTCTCAGGGAAAACGCCGCAGACCGCGCCTACGAACGTGAGCTTGACGGCAAGTACGATCTGCCCGAGCCCGTACCCGAGCCCGAGCCTTACGAGCAGATGACCTTCGACAGCTACGAGCCGCAGCCTGCGCCCGTCCGCAAGCCCGAACGCAAGCTGAAAAAACGCAGCGTGGACTTTGCAAAGGTGCATCAGGCACAGCTCGACCGCATCCGCCGCGAGGAGGAGGAAGCAAGAGCACGCGCCGAGAAGTTCAGCATGGACGGTCAGCCCGAAGAGGTGAAGGAGGAGGCTCCGAAGCCCGAAACGGCTCAGAAGACAGCCGACGGCACAGACCCCAGGACTGTCAAGCGCGAGCGTACCGCTCCTGCCTCCGAACAGGCTCAGGAGACCGAGAACGAGAAGAAGAAACAGCCCGAAAAGCCTGCGAAGGAACCTACCCGTGCCGAGCAAGTGAAGGAAGAAAAACAGAAGGTCGCCGAGGAGATAAAGCTGAAGGAGCTTATCCGTCAGGCGTCGGCGGCGCAGAACCGCCGGAACGAGGTCAACGTAGACCCCAACGCCGAGACCTACAGACCCGTCGAAGATGGCGAGCAGGTAGGGTACGTTTATCCGCCCGTCGAGCTTCTCCAGCCTGCGAAGAACCGCAGCTCGGAAGAAGAGATCGAGCGCGAGATACAGGACAAGTCCCAGAGGCTTGTGGCGACTCTCGAACAGTTCGGCGTAAAGACACGCATCGTCGGCATCCACCGCGGCCCTACCGTTACGAGGTACGAGTTGCAGCCTGCGGCAGGCGTTAAGGTAAAGCAGGTCACTTCCCTTTCGGACGACATCGCGCTGAACCTTGCGGCACAAAGCGTGCGAATCGAAGCGCCGATACCCGGAAAACCCGCCATCGGCATCGAGATACCGAACATCCACCGCGACAGCATCTCCATGAGAGAGCTTATCGACAGCCGCGACTTCCGCCGCGCAAAGGGTCTGCTGAAATTCGCGGTCGGCAAGGATATCGAGGGCAACATCGTCATGGGCGACATAACCTCGATGCCCCATATGCTCATCGCGGGTACTACGGGTTCGGGCAAGTCGGTATTCACGAATTCGGTGATACTGAACATCCTCTACCGCTGTTCGCCCGACGAGGTCAAGTTGATACTTGTTGACCCGAAACGCGTTGAGTTCCCGATCTACAACGGCATACCGCATCTGCTGATACCCGTGCTCACCGAACCGCTGAAGGCGGCAGGTGCGCTGGGATGGGCGGTGAACGAGATGAACCGCCGCTACGCGCTACTCGAAGCAAACGGCGTGAAGAATCTCGAAGAATACAACGAATTCGTCGATGAGATGATAGCCAACGACCCCGAGTGCAAGCGCACCAAACTGCCCTACATCGTCATCATCCTCGACGAGCTGGCTGAACTTATGATGGCGGCGAAAAATGAGGTCGAGGCTTCGATACAGAGCCTTGCTCAGCTGGCAAGAGCGGCGGGTATGCATATGCTCATCGCTACCCAGTCGCCGAGAACCGACGTACTTACAGGTATAATCAAGGCTAACATACCGTCGAGAACGGCGCTGATGGTGTCCAATAATGTGGACTCAAGAGTAATCCTCGACGAGGTGGGCGCAGAAAAACTGCTGGGACGCGGCGATATGCTCTTCAAGCCCGCAGGCTACCCGAAGCCGCTCAGAATCCAGAGCGGTTTTGCGTCCAGTCAGGAGATACGCGATATCGTGGCGTTCCTGAAACAGGAACACGGCGCTCAGTACGATCAGGAGGTCGTACACGAGGTCGAGCAGAATATGCCGAAGCCCAAGAACGAGGAGGACACCGAGGTCCAGATAAACCCCGACGACGACCTCGTAAATCAGGCGATAACCATTATCGTCGAAACGGGCAACGCCTCCACAGCGTTCTTACAGCGCAAGCTCAAACTCGGCTTCCCCAGAGCCGCCCGCATCATGGACGACATCGAGGCCATGGGCATAATCGGCCCCCAGGAAGGCGCCAAACCCAGAAAAATCATGATAACCAAAGAAGAATGGTACGAAAGACAGGGGCGTTCGTGAGTGAGGCGCGGTTTATTACCGGAGAAACCCGCCTTAGCTTCTCACCCAGCTCCCCTTCCAAAGACTTTTAATATGTCGTTTGTTGTGGTTTAGAAGATGGACTATCACCGCTTCAAAAGTGACCATCTGAAAAATTCCGCAAATGATGTGTTGACCTCCTTTGAACGTCTTTTTGGCAAGGTCGCCCAATGAGAAAAAGAACCACAAATTTCCCGACCTGCACAAACTAATAAAGAACCACCCAAAAGCCAAAAAGTATTAAAAATTTTAGTGAGGGGGGTTGGTGGAAGACCCTTTTTTAAAAGGGTCTTCCACCAAGATAGACAGCACTTTTCCAAAGACAAGCACACAAAGGTGAATATAATGTAAGAAGGTCGTGATCGTAATGAGTCCCGAGCAGAAACATATACGAAAAGTCAAGAGAAAGAATCGGCGGAAGCTGATCTTAGCGGTCATCATTGCAGGGGTGCTGATGTTTTTTGCTGTGTTCATGGGGCTGACGACGTTTCTGATGAGGTCGAGGTTCACGAGGGTGGACTATCCTGACAAGAAGTACTCATACAACTACCGTTACAGCCACTACGCGAGCAAGTATCCGAGGGAGGAAGTCACTTTCCTGTCGGGGCACAACACTCTGCACGGCTACATTTACGGCATGGACAACGACAAGGGTCTGATCGTGTTTGCCCACGGCATCGGCGCGGGACACGAGAGTTATATGCCGATACTTATCTCGATGGTTGACAAGGGCTGGCGGGTGTTTGCGTATGACGCCACGGGAAGCTGTTCGAGCGAGGGTTCGAGCACGATAGGTCTGGCGCAGAGTGCCATTGATCTTGACAAGGCGCTGACCTACGCAGAGAGCGACGACAGGCTCAACGAGCTGCCCATGTTCGTCATGGGTCACAGCTGGGGCGGGTATGCGTCAGCGGCTGTGCTGAACTTCGACCACGATATTAAAGCCTGCGTGACACTTTCTGGCTACTGTACGCCTATGAAGGAGCTGAACGAGGCGAGCGAGCTGATACTCGGCAGCGAATCGGCGAAGTATCTGACCCCCTTCATCTGGCTGTACAACAAGGCTTGTTTCAGGAACTACTCAGACCTTTCGGCGGTGGACGGCATCAATAAATCCAACATACCCGTCATGGTCGTTCACGGAACGTCTGACAAGACCGTGCGCTACGACGGCGCGGCGATAATCAATCAGCAGAGCAAGATCACGAACGAGAAGGTCGTTTACGTGACGATGGATGAAAAGCGCAGACGCGGTCACAACTCATACCTCTACTCGAAAAAGACCGTAAACTATATGCGCAAAAAACTCGACCCGCAGTTTGAACTGATGATGAAGCAGTACAACGGTAAGATACCGAATCAGGCGCTTGCTGCCTACTACCGTTCGGTGAACAAGAAGCTCGCGAACGGGATAAATACAGAGCTCTTCGATCAGGTGGATGAGTTCTTCACGCAGCAGCTTGAGCCGTCGTGAGAAAAACAGGACCATGCTTTTGGGATACAGGGCATGGTCTTTATTTTCGGGAGAATGGAACAATTATGAAAGTTTTATGTAATCTATTGCAATTTGCGGAATAATGTAGTATAATATAGATTACAGCATTTCTCAAAAAACAGAAAGGAATGGTAAAACAATGCTTAACAGCGAAAAGACAATGGACAAGATCGTGGCTCTGTGTAAGGGCAGAGGCTTTGTATATGCAGGCTCGGAGATCTACGGCGGACTTGCAAACACCTGGGATTACGGTCCGCTCGGCGTAGAGCTGAAGACCAACATCAAGAACGCATGGAGAAAGAAGTTCATTCAGGAGAACAAGTACAACGTAGGACTTGATTCGGCTATCCTGATGAATCCGCAGACCTGGGTAGCTTCGGGACACCTCGGCGGCTTCTCCGACCCGCTCATGGACTGCAAGGAGTGCCACACCCGTCACCGTGCGGACAACCTCATCGAGGACTTTGACGGCACAAACGTTGCAGGCTGGTCGAACGAGCAGCTGATGGACTACATCAAGGAAAAGAACATTCCCTGCCCCCAGTGCGGCAAGCACAACTTCACCGACATCCGTCAGTTCAACCTGATGTTCAAGACCTTCCAGGGCGTAACCGAGGACTCGAAGGCTGAGCTGTATCTGCGTCCCGAGACTGCGCAGGGTATCTTCGTAAACTTCGCGAACATCCAGCGCACCACCAGAAAGAAGGTCCCCTTCGGCGTTGCGCAGGTGGGCAAGTCCTTCAGAAACGAGATCACTCCAGGAAACTTCATCTTCCGTGTAAGAGAGTTCGAGCAGATGGAGCTTGAGTTCTTCTGCAAGCCCGGCACTGACCTTGAGTGGTTCGACTACTGGAGAAGCTTCTGCCGTGACTGGCTGCTGTCGCTGAACATCAAGGAAGAGAACCTGAGACTGCGCGACCATTCTGCTGAGGAGCTGTGCTTCTACTCCAAGGCTACCACCGACTTTGAATATCTGTTCCCGTTCGGCTGGGGCGAGCTGTGGGGCGTTGCGGACAGAACCGACTACGACCTGAACCAGCACATCAAGACATCGGGCAAGAACCTCGACTATCTCGATCCCGAGACCAACGAGAGATATGTTCCGTACGTTATCGAGCCCTCGCTGGGTGTTGAGAGACTGTTCCTTGCAGTTGTATGCGAGGCATATGACGAGGAGAACATCGGCACCGAGGAGAAGCCCGACGTTCGTACAGTTATGCGTTTCCATCCTGCGCTTGCTCCTGTAAAGGCTGCTGTACTGCCGCTTTCCAAGAAGCTGTCCGAGCCTGCGAGCAAGGTATTCGAGGATCTGTCGAAGAAGTTCTTTGTTGACTATGATGAAGCAGGAAGCATTGGCAAGAGATACCGTCGTCAGGACGAGATCGGCACACCGTTCTGTGTGACATACGATTTCGAGTCCGAGACCGACGGATGTGTAACAGTACGTGAGCGCGACAGCATGGAGCAGGTACGTATGCCCATAGCTGATCTTGAGAAGTATCTCGAAGAGAAGCTCGCATTCTAAAAACCAAACCACTGTCCCGTACACGCCAGAGACTAAAAAAGTTAAGGAGGGATGGAGACCCCCGCCTTAGCTGCGCACGGCTACAAAGGCTCCCCCAGCAGTGGCTCGGGGACAGCGTCCCCGCCCAGGGAACATGGCTTTGACCCGAAAGAGAGCCATCATCCCCCCCCCACAAAAATAAAATCGGCATTTCCCGAAAATCGAGGAAAAGAACTCTGCATGACAGCAGAGCTCAAATGAACCCTCGAAGCGTGAAATGCCGATTTTATTTTGCCAAAAGAGCGGAGCGACTTTTGGCAAAGCCCCCAAAAATCGCACCAGCGATTTATACAGACCTGCACAAACACTGCCATACCGAAACAGAGTAAACGGGACGGTGGTCTTGTTCTAAAAATATACCGCCTGTACAGTTACGTACAGACGGTATTTTTTTAGCCGCTTATTATCGATAATGTGCCGCTCTGTACAGGTGCCATCAGTACTCGTCCTGTGCCCCTGTAAACATTCACAAGCCCTTCTCCCGACGCCGCTGATCCTACCAGCGTCTTCGTCGTGCGCTCTACCGTGAAATTCAGCGACGATGACCACGCGATCGCAAAGTTTCCGTCGATCTTCAGCTGATCGTTCTCCAGATCTACGATCACCAGCTCCTCCCTCGGAACAGGACTCTCCAGCACCGCAATGCCATTGCCCCTCAGGCAGGTGTTGAACATACCCTCGCCGCCAAGCATCGCCGACGAAATGTTCGAGCGGGCAGTCACACTGATGTCAACACTGTCGTTCGCCGCAAGGAACAGACCGTCCTCTATCACAAGACTGCCGCCCCACTTGCCGATGTCCTCAAGCAGGATGTACTTGTACGTCGGTTCGAGCACCAGCGTTCCCGTGCCGACATACCTCGGCTTGACCGCCGATTCGCCCGTCACCTTGCTGCCCACGAACTTCTTGAGCATATCGCCTGCGCCCTTGATGTTGGTCTGCGCCTCCACCGCGCCTGCGAACCACTGCATCGCACCCGACTGGATCACAACGCCGCTGCCGTTCAGACTGCAAATGACCTGACGCTTGTGTACGCCCATCTTGGACGAAAAATATGCCGACTGAGCCGTCGAAGGCGACACCGAAAGGTCGCGCTCATACTCCAGCACCGAAAAACCTCCGAGCTGCTGAACTACCTTGTGGGCGGCTGTCTCCTGGAAAATGTTTGTTCTTATCATAATCGTATCCTCCTTTATAACGCAATCGGTCATGAATGCTATGTCAATTATACCTCAAATTTCATCAATTGTCAATATTTTTTCTACATTTCACTTTGCTGAGGACGAAAAAAATCGGCAGAATCCACACTTCTGCAGATAGTCTTTTTATCCCAGTGCCGCGTAGGATGCGTTCACCACATCTCTTGCCAGCTGAGTCGTGCCTGCGCCGCAGCGCTGAACGAACAGCGTCACCGACAGCTTTTCCTTCGGGTCGCAGAGCAGATATGTGCCCGTCCAGCCGTCCCAGCCGAATGCGCCCTCGTTCGCCAGCGTGCCTGCAAGGTTCCTGTCCTCCAGCACTCTCACGAGGTTGCCGTAGCCGTAACCCCTTGTGGAGTCCCAGTTGTAGGTCTTTCTCTGTTCGGGTGAAAGACCGTTCGTGCGCATGAAGTCCACACCGCGCCTGCTGATAACGCCCTTTCCGCCGCAGGCAAGCTCAGCGCCGAGCTTTGCGAGGTCGTTTGCGGTCGTGAAGAGTCCCGCCCCGCCCGACTCGAACTTCGGCGGCTCGTCGTAATCGTAGATGCAGAGGTTGACGTACTCGGGCAGTTTCCTGCTTTCGCCAGCGCCCTCGTACAGCACCGCCAGTCTGTCGCGCTTGTCCGCAGGCACATAGAACGCCGTGTCCTCCATGCCAAGCGGTTCAAAGATATTCTTTGCAAGGTACTCGGAAAAGCGCATTTCCGCGACCCTTTCGACCACCGCACCGAGAATGTCCGCAGACGAGCCGTACATCCACTCGTCCCCTGCCGCGTACATCAGCGGAGCTTTTCCGACTGCCGCCGCGAATTCCTGAGTGGTCATCGGTCTGCCGTTCTTGATGCTGTCGTCAAGTGCATCCCATACCTTGTTCATGACCTCCACGCCCTCGTGCCAGTCGCCCGGGTAAGCGATGCCCGAAGTCATGTTCAGCAGGTCGCGGATGCGGATGGGCGGCGAATCGAGCTTCTTGCCGCCGCGGACGTACTTCGCATCGGAAAACTCGGGGATGAGCCAGCCCAGCTCCCAGCTTGTGTCCAGCAGTCCCCTCTCGATAAGCTGCACGCAGGCGGTGGCGGTCACTATCTTCGAGCAGGAAAAAGCCCTGCAAATGGTATCGGGTGTGAACGCCGTTCCTTTTTCGGCGTCGGCAAGTCCTGCCGCAAAGATGTGTATCGGCTTTCCGTCGCGGGTCAGCACGAAAGCCGCACCCGTTTCCGACTGCCTTTCGATACTGCGGCTGACCGCGCTGTTGATATTCTCAAAATTCATATATGTCCCTCCGTTAATCGATGGTCTTGAGCGATTCCGCCATATTTATCCGTTCGAGCTTGTTCTCCATGACAAGGTCAACGAGGAAATTGAACACGAACGTCAGCACCACGCTGTACACATAGCTCAGCGGCAGTATGCGCACGCTGAACGACACCATGTCCACAACTATCTGCCCCATCACGAAGCGGTGCAGAAGTATGCCCAGTCCCAGTCCGACCAGAGTGCCGATGGCGGTGAGCGCGATGTTCTCCCGAAGGACGTATGCGCTTGTCTCGCTTCGGAAAAAGCCCAGCACCTTGATGGTGGCTATCTCACGCAGACGTTCGGTGATGTTTATGTTTGTAAGGTTATATATCACGATGAACGCAAGCCCCGCCGCGCTGACGATGACCAGCAGGACAACGTAGTCAAGGCTCGACATGGTCTTTCTCATGCGCTCTTTCAGCTCGGAATAAACGGTCACGTTCTTCACCGCCTTGTCCCCTGCTATCGCCGCCGCTTCCTTGAATTCGTCGGTGCCCTCAGCAAAGTTCATGAAAGCGCCGTTGAACTCGGGGGCGGTCCCCAGCTGTTCCGTGAAGGTCTCGGGGCAGGTGAAAACGTAGTTATACACATGGTTCCTGAACACGCCGATGACTTTCAGGTGCAGTTCGTTCAGCTTGTCGTCGCGCAGGGTGATGGTATCCCCCGTATGAACGCCGTAGCGTTCTTCAAGGCTCCTGCTGACCACAGCTTCGCCGCTCTTCGGCACGGGAACAGGCTCGCCGTCCGCCGTATTCATCCGCACGAAGCTGTCCATCCCGTCGTAGTTTTCGGGGACTTCAAGTGTGATGCTCTTGGTCTTGTCCTTCGTCACCAGATCCCACGAACACTCGCGCAGGAGCTTGTGCTCGGCGGTGTGTTCCGCGAGCAGTTTTTCCACGCTTTCGGGGAGCTTTCCGTCCTCTGGGTCGAATATCATGTCGGCGTCGGTCACGAACACCTCGCCGTACTGCACGTCCGCAAAGCCTGCTACCGAATCCTTGATGCCGAAGCCCGTCAGAAGCAGAGCCGTACAGCCGCTGATACCGAGTATCATCATGAAGAAGCGTTTCTTGTAGCGGAAGATGTTTCGCACCGAGACCTTCACAAGGAATCTCAGCCGCTTCCAGATGAAGGGTATCCTCTCCAGCAGAACTCGCTTGCCTGCCTTCGGTGCTTTCGGGCGCATCAGCGATGCGGCTGTCTCGGAAAGCTCGTAGCGGCAGGATGCCCATGTGGTACCCACCGAACAGAGCAGCGAGACCGCTCCCGAAATGACCGCCAGCTTAACATCGAACATATACTTCATCTCAAGGTCTACATACATGAGCTGATAGGTCATCCAGATGACTCTCGGGAAAAGCATGGTCCCCACGGCGTAGCCTGCCGCCGCGCCGATGACCGCCGCACTTCCCGAATAGAACATCAGCCTGCCCATTATCGAGCCGTTTGAGTAGCCCAGTGCCTTGAACACGCCTATCTGGGTGCGCTGTTCCTCGACCATGCGGCTCATGGTGGTCATGCAGACCAGCGCCGCCACCAGTATGAAGAATATCGGGAACACCTTTGCGACCTGCGCCACTATGTCCGAGTCGTTCTCGAAGCAGGCAACGCCGATGTTCGTACCCCGTCCCATCAGGAACGTCTCGGGCTTTTTCAGCGATGCGACCGCATCTCTTGCGTCTGCGATCTCGCGCTCGGCGTCGGCTATCCTGCTGTCGAAATTCTGCTTGTTGCTGTTGTAGGTCTCAAGCCCCGAGGCATAATCATCCTCGCCCTTCTGATATTCGGCAAGCCCCTTTTCGTACTCCTCCTCGGAAGCGTCGAGCACGGCCTCCTGTTCGGCAAGCTGAGCCGCAGCCGCTTCTCCGAGCTGCTGCTTCATCTTTTCAAGCTCTGCCCTGCCGCTGTCTATCTGTTCCTTAGCGGCGGCAAGCTGTTGTGAGGTCTCGTCGAGGGTCTTTCTCGCCTCTGCCAGCTCCTGCTCCGCGTCCGAGAGCTTCTTTTCGCCCTCCGAACGGTTATCTTCAAGTTTACGGGTTCCGTCAGCTATCTTCTCTTCCGCGTCGCTGACCAGCCGTTCATAGCGTGCGTCGGCGTGTTCGCGGGTGATGCGCTCCCACAAGTCCTCGTGAGCGTCCATATAGTCCTTGTAGCCCTCCGAGTAGATAGTCTCATCCTCGTCAAAGCGGACGTATATCTCCGAGTAGGCTTTGCTTCGGAAGGCTTCGGGCATCACGTACATGAACCCCGAAACGCTTCCCGTCCCTATCGAAGTCGTGCCGCGCTCGAAGTTGATATACAGCGGAGAATAGCAGTAGCCCACGACCTTGTATTTCCTGTAGCGGAACATCCCGATGGTCTCCTGCTCGTTTGAGTCCTTGATGCGGATGACCGAGCTTCCCTCCATATCCGAGTTCTTCATGCCGCCCATCTTTGCATCAAGCAGGCACTCGTCTGGAGATTCGGGCATTCTGCCGCTGGTCAGCTTTATCTTGTTTACGTTCTCCGTCAGCGAGTGCGCCTTGAACACGTACTCGTTCTTTCCGTCCCTGTCGGTGCAGAGTATATCTGCGGAATACGCCCCCTCACAGGCACGCACATCGGGCTGTGAGGCGAGGTCTTCAACGTCCGACTTTTCCCATCCGATGGTCGAGAGCAGGCGGTAGTCATACAGCTGACCCTCCTGCAAAAAGCCGTTCATGTTGTATACCATCGTCGGGGTGGTTATCCTCACTCCCGAAAAAAAGCCGACGCCCAGCGCGATTATCGCGAGTATCGCCATGTATCTGCCGAGACTGCTTTTTATCTCCCGCAGTGCCGAGAGCTTCATTTTCGACTTCATCCGCTCACCATTCTATCTGCTCAACATCGACTATCTCGTCATTGAGCCTCATGCTCTCGACCATGCCGCTCTTCACCGTGATGATGCGGTCAGCCATAGCCGCCAGCGCCGAATTGTGAGTGATGACCACAACGGTCATTCCGTTATTGCGGCAGGTATCCTGAAGGAGCTTCAGCACCGACTTGCCCGTGTTGTAGTCGAGGGCGCCCGTCGGCTCGTCGCAGAGCAGCAGCTTCGGATTCTTCGCCAGCGCCCTTGCGATAGCGACTCTCTGCTGTTCGCCGCCCGACAGCTGTGCGGGAAAGTTCTTCATGCGCTCTGCCAGCCCCACCTGTTCGAGCACCTTTTCGGCGTCGAGGGGGTCTTTGCAGATCTGTGCCGCAAGCTCCACGTTTTCGAGAGCGGTAAGGTTCTGCACCAGATTATAGAACTGGAACACGAACCCGACGTCGTAACGTCTGTAAGCGGTCAGCTGTTTCTTCGTGAGCTGTGAGATATCCACTCCGTCGAGCTTGGCGCTTCCCGAAGTGAGGGTATCCATGCCGCCGAGAATGTTGAGTATGGTGGTCTTGCCCGCGCCCGAAGCGCCGACTATAACGCAGAACTCGCCCTTGCCTATCTCAAAGCTGACATCGCGCAGAGCCTCTATCTCGACCTCGCCTGTCCTGTAAGTTTTTTTTACGTTCCTGAATTCAACGAATGCACTCATGATATTGTCCTTTTCGTTCGGTTATAAAAACGCAGGACGGTGGCTTGCCTCCGCCCTGCTGACTGCGGCGGGTATTCAGATGATATAGAACCAGGTCTCGTCATCTATCTCGCGTCGTTCTATCGAAGCGTGGGGGTCATCAACGTTGCCCTTGTCGGAGCTGTACTTGAAGGTAAGCTCCTGATTCTTGATGCTGACTCTCGCGCCGTCGGGTATCGAGGATGTGATGAAGGCGTTGCCGCCGATTACTACATCCTTTCCGATGATGGTATCGCCGCCGAGTATCGAAGCACCCGAATATATGGTGACGTTATCCTTTATGGTGGGGTGACGCTTCTTTCCGCGGAGCGACTGACCGCCGCGGGTTGAAAGCGCACCGAGGGTCACGCCCTGATATATCTTTACGTTGTTGCCTATCTCGGTAGTCTCACCGATAACTATACCTGTACCGTGGTCGATGAAGAAGTATTCACCGATAGTCGTACCGGGGTGGATGTCGATACCCGTAAGGCTGTGAGCGTGCTCTGTCATCATACGTGGGATGAGGGGCACACCCAGCAGGAACAGCTCATGCGCGATACGGCTCGTAACGATCGCGTAGAGTCCCGGATATGAATATATTATCTCGTCGGTGGAGAATGCGGCAGGGTCGCCGTCGTAAGCCGCCTTGACGTCAGTCTCGACAAGAGCGCGGATCTTCGGCAGCTTGCTCAGAAACTCAAAGGTAAGGTACTCGGCGGCGTTCTCGACCTCTTCGGGAACGGCATTCTCGTACTCGGGCGAACAGCTGAGCACGACGGCTATCTGCTGACCGAGATTGAAGGTAACGTCCTCAAGCAGCATAGTCAGGGTGTTGCGTACCGTATACACCTTGTAAAGACCGTTCCTGAAATAGCCTGCGAACACGATGATGCGTATCTTTTCAAGAATATCTATAACTTTTTTCTTATCGGGCATCGCATGGGATTTGACCTCATCTATGATGCGTCCGCCCTCATAGTCGCTTACGAGCATTTCCGTCAGCTCGCTTAACTTTTTTTCGATATTAGACATACGCTGTTCCTCCTGCGAACATATATGTTATATTATACAACATTATATGAAAGTTGTCAAGGTCGGATCCACGGACGAGTAGTGCATTTCGGGTCATGCAGAAAAAAAGCCTGCCCTGCGGAGCTTGGCTCGCGGGGGGCAGACTTTGCGCTTTAAGAGGAGAAATATCACGATTTTACACCGCCGAGCGCCACACCTGCTACGATGTACTTGGAGAGCAGGAAGTAGACTGCAAGCAGCGGAAGAACGGTCAGGAACAATCCAAGATAGATCGCGCCGTACTCGGTCTTGTAGATATCACCCTTGAGCAGGCTTACCATGATAGGCATGGTGTACTTTTCCTGCTTGGTGAGCAGGATGCTCGAAAGGAAGAACTCGTTCCACTTTCCGACGAAGGCGAAGATAGCCTGAGTAGCCATCGCGGGCTTCATCATCGGGAGAACGATCTGGTTGAATATGCGGAACTCTCTTGCGCCGTCGATACGTGCCGACTGGAGTATCTCCATCGGAAGGGAGGGTATCATGTATTGTCTCATGAAGAAAACAGTGGTAGGTGCGGCGATAGAGGGGAGTATCAGCGCGAGGAAGTTGTTCGTCATGCCTATCTGATACATGAACTGGTAGAAACCGATGGAGGTCACCTGAGCAGGTATCATCAGCACCGCCATGATGACGGTGAAGAAAGGCTTGCGGAGCTTCCAGTTATAAGCGACCAGCGCGAAGGCGGTCATGGTAGAGAAATAGATGTTGCAGAGTGTCGAGAAAAAGGATATGCCCAGCGAATTCAGGAATCCGCGGAGAGGATTGAAGGATTTGCCCGTCAGTACGGCGAAGTTCTTCAGCAGGCTGGTTCCCGGTATCAGCGAGATGGAGTGCTGCTGTATCTGGGTGGTGCTCCTCGTGGAGTTTACGATCATTATCACGAAGGGGAACAGGCACATAACGGTAAGCAGTACACAGACGGTATATGCCACTATCTTGAATGTCTTCTGTGACTCGGCTCTGCTTTTTATCTCATCCGAGCTGCTTGAAACAGGTGCGCTCGGTACAGTTCCGGCTGTAGTTGTCATTATTCCGTCCCTCCCTTACCTGGAAGCCGCAGCCTTCTGCGAGCGTTTCCATGCCTTTAATGCTTCTTTCTTTTCCTTCTCAGCCTTAGCCTCATCCTTGTCTCTCATGATGTAGAACAGTATCGCCGAGCATACCGCGATAACGATGAACATCAGCATACTTGCGGCAGCTGCACGGTTATAGAGGTAGCTTCCGCTGAACGCCTGATTGTAGATGAACACGCTTGTGGTGAGCGTTGAGTTATCGGGTCCGCCGTTCAGGAACAGCTTCGGGATATCGTACATATTCAGACCGCCGACCAGCGAGGTGATGAGGGTGTAAAGGAGTACGGTCTTGAGGTTGGGTATGGTTATCTTGAAGAAGGTCTGAACACCGTTCGCGCCGTCGATGTCGGCAGCCTCATAGATGTCGGGGCTTATGCCGAGAACGCCCGAGATGAGCACTATCATAGTATTTCCGTACCATGTCCAGAACTGGATGAAAGCCACGATGAACTTCGCCCAGCCTTTGCTGGTGAGGAAGTTGAAGGGCTTCGGAATGATGTGGAGCGAGGTGAGGAAATCGTTCACGGGGCCTACGGGGTAGCCGTAGAGCGAGTTGAACAGGATAGCCACAGTCGCCGCTGTGATTATGTTCGGCATATAGAACACTACCTTGAAGAAGCCCTTGCCCTTCAGCTCATACGAGTGGGATGTGAACCACGCCGTAAGCAGGAGCGCTAAGGTTATCTGGGGGATGAAGTTCATTATCCAGATAACGAGGGTGTTTTTCAAGGATGTAACGAACGATGGATTGTTTATAACATTTCTGAAATTGTCGAACGGGTTCTCAAGGATGCTCCAGTTCGTGTTGCCGAGACCTTTACAGTCGGTGAAGCCGAGTATAGCGGTATAGATCGTCGGATACAGCGAGAATATCAGAAACGCGGTCACGAACGGTATACTGAACAGATAGCCGTACTTGGCATAGTTCATACCATTGCTTTTGTTTTTCATAATATCACTCCCGAACGTGTCTTGACAGCTTCGGCTCCATTTCAGGGAGAAGCCTGCGGAGCGTGATACTCCGCAGAGCTTTCCGAGTTATTTCGTCCGAACTGTCGGGTCTTTTACTTTACGGTTACGTCAAGGTTATCGGCTACCTGCTGTTTGAAGTCCTTGATAGCGTCCTCGCGGCTCTTGTTGCCTGCGGTGTACTGACGTACCTGATCTCTCCAGTAGGTGTTGATAGTCTCATCGTACTGGGTCTTGTTCTTACCGTTCGCATACTGGTTAGCCTTGGTGAATACGTCGAACATATTCTGACCGCCGAGGAATTCGAGTTCGCCGTTGGACTTAGCCATTACAGTACCCGAAGCAACGCAGTCCTTTGTACCCGAATCGTTGTATGTACCGTTCGCCCACATATACTGTAAGCCGTTTTCGGAGCAGTCGAGGGTGATCCACTCGATGATCTCGCCGAGAGCTTCCTTGTTGGGCGAGGACTGGCTTGCAAGCAGCCAGGTACCGCCCCAGCAGAAGCCGATAGGAGAATCACATACAGCCCAGTCGCCGTAAGTGCCTTCGCCAACAGCTTTGCCGCCGCAGTTGTCGCCGAGAGTGTAGTTAATGAGCCATGCGGGTCCGAAGAAACCGAAGATGCCCTTATCGCCTTCGCCCTTCATATCAGCGAACCAGGCGTCCTGCCAGTCCTGAGTATCGTTGTGCCAGCCGTTGTCCTTGAGCATCTTGGAGTAGTCGAGGAACTGCTCGCGCTTGGGGTCGATGGTGAGTGTGCCGTCAACGATCCATGCCTGATCGGAGCTGTTCTCAACAGCGTGCCAGAGGTCGCCGTCGCCCGAAATTATGCCGTAGCCCTTAGCCTTGAGCTGTTCTGCAGCCTCCCAAAACTTATCCCAGCTCTGAGAACCGCCGCCGATAGCCGCCGAGATCTGATCGGGGTCATCGGTCCCGAAAACGTCCTTCGCGATGGAACGTCTGTAGATGAACGCACCGCCCGTAGCCTGATAGCCGAGACCAACGACCTTGTTGTCATTGTTGGTACCCATATCTACGGAGTACTGTGCGATGTCAGCTTCCTTTATCTTAGCGTCAACGTCGATGCCGAGCGACTCGTAGGGTGCAGCGTACTTAGCAGCGTCGCCCTGAGTATACTTGAGCACGAATGCGGACTCAGCGCAGTACAGGTCGGGAGCATCATCGCCGCCTGCCGAAAGTGCCTGGTCGAGTGCGGGCTGATACTGACCTTCGGTCGTAGCGATGATCGTGGTCTTTACCTCGTACTTCTTTGCGAAGTCGGGGTGCAGCTCCATGTACTTGTCGATCATTCCAGGTACCTCATCGGTGAACGCCCACACGTTGAGGACGGTCTTGCCGTCAGCGGTCTTTACCGCTTCTCTCTCCTGCACATCGTCGTCGGTCTTTCCGCAGCTGGATACTGCCAGTGCCATCGAAGTTGCGAGCATACCTGCTACAAATCTCTTGTGTTTCATAATCATTTCCCTCCTGAAACATTTTTGAAAGATTTTTTTGACTGTTGCGGAAATCACCTAATTGATCTCCGTTTCTGTATACATTTTATAACATTTGACCAAAATTGCCAATTCAAAAATTGCGCAGACTATAACAATTATTGCGCATTTTTTGGCAAGCCCATAAATTGTGGCAAACAGAAACGGACGCCGTCGCAAGCGTCCGTTTCTGTAAAAGCAATTAATAAGAAGGTGGAGGAAAAATTCATTTATAATATGCGCTGTTCCGCTTTTTCGGGGAAATGCAGGGTGCCGTCATCGGTCAGCCTGTCCCGTCCTGCCCTGTATAGGCAGCATCAGCGTCGGGTTTAATTATCATCTATCCTTTCAAATATTACTTTATAAGTCTGATATTATTTTACCACACACCCCAAAAATGTGCTATGCGTTTATTGCTTATGTGTTATCAAAAATTGCGCAGTTAAATAACAGGTTATTGTGAAATAAAAAATTATTGAGGTAAATCATTTCTTAATTTCGCAACAATTGATACATAAAATAAAAACCGAAAAGCAGCCGGGTCACAAAGACACGGCCGCTCTTCGGTTAGAAAGGTCAGAGGTTATATATGCTCTTCAGAAATATATCACTCTTATTCCGCAAGGTCGCTGTTCTGAGAGTTTGCGTCTGCGATGATGGTGTTTACAGAGATGTTGTTCTCATCAATAACAGTGCTCCAGTCCTTCGCGTCGTTAGGTCTGGTGGTAGCATCCTTCAGATCGAGCTGCTTTGACAGAGCGTCATTAACGCCGTTGGAGAAGTCAAACACAGCATTGGTCTTGCAGAGATCGAGGATGGTAGCACGCATAGCGATCATTTCCTCGCTCCACTTGTAGTCGTTTCTGAGCTGATCTTCGGTTATGTTCTGAGTCTCCTTGGAGCATAGCTGCATACAATTGAGGAACGCAACTACGCCCTTGGGGTTCGGAGCGCCTGCGATGAGGTGGTAGCCGTCGTTGCGGCTGGAAATGTAGTACTTGTCCGAATCATCCATTCTCGGCATCGGAACGAACATTACGCCGCCGTTTGCAACATCGCCGTATGCGATAGAGCTCTCGGGGTTGTTCTGGATGGACCATAAGCCGCAGGGATAGAACAGGGTATCGCCGTTGAGCACGCCGCCCGAACGACCGCGGTCGGGGCAGTAAACGCCTGTCTGTCCGAGTCCGTACATGAACTCCTGAACAGCAGCAACTTCAGGCTTCTCGATGTTGTTCACAAGCTTGCCGTCTTCCATCGTGATGAGCGGATAACCGCAGGCATCGTTCAGCGAAGAAGCGATCCAGTAACCGCCTACGCCGTACTTGCCCTGGCTGGAATCGGTGAACTGGATGCACATTTCCTTGAACTTGGACATAGTCCACTCGTCCTTCGCAAACAGCTCGGCAGGATCTTCAAGACCTGCTGCCTCAACAGTCTTGGGGTTGTAGATGCAGACATACTGCGGCTCGGCAGCGGTAGCAGCTACATAGTGACCGCCGTTGAATACGAACGCATCGTTAACGCTCTTGGAATCCTTCCAGAGGTCGGAGTCGAAGTCGAGATACTCGTCGAACGGCTGGAAGATATTCTTGAACACGCCCTTCGGGAAGCCGTCCATATCCATTGCGGGGAAGAAGTCGGGCGAATCCTTTGAGAGCACCTTCTTTGAGATGTCATCGTATCTCGTGTCCCAGGTCGTCGGGATATACTCGATATTGCCGTGATACTTGTCGCGGAACATCTGGATGTGCGGGGGAACGACCTGACCGTCGCCGGGGTTCAGATCCCAGTGTGCGATGAACTTGATGGTTGTATTCTCCAGCTCGATATCCTCCAGCTGATCGGAGAGGCTGTTTACCTGCTCCTGAGCCTCGGAATTGAGCTTGATCTCTTCGGGTTTCTTGGTAGTTGTATCAGCGGATGAATCACTGTTGCCGCCGCAGGCAGCCATACCAAGGCAGACAGCGAGCGAACATACAGCAGCCGCGATTCTCTTGATCTTTTTCATGTGAAAACCTCCATTTCGGTTGAACTCACGGAACGCCCAGACGTACCGTCCTGTGAACTTAATTAATTCTACAACACTTCTATCAAAAAAACTTGCCGATAATTGCTAAATTTCAACCATTAATTGCGGTTATTGTATAATATGTTACAATTTGGCATTATTTTAAGATAAAAATGTTACATTTTGACTTGGATATGATATGATTCCCCGATCTCCAAGTCTTTCCAATGATAAAATGATAATACATTTTGCACTTTTATTATATAGCACATATACATCCAGAGTTTAAAAAGAATATGTACAAAAGGTTAAAAATGCGTTTTCGTCTTGATTATACTCCTTTAATGTGGTACAATAACTATTGAGTGCTGGATCGGCGCTTATTTAATCGTTTACGGAATTCAACATTATCTGCGCAGACCGCTGTATACGGCACAAATGCGCACAAAGGAGAGATATATTTTGGCAGAATCTGCTACTTCACACGTAAATACGACTCCTGCTCAGCAGGGTGAAGAGATCAACCTCGTAATGCTCCTGCACGACTGTGTGCGCGGCGCCAAGAAATACTTCTGGCTGCTCATCGTGCTGTGCATTGTGGCTGTCGCAGGTGTGTTCGCATACAGCTACAGCACCTACGTGCCCATGTACCGCTGCAAGGCTTCCTTCACGGTATCCGCGATGGACAACTTCAACCCGAACTACTCCAGCAACTTCAACGCGAACCAGCAGTACGCGACTCAGATGGCTGCTACCTTTCCTTATATAATAGAGAGCGAGCTGCTGACCGACCTCGTCAAGAAGGAACTCAACGTTAACCAGATCAACGGCGAGATCACTGCAAGCGCTATCGAGAAGTCGAACCTGTTCACCATGATGGTAGAGAGCGACGACCCCGATGATGCTTACAATATCCTTATCGCGGTCATCAACAACTACCCCGAAGTTCTTGACTACGTTATCGGCGACACCCAGCTGGCTATCATCGAGCCTGCTGTACATTCCGACAAGCCCTACAACAGCTTCGACATCAAGAAGAACGGCGTTATCGGTATGGGTATCGGCTTTGTTCTGTGGTTAGCTGTAGTTGTTATTTACGCTATCAGAAGAAAGACCATCCGTACCGAAGAAGAGGTACGTCAGGTGCTGAACGCTCAGTGTCTCGGCTCTGTTCCGCTGACCATCCCGAAAAAGCGTTCCAGCGCAAATGCCGCTAAGCTCAACATCGCAAACTCCAAGACCGCTGAAAAGTTCAGCGAGTCTATCCGAAGCATCGCGATGAGACTTTCTAAGGAGATGCAGGAGAGGGATATGAAGATCCTCACCATCACCTCCTCCCAGAACGGCGAAGGCGTCAGCGTTATCGCATCGAACATCGCTTCCGCTCTCGCTGAGATGAACAAGAAGGTCCTCCTTATCGAGACAGACCCTTCTTCCGAGTCGGCTAAGTTCAACCTTGAGAAGCTCCTCGCAGGCGAATGCCAGTTCGAGGAAGCTGTAGGCTACGACAAGAAGCGCAAGCTCTATGTGACCACAACTCCCAACGGACTTTCCAACGCGAAGTTCGCGGCTTCGGTACTGTCCCTCAGACAGTTCATGAACACCATGTCCGAAAGAGTTGACTATATCATCATCGATGCTCCCGCCTGCTCCTTCATGAGTGAGACTTCCATCGCTATCCAGTATTCCGAGCTGGCAGTCCTCGTTGTGAAGCAGGATACCTGCGACCTCCGCAGAATCATGGAGAGCATTGAAAACATATGCAGTTTCGAAATCGATTTCGGCGGCTGCATCCTGAACGGAACCCAGACAGGTATCGGCGGCTACGGCTACGGCAAGTACGGCGGATACTACTACGGCTCAAGATACTCCTACTACAGAAAGGGTTACGGCTACGGTTACGGCTATGGCTACGGTTATGGCTATGGCTACGGCTACGGTCCTTCCCGCGACGAGGAGAGAGAGCAGGAAAAGCGCAGAGCGGAGCGTCCGACTGATGACTGATATCCACGCACATCTGCTTCCGGGCATCGACGACGGGGCACAGAACATGAAAGATACGCTCGATCTGCTCCGTGATTCAAGCGAGAGCGGTGTGACGCGTATCGTAGCAACACCGCACTTCAATCCATACTACGGCTGGAACAACTTCCGCACTCCCGAACTGACTCAGCTTTTTGAAAGCGTCCGACAGGCGGCTTCGGCTGAGAATATCGATATCGACATCGTGCTGGGGACGGAGATAAACGTTGACGATGATTCGGCAAGGCTCCTTGCCGAAGGAAAACTTTGTACCTACGGAAACTCGCGGTATGTACTCGCCGAGTTCGACGAAAGGGATACGGGCAGATGGGTCACTTCCCGTCTGGAAGATCTTGTTTCGGCAGGATATATCCCCGTAGTCGCTCACCCCGAACGCTACTACTTCGTGACGGATGAGCCCTGGATAGTCTACGACTGGCTCGAAGCGGGATGCCTGATACAGCTGACAAAGGGCAGCATCCTCGGCAGCTTCGGTCAGGAAGCGCAGGATAACAGCGATTACCTGCTCGATGAGGGCTGGGTGACCTGTATCGCCAGCGACGGACACAGAAGCGGAGGGATTCGCAACAGCAAGATGAAAAAGATCAAGGAATATATTGCAGACGTCTACTCCGAAAAAATGGCGAGACTTCTGCTTGAGGATAACCCGGCAGCGATCGCTCTCGGGAAAGAAATTGTTGAAAGAGGGGTAAGAGCTTGAGATACCTTAGAATAGGAGTCGTTCTGCTTTTTATAGCGGCTCTCGCACTGTATGTGCTCACGCTCATCAATGAACTGAAGCGTGACCATACTCCGCCAGTCATCAACAGCGTGAGCGATGTCGTTGAACTAAGCGTGAAAGACGATGAATCAAAACTGCTGGAAGGACTGACCGCTTCGGATGATGTCGATGGCGACCTTACAGATAATATCATCCTTTCAAACCTTTCGCACTTCACCGAGAAGGGCGTTTGTAAGGCTAACTACGTTGTATTCGACAAGGCGCACAATTCCGCGTTCTATACAAGAACTGTACGCTACACCGATTACACTTCGCCCCGTTTCGAGATCGACCAGCCCCTTTCTTACCGTCTCGGAAGCAACGTCCGCTTCGCTGACAGCGTAAGGGCTGTGGACTCCATCGACGGCGATATCACACAGAGCATCAAGATCGCTTCGGCAAATATCTCGAACTTCTCCGAGGGCGTTTATCCCGTGAGACTTGAGGTGACAAACCGCTTCGGCGACAAGGCTACCGCTGATATCATGGTGGTAGTTTCCGCAAGAGAGTATCAGCAGACGCTGGCTCTCAAAGACTATATCGTTTATATCAAGAAAGATTCTGAGTTCGATCCCTTCAAGGAGATCACAGGTACCACCGCTGTTGACGGCGACGGAAATAAGGCTCAGTTAAAGGACATACAGATCAACGGCTCGGTGGATACATCGACACCCGGCTGCTACAGCCTTGTCTACTCCTATAAGAAGAAAGAGGTCTTCGGCAGCAGCGAAGTATTCCTTACCATTGTTGTAGAGGGGGACTGATGTATGCAGGAAGAAAATGTCTTAAATTTAGAATATATCAATCCGAAAATAATGCTCAGGGTCCTGACAAGGAACATCTGGGTGATAGTTCTCGCGGCTGTCAGCGTGTTCATGATAACTTCGGCTGTCGGTCAGGTGATCTATAAACCACAGTATACTTCGTCCGCGACCTTCGCGATCAACGCAAAGAACTCCACCGCTACCGCTTCGCTTACGGTAACAAAGGAAATGGCTCAGGTTTTCGGTGAGATATTCCAGAGCGACGTCCTCAAGACCCTCGTCAAAGAGGATCTCGAACTGAACAGACTCTCCGATACCATCTCGACTGCCGTTATTCCCGAGACTAACCTCATGAAAGTCACTGTTTCCAGTGAAAGCCCCGAGAGCGCTTACAAGACAATGAATTCGGTGGTTTCAAACTACAGAAACGTTTCCGACTACGTTTATCAGGACGTTATCTTTGAAATAATAAAAGCTCCCGACGTTCCG
This sequence comes from Ruminococcus sp. YE71, assembly GCF_900119155.1. GTDB lineage: Bacteria > Bacillota > Clostridia > Oscillospirales > Ruminococcaceae > YE71. The sequence goes on along the minus strand of NZ_FPIR01000017.1, from coordinate 36,971 downwards.
CTTGAAGCTGAGAACGCAGGAATCTCTCTCAAAAACCGCGTGCTCTTCTCTCTTATCGCTGCCATCGCAGCTACCGCAGGTATCGCGATCATCTACATCTTCGACGACTCGATACAGACTATCGCAGCTGCAAGAGACAAGATCGACGGCGAACTTTACGGCGTTATCCCCCACGAGGAAAAGAATCAGAAGTTCAACAAGAAGACTTCGATCCTTATCGGAAACCCGACTACCAGCTTCAGCTTTACAGAAAGCTATCACAGCCTTTCCGCAAAGCTCGACTACAAACTCAAAAAGAACGCGCAGAAGGTACTGCTTATCAGTTCCGCTGCCGAGAACGAGGGCAAATCCACCGTTTCCGCGAACATCGCGCTTGCGCTTGCTGACAGAAAGCGCAGAGTTCTGCTCGTAGGATGCGACTTCAAGAAGCCCGCACTCAGAAAGATCTTCGATATCCCCGAGGAACAGGTCGATGACCTCTGCGACTATATCGAAGCAGGCGACATCAGCCATGATTACCGCTTCGTCAGAGCGAAAAACATCTTCCTCGCTTGCAGCGTTAAGGGTATCCACTCTACTCAGAAGATCATCTATTCCGACGCTCTCAAGGAGTTCGTTGAGAAGGTAAAGAACAACTTCGATTACATCATCCTCGATACTCCTCCTATGCTGCTGACTTCTGACGCTGAGGCGCTCTCGAAGATCGCAGACGCTTCCCTGCTCGTTGTTAAGCAGGACTACATCACCGCAGGCGGTATCAACGACTGCATCGATAAGCTCGTGACAAACAGCAAGTTCTTCATGGGCTTCGTCCTCAATAACTTTGAACAGTTCGGAAAGAAAGAGGATATCTCGGTATCCCACGGACACTCCCGTCATCACAAGCACCACAGTGCATAAGAAACAATTTCAGCCGATCGTTATTATTACGGTCGGCTGTTTTTTTCTGAAACAAATGTGAAAAAGTTTTCTCTGATTTGTGTAAGAATAGCACGATTTTTCATATACATTTGACAATTTCGGAAATTTTGGCAAAAATAATCAAAAAAAGTGTTGAAATTTATTTAGAATTGTGTTATAATATATTTGAGAAATGTATGGGCTGCATGAAAGGCAGCGAATAATTACATTCCGAGGAGGATTCACAATGTTTAAGATACTGATAGTTGATGACGAACACATGATGCTCACTATCGCAAAACGTGTTCTTTCGGAAAAATATGAAGTCGTGACCGCTTCGGGCGGTAGCGAGGCTATAGAAGTTTACTCAAAGGAACAGCCCGATATGCTGCTCACCGACCTGCTCATGCCGGGGATGTCGGGTATCGAGCTCAAAGCCGCTCTGCGCGAAAAGTACGGCAGGGAGATACCTACTCTCTTCATGACTGGTGTCGATGAGAGTGCCGAGCTTGACGGCGCCGATCATGTCACAAAACCTATCAACGCCGATGAACTGCTCGGTAAGACCGCGGAGATACTCAGCGGTATCGAGGACAGGTTCGCAAGAGTTTGCGCTAACGGCAACGGCGCCCTGATGCTCGCCGAGATAGTCGGCAGCTCCGCACCGTCGCAGGCTGTTACCGACGGCTTCGTGCAGGCGCTCCACAAGGCGCTCATGCCCGATGATCTGCTCGAAAAGAACGGCAGCGTGTTCAGGATATTCGTCTATGACCTCTCTTCGGACAGCTCCGCAGAAGAGTTCATAGCTTCACTTGACAAGACCGTTTCAAAACTCTCCGACGGCAAGAATTCCATCGCGGCTGGCGTTGTGTTTGCACCAGAGCACGGCACAGACTGCGCTGAACTTACATCCTTCGCCGAGAAGTGCCTCGCCGACATCAAATCGAGAAAGAACGGCGGATGTGCTGTATTCTCGCCCTTCGATGAACAGCCTATCGCAGGCTCGTCCTCACCGTCCAACCTCCAGAGCCTCAGCCTGATGTTCGAGGAACACTCGATGATAGACAGCGCCTTCGTTATCGAGACCGAAGCGTTCAGCTACGTCTACAGATTCCTGCTCAGATATATCCAGAGCTACAGCTCCTCCGCTTATAAGCTGCTGGTGACCCTCGCGCCCCACAGCGACGGCTTCGATGAAGAGCCCATCGCGGAAGTCACCGACGCGTTCGGCGATATGGTCGCACACTCACTCAGAAAGAGCGATATTATGGTGCGCACGAACGATAATCAGTACCTCATCATCCTGCCCGAGATCACCGAGACGGATACCGAGAGACTCGTCCAGCGACTTCTCAGAAAGTGGAGCACTCTCGACCTGGCGCGCTTTGCCGAGGTCAGCTATGAGGCCGAGGCGATAATCGCCGAAAAACATCAGCGCGAACACCGCAGAAACGTCCGCGCGACCGACGAAGAATAACTCAAAGCCCCTTTCCAAAAATCAGGAAAGGGGCTTTTTTCGATCTAATAAACCCATCCAGCAGAGACATAATCTAACCAAAGCCTCTATCTTCCCAAAAATTAAAAGTTTTTGGAAGGCGAAGGTTCTCCCCCGGTTTATTATGTATTATTCCTGTTGATAATGTCAGTGATAGACGCCTCGGCGGAGCGGACGTCGGCGAGGAGCTCGTTGGCGGACATCCTGAGTGCGCCCGTCCGCATGACCGACATCTGCACGAGCGCGTCGTTGCTGGCGACGCGGATGCGCAGCTTCGTTCTGTTCTCGCTGCAAAAGCTCTCGATGAAAGCGTCGCTGGTCTGACCCGAGGCGGTGTAGATCACCTCGATGGCTTCGGCGCGTATCTTGTGGGGCGTGACCGCAGGGGTTTTGTAGGCGTCGAACACCAGCATCAGCCGCAGACCCCGATAGCCTGCGTAGTTGCTGAGTATGTCCGCCAGCCGTCCGCAGGCGGAGTCGATGTTGACGCTCGCCAGCGACCGCAGCTCCTCCCACGCGAACACGATGTTATACCCGTCCACCAGCAGCAGACGGGGGCGTGTATCGGGCTTCTGCTTCGGCGACGACTGCCGCTTCTTTATCTCGAAGGCTTCCCTGCTGCGCTCCTCATCCTCATCGGCAGGCATCACACGCTTCGGGGCTATCTTCTCCATGATGCGCTCCAGCTCGTCCTCACCCAGCGAATAACTGCGGCGAGCGGCAGGCTCGGCGGCTCTGCCCTTGACAAGCGTTGACGCCAGATGCATCTTCTCGTCGGCTTCCGACCACTTGACCACCACGCCCGATCCGTGTGAACAGAACACCGAATCGGCAGTGTTCGCAAGGTCGGCTTCCGCATCGTAGGCGTACTCCGCGATGATCTCGTTAGCGTTGCCGCAGGGCGCATAACCGCTGTTTTCAAGGGAAAGCGAGCCGTGACCGCGGGTATAAGCCGTCACCTCGGAACCGTAGCTCCGCAGCTTTGCCGCAGGGGCGGTGCCGCTGAGGATGCTCATGTCGCCGTCGGTCTCGGGCTGCGAAAACTCCGCGCCCATCAGGTCAAGGTCGCTCATGGCTCTGCCAAGCTGCTCGGTCGGCACCGTGAGCCTGAACCCGAACTGCGGCTCCAGCAGCACTGACTTCGCCTTCATCAGACCCTGACGCAGGGCTCGCCACGCCGCCTCGCGGAAATCGCCGCCCTCGGTGTGCTTCGGATGCGCTCTGCCTGCCGTCAGAGTTATCTTCATGTCGGTTATCGGGCTGCCCGTCAGCACGCCGATGTGCTCCTTCGACCTCAGCGACGAAATGATAAGGTTCTGCCAGTTGCGGTCCAGCAGATCCTCGCTCACCGCCGTGTCGTAGACGATGCCGCTGCCGCGTTTCAGCGGCGTGAGGATCAGGTGGACCTCGGCGTAGTGGCGCAGCGGCTCGAAATGTCCGCAGCCCTCCACGGGCTCGGCGATGGTCTCCTTATATAATATGCGCCCCTCGCCGACGGTGATCTCAAGCCCGAAACGGCGTTTCAGCTCGCTTTTGATGACCTCGGTCTGCATCTCGCCCATGAGCCCGAGGGTTATCTCGCCGAGACGCTCGTTGAACCCGACTTCGAGTGCGGGGTCTTCCTCGCGCAGTTCGTACAGCTTCGAGAGCAGCGTGAAATTGTCCGTGCCCGACGGCGGATAGACGGCGCAGCTCATGACGGGTCGGATGCGACCGTTCTCGGGGTCTGTCCTCGTGCCTATCCCCTGCCCCGCATAGGAAGAAGTCAGACCCAGAAGTGATACCACATCGCCCTGCACCGCCGACTCGACTTCGGTGAATTTTCCGCCGCTGTAGATGCGTATCCTCGCGATCTTTTCCTCGACAGGCAGTCCCGAGGCGCTGCGGTAGCGGAGCGTTTCGCGGACCTTCAGCTTGCCGCCCGTGAGCTTCATACAGGTCATGCGCTTGCCGTCGCTGTCGCGCTCGATCTTGAACACCCTCGCCGAGAATTCCGACTGCTGAGCAGGCGGCTGGATGTAGCGGTCGAGAGCGTCCAGCAGGGCGTTCACGCCCGTGTCCCTGAGTGCCGCACCAAAATACACGGGAAAAAGCTCGCGCTTCATGACCGCATCGCCGATCTCACGCTCGGTGAGCGTGCCGCTGCTGTCGAAGCTCTCGATAAGAGTGTCGGAGCAGAACGCCGCCGCTTCGATGCGCTCGTCGTCGGGCAGGGTGAAATCGCAGAGCTTGTCGCCGAGCCTGCGGGTCAGCTGCTTCATGAGGGCGTCCTTGTCGAAGCCCGAAAGGTCGGTCTTGTTGACAAAAAGGACAGTCGGCACCTTCTTTTCCGCGAGCAGTCTCCACAGCAGTTCGGTGTGAGCCGCAGCCCCGTCGGCGGCGCTGACCAGCAGCACAGCCGCGTCGAGCACCGAGACTGCGCGCTCGGCCTCGGCTGCGAAATCGGCGTGACCAGGGGTGTCAACAAGGTAGAAATGGGTGTCGCCGTACTTAAAAACAGCTTGTTTCGCGAAAATCGTAATGCCTCGCTGCTTTTCGAGTTCGTGCGTATCAAGGAAAGCATCGCCGTTATCGACCCTTCCGCGCTTGCGGACAGCCCCCGAAAGGTACATCATGCTCTCCGAGAGGGTGGTTTTACCCGCGTCAACATCCGCAAGGATGCCGATCGTGATCTTTTTCATGGTTTTTTCTCCTTTCAGGAAATTAACGAAAATATTTAACGAAAGCGGCTTGTTAGGACGAAAATCGCGGAATTTTACGTTTGCCACCGAAAATATTCGTTAAATAATTGAAGAATTTGGATAGAAACGATATTTATTCACTTCCCGTATTGTGCATTTGTACAATTATTTTGTTAAAAAAAGAATATTTCTCCGTCGTTCTTGACAAATAGTGATAAATATAGTATAATTAGAACATAGAAAAGAACAAGTGATAACAATTCACGAAAAAGCCGATGGTCGGTTTTCGCAGATTTAAGGAAAATAACTGAATAGAAAGAAGGAATCATTATGATGAAAAGGGTTAAAAATCAAAGCGGTTTTACGCTTGTAGAGCTGGTAATAGTTATTTCAATAATTGGCGTTCTTGCCGCTATTATCATCCCGTCTATACTGAATTACGTACACAGAGCCTGCCGTGCAGACGATAAGGTCACCGCACGACTGATCGGAACGACAGCAATGCAGCTGCTGGTCGAGGATCCCGATTTCGCTGATTTCTTCTATTCGGATGACACAGCGACGATGATTTGGGATGCAAAGATAGAAGGTCAGCACTACTACTTCGTAAGTGTTGCAAGAGCTGACGGTTCCAAGGCGTGCTACCAGAAGGACGTTACCGAGACCAAGGATAACAACAAAAAGAGCGGTGCAGGATGGGAGTTCTCGTCCTACAAATCGAATAACAAAGAGATCGTTAAGAAGCTCAACAACCGTCTCGACGAAGTTATCGGCGGCGATATAAAATTAATGAGCTATATCCCCATGAGAAGCACAGGTTATAAGCATCCTGCTTCTGACTGCAATCACGACACCACCTATTCCAACAGCAACGAAAAGGGTAAGAAGAGAGCTGCTTCCCCGACATACAGCTACACCGATAAGTGGATAATCGGATACAACGGCGGTCCCGCAACCAAGGGTAATGCCTGCAACTTAAAGAACAAAGATATGTCCAAGGGTCAGATAGAAGTCTGGGCCGGCGATTCTTACGGTAAGGGTGCAAACGGTCCCCGCGTTCGTCTGTGGCCGTCTCCCCCGTCCTACTATTGATATCCTCCTCCCGTCAATAGTGAATTCCGTCAGACATTTGCATAATAGGCCTTCATATAACTCCATTAAAAAAGCCTGCGCTTAATTAAAGCGCAGGTTTTTTTCTGCGGTCATTAAATCAGCACCGCACGCAGGACCATGCGATGCTGATTGTTTTTGTCAGCCGAGTTCGGGGAACTGGATCATGTAGAAGAAAACTTTCCCGTCATTGAAGTTTATCTGAACTTCATAGCCGTCAATGCCGTACCTGAACACATCGCCGTTTTCCTGAAGTCCGTCGCCGCCGAGAGCGTTCTTTACGTCATCGGCAGAAGCGCCGAGTCCCGGGCCGCTCACAAGTTTCACATCCGAAGAGGTGTGAGTCGTGTCGTCGATAGTCACCTGATAGATAACGCCGTTGTAAGCCGAAACATCCATACCGTCAAAGTGGTATACGACAGCGGTGTGGCCGCTCAGACAGCTCGGAGTCTCCTCGGACGGAGAGAGCTGAGTTCCCAGCTTGCCCTCAACATCTGCCATATTGTCGCCGATGCCGAACTCCTGTCCGTTGTAACTGATGCGCACCTTGTCCTTAAAGCTCTGCTGGGGCTGTTCGGGCTCCTGAGGCTGCTCGGGTTCCTGGGGCTGTTCGGGTTCGGTCTCAACAGGCACCTCGACGATGACCGTCTCGGGAGCTTTTGTGGTAGTCGTGGTAGTAGTCGTAGTAGTAGTCTCAGTCTTCTGAGTAGTGGTCTTTTTGGTGGTGGTGGCCTTCTCGGTGGTTTCCGCGGCAGACTCCTCAGCCTCGGAATTTGTCAGCTCAGGCCCTAAAGTCACAGTGACAGCCGCAGTGGTAGTGCTGGTCTTGAGAGTAGCAAGAGTCACGCTGCCATCTTTTTTATTCGTATCGTCTATTTTGCCGCAGGACGCCAAGCATCCGAGAGCCAATACCGCAGCTGCGATCTTAACCAGATTCTGTCTGTTCATTTTCATTAACCTCCTGTGTCTGATTGGAAACGGTGTACGTTGCAAGTACGCCTGTATTTTTCTGTATGCCTGTCAATGGGTCAAAGGTCATTACCTCCACCGAGTACTCGCCGTCGGGAAGGTCATTCTTATTGAGGAACATCGAAACGCCGCATCCGTCCGAGAGGTCGGTGACGCCATGCTTTTTCAGTTCCTCGGTCTCAAGTATCGGGAACGCCTCGTAAGCAAAACTTCCGCCGTCTCCCGTTAGCTTCACGTATATCCTCGTCATATCCGAGATGAGCGATTCGTCGAGCGCCCCGAAAATGCGCACGCCGTAGGGATAATCCTCCGCGAAAAGCACGCTTCCGTCGGGGAAATACTCCCCTTCCGTCTCCGCGAGCCCTCTCAGAGGAGCATTCATATTCGGCGCCGTCGAGATGACCGTCGCGAGGTTTCGCTCGACTATCTCGTACACGAAATCGCCTTTCATCGGGACGAGGTTCAGATTCGGCAGGTTCGTCCTCACGAACGTCGCCGTATCGTAGTTGTCTATCATGTAAGGCAGCAGCGCACGCCCGAAGGAATCGCGCACCATGTACAGCTTTGAGCCGTTGGTCATGGTCGTCTTGCGCGAGGTGAAGTTCGTGTCGTTGTCCTCTTTGTCGCTCATGAAGTTCGCAAGAGCCGCCTGAGTATCGGTCAGCCCCGGGGGACGCATGAACGAAAAATCATCGAACTGTATGCTGTAGCGGTACTGTTCATCCATGATACCGCCGCCGACGGGATACAGCAGCTTGTCAAGGTCGCCGCGCCAGTCGTCGGTGACGGTGTAAGCCAGCTGCCCCTCATACAGCTTATGCTCCTTGCCGAGACTTTCCATGATGCAGTTGTACCCCAGCAGCGCCCCGAGATAATTCCAGTGGGTGTCGCGCTTGTGATAGACCTGCATACCGCTGTTTTTCGCATCGGTAAGGGTCGTGAGCATATCCGCGTAGTTGACGCCGTAGGTCTCCAGCACTGGGTACAGCCGCTCGATGTCGGTCAGCTCCGCCCTGATGTAGTTCGAGGGCATATACTCGGAATAGACGGTATTCTTGTTCGGCATGGGCACGAAGGTGAAGCCTGCATCCCGCGCATCGCACTGCTCCTGAAGCAGTGAGAGCGTGATGCCGATGGCGTTCAGCTCCCTGTCGGTCAGCGCGTCCGAGCCCGTGTAGCTCGCGACGGTCGTGTCCGAGAAGATAAAGCCGTTCTTTCCCGTAATGACACCTGCCGCCGATGAGTGCAGCACCCTGCTCCTCACCCCGTCGGCAGCCGTCAGCAGCTGAGGACGGAAAGGCAGATGATCGGAGAACCAGCTGTCGAAATCGCCCGAGAAGTCGGAATTCAGCTTGCCGTCAGCCATCAGCTTCGGCTTTTCGGCGAGCTTTCGTTTCTCGACCTCAAGTGTGTTCTTTTTGGTCGGGTATAATGCGAGAGGAAGCGCACAGCACCCGAAGAAAACTGCGGAAAACACTATCCGCGCAGCTTTGTTCATATGTTGCGCCTCCTGTCAGAATCTGAAATAAATGAACGGGTTGTAGCTCGAAGAAACCAGCGACAGTATGCACAGCGCGAATATCCCAAGCACCGCGATATGCCCTGCGTAGTCGCAGACGGCAGCCGCCTTTGACTTCATGAGCCTGTCACGCAGCTTCGGCAGTATCGGAGCGGAAAATATCACCGCAACTGCCAGCGCGATAAAGAACACGGGTTCGAGAGTGGTCATCAGCGAAACGTTAACGGCTCTGTCGCCGTGCGCTCCCGTGAACATATTCCCGAGGATCCGTCCTGCCTGGGTCAGCGTGTTCGCGCGGAAGATGACGAAGGTCAGCATCGCCACCAGCACCGTGTAGATATGTCCTAACGGCTTGAACCAGTTCTTTTTTGTCGGTATGATGCCGACCTCTTCAAGCAGCAGGAACGCCCCGTGCAGCATACCCCACACGATGAACGTGAAATTCGCGCCGTGCCAGAAGCCCGTCAGGAAGAACACGATACAGCGGTTGAGTATGGTGCGTCCCTTCGAGACGCGGTTGCCGCCGAGCGGTATATATACATAGTTTTTGAACCATGTAGAAAGCGATATGTGCCATCTTCTCCAGAACTCCTGCACCGACCCCGATATGTATGGGTAGTTGAAGTTTTCCATAAAATCGAACCCGAACATACAGCCCAGACCTATCGCCATGTCGCTGTAGCCCGAGAAATCGTAGTAAATTTGCAGCATATAGCAGAGCGCCGCTATCCACGAAGTCAGGCAGGAGAGGTCTTTCGGGCTCTCGGCGAACGCCTTGTCCACGAACAGACCCATGTTGTTTGAGATGAGCACCTTTTTGCCGAGACCGATGATGAAGCGCGTGATGCCCTTCGTCACCCTCTCGGAGCTGAATTCCCTGTGCCCGAGCTGTCCGCTTATCTCGTTGTACTTGACGATAGGACCTGCGATAAGCTGCGGGAACAGCGAAATGAACAGCGCCATTTTCAGCAGGCTCTTCTGTTCGAGGGACTTGTCTCTGTACACGTCGATAACGTAGCTGAGCCCCTGAAATGTGAAGAAGCTGATGCCGATGGGGAGCCGTATCTGCGGCACGGGAATGCCGAGATGTGTGATGCTGTTGAAGGTCTCCGCGAAGAAGCCCGAGTACTTGAACACCGCCAGCATCCCGATGTTTGCGGCAACAGCCATCACGACTGCGGGCTTTGCGGTCTTTTCGCCTGCCGCCAGCCGCCCGAACAGGTAGTTTAGTATTATCGACGCGATCATGATGATGACCGCCGTCGGCTCGCCGAACGCGTAGAAGAACAGACTCGCGATGACGAGCAGGATGTTCCTGACAAGGTCGTTCCTGCAAACGAAATACAGTGCGAACACTATCGGCAGGAACATGAACAGGAACGGGAATGAACTGAATGTCAAATTATTTCACTCTCACTTACTTTGTGTAACCGGGGCGTGCAGCCTTAACCTGCTCCCAGGTCCAGTCATAGAACGGCACACAGTTCCACACGTTGAACGGACAGGCATCGAGGTAAAGTGTTCCCTTCGATGTCACATACTCGTTGTAGCCGTGTTCGCCGTAGCCCGACTGACCGATTATCATCTTGTGCGAGTATCCCGCACGTTCAAGCATATAATCGCAGGCAGCGGAATAATAGTAGCAGCTGCCGTACCTGTACAGGAACATCTCATATGCCAGCTTGTCGCGGTCCTTTCCGCCTTTGCCCTTGTTCATATAGTAGCAGTGGGTGTTTACCCAGAGACAAATGTTCTTCGGGGTAGGTCCGATGTCGAACAGCAGGTCGTCGATGTAGGCTTCCATATCCCCCGTGAGGGTACCGTTGGAGGTGACGCCGAGCGACTTGTTGTAGATATATCCGTCAACGCCGCCGACCCTTATCTTCGCCCATCTGCCGACTGCGCCGAAGTAGAGCACTTTCTTGCCGTTCGGCACTGTGCCGATGGTGGTCTCTCCGTAAGCCGCAGAGGGATAGATAACAGTCTCGCAGGTCGTGGTCTTGTACTCGGCGGTAGTCAGCGTCTTGACGACAGTGTAGCTGCCGAGGTATTCGATGTTCGAGTATTTTCTGTAAGGAACAGCCTTGATGTAGTATGTGGTCAGCGGAGACAGTCCCGTTATCTTGCCCTTGAGGTTATCCTCGCCGACAAGGGTAGCCGCCTTGTAGAAATCCTTTCCGTCGGTGGAACAGTAGAGATAATATCCGTCAGCGCCCTTGCTGTGCGTCAGACTGACGGTGATGCTCTCGGTGTTGTAGGAGGTGACGGTCATGGTGGTGTTCTGCGGGAAGCAGTGTATCCACGTTCTGTTGGAGGTCAGTCCCCTGTATTCCTTGCCGTAGGAGTTCACGTATGCCTGAATGTAGACGCGTTTGTCGCTTCCCGTTTCAAGCCCCTTGAGCGTTACGGAAGTATTGTACTCGCCGCTGACGCGGGTAATCTCCTCATTTGTCTGAGCATCACAGACTATGTAGCCATCGACTCCCGGCGACCTTGTCCACTTCAGCGAAGCCGAGCATTTCTCGGTCATCGAGTGGGTGCGGTCGTAAACGGTAAGGTCTGTAGCCTTCTTGATGCCGCTGGTGGTGACGTTGAAGCTCTCGGTCACCATCGACGTGCCGTCCTCAAAGTACGCCGTCACCTTTATCGGCTGAGAGTACTGCGGGATAAGCTCGGTCAGGAGTATGTCCCCCTGAGCTTCCTCGGCGGTCACTTCTTTAACTATCCTGTCCTGCTTGCGGCTGTAGAGCTCGTAGCGGACAGCGCCCTCTTTCGGAGTTATCCTGACTACCGCGGTAGTCATGGTCTTTGAGAGCACCTGAGCTTTTTTCGGCAGTTCATCGGAGCGTCTTGCCGTGTCCTCAGCCGAAACACTTTCATCAGCCTCAAACTCATCGGCAACGGAAGAGGAACCTTCCGTTTCTTCCGCCGACGAAGTCTCTTCCGACGAAGAGTCCCCGACGGAGCTTTCGTCCGCTTCGGAAGAGTCGGAGCGCTCTGTCACGGCAGTCTCTTCGACCGCGGATTCGGAAACGGCAGACCCGTCCTCATCGGCAAAAGCCGTCACCGACACAGCTGTTGTCGATATACACAAAGCCGTCATCGCTGCGACAACGGCACTGATCTTCTTTACATCCATTTCAGACACCTCTTGAATAAGATACTCAGCGCACATTTTCTTTATCCGCGCACCGATAATAACGTCTAAAATGTCTCTTTCAAAAAAATGATCTACATATATTATTGTACTACAAGAACAGTATTTTGTCAATAACGGCGAGTAATTTTCAGCGTTATTTCCGAGAAATCTCAGTTTTTGAATGAAAATTTACACCTTTTTAATCTGGGTTCTTGCAATTTCAAAAAAAATGTGTTATAATATTAGTTATCGTTGAATAACCAAAAGGAAAACAGTTTAGAAAGAAGTGTTTTATATGACTAAGATCACGATTTTTTCGGGTTTTCTGGGCGCAGGCAAGACCACGCTCATTAAGAAGCTCATCGCTGACGGCTACAACGGCGAAAAGCTCGTCCTGATAGAGAACGAGTTCGGTCAGATAGGCATCGACGGCGGTTTCTTACAGGACGCAGGCGTTGAGATCACTGAGATGAACTCGGGCTGCATATGCTGCTCGCTGGTGGGCGACTTCGGCAAGGCTCTCGTGAAGGTGCTTGACGAATACTCTCCCGACCGTATACTTATCGAGCCCTCGGGCGTCGGCAAGCTCTCCGATGTTATCCGTGCGGTACAGAACATCGGCACCGAAAAGGCTGTTCTCGACGGCTTCACCACCGTTGTTGACGCGAAAAAGTGCAAGATGTACCAGAAGAACTTCGGCGAGTTCTTCAACAACCAGATCACTTACGCAAGCTGCCTTATCCTCAGCCACACTGCGGGTCTTTCCCAGGCAAAGCTCGATGACTGTGTTGAGAGACTTCGCGCCCTCAACCCTGCCGCTCCCATCGTCACTACCGACTGGGATCAGCTGACAGGCAAGCAGCTCACCGATGCTATGACTCAGAAGAACACCCTCGATGACGAGCTGAAAGCACTTCTTGAGGAAGCTGAGCATGAGCATCATCACCACCACGATCACGATGATGAGGACGAGCACGAGCATCATCACCACCACGACCACGATAATGAAGACGAACACGAGCATCATCACCACCACGACCATGATGACCACCACGACCACGATGATGACCATGACCACGAGCATCATCACCACCACGACCACGATGATGACCACGATCACGAGCATCATCATGACCATGACCACGGCGAAGGCTGCACCTGCGGCTGCCACGACCATGACCACGAACATCACCACCACCACGCCGATGAAGTGTTCACCAGCTGGGGTCTTGAGACCGCGAAGAAGTTCTCGAAGGAGGACATCGCGGCTGCGCTCGACGCTCTCGAAAACGAGGAGAAGTTCGGTTTCGTGCTGCGTGCAAAGGGCATCGTAGAGGGCAAGGACGGCGAGTGGATTCACTTCGACTACGTGCCCGGCGTGCCCGACATCAGAACAGGTTCGGCTTCGACAATGGGCAGACTCTGCGTTATCGGCTCGCAGCTCAAGGAGGACGCGGTCGCTGAACTGTTCGGCAAGGAGTAAACACGATGGAAGAAAATAACGTTGCGGTCTACCTGTTCACGGGTTTCCTTGAATCAGGCAAGACACAGTTCATTCAGAAGACCGTCTGCGGCAACGAGTCCTTCAACAACGGTCAGCGCACAGTGCTGATAGTCTGCGAAGAAGGCATCGAGGAGTACGACGAGGAGGAGCTTGCAAAGGCAAACACCGTCGTCCGCGTCATCGAGGATAAGGAAGACCTCACTCCCGAGACCCTTGAACGCTTCTATACCGAGACCAACGCCGAGCGCGTCATCATCGAGTACAACGGGATGTGGCTGATAAACGACCTGTTTGAGGCTCTGCCCGAGGACTGGATGATCTATCAGATACTCAATTTCACCGACGCGACCACTTTCCTGAGCTACAATCAGAATATGCGCAGTCTCGTCGTGGACAAGCTGAATATGTGCGAGCTCAACGTCTTCAACCGCGTTGACAAAGCCACAATGGACAAGATGGAGTTCCACAAGATCGTCCGCGGAGTCAGCAGACGCACTCAGATAGCTTACGAATATACCGACGGCACAGGCGAGTACGACGACATCGAAGACCCGCTGCCTTTCGACGTGACCGCCGATCATATCGTCGTTGACGACCGCGATTTCGCCCTCTGGTACCGCGACATCGGCGAAGAACCGAAGAAGTACGACGGCAAGACCATCAGCTTCAAGGCGGCGGCAATGGGCAACCCAAAGTTCCCGAAGGGTGTCATCGCGCTGGGCAGGCAGATAATGACCTGCTGCGTCGAGGACATCCAGTTCTGCTGGTACGTCACCCTGCACGACCAGCCCCTGCCCGACAAGCCCCAGTGGTTCAACGCCACCGTCAAGGCCGCCTACAAATGGCACAAAATGTACCGCGGCAAAGGCCCTGTCCTCACCGTGGTAAGCCTCGACCCCTGCGACCCGCCCGAACAACAGGTCGCGACCTTCTATTAAATAAAACGAAGCCGCTCATCTTTGCGATGAACGGCTTTTTTACTCTGGGGGAAACCTTTCTGAAGAAAGGTTCTCCCCTTGCCGTGCGTAGCTACGGCGAGGGTCTCACACAATAAATACGCACTATATTAAAGCACTCACTTCCCCACAGCCTTAAAAGCGGCGGCTGCACTGTTGAAGTCGGCGGCGTCTACGACGTCGGCTGTCACGCGGAGGCTGAAGCCTTCGCCGAGGAGTTCCATGTTGTTGACGCTGATGTAGCATTCTTCCATGTCGCCTTCGGCATTCATGGTGTAGCCGTCAAACTCGGTGTTGGCGTACTGCCAGTCCACGGGGAGCACTATGTAATCGTAGAGCGAGCAGACATCGCCCTCGGAGTACTTCTGAGTGCAGATAACGGTGCGTTTGAAGGGTTCGGTCTCGTCGCTGAGGATGACCAGATCATCCGAGTCGAAACCTGTGGAGACACCGCCGCTCTCTTTCAGCTGGGCGAGGTCGTCCGTGGAGTAGGGGCGGTTGTGGGAGATAGCGTCCTCGCTCATGGAGCGGCAAAAGGCGTCAAGCGCGAGCTCGCCCTTGGCAGTCAGCTGATTGTAGTCGTTGTACGTCCAGTAGATGCCCTCCTGAAACGCCCTGTAGCTCGCCATTTCGGGGTCTGCCATCGCTTCGAGCTCTGCCCTTTCGCTGAGCTTGTCCTGCAATTTCTGATCTATCGGCGTGCCGTCGCTGTCGAGAAGCTCGATGTTGAACCGAACATACCCCTCGCCCTGAGTGATCTTCACGCCGCGTTCGCAGGTGACGGTCGAGCCTGCACTGAGCGAGCCCGTCGCACCGTCGGCGGCATCCACATACTCCGCCTTGACGTGGACCTTATCAGCCGAAGCCGCCGCCGCGTTATTCTTTTCAAGATAGTGTCTCGCGCCGAAAGCCGCCGCAGAAAGCACCACGAACCCGAACGTCAGGCAGGTCCGCAGTTTTCCTGTTGTAAATGCCTTCTTCTTTTCTACGCTGCCCATTTTCGGACTCACCTCATTCATTCAAATTACATTATATATGATACCAAATATTGCATCAAATGTCAATGAAAATTTGGTGAAAATCGCGAAGAAGAACATTTCAGACTCTTTTAAGCCTTTTTTAAGACCTGATTTAAGTGTTTTTTAAGACCTTGCTGATATAATTAAGTCATAGAGAAAAACACCACCGACAGGAGGAAAACAAAAATGCGTGAGACGATACTCAAGACCGAAAACCTCACAAAGAGCTACGGAAAATTTACGGCTCTCGACAACGCCGATATTAATGTATACCGCGGTGACATCTGCGGACTGATCGGCCGAAACGGCGCGGGCAAGACCACCTTCATGAAGATAGTCACGGGGCTTACCGACCAGACCTCGGGCAGCTTTCAGCTGTTCGGCAACAGCGGCAGCACCAAGTTCGACAAGCGCCGCATCGGATGTCTTATAGAAAACCCTGCTTTCTTCGGAAGCATGACCGCGTTCCAGAACCTGAAATACTACTGCCTGCAAAAGGGCATTGCCGATATGAGCAAGATAGACGAAGTGCTTGCCCTCGTGAACCTCACCGACGCGCGGAACAAGAAGTTCAAGACCTTCTCCCTCGGTATGAAACAGCGACTCGGCATAGCCTTCGCGATGCTCGACGACCCCGACATCGTGATACTCGACGAGCCGATAAACGGCCTCGACCCCATCGGCATCAGCGAGCTGCGCGACACTTTCAAAATGCTCAACCGTGAGCGCGGCATAACTTTCATTATTTCAAGCCACATCCTCACCGAGCTGTACGCCGTTTCCGACCGCTTCATCTTCATCGACGGCGGACGAATACTCAAAGACATGACCCGACAGGAGCTTGACGTTGAGTGCAGCCGATGCACCGTCGTAAAATGCGATGACGTGAAGCACGCTTCCACCATCATCGATGGCATGGGCATCACCGAGTACAAGATAATCGACAAGAACGAGATACGCATCTATCAGGAAAACGTCAGCGTCAAGGAGCTGAACAAGCAGCTCATCAAGAGCGGCGTGGACGTTGACGGCATCAACGAATCGGGAGTTTCGCTGGAGGACTACTTCAAGCAGCTGGTCGGCAGCGGAAAGGACTAAGGAGGACACTATGACAAACATGATAAAAGCAGAGCTTTACCGCCTGACAAAGACAAAAGGCTTCTACCTGTTCTGGTCGGTGGCGCTCGTTACCTACCTCATCACGATCGTCTACAAGGAGGAAGGCGGGCTGTCGCTCGGCGCTCCGCTGATCTCGGACAAGTCCATAAAAATGGATATTAGAATGGTCCAGCGCAACTTCACATACTTCTATCTGTTCATTATTCCGCCATTTTCGCTGATCTGCTCAGAATTCACCGACAAGACCTACAAGAACACCATCACCTCGGCTGTCAGCCGCAGGGACTACTACATCGAAAAATCGGCGTTCTGCATCGGCTACTCGCTGGTCGGCTTCGTTCTTCTCAACCTGCTTTTCTACGCCGCCAACGCCCTCATCAACGGCTCGGAGTACTCATCTTCCTTCGGCGACTATTTCAAGGCGGTCATGACTCAGCTGCCGCTGATGAACGCGATAAGCTGTCTGTTCATCATGCTGGCTTTCCTGCTGAAAAAGGGCGCGGCATTCAACTCCGTGACCATCATCACCCCGATACTTTACACAACGGTCGCACTGACCATGTACGGCATCGGCACCACCAAGAAGATCGCAGAATCAATGCTTAAATACGAGATCAGCACGGTCATCCTCAATCTCCCCGTCTGCACCGCCGACCACTACCGCATGAAGTGCTACATCTTCTGCGCAGGTCTCTCGGCAGCCAGCCTGCTGATCGGATACCTGGTCTTCAGCAAAAAAGAACTCGACTAATGACCTTTCGGGGCGGAGCAACTCTCCGCCCTGTAGGTGTTTTTTGACTTACCGAAAGGACGTGTCCAAATGACAGCACTGGCAATAATCAGCACCATCGCAGCAGCCGTTCTGCTTGTACTTTGCATATTCCAGCGAAATGAGATGCGAAGTATCGGCAGGCAGCTGCGGCAGATCAAGACCGCCGACACGAATTCCCTCGTGCATAACGAAAACGGCACCTCTGGGACGCTCGTCAACGAGGTGAACGCGCTGCTGACCGAAATGCGGCGGTCACGCGCCGAGTACAGCCGCAAAAATCACGAGCTCGAACAGATGGTGACCAACATCGCCCACGACCTGCGAACGCCGCTGACCTCCGCGATGGGGTACATCAACATGATCCGCACCTCGGATATGCCCGAGGACGAAAAAAAACGGGAGCTTGAGATCATCGAAAAGCGTCTTGACCGCCTTGAATCGCTGATTGACTCCTTCTTCGAGTTCTCTAAGATGATCTCGCGTGGGGAACCTCCTCAGCTTGAAGACCTGAACCCCTGCGCCGTCCTTGAAGAAGCGGTGGTTCATTACTTCGACGACTACACCGCTCGCGGACGGAGCATTTCTCTCGACACGCCGCCGAAACGGATGACGGTCAGCTCGAACCGCCGCCTTCTGCTGCGGATCTTCGACAATCTCATCGGAAACGCACTAAAACACGGCTGCGACGACCTCTTCATTAAGCTGACCGAGGAAAACGGTCTGACCATAACGTTCCGAAACGACGTTTACGAACAGATCGACACCGAGCGCGTCTTCGACGAGTTCTACACCACCGACATCTCCCGCACGAAAGGCAATTCGGGACTGGGACTTGCCATCGCGAAGCAGTTCACCGAGCTTCTCGGCGGCAGCATCACGGCGGACTGTTCGGACAAATCCTTCACGGTGACCATCCGCTTCTGAATCCGCATACAGATACAAAAAATGGCTGTACAGTTCAAGACCGTACAGCCATAAATTATTGCTTTTTCATGCCTTTGGATTAACCCTTAACAGCACCGAGCGATACACCGCCAACGATGTTCTTCGAGAGAAGCAGGTAGATAACTACAACAGGCAGGATAGCGAGTACCATGAACATATTCATGAGACCAGCGTCAGCGTCCATAGGATTGGATGCGATGTTTGCCTTGATTATCTGAAGGATAACCGGGATAGTCTTCTTGTTCTGATCGTCGAGAAGCATCTGAGGGAGGAACAGGTTGTTCCAGCTGCTTACGAATACGAAGATCGACTGAACTGCAAGCGCAGGCTTGAGGATCGGAAGAATGATCGTATTGAAAGTCTTATACTCGCCGCATCCGTCCATTCTTGCAGCCTCAACGATCTCGAGAGGGAGCGAGGAAGCCATATACTGGATCATGAAGAAGTATACAGCGGGAGCAGCGATTCCGGGGATGGTCAGCGGGATGAAGCTGTTGGTGAGCTTCATGTTAACGAGCTGTCTGTACAGACCGATAGCAGCTGCCTGAGTCGGAACCATCATGATGATGAGTATGAATGTGTGGATCGCCTTCTTGAGTCTGAAGTCGTATACGTGGATAGCGTATGCGGTCAAAGCCGAGAAGTAAACGGAAAGCAAGGTAGTGACCGCAGATACGAATACACTGTTGAAGAATGCTCTGCCGAAGTTACCGTAAGCAGAGAATGTCTTACCGAATACCTTGCCGATATTCTTGAAAAACAGGGTGCTTGGGAAAAATGTAATACCGGGCTGCACCTTACCGCGGGTCGCATTGATGAGAAGCAGATAGAAAGGAAGCAGTGACATTATCACGAGAAGGACAAGTACAACATATGCTACAGTTCTTCTGACCATCAGGCTTGTACGGCTGTCGGATTCGCCAGCAATACCTTCGATTCTTGCCATGTGAACTTACCTCCTTACTTTTTCTTCTTCTTGCCGTATCTGGTTCTGATGCTCTGGTCATCCATAACTTTAAGAGTGATAAAGCCGAGGATAGCAGAAACGATGAATACCATAACGGAAAGTGCGGAAACTCTGCCGACGGACGAATTCTTACCGAGCTGGATCTGCGATACGAGCGTCTGAAGAACGCCGGACGGGTTACCCGAAGTACCGCCGATGAGGTAAGGAACGTCGTACATCTGCAAACCACCGATCATGGAGGTTACGAGTACGTATGCAAGAATAGGCTTGATAAGAGGCATGGTGATCTGCCAGAACACCTGAGAGGGGTTCGCGCCGTCGATCTGTGCAGCCTCATAAAGCGAGGTATCGATACCCATCATAGCAGCCATAAGAAGTATGGTAGTATTACCGTACCACATCAGGAAGTTGATGAAACCAACAACACCTCTTGCGCCCCAGATCTTCGTGAGAAGAACAGGGTTGCCGAACAGTGTATCAAGAGCGCCGTCCTGAGTGAACAGCGAGTAGAACAGCAGCGAGAGAGCCGATGCCATGATAACGTTCGGAAGATAGATAACAGTCTTGAAGAATCCCTGAGCCTTGAGCTTGAGTCTGATATCAGTGAACCAGGAAGCAAGCAGCAGAGAAACGATGATCTGCGGAACGAAGCCTACGAGCCAGAGAATTACAGTATTCTTGAACGAAAGGCTGAACAGACCATCGGACTTGAGAACAGCAGAGTAGTTAGCAAAACCGCAGAAGCCGTTGTTGATAATGGTGCTGTCCCCTGCTCCGGGGTCTCTTATGCTTTTTACCGTACCCTGACCTACAACATAATCAAGGAAGCTGTAGCCAAAGGTCTGGATCAAAGGCAGGAACGAGAAAATAAAATAAACCACAAAAAACGGGATCAGAAATATGTAACCCCATTTAGCGTAGCTGATCGTCTTCTTTTTCATTTAATTATTCACCTACAATATTTAGTAAAGAAGAAGTAAAAAGAAGGGGACTGAGGTACTCCTCAGTCCCCCCGATTTTTACTGATATGATCAGATCACTTGGGATCGTCTATTAATCTACAGTAAGATCGCCGTACTTGGTCTTGATATCGGTCTTGAACTTAGCAAGAGCCTCATCATAGCTGGAGTTGCCGTTGAAGTAGTCCTTCATAGCGCCCTGGAAGGTCTCGTTGCAGCCCTGGTCATAAGCAGAAAGCTTGCCGCTCATGTTGATGTTCTCAGCTGCAGAGGAGAGGAGCGAGAGGTGATCCTGACCGCCGAGGAACGGGTTGGTGTAACCGCCGTCGATCAGCTTCTTGATAGCTTCCTTGTTGTTGGTGTAGTCCTGCTCGGTCTCAGTGATCTTAGCCATGATATCGGTGTCGCAGGTAAGCTTCAGCATGATATCTCTGGTGATAGCGATGTTATCGGAACCGTATGCACCGCAGATCCATGTGCCGCCCCAGAAGTAAGCCTGAGGACCTTCGCAAGCTCTCCACTTACCGTAACCGCCGTTACCTTCCTTGAGCTCGCCGCCCTCATCGGTGGACTTGTCAAGGGTGTTAGGCAGCAGGCAGAAAGGAATGCCCCATGTAGAATAGAAGTAACCGAATACGCCGCCGTCGATCTTCTGACCGGCAGTCCAGGTCTCATCCCAGAGGGAAGCCTTCTTGTTGTAGCCCTTGTCGGTGTAATCCTTGGTCTGCTTAACCCACTCGTCGATCTGAGGATCGATTACAACCTTACCATCCTGAACCCAAGGACCTGCAACGTTGTTGGAGAAGCATCTGTAAGTATCGTCAAAACCAGCTACCATTGCGATGCCTGCGTCTGCCATCTTCTGAGCGGTCTCAGCGAACTTGTCCCAGTCAGCAACTGCCTTCTGTACCTCAGCAGGATCGTCAGTACCGAGAACCTGCTTAGCGTACTCAGCGTTGTACATGAACAGACCCGGAGTAGCCTGCCAGGAAACACCCTTCAGAGTGCCGTTGCCATCAGTCATAGCTTCCTGAGTGTAGGCATACTGATTCTTCAGGTCGTCCTTAGTAACGCCAACCTCACCGATTACGTCGAGGCAAGCATCAGAAGTAACGTACTTCTGGCAGTAGTCAGCCTCTACGAGGAACAGGTCAACGTTGTCGTCGCCGCCGTCCTTGTTCTGCTTGCCGAGAGCCTCGTCCAGCTTGATCTGATAGTTGTTGTCGTCGTTAGGATTGATTACCCAGTTAACCTCTACGCCGTCCCAGAGAGCCTCGTCCTTGTTCGGCCAGTAGTAGGTCTCGAATCTGCTCTGGAACTCAGTGTTCCAGCAGTAGATGTTGTACTTCTTACCGGTGTTCTCTTCCTTGAGCTTCTCGGTATCTGCTGCGGATACGTCAGCGATGCTGTTCTTGCCGTCGGCGGACTTTGCAGCTCCGCCGTTGCTGGAATCCTTGTCTTCGCTTCCGCCGCAAGCGGTCATGAGCGAACCTGCTACGCAGAGTGCCATTGTGCCTGCCAGAAATCTCTTGAGCTGTGCCATAATAAATTTCCTCCTTAAAATTGCATTGCTTCTTATAATTTCAGAGCCGAATTGCTCTGTGAATGCCTTATTTGTTGATGACCTTGACGGATCCGCCTTCCTGGATCTCGCCCTCAACACTGATGACCTCAGTGAAAGTGGTCGTGGGGCTGTCGATCTGTGCGATCAGTTTTCTTGCCGCCTGTGCCCCGATGTCGGCGGTGTTCTGCTTATAAGATGTAAGCTTCGGCGAAAGAAACTCGCAGAATTCGATTCCGTCGTAGCCGACCACCGATACATCGTCGGGGATACTGAGTCCCAGATCCTTTATCGCGTTGTAGCCGCCTATCGCCGAGTAATCGTCGGGCATGAACACGCAGGTCGGTCTGTCGGGCTGCTGCATCAGTTTACGGGTGACCTCGTAAGTGAGCTGCGGACTGTGGTATTCTGCGCAGACGAGCTTGCTCTGGTCTATTTCAAGTCCCAGCGACATACAAGCCTTGCAGAAGCCCCCGAGTCGTTTCTCCATAACTGCCGAGCGTTTGCCCTGCACGAAACCGAGCTTTGTGTGACCCAGGCTGTGAACGTATCTCACCAGTTCCTCCATGCCCGACTCGTTGTTTGAAACAACTGCCGAACGGCACTCGAAGATATGGTCGATAGTCACAACGGGAAGCTCCCCGTTTATCAATTCGTAAACATCGGGATCCGAGAAATCGGTACAGATTATCACTATGCCGTCCACATTTCTGTAGCGGCAGTGTTCATATGTAGACATCTTTCTTCCGCCGATATTCTTATTGATAAAGGTGATATCGTATCCCGAAAGTTCAGCCTCGGTCTTGAACGAGTTCAGCACCTTTGCGAAGAACTCATGTGTCAGGCCCCTGCCTGCCTCATCCGAGAACATAACGCCCAGATTGTAGGTGCGGTTCGTTTTCAGCGCCCTTGCCTGTGAGTTCGGGAAATAGCCCATTTCCTTTGCTGTTTTAATGATGCGTTCTTTGGTCTGCGAGCTGACGTCCTTATGGTCGTTCAGCGCTTTACTGACCGTAGCTATCGATACTCCGCAGCGAACGGAAATGTCTTTCAGCGAAACCATCCTGGCACCACCCCCTCACGATTATAGGCAAACGTTTACATAAAACGTTTTCGCCTTAACATATATCCTTATTCGTTTTACGGGTCGAAGTGTCTGCCTCTTTGTGGTACCCTTTCGTTTCCGTTAATCAAATTGTACAATATATTTTCGTGGATTTCAAGTGTTTTTGCAAATTTTCTTCCGCGGTGTAATAAAATATGTATGTATGCACTAATTTCACGTCTGCTATTTGTGCAGTTTTACCATAGTTATTTACGGTTTGATATTCTTTTGTAACAACTTGGAGGGCTGAATTCCGATTTTTACACTTTGTCTCACAAATTTCCCGTCAGGAGCCCGACAAGGTTTTCGATAAGTGCGAATTTGTCCATTATTTTTCGTTATTCTCCATTTTACTATGTAAAATAAGCACAAAAGTATATGAATTTTTTAAACACTTTGCTTATTTCAATCGTTTTCGCACCGTTTTGTAATTTTCGGGTATTTTCTGTGTAAACAAATCCGTTTTTTTGGACTTTTGCTGTTTTCACTTGTAATATTAGTGTATTATTTACGCTGTCCCCACGCAATTTAGGTCTGTTTTAAACATTTTGTTGTTTAAAATCACAACAGAGGGCAACATATTTCAAGTCAATATCGACAAAATATGGGGCAAACCAAAGTCAGCCCCATACAATATAGAGTATATTAACTTATTCGTTTTAGAAAGTCACAAAATTAGCAGGATTCGTGATATATCCGTTATACCTGAGTTCAAAATGCAGATGGGTTCCCGTCGAATAACCCGTCGAGCCCATCAGACCTATCTGCTGACCCCGCTCGACCTTGTCGCCGACCTTCACCAGACCCTGCGTAAGATGCCCGTAGAGGGTCAGGAAGCCGTTGCCGTGGTCTATGATTATAAAGTTGCCGTAGCCGCCTCCGCAGCCGCAGGAGCCGTCCTTTCCGTAGTTGTGGGTGCATGAATTGTTGGTACGCACCACCTCGCCCGCTTCGGACGCCGTTATCGGGAATCCGCTCTCGCCGGGGATGTCGAGACCCGTATGATAGCTGCCCCATCTCGCGCCGACGCCCGACGAGACATAGGTATGCCCTGCCACCGGCCACTTGAAGTCGTAGCGGCACTCGCTCTTCGGTATCTCGATGCCTGCCTGCTCCTTCGTCTTGATGGAGTTGTGCAGCTGCTCGAGCACGACGGTCACTTCCCTCTCGGTCACGAGGCGCTGCGCCTCGTCCACCTCGCTGATATACGTGCCCTTCAGCAGGTCGCTGAGGATACCCTCATAGGAGAACACCTCGTTCTCGAACTTACGTTCGTCGCTCTCCAGCTTTTCCATCTTGTCCTTGAGCATCGCCTTGGTCTCGGCGCTGGAATCGTACAGCTCGGCGAGCCGCTTGCGCTCCATCGACAGCGCGAGGATCTGGTCGTCGTACTTGCCCTCCTGCTTTTGCAGGTCGATGAGTTTGGCGTCATACTCCGCCTTCTTTGCCACCAGCGAGTCGAGAGCCTTCGCGTCGTAGTCGGTCACGCGTTTGAGCAGCTCCGAGCGCATCAGCATATCGAAGAAGTCACCCGACCCCAGCAGGACATCGCCATAGCTCATATCTCCGGCCAGGTACAGCGCCCTCAGCCTGAGCTTATACGCAGCTATCCCCTCGTCTATCTCCTCGGAGAGAGCCTGTGCGTTGCGCCTTTCGGCGGACAGCTTCATCTCCATCTCGGTCAGGTAGGAGTTGATGACCTCGGTCTTCTCGTTGAGGATGCTTATCTCCTCAAGCACCAGCATCTGCTTTTCCTGCTCGGACTTCATGCCGTCGTCGGCAGCCTTCATCTGTTCCTCAAGGATTGCCTGCCTGTCGCCTATCTCCGACAGCCTGCTCTCGTAGACATCCTCCTCGGCGGCGGTATCGTCTGTGCTCTCGGTGCTCTCTTCCTCAGCGTTTTCGGCATGAACAGGCAGCCTTTCGGCAGCGGACGAAAAAGCCGCAGCAGTAAGGCACAGCACAAGCACGGTCAGTATTCTTTTGATCGAGTTCAGTCTGTTCATAACCGAGCGCTCTCCTTAAATTAAAGAAGTTTTTACGCACAACAAGGGTCCGAACGATTTTTCGTTCGGACCCGTGTATGTACGGGTTTGATTTTATTTTAGCACGTACTGCGTGCGAAAACTGTCGTTATACGTAGTCCGACGGGTTAAGTGCCACGCCGTCCTTACGCACTTCAAAATGCAGATGCGGGCCTGTCGAGTAACCTGTCGAGCCGACAGTACCGAGCTTCTGACCCTGCTTTACATACTGACCCTGTGACACAATGATGCCCTCGGAATGGCCGTAGAGCGTCCACCATCCGCCGCCATGGTCGATGATGCAGTAGTTGCCGTAACCGCCGCCGCAGCCGCAGGAGCCGTTCTTGCCCCAGTCGTGAGTACAGGTGTTGGACACAAGGATGACCGTGCCCGAATCCGCAGCCACGATATTATGGCCTCTGATACCCTCCGACCAGATGTCGATACCCGCGTGGTAAGCGCCCCATCTCCAGCCTACGCCGTAAGAGATGTAGTAGTATCCGGGCACAGGCCATGTGAAGTTGGTCTTGCGAACGTAGCCGTAAGGCTCGTTGGGGTCATCATAATAGTTAGTCTGACCGCCGCCCGATTCGGAAGAAGAATCGTCGTAGCTGTCATCCTCCGAAGAATCCTCCTCGTAGTAGTAGCTTGAATCATCCTCACTGCTGCTGTCGGGCTCATACGACGTGCTGCTTGAGTCATCCTGACTGCTGCTGTCGTCGTAGGTCTGCGAGCTTGTATCATCGGCAGACTTTGAAGAGGTCGAGGTAGAAGTCGATGAAGTCGAACCGCCGCCCTTCGAGCTTGTGGTATCGCCCTTGGAGGACGAGCTGTCGTCGTCCTTCTTTTTCTTGTCTTCCTCTTCCTTTTTCTTCTTTTCCTCTTCTTCGAGCTTCTTGCGCTCCTCGAAGAGTTTCATGAGGTCTTCCTCAAACTTCGCGTGCTCGGCGTCTATCTGAGCCTTGTTCTTCTCATAATTCTCCTTATCGGACTTGAGCACGCCGATAGAGAGCTCGCTCTCGCGGTAGAGAGCTTCGAGCTTCTGCTTCTGGAGAGTCTGCTTGTTGCGTCTGTCCTGAAGAGTACCGAGCTCGTCCTCCAGCTTGCCCTTCTGGATGCTGAGTTCCTGCTCTTCTTCCTCGTACTGAGCCTTCAGCTCCATGAGGTTGTCGATAAGCTCGTTATCGTGATTAGCCACGCGCTTGATGAGCTCTATCTTCATGAGCATATCGTAGAAGTTGTCCGCACCCACGATGATACCCGTGTACGAATCGCTTCCCGCTATGTACATCACGCGCAGACGCTTTTTAAGGCCGTCCACGCCCTCGATTATTTCCTGTTTCTTCGACTCGACAGCCGCTTCCTTGCGTGCGATGTCCTGTTCGGTCTCGCGGATCGACTTTTCGAGTTCGCCTATCGACTCCGCCAGCTTATGCAGCGTAGCCTCGATAGTAAGTATCTGCTCGGAAACGAGCTTCTTGCGCTCTTCCTGAGCGGCGATATTGCCCTCAGTCTCCTTGAGCTTAGCGTCAAGTTCTGCCTGTTTCTTTTCGAGATCGGCAATGTCGTTCTCGGTGCTGGTTATCTCCTTGTCCTTAGCGTCAACATCAGAGCTGAGCGAGGACGACGAAGAATTCGCCATCGTTCTGATAGAAGCGGCGTCGGTAAATGCTGCTGCCGCGACAGATATCGCGAGCGCATAAGCCGCTATTCTTTTCAGCCTTGCTTTTGCTGCTGTTTTCATTTACAGCACGCCTCCTTTGCACACGAAGGGCATCTGCCCTCTGATCTGCACCCCGCCTGTCTTTTTGGCGATATTTATACTTTAAGGTGCTTGCTTGCGCTTATGGAAGTACCCAGTGCGCCGATGACCGCTCCAGCGATGATGTAGGAAGCAGTTACCTTCACGAACATCTTTGCGAACGGGTAGAGGTTATCGATACCGAGTATCGACCAGAGGCTCATATCGTTCTTGAAGATGTTGTACACACCCTCGTAGGCAAACTTTGTCAGCAGCAGTGCCGCGCCCGCAGCGAAGATGCCGACTACCATGCCCTCGATAAAGAAAGGTATGCGGATAAAGGTGTTGGTAGCACCAACGTACTTCATAATATTGATCTCCTTGCGTCTTGCAAAAACGCTTGCTCTTGTGGTGTTCGAGATGATGATGAGACATACCACGATAAGCGCTGCGATGACGCAGGTCATGATTATCATGAGGATATTCTTGATGGATACGAGAACGTCAGCGAACTGTGTCGGGCTCTTTACCGAGTCAACATCGTCAAGGAGCTCGATCTGCACCGAAGTGTCAGCCATCAGGCTGATATCCTTTACGGTAACGCGGAAAGTATCGGGCAGAGGGTTGTCGTCAGCATAGCGGAAAAGGTCCTGCTGTTCGTCGCTCATATCCTTCTTCATGTTCTTCCACGCCTCGTCCTTGGAGTAGAACTCGACGGTAGCGACGTTGGACAGTGCCTCGATCTCCTTCTGCAAAGCCTTCTGTCTGTCCTCGCCTATATCGTCCTTGATGGTAACAGCCGCCTCCGACTGATCCTCGATACCGCTGATGATGCGGTTAAGGTTAATGGTGACAAGCACGGACATACCCACCATCAGAAGCGAAACAAGTATGATGCAGAACGAAGCGAACGACATCATCCTGTTTCTCCATATGCTTTTCATACCCTGTCCGACAAGGTATCTTGCACTACTTGCCTTCATTTCGGTTAGTACCTCCTATGACCTCGTCAAAGGCGATGACGCCCTTGTTGATATTGATGATCCTTCCGCCGAAATAGCGCACAAGATCATGCTCATGAGTTACCATGAGCACAGTAGTGCCGCATTCATTGATAGACCTGAGCAGATCGACGATCTCGTAAGAGAGTGCGGGGTCGATATTACCCGTAGGCTCGTCCGCGATGATGAGCTTCGGGTCGTTGACGAGCGCTCTTGCGAGGGCGACTCTCTGCTGCTCACCGCCCGAAAGCTCGGTCGGGTAGCTCTTTGCTTTATCTTCAAGTCCCACAAGGCTGATAACGTAAGGGACGCGGCTGCGGATATACTTCGCAGGCGCATCGATAACTCTGAGCACGAATGCCACGTTCTCATACACCGTCATGGTCGGTATCAGTCTGAAATCCTGGAACACAACGCCGATAGTGCGGCGGAGTGCGGGAACTTTGCCGCGGCGGAGCTTGGACAGGTTGAAGCCGTTGACCATCACCGTGCCCTCAGTCGCGTCTATCTCCTTGAGTATCAGCTTGATGAGTGTGGATTTACCTGCACCCGACGAACCGACAACAAAAGCAAAATCGCCGTCCTTGATCTTCAGATTGACCTTGTTCAGAGCGTCAACGCCGCTCGAATAGGTAACGGATACATCCTTGAATTCTACCAAAGTTGATTCACCTCTTATGTTTTCTCACCAATTTTTTACACAAATTCTTCCTGTTTATCTATAATATTTCAACTATATTTCACATTTTGTCAAAACGTCATAAATGGCTGTCCGAGTCCAAGGCGATTGTCTGAAAAAACAGCCTTTGAGCGCGGTCAGCCATTTAATAAACGTGATAGTTGTCTGTTGTATATCAGAACTTTGCAGGGTTAGCTGCGAGGTACTTTCTTACCATAAGAGCGATCTTGAAGATGATAGCGTGGTCGAACTCTCTGAGGTCGAGGCCTGTCAGCTTCTTGATCTTTTCAAGTCTGTACACGAGGGTATTTCTGTGTACGAACAGTTTTCTCGAAGTCTCGGAAACGTTCAGGTTGTTCTCGAAGAACTTCTGGATAGTGAACAGAGTTTCGTGGTCGAGACTCTCGATGCTTCCCTTCTTGAAGACTTCCTTGAGGAAGGTCTCGCAGAGGGTAGTCGGCAGATGATAGATAAGTCTTGCGATACCGAGGTTATCGTAGGAAACGATGACCTTATCGGTGTCGAACACCTTTCCGACCTCAAGCGCGGTCTGAGCTTCCTTGAAGGAGCGGGACAGATTTCTCACGCTCTCGACAACGGTACCGATGCCGACATTGACCTTAGTATAGAACTCACCGCTGAGAGTATCTGCGATGCTGCGTGCGAGCTTTTCAAGGTCGCGCGAATCGATGCCGGGAGTTACCTCCTTGACGAGTACGATATCGCTCTCAGTGATATTGAACACAAAGTCCTTGTTCTTATCGGGGAACAGGTTCTGGATGACCTCGTAAGCGGAAACATCGTTCGAGTGAACGATCCTGATGAGCAGCACGACTCTCGAAACATCGGAGTTGAAGTGCAGCTCTCTTGCCTTTACGTGGATGTCACCGGGAAGGACATTATCGAGTACAACGTTCTTGATGAAGTTGTTCCTGTCATACTTTTCATCGTAGTACTGCTTGATGGAAGCGAGCGAGATCGCGAGGATGCTCGCATACTTGGCAGCCACTTCGTCACTGCCCTCAACGAATACTGCGTAATCGGGCTTCATATGCGCTCCGAACGGCTTATAGGTGTAACCGTCCCTGACGAAGATGTCATGCGAATCGCTGAGATCAAGCGATACGAACTCATTTGTCGTGCCGACCTGTGCAAGCTCGGAGCAAGCTATGATGGTAGCAGTCTCATCGATAACACCGATAGTGCAGTCGATGGTCTCTCTCATCTGATGTATCACGTTCTGAAATAATCTGTTTGACATAAACTATCTCCTCTTTTCATCATTTTTACAGTAAGACCGTTGAAAATACGAACAAATCGGTCAAGTACAAATGTATAATACTATTATACCAAAATATTTCCTCAATTTCAAGTGGTCTGTAGTAAAAATGTCAAAAAAGTTTTTCAGAATGCCGATCACCTTGTTCCGAACGGCTCTTATATATTACAGATTGTAACATATTTCTCCCGTTCATGTGTGAACAATTCGTTAAAACTTGAAATTTTCATGCAATTTTCAGAAAATGCGCACCGGCTGTGATGAATTTTTGGTAAAAAAGAGTTACGAATGGGTTACTTTTAAATTTTTTGTTAATATTGCCGATTTTGTAAAAAATAAGCAGTCCCCTCACGGAGACTGCTCAAAGTCAGATATTACTTTCTCTTCTTCTTGGTAACAACGATAGCCGCACCGAAGAGTACAGCCGCGATGCTTGTCAGACCTGCGCCTGCACCTGTGGAAGGCGAATTGTCGGAAGATGCGGTAGTTGCAGCTGCGGTAGATGTGGCAGTGGTCGTTGCAGTAGAAGTAGTCGAAGCAGTGCTGCTCGAAGAGGAGCTGCTCGAAGAACTGCTGCTGGAGCTGTCAGCCGAGCTGGTCGAGTCGGTCTGCGAGGTGCTGTCGTCAGCGGGCAGACGGGTGATCTCGATCATTACAGCGTAAGTCTCGTAGTTGTTCTGATCCTTGTAAACTGCTCTTGCCTTAGTAGGCTCGCCTACGGGGAGATCGACCTTCTTGGACCAGCTCCAGCCCTCGGGGAGCTCGATGTCCTTGTTGGTAGCCTTCTCGTAAGGAACAGTCATCTTGTCCTCGGGCATATTGTCGGGGTGGTCAGCCTTAGCTACCTTGACAGTAGTCTTTGCAGCGCCTGCCGCGAAGGTCGTGCCGTCATCCTCGATGAACTGCGAGGGAGTGAATGCGTAGATGGTAGCAGTACCTGCGCCGACGATAGTAACGTTGCCGTCCTTATCAACGGTAGCGACCTTCTCGTTGGAGGAGGAGTACTTCATGCCTGCGATAGCAGCGTCGCGCATATCGGTGTAGCTCTCGGTGTAATCCGCCTTGTTCTCGGAGCCTGTATCCTTCTCGATCTTGACTTCGGTACCTAGGCTGAAAGGCTCATCCTTGTACGTAGCGGAGAATTCTTCCTTGCCGAAGCTCAGTCTGTAAAGGAATTTCTTGCCGTCGGCGGTAGTGGTGTCCGACTCGCCGAATACCTTGAGGAAGCTTGCGAGCCCGGGGTATTCAAGCTGACGGGTACGTCTGTTGTATACCTGATTTGCAGACTTCTGGTTCTCGTTGTAGGTGATATCCCAGAGCATCGGGCACATATCTCTGTTGCGGGAAGCAGCGCATACAGCTTCCATGTATTCGAGAGCGCAGCCCTCGTCCTTTTCAGCCATCTCAGCGCCGTTGCAGCACTCGCCGATGATTACGGGAACGCCCTTGGATACATATGTATCATACATCATATCCATGTACTTGGAGAGCTCCATGTAGTCGGCAGGCGTGCCCCAGCTCTTGCCCGTGTTGAGAGCGAAGTTGTTCGGAGTGTAGTAGTGTACAGAAAGTGCCAGATGATTTGCGGGATCCTCGGGCATCGCGAACATCTCGTCGCAGGTCAGGGTGATGTCGGTACAGTAGCCCGAGATCAGCAGGTGACGCTGGGAGTTGAATCCGCCCGAAGCTCTTACCACGTCAACGAAAGCCTGATTGAGGTCAAGAGTGTACTGATAGGAAAGCTCCTTGCCGCCCTCGACTACTTCCTTGCCTGTCCAGTAGTTGTACAGGGTCTCTCTCCAGGCGCCGAACTCCTCGTTCTGAGCCTCGAAGATAAGGTGCTCGTCGTAGTAGCTGAAGTTATCGGCAAGCTGAGTCCAGATGCTCTTGTACTTTTTCATAACGCCTTCGGGATCGGAAGGATAATTCTCGATCCAGCCGCCGTCCCAGTGCTCGTTGAGAACAACATAGAGGTCAGCATCGATAGCCCAGTCAACGACCTGCTTTACTCTTGCGAGGTAATCTGCGTTGATGGTGTAGGTGCCGTCGTCCTTCATCATATTCGACCAGGCCACAGGAATACGCAGGCTCTTGAATCCCGCATCTCTGTAGCCCTGGATGATCTCCTGAGTGATCTCAACGCTGCCCCATGCAGTCTCGTAAGCCTTGGGGGTAGTGCCTGTGATCCAGTCGCCGCAAGCCTCGAAAGTATTGCCGAGGTTGATACCGATACCCATGCGGTTAACGATCTCCTGCGAGCTGTAGTCATCAAAAATATAAGGGTCGTCAACGCTGATCGCCGACGCGCCGATGCTCGTCATCAGCGACGAAGCAACTGCCGCAGAAGCAAGCACCGCGGTAGCCTTCTTTATGAATGCCATAAATATCTCTCCTTTTGAAATAATGTCCTTAATAAGTCGATAATGAGGCTGTATCCTCAACAGGGCATAGCTATCCCCTGCACTGCTATTATATCATAGATTTTTCATAATGTCAACACCAAATATCCCATTTTGGCGTTTTTTACATAATGTACAGACCTTTTTGTATAAATATACTACTTTGATATAGCTATTCACCTATAGACTTATAACTATATAACTATTTGCTTTTTTCGACGATATATGGTATTATTAAGATATATTTACGGAGTATAGATTTATTGAAGGTCATATACTATTTATAATGGAGGACAATATCATGAAATCACACAAGATAATTGCAGGTCTCAGCGCAGCTGCCCTTGCGGCAAGCTGTCTCACTTTCACGGCTTTCGCTGAGGAAACGGCAGAGTACAACAGCTTCGAGCCCAATGCCGAGAATGTAAAGATCCTCGGCAGAGCAAAGTATATCAACGACGACTACCTGTGGTTCGGTCAGACCTGTGCCGGCATCGAGTTCAAGTTCAACGGCTCTTATGCAATGATACACATCTCGTCTGACGGAAACGGCATGAGCGACTCTTCACCCACAAGATACCGCATATTCCTTGACGGCGAGCTCCAGAGTTATGATCTTGTCGGAAACAAGACCTTCACACACGGCATCTACACTGATGACGGTGAGCACACCTTCAGACTGGAAAAGGTCTCCGAGAACGAGAACGGCACAATGCGCATCACTGAGATCACAACTGACGCCGAGAGCATCGCTCCCACCGCCGACCAGTCTCACAAGATCGAGTTCGTCGGCGATTCCATCACCTGCGGCTACGGCGTTGACGGTGAATACGGCAAGGACACCTTCTCCACCAAGAACGAGGACGGCTCCAAGACCTACGCTTACAAGGCTGCCAGCATTTTAAACAGCGATTACAGCTTCCTGTCCTTCAGCGGCTGCGGCGTTTACTCGGGCTACCCCGACGGCGGCAAGCGCAACACCACCCTCACCATGGAGCAGTACTACGACAAGCTCGGTATGAGCTGGTACTCCGACTACCAGTGGGATCACCAGATGAAGGACGAGGAGTGGGACTTCGAGCAGTACACTCCCGAGCTCGTTGTTGTCAACCTCGGCACTAACGACAACTCCTACTACTCCCTCGCCAAGGACGTTGAGAACAAGGATGAGATCAAAGACAATTTCGTTGAGTCCTATGTCAGCCTGCTGAAAAAGATCCGTTCCTGCAACCCCGATGCAGAGATCCTCTGCACCTACGGCATCATGGGCGACAACTTCAAGGATCTCGTACAAAAGGCTGCCGATAACTACACCACTGAGACAGGCGACGACAAGATCAACGTCTTCATCTTCCCTGTTCAGGACGAGGCTGCCGACGGCGTTGCAGTTGACTGGCACCCCTCCGACCTGACCCACAGCAAGGACGCTATCCTGCTCGCACAGAAGATAAACGAGCTTTACGGCTGGGAGCTCGACGAGAGCAAGTATCCCGACATCGACCCCAAGGAGCCCGATGACAGCTCTTCCGACACCGATTCCGAGAGCTCTTCGGATACTGACAGTTCGTCTGTTGCTGACAGTTCTTCCGTTGCAGACAGCAGCTCGCAGGCAGATTCTTCGAGCAGCTCTTCCTCAAGCTCGACCGCTTCGAGCAGCACCGCTTCGACCACTTCCACCACATCGAAGTCTGTGGCCACGACCACTACCGCAAGCACTGCCGACAATTCCCCTGCAACAGGTGCGGGCGGAGCTGTTGCAGCTGTAAGCCTTATCGCTCTTGCAGCAGTCGTTGTTTCCAAGAAGTCGAGAAAGTAAGCGATAAAAAGATAATATGAAACCAAAGCAGTCTGCATCAATTTGCAGGCTGCTTTTCTTTTGCATATAAATTTTTCATATTCTATTGATTTACAACAATATTTATGCTATAATAATATGGTATGATATATCATAAAACAGGAGATGACTGCTCAAAATGAAGCCGCTCAACTTTCTGACCGTCCTTTTCGGAAAAGCGATGGTCAAGGCACTGAAGCTCGCAGGGCGCGACGCGGGCAATTTCCCGGGTCTTGTGCTGTGGACGCTGAATAAGAACTACCTGAAGGTCTTTTCCTGCGACTGCCCGATAATCGCGGTCACGGGAACTAACGGCAAGACCTCTACCACCAACTTCCTGAACAATATGTTCAGGTCTCTTCCCGGCAAAAACGGCAAGAAAGCAAAGATAATCACCAATATGCAGGGCAACAACCTCGATACGGGTATCGGTTCGATGCTGCTCCAGTACTGCGATATGAACGGTCATATCGACGCGGATTATCTCGTGCTCGAAGTGGATGAGTCCCATGTGCCCGTCATTTTCAAGCACCTGAAACTTGAGACCCTCGTGGTGCTCAACTTCTTCCGCGACCAGCTCGACCGAAACGGCGAGGTGGAGACCCTCATCCTCAAGATACAGAAGTTCTTAAAGACCTACAACGGCAATCTCGTACTCAACGCCGACGACCCGAACGTTGCCCGTCTCGGCTACGCCAACCCGAAGAACAAGGACAACGTCTACTTCTACAACGTCGAGAAGTACGAGGGCGCGACTTCTGAGCTGTACGAAGCAGGCGAGGGACGCTTCTGCCCCAAGTGCGGCGAGGAGCTTGCCTACGACTACTACCAGTACTCCCACATCGGACGTTTCCGCTGCCCCAAGTGCGGCTACGGCAATATCACACCGTTCGTGCAGCTGCGTGACATCGACTTCGAGAACAACAGCTTCACCTTCGACGGCGAGCGCTACACCACAAAACACATGGGCATCTACCACCTCTACAACCTGTCGGCGGTATACGCGGTGTCCAAGCTGTACAACATCGATCACAAGGTCGTGAAGAAGGTGTTCGGCAAGTTCGAGGTCAACAACGGCAGACTTGAAAAGTTCAACACCGCAAACGCGAATATGCTGCTGAATCTGGCGAAGAACCCCGTCGGCGCGAACATGACCCTCCGCCTGCTCAATCAGGACAAGGGCGAGAAGGAACTGCTGTTCGTGCTCAACGACAACATCGCAGACGGCACCGACGTTTCGTGGATCTGGGACATCAACTTCTCGATATTCAACGGCGTCACCCGCGTCGTCACCAGCGGAACACGTGCTTACGACATCGCCATCCGCATCAAGTGCTCGGGCTACGACCCCGAAAAGATAACCGTACAGCCCGACCTCGACAAGGCGGCGGCGGAGATATTCAAGAACGGCGGCACAAAGTACGGCATCGCAAACTACACCGCCATCCAGCCGACCCGTGCGGCTCTCAAACGCTATATCGAAAGGAACGGGGGTGCAAAGTCATGAGAAAACTGAAACTCCTGCATATGTACCCGAACGTGCTCGACCTCTACGGCGACAGCGGCAACGTCGAGGTGCTGAAATACCGCTGCAAAATGCGCGGCATCGAGCTGGAAGTGTTCCAGCACCTGATGAACAAGCCCGACAGCGTGGATTTCTCCGATATGGATATAATCTATCTGGGCGGCGGCGCCGATTACGAACAGCAGCTCCTCGCGGAAGACCTCATGGGCTGCAAGGACCGCATCTTCAAGGCTTACGAGAACAAGGTGTTCCTGCTGATGATATGCGGCGGCTATCAGCTGCTCGGCAAGTTCTACAAGGACTCCAACGGCGAGAAGATACCCGGGCTTGGGCTCTTCTCCTACCACACCGAGGCATCCACCAACAAGCGTGACCGCTGCATCGGCAATATCATCGTCGAAACCGAACTGACGGGCAAGAAGTACAAGGTCATCGGCTTCGAGAATCACGGCGGTCAGACCACCGACGTCAGGACGCCTTTCGGAAAGACCCTCTGCGGCAACGGCAACGTCCGCGGCGGCGAGACCGAGGGCTACTGCGAGGAGCGTGTCATCGCGACCTATCTGCACGGTCCACTGCTCTCGAAAAATCCCGAGCTTGCGGACTATATCATCGCAAAGGCGCTGGAGCGTCAGGGTGCGGACACCACTCTCACACCGATAAACGACACCCTTGAAGCCGCCTGCCGCAAGGAACTCTTCGCAAGACTTTTACAGAACAAGAAATAACCGAAAATAACTATATTACAGGGGGAGAAGATCATGCTTGAACAGCTTAAACAGGAAGTATTTGAAGCGAATATCGAACTTATGAGACGTAAGGTCGTCATCTATACATGGGGCAACGTCAGCGGCATCGACCGCGAAAAAGGACTCATGGTCATCAAGCCCTCGGGCATCGACTACGACAGGATGAGCGCGAGGGATATGGTCGTCATCGACATCAGGACGGGCGAGAAGGTAGACGGCAAATGGCGTCCCTCGTCGGACACGGCGACGCATATCGAGCTTTACCGAAAGTATCCGCAGATAGGCGGCATCACCCACACCCACTCGGTCAACGCGGTGGCATTCGCTCAGGCAGGGCGCGACATTCCCGCACTGGGCACTACCCACGCCGACTACTTCTACGGGCCTATCCCCTGCACCCGCTCGCTGACGAAGGAAGAAGTCGAAAAGGGCTACGAGAAGAACACGGGCAAGGTCATCATCGAGACCCTTGAAGAGCGCGGTATCGAGCCGCTGGCTGTGCCCGGTATCGTTGTGCGCAACCACGGTCCGTTCACATGGGGCAGAGACGCTGCCGCTTCGGTCTACCATGCAGTCGTAATGGACACCGTCGCTGAAATGACGATGAAGACCCTTCTGCTGAACCCTTCCGCCGAGATGCCCCAGTACATACTCGACAAGCACTACTACCGCAAGCACGGCAAAAACGCCTACTACGGTCAGAAATAACTCCACAAACAGCAAGGGGCTGTTGCACCCCAAAAAGAAAGAAAAAGAGCTTAGCGAACCCCGAAAGGTATAGCTAAGCTCTTCGTTTTGTGGTATAATTTAATTGCGAAAAAAATAACCCACGAAAGGATTGTACCATAAAAATGAGAAATTGTCAAGTACGTCTTAACATGAATTATGAGATCTACATCGAAGAAAGCTCACCGGTCAGAGTACTGGGCAATGTGATAGACGAGATCTATTCCAAAGAAGATTACACGATACAGAGCAAGTGGAACGGCGCTGTGCCCGAGGATATCATGATGAAAATAC
>NZ_FPIR01000014.1 GCF_900119155.1 Ruminococcus sp. YE71 | reverse complement strand
CTCGATTTTATGGAAGGATATTATTCAAAAGATTTATCAGCGCCCGATTACTTGACGGTAACGGTAACAGCTCTCTTGGAGAGATCGTTCGTGTTCCATTCGTTGTTGATCTTTGCGCCAACGACCAGTTTGAAGGTGCCGATCGGTGCATTTTTGAAGGTGTAGGTAGTCTGATAAGCACCAAACTGGGTGTAGATCTTCCATCTGCCTGCGGAGTAGTAAGCGATGCAGTACTTTTCAGCACCTTCCAGAGCGTTCCAGCTCAGAGTAACTGTTCTGCCCTGAACGGTCGCGGAAGCGATCGGATATACGTTGGTGACAGGTGTCGGATCCTCGGGCTGAGTCGGAGTCTGTGTGCCCTCGGTGGAAGTCGAGCCGTTCACCGTCTTGGATTCATCCAAAGTGCCGCCGTAAACGTCAAAGTAGGAGGACAGCTTCGAGGTGTCGGTCTGGAGGAAGTAGTTGCCCGAAGGAATGTAGCAGAGCGACGAATTGGTATCGAAGTTTGCGTACTTGTTGTTGGTGTTTACCTTAGTGCTCTTGTCGGTAACGATGGTACCGTCCATACTGCCCTTGCAGTTGTTGAACACGTCGTTGTAGCTCTTGACTGCACCGAGCTTAACTTCCATCGGGTTCTTGCAGTTGTCGAAGATATTGTACTCGGAGAAGATGTACGCATTCGCTCTCGGGTTCATGCAGTAGCTTGTCTGTCCGCTGAAAATGTTGTTGTACATATGGATGTTGGCCTGACGTGCGAGAGGACCTCTCGACTCGCAGTCCTTCCAGTAGTTGTGATGGTAGGTCAGATTGTACTGGAGGCTGCTGTCGGAAGAACCAACGAGATTGGTCTTGTGGTAGCCCTCATAGTAGCAGTAGCTGTTGGTGAAATACTGACCGCGCTTGAAGTCGCAGGCACCGTCGCCGCCCGATTTGTCGGACTCTGCGGGGTTGGAGATGCTGGGCTTGTAGAATTCGCAGTTGTGTATCCAGCATCTTTCAACGGATGCGGTGATGGTCGAACCGTCCTGAACGCCCTCCATGCCGATGCAGTCCTCGGGAACGTTCCTGAACGTGATATTTCTTACCTCAAAGCTCTTGCCTAAGGTCGGGGAAGAGGATTCGCACATAAAGTGGAAGCCCCAGCCGTTAACGGTCGCATCGGTACCGATGCCCTCAAGGGTGATGTCCTTGCCCGACTTCATTCTTGCCATGTAGCCGTTGTCGCCGACGCTTCCGCCGTAATCGATGGAGTCGTAAGCGGTCAGACCCGAAGGAGCCTTAACGTCGCCGATGAATCTGATGACGAGGGGAGTGCCGTCCTGCGCCAGCTTCTTGATTATGCCCTGATTGGTGTTAGTCTTGGTGCTGCCGTTGGAAGTCTTGCCGCCGCCGACATCCTGTCCTACGGAGTTGAGGATGTTGCCGATACCCTTTACGGTCGTGCCGTCCTTGGAGGTGACGGAAACGGTATCCTTGTTCTCGTTGGTGACATAGATGACCTTTGCGTTAGACTTCAGAACGCCCTTGTCGGTGTAAGCGCCGACGCCCGAGGTGTAGTTATAGTGAGCGTAGCCCGAACGGTCAAAAGCGTTGACCGACAGACCGCTGTGAACGATAGTTCCCATCTTGGTGGTAACGGTGATGGAGTAGGTACCTGCGGGAACGCCCGGGATATCGACTCTCAGACCTGCGGAAGTATCGCGTACAAGGTAGGTGAAGTCATCGCCCGACAATGTGCCCGAAGCCGCGCCGGAGTAGGAAACTCCTGTAACGTCGGAATCCTTGAGACCCGAGAATACCATGTAAAGAGTCTCGTTCCAGCCGCCTGCGCTGACTACCTTGACACCGTCGATGTTGGTGGAAGACGGAGTCTCGGAACCGCCCTGACTGCCTGGATCTACCTGAGGATCTTCGTTGCCCTGGGAGCCGCCGTCGCCGGACTGAGAGGAGCTTCCTGCTTCGCCCGAGAATGCCATGTAGAACAGATTTGCCGTGTCAGCCTTGGTGAGAGTGTGGCTGCCTGCGGAAACGTCGGCGGTGATGATGCCGTTGGATCCCGTCAGCTTGGTGCCGTCCAGCTTGATGGTCGGTGCGCTTTCTACGAATACGAGAGTGAGCTTGCCCGAAGAACCGGCGTTGAAGCTGATGCTTGTGGAGCTTTCGATCTTGAGGCACTGAGTCAGCGTCTGTCCGCCGTAGCTCACGGTGCCTTTAGATGTGGAAAGGTTGCCCGTTATACTATAGAACGAGCTGGAAGTTCCGTTAGTCGTGAAATTGTGGGTGGTGCCCGCCGATTCTGCGGACGCGACGAGACTGTTCAGCGTCACGGACGAGATAACGGGAGCCAGCGTCGAAACGGGAGCGGTCATCAGAGCCGCACTTGCAATAAAAGCTATCACACGTTTGTTATGCATATTCATAATCGATCCTCCTAAGTTGTTTTAACTTTTACGGATAAGTTTTATATAACTTTGATAATATGATATAACAAATTCGAGCGCTTTTCAATCAAAAAAACGATTGTCTTTATTTCAAAAACGCTTTAATTTTAATAAATATACTTGACTTTATTTCAAAAACGTTATATACTAGTAAATAATAAACAAAAAGGAGGTATAATGGTATGGAAAGAAGCTGTAAAGTCGGTGTTATCTTACCCGCAGTTACTATCGAACTCGATTCGGTCTTTCTTGACGGGATATATCGTTTATTTTCGGGATACGGTTATGACGTCGCGGTGTTCACCTGTGCCTCGAACGCGCAGGGGGAGACTTTCAGAAACGATTATATCAGCGGAGAAGAAAAAATATATACGCTTGCAAAGATGACCGATCTTGACGGCATCCTGTTCGCAGGCGGCAGATTTCATGACCAGAATGTGGCTGATTCGATATTTGAACAGCTCCGAGGGATGAACTGTCCCTGCGTATGCACCGATTATGAAAACGATCTTTTCCCGAACTATCATACCTCCCAGAGTGAAAGCGTCCGCAGGATAACCGAACATCTGATATCACATCACGGGTTCAGGAACATTATCTGCCTTACGGGTATCGAAGGCAACCGTGACGCGGAAGAACGTCTTGAAGGCTGGCGCACTGCGATGCGTGAAGCGGGTCTGAACGACGAGGGGTATTTCTACGGGGACTTCTGGAAAGCGAGGGCGATCCGACTTGCCGACGAGATCGCTGACGGTGTGATCGACAGACCGGAGGCGGTGGTGTGTACCAGCGACATCATGGCGATAACGCTGTGTGATCGGCTGATGGAGTGGGGCATTCGTGTGCCCGAGGATATCGCGGTAACGGGCTATGACGGCGGCCAGAACGCCCTTCTTTCCGAGCCTTCGCTGACCACGGTAAACGGAAAGGAATACGAAACAGGCAGGAATGCCGCCGCTATGCTTCTGAGGCTGATTACGAATAATGACAGCATCCCCATGATAAACGCTCAGACCGTTTCGTTCGGCAGGAGCTGCGGCTGTGAAAATGCCGAGCAGAAAGCGGGTCTCAGAAAGTACTACGAAAAGATAATACTCGACTGCGAATGGCAGGAGATCAGGATGATGTCAGACTATATCAACAGGATGGCTTCTGCCGACAGCTTTGAGGAGCTCAGCCATTCGATAGATGAACTCTGCTACATCATCCCCGACTGGAAGGATATGTACGTGTGCATCTGTCCCGAGCTGGATAATAACGATATCGAGAACACCCTGCCCGAAAACTTCACCGACAGGATGAGCCTTTTTGTTTCCAAGCAC
Source organism: Ruminococcus sp. YE71 (assembly GCF_900119155.1). Lineage (GTDB taxonomy): Bacteria > Bacillota > Clostridia > Oscillospirales > Ruminococcaceae > YE71. The sequence goes on along the minus strand of NZ_FPIR01000014.1, from coordinate 117,969 downwards.
CGCGACAGAGCCTCCGACTTATCGTGCATATTCGATACGGCGGAGCTTATTCCGCCCACGGTCAGAAGCGGCAGGGGACAGCTCATCGTCGTCACACCCCTTCACAACAGCAGGTATGTTTACGGATATATCGCCACCACATACACCGATGCTGCACGTTACGTGTTCGACGATCTGTATATCGGCTGGCGCGACTCTGTCACCAATGCGCTCTCGATCCAGTTCATCAAGACAAAGAACAGGCTCCTCAATAACAGGCTTGCGGAATTGTCCGAGCGCGACACGCTTACGGGTCTTTTCAACCTGAAGGGCGTGTCGAAAAAGATCGCAGGCACGTCGGAGAATTACGCGCTCGTCATCCTTCAGGTTAAGTGGATACAGACTCCAAGCGGACGTTTTGAGTTCAAGCCCGATATCTTTATTTCAAATGCGATCCAGATGAACTGCTCGATACACGATATATGTTTCAGATATAATGAGACTGTGTTCGGCGTATTTCTGCCTGTTCAGGACGACCTTGACCCGAAGAGCTGCTGCGACGAATGGACGGGGCGCTTCGATCTGTTTGTGGACATGGTCATCAAGCAGAACAAATGGGCCGAAAAGCCCGTTATACGATTTACCTACGAGTATTTTCAGGACAGCACCGCAGGACAATGCGATGTTGAGCAGGTCATAGAGCTCCACCTCGGCGACAAGAAACAGAACAGCGAAAATGCTCTGAACTATGCTCAGCAGCTCGATGAGCTCCGCAGACGTATCAGGCGTTCACCCGAGCTTGAATGGAGCATCACAGCTGTTTCGGATGAAATGAGGATAAGTGAAAGCCATTTCCGCAAGATATACAAACAGCAGTTCGGCACTTCATTTCACGCAGACCTTGTGGATATCCGCATGAGCAACGCCATGAAGCTGCTGAAAAAGACGGACATGAGCATTAATGTTATCGCTTCAAAATGCGGTTACAAGAACGTGTATCATTTTATGGCCGCGTTCAAGAAGCAGACGGGTATGACCGCGAAGAAGTACAGGGATCAGGCTCATAAATAGATCTTCTCTAAAAAAACGAGCAGCAAGTCCCGAAACCTCGCAGCTGACGGGGATATTCATGTCAAGACTGCCGAGCGTTTTCGTGATGAACATTACGACAGTGTAACCTGCGGTCACGTAGATAAATGGCGGGACGATCACTGAAAGCGTGGTCTCGGTCAGCAGTATTTTCGACAGCTGCCGAATGCTCATCCCCTGCGAGCGCAGGACGCTCAGTTCATGCCTTCGCCGGGTGAAGCCTATTATCTGCTCGCCCGAAACGGACACCACCGCGAGCAGTACCACAATTCCCGCGGGCATATCCGGCAGCCCCGTCACGCCCGATGAAGCCTTGTCAGCGGCGGCGTAGAATTCGCTCGTCAGCTGAAATTCCGAGCCGCTTCATCAGTCGCGTGTCGAAAATGAACTCGCTGTCGTCAAGTTTTTCGGGCAGATCGTGTAGTCCCGGGAACATTTCAAAACCGTCATACCCGAAGATACTGACCGCAGCATTTTTGCCGTTTTTCTGCGCTGTTTCCTCGGTGTTGTAGATGAACTCACGGCTGCCGGCGGTGATGATATCATAGCGCTCCGCACGCTCGGAGATGCCGCGGATGATGACGTCGCAGTCGTAATTTCTTGCAGAATAGATCCCCTCCGCCGACCGTGAAAGGACATACAGTGACGAGGTCAGCAGCATGACCGCCGTGCAAATGACCGTCCCCGTGACGGCTGTTTTTTTCGTGCCCGACTGTATGACCGCGAGCCGCAGAACGGACAGTTTGCTGCCGTCCGTGCGGCTTGCCGTGAACGCCACAAGGGCGGACATCAGCTTCTGGATGATAAGGCACACCCCGATGACAAGCGCCGCAAGTCCTGCGATGTAGGCGGCAGTCCGCGAGCGCTTCGATCAGCTCGTCGGTCGAATAGAAAAGCTCCATCTGCCCGATCGTGACGCAGTAGCGGCTGCTGTCAAAATGATCCTGCGACACAAACACCGCAGGCGCGGAAAAAATCAGTTGTCGTCTGTGCGTCTTCTATCGCCGCAAAGACCTTTTCAAGCGTCGCAATCCCGACATTGTCCCTTGTTTCATCGTCAAGGAACTGCTCGTAACGGTCGTGGATCTTCTGCTCATCGCTGCCGACGGGAATCTCGCCGCCGTCCTTGTCTTATTCTTTCTTGCCTGTTATCAGTTTTTCGCCGATCTCAACTCCCGAGTCCTCGCCAGCGGAGCCGAGGGCATCTTCGCTGACGGTGATGTTCATATTGTCGCATATATCCCGATCCGCCGATACCGTAACATAAACAACATCATCAGTAAAGTAGTTTGATATGGTCTGTTCTGCATTCCGAAAATCGACGGAATTATAATCTTTATCAGTATAGGTAAGATTGCAATTAAATACGTTCTCATATTCCGGATGCGTTTCGGCATCATCAGCAGGACTGATAGTATAGGGTCTTGGCCTTGCTAAAATGTAGGTACAGTTTTCAAATATGAAATCACGAGTGACAGGTTTTGCGGTATAATTGATCGTCAGAGTTTCTCCCGATGCGGCTGAAAATGAATACCTGATACCGAAGCCACCGTTACTGACATACCAGTCTGAACCGCCATTGACCTTGAATTCGGCGAGCTTCATTTTGAAGGTGCCGTTAAAATTGCTGGTTGCACTGGCAGTCAGCATCAGCCCGTTCGCCGTCGGCACGTACCCAGCCCCAATAAGTGCGGTTATCCTTTTTTCGGCTTGTTCATGGTTCAGCGCCGCATTCGGGACAAAAAAACGACAGACATTGTAACTCCTCCTTTCCCCTGTAAATGCGAAGTTTACGCATCTCATACGATCGGCGATATTTTTTGACTGCGTCAATCATAATTTTTTTACAAACCTAATTTATTAAAGGGAAAGGTCTATCAGAATTACCTTAGTAATCGGAAAAAGTTTGAAGAAGTTGCCAGAAAAGTTATCCTCATGGTATTTGATCTTCCATATGATTTTGATCTTGGTATACGATTCAGACCGAGTTCGATAATTGTGACCTGCGACGGCATATGCGGCTTGGCGATCGTTGACAACACCTACGATATGGGACATAACCATTTTAAAATTGTGATCGGGACCGAACTCGACTACATTTTTTACAGATTCGGAAGAGTATTTTTTAGAAACCAAATGACAGCAAGGATTTTTTATGCTCGGATTGTTCGGAAATAAAAAAGATCAAAGATGAAGATGACTTCATCTGACAGAATGGGTTTCCGATAAAAATGAAAAAAGGCACGGCAGAGATTTGCATCTGCCGTGTCTTTTGTGATTGTGAAAATTTTTCGTCCTGCAAGCGCTGCGAATACTCTCGTTCGAGTTTGCGATGATTACCGCGTTATTCACGGTGTTTTCCGTTCCTCCAGCCACTTCGCCAGAGCCTTGAATTTTCGGTTGTTCTCTTTACGCCAGCAGCAGAAAAACGTGGTCTTCGCCGCATCGTCAGCGATGGGGATATTCACGCGGTTGACATCGCCGTGCCGCATATTCATGGTCACGTCCGACGCAAAACAGGGCAGCGCCGAAGCCTTGATAAGCTCGTTCATTGCCTCGTATTCGCTCTGGAGGATGTACTTTGTGTTGGGTGTGAGCTCCCGATGGACCCAATGCCAGTAGCCAAGATCGGAGTATAGAAGCATTGTCTCGCCGTCCAGGTCGTCGAAGTGAACCTCGCTGTAGCCTGCAAGCGGGTGCGCAGGCGGAACGGAGAGATACAGCTGTTCCTCGAAAAACCTGCGGCAGAGGATACCCTCCTGCTCCACCTCGCATGGCATGATTATCAGCTGGCAGCTGCCGCCCGTCAGCTCGTCGAGGAAATCCTCATGGTACTTCATCTCGCCGGTGATCTTCATTTCGGGGAACAGCTCGGACAGCGCGGGCACGATTATCCACATGGGCGCGGGCGCACAGGAGCAGACCGAGATCGTCCTGCGGCTGAGGTCGAAAGCGCGGACGCGTTCCACCAGCGCTTCGTTTTCGTCGATCACCTTGCGTGCAAGTTCGACTGCGAGCCTGCCGTTTTCGTTCAGCTCCACCTTGTTCTTGCCGCGCGTGAACAGCTTCACTCCCATCATGTCCTCAAGTTTGGCCATCGTGCGGCTCAGCGCTGGCTGGGAAAGATGCAGCTGCTCCGCGGCTTTTGACATTGTCCCATAGTCTGCGATCGCAACCAGCTGCACCAGCATATATATTTCGATCATGGTATCACCGCCTTTGTTTCAGTATAGCATATTTCGGGCTGTAAGTCAATATGCTATTACCGAAAGTTATACTGCTATCAGAAATCGGCATTGTACAAATGCGCAGAAATGCGGTATAATAAAGACAACGAAAGCAAAGAGGTGAGGAAATGGACAGCATAAAACTTTCAAACGGTGTGTCGATGCCGATGCTGGGATTCGGTACGTTCATGATAAAGCAGGACTGCGAGCAGCACGTCGCGGACGCGCTGAAACTGGGCTATCGGCTCGTAGATACGGCGTCTGCGTACTTCAACGAAGCGGCGGTCGGCAGAGCGATTAGCGCAAGCGGCATAACCCGCGGGGAACTGTTTGTCACCTCAAAGGTCTGGGTTCAGGACGCAGGCTACGACAATACGCTCAGAGCGTTTGAGAAAACGCTCCGTGAACTCGGACTCGACTACCTCGATCTGTACCTGATCCACCAGCCCTACGGCGATTACTACGGATCATGGCGGGCGATGGAAAGGCTGATGGACGATGGGCTTATTCGGGCGATAGGAGTGTCGAATTTCTCGCCCGAGCGGGTGGTCGATCTCGCACTCAACAGCGACACTCCGCCGATGGTCGATCAGATCGAGCTTCACCCCTTCCTGCCGCAGACAGACGCGATCGCCGAGATCAGAAAGTACGGCTGTGTACCGCAGGCTTGGGGACCGCTGTGCGAGGGTCAGAGGGATATTTTCGGCAACCCAACGCTGACAGAAATTGCAGCATCTCACGGAAAAACAGCCGCGCAGATCGCTCTGAAATGGAACCTGCAACGTGGCGTGGCAGTCATCCCGCGCTCGACGAATCACAAACACAGGGCGGAAAATCTCTGCCTCGATTTCACGCTGACCGACGAGGAAATGCAGCGTATCACGTCCCTCGACATCGGTCACAGCGAGATCATCGACCACCGCTGCGCGCACACGGCGCGGCAGCTCATCAACTGGAAGATACACGACTAAGGAGGAAAAATCATGGCAAAAATACTCATCGTTTACTACTCGCGCAAGGGCGAAAACTACTGGAACGGCGGCTTGAAAAACATTTCTAAGGGCAACACCGAGCGCGTCGCGGAGTTCATTCAGAAGGCGGTCGGCGGCGACCTGTTCGAGGTCGAGACCGTGAAACCCTACTCCGAGAGCTACATGACCTGCATCGAGGAGGCGAAGGCGGAGCTTCGCGCAAAGGCTCGCCCCGAGATCAAGGCGTTCCCCGAGAATTTCGACGACTACGACACGATCTTTGTCGGCTACCCGAACTGGTGGGGCACGATGCCGATGTGTATGTTCACGCTTCTCGAAAAGTACGATTTTTCGGACAAGACGGTCATCCCGTTCTGCACCAACGAGGGCAGCGGCATGGGCGGCAGCGAGCGTGACCTGAAAAAGCTGTGCGTCGGCGCAACGGTGAAGCAGGGTCTTGCGATACACGGCGCGGAGTCCGCCGAGAGCGAGAGCAAGGTCGCGGCTTGGGCGAAAAAGTCTGTCTGAGGGGGTGTAACTATGGCTGAGAAGATCGTGCAGACCGCAGGCAGAGACGCCCTTGGTGAGTTCGCGCCCGAATTTGCGCACTTCAACGATGACATTCTGTTCGGCGAGAACTGGAATAACGCCGACATTGACCTGAAAACTCGCAGTATCATCACGGTGGTGGCGCTGATGTCGCAGGGCGTGACGGGGGACGCGCTGCGATTCCACCTGATGAACGCGAAAAATCACGGCGTTTCACAGAGGGAGATCGCGGCAGTCATCACCCACACGGCTTTCTACGCAGGCTGGGCGCACGCATGGGCGGTGTTCGGTCTTGCGAAGGAGGTCTGGGATGAAAGATCGCCCGATCTGACCGAAAAAGACCGTTTCCAAAACGAGATATTTTTCCCGATCGGTGAGTCGAACCCTTACGGCGAATTCTTCGTCGGAAAGAGCTATCTGGCGCAGGTCTCGAAGGAACAGCTCGGCGTATTCAACGTCACTTTCGAGCCTGCCTGCCGCAACAACTGGCACATTCATCACGCGAAAAGCGGCGGCGGTCAGATGCTGATCTGCGTCGGCGGACGCGGCTTTTATCAGGAGTGGGGCAGGGAAGCGAGGGAACTTCGCTCGGGCGATGTCGTGAATATCCCCGCGAATGTCAAGCACTGGCACGGTGCCGCACCCGACAGCTGGTTCTCGCACCTTGCGATCGAGATCGAGGGCGAGGACGGCAGCACCGAGTGGTGCGAGCCTGTTTCGGATGAGGAATACGGAAAACTGAAATGAATGACACGGAAGAGGACGGTTCGGCAGTTTTTTGTGACGAATAAAGCGGACTGCCGAAAGACTGCGGTATCAGTGCCGAAGAAACTTTTTTCTCGGCTTTTGATGACAGCAAGTGGGAAAGCTTTTGTCTGCCGCATACCTTTAATGCCGATGACGGCGCAAGGGGCAGGGCGGAGGTCTGCTATGGCGGCGAAAACTATTACAGAGGGCTTGCCTGTTACAGGAAGCGTTTTTGTGTGGGAGAACGTCATGCTGAACAGCGGCAGGAATGTTCTGGACGCTGTAGCCTATTTTGTCGGTCACGAGCTGACCGACACGGCAGTGATATACGGCAGCTTGTGATGCAAAATACTCCCCGAAATTGTCGGTAAACGCTCGGATAGCTGCGGTAAGAAAATTGCGGTTCGGCGATTGACTATTTATTCCGTTAATGGTATAATATTAAAAACTCTTTCGTCACATAAGGGCATAGCTAGGTACAAAATGAAAACGAAAAAATCACTTTCTGCTATTATCATTGCTGCCGCTCTGGTCCTTTCTGCCTGCGGCTCGGTAAAACCCGAGGATTTTTCGATCGGGACGGACAGCGGACCGATCAAGACATCAGAGACTTCGGCTGTCAGTTTTGACACGGATAACAAAATACTTTTCAAAGCCGAAAACGAGGAAAACAATCCGCTGATAACAAACCTGTTCGCTGCCGACCCGACTTCTGTCGAGGACAACGGTAGGCTCTATGTTTTCGGCACGGCTGATGAGCAGCAGTACAGGACAAGACCTAAATCCAAAAATACATACGAATCCATAAAGTCCTTTATCATCATATCGACCGAGGATATGGTCAACTGGCGGTACGAGGGTGAGATCGACACAAAAGAGATCGCACCGTGGATAATCGCGTCATGGGCGCCGTCTGTCGTTTCCCGTGAGGAAAGCGACGGCAAGACCCATTTCTACCTGTACTTTTCAAACAGCGGTGCAGGTGTGGGCGTGCTTACCGCAACAGACCCTTCGGGCCCGTGGAGCGACCCTCTCGGACATCCGCTTGTTTCGGCGGGCATGGAAGGGCTTGAAAACTGCCCGAACCCCTTTGACCCCGGTGCGTGCATTGATGACGATGGTGTCGGCTGGCTTTCCTTCGGCGGCGGCAAGGCAAAAGACGGCAGCGACTATATGCCCGGAGTTGCGAGGGTAGTCAGGCTCGGGGAGGATATGATCTCTCTGAACAGCGATTTCGCCGAGGTGAAAACACCGTACTTCTTTGAGGCGAGCGAGCTGAATTTCATCGGCGGAAAGTATGTTTACACCTACAATACTTCGTGGGAGACCCGTTCCGAGTGGGACTATGATCTGCCCGTTCTTTATCCGCCTGCCTGCTCAATGGCATATCTGACGACCGAGACGCCCCTTGACACCGACAGCTGGCAGTATCAGGACTATTATCTCAAAAATCCTGGCGAACTCGGTATGGAATACTCCAACAACCACACGCATCTCCACAAGTTCAAGGACAAATATTACCTTTTCTACCATACCCTTGTTTTGCAGAAAGAAAGGGGCATAAACAAAGGTTTCCGCGCTCTGAGCGCCGATGAAGTGACGGTCGATGAGGAAAATGCCGTGATATACAAATGCGATGCGTCGCGATAAGGTGTTGAACAGCTCGGAAGTGTTGACCCTTATGCCGTGCATAACGCAGAGGAAGTCTATCTCACCGACTGCGAGTTTGCCAAAAAAGAGAACGATATTTATGTCAAGTGCAAAAATGAGAACGTGATAGCTGTCAAAGGCGTTGATTTCGGGGACAAGTGCAGGGGCTTTGCCGCAAAGGTGCGCGGAAGCGGTACTTTAGAGGTAAGGCTCGACAAGCCCGACGGCGAAGTGCTGTCGGCACTGAAGTTCGATGCTGATGACCGGGCGGTGTATTACAATGATGCCGAAACTGACGGCAGACACGACCTGTTCTTTGTTTTCGACGGTGAGTTCGGCTTTGACGAATGGCAGTTTGCGGGAAAGTGACCGCTGTGACACTTTGAAAAGGCTCGGTAAAAAGTTTATTCTCATGTCAGATGAATAGCAGAAGCGGTGTGCATTCGGGCATACCGCTCACAAACAAATCAGGCAGTCCCCGAAGAGACTGCCTGATTTTTCATCTTTTGTTCGGTTTTTATTTTGCCGTCACTTGCTTATCGTAACAGTGAACGCTCTCTTGTTGATATTGCTGATGTCCCACTCGCCGTTTATCTTTGCGCCGACTACCAGTTTGTAGGTGCCTGCGGGGATGTCTGTTCTGGTGTAGGTCAGGACATTTCCCTGAGCGAGTATCTTCCACTTGCCTGCGGAGTAGTAGGCGATGCAGTACTTGTCGGCGCCCTCGACTGCATTCCATGTGAGTTTCAGGGTGCTGCCCCATACGGATGCCGACGCGATGGGGTACTTCTGGGTGTTGTCCGAAGGCTTGGTCTGGGTGTAGACGGTGCAGGTCTTCGAGGTCTCGGAGATGCCGCCGTTTCCTCCGAAAAGGGTCTTGCCGAAGGAGGTCAGGGAGGTGCCTTCCCAGTCGTTGGAGATGTCGAGATACGCGAGGTCTGAGTTGTTGCCCTTCCATGACCAGCCGAGATAGCCGACGTTCTTTTCGGTGCAGTAGGAAAGGATGGTCTCTTCGGCAACGTCGCCGTTGGTGTGCTGACCGCCGAACTCACCGATGACAACAGGCACGCCTATCGCCAGTGACTTGTCGATATTGTTTCGCACCATGTCCGAAGTTCCGCCTGCGTACTCGTACATATGTATCGAGAACACGGTGTTCTTATCGGGGTCGGACTCGAACACCGACTTTCCGTAGTCGTGTATGGACGCGGGATACTGACCCCAGCCTGCGGAGTCGATCATTATCATGTTCTTGATGCCTGCGCTGCGGATGGCGGAGATCGCCTGCTTGTTGCCGCTCGCCCACGCTGAGCCGTTCCATTCGCCAGCCCATTCGTTTGCGATATTGAGGATGACGTATGCGCGGTTCTCGTTGAGGATATCCTTCATTTCCTTCCAGTAGTCGCAGGCTTTGAGAAGATCGCTGATGCTGTTGCTGCCCGTTGCGTCGTGAACTTCAAGTATGCACACCTGCTTGTTCTCCTTGCAGACGCTGATGATATCCTTCAGCTCGGAAGCCGAAGTCTTGTTCCACTGCTGACCGTCAGCGCAGACGATGCGGACGGTGTTGGTGCCGAGCTTTGCGGCAGCCTTGATCGAAGTCTCGGTCTTGTCGGCGTACCACGCGTGAGCGATATTCACGCCCCTCATCACGAAGGGGTTGCCGTTAGCGTCACGGATGGTGGTGCTGTCAACGGAAAATCCGCCGTCAACGGTTGCAGAGGTCTGCGAGCCGCTGCTGCTGCCCTCGTTCGGGTCGGTGGTGGTCGTGCCCTGTTCGGTCACGCTGCCGCCCGACTTTGCCGCCATGTTCTTGGCGTGCTTCTTGAAGTAGGTGAGGATGGGGTCGCCGTTCATCACGGTGAACTCGCTCAGCCTGCGGGTGTTGAACTCCCAGAATAGACCGCCTGCCGCGTCCTCCTGTTCGATGGTGTCGAACACCGAGCGCCAGTATTTCTCGTAGGTCGTGCTGTCGAGGGAGGAGTGAACGTTGAACTCGGTGGCGAGGAAGGGCTTGCCGACCTTGTTGTGTGCGTCGGAGATCCACTTGCGCATAGTCTCGGCGTTCTCATCGGGTGAAAGGCTCGCCCAGTACTCGTCGGGGTAGGGGTGCGCCGAGCAGAAGTCGATATAGGGCGACTGCTGGATATAAACGTAGGGGTTGCCCTCGTCGCCGCCGAAATTGTAATTCGTACCGTGACCCTCGATGCCTGCATAGACCATGTGGTTCGGGTCAACGCTCTTGATGAACGAGCCCATTTCGTCCACCCACGCACGAAGGGTCTCGCCTGAGGTGTTCTCACCTGCGTCCTGGTAACGCGGCTCGTTCATCAGATCCCACGCAAAGATGGTCGGATCCTCCTTGTAGAGCTCGCCTGTGTAGTAGTTCCTGCGCTCGGCGAAATGCTCGGCGTAGTCCTTGTACCACTGCTTGCAGATATCGCTCTTGAAGTACACCGCACGGTTCTGATGACTGCCGCCGCTCAGACCCGCCCAGCTCAGCTTCTTGTCGATGCCGCCGTAGGCTTCCCAGTAGTTTTCGAGGGTGATGATGACGCGGATGCCGTGCTCCTGTGCTGAGTACATGATATAGTCGAACAGCATGAACTCAGCTTCGTTGTACTGTCCGGGCGACTGCTCGAAGCCGTGCCACGACTCGTTCGAGAAGCCCCAGGTCCGCACGACGTTCACGCCGTTGTCAGCCATCTGCTGCATACGCTCGTCGATCTGGGACTTGTACATATACTTGTTCTCGATCGCGTCGATGGAGTAGTCGCTGGAGCCGTCACCGAGGGTGAACAGGTCGTAGGAGTTGCATCCGCTGACGTAGAAGGTCTTTCCGTTGCACATGAAGTGAGTGCCGTCCGCATAGACGAAATCACGCGGAGTTTCGGCGGATACGGTCAGCGCCTCGTTCGGGAGACCTGCGCAGGCAGCGGACAGGCCGTATGCCGCTGCCACCAGCAGGGTCTTGAGCTTAGTTTGTTTCATCTGAGAAACCATCCTTTCCGATTTTTAATACATTTTGTGTGGAGTTAAGAAAATCGCTTTTATGAATATATGATAACATAAAGTTAAGTTAAATTCAATCGGTATATTAACCAAAGTTTTAACTAATTTAACTGCATATTGCACTGTTTCTATAAATGCACTTATGTAACGAATTTGCAGAACTAAAATATGAATCAAGCAGTACAACACGATATAATGCAATTTCTCGGATAAAACGCCTTGATTTTCAACATAAGCACGTTTTTATATTGGGTACATTTTACTTATAGTTGCGAAGATATTCACGTTTATTTCGTTTTAAACTGATACTTAAATTAATTCACTGTAAAATTGCGCCGTAAGAAAAAAGGCATCACCGCCTTAAATACGGTAATGCCTTTTGATGTTTTCACTCCTTGACAGAGCCCGAAACAAGTCCGCTGTAGATATATTTTTGCAGGAAAAGGAATATCAGAAGCGTCGGGATGATGCAGAGAATGATGCCTGCAAACACCACTTCCCACTGTATCTTGGTGGAGCTGATGTACTTGTAGAGCACCGTTGAGACCACCAGCAGCCTTTCGTCCTGCATATACAGCTGCGGTGTGTAGAAGTCGTTGTAGATGCTGACGAACTTGATTATCAGCACGGTCGCGATGGCGGGCATGAGGTTCGGCAGGATTATCGAGAAGTAGATGCGCGGATAGCTCGCCCCGTCCATGATCGCGCTCTCGTCGAGCGACACCGAGATCTGGCTCAGAAACTGCATGAAGATGTAGATCGAGATGATGTCGGTGCCGACGTAAAGTATTATCGGCGCGAGCATCGTGTTGTAAAGCCCCATTTTGCTGACTATCTGAAAAACCGTCACCTGCATCGAAATGTTCGGCAGCAGCGTCGCCAACAGGAACAGCCCCTTTACCGCACGGGTGAAATAGCCGTCGAAGCGCTGGATGACGAAGGCGGTCATGGTGCCCGTGAGTATCGTTCCCGCGCAGGACGCTGTCAGGATGGCGGCTGTGTTTCTCAGACCGAGCAGCACGTTGCCCTCGAAGAATGCTGTCCTGAAGTTCTCGAAGCTCCACGACTTCGGCAGGTCGAACACGCCCGAGTTTGCGAATTCCTTCCCGTCCTTGAACGCTCCGAGAAGTATGACCGCAAGCGGCACGAAAACCGATAGACACCCTGCGATCAGCACGATATACTGCAATATCGTGACTATCAGACTGCCGTTTTTCGCCTGCTCTTTTATGCTTTTTCCTGCGGATGCCATTTCACGCATCCCCCTTTCCCGACATTTTCAGACGCTTTTTTCTTGCGGTCTCTCTTGCATCGACTTCCGACTCGTCGCGGAACATGAACTTCTGTATCAGTGTCACGATCACGATGATGATGAGCAGCACCACCGCCATCGCCGACGCGAGTCCGACCTGCTTTTTCTTGAACGCCGTCTCGATGGTCTTGATGACAAAGGTCGATGTGCCGTAGTTTCCGCCCGTGATTATGTATGGTATCTCGAACACGGAGATAGCGCCCTTTACCGCCAGTATCAGCTGCAAGGAAATGATCGGCTTGATGCCGGGGAAAACGATGTAGCGGAAACGCTGCCAGGGGTTCGCGCCGTCAAGGTCGCAGGCTTCGTAGAGGTCGGGGCTTATCGACTGTATTGCGCCGATATACATGATGATGTCGAAGCCGATGTACCGCCATATCGACACGAACACCAGACAACAGTTGACAAGCACGGGGTTAGCCGCGTCCATCCAGCGGACGGGCTCGATGCCGAAGGTCATCAGCACGCTGTTGAGGGTGCCTTCTTGTGTGAGGGGCGGGTTGCCCTTCGTGAAAAATTTCAGGAAGATTATCGACACCGCCACGCCGTTCATCAGGTAGGGGAAGAACAGCACACCCTTGAAGAAGCCCTTCGCACGTATCTCCGCGCAGAGTATCGACGCGAGCAGCAGCGCCAGTGCCTGCTGTATCACTGAGCCCGCGAGGTAGTAAAGGCTGTTTTTGAAGGTGATGAAGTAGTCGGGGTCGGTAAAGATGGTGATGTAATTTTGGAATCCCACAAACTCGGGGTCTGCGCCGAACTGGTCGCGCTCCTGAAAGCTGTAGGCTATCATGCTGCCCGCAGGCACGAACGTGAACAGCAATAGCAGTGCGAGAGGAATCAGCAGGAAGAGTGCCGAAACGTAGAACTTCTGCCCCTCGTAGGTGCGGAGCCACTGCTTCACGGAGCGCCCTGTCTGCGGTTTTTCGGGGATGTTTTCTGAGATAATATCTGTCATATTCAGCTCCTTGAATGGTCGTTTCCTCAAAACAAAGCTCCGCCGTTTGGGAGCGGAGCCTTGCCTGATAGGAAGTTAAGAGAAGAAATATTGGTTGGTGAGCGTGTATCTTAGATCAGCCGAGGATCTCGTCGCGGGCGGCTGCCCACTTTTTGTTCTCGGCTTCGATTATTGACTTGAATTCGGCTTCTCCTTTGCCTGCGAATGCCGCTTCTGCGAGCTTTATCTTGAAGTTATCCGTATCTCCGCCCCACACGCTGACGCCCGACTTGGTGTCGATCTCGTCGAACTTTCCGAGAAGCTCCTCGGGAGCGGCTGCCTTCTCAAAGAATACCACATTCGAGAATTCGGACAGATTAGCGGGGAGAATCGAGTCAATGGTGGTGGGGATCATGCCCTCTCTTGCGGCAAAGCCCGACTCGCCCACGAACCACTCGACATAAGCCTTCGCAAGATCCTTATTCGCCGAGTGCTTGCTCACGCCCACGCAGTAATCGGATGCTGTCTCGGCGTACTGACTGCCGTTGGGGGCGGTTATAGGCACGGGCATATAGCCGATGACCGACGGATCCTCGGCCTGCTCCTGGAACTGCGCGATAGCCCACGAGCCCATGACCATAGTGCCGATCTTGCCCTCGCCCATCCAGACCTTTGAGGACTCCCATTCGGTGGTCATGTGATCCTCTTCGATGAGGTCGGGGCTGGAGAACAGGTCGTACATCAGCTTGTAGACCTGATAGTAACCGCCGTCCTCCGCGAACAGGTCGGGCTTGTCGGTGAGCAGCTTGTTCTCATACTCGGCGTCGCCCGAAGCGGAAAGGACAAGGCTCTGCCACTGGGTGATAGTCCAGCTCGCATCCTTGTACTGGGTGTAGTAGGGGATCGCGTCGGTGTTGTCGGCGATGAGCTTCAGATCGGCAAGAAATTCTTCGGGAGTCGTAGGCGTCGAAGTTATGCCTGCGTCAGCCCAGACCTTCTTGTTATAAAGCACGCCGACCGCGTTTCCGCCGTAAGCCAGTCCGTAGATGTTCTTATCGGCATCCATTTTCTTATCCGCCCAGCGATACTTTGCGCTGAGCTCGTCGTAAGTGCCGATGGGCTCGAAGAAATTGGCGAGGTCGGTAAGCTCGACCTCATCGGGTATCATCAGAACGTCGCCGTAGTCGTCGGTGCCCATTCTTGTGGCGACAGTGCCCGCGTAGTCCTGATAGCCGACGTACTGCACGTCGCAGTTGTGAGCCTCCTCGAACGCCTTTGTCAGCTCGTCGAGGCTGCCGTCATCAACTCTGTCGGTGCGGTTGGTGAGCACTTCGAGGATGATCTTTCCGTCCTTTGTGGTCTTGGACTTGCCTTCCTCGGACTTGCTGCCGCATCCGCCGAGCACTCCTGCCGAGGAAAGCGCCATCACAGCAGCGAGTGCGGCTGTCGTTATCCTGAACGATCTCATAGTTAATACCTCCATTAAATTAGCTTATGTAATGGTTAAAATATATCGTAGTCAAAGTATATCATATTAACTAAAATAAGTCAATAGAATGATTAAAATTAATCTTGATTTCGAGCTAATTTTGTAGAAAACGCTAATAATTTGATATTGCTGTTGTGTATAATGCACATTTCACAGCTTCCTTACGAACCTTTGTATGTTTGACACAATAGTGAAATAACAGCAAAAAAGAAAAGACAGCAGGCGGGTGGGTCACATTTCCTGCTGTCTTTTCCTTTTCACTTTATTAAGTTAAGGAAGATTATTATTATGCTTTGATTATACCACTTAATTTAACCGATGTCAATAGCTGCCCAAGCAAAAAGTTCAACAAACTTACTTAAAAATTAACTTATTTTTTGTCAATTCAGTTTCTTCTGCTCAGTGCAGAAGTTTCTTATTCGGCGTTGCAGTGCCATCAATAATCTGCGGTGCGCACATTTTCGATAAAAACACAGCCTCGGCAGCATATAGCGTCCGAGGCTGTATCAATACTAATGCAGACATTCAGCAACGCTGTCGCCCCAGCTTTGAAGCGTCAGACCCTGCTCGGCAAGGTTCTTCTCAAATATCGCCAGCGGGATCTTTTCCTCCGCGACGAGCTTTGCCATCGCGTGATTGTCGAGCACCTGCGGAGTGAGCGTGCTTTCGCCGCCTTTTGAAACGTGGTAATTGTCGCGCGGGATGATGATCTGATCGGTCTGTTTTGTGATCTGGCGCACCCCCTCGACCTTCTGCGAATAGCTTCTGTAGCGGTAGCCCTGCGCCTCTGCGAGCTTCGACTCACGCGCCATACCCGACAGAGATCCGGCGGCTCGTTCGCATTCGGCAGCCTTTTCAAGGCTCCTGCCTGCCTTGTCCGTGTACCACTCCCTACCCTTATAGGTCACGGTTTCCCGGTTCAGCGCGGCGCCTTTGAGTTCCATGCCCTGAAGGCTCCTGTCCACCGTGCCGTCCTTCATTATGCCGGTCATGCCGCTGAGATCGGCGTAGGCTTCGGGATTTCGCCGGCTGTGCATTGCGGAAGGCGAGGTCTTGTACTCTGATACCACCGTAACGTCGTAATCCTCCATAAACGCCCTCGCTTCCTCGATGCTCGGCGGCTCCTTCCCCGTCATTCTCTTATAGAAATTCCGCGCCATAGCGTTCTGAGCAATATTCTGGTCAACGGTAAAGTCCTTTGAACGATCTGACCTGACCATGACCATAAAGGATTCGTCAGAGTCGTTCGGGATACTCTTTGTGGGGAGTTTATTGCTGTTCGCAGAAGCGTTGAACGAATACAGATCCTCACGCGGAACGCCGGTTTCCGCTGCTATATCGTCAAGTGTATCCATACGCGCTTCTTCGAGCACGCGGCTGCGGTAGCGGTTGTACTCGGCACGCATATTCATCGCGTAAGGATCGTTGGAGCGCTGGAGCTGTTTCAAAGCGTTCTTGTCGTTCCAGACCTCGCGCACCGCTTCTTCGTAATCCCGACGTGCAAGCTCCTTTTCGGGACCTTTTGTTTTAGCAAGCTTCTGCTGTACTTCTTTGAGCTTCTTGACTTTCATCAGTCCACTGTGCATCGCCATATCGGCTTCCTCGACAGCCTTCAGCTCGGCGGGAGTCAGCTTTGTTTTCAGCACAGCCGCCTTCTGCGGAGCCTTTGCTGATGATTGCGTGAATGCGTCGGCAGCCTTATCCCATGCGCCCTTGAAGCTCTTCGCGAGCGTGTTGAAGTAGTTCTGCGTGTTTTTCAGCGCCTGTGCACCGGTGTTATACAGTGCGGAATTTCTGCACAGAGCCTTGTCTGCTCTGGTGATGAAATTGTTGTACTTCTGCGCACAGCCTGCGGCGACCGCGAGAGCGTCAACGCCGGTCAGGTTCTTCGCGACGTAGTTGGCGGAAATGCCGCTCACGGCGATGGATGCCTGGATGACATACTGTTTTCCGTAGGCTCTTACGCCGATCGACACAGCGTCCCAGAAGTCCATCTCGGTCTCGCCGGGGCTCGTCGTATAGATCTGCTCCCTGATCTGGTCGCTGACCGTCATTGCTGTGAACAGCACCTCGGAATAGCCAGCGGTCGTGATGCCCAGCGCTATCCGCCCGAGAACAGAGCTGTCGCGTATACCCTGCATGAGCGCATAGCAGGCGGCAAGTTCGTCGGCAAGGGTGACAGGCTCGGTATCGCCCCTCGCGCCGGTATGCGTTCCCTGCAAGAAGCCCTGCCATATCCTGATGACGTTATTCAGCTGATTCTTGTCGAAGCCGAAGCGTTCATCGTAGCCTGTCAGCATACGGTCGATCATGTTGTAGAGCGAGTCGAGGTGGTTCATATAGTTGTGCCAGATACGCTCCTGAACATGGAGCAGATACTGCCTTGTCTGCTCTTCCTCCTTCTGATGCCTGTACTTTTCATCGGAGCTTTCAAATGTCAGGAACGGCTGCGAGAGCAGCAGCACCTCGCGGCGCACCGAAAGCTCTTTGCCCTTGTAATTTATCTTGATCTCGATTTCCGCATTCATACGCATCGGAGCGTCAAGACCGCCCTTTGTGGAGCATATTTTGATCTTTCTTCCGCCTGTGCTGTGAACGTCGGTGGTCGGGAAGGCGACTATCCCCAGGCTGTCAACAAGCGCCTGATGATCCTTTGTAGCCTCGCTCTTGTGTGCGTAGCGGTCAGCAAGCAGCTTCTTTGCGTAGACCTTTGTGCTGCCGGGCTCGCCGGTCTTTTTGTCGGGTATCTTCGGCACGGGGGCGATGCGCAGGATACGCTGATTCTTCTCGTCATAATCGAGCAGCAGCAGCGAGCCCTCGGTCACGCAGTATTCGTAGTCGGAGGGACGCGGCTCCTTAACTCCGACACGCTCGGGGCGCAGCTGCAAATAACACCCGATGCTCTGGGTGCTGACGATCAGCGTCAGCCCGAGGTGTATGCGGTAGACGGGGAAGTTCTGCGTGATCTTGCAGTACCCTGCCGCGCCCGGTGCGCCGTCCTCTGCGGTGACGGTAAGCATATAGGTCTCGGTCGTCCCTGCCAGGTGAACGCTCGTGCCCGTCTCACTGATGACGGCTTCATAGACCCTCGGGTATTCCTTGTCCGGCACGACCTTGACTGCAAGATTGTCACCCTCGTCCCTGATCTGTGACTTTTTGCCGGTCTCGTCAGTAACGCCTATCTTTCTGAACTCATACGTCACGCGTGCCTGGTCGCTCATGCCCCTTATGCCGAACGAGACCGCGAATTCGAGCTTTCTGTTTGCCGGAACGCCGATATTTTCCTGACCGAAAATGATCTGCGGCTCGGTCACATTGAACACCACGTTCTGCGTATATGTTCCGCCCTCGCCGGCGAAACGGAATGTGACCGTGCCTGTCCCCGACGGTGTTCTGCCGCTCTCGGGAACGCTCACCATAGCACACCGATAGCCCTGCACTATCCCACCGTCGGAAACGCTCAGAGAACCGTCTGCGGAAAAGACCTGTATCTGCGAGGTGAGCAGGGGGCAGGGGAGCAGACCGCCTTTATCGTCTATCTCGGCAATGCGGGCAAACACAGCCTGCGGCTGACCGCCGGTGCTGAGCGTGCTGCCGAAGTTTTTGTTAATGAACATTTTATAGCGCTTTTTCTTGCGTTTCTTCTGTGAATCGTCTATCGCTTTTCCGACGGCGAACCCCAGAAGCCCCGAACCGCCGACTGCGGCAGCCGTGCCGATAACGCCGGGCACCGTGCCGTCCTCGTCATCGTCGTCGTTTTTGCCGTCAATGATATCTGCGTCGATCTCGGTGCCGCTATCTTCTCCCTCAGAATCGGATGCCGAAACCGTTTCGTCCTGAATGACCGGCGGCTTCGCATCTGGGGAGATAAGCGCGTACAGATCGCGGTCAACGCCGACAACTACAGGCTCGGAGATTGAAGGCGTCCAGCTCATCAGAATACCTCTAAGCTGATCCGCCATAGTGATGGCCTCATCTTTGTTCCAGCAAATGATCTTAAACTCAATAATTGATTTCCCGAGTTCATTGTTCTGTGCCCATGGGAATAGCGTAGTCAGGTCAACGTAAACATCCAGCTCATAACGGATTGGCTTACCCTTATTATCATATATTAACCCTGCATGACCCTTTGCCGGATAGCCTGCTACGCTTGTAATATAATCTTCCTTTGGTACGCCCTGGCCGAAATCATCTTTCATTTCGTCAAATTCAAGGCTTGATACCAATTCGGCATAGTAATTCGGCTTTGTCGAAAGATCGCCTTTATAAGCAGGAAAATTGGGAAGCGTCAGATCCACACGGGTATAGGTCACACCCTGTAATGAATCATTTGCGTAGGGCGACGGGATCTCTGTTGCAAAGATGTAATGAAAATACCGTTCATAACCGTCCGCCTCCTTCTGATTGGTTCCGCCGCCTGAGGTCAGAAAAACATCATAGGTATAATTCTCGTGGTCGTTAAGCGGAAGCAGATAATCCTGATAATCACTAAGCTGTGTCATGACCTCCTGAAGATCAGCCGAACACGCCCAGTTCATATCGTCAGGCTTTTCCATAAGCGCAGACACCGAAACATCGGGAACACTCATCGCAATGAACAGCCCGCAGATCAGCAGGGACAAGACCCTCCTGACCCCGTCGCCTGCTTTCTTCTTGTTTTTAGCCCTGCTGATGATGAGTCGTGCCGCCGACACAGCAGCAATAACGGCAGAAACTATGATCCGTACAACAGGCGGCAGGAACATAAGCCCCGTGAATGATGCGGCAGTAATGCCGAGACCTGCAAGAACGGCGGAAAGACTCGGTCTGCCCTTTGCAATTCCTGCGATACCGCCGAATTCTCCGAGACCGAACTCGCCCGCGAAGTCAGCGGCTTTGATACCGATGCTGTCTGCCGTGCTGCTGATATTTCCGAAGCGCTCTTCGTCAGCCGTTGTCACATCCGCCGACGACGATGGCTGACCGCCGACAGGCGCCCTGCATTTGGAACAGAACGATGCGCCTTTTATGAGCTGTGCGCCGCACTTTGCGCAGTAGCCGCTCATTTCGACCTGATGCGCTTGCGGACGGGAGTCTTGCTTTATCTCATGCCTGCATTTCGAGCAGAAGCGTGCGCCTTCAAGCAGCTGTGAGCCGCATTTCGGACAGTATCGTGCTGCCATGTGGTTCACTCCTTTCGCAGTCTATTATCAAAGTTCGTCCGTCATTTTGCGGTTTATGTCATGCTTCGTCGGGATGGTATTTCTGTACGAAGATATTTTGCGGTCTCCTGCGTTATCGGTTTCACACGCAATTCGGGCGGAACAGGAAATCATCTCAAACGTTTAATGTACATGGAAAATTAATCTTTTATTCATTATAGCATACTTTCTTCTAAAATGCAAGTATATTATAAAAAAATCAACTTCATAAAAAACAGACCTTGTAATCGGTCTGTTTCTTTGTTATAATAAGTTATGCGATATATGCCGAGCACAAAAACCAATGCATACACTTCTGCCGCGAAACGCTTGCTGATATTTCTGATCATATTGTCCGACCTCCTCTGTCGGGTTTTCCGCCGTTAACACTCGCAGACGGAAAAATCTTACAGTATAATTATTCCATAATCTACAAATACTTGCCAATATATTCTGGAGATAATCAAAACTATTAACCTGCATTTGTCATTCCGAACAATGAGAAGGTCGGGTCATTGTGTATTGTGCTCTATATCAGCTCTTTGTGGATGATTCAATGCAAGTGATTTCTTCCTCGTCAGCGTTTTTCAACAATGTTCCCGTCGGGCGATATGACAGCAATTTCAAGAGGGATGTTTTTGCCGCTTGCGTTAATTGCCCGTTTTACGGCTTGCTCCAGACCGCCGCAGCAGGGGACGGTCATTCTTGTGAGCGTGATGCTTCTGATGTCGTTATTGCGGAAGATCTCCGTCAGCTTGTCGGCGTAGTCAACGGCGTCGAGCTTCGGACAGCCGATCAGAGTTATCTTGCCTTTGATGAAATCATGGTGGAAATTTCCGTAAGCGTAAGCCGTGCAGTCTGCGGCTATAAGCAGGTCGGCGCCGTCAAAGTAAGGCGCATTGGTCGGCAGCAGCTTGATCTGCACGGGAAACTGACGGAGACAGCTGTTCACGCGAGCGCCGCTGTTATCCTCTTTCGGGGTGAAGCTCCGCAGAGCCGAACCGGGGCAGGTAAAGCCCGTACAGGCGGACTTCTTCTGCTTGTTTTCCTGTACTGCCTTTTCGTCGTAAGCCGCCGCTTCGCGTTCTGTGAAGTGGATAGCGTCCATGGGGCAGGCGGGGAGACAGTCCCCGAAACCATCGCAGAAATCGTCTCTCATGAGCCTTGCCTTGCCGTCAACCACAGCGATTGCGCCCTCGTGACAAGCCTTTGCGCACAGACCGCAGCCGTTGCATTTTTCCTCGTCTATCTCGATTATCTTTCGTATCATAATTATTACCTCAACTTTCTCTAAGTTTGCTGCCGATGACTTGTTGATCGCGAATTACCTCGCTTTCTGTTTTGCTGATAATATTATACCATGTTTTTCTGAGATAAGCTGTTGCACGGGCAACAGTTTTGTGCTATAATAACAGAAAAAGGGGGTATCTCCATGAAAGAACAGGCCGTTTTCGGCAAGTATAAAGACCTCATCGCAGACTGTGCGCTGTTCAACGGGATAACGCAGGAGCATCTGCCCGATTCGCTGAAATTCCTGAAAACGCAGTTCAGGACCTACCGCAAGGACGACTACATCATCACGCTGGGCGACCCGTTCAGATACGGCATCCAGCTGCTCGAAGGCAGTCTGGAGGGCTCGTTCATCAATGAGAATTACGACAAGATCAACATGAACCATTTCACGGCGGGTACGCTGATCGGCGAATCTCTTGCCTGTTCGCAGATACAGTGCAGCCCGATACAACTGCGAGCCATGACCGACGTATCGGTGCTGTTTTTTGACTTCACGGTGCTGTATGATACGGAGGCGCTCAAACACACATATCAGCTGAAAATGTCGGTCAATCTGATACAGGCGCTTTCAAGGCGGAATGTATTTCTCAGCACAAAGATCAGGATATTCGGTCAGAAAACACTCCGAGACAAGGTGATCATCTATCTTGAAAGCCTTCCGAAGCGTGAGGACGGAAGCGTGAAAGTGCCATTTACTCAGACTGCTCTTGCCGAGTTCATGGGCGTCAACCGAAGTGCCTTATCGCGGGAAATGGGCAGAATGGAGGACGACGGTTTGCTTAGTTCGGTCGGGGACGGATAAATATTGAAGCTCTGACCGAAATATCATATTATTTCAGAGATACGTTACGGGGATTTTTGATCGGGCAGAAAAATGCAGAGCCTGTGCAGCTCTGCATCGGGGAATATTCAGTTGAAATTGTCTGTGAAACAACATCAACATCACGAACCATCGGCGATCGACCTGACAGCAGTAACGTAATCACGGGAATGATTGATAGAAAAATCCCCATGATACATTTCCGGAAGTCCCGTTATCGAACTATCGGGAAGTGCGTCATGGATGGTCTGAGCAGATCTTCTGATGCCCCGATTTTCCTTCTCTCCATAAAAAATATGGACATCTGCCGAACACCTTTTGATCGACTCATTTAGACTGTATGAAGTATTCGCTTGGAGAAAAGCGATCATATCGTCCTTTTGTATCTTGCAGGTGTCACGGTAGTAATCGTCAAACAGTTCAGGTTTCATACGCAGCTGGCGAAATTGCAGCCCGGAAAACCATTTTTGCCTGATAAGCGGATAACTGCACCCGAACGCAGGACGTATCATGGTGTTTGTGAACCTCGAAGGGACAGCCATCGCACTTTCCACGATAGCGTGCTTGCAAATATCACCCTGCTGTGACAGCATTTCAAGCAGGATCTGTCCGCCGAGGGATAATCCGCCGATCATAAATACCGAATCGCCCAGTCGTTCTTGTATGAAATCAATGATCTCAGCGGAATTATCCTCGATGGTCGTAAAATGCCTATCGCTCCCTGCGTGACCGTCTAAGATAGGGATGATGACATGATATTCACTTTTCATGGCTTCCGCTTCCTCACGGTAATTCCACCATGACAGACCTCCGCCGTGCAGAAGTATTATCGTTTTCGGATTATCCCTGCCAAATTCTTTATAGTTCATATCGCACCACATTTTTACGTTTTAAGCAAGCCGACCGCCTGCTGTTACCTCTTGATTATACCACACCTTCCCTGAAAACGCAATCAAATTTCTGAGAGCTCCGACCTATATACATAACATACAAATTGCCGCACAGAATTTCGTCACTCTCTACAAAGGTGCAGTATATCGACCTTCGGCATAGCTTTTGTGTATTTTTCTTATGTAATTTTTCCACCTTTTCTTCATTTTTGGGGTTGCACTCACGCATATTTATTTGTACAATATTAATAAAATGTACCGCTAAATTCAAATATATTTGTTTGAATCGAAAAATACTGTGTGATACCATCATGAGCCGCAGGCAGCACATTTGCTGATAGATAACGGCTCAAAATATAAGGAGGTCTATATGAAGAAAAAGTTCACATTTGTTGTGTCGGCCATGATGCTGACCCAATCATTGTACGGTTTACCTCCGCAGAAAGCTGCTGCGGCTGATGTGACCTTCACTCACAGGGAGTGGTCGGGTCAGTCGGGTGCGGAGGACGTTTTTGCCGTGAACCGTGAAGCGGCTTCCGTCAACCCCGTCCCCTTTCAGGACGACGCTTCTGCTGTAAACGCCGTATGGAACTACAATGACCGTGAAAAGTCCGACTATCTCCAGATACTCACAGGCGAAGGCGAGGACTGGGAACTCAACGTTGTACAGAACGACGATCAGGCTGCCCCCTACCGCTGGGGAGGCTTCATGAATGCCGACTACAAGGGCAAGGACGGCGACGGCTGGAAGACCGTTCAGCTGCCGAAAAGCTGGACTGCGCTCGGGTTCGACCACTCGATCTATACAAACATCGGCGAGCCGTGGCAGAGCGACTATGACCCCTGGGTGAACTGTCCGTCAGCTCCTACGAAGTACAATCCCGTGGGACTTTACCGCAAGAAGTTCACTCTCGACAGCTCCATGAAGAAAAGCGGCAGACGCATCTATATCCAGTTTGACGGCGTAGAATCCGCTTATTACGTATTCATCAACGGCAAGGCGGTGGGCTACAGCGAGGACACCTTCAGCCCTCACCGTTTCGACATCACCGACTACCTCAACGACGGCGAGAACATCCTCGCAGTTGAAGTGCATAAATTCTGCGACGGCACATGGTTTGAGGATCAGGACATGATCTACGACGGCGGTATCTTCCGTGACGTTTTCCTCGTCAGCAGTCCCGACGTGCAGATAAGCGACTATACCGTCCGCACAGACCTTGACGACAGCTACAGGAATGCCCAGTTGCAGCTGAGTATCGACGTAAGGAACCTTACAGGCAATTATAAGAGCGGCTGGGCTCTGGAAGCTGCTGCCTTTGACGAAGCGGGAAACAACATCCTCAGCGGCGCTTATACATCCGTGAATTCTCTCGGCGCAGGTCAGACGGGCACATACTCGATCAATACCAATGTAACAGCCCCGAAGCTCTGGTCCGCGGAGACTCCGAATATCTACGCTCTCGTCCTCACTCTAAAGGACGAGAAGGGAAATGTACAGGAAAAAGTCTCCGCACAGCTGGGATTCCGTGAGATAGGTTTTACTTCCACAGCCGTTGACAATTCATACGGCGTCACCACAAAATACTGGCAGCCAATAACTATCAACGGCAAGCGTCTGCTGCTCAAAGGCGTGAACCGTCACGATTCAGACCCCTTCTACGGAAAGGCAGTTCCTCAGAAGACAATGGAAGAGGATATCCGCCTCATGCAGAAGCACAACATCAACGCCATCCGTACATCCCATTACAGCAACGATTCATACCTCTACTGGTTGTGCAACAAGTACGGTATGTACATGATGGGCGAGACCAATATGGAATGTCACGCTCTTCAGGACGGCAAGAACAATGACTCCAAGGCTCTGTTCTACGAACTGGCTATGGACAGGACCGAGACTGCATACGAGCGTCTGAAAAACAATCCTGCTATCGTTGCATGGTCTATCGGAAACGAGATGGGCTATACCACCAATCCAAATGATGCAGGCGGAATGTTCAGGGATATGATCTGGTATTTCAAGAAAAACGATCCTACCCGTCCTGTTCACAGTGAAGGACAGCACTTCGGTATGGGCGTTGACATGGGAAGCGATATGTATCCCGGCTCGGACATTATCCGCTACAACGCAGGCGTCGGGAAGATGCCGTACGTAATGTGCGAATACGACCACGCGATGGGCAATTCCGTCGGCGCTCTCAAGGAGTACTGGGACGCTGTAAGAAGCGCCGACAATATGCTGGGCGGCTTCATCTGGGACTGGGTCGATCAGTCGAGAGCTGTAGCTCTTCCGAACGGCGGCTGGGACTACTACTCCGAAAGCTATGCCCACAAGAACCTCTACTCCGATGAAAGCCGCGGCAAGTTCTTCGGCTACGGCGGCGACTGGGGCGACAAGCCCAACGACAACAGCTTCTGCGAGAACGGTATCATCTGCCCCGACAGGACTCCTCAGCCCGAGGCTGACGAGGTCAGATACCAGTATCAGAGCTTCTGGTTCTCGGCGAATGCTCAGCAGCTCGCACAGAACACCGTATCGGTATACAATGAGAACAACTTCCTCGATCTGAGCGATTTCACCGTTGAGTGGAAGCTTCTGAAAAACGGTTCGGAAATTGACAGCGGCACTGTCAGGGACGCTAAGTGTGCTCCTCTGACGAGTGCAGATATCACTGTTCCGTTCAGGCTCCCGAAAACTTACTACTCGGGCGACGAGTTCATACTTGACATATCGGTAAAGACCAAGAAGGCTACAGACCTTCTGCCGTCAGGTACCGAGGTGGCATATGAGCAGATATCCCTCGACTCCGCAGGCATCTCCGCTAAATACGACGGCGGCGATGCAGAACTCACCATAGTTGATGCAGGGTACGCATACGTTCCCACCAACAACCGCAACGACTTCAACTTCGCAATAAACAAGTCCACAGGTCTTATTGAAAAGTATTCCTATAAGGGCACGCTCCTCATCGAGAACGGTCCGACCCCCAATTTCTGGCGCGGCAACGTTGAAAACGATAACGGCTGGGGTGCTAAGGACCTCTATGACAAAGCCTGGGAAAGGGCTATGGACGGCGCTAAGGTCACAGGCATCGAAACGGGCGACGCATCTGACGGAGCCAAGACCGTGACCTCACACCTTGAACTCCCCAACGCAGGCAGCACAAAGGTGGATATCAAATACACGATCTACCCCGACGGACGTGTGAACTGCGACTTCAAAGTTGACGCAACAAGATCGGGTCTGGGCAACTTCATCCGTGTGGGCTCGATGATGACCCTTCCCGAAGGCTCGGAGCAGCTCTCGTGGTACGGCAACAAGACCGAGAGCTTCAATGACCGTAAATCGGGCGGCCGTCAGGGCATATGGGAGAGTACTGTTTCAGAGCAGTATTTCCCGTATCTCAAGGCTGACGACTGCGGAAACCTGACCGATGTCAAGTGGATATCCGTCAAGAACAAGGCAAACAAGACAGGTCTGCTTATCGCAGCAAACGGTACTGTAGAAGCAAGTGCTCTCCACTTTTATCCAGAAGACCTCCAGCAGGCTGACCACGTATACAAGCTTTCGCCGAGAAAGGAGACTGTACTCAGTGTTGACTACGGGTCGATGGGTACGGGAACTGCCACCTGCGGACAGGGTACACTTGAAAAGTACCGTCTGCCTTCGGGCAGGACCTACAGCTGGAGCTACACTATCATTCCCGTAGACACAGATACAGACGGCAAGTCAATGTCCGCGACCGTTGCGAAGCTCCGCTCGGACGGTGTGAGCATTCAGGACAAGAGCTCCAATGCACTGACCATCCCAATAAAAACACCTGCAACATTAAAGTCAACATCAGAGGGAAATGCGGTATCGGGTTCGCTTTCGATACCTTCATCCAACAGTCTCGGAGCTTCTCTTGAAGGCAAGCATTCGTTCACTGTTGAAGCCGAATTCGTCCCCACGGGCAACCCTGATTTCAACATGATTGCAAGCAAGGGCGACTGCGCTTTCGGTCTCAGAACTGAAAAGGGTCAGCTGTACTTCTTTGTTCATGCAGGCGGAGAATGGCGTACAGTTTCATACAAAACAGGTACTGACGAAGCCTCTGGCTGGATCGGGAAGAAGCATCAGCTGGCAGGTATCTATGACGCCGATTCCAATACCATAAAGATATACTGCGACGGAAAGATGCTGACAGAAAAGAGCACAGGCACCACCGCAGGGATAACCTCGTCCTCGTATGACCTTACGCTTGGCGCCTGCCCCGAAACAGGACGCACCTCCATGGCGGACTTCTATGAATTCCGCGTCTACAGCAAGGCACTCACCGAAAGCGAGCTTGCTTCGCAGAATACCGCTTCACCCGCATATGGTCCCGACAGCAAGTACGTTCAGCTCTGGCTGGATTTCGATAATGTGGTCTCGCCTGTCCCTGCAAATCCGACCGTTTCCTATGAAGCAGGCGACGGCGCGGTTAAGCTCACCTGGAACAAGGTCAGCGGTGCGGAAAAATATGCCGTCGGAGCCTATGTGGGAGGGGCGTGGAAAATTCTCGACACTTGTCCTGCGACCGCATCTTCGTATGTTCTGAAAAACCTCAATGCAGGCATGAACTACAAGGTAGCCGTGATCGCTATGTTCGACGGCAAGTGGAACATGGACATATCGAATGCGATCGTTGTTACACCTAAGGAAGCGACCCCGCAGTATCCTGTAGTCAAGGCTCAGGTGCAGGGCAGCGCGTTCAGGCTCAGCTGGGGCGCTGTCAAGGGTGCTGACAAGTACGCTGTTGTGTATTATTCGGCAGGGAAGTGGAGACTGCTCGACCAGTTCGACGCAGCCAGCACTTCTTACGCCAGAACTAAGGTCCCCGCAGGAACTTACCGCATCGTTGTTGGCGCGAGAATCAACGGCAAGTGGGATCTTACATCGTTGAACAGCAGAGCTGTCACGGTTACCATCAAGTAAGATTTTCATTGTCCTATCCGATATGGGTAAAACCAACAGCCCAATAGATGGATAACCATAATGAAAACGATCCCGAAGCTGACATAAAACTCAGCTTCGGGATCGGTCTTTTTCGGTTAATATTCTTTAAGTTCTCGATCGGTTTGCGAAGAACGGCGATCATGTTTGATATTAGGTGAACTTTACGATGATATCCATCTTTCCGCGCTTGCCATTCACACAGGGAAACTGTGCGAAGGTCTCAAGCTCTGTTACCTTACGACCCGCTGCATAGTCCATATCGAGTTTTGAAAACTCTCTCAGTAATGAATAGGCTGCCAGACACACATTTTTATCATCGCAGTCATAGTTTTCAAACAGCCATCTCAGAAAAGCATCCTGAGACAGTTCCTTTGTTGCATAATCAAACAGATTTTTCATTTTTACACCTCTTATAATTTATTCTGTCACTTCGGCGAAGCTGCCGAAGTGCTTCATAGCAAGGTCGCTGACCTCGTTTCCCGACTCAAATCTCGCCGACTCGTCAACGACAGTTTTCGTCTGCAAGGTTTTTTGCACTGTTTTTCTGCAAATCGTGTCGTTGCATAAGCTCCGCCGCATTTTTTACAAGGTTGCTGCATTCAATCAGTAGCAATTCGGTTGTTATCTCCCTACTCACACATCATATCCAGGATAGGTATCAGCGACTTCCCGCGCTCTGTAAGCGAATACTCCACCTTCGGCGGTATCTGCTGATATTCCTCACGGTGAACAAGTCCGTCCGCTTCAAGCTCCTTCAGATTCACGCTGAGCGTCTTGTAGGAAATATCACCGATGTACTTTTTCATCTCATTGAAACGAACGATGCCGAACTCCACCAGCGTATAGAGAATGGTCATCTTGTATTTTCCGTTGATAAGCGACAGCGTATAGCTGAACCCTGTGGTTTCGAGTTTTTCTTCCGAGATGCAACGGCCTAACATCTTTTACATTCTCCTTTAGATAAGTATGTAACCTCAATGTGCGTACTTGACAGAAAATCTGTTTGTGATATCGTCGGCAAGATCGTCAATGTGAGCGCCGAGGAAAGCGTTGTCGGGAACAAGGACAAGATCCTGCCCGAGAAGGTAAATGCGCTTGTATTCGACCAGTACAGAAACGGTTATTTCTCCATTGGTGAAAAGGTCGGTCAGGCTTGGAATGCAGGGGCAGGGCTGATGAAGAAGTAAAAGAAATATCAGATCGGCATTGTGGCATACCACAATAACAGCGCACTTTATCGGAACTGAATAAGCTGTTTCGATCTATTTCTGAAAAACAAAAGGCGATATCTTACACACAAGTAAGTTATCGCCTTTTTTCAGAAAAGCTATTTGATTTAGATAGCACCTCATGAATATTGCCATTGATGCAAATGCTCTGCTTCGCTGTCTCATCGGGTGCATAAGCTTCGCCAACCTTCAAATGAGGATACCGCTGCTCATAAAGTCGAGAAATTCTTGTAACTCTTGAGTAGCCGTTGTCATTGCTGTTTCCTCCAAGATGGTTTATTTCAGATACTCGTTATAGAACGCTTCGAGCTTATCAAACGGGATAGCATTGTTCTCACCGCCGTCATAGAGATCGGTATGCGATGCTCCCTCGATAACAAGAAGTTGCTTGTTGTCGGCATAAGGATTGTCCTTTATCATCGCTTCATAAGCATCCTTGCCGAAATAGAAAGAGTGTGCCTGATCGCCGTGCATTACCATAACAGCGGAGCGAATCTCATTGCTGTATTGCAGGATAGGCATATTGATGAACGACAGTGAAGAAGTCTTGTTCCAGCCGCCGTTAGAGTTTAGCGAACGTGGGTGATAGCCGCGCTCGGTCTTGTAATATGCGTGGTAGTCCTTCACGAAATACGGAGCATCATCAGGCAGAGGATCAATAACACCGCCGCCAAGCTCATATTCGCCGCTTACATAATCCTTGATACGCTGGGCGTTGAGTGACTGCTTCATAGCATACCTTGCATCAGCATTGTCGGCTTCATCAAAATAGCCCTTTGCGTTCACTCTTGTCATATCGTACATCGTGGAAGCTACTGTCGCCTTGATACGGGTATCCATAGTTGCCGCATTTATCGCCATACCGCCCCAGCCGCAGATGCCGAGGATACCGATACGCTCGGGATCGACATTCTCCTGCACGGAGAGAAAGTCAACGGCTGCCGAAAAGTCCTCCGTGTTGATGTCGGGAGAAGCCACATAGCGGGGAATACCGCCGCTTTCGCCTGTAAACGAGGGGTCGAAAGCGATCGTCAGGAAACCACGCTCTGCAAGTGTCTGGGCGTACAGACCGCTGCACTGCTCCTTGACAGCACCGAAAGGTCCGCTGACAGCGATAGCAGGGAGCTTACCGTCGGCGTTCTTCGGGGTATACATATCGGCAGCAAGTGTGATGCCGTAGCGGTTGTGGAAAGTGATCTTCCTGTGGTCAACCTTGTCGGATTTCGGGAAAGTCTTGTCCCATTCCTGTGACAGAGTAAGCATTTCGTCTTTCATATTGATTACCTCCGATTTTAGTGGTTTTCTTTTATTATAGCATAGTATATCTGAAATGTAAAATACCTATTTAGAATAGCTTGTCATTCTTGACAGGAATTGCAAAAGGCGGTATAATAAATATATCAACTGACGGAGGTGCGGTATGGAAATACGGATATTACGCTACTTTCTGGAGATCGCAAGAGAAGAAAACATGACAAGAGCGGCTGAACGCCTGCATATCTCACAGCCCTCGCTTTCTAAGGAGATCAGGAAGCTTGAGGACGAGCTGGGGCATACGCTTTTTGTACGCACGAACAAGAGTATGCACCTGACCGATGAGGGGATGCTGCTTCGCAAGCGCGCCGAGGATATTCTTGCTATGGTGGACAAGACCGCCGAGGAGTTCAGCCAGCTTGACAACATCATCGGTGGCGAGATACGAATAGGCTGTGCCGAGAGCTATCTCATCAAGTATCTCGCACGGAGTATCAGGGATTTCAAGGAGCAGTACCCGAATTTTGTCTTTCACATTTTCAGCGGAGATACCGAGCCTGTTGCCGAGCGCCTTGACAGAGGTATCCTTGATCTCGCTGTTATCGTTGAGACGCCGAATTTGTCGAAGTACAACTATCTCTCTGTCCCTGAAAGTGATAAATGGGGGCTTGTGATGCTCCGTGACAGTCCGCTTGCACAGAAAGAAAGTCTCACCTTTGATGACCTTTACGGACTGCCGCTGTTCTGTTCCGAGCAGTCTATCCGTGTGGATTTTCCACGCTGGTGCGGTGATAACATGGGCAAGCTGAACTTCGCAGGGACGGTCAACCTTGCCTATAACGGCTCTGTTTTTGTGAAAGAGGGGCTGGGTTATCTGCTGACCTTTGAGCATCTCATTGACACAAGCGAAGAAAGCGGACTTTGCTTCCGACCGATCACGCCAACGCTTGAAACGAATATGTATATCATCTGGAAGAAATATCAGGTGTTCTCGCCGATAGCAGAGCTGTTTCTGAAAAAGCTGAGAGAGGATTATGCGTAAATAAAACCAGATTTTGTCATTTACAATTGAAATTGCAATATATTTGATTATTTTTGCAATTGTAAGCGGTCTTGTTTTGGTGTATTATATTATTGTAATTCAGATTAATTATTTGAAATGCAAATAATGATTCGGGAGGAATATGAATGTCAAATCTATTTAAAAGAATGACAGCAGTTGGATCAGCAGGTCTGATAATGTCATCCGTACTTACCGCAGCACCTTACAGTCTCGTTTCAGAGGCGGTAACGTCTTTGAGTACCCGCGACCCCTGGTGCGCGAATGATGATGTCAACCGCTGGGAGTCGGAACACTTCCAGTTCATCTGGGGCAAGACGGGTGCCGATTCTGGCAAGGTAACGCAGTCATTTCTTGAGGAGAACGCCAAAAACCTCGAAGCGTGCTGGAATGTTTACATGAACGAGCTCCACATGGAGCCGCCTACCCAGTCCACCAACACCAGACTGCGTGACGGAAAGGAATATAAGGTCAATATCTATATTTCGGGTACCGGCATTTCTCATTTCCCTGATGACTGGGCATGGATGGGATATGATAATCAGGGCTATGCCTTCATGTTCTGCTGTGTGGGCGCTATGCAGAATTCACCTAATCCGTCATGGGTACTGCCGCATGAGTTCGGGCACGTCGTTACTGCGCACCAGATCGGGTGGAACAATAACAAGTATGTCGGAGCTCTGTGGGAAGCGATAGGAAACTGGTTCCGCGAGCAGTACCTCTACTCCGATTACTACAAACAGTGGGCGAACGTTTCGGGTACAACGGATTATTTTGAAACATACCACAAGAATCTTTGCTTTACTCCCATTATCGGGCGTGACAATTATGCTGCATGGCTCTTCCTTCAGTATCTCACCGAGAACCCTGACAAGCTTCAGGGTTACGGCAGCAGTTTCGTAAAGGATCTCATGCAGCAGGGACAGCCCGACGAGTATCCCTACCACGAGATAGAACGTCTTTCGGGCAACGACATAAAGGATACCCTCGGGCACTATGCAAAGCGTCTTGCGACTCTCGACTTTGCGCACAAGAGTGAGTATCTGAGACGTATGGAGGAGCTTTTCGACCGCGGTGAATGGAACTGGGGTGAGATCTATACACTTCTCGAAAAGAGCACGAAGGCGGACGATTTCTATACCGTCCCCACCGAGCGTGCGCCTCAGCAGTTCGGTGTGAACGTTATCCCTCTCGAAGTGACCGCAGGCAAAATAAGTATAACACTTAAAGGTCTGACCGACA
The DNA here is from genome assembly GCF_900119155.1 of Ruminococcus sp. YE71. Lineage (GTDB taxonomy): Bacteria > Bacillota > Clostridia > Oscillospirales > Ruminococcaceae > YE71. Next base: position 85,061 of record NZ_FPIR01000014.1, on the reverse strand, counting down.
TCAAGGGCGCAGACTGGCGTGCCTGTATCGCAGTTGAGCAGAAGGACGGCACTACACGTTATTCCGATCTTTTCAAGTCGGGTGAGACAATGACAATGGACTTTGGCGCAAATGATTCCGCCGCATATCTGACGGTCACAGCTACTCCCGATTCGGATACATGGCAGCAGTATGGCGTTCAGTATATGTTCAGCGAGGGCGAATTCGATGAGAACCATGCGCCGTTTCTTGGCAAGAACCGTTATCCCTACGGTGTTACGATCAAAGGTGCTGACATAAAGCAGACTCGTAACAACGTGAACGAATCATCGGGGAGAAGGCACTCCAACGGCGGCGGCTTTGTAGCCTATACGGCAAAAGTCGATGATTCCGTCTATGTCGGCAAGGATGCGAGAGTGCTGGGGTACGCAACAGTCAAGGGCAACGCGAGGATCGAAGATCATGCTGTCGTTACAGGCTCCGCCGAGGTCTCGGGTAATGCGGTCGTCAAAGGTCATGCTGTCGTTGCGGAAAGAGCAAAGGTCAGGGATAATGCCATAATTGCCGATTATGCGGGAGTCATGGGCGAATCCGTCGTTTCAGGTAATGCCCGTGTGCTTGAAAGCGGACTTGTGTTCAACAGCTATAATGTCAGCGGAAATGCGACAGTCAAGGGTGTTGCATACGGTCTTGCCAACGGCAGCGCTTCAGGGCAGGCTATCCCCGACGGAGACTACTATGACGACACGGGAAGAAATCTGCAAAAAGGCGCCATCTACGGCTGGGCAAGCTACGAGGGATATGCTCTGAACAGGCCGTTTACCGACGGACAGTATGCAGGGCTTGAGTTCGATACCGACAGTACACATATTGCCAGTGATACATATACCTCGACCTATGCCATGAACTTCGGTACTCCTGTTTGGAGCAACAAGCTCACAAGCGGAAACGGTGTTATGACATTCAACGGCAACAGTTATATGGTCGGTGACAGTTCGTATGCCGCTCTGCACGATGCAGATTATCAGACTGCTATCCTGCTCAGGGACAACCGCAGGAATACCATCTTCCGTTTCGGCGATGATGAAAAGTATATGTCCCTCACCGCAGAGAACGGAAGCATTACCTTCTCGATCAACAACGGAAGCGGTGTGCAGTCGGTGACGGCTGAAAACGCCTATACAGCAGGTCACTGGGCAACTGTCAGCGTGATACTTGACGGAGATAATGCAAAGCTGGTCGTAAACGGCGGCAGCGGCGCAAAAACTGCGGCTGGCAGGATCACGGCAGACCCCGTCGATATTGTAAGCGACGACGCGTCTTACCTCATCGCGGATGGAATGAACGGTTCAATGGACTATTTCAGAGTGAACTTTAAGGAAGTCTCCGAGCCGACCTACTATTATACCGAATCCGAAGAGATCGTTCCCGCAGTCAGATACCCGAAAGTCACAAAAATTGAGTACAGTGAGAAGACCCACCAGGTCAGATTAACATGGACGCCTGTCGAGGGTGCGACTCACTACGGTATCGTAGTATTTAATGCAGGAAAGTGGAGAGCACTGACTACTATACCTGCTTCGGCTACAAGCTACACTTCAGCCAAGAACCTCACCCCCGGCAAGAGCTATAAGGTCGCAGTGGGAGCAAAAGTAAACGGCGATTGGGATGCTGCCAACGCTATCAAGAACGCAGTGACGGTTACCATAAAGTAACAACACGAGTTTCTGTCGGCAGATCACGCACCAGGCAGCAGGGAAGTGCCATTGTAAATGAGCTATTGGTGCGAAAAGTGAATGCTTAAAATAACAAGGATAAGATAAACACGTCTATCCGGTAGAAACCACACCCGGCAGAATGGTATCTGTTTGGTGTGGTTTTCTCAGTTTTCATTGAAAGCGATACTGGTTGGATGCTGATTTTTGCAATAGGAGGTATTTGACGTATCTGAGGAAAAAGAAAAACTCTGAAACGACGGTATAGCGCATTAGTCGCAAAGAAGTTTTTGAGTTTTAATTTAAAGGTTGCGCAGATACGCTCTACGCAGCCTTTTTCTTTTTATCGAAGCCAATGATTCCGAACAGGTGTCTGAGGTCAAGTCCAATGTCGTGGAGATGCTGACCGTCAAGGAATGCACCGAAGCGGTCAGGGGACTGTCTGAACACACCGTCCGCAAGCTCATCAAGCAGGGTAAGCTGCCGTATCTGAGGACGGGCGACGGCGTGAACGGCAAGATGCTTGTCAACAAGGCAGACTTGCTTGCCTATTTCAACGGACAGACAGCGAACAGATAATTCTGTACGCTGAGAACGGCGATTTTACGCTGTTTGAACGGCAACAGACAGAAAATCCACAAACACCACAGAACAAAGGACATAGATTTGGGCATACTCCCGAAAAAGATAGAAAAAACTCTTGACAAAAGCCCGATAGTGCGCTAACATTAGAGTAACAGGAGTATGCCATAAAATCTATGTTGACAGGAAGGACATCAACTTATGGCTACGATAAGAAAAAGAGGAAACTCTTATCAGATCAGAGTTTCCTGCGGATATGATACATCAGGTAATCAGGTGGTTCAGACCATGACATGGAAGCCTGCGGACGGTATGAACAAGAAGCAGATCGAGAAAGAGCTTCAGAAGCAGGCTATTCTTTTTGAGGACAAGTGCATGAAAGGTCAGGTCACGGCGAACGTGAAGTTTCAGGACTTTGCCGAGCAGTGGTTTGAGGAGTATGCGAAACTCAACCTCAGAAATACGTCCTATGAGCGCATGAAACAGCTCACCGTGAGGGTGTATCCTGCAATCGGACACCTCAGACTTGACAAGATCACCAGCCGCCATATCCAGCAGTTTATCAACGATCTGGCACTTAACGGCAAAAGCCTGAAAAAATGGCAGACCGCTGTCGAGAAAGACAGCCGTTCATCATCTCAGCTTCATAAGCGATGTGTTCAGCTACGCTGTGAAGATGGAAATGCTCACCGATAACCCCTGCAAGCGTGTTACCGTTCCGAAGGGCGAGAAGAAGGAGAAGGACATCTACACTTTGGAAGAAGTTGCACAGCTCTTTCAGGTCCTTGAAACTGCACCGCTGAAATACCGTACTTTCTTTACTTTGGCGATATACAGCGGATTCAGGCGTGGAGAAATGCTCGGTCTTGAATGGAAGGACATTGACCGGGAGCATAACGTTATCAGCGTCCGCAGGACGAGCAACTACACCGCTTCAAAGGGTATCTACACCGATACCACCAAAACGAAGAAATCTCAGCGTTCGCTGAAATTCCCTCAGTGCGTTATGGATATGCTCCGTGATTATAAAGCGGAACAGGACGAGGAGCGTATAAAGCTCGGTACGAAATGGCAGGACTATGACCGCCTGTTCGTAAAGTGGGACGGCAGACCGATGAATATAGGTTGCTCACAACGTACAATGACGGCCGAATCGATCATCATTCAAAACTAAGATTTAAAAGTTTAACAATATTATTCCCGACGATGAAGTCTATAGACTGAAAAACGCTGTAATTACGCGGGTTTCGGGGTATCACAAACAGTTTTGACCCCAATTTGACCCCAAAATAAAGCAGTGCAGAAAAGAACCCTGAAGCAGTAATAGTAATAGCAAAGACCGATCCGTTGTGGGTCGGTCTTTTTGAGTGTTCGGGGCTCAGAGAAATATACCTACGGCTTGTTCGTCATTTATACATCCGAATACTTGTCTGAAACCTTTTTCAATTCCTCTGCAAAACCCTTTCTGATGTCCTTCGGCGAAACTATTTCCAATCCGTCGCCATACAGGCAGAGGGGTATCCGTGTGATAATACTGAATATCCCGACAACTGCTATGAATATCGATAGCGAGAACAGCTGGGTGCTTGAAACGGTCACGAATATTCTGATTGAGGTGCTTGGCAGTATAGCCGAGGAGGAACGCTTGAAGATACGCAGGCGACAGACAGAGGGTATCCAGTATCCCAAGAGCCGCAAAAAGCCCCCGAAGTTTTACGGCAGCGAGGAGCTTGATATGCTGCTCGAAGCAATGGACAAGTATCCGCCCGAAAGCAAGTACAAGCTGTTTGTGTATATAATGATAACAACGGGCTTGCGTAAGGGCGAGATACTGGGTCTTGAGTGGAAGAACATCGACCTTGACAATGGAGAGCTGAGTATCGTCCAGAGTGCAAAGTACAGCAGAAAAAGGGGTATGTATCTTGGCGTACCCAAGACTGACACTTCTGTCCGCAAGGTCAGAGTGCCTAAAGAGGTGGTTGAAATGCTCAGGCAGTACAAGGCGGAGCAGGACGAATACATACTCAATATGGGCAGTGCCTGGGAGTATAACGATTTGCTGTTCACTCAGTATGACGGCAAGCTGATGAGCATACAAACACCTTATGAGTGGCTCAAGGGCTTTTACGAGAAGCATAGTCTTCCGTTCAAGGGGATACACGCAAGCCGTCATTCCTTTGCATCAGAGATGATAGCGAATAAAATGGATATCATCAAGGTGTCAAGAACCCTTGGTCATTCGATGCCAAGTACGACTGTAAACACCCCAAAAGGACACACCCCACCTCCCGCAGCCATATTCGATAATACACAAAGGTTCAGCGACAACCAAAGCCGCTGGACCTTTTTCTTTTCACCAATATCTGCACGGCTCTGATTTGGAAGATATTATACAAAAATTAACTTTTTTATTTAAAACTATTGTATTATTGTTTGGTTTATGATATAATAAGATAACACTTAATAATCAATTTACAAAATGCGAGTGAGAATATGACAAAAATTTCACAATCTGTTTTAACTCATGACGCAGACGGCAAATACCGCTGGACTTATGAGATGAGCGTTCTTAAAAATCCCATGATCTTTCTGACCGTGTGGAAGATACTCGCCGTTATTTCCGCGGGCATTTTTGCGATCATTTTTCTTGCGGATATCGAACACGCCGACCGTATTTTGAAAGACCTGAAATTCTGCGGGATATTCTTTGCCGGCATGACCGCAATGGTCTGGCTCGGCTGTCTTGTTTATTCGCTGATGATCGGTGGCAAGTACTGCGCCGAGTTTGAGATGGACGAAAACGGCATCACCCACCGGCAAGCCGAATGGCAGGCTGAAAGGCTGAAAAAAGCCATGAGGTTTTCTGTAAGATACCAGATGATGACGCGAACCGAGATAAGCTCCGACTTCTCAAAGGTGCGCAGGATCAGGGCATATCCGAAGCGCAACACAATCAAGCTCGACGAGCCGTTCGCACACAATCAAATATTCGTGTCCGACGAGGACTTTGAATTCGTCAGACAGTTCATCATGACACATTGCACCAACTTGAAGGAGGGATAATCATGGCAGGTTTTTGCGCAAAATGCGGCAGCAGGATAGACGATAACATCAGATTCTGTGCGAAATGCGGAACCCGCGTGGAGAGCGCACCGCAGGTGATGAACGTTCAGCAGGTTCAGCCGCAGACATATCAGTTTGAACAGCCTCAGCAGGATCTTTACTATCAGCCGGCACCTCAGCCCTCACAGCAGACTTCAGAAAAAAAGGGTATGAGCAACGTCGCGGCTTTCTTCTTGGCGATAGTCGTGCTTGCGGTCGGAACGACGGGATTTTTCGCATTCAAGGAGGACGGCTTCCTGCGCCGTGACAGCGAGGAGACCTCAAAGAGCCGTTCATCTAAAGAAAAATCTTCAAAGGCTGAAAAATCGGATAAGGAAAAGTCCGAAGAAGAAAATGATGATACCCCGAAAGCCGAGAAAAAAGATACCGCCAACAACACGGTCGATTGGGACGGCACGATCTACGGCGTCGAGCTGCCAAAGCCCGACGGATATGATAAGGTATATGAGATCGTCGACAATGGAGATACTACGGGCGTGTATATCGACGGCGTGACCTACGATGAGTACAAGGCGTACTGCAAGAGCATCGAGGATTCGCCCGACTGGGTGCCTGCCGACAAGACACCGCCAGAGGACACTGCGCACTTCCCCGATGACTACAACGAAAAAGTCATAGCCGTGTATTTCTCGGGAACATATAAAGACTCGCTGTATGTTTCGGTGCATTACTGCGTCGATTCATTCTGCGAGGATACGGGCAAGCCGAATTTCGAGATAGTGGCGTATTTAAAATAAGGTAGGTGAAAAATATGATCTGTCCAAACTGCGGAAAACAAATCAACGACGGCGATCTGTTCTGCGCGTACTGCCGACAGAGGGTCGATAGTCAGCCGGTTCAGCAAACTATTCAGCCGGTATATGTTCAGCCCGAACAGCCGATACGTTCAACCGATCCCGTGAAGGAACAGCACCCGGCATCGGTGTTTTTTACAACGCTGTTTATTGGCGCGTCGCTGATAGCATCGTTCATCATGTTCATCAAGCCGGGTTATATGCTCGGTAGAGATGACGATGACAGCTCGTCCCGAAAGAAGAAATCGGACAGCTCGGTGTCGGTAGTCGATAAGGAAAGTAAAGAAGATGATTCGGAGATCGTGACTACCGTGACAACAGCAGGCACCACAAAAAAATCCACAACAAGTGATGATTCTGACGGGATCACCACAACCAAAACCACCACCACAGCAGCGGACACGTCAGCTGCTACCACCAAAAAAACTACCACAAAAAAATCAACCACAACGAAAACCACAACGTCACAAAACACAACGAGTATTACAGCAGCCAATACCACAACAGCCGCTCCGGTGACCGATCAGCCCACAACCACCGCCGCAACCAAATCAGCGGACGATATCGCCAAAGAGGATGCAGTGAACTATTCGACCGACGAAAAACCCTCGTTCAGCGACTTTGAATGGTGCTACGGACAGTTCGGGTTGGTGCGGGATCCTCCCTCGGACGTGGAATTTCTCATGGAATCGGGGTCGTGGACTGGCGGCTGGAAATGCATGATCGTCTACTCGACCTCCGAAAACGACGAGCAGTATATCCGCGAGATCAACAACGTTTACATCGACATTGAGGGCACTGACATCGACATGACCGTCAAACACTACATCTACGAGATAGACGGCGAGAGCTACGATGACAGCATCACCGCCAATTGGACGCTGACTGGTCAGGTGACTAACGGTCCGTTTGAAGTAGTGGGCGGCGAGCGTGTCACGATGCGGAGTTTCTGGCGGCAGAACGGTCACGAATACGCCGTCGGGGATATGATGCTTCAGGACGGCACGGACGCATATATCGCATTTTACAGGTGAGAGGGGGGTACATATGTCTGCAAGTTTTTGTCCCCAATGCGGCGCAAAGCTGCTTCCCGACGCTAAATTCTGTTCCAAGTGCGGAACGACCATCGAAAATAAGCCTGCCGAGGCTCAGACGCAAGTCCCGACTTCGGGCTTTTGCGCAAAGTGCGGTTCGCCTTTGCTTGTGGGTGCAGTCTGCTGCTCAAAGTGCGGTGCCGATGTAAGCGGCAAGCCCGAAAATCCCGCACAAAACGCATTTCAACAGCCTATGCAGTCTGTCGCACAGCAGTTACAAGCCAACATTTTTTCACAGACCGCCCCACAGATACGAAATGCTGTCGGTCAGCTCTCACAGGTGACGAATGCCCCATCACAAGGCGGTCAGATAGCCTTTGACATAGCTGATTCGTTTTTCGGAACAGTCGGCAAAGGCATTGGGATCGTCCCGAAGATAATAGCCGGACTTTCGGCAGGAGGGCTGTCCTTTGCGGCTATCTGGAACGCCGAAAGCCCGATAGCGATCTCTGCCATTATCTCGGCGTCAGCAGTCGTCATACGCATAATGATCGGGCTGATAAGGAGGGCAAAGCGATGAAGAAAATTATATTGAGTTTTATCAAAAGGCTTTTTTCTCTGACGGCTGCGGTATGCGTATTTGCAGGCAACGGACTTATTGTCACTGCCGTGACGGAAAACGATCAAGGCTCATCAGAGAAAATGATCGACAAAGGCTGGTGGGAGTATTACGATATCGACACCTTTGTGCAGGACAAGACCGGCTTTGACGATTACGGAAATATGGATCGTGCTTATCTGAAAATCACCTGCGGCGACGGAAAAGTATCTGCGGAAACCATCGTCAAGACCGATATTCAAAACGGCTACGGTCATATCTGGCTGAAAACAACTGACAAAATGACCGGAAGTATGTCTTTTACGAAGCCCCTGGATAAGTATTCTCCCGGCGACACTTTCAGAACGAATTTCGACGTGACTGTTTCGGGGCTGTTTCATCGGTCGACGCCGGAGGGCGATCTGGATTCGAGTATATATTTCAGATGCGAAGCTTCTGCTGCGACAGGACACTTTGAGGATAAAAGCTTTACAGAAGAACGCAGAAAGTTTTTTGAAGACGAGAAAACACATGACCTGGAGACCGGGCTTCCAAGTCTTTATAATAGTACCGAAACATCGGGGTCTGCCACATTTTCGGGAACTATTCCCGAGCATGAGGAAGGCTTCGACATAATGCAGATACGGATAGGCGATCTGGCTCAAGCTACTATGGGCGGCGGATATTTTTATGTTAACTACTATTACAAATGGCACTCAAACCTTGTCCCCGCCGAGGGCGGAACGGAAAGCAGCTCGGACAGCACTTCAAGTCAGAGCGATGACAGCACATGGATAATTCAAAATGAAAGCCGGAACGCTCTTGAATCGGCAGGAGAGGACAGCGGTACCGAGATAGATGAGGAGTTGGTCACCGGCAAGAAAAAGCATAGAGATGACGACAGCTCGGACAACGCTAAAAAGGGTGCGGCAGCTGCCACGGGTGCAGCTGTAGCAGCTGTCACAGCCACTACTTCTGTCACGAGCAGCAGGAAGAAAAAGACGGTCTACAAGCTGCATATCTACAAGGATTTCGGAAACGGTATACCTGTGGGCAGACCTGTGTATCTTTATGCTCGGATTGCAAAATATGAAAACGGAAGTGCGGTCGGAGTCACCGACGCCGAGCTGACGCAGAAGATCAGTATCGACTTTGACCTGCCGCCGAGGTACAATGAAAAGCTGCGAAGCTGTGTACAGGCGAAAAAGCTTTACGGTGTGCAGAACGGCTACGCAAGGTTCGCCGTGCTGATCAGCGATAATACCGCAACATCGGTACTGGCTGACGACGAACTTCCCCTGACTGTCAAATTCATCTTCACCGGCAAGGGCGGCATTCTGACTGAATGTGTGAGATTCAGGATGATGGGCAAGCCGACTGCTCAGCTTATGCTAAAAACAAACAGCGGCTTTATCGAGCGTATCGGGCGTGAGCATATCTCGGCATTCCTCGGGAGGACTTATAAAGATATTCCCGAAACACAGCTGCTTCTCGGCGACAGCAGACCCTATTCGCTGTACGTCAAGGTGAAGAATTTCCTGTATCCTGCCGAAAGCATAAAGCTGGCATATGAGAATGCTGACGGTTCTCTCAACGGCAGGTACACTGTGACCCCTGTCCGTGTTGACAATGATATCTTCGAGCTGAAAATAGACAACCGCACTGTCGCAAGCGATGACAAGTGCGGCGAAAAGCCTTACGTTGACGGCGGTTTCAGTGTCACCCTCACAAATTCCCACGACGAAAAGGGCGAGCTTTATTTACCTGTGCAATTCTATCACGAAGGGATCTTTGCTTATTGCAGTCACAGCTATCCCGATAGTGACCGCTTCAAGAGAGCCTGCGTTGAGTATCACACCAACGAGATAGACGAGAACAAGCTTGAGCATCTCAGGAAAACGCTGATACGTATATGCGGAGCGTTCAGGATAGAGGGCGCTTCAAAGGATTCCGAGTCGATCGTTTATCTGACAGAGAAACCGGTGAAGCTTTCAACTGAGCTTGTTGGCCGTGACGATGAAATGAAGAAGATACTCAAAAACATCAGCACCGACATAACTCTTGAAGAAAACGATGATATAAGCCTGCGGCCAAAGCGTGTCCTGTTGGCTGACGATCCCATGAAGGAATACTCCTGCGAGCTTGCTGTGACCGTGCAAAAGCATGACGGAAGTCCTGTCAGCGGCAATATTCCTCTGCTTGTGATCGGCGAACCGAGAAACGGCGAGGTCTATAGCTGGAACAGAGAGGTGGAGTTTACAAAGAACATGATCACTCTCTATAATATCAAAAGTCTGTCAGATGTCCGTTTCGATATGTGGATAAAGGAGCTTTACAACCACAGGTTCTCTCCTACAGAGCTGTCTATAATCAGGCACAGGCTGTATGATATAGGCGTTGAGCTTGAACATGAGAGGTTCAGGCTTGCCATGAACGAAGCCGCTTTCTGGGATAAATGCGTAATGATCGCCGAGGCGGTAAAGTTTGCGGACGATATTGCGTTTACGATCACCGTTCGGGCAATCGCAATAACGATACTCAAAAAGAACTCGATGTATGTCGAGCCTGTTGCCAATGCGATAAAGAAATTCATGGAAGACGTCGCTGCGGAGTGGTCGATGGGCAAACTCGATGAACAAGCAATAATAAAGATACTCATGGACACGACATTCACGTTCTTTGAAGATCTCTTCATAAACTTCGCTATGCTTCCCGATCCATACTCACTTATCACGCTTTTTGTTCTGGCATCGTGTATCAATTTTTGCCGCCATGCCGTCACGCTCTCAATGGATAAAAGCAACAGAAACATGGGTCAGGCAGAGATACTATGCAAGGCGCTGACAAATTGCGTCATTGATATGACCGTAAAGGGCGCAGTGATCGCAATAACCAAGGTGCTTGAAAAGAAAGTCCCGGGTCTTTCAAAGTTCGTTGAAGGCGACAATATAGATGTTGTTATCAAGAACAAAAAGGTCACGGTAGATGCGTCAGGACAGATAATGAAGATGCTGACAAAGGGTCACACATTCAAGAGTGTATGGCGAAATGCAACACTCAAGCAGGAGATACTGAACATCTGCGCAGAGTATGCTCTGCCGGGCGTCATGAAGATGGACGACGGTCATACATGGGCAATACCTTTCCCGTCATTCTCAGGTACACCTGACGAGGAAAAAATGATAGACGAGGCATACGATCAAATGCTCGCAATGAACAATACTGTAAGTATAACAATGCCCGGAACAGACATAACACTGCCCGTTCCCAAAGACCTCATTTCAATAGCCGTTACGACAAAGCTGCTCGACAGTCTCGGGATGAGTAAGGTCATGGACTTCTTTGATGCGGTCAAAACAGTTAAGCCGCCCGAAAGGTTTGAATATATCCCGCCGCGCAAGCTAAACGAATCGCTGATCGAATACGGCTGGAAGAAAGAAGCAGACAGGCTGAATGAGGGACTCACGATGCTTTGATTCATCATTGGTTATCTGCAAAAACGATAAAAGCGGTGTGCTCACACGGCATACCGCTTTTTGTAGCTATTTTTTTCAAACGCTATGCTTTTCAGCCTGCTTCACTTGTTGATAATGTAGCAATAATAAAATTATACAGAAAATAGGCAGTTTATTAAGCCTAATACATATGGGGATCAATAGTCGAAGGACGTTGCAGCTTTTAGCCGCAGCGTCCTGTTTTAATTCCGAATATGAAATTTCCAATTAAACTTCAAGATAATAATCTGATCATGGAACATACGGCAGAGCGATGATTTTTGTGCTATATATAATAATAGAGAGGTCAGCATCAGCACTATTCAGGCTCTCGGCAATGTTGAAAACCGCCCGACACAAGTGACAGAAATGTAAACATCAATTTGTTGAAGCCTGACAAAGATTATTACATTTTTTTGAAAGGGCGATTTTGTATTAACTATTGAGAAGACTTGTTTCTCGTCTGTTTTTCTCTCACAGATCGAACATCAGCAACCTACATTTCTAGTGTACGTCTGTGAGTTCTTCCAAACTTTTCTCACAGGGTTGGATTTTTGCCATTCTCATCCCATACCTTATGGAGGGCAGTGTTCTTGTCTGCTGTTCTATTCACAAATTTAGCATAAGCACCCCGCATTTCAAGAGTGCCTCTGTGAGTTCTACAGATCTTCTGAAATGCCGTTAAGGTTTTTGCCACTTTGTCCTCTTTGATATATGGAGAGATATTTTTCGAGCAAATATATTTTTTACAAAAATACCTCAGCAGCCTTTGCACATATTTCACAAGAATTATTACAGTTTGATTCTTTACTGCAAAAAACAGCTTTATAATGTCCTTGATATCTGAAAGACGGAGACTTTCTATTTTGATAATATCAAGTTGACCTGCGGAAGATGAAGTACCTAACCCATCAAAAGTAACCAACCTTATCAATCGGAGGTGATAACAATAGTTACATAAAACTACACTCAAATGAACGCAAGGCATTCGTCAAGCCTTGCAATTGAGAAGTGAAAACCGTTTGGCTCGATGATAGCTATCCCACGTTCGCCTATGATGAAGGTGCAGGGGTACATACGCAAACAGGTATTTAATTGGAAAGTAACACCAACGCAGGGGGTGAAAGATCATGACTGATAACAAGCCAATTATCCATGCCGAGGCTGATTTTCGGTTCGTATTCTTTACGGTTAATGATGTTGCAGAAATACTGCACTGCAGCTATTTCGGAGCCAGAGACCTTTTCTTACAAAAAAGCTTCCCCTCACGAAAGATTTGTGGCAGATGGCTTGTAAGCGCTAGAGATTTTCTGGATTGGGTAAACAAGCAATGATATGACTGTTCGGTAAACTATACTTTTGCGAACTCTGTATATAACGTTCGGAAAGCACCGTCTTTCTAACATTTCCGAACGTTCAGAGTGCGCAAGGGATTTTACGAACGGTTGATAGGAGATGATACATTTATGATGTTCGGATACGGGCGAGTTTCTTCTCGCCAGCAGAATGAGGACAGGCAAGTCGATGCGTTGATTTCGTTTGGTGTGCCGCCAGACAACATCTATATTGACAAGGAGTCAGGAAAAAGCCTTGATCGCACTAACTACCAACGCCTACGGAATGATGTTCTGAGAGAGGGTGATACCCTTGTGGTTAAGGAACTTGATAGACTGTCAAGAAACAAGAGTGATATTCGTACAGAGTTGGAATATTACAAGCAACACGGTATACGGGTGATTATCCTTGACATACCCACCACCTGCTTGACAATCGAAGATGGGAACAAGTGGGTTTTAGACATGGTTTCCACAATTTTAATCGAGGTGCTCGGCAGTATTGCTGAGGCAGAACGTTTGAAGATACGAAAGCGTCAGGCAGAGGGTATTAGTGCTGCAAAGAGCAAGGGGGTTCAGTTTGGTCGAAAGCTGATTAAGAGACCTAAGAATTGGGAGCCTGTGTATTCCAGTTGGAAGAACGGAGATATAACCGCTGTCGAAGCAATGCATAGAACCAAGTTGAAAAAAACAACGTTCTATCGCCTTGCGAAAGAGGCAGCTGATCACGAAAGGAGTTACGATGATGGATAAAAGTATTGATACTGTACGCAGCAAGAGCGAGCATAAAGGTGTGTCTTTGCCAGTGGTGGCGACGATACAAGAGGTTGAAGAGCTTACCAACTTGCGAGAGTTTACCATTCGCAACCTTATTAAGCAAGGGAAGATCATAGCTATGCGCAGCGGCAACGGCAAGCATGGTAAATACCTAATCAACCTTGAGTCGGTGCGTGATTACCTCAACGCCCCCTGGTGACCTATGAGCATTGTCATAAGAGACAAGCGCACAGCGCAAATCAGGGTGTCAAAAAGAGGCACTAGGAAGTATTTCAGCAAAACGGTTCACATACCAGATGGCTTGACCAAGCGAGAGAGAGACCGTTTTCTGGAAGAGGAAGAGAGAAAATTTGAGAACGAGTGCAAGGGCGGTTGTAAGAACGCCAGCATAACATTCACTGACTTTTTAGAGCAGGATTACTTTGTGAACAACCCTCGGAAGGACGATTACAAGAGTATGCTTTCGAGGACGCTGCCACAGATTGGTCATATCCGCATGAATGAGTTCACTCGTTTTACTATTCAGAACTTTGTCAACCGTCTGGCAAAGGATACGAATACTAAGTCGGGCAAGCCTTTGTCTATAAAGACAATTCGCAACAACGTTAGTTTCATTTCTAAGGTATTTGCCTATGCAATCAGTACAGGCATGAATGTTGAGAACCCTTGCCGAGATATTGCATTCCCTAAGTCTCGTAAGAAAGAGTCGAAGTTCTACACCGATGAGGAAATGTTGCAGCTGATGGAGACAATGGACAAGCACCCGCCAGAGACCAAGTACAAGCTGTTCTGCTACATCGCTATGTCAACAGGAATGCGAAAGGGTGAGATACTCGGACTGGAGTGGAAGAACATTGAGCTTGACACTGGGGTTATTCATGTTGTGCAGGCGGCAAAGTACACAGTAAAAGTTCCTCAACAGATTGTGCCTGTGATGAATTATACTAACCGTTGCAATCATGACAATTATTGTGAGATGAAAGAAATAAATGCGAGATAGTCAACACCATAGATGAGCGTGGAGTTGAAGATTTGCAAATTTCGTCTGTTGTATACAACCCCTGCAACCACCGCAAATACGCCGTTTTACGGGCTTAAAATCATGGGATAAAAACGTGTTCTTCCCAAATTCTTCTCAAATCGGGCAGAGGAGAAAAATAAAAAACTCCGAAACGACGTATTTACGTCATTTCAGAGCCTTAAAAAGTGGTGACCCGTACGGGAATTGAATTAAATTTTTCAGATTTTCTAACCTGCCGTGATATGGGAAATAGCCCGTATTTACGGCGTTTTTTAGTTTTAACGTGTTTTATAATCCTGTCCTTTATCGTAACTTTTTGGAACGTGTAAAGGACAAACAAAGGACAACGTTATGTGCATACTCCTGTTATTATCATTTCAAATCACGGAATACATTTTTGAACACCGTGAATCCAATCATGATAAAGCATAACGGAGGTAATACCATGAGCAGATATAAGAGCGAACAGACCGCTTACAATCCACTGAAAAAGAAATACGTTCCACTGTGGAAACTGGACACCAACACCATGACCGTTACCTACTTCAATGCCGATACGCAGACCGAGAAGATTAAGACCTATCACACCGACTTCATCAGGTATCATCTTCATTTCTCTGACAGCCATTGTCCCGACAGACTTCGCAGGCTCGTCAACGAGGGCAAGATTATTCAGTATCTTGATGATATGGAACGGAAAGTCAGCGATGCTATCTCCCTTCAGGTGGAGCTTTGGAAACAGACCGACAGCTGCTATCACGAGGCTGTTCTCAGCGGTGATGCTGAGAAGATGCTCGGTTTGGAGAATTGCTTTGTCTATATGGCGAGAGAAGCGATGTTTGAGCGTATGGTTTATATTTGATAGGATTTACAACGGCGGTGCCTTTGGGTGCAGCCGTTGTTGTATATCAACAATTACTTGACCTAGTTCGCCATACATATATATTTCTTTAGATTGTGTGGGTAGGCGTTATGCACTGAGCCACTCGACTCAATCTTAAAACATATTTTTTATGATAGTTGAAGCGATATTTTTTCCTTCACGGTGGTCACTTGCGGTTTTAGAAACAGTAGTCTTGTATCTGCCATCTCCATAGTATGTAAGCCGGTAGTGTTTCCCGTCTTCAGTAATCGTAAAACCCAGATCCATTAGTGCTTGACGCAAAGATCCACTCATCGTCCTATAGTCTTTAAGGAGAATCTTTACCGAGTTTGCGCGCTTTTCGGCTACTCCATCAAACCCGTTCTTTTGAATGATATCCGATAGTACATCATGCCTTCTCGTTTTGGGAGCTGTGTTTTTCAGCTTTTCAGCAACAGCATCCATAATCATCTCTTTGATTTCTCCCGGAAAAAACTCATCCTCGATGCCGAGATAGATTACTGCAACATCTTCTGTCGAGTCAAGCTTCGCTTTTAGCCCTTGATTTTCATAGGATAAGGCATCATTTGCTTTTGTTAGTTGTTCCACCTGTTGCTGAAGCTTTTTAATATCGTCATCGAAATATGCAATTAATTCATCTGCATCATTAAGAGCTTTTGCTTTCTCCAGCTCTGCAGCAAGACGTTCCTCTTTTTGACTACTATATCTATCGCGTAATAATGCATTACTTACCCCTGTCCAAGTGTATAGCGTATCTACCATTTGAGAATTGCAATACTGTATCACGCTCCGTATAACCTTCTCCATCAAAATATCATCACTACCCTCATAGGCACGATAGAGAAACTTTTTATGTCCAGCTGCGTGATTAGGATAATAGATGCCGATTGCACCATAGTATTCATTCTTATCATCACATTCACGTCTTAATCGACTGTTTAGACAGTTTTCCTTTTGAACAAGAACGTGAGCAACACCTTTGAGCCGGCTGGCAATCCATTTCACATTCACCGGATCCTCTCCAAAGAGTGTTTTGGAAATATAGACAACAGGCAACCGATAATGACTGACACCGTTAATGACATCAACAATTATGTCCATATTATCTTTATCAATGATAACAGGGCGATTTGACACAGGCAAATTATTATCGTCCTTTATATATCCCTTTTCTACTAAGAGTGAAATAAAGTGCGGTGTTGAAAAACCGGATTCGACGGTCAGTGCTGATTCAAGATAACTTCTATCCAATCGAACAGACATTTTCATGTCATTAAAGTTCATGACATAATCTGTATCCCAAATAACACCGTCAGATTCGATTTTCTCGTAACGAACTGCAATAATATTCTGATTGCGGTATTCTTCTATGGCAAGCCATAAGGAATCATCCCCGTATCGAATATTTCTTTCTCCATTCCAAACAATGCCCGAGATGACATTTTCTTTATGAGGACTACCTTGATTCCATTCAATGGCAAGACGAATAAAATCGTCTTTACTCATAGATTCGTTGATATTGAGGACAGTCGAAAACAACAGCATATTTAACTCCCCATTTCTCTGTGCTTTGTAATTCCGTGGTCGATATACGATTTGAGTATGGAGCTTGCATCTGGAGCAGATAATTGCTTCCCTTTTTCTGAAAGAAGTATACTCTTTTGTATGTTTTTTTCTACACCATAGCCATTTTCATAACATTGAGACAGGATCATCGTAGCATTAAGATCACCAAGTCTATCTCCCTCAATTAAGTATTTAATAGCCTTCTTTTCATTTTCTTCGACACCCTCGCCTGTCAAGAGCATATAACCTAACTGACCAGCTACAAACCCTTGCGGAAGAATGGCATAACTTCTTTCGAAGCACTTATAAGCTTTTCTCAAATCTTTACCATAACTTTTTTCTCCTATGCCGTTATAATACAACGCACCAAATTGATAGTGCATGAATGCATTATCCGATTTCAATCCAGCATTAAAATACATAGGAATACTATCCTTTGAAATGCCATCTGCCAAAGAATCAGGGACAAGTCCTGTATTTAAAATAAAGGCAAGGTATCCTGCTGCTTCAACCACATCATCTCTAAGCCATAAAGATTTTTGAAAATGTCTTACGCTATCTATATAATCATTTGTATAAAGAAGTTCAGCTAAGCCGATCAAATTATGCGTTTCATAGCATTCCACATCTTTTATAAGCATCGTATAGTCATGAAGATTTGTCCCTGTTCTCCTTAAGTCCTCCGTAAATTGATAAAACATTTTGGCACCAGGCCAATAGCCTTTATCAGCAGCTTTTTTAAAATACCCAAGAGAATCAACTAATGTATCAATGTCATTAGGGTTCTTTAATAAAATGTGCCACCCAAATACAACTAATGCGGCAGAATCATTTTCTTTAACTAATTGGAGAACAGAATGGATATGTTCCTTCATCCATTTATTGTATAAAGTATCGTTCCCATCATACTTTAAGAGTCCATATTGATAAGTAGAAAGAACATCTCCAAGTGACATACCTTTTCGCCAATTTTCAAGAGCTTCTGTCCTATTGTTTACAATATGACCATACCCTTCGGCATAGTATTCTCCAAGATAGTAGTATGCCCTCGCGCAGTTATTGTCGGCTGCTTTTTTGAATAGCGGAAAGGCATCTATAAGCTTGCCTTTCACAAATAATCTTTCAGCTTCAGCATATGTTTGTTGAGATTCTTCGTCTATAATCTGCTTTACAGATATGGTCTGCGGAGAAGACGGTGTTCTATAAATCAACGCATTAGTAATAGCATCTACTCTCGATTCAAGCGTATCAAATCTTGCGCTTAGTGAGATGTAACCCTTGTTGAGTGCCAGAATCTCTTCTCCATACATTAATACAATTTTTTCACTAACACAATGACGTTCGTAAAGGATGCCTACGGCTTTTGATACATAAACCCCCAATTTTTCATGGTTACGTTTTAAATCCTCTTTTGTTGCTTTATTGATACCTGTAACCGTTTTTATCATTCTCTGAAACCAGTTCTGGCTCTGAAGAATGCTGAACTTTGAATCGGTATCTTTCATCAATTCAACCATTCCTGCCAGCACAGAATCTGCCTCATCCATAGGTAGAGAAGCATAGTATTCAAAATCTTTTAGTGCCTGTTCTGTAATAACACCTTTAGCCAATTCATTTATTTCCTGCTGCTGTGCAATGAATCCTTTTATAAAAAGGCTATATTGATCTGTTGCAACATCCATTTTATGAGCAAGAGAACCACAGAATTCTGTTAAATCACGATAATAAGTTGCTTCGTGTAGTATCTTAAGATAGTCACCACGTGCAAATGCTGGTGCGACTATCTTATCCACTGCAGCAGTGACCACAAAAGAAACAGGAAATGTTACAAGACTTGAAATCCCAGCTTTAGTAATAGCAGCGGAAACAGGAATCATTATGCCAGACGAAAAAACTGCATTAATTCCGGAATTTCCACCACTTTTCATGATTTCTTTTAGATACTGTTGACCACTGATTTTTCCTTCTTTAAACTTTCTGTACGAAACAATAGTCTCTACTCCAGCATTTACAACAAATCCAAGAATCCCTGATTTTGCTACAGTGATTCCAACATTCTTAACTGTATAATTAGGACTTGCTTCACCAGATGTCATTTTCTCCAAGCGTGAATCACGAGCAGCTTGTATCGAATCATTATTCCCAAATGAAATAACCTCATCATATCCAAGTTTTGACACCTGCTCAACTTTTTCTGCGTTAGTAACAACCGCCATATCTTTAGGGGTATTTTTTAAATGCGGAGTGTTTTTGCTTGTATAAGCCTTTAGCTGATATTCTGTATCTGTCCCAGATAAAATGTCATGTGCTGTTATGTCACTTCCTGGGCGGTTTGCCACATCACCGGCATCAAATGTTTTGAAAAGGTTTTTAAATGATCTCCGTTGAGCAGACATCCAATCCCATTCATAGCCTTTTCCTTGAACAACCTTCTTTGCCCAGTTTTGCTGTCCAGCAGTTCCAGACATATACGCTTGCATTGCGTCAGATGAAGCAAAATGACCGCTTTTTGCATAATTTCGGTTCATCCAGTCCCAAAATTCCACAGAATTAACTAAAGCACCGCTTTCTCCGGCTGAAGGTCCCATGGAAGCCAACCGCGAATAATTCTCCTGTGCTAACAGTTGACTGGTTTCATCCATCATGGATAATACTTCATCGACAGAATAAACTTCTGTCTGTGTATTAATGGTCTTCTGAATGTTTTTCTTTTTGTTCTTCTTTGTCCTGTTTCCAGTGCTCATGATTACTTAACCCCCTTTTTCTCATATGTAATCTGGATATCGTAAACCTCTATGTAAATTATATCATAATCATGTCGAAAAATCAAGTGTAAATCCCCGAATTTACGCTGTTTTTCACTTTGAACCATCCAAAATCAAAATTCACTCAACTATCCTCACCACCATAATTTTTTTCTTTCCTTAATGTCATGTGTTCGTACACCTGTATCAATTTTCTTTCATCACCTTAATATTATTATACAATTACTAATACCATTTTTTTGGTGCAATGTTGAGATTTAGAGAATGGTTATATTGGGAGTTTGGACTGTTAACTTTGACTCCAACGGAATCAAAGTCCCCTCAAAAAGAAAAGAGCCAAGAAGCAACGCTCCTCAGCTCCATAACCTTATTCAATCCCCGTAAACATAACCTGATAACTCACCCCCGTAAACTCCCTGAGAAAATCCATATCCGAGAAGTTAAGACCGTAGTTATGCGTCTTGCCACTATCCTTGCCCGTGTATAGGTACTCCATCTTCTCCTGATCGAGATGCTCGGTGCGGAGAGCTTCACGATCAAAGCCTTTTTCTTTCAAGTGATACAGCACGATGCGTGAGAGCTGCACCTGCACTATACGGTAACTCTCGGTGTCGGCACAGTGATCGAGAATGCCCAGTATATCGAATATCGTTTCGGTGTCCTTCAAATGCTCGGTATCGTATTCGGTTTCGGGGACGTATTCAATATACTTATCATTATTCAGAAACTGCACCGTACAATTCACATAAGGAATGATCTTTAACTGCATTTCAAGGCTGATCTCACTGCCACGGCGAAGGCTAACCCACCGCTGTGAAAGGGAGCTTACCGACTTGAACACACTTCTTTTTTTGTTTGCCTGCGGAATGATGGGTGTATCGTCCTCATTTATCAGGTAATCTATAGGAACATCGAAGTATTCGGCTATTCTTGTTATCATGTCGAGGTTCGGCATACCGTCATTCACCCATTTGGTGACGGTCGCCGCCGAAATGCCCAGCTCAGTGGCTAAGGTTCTTGGCTTGATTCCTCGCTCATCGCATAATTCATTATATTTTCTCCAAAAGATGGTCATTTTGTGTCCCTCCAATTTGTGCAAAAGGCAGAACTTAACTTGTTCTGATTATTTTTACTTGACAAATGCTACTTAGGTAGCATATAATATGATTCAGGGATTGAAACGTGTTATTTCTTTTCTTATTATAACACATCAAACGCAATCTGTCAATAGAAATACAAGAAAAATTACAAAAGTAGAGGAAAACAAAACTTATGAATGAAATCAAATGGGTAGAACCCCGACCGCTCCGGCAGAGTGCGGACGCTATCCCTTTTCCGCTCGATGCGTTGCCGACTGTCCTGCGAAATATGGCGCAGGCGATCTCGGTCACGACTTCCACCGATGTGGGAATGGCAGGGACGGCAATGCTCTCAGCCGTGGGCTACTGCTTCACAGGTCTGTACAGACTTGCAGGAAAAGCAGACCACACCGAACCGCCTGTGCTGTATTCTATCATCATAGCACAGCCGTCAGAAAGAAAAAGTCCTGTCATGCACTTCATCAAAGCTCCGTTCGACAGCTTTGAGAGCAAGTACAACAAGGATCACCGAGAGGAAATGTACAAGGCACAGCAGGACGTTAAGGCTCTTGAAGCTCGTGTCAAGGCAATGGAGAAAGAGGACGAGCCTGACACCGCCGCAATTGCAAAGCTCCGTGTGCAGGCGGATAATATCCGCAACACCACTCCTATCCGTATCGCTGTTGACGATATAACCCCCGAATCCCTTGTGATAGAGCTGAGTGAGAATGATTCTCTGCTGATGATCTCCGATGAAGCCGGAATGCTTTCCAACTTCAACGGAAAGTACAGCGGCGGCATCCCAAACCTCGACTTGCTCCTGAAATCGTGGAACGGTGAGAAGTACATCTGCAACAGAGTTATCCGAGGGCGAACGGAAATTCCCCGTCCTTATCTTTCAGTCGCACTCGCAGGTCAGCCCTATATATGGGACAACATGATGAACGACACCGCTTTCAGGTCAAGCGGTCTGATCGCACGTTTCGTTCCCTGCTTCGCCAAAAGCGATGTCGGGAAACGGCGATATGATACCCCTCCTATATCAAAAGAGATCAGGGAGCAGTATCACGATTTCATTCATCAGCTCCTGAAAGGAAAGAAGGATTGGAACGGAGATGAAACGATACTGCATCTGTCCCGTCACGCTTCCGAGGAGTACATAGATTACTGCAATAACTATATCGAAAAAGAGATCAAGGAATCCATGTGCTGCTGTCAGGACTGGGGCGGTAAGTTCCACGGGCTGATACTTCGGATAGCTTGTATTCTGCATTGTGCGGACTGCTGTTCCAGAGGTGTTGAGCCGTCCGATGAAAGCGTGAATCATGACACACTTGCGAGGTCGTTCAGCATCGCTCACTACTACCGCTATCAGGCGATTTACGGTTTCAGTGTGAACGCTCCGGATGGGAACATCGTCAAGTCTGAGAAGATCATTCAGATTTTCAAGACAAAGAACATCAAACAGGGCTTGAAATCCGATCTCTACCACGCCTGCCGATGCAATCTTTTCCCGTCCGCAAAGGACTTCTATTCAGCACTTGACACCCTCGCTGAATACGGCTATGTAGCTTATGAAGATGTGACCGCTGCCAACAACAAAAAGGCTCAGATGGTCTATGTGAATCCACATATCTGAATCACAATGGGTTTTGTGGTTTTTGTGGTGGCTGACACTGAAACGGCGGTATTATGGCTTTTGCAAAATACAGACCTGAATGTTGGTTGCCGGCGGTTGATGGTGGTTGAGCATTTTTGCGGAAAGGAGGTGAGGTGTATGGTCGATATGGAAAAGGTAAAAGCGCTGACTTCTATCCTTGAAGAAAGAAGCGGTCTTGATGTTCGTGAAGCACTGGTTCGTTACTACGATTTTTTGACGGACGATGAAGCTCTGGACTATGATTTTGAGCTTGGTTTTCTTCTCAATAAATTCAATATTGAGGTGGATATTCCGTTCTGATTTTTGCAGTTTTGGAAACTGCAATTTTGGATTTTTGTAATGCGGATTTCTGCATTACTGTGTCCACATTTTTCGGCTGTTCCGTCAGCCGTTCAGCCTCGCAGAGCCCCATAAGCATTTTTGATAGTCCGAATAGGCTGTCAAAAGTGCTTTGGGGTTACTGGCGGCACACCGCAAGTAAATTCCGGCTCTCCGAGCCGTTTGGTTTGCCGATCTCCGTATCGTTGCAAGCCAATTCAAAAGCCCTTCAAGGGCGCTCATCATCGCATAGGCGGTGAGCCTTATGCGTATGATTATCCCTCGTCAGAGGGTTCAAACAGAGATATAAAAGGAGACATTTTAATGAGTACAAAATCTATCTCGATGTGCGAGGGCAAAGGCAGCCTTTCACATAACAATCGAGAGTTCACTGCCAAGAATATTGACAGTTCCAGAACGTCGAACAATGTGATCTTTGTTCAGCAAGATCTGGGCGAGACTTACCACCAGCTTTTTGACGAAGCGGTAGAGAGATACAACGCTCGGCAGAAAAGAAATGACCGTAAGATTAATGACTACTTTGAACACCTGTTCAACCGTCCTCCAAGCAAGAGCGTGATCGAGGGTGCAAACAAGCAGAAAAGTTTCTACGAACACCTTGTATATATTGGCACGAAAAATGATTCGGCTGTCGGCACTCCCGATGCGGAGATAACGGCGGAGTGTCTGCGTGAATATATGGAGGGATTTCAGGCGAGAAATCCGAATCTCTATGTGTTCAATGCGGTCATGCACCTCGATGAAGCAACTCCCCATTTGCACATCGACTATATCCCTCTCGGACATTACAGCAGAGGTCTTGAAGTCCGCAACGCAAAGAACAAGGCACTCGATGAAATGGGCTTCGGAAATGACGCTCATTCCAATAACCGTTGGCGGCTCAGGGAGTGGGAAGTGCTGAGGGATATTTGCAACGCTCACGGTATCGAGATCAGCGAGCCGAAGAAGTCCAGAGGATACAGCTACACGGTCGAGGAATATGGCGAACATGAGGACGAGATCAGGCGGCTGAACGAGGAAAAGGCTCAGGCACTTTCCGAGCGTGATGAAGCCCAAGCAGAACTTGACAAGGCGGCTAAGAAGAAAGTCAAGCTGGACGAGATCGAAAGTATTGAGGTCAAGGAGTCTGTGTTCGGCAAGAAAGTCACCCTCGCCAAAGAGGACTACGACACACTCAGTGACACCGCCAAGAAGTATGTGGCTATGGTCAAGTCCACAAAGAAGCTCAAAGCTGAACACGATACGGCGGTACAGGAGCGTGATGCTCTGAAAACACAGTTGGCGGCTGCTTCCTCAGAACTTGCCACCTACAAGAAAGCCGAGGAGCAAAAGGGACTTTTTACCCGTGAGAAGCTGAAAAAAGAAGCAGCTCGAATCAGCCGTGAGGACGAGCTTTCCCGTGAACTGAGAAAGGCTAAGGCGTTTATTTCTGCCTGTGGACTGAGCGCTGACTTTCAGCAGTACAAGTACAACAGCACCACAAGAAAGAATGTGCTGGAATAACAAATATACAAGATAGAAAGCAGGGGAAGTACCTGCTATGGAGGTTTTTACAACTATGACAACAAACAGAAAGAACGAGCTTATCGCTCAGCTCGTAAATATCCTGAGCGAACTTATCGAGACAAATGATTCCGACCAGGTGTCTGAGGTCAAGTCCGAAGCTGTGGAGATGCTGACCGTCAAGGAATGCACCGAAGCGGTCAAGGGGTTGTCTGAACATACCGTCCGCAAGCTGATAAAGCAGGGAAAGCTGCCGTATCTGAGGACAGGTGACGGCGTGAACGGCAAGATGCTTATCAACAAGGCTGACTTGCTTGCCTATTTCAACGGACAGACAGCGAACAGATAATTCTGTACGCTGAGAACGGCGATTTTACGCTGTTTGAACGGCAACAGACAGAAAATCCACAAACACCACAGAACAAAGGACATAGATTTGGGCATACTCCCGAAAAAGATAGAAAAAACTCTTGACAAAAGCCCGATAGTGCGCTAACATTAGAGTAACAGGAGTATGCCATAAAATCTATGTTGACAGAAAGGGAATCAACTTATGGCTACGATAAGAAAAAGAGGAAACTCCTATCAGATCAGAGTTTCCTGCGGATATGATACATCAGGTAATCAGGTCATTCAGACCATGACATGGAAGCCTGCGGATGGTATGAATAAGAAGCAGATCGAGAAAGAGCTTCAGAAGCAGGCGATCCTGTTTGAGGACAAGTGCATGAAAGGTCAGGTCACTGCGAATATCAAGTTTCAGGTCTTCGCCGAGCAGTGGTTCGAGGAATATGCGAAACTCAACCTCAGAAATACGTCCTATGAGCGAATGAAACAGCTCACTGTGAGGGTTTACCCTGCTATCGGTCATCTGCGACTTGATAAGATCACCAGCCGACATATCCAGCAGTTTATCAACGATCTGGCACTTAACGGCAAAAGCCTGAAAAACGGCAGACCGCTGTCGAGAAAGACAGCCGTTCATCACCTCAGCTTCATCAGCGATGTGTTCAGCTACGCTGTGAAGATGGAAATGCTTACCGATAACCCCTGCAAGCGTGTTACCGTTCCAAAGGGTGAGAAGAAGGAGAAAGACATCTACACTCTCGAAGAGGTCGCACAGCTCTTTCAGCTCCTTGAAACTGCACCTCTGAAATACCGCACTTTCTTTACTTTGGCGATATACAGCGGATTCAGACGTGGAGAAATGCTCGGTCTTGAATGGAAGGACATTGACTGGGAGCATAATGTTATCAGCGTCCGCAGGACAAGCAACTATACCGCTTCAAAGGGTATCTACACTGACACCACCAAGACAAAGAAATCTCAGCGTTCTCTGAAATTCCCTCAGAACGTCATGGACTTGCTCAGGGCATACAAAGAAGAACAGGACGAGGAGCGTATCAGGCTCGGAACGAAGTGGGTAGACCATGACCGCCTGTTCGTCAAGTGGAACGGTGAACCGATGAACAACAACACACCGTATTTCTGGCTCAAAGAATTCTGTGAAGAAAACAATTTCCGTTTCTGTGACATACACTCCCTGCGACACTTCTATGCTTCGGCTCTCATCAATGAGGGCGTTGACGCAGCCACCGTGTCGGGAGCGTTAGGTCACTCGACGATAACTACCACGACTTCTATCTACTGTCATGTGTTCAATCAGGCTCAGGCGAGGGCAGGAGATGCTATCGCATCGGTGCTTGACTTCCACAAGCCCGACACGGACAAAGGACAGCCCAAAGCTGTATAAAGGACAAGTAAAGGACAGAAGCCGTATCAGGGTAAAAGAAAAACTCTCAAATGGCGATATATCGTCATTTGAGAGCCTTGTGTGTGATGACCCGTACGGGAATTGAAAATCTCGGCGCACTTTTGGTGACTTGTCGGGATATGCAGAAACGCCCGAAAATACGGCGTTTCAGAACAATCTACAAAAGTCCGTTTATACTGTTTTTTGCTAAGTTTTTGCACCCTTAGCGGACAAATAGCGGACAAAATATCCGACATACCCTTGTATAATTTTCGATATGGAGGATATAAAAATGAGAAACATTCTCGATGAACTTTACGACTATGACCTGTTTCATTTGACCGAAATAGAGGACACTGACGGAGCATACAGAGCAGCCCTCGACAGGCTCGTCAAGGCAGAAGCCAAGTTGAAGAAAGCCTATCCCGACCGTACTGACATTCTTGACGAATATCAAACAGCGGACATTGATCTGCACAATCTCTCCAATCGCAATGAGTTCCGCAAGGGCTTCAAGGTCGGCGCACAGCTCGTCCTTGAAATGATCAAGACTATTAGGTGAGGTGGACGGTATGAGCAGATACAAAAGCATACAGGTGGCTTACAATCCCCTGAAAAAGAAAGATGTTCCGATTTGGAGACTTGAAACCAATACTGTGACCGTCACCCACTTTAATCCCGATGCCTTGACCGAGGAAAGCAAGACCTATAACACGGACTTCATCAGATATCATCTCCACTACTCCGACAGCAAGTACCCTGACAGGCTTCGCAGGCTCGTCAATGAGGGCAGGATCATGCAGTACCTCGATGATATGGAACAGAAGGTCAGTGAAGCTATCTCCCGTCAGGTGGAGCTTTGGAAACGAACTGACAGTTGCTATCAAAAAGCTGTTCTCAGTGGTGATGCCGAGAAGATACTCGGTTTGGAAAACTGCTTTGTCGGTATGGCGAGAGAGATTATCTTTGACTGTATGGTTTATATCTGATTGCTTGGACGGCTGTGCCTTCAGGTGCAGCTGTTCTTATATTGTTTAACTTTCACTCAGCGTATTATAGGCAAAAGGAGTGGCAATATGATTGACATACCAGATGAAATTTGTTATAATATAAAAGATACCATGGCTTATGTTGGAAGTGTTTCCTATAATGCCATATTGCATATCTGATAGGTGCTGACTTTTGTTATTTAGCCTCGAAGGAGAAATTATGAGATATAAAAACGAAACAAAGGAAAAGTCAAATGGAGTGATTTACACTCCTGAAGAAATGGCTAATTTCCTTTCAAATGAGCTTATATCATATCATATTAACAATTATGATGACGAGATTTATGTTTTAGATCCTGCTGTTGGTAATGGCGAATTGCTTTTATCAATAGGCAATTTGTTAAAAAAGCATTATCCAAATAGAAAGCTTGTTTTAGTCGGATATGAAACTGACAAGGGAGTCGCTGAAACAACCTCCAAAGAATTAATTAACTTCTTTCCAGATGATAGGGTAGAGATTATTCATCAAGATTTTCTTTCAGTTGAGCCAACAGTACAGTTTGATTTTATCATCGCCAATCCACCATACATTCGGACACAAATTCTTGGTACAGATAAAGCTCAGGAGCTTGCAAATAGATATTCTTTAAGCGGTCGAATAGACATATACTATGCATTTTTATTGTACACAAAGTCTTTCTTAAAGATAGACGGTATAGCTGGATATATTACTTCTAACAAGTTCTTTACGATCAAATCCGGAGCTACCGTTCGAGATTATATGATTGAAAACTATCAAATCAAAAGAATTGTAGATTTTGGTGACACAAAGCTATTTAATGCTTCCGTCCTTCCTTGCATTGTTGTATTTTCAAATGGAAGAACCTCCGATCCTTCTGAGGTTGAATTCACATCAATCTATCAGACAGATGAAAATGAACAGGATTGCATTACGTCAGTATTTGAGAAAATAGGCGAAAATGGAGTGTTCTCTACTTCAGACGGTAGAAAATTTTCTTTCAAACAAGGCACATTATGTAGCGTAGAAAAATCTGATTTGTGGACCATTTCCTCAGATGAATCAAAACAATGGCTAAAAACCGTTGAAAAGCATACCGCTCATCATCTGTTTGAAATCGGTAAAATAAGAGTTGGTATAAAAACCACCGCCGATAATGTTTTTATAGGCGATTCTTGGACGGGTGAATTAAGTAAAATCGAGCTACTTAGACCATTGATCACGCATCGAAATGCTGGTAAAATAATCCCTAATAGTGCTGATACTTGGCAAGTATTATATACGCATACAAGCGTTAATGGAAAAAAGGCTGCATACGACATTGAAAAATATCCTTATGCCAAAGAGTATTTATACCAACATTACGAGCAGTTATCATCAAGAAGCTATGTACAGAAAGCACATAGGAACTGGTATGAAATATGGGTTCCTCAAAACCCTGACAGTTGGAAAGCCAGAAAAATTGTATTCAGAGACATTTCTGAAACGCCACAGTTTTGGTTGGATGAAAGCGGAGCGATTGTTAATGGAGATTGCTATTGGATAGAAATAAATTCTGATGTAAGTGAGGAAATGGTCTATCTTACTCTTGCTGTTGTAAATAGTAAATTCATTGAAAAATACTATGATACGAAGTTTCATACCAAACTCTACTCTGGCAAACGAAGATTTATGACACAGTATGTTGAGGAATTTCCTCTTCCTTCACTTGATAACCCTTATGCTCAAAAAGCGATTGCCGTTGTAAAAAAAATAATTTCGGGACTCTCCTCTGAGGAAGAATCCCGAAACATAAGTATTCTTAATTCTTTGGTAGACAGTATGTTCACAGTTACTTCTTAAAGAAATCAGATGGTAATGGAAGCTGTATTTTTGCGTTTTGCTTCTTACCTTGGAATAACGGAAAGTCTTTTGTGAAGTGAAGCCCATTGGTGATATACACTTTATCAATGGTTACCGTTCCACGGACTTGATTCACAATTCCATCAAAAATAGCATATCGTACATCTTCGCTGAAGAACGGTTTTCCATAACAATTGAAAATACAGCAACCATCTTCTGGCGAATGTAAACCCAAGTCGATAGTTGGAGAGGTTTGAAGCTTTATTTCAAGGAGTTGATTACGTAAATCGGGGTATCTTCCATCATCTTCATAAATTGAATACCCAAGAGCTTCACATACAGCACTGTGAATTACCGCACCCCTATTTCTTTCTTGGGTTGCTGAGATGTAGCTAAACTCACATCCTTCAAGAGTAATCAGTCTATCAAACAGTTCTGAAATAGGCAGGAGACTGTCTGGATTCGGAAAACTGTTTGGATTGAATTCTCTCAGGTTAGGATTGCGTTTACAGATAACGTCCATTAGATTTTCAGTATCTGTCGTTGCAAATAAGCTGCTCCGATCAAAGTGATGCATTGTCGCTTGATACTTTGTAGTAAGTTTTCCTGTGTTATCATAGTCAGCGAGTTCATCACCAGTAATAACTCGAACGTTTGTGACAATATCATCTTCATTGACCTCAAGGAAAACATAGCGCCGATCAGGAGTTATTTCTTCATTCCAGATTTGCACATTGAGCGACTTTTGAGTGTAAACATCAAAGTTCTGCCCATAAAAACGAGGTTGAGTTTTCTTGAAGCTTTTTGGTATAGGGTATCCTAAACATTCACAAATCTTTTGCTTTACTATTTTAGAGCGAGTTCTTAATGGTAACCCCTGCAAAGATAATCCAACCATACCAGATTCGATAATTGCCTGAAGCCGTTGCGTTGGAATATACAGTGTTTCATTATTCGGGTCGATTATTTCGTAAATGGTCAATCCGCTTTCGGCTATATTTCTTTGATAGTTAATCATACTTAGTCCTCGCTTTCATTGCTATCTATAAAAAGCTGATATGTTTCAATTTCCAGAGCGTCAGCAATACGCTGGATATTCTCAAGGGCGATACTTCTCCTGAAACATTCTATATCACTGATATAAGTCCTGTGCAAACCGCACTTTTCGGCAAACTTTTCTTGCGACAGCCCTTTTTGTGTACGGTACTTTTTCAGATTTGTGCCAAACACTTTAACGATATCCATAAACACTCCTCCATTTTATCAATATTATACAACTTTGAACACAATAAGTCGACAGACAATAAGTGTACAAGCTTAATCAAACACAAAAAACCTCTGTAATCATTTTACTGGATTACAGAGGCTTTTGTTTTCTTCTAAGATTCGCACATACAATCAACGTAAATGTGACGGCAAATATTTTTATTTGGTTATTTTATCAAATTCTGATAAAACGGTGCGACTTCTGCAAGAAAGGGAAACATTTTATCCGCAAAAGTGAGCAACGAACAACAAGCACTTGCAAATTTAACACCTACATCAAGTCTTTTAAGCAGCTTAAACTGAGACTTGACTTTTTGCTCATCAGGATTTCCAGAGTTAAGCTCGGATTCGATTATTTCAATGCTTTCTTCAGCGTCAGCTTTATCTTCTGGAGACAAGTTCGGATTAAGTTCTGATTTCATCACTTCGATCAGCTTATGCAGTTCATCAGAATTAACGCCATTATTGTTCTGAATTGCAGTTAAGTTCGCATTATCATTCGCTATATTCACTTGCTGACCATTGATGTTGTAAGTTACGTTATCGTCCATTCCCATTTCTATACCTACTTTCTTTAAGTAATCACTAATATGGTTTATTAGTGCTAAAATAACACAATGGTTAAATTCTTTCAACATATCCGCAAATTTATTTGATGACGAATACGGTATTATTATTCCGGGAGGGAGGCTTTTATATTCACTATTACAAATTGTCTTTATATATGAGTATATCTCCGATGTTTCCGCATCTTCATTAAGACTAAATTTAATCTTTCCACCTTTATGTAAGCATTCGTCTAATAGCGATTCCATTTCAGAATTGTAACCGCCGCAGCTATTTATATATTCCATTATCAGCTCGTTAGCTTCTATATAATTACAAAACCTTCTTAGGTCATCAAGATAGTTATCATATGTTGATTGTAATAAACGATTGGAAATACTGTTAAATTTGGACATTATTGTTTTTAAAGTAGATTTATTGATCTCCAAACTCTACACCTCCACAAAACGGGCAAAAACAAACTGACATCTTTAATAAAGGACTGATTTTTGCTGATCGGGCACAACACATATATTTATATTCAACCAAATCTTCTATAGTTGAATATATAGGCGGCTCATACGCTTTTTTAGGTCTGCGTCCAGCCTTATATTTTACAAATTTGTTGTGAGAAAACTGCCTTTCCATTTTCTTTGAAAAATCATATAATGTATCTTGTATATAGTTCGTTATCATAGCGTTTGCAAGCTGAATCACATCATTTGTGATATACGATTCGCTTGTCAAACCACAATTCGGACAGTATATATTCAAAATCTCATCTGATTCTATATCATGTGGGGTGCATTTGAAATACTCCCCGCAGTTTTCGCATTGCAACAGAGCATATCCATCGTTATCAGAAGGAATAGAAATCTCAAAAGATACTGTATCGCTCACAGAGAATCATCCCCTTTATTACAGATACAAAATTATTATTCACTGATGATTTTTTATATTGCATTAATAATCTCAAACGCTTTAACTAAATGTATTATACCATATCTTCATCGAAAAAGCAATACCAATTCCCGAATTTACGCTGGTTGCAGCTTTATCCCATTGGATCCAAAGCTATTTATTTGAACGTTTTCGCTTATTACACTGCTTAATTCTTAGACAATTCTCACATAGAATGCTACAGTCTTTCATCTCAAATTTATTGGGAGAAATGATTACACCAACATATGGTATACCCTTACGCTTGCATATTTTAATAATCTTCTTCCGATCTTTGGCAGACATTCTGTTACCTAAATAAACCTTTTTGATTTTGAAAAACTGACAATTATAAGTATCATCGGTTATGAGATTATCACAGGAAATTAGTCTCCACTCCTGTTGATATTTCCAGTCCAGACTTTTGCTAAGTAATCCATATTTATAGAAGTTCCATAGTTCCTCATTTGAGAGGTTACCATTTGACCTCCAATTCAAACTAAGCGATGTTAGATCTGTTCTATTGTCTGTATATATTACCGGAAACAGATTGTGGTAAATTTCAGCGTTGTCTGAAGAATAGTCAGGTGTTTCATATTCAACGCAAAATCCTTGATGATAATTTGCGTAATGTGACCACATCAGCATAGAATATGGCGTTTCTGCAAAACAGGCAACTCTGAACCGATTAGCAGTATGCTGTATCTCGTCATATTCCTCCTTTATCGCTTTGTTGAAAGCCACAGAGTAGCTTTCCCCGTTAGTTTCCGGAGAACTAAGTTCTAATTGTAATCTTAAAAAGAATGCTTCATGATGTAAACGAATCATTTCACAATCTTGTCTATGCTTATAGAACTCATCCAAAGGTTTGCCAGACATACCATGAGTGTATATTTTCTCTGCTAACCGCATAGACACTTCTTCATAACTCCACTCAGGTTTTACATCAACGCCGCATAATTCGGCATAGTAACGAATTCTCTGCAACGCAAACTCATTAGCATCAATGAATAAATTGCAATCATAGGGATCGTCAAAGCTGCTCGGTGCAGAAAGAAAAACGGTATTGTTCTCTAAAGCTTCTAAAGAGAAGTTGCGAGTAACCTTATTGATTCGTTTGGTTGTATTGGGAAAATACTTGAAGAAGCTTTTTCTCATTTTATGAATGTTTATTTCAAACAATTCAGCCATTGTTAATTTAGCTATCTGTTCTTCATTCTGCTCGACATCTCTAATATAAAATACTGACATATTGCACCTCTTAAGTAAAACTGTCATTTCTAATTGCTTTTGCACAGTCATTTTTAGTGCTTTTACAAATTATACCATACTTTCATCGTAATAGCAAGAGCAATTCCCGGTTTTACGCTGTTTGCAACTTTGAACCCACTGGATTCAAAGTTCACCTCTATGCTCCTTCTCCCACTCAACTGCCAGACCATTCCAAAACCGCGCAAATTTCTTTCTCAGTTGAATGTAAAATTGCTCCATTTCATCATCGGGCAAGCGGTTTTCTGCCTGATACTCCTCGATCTTATCTTTGAGAATTTGAGTATAAGCCTTCCTTTCCTTGTCAAATCTTTGAAGAACTTCGCTATCTTCATTTACCCTTGCAGACAACTTCGGCTTCTGCTGACCAATATAGTTACTGAGCTTCGTGAGATACTTCTGATATGTACCGTTATCTCTCTCCCTGCGTTTCGCATTTTTAAGCTCGTTCTGATAAGTAGCCTGACACTCTGTGCCGTCACAGCATACAGCATTTTTCTTTCCGAGGAATACCTTACCGCAATATTTACAGCTGCAAACATATAGCTTTCTGCTGTGTATTGCAAAGCTGAAATCATAGAAGAAGTTGACAAGTGCAGTATCAGCCACGGTGTAAATATCGTTCCTGTCATTTCCCCGTATAATGATCTTATCAAAACTAAGCCTGAATGCTTTCATATCGCTCTCGGAGTTGAAGTCAAAATTCCAATCGTCACGCATGACCTCACGGATATTATTAAACACCTCATTGACATATTCCGTGGACTTCTTCAAGGCTCTGGTGTTAAAGAACGCTCCTGCCTTGTCGATGTCTGCTCTTGCTGAAAGAAAAATATCTCTCAGCGTATCGGAGTAGTAACGTGTGAAGAAGTTGAAGCTGTTCAGGCGGTTATCGTCAAACCGTTCCAATATCTCACGGAACACTGCACCTCTGCCGTTGATCGTGCCTATCAGCTCGTCTGTGAGCTGCTCATAGTCCAGGAAGCCGTTACGAAACTCCGTTATATCCCTGAAAATCTCGTCAAAGCTCAGGATAGTCTGCATATCTTCGGAGATATTTCCCCATAACTTTGGATCGTCCTCTGTAACCACAAAAATAACGTTCTTTGCCTGCTCGTCGATGCGATAGAGCAGGATTTTTTTGTTTTCTGCCATGTTTTGCTCCTTTACAATAACGTAAAACGTCAAATACGTTATGAATATTATAACACTTTAGGCTATACTTGTCAATACTTTATCATAATTTATAACGTGAATTAATGTTACGTTATGCAAATTTCAAAGTAAATAACGTAAATTTCAATATTATAACGTGATATTATGGATTTACAGACTACCGTTATG
Source organism: Ruminococcus sp. YE71 (assembly GCF_900119155.1). Classification (GTDB taxonomy): domain Bacteria; phylum Bacillota; class Clostridia; order Oscillospirales; family Ruminococcaceae; genus YE71. The sequence goes on along the minus strand of NZ_FPIR01000014.1, from coordinate 50,848 downwards.
GTACAATATTCATGTCAGCAAGAGACAGACAGCTGACATAACACTAAACATCAGAAAGGACTGATTCATATTTGAATGAACCTACACAGTGGGCAACGCCCATACCACTCCGTCCCGACGGAACAAACCTCCTGCCGTTCCCCGTGAACGCTCTCCCTCCGATACTAAGGGATATGGCGCAAGCAATAGCGACTACCACTTCAACGGACGCTGCTATGGCAGGCACAGCAATACTCTCTGCGGTAAGCTATTGTTTCTCAGGCGTTTACAGAATGTCGGCAAAGCGAGATCACACCGAGCCGCTGGTGCTTGATGCTCTTACAGTAGCAGAGCCGAGCTTCAAGAAGTCGCCTGTGATCTCAATGGTGAAGCGACCGTACATACAGTTCGCTCACGATTGGAACGAGAACAACAAGCAGGACATCTTCAAATCTCAGGCGGAGTACAATTTGTTAGCCGGCAAGCTCGAAGCACTTGAAAAGAAGAATGATGTGACCGCCGATGAGATTGCCAAGCTCCAGACCGATATGAGCAATCTCCCTCAGAACAACTTCCGCAGGATAGTGGTGGACGATATTACGCCCGAATCACTTGTGCATCAGCTCGAAGAAAACGGCACTCTGCTGATGATCTCGGACGAAGCGGGTATGCTCGGCAACTTTAGCGGACGTTACAGCAACAACGTCCCGAACCTTGATCTCCTGCTGAAATCGTGGAACGGGGAAACGTATATCAGCGACAGAGCGACCAGAGGGAGCATTGTGCTGAAAAAGCCGTATATGAGTATCTGTCTTGCGTGTCAGCCGTATGTTTTTGATAGCATGATTAACAATTCTGCTTTCAGGGGCAGCGGTCTGATAGCTCGTTTCGTGTACTGTTTCCCCGTAAGCAATATCGGCTCACGGCGCTATGATACGTCGCCTGTCCCCGAAAATGTTGCGGAGAAATACAAGAACCTTGTGTACAAGCTCCTCAACACCAAATTCAACTACCATGACGAGAAAGAGCTGTATCTCCACTTTGACGGCAAGGCTTACAAGGAGTTTGTTGATTATTACAACGACTACATTGAGCCGCAGCTCGTCACGGATATGGCTTTCTGCAAGGACTGGGGCGGCAAGTTCCACGGTCTTATCCTGCGGTTATGCGGTATCATTCATTGCGTAAAGTGTGCGCTGAATGATGTGAACCCCATAGAGAACCGAGTAGGCATTGATACGTTCTGCAATGCGATTGAGATTGCAGGATACTTCCGTGAGCAGGCAATTTATGCTTACAGCTTGGGCGATATTGACCTCGGAACGGTAAAGGCGGAGAGGGTGCTGAACAAAATACGCTCAAAGGGTATCCGTGAGATCAGGCAGAATGACCTTTACAAGCTCTGCCGTTGTACGCTTTTCAAGAACGCAGCCGACTTCGCTGAGACCATGGAGATGTTGGAGGAGTATAACTATCTCCGCCGTGTGACCATTCAGGGGGCAAACGGCAACAACAAGAGTGGGATTATGGCTTTTATAAATCCCAACATCTGAACAATCAACATTATCGACATTTTCGGGCTTCGATTGTGCTGAAAATGCTGATAGTTCATAAAACTCAAAACACAAACCATAGAAAGAGAGAGGTTTACACTATGACTACTACACAGAAGAAAGAGATCGTTGACAACATTCTGGAGCTGCTGATTCAGCTCACCGAGGACGGAGAGAACTCCGTTCCGCAGACCACCACCACACCGACTTCTAACAAGGTTGAGATGCTGACTATCAAGGAATGCACTGAGGTCATTCAGGGACTTTCCGAACACACCGTCCGTCAGCTCGTGAAGCAGGGCAAGGTGAAGTCCGTACGCACAGGCGAGGGCAGGAACGGAAAAATCCTTGTGAACAAGGCTGACCTGATCGACTATTTCAACGGAAAGGGGGTGTGAGATTTGAGCAAACTTGAAACGCTGAAATTCTTCCTCTGGAAAAGAAGCGGTCTGCATCTTCGTGATGCTCTCGCTCGCTACTATGAGTACCTGTCGAATGAGGAGATCAGGCTCTACGAAAAGGAGATAGATCAGCTCCTTGAAAAGTACGAAGTTGAGGTAGAGATGCCGTTCTGATTTTACGATTTTCAGAATCACATTTCTGAAATTTTGTAATGCGGATTTTTGCATTACTGTGTCCACATTTTCGGCTTCTCCGTCAGCCGTTTCAGCCTCGCAGAGCCCCAATAGCATTTTTGATAGTCCGAATAGGCTGTCGAAAGTGCTTTGGGGTTACTGGCGGCACTCCGCAAGTAAATCCCAGCGCTCCGCGCTGTTTGGTTTGCCGATATACTTATCGTTGCAAGCCAATTGCCCATCAGGGCTTTGCGTCAACAATTCCCTCATCAGAGGGTTCAGATATAGAAACAAAGGAGACTATTTTTATGAGTACAAAGACTATCTCAATGTGTCAGGGCAAGGGCAGCCTGTCACATAATAACCGAGAGTTCTCTGCCAAGAATATTGACAGCTCACGGACTGCGGACAACATTGTTTTTGTCCGTCAGGATCTGGGCGAAACCTACGATCAGCTTTTCGGCGCAGCGGTAGAGAGATACAACGCTCGTCAGAAAAGAAATGACCGCAAGATTGACGACTACTTTCAGCACCTGTTCAACCGTGAGCCGAGCAAGAGTGTTATCACCGGAGCGAACAAGCAGAAAAGTTTCTATGAGGACTTGGTTCAGATCGGCACGAAAGACGATACGGGTGTTGGCACTCCCGATGCGGAGATCGCTGTCGCCTGCCTGCGTGAATACATGGAGGGATTCCAGCAGAGAAATCTGAATTTCCATGTGTTCAATGCCGTGATGCACCTCGATGAAGCAACTCCCCATTTGCATATTGACTACATTCCAATCGGGCATTTCGACAGAGGGCTTGATACCCGAAACGCAATGGCGAAAGCTCTCGAAGAAATGGGACACGGCAAGGGTGCAAATGCGATCAACCGCTGGCGTTTAACCGAGTGGGAAGTTCTGCATCAGATCTGCCTTGCTCACGGTATCGAAATTGCCGAGCCGAAGAAGTCCAGAGGGTACAGCTACACCACCGAGGAATACGGCAAGCATAAGGACGAGATCAAGCGGCTTGAAGAAGAAAAGGCACAGGCTATTACCGAGCGTGATGAAGCCCGTGCAGAGCTTGACAAGGCAGCCAAGAAAAAAGTCAAGCTCGATGAGATCGAGGGCATTGAAGCCAAGGAGTCCATGTTTGGCAAAAAGGTCACGCTCTCCAAAGAGGACTATGACACACTCAGCGACACCGCCAAAAAGTATGTGGCTATGGTCAAGACCAACAAGAAGCTCAAATCCGAACATGACACGGCGGTACAGGAGCGTGATGCTCTGAAAACGCAGTTGACGGCTGTTTCCTCGGAGCTTGCCGCCTACAAAAAAGCTGAAAAGGAAAAGGCACTTTTTACCCGTGAGAAGCTGAACAAGGAAGCAAAGCGTATCAGCCGTGAGGACGAGCTTTCCCGTGAGCTGAAAAAGGCTAAGGCTTTTATTTCTGCCTGCGGATTGAGTGCTGACTATCAGCAGTTCAGATACAACAGCACTACAAGAAAGAATACATTAGAATAAAAGAAGATAGTTTATGACATACCCGAAAAAAGTACGTCAAAACCCTTGACAACGCCGATTTATTGCGCTAAGATTATAGATGTACAAGGGTATGTCATAGATTTTTAGGAGGTAATCTATGGCAACTATAAAGAAACGTGGCAACGGCTATCTTATCAGGGTCAGTTGCGGCTATGATGTAAATGGTAAACACAAGGAACAGTCCATGACTTGGAAACCTGATGAGGGCATGACGAAGAAGCAGATCGAAAAGGAACTGAACAGACAAGCAGTAATGTTCGAGGAAGCTGTCAACCACGGCTACAAGACTTCTGCTATGAAGTTTCAGGAACTTGCGGAGGAATGGTTCGAGAACTACGCTAAGAACGCCCTCAGAAGCACTACATACGAGCGTATGCTCCAGCTCACACACCGTGTCTACCCTGCGATAGGACATCTGCGTATCGACAAGATTACCGCAAGGCATTTGCAGGGATTCGTGAACTCTCTCGCAAAAGAGGGAGCGAACGAAAAGACAGGCAAGCCACTCGCACCGAAAACGATACGTCATAACCTGAGTTTTATCTCGGACGTATTCAGTTATGCGGTGAGAATGGACTTGGTATCGGACAATCCGTGCAGGAAAGTGACGATACCCAAAGGCGAGGTCAAGGAGAAGCCTATCTACTCCCAGGAGGAGATCGCACAGCTTCTCACGGCGATCAATGGCGAGCCTACGAAGTACAGAGCCTTTTTCTTTCTGATAGCGTACAGCGGTTTCCGCAGGAGCGAAATGCTCGGTCTTGAATGGAAGGACATCGACTTTGAGAACAACATCATCAGCATCAAGAGAACGAGCAACTACACCTCGGAGCGTGGCATCTACACCGACACCACAAAGACCAAGCGTTCAAAGCGTGTGCTGAAGATTAGTCCCTACATAATGGGTATCCTCAGAGAGCTGAAAGACGAGCAGGACGAAGAAGCACTCCGCCTGGGCGACAAGTGGGTAGAGAGCGACAGGCTGTTCGTCAAGTGGGACGGCAGTCCGATGAATAATCAGACTCCCTATGGTTGGCTCAAAGAGTTCTGCGAGAAGAACGATATGCCTTTCTACGGTATTCACAGCTTCCGTCACTTCGCAGCTTCTGCCTTGATCTCATCGGGGCTTGATGTGGTCACGGTATCGGGAGCGTTAGGGCATTGCAATTCAGGAACTACTTTGAACGTCTATGCTCATATGTTCCAGACCGCACAGGCAAGAGTGGCTCAGGCGATGGACGGAGCGTTCAGTTTTCTTCCGCAGGATAGCACAAGATAAAACAAGAATGTCCGCTGCAAAATCCGAATAGCGGACAAGTAGCGGACAAACCCTATTTTCGGTATAAAAGAAAAACTCGGAAACGGCGATATTACGCTGTTTCCGAGAACGTTGAATGGTGACCCGTACGGGAATTGAACCCATGATTCCGCCGTGAAAGGGCGGTGTCTTAACCTCTTGACCAACGGGCCATATGGTAGCGGCAGCAGGATTCGAACCAGCGACCCCCTGGGTATGAACCAAGTGCTCTAGCCAACTGAGCTATACCGCCACGTTAACACCGCCGATTCACATTGAGAATCATGTTCGGTGTCAATCGACTTATATATTATATACTAAAAATCCGCCTGTGTCAAGCACTTTTGCGAAAGTTTTTTAACTTTGTAATATCTTACAACGAAGCAAGTCGAATTCGACTGTTAATTGTCGGATGTGTACAAAAGTTCTCAGAAATTTTTCATTCCTGACAGTATGACCGCGCCGAAAAGCACATAGAAGATGACCGTCAGCACGACGGCGATGGCGGAAAGAATGAGGGTGGCCTTCGCATAGTTCTTCAGAGATTCGTCGCGGGCGGAAACTATGATAATGATCTGACCGATGACGGGGAGAAAACTGCACAGGAGCATCCAGCCTATCCAGCCTGCAACGGTGGTCGCTGCGCTCTGCTGATAGTAGGGCTGCGAATAGTTCGTCTGACCGTAGCTCTGATAGCCGCCCGTGTTCTGATAACCGTTAGTGTTCTGGTAGCCGTAAGTATTCTGATTGCCGTAGCTGTACTGACCGTACGCGTTGTCGGCATTAGCAGCGCCTGGGATTGGTTCGCCGCAGGAAGGACATACCGAATCGGAAGGAGAAAGCTGCGAACCGCAGTTTTTACAGAAATTTGCCATAAGATTACCTCCAATATGGTTAATATATATAAACAATTATACCATATGAATTATCCACATATATTAATATAAAATGTACGAATAGCGAACAAAAAGTTAATAATGCACCACGCCAAAAAAACTACTCGTCACAGTTGACTATTCTATCCGATTGTGGTATAATATGTCTATAACGCGCTATGCGATTTGAAAGGAATGAATGTAATGAGTGAAGAATGTACACACGACTGCGGCTCCTGCTCGGCTGACTGTTCGAGCAGGCAGGGCGGCGGCATCCAGAAGGCTGAGCCGCACTATATGTCGAATGTTAAAAAGGTGATCGCTGTTGTCAGCGGCAAGGGCGGCGTAGGCAAGTCCCTCGTGACTTCGCTGCTGGCGGTCAACGCGTCTCGCAAGGGCTTCAAGACTGCCGTTCTCGACGCCGATATCACAGGTCCGTCCATCCCGAAGATCTTCGGCATCGACACCAGACCCGTGACCACCGAGGACGCGCTTTTCCCCTGTGACAGCGTCAACGGCACAAAAGTCATGTCCATCAATCTCCTGATGGAGAACGTAACCGACCCCGTTGTCTGGAGAGGACCTGTTATCGCAGGCGCGGTAACACAGTTCTGGACCGACGTCGCCTGGGGGGAGGTAGACTATATGTTCGTGGATATGCCTCCGGGAACGGGCGACGTTCCGCTGACCGTGTTCCAGTCGCTGCCCATTGACGGCATCGTGATAGCTGCTTCTCCCCAGTCGCTGGTATCGCTGGTTGTCGAGAAGTCGGTGAAGATGGCTCGCATGATGAACATCCCGATACTCGGTATCGTTGAGAATATGAGCTATCTCGAATGTCCCGACTGCGGCAAGCGCATCGCGGTTTACGGCGAGAGCCACGTAGATGAGATCGCCGCACAGTACGAGATACCCGTGCTGGCAAAGCTCCCCATCGACCCGAGATTCGCAGACCTCTGCGACAAGGGCGCTATCGAATCGGTAAGCGACGACATGATCGCACAGTTCGCAAAGCTGGATCTTTGATCGGACAGACAAACAGACACACAAATCCCGAGAGCTTCACGCTTTCGGGATTTTTTTTGAAAAACCTCTTGACAAAGTCTATCGGCCGTGTTATACTGTACATAAGCTGATATATACGAATATATACACGTATATACAGTCTATGCAAAGGAGTACTTCATGAAGATAATCATTAAAAATCGGTCGGATCAGCCGATATACGAACAGATCGAGGAGCAGATCAAGGCTCAGATACTCGACGGGATAATATCCGAGGACGAACAGCTGCCGTCCATCAGACAGCTCGCAAAAGACCTGAAAATAAGCGTCATCACCACCACAAGGGTCTACAACGACCTTGCGGAAGAGGGCTTCATCGTCTCGGTCGCGGGAAAGGGTTACTTCGTGGCACCGCGCAATAACGAGCTCCTGAAAGAGCGTATGCTCTTCGAGATGGAGGACGGCTTTGAGAAGGCAGTAACGAACGGTCACAATGCAGGACTTACCGACGATGAGATAATCGCGGCTCTGCGCAGGTATATGGAGGGATGAACTATGGAGAATATTCTTGAAATAAACGGTCTGAACAAGAGCTATGAGGGCTTTTCCCTCAGAGACGTGAGCTTTTCCCTGCCGAGGGGCTACATAATGGGCTTCGTCGGTCAGAACGGTTCGGGCAAGACCACCACAATCCGTTCGATACTGAACATGGCAAAGACCGACAGCGGAAAGATCTCCGTTTTCGGGCTCGACAGCGTTGAGGATTCCGTGGAGATAAAGGAACGCCTCGGCGTTGTGTTCGACAGCCTTTACCTCGGCGAGCATCTGAACATCAGCCGTATCGAGCGCCAGCTGAAGCCCTTCTACAAGAACTGGGACAGCGACTGCTTTGCGAAGCTGATAAAGCGCTTCGGCCTTCCCGACAACAAAAAGGTCGGCGATTTCTCGAAGGGCATGAAGATGAAGGTCATGATAGCCGTCGCCCTTGCCCACAAGCCCGACTTCATCATCCTCGACGAGCCCACCAGCGGTCTTGACCCCGTCGCCCGCGACGAGCTCCTCGATATCCTCGCCGAGTTCATCGAGGACGAGAACAGGGGAGTGCTCTTCTCCACCCACATCACCGCCGACGTTGAGCGCATCGCCGACTATGTCACCATCCTGAACAACGGCAGGGTGTGGTTCACGGGCACGAAGGACGACCTCACCGAGAAGTTCGCCGTCCTCAAAGGCGACCCCGACGACATCCCCGACAGCGTGAAGCCGAAGCTCATAGGCTATCATAAGTACCGCAACGGTTTTGACGCGCTTATAGACCGCACCGAGCTGAAAACCCTTCCCGACACCCTCGAATACGAAAAGGCGACTATCGATGAGATACTTGTCTACATCGCGAAGGAGGATAAGAATGAAACAGATTCTTAACATGATAAAGCTGTACCTTTACACAGGTCTGCCGTTCCTGACAGACGGCGCCATGCTGTTATTGATGATGTTCCTCCTGATACTTGGCATCCTTTTAGCGCCGATAGAGATATTCGCGGCGCCCCTGCTGGTCGCTGTGATCCTGACGGCGTTCATCCCCACGGTCGAGGAACAGAGCTGCTACAGCAAACTGTACGGTATCCTTCCCGTCGAGCGAAAAAACAGGGTCAGGGGACAGTTCTTCTACAGTCTCACGGTATTTTTTCTGTGCGAGACAGGCAGTATGGTGCTCACCCTGTTGTCCTTTGCGATGAAGCTCGGCAGACTGCTTCCCTTTAAAGACCCTTTCCGCAGGATGATAGAGAACGAATACACCGATACGGGCAACCTTGTTCTTGCATTCTGCCTGCTGACTGCGGCATTTGTCCTTCTCGAACTCTACCAGGTGCTTCTGGTGATGGTGTCGGGCGTTTTCGGCAGGGAAGCCAAGACCAAAGTTTACGCAGGTCTGATAATCACGCCGCTCGCTCTCGGAGGGCTGTTCATGTTCCTCAATGAGCGGGATGTTTTGCCTGTCATCGACCTGAGTTCGCTCCGTCCGCCCGAAACGTTCACCGCGGGGGTCATCCTGTTCATCCTCACCGCGAACGCCGCGATGTTCGGGCTGACGGCGCTGTTTGCCGAACTGACAGCCGCAAAGCTCGAAAAGAATGAACTGTAAGGAGTGAGACTTATGCAGATAGATAAGATAAAAACTATCATAAATGCCGACCTCATCACGATGAGGGGGAGCAAAAAAAGCAATTTATTGCTTGCGGCTGTCACGGGGTGTATCTGTATTTTCGGTGCATTTCTCGTGTCGCCGCTCGTAGGTTCGTATCTTCCGCTCGTAACGGGGCTGCTCATAGTCCCTCTGCTGTTCCAAAACGAACAGCGCTATCACTGCGACAAGCTCTACTGCCTTCTCCCCGTGACCCGCAGGGACGTCGTCAACGCAAGATACCTGTTCACAGCCGCGCTGAATCTTGTCACCTGTCTGTCGAACTTCGCCGTTACATTAGTCTCATACAAGTTCAAAGTATATCTTAAAGTCATCGGAGATGATAACGATATACTCGATAAGCTGACAGCTGCGCTCTCCTCTTCCTTATCCAAGACGGGAGTCATCGTTGTTACCTGTTTTGCGATGAACGCGCTGTCGTTCATCATGTGTTCTTCGATTCTGCGCAACTACTTCAAGAACCCCGAGTCTATAGGCGTGAATGTTTCGCTGTCCAAGTCGAAAAAGCTGAAAAAAAGTGACTATGTCGGTCTTGGGTTCACCATCGTTATAATGATATTCTTTCTTTCGATAATGACAGGTCAGATCTCGATAGCCCCTGCGATAGCGGTCATCGCTATGGTGATAGGACAGCTCGCATCGGTGGGGGACGGCTTCATGCTGTGCTTTCTGCTGCTTTTCATAAGCGCCGCCGAAACGCTGTTCCAGTACTTCTGCACGCTCATCGAATACACCGACAAGGAAATGTAAGGAGGGCTTGATATGAAAAACACCATAAAACGTATCTCGGCGGCTCTCTGTGCGGCTGTTCTTATGACAGGCAGCTCTGCAAGCGCGTTTGCCGATGAGGTGAAGAAAGAGGAGATAATTCTCCCATCGGGCATGACCCTTCGGGAGTTCACAAAGGAGCTCGAAGAATACTCCGACCAATGTATCAGCGGTGACATCGAATCTACCGAAGAAGGCTCGGTCTCGGTGGGGCTGTTCAGGGGCGATGAAGTCATCTACACGGGATACTTCGGCTACACAGACTACAAAGAGAACACCCCCACCGACGAGAACTGTGTCTATGAGTGGGGAAGCATCTCCAAGACGCTGATATGGGTCAGCGCCATGCAGCTGTGGGAAGAGGGAAAACTCGACCTGGAACGCGACGTCCGCGAGTATCTCCCCGAGGGGTTCTTTCAGCATCTCAGCTATGACGAACCTATAACCATGCTGAACCTCATGAACCACAACGCAGGCTGGTGCGAGACCACAAGGGCGATATGGTACACCGACAGCGAGACCATACCGCCCCTGAAGGAAGCCTTGCAGTGCATAGAGCCAGCACAGGTACACCGCCCTGGCGAGGTAGTTGCCTATTCAAACTACGGTGCGGCGGTGGCAGGCTGCGTCATCGAGTGCGTGTCGGGGATGGATTACGGCGAGTACGTCAGTCAGAACATCTTCGAGCCGCTGGGTCTTGAACACACATCCATCATGCCCGACCACAGCGATGATCAGTGGGTCTATGAACGCCGCCGTCAGATGAAGAGCGTCAGCGTCGGCGGTTTATCGGGCTACGAGAACGGTCATCAGCTCAAATACGCAGGCGCGTATCCCGCAGGAGCGGCGACAGGCACCCTCGCAGACCTCATCACCTACGGTCAGGCACTTGTCAGCGACGAAGCGCCGCTCTTCAAAAGCCCCGAAACACAGCAGGCTATGTTCACGGCGACCGACAGCTACGCCGACTCTGATGTGCCCGTGAACATGCACGGATTCTTCTGCTTCGAGAGGGGAGTACGCACATACGGTCACTCGGGCGCGACCCCCTTCGGACAGGCGAACCTCGAATTCGACCCTGAAACAAAGGTCGGTGCGGTAGTCATGCAGAACGAAGGTCTCAGCTCGGGCTGGATACTCGGCGGCGTCTATCCGCTGGTGTTCGGAAATTTGCAGGCGGACAAATACGGCAGCAGACAGGGCTCGGCAGACCTTACGGGCAGGCATTTTGTCGTTTCACGTGCGCCCCATAAGGGTATGCTGAAATTCATCCCTCTGCTACAGACTGTTCAGTTCACCCACGAGTTCGACGAAATGGGCGGCGGACTTTTGCAGATGTCCAACGGCGACGAAGCGGCAGTCATGGGCGTCAGGACCCTCTCCGACGGAAGGACGCTCATCGAATCGACTTCCGTTGACGTGGTGAGCGACAGCTTCTACCTGCCGAAACTTCTGCTGTTTACCTTCTATCTGCTGGTGGCGGTGACTGCGAGCTATATGCTCCGCATCCGCCTGAAACTCAGACGCGCCCACAGGGACACAGCCGTCATCGGTTCGGCGCTGTCAGGCGCGGGACACGCCGCAAGGTTCGTTTCGGTGCTCTCGATGCTCTCATCCTTCGTCATCTACTATAAGTACTTTGGCGGCATACCGCTCTCGGCAGGAACGGTCATCGGCGTTATCCAGATGGTCTGCGGCGGGGTCTGTGCGGTCTCGGCGGCAGGCTCGGCGGTGACGCTTATAAAGGGCAGGAAGAGCAGGCTTGCGTTCATCCTCTGCGTCCTGAACATCGCCGCCAACATCCTCACCATCGCAGCCATACTTTTCTACGAGCTCTACCGATTCGGGGGTTGCTGAAACAGAAAGAAGCAGTACAGAAAAATGTACTGCTTCTTTTATTTTTCGCGTATGACAGTCAGCACGTTCGAGACGCGCCCGACGATACGCCCGTATATTCCGCGGTCGGCGGTGATGTGTTCGTAAAGCTCCTCCGCGTCGATGAAGTACTTCTTCCCCCAGGATGACACCCGATACAGCACCATCTGCCTGCCCGTGTCGGCGTTCTTGCAGACGACCGCACCCGTGATGGTGACGTAGTGGTTCGAGGTCGAGTTGGTGCGCTGAAAGCGGCAGGGGTCGGCGCTGTCGCGTGAGTACAGGGGCAGCTTGTGGCTCTTTGAAGGTCCCACCCCGAGAATCACGGGCTTGTCCTCGGCGAGCGCTTTCGATATGATGCGGAAGCATCTGCGGTCGGGCAGGGGAGCGTTCCGCTCGGAGCGCCTCATCGGCACGGGAATCAGTTTCGCCGTGAGTTTGCTGCCTGTCCGCGCAAAATATCCTTTCAGGAGCTTACCGCTCCTGCCGTCGATGCTGCATATCTCGAACTTCCTGCCGAGGATGCCGCCCAGCATCCTGAGGCGGATGTTGTCGCTGTTGAACCCGTTTACATATTTCAGATACTCTTCTTTCGTGAGCCTGTTCCTGCCCGAGAGGTACAGCGAGATATCCGCCATCGCGATAAGTCCGCAGCCCGTTTTCCCGATAAGCTCGCCGAATTCCGACTGATTACCGCCGTAGAGCGGCCTGCTTCGGCTGCCGACCCGAACGTATTCCGAACGGAGATAAACCTTTTTTTCGCTTCCCGATACTATGTAAAAGCCGTCTTTCATGCCGTTTCACCTCTGTACAATTATACCACAGAGCCATGCGTTTTGTCAATCGTGTGCCGTCTGCCGTGAAAATCCGAATGTCAGGATATGCCTTCGGTGTTATTTTTTGCAATATTGCCAAACAAACCGACTATTTGAATTTTCAGTGCAAACATTAACAGAATATTCACACACCTTATTTGACAATGTGCTATAATTAAAACAAAAGTTAATTAAATGGAAAATTTATTTCATAATTGCTTAAAGAGGAGGCTTCTATATGAATGCTCAGGTTTCGGATATGAATGTGGGCGGTATCATCCCCGAAGGGCTGCCCGGCGGTTTTTTTGTATACGAAGCGTCTGAAAAAGAAAATATCATTTTTGCGGATATGAACGTAGTTCGTCTCTACGGCTGTGAGACCTATGAGGAATTCCTTGAATTCGTCGGCGGTTCTTTCACGGGCATGGTACATCCCGATGATCTTCACAAGATAGAGAACGAGATACAGGCTCAGACGATCTTCGGCGAAAAGCGCCACGACTATGTGCGCTACCGCATCGTTAACAAGCAGGGCGAGACAAGGTATATCGAGGATTTCGGACATCTTCTGCACAGACTCGGCGGAAAGGGCTATTTCTATGTGTTCATCGTTGACGTTGACAAGAACGAGTTCTTCAACCGCAGCAGGAATTCCTATGCCGAAGCCGAGATACTCGCGCAGAATCAGGAGACCGACAGGCTCACGGGGCTGTTCAATATGTCCTTCTTCTATTATAAGGTGCAGATGCTCCTTTCCGCGCCCGACAGTTACCGCAAGAACTACTCGATAGTTTATTTTGACATCCCGAATTTCAAGCTCTATAACGAACGCCACGGCTTCAAGCTCGGCGACGAACTGCTCTGCGACCTCGCAAAGCTCCTGCGCGACGAGTTCAAGGACGGCACGGTAGCGCGTTTCTCGGACGACCACTTCTTCGTCTTTGCCAACGGCACCCGCGAAGAGATAGTCATCAAGATCGAATCTGTCTACAAGCGGCTCCTGCTTTCGGAAGACCCCAACAAGAAAGTCCGCATCAAGGCAGGAATGTACTTCCTCGACGGCAGAAGCTCCGAGATAGGCCTTGCCTGCGACCACGCAAGGCTCGCCTGCAACAGCATCAAGAGCCGTCACGATGTTATCTTCTGCATCTACGACGAGATGCTCCGCGAGAAGCTCCGCCGTCAGCAGTACGTGGTCGATCATATCGACGAGGCGATCGAGCATGAGGATATAAAGGTCTACTATCAGCCTGTCATCAGGGTCGAGACAGGGGAGATATGCGGCTACGAAGCGCTCGTCCGCTGGTCGGATGAGAAGTTCGGTCTGCTGTCGCCCTCGGACTTCATCGAGACTCTTGAACAGTTCCATCTCATACACCTGGTCGACAGATACGTTGTCGGCAAGGTCTGCGACGATCTCCGCAGTCTTATAGAGAACGGCGAGCCTGCCGTTCCCGTTTCCATCAATATCTCCCGTCTCGATTTCGAGCTTTGTGATATCTTCGCGATCATTGAGGAGATACGCCACGAATACGGTATTCCCAGAGCCATGCTCGACATCGAGATAACCGAAAGCGCACTGAACGATAACGTCGGCTACATCAAGAGCGAGTGTGATCGTATGCGCAGGATGGGCTACCATATCTGGCTCGATGACTTCGGAAGCGGCTATTCGTCGCTGAACACCATCGCGGAGTACGATTTCGATGTGCTCAAGCTCGACCTTCTGTTCCTGCGCAGTCTTTCCACCAATTCCAAGACAGGAACCCTCATGACCTACATAGTAAACGGTGCGAGAGACATGAATCTCGACCCCCTCTGCGAAGGCGTTGAGAGCGAGGAACAGTTCGAGTTCCTGAAAAAGATAGGCTGCGAACGCGCACAGGGCTTCTACTTCGGAAAGCCGATGCCCATGAACGAGACCAGAGCCTACACGCGCTCCAAGGGTCTGAAGTGGGAACAGCGCAGCTATGTTGACTGATGATATACCGTGATTTTTCCAGCTCCCGTTCGTCGGGAGCTGTTTTTGTCCGAGAAAATACGGCCGTCGGAGTATCTTTTTATGTCATTTTACTTGACACATCGGCAAAAATGCTGTATAATAAACATATATCGCCTTTTTGACGGATAAGGAGCAACAGATGAAGAAAATAACTGCGGTCATCGCCGCTTTGATAATGCTCTCGGGCTGTGCAGGCCAGAAAACCGATGACAGCTCGGAGAAAACTGTCACCAAAACAGAAACAGAAACTACAGAAACCGAGACCGTGACCACAGCCGAAACAGTTACAACGATCGAAGCCGTAACCTCCGTGGACTCTTCGTCAGCTGAGGACACCTCATCTGACATTGAAGAAGCTAAGAAGAAGGAATTCGAGCCTTTGTATGACATCACGCCGATGCTCGACGCCTTCCGTTCGGGAGACCGTTCGCGGCTCGATGAGTTCGAGACCGAGGCTCTTGAAAAAGCCGAGCGCGTCATTTCCGAGGTGGTCACTGAGGATATGGACGACTATCAGAAAGAGCTTGCAGTTCATGACTGGCTCATCGCCGAGTGTACCTACGACCCGGGTGAACTCCGCGTCATCCCGAAGCGGACAGAGCACAGCGACGAACCCTACGGAGCGCTCGTTCTCGGAAAGGCTATCTGCGCGGGCTACAGCACTTCGTTCCAGCTCATGATGAGTATGCTCGGCATCCCGTGCGTCCTCATCCATTCGACGGATGTGGAGAATGAAGAACACGCATGGAACGCAGTTCAGCTCGACGGTGCATGGTACTATGTTGACGTAACGTGGGACGACCCTGTTCCCGACAAAACGGGCAGAGCCATCACTCACGAGTGGTTCAATGTTTCCTACGATTTTCTTTCCGAAAGACACGTCATGACCGAGGACTGCCCTCAGACCGAGAGTTTCGCGAACAGCTTTGAGATACGTGAAGCCACCGAGCTCGAAAGCATCGAACAGCTCGCAGATGCGGTCAATAATGCGGTCTCGCGCAATTACGACACTGCCGTTCTGCACATCACCGACAGCTCGGTCATAGAAGGAAAATACCGTCTCACGAAAGAATGGATGTTCTGGAATGAAGACGTTGTCGCTTTATTAAAAGAAGGCACAGGGCGTTCACGCAACCCCGTTGTTCGCTCGAAGCTGACAAAAATAGATGATGAAGAATACGTCGTACTATATATTAACTGAACCAAGGTGGAAATATGAGATTTCGTCCATGTATAGACATACATAACGGCAGAGTAAAGCAGATAGTCGGCTCGTCCCTCAGAGACGAGGGCGACAGCGCGAAGGATAATTTCGTTTCCGAGCAGGACGGCGCCTTCTACGCCGACCTGTACAGACGTTACGGTCTGTCGGGCGGCCATGTGATAATCCTCAATCCTGTCGGGAGCGAGCATTACGAAGCCGACCTCGAACAGGCAAGGCGCGCGCTCGGCACTTTCAGCGGCGGATTGCAGCTCGGAGGCGGTGTTACCCCCGATAACGCACAGATGTTCCTTGAAATGGGTGCTTCACAGGTCATCGTCACGAGCTATGTTTTCAAGGACGGCAGAGCCAACATGGAGCGGCTTGAAAAGCTCACGGCTCTGGTCGGGAAAGAACATCTTACCCTTGACCTCAGCTGCAAAAAGACCCCCGATGGCGAGTATTTCGTCGTCACCGACCGCTGGCAGAAAATGACCGAACTCCGCTTCTGTGAGGAGACCCTTGAAAAGCTCTCGGGCTGCTGCGCGGAATTCCTTGTCCACGCGGCGGATGTTGAGGGCAAACAGCACGGCATCGAGGAGGAGGTCGCACGTATCTGCGGCAGCTCGCCGATACCATGCACCTACGCAGGCGGCATAGCTTCGATGGAGGACATAGAGCTCCTGAGAAAATGCGGCGGCGGAAAAGTTGACTTTACTGTGGGTTCGGCGCTTGACCTTTTCGGCGGAAAACTGAGCTTTGAAGAACTCGCAGGAATAAAATAACACGGATATCATTAAATATGTAATAAGGTATCTGAAATAAGAAACACTTGCTGACGGCTGAAAGACCGCTTGTTTCTTCTTTCAGATATCTTATTCGGATAAAAGAGGAGTAATAAGTATGGCAAAGAAGAAAGTTGCCGTTATATTCGGCGGAAAGTCGAGCGAGCATGACGTTTCAAACGTCTCTGCGGCACACGTTATCAGAAGCATCCCGAAGGATGAGTTCGAGGTCATCTGCATCGGCATCACCAAAAAGGGACATTGGGTAAGATTCATCGGCAGTGTTGACGATATCGCATCGGGCGCGTGGGAACGCGACTCCGACAACGTCCCCTGCATCATGTCCCCCGACCCCCTGCACAAGGGCTTTATCCTGCTGGAGGCGGACGGCACTTACGCAACCCTCAAAGCCGATGTCGTTTTCCCCGTGCTGCACGGAAAGAACGGCGAGGACGGCACTATCCAGGGTCTTTTCGCCATGAGCGAGGTGCCTTTTGTCGGATGCGATATGATATCCTCCGCAAACTGCATGGATAAGGAACTCACCCACATCGTGCTCGGTTCCTCGGGCGTGAAGATGGCGAAGTACATTTCCATGCGCTACAGCGACATCTCGAAGGTCGATGAGTTCATCGCGAAGGCTGAGAGCGAGCTTACATATCCTATGTTTGTAAAGCCCTGCTGCGCAGGTTCTTCAGTGGGCGTTTCGAGATGCACGAACGCTGCAGAGCTCAAAGAGGGCATCAAGAAGGCATTCCTTTCCGACAGGAAACTGCTTATCGAGCAGGGCGTGAACGGCATCGAGTGCGAGTGCGCCGTTATGGGCAACGATGACCCCTTCGCTTCGGCGGTCGGCGAGATAAAGAGCGCGAACGTCGGTTTCTACGACTTCGACTCAAAGTACAACGACGCCTCTTCCGAGACGATAATTCCCGCCGCTATCAGCGAGACCGCTTCTCAGCGCATCCGCGAGACCGCCGTCAGAGCTTACAAGCTGATGGGCTGCTCGGGTCTGTCGAGAGTCGATTTCTTCCTCTGCGACGGCGACGAGCCTGTGCTCAACGAGATAAACACCCTTCCCGGTCATACTCCTATCAGTATGTACCCGAAGCTGATGGAGCATGAGGGCATCCCCTTTGAAGAGCAGGAGCGCAGACTTATCGAACTTGCTCTCGAAAACAGCGATTGACAGGTGGCATATCAGATGATAGATACATTATACGGAGACCTTTCAGAGGGTGCGATAGGCGTTTTCGATTCAGGTGTGGGTGGGCTCACCTGTGTTAAGGAGCTTATCAGACTTATGCCTCACGAGGATATCGTCTACCTCGGCGATACCGCGAGAGTTCCCTACGGCACGCGCAGCCGTGATACCATCGTCCGCTACGCAAAGCAGGACGTGGGTTTCATGGAGAAGCATAACGTAAAGCTGCTGCTCGTCGCCTGCGGTACCGTTTCGTCGGTCATCGCGGATGACAACATCTTCGAGGGTACGGGGATAAGCTGCTACAGCGGTGTCATCATCCCTGCCTGCGATGCAGCCTGTGAAGCTACCCGCAACAATAAGATAGGCGTTATCGCGACCCCAGCGACTATCCGTTCGGGAAGATATGAGCTGGAGATAAAGCGCCAGTGCCCAGACATCAGCGTTTTCTCGAATGCCTGTCCTCTTCTCGTGCCGCTTGCCGAGAACGGATACACCGCCCTCGGCTGTGAACCTGCCGAGTTCTTCGTGAAGGAGTACCTCACACCTCTCAAGGAACAGGGCGTGGATACGCTCATCATGGGCTGTACCCACTATCCGCTGTTCGAGAATGTTATCAGGAAGTTCATGGGGGACGATGTCACGCTCATCTCTTCGAGCGGCGTCACCGCCGAGATGACATACGAAGCGCTCAAAGCACAGAACGCGCTGAAACCCGACTCCCACAAGGGTAGGGTAGAGCTGTTCTGCACCGACAGTGTTCAGCTTTTCAAGGAAAATGTCAGCAGATTCCTGGGCGATGCCGAGTGCGAGATCGCGCAGTGCAAGCTGTAAAGGAACAGAAAAGAGGTTCTTATGGGACTGACCGATAAAATATTCAAGCCAGCCGTTTTCGAGCTTGAGACAAATTCGGACGGCAACGTCGATACCGTCAAGGGTGACTGCCTTTACAGACTCGTGACGGGCGGTTTTGAGCTTATCTACAAAGAAGAGGGCTGCGAGACCCGTGTCAAGCTGACCGCCGAGAACGTCGAGTTCGAGCGCAAGGGCGAGCTCAGCTACAAGATGCTCATTCTTCCTCAGCAGACGACTTCCACCGTCATGAACACCGCCTACGGCAAGATGGAACTCAGCGTCAAGGGCGAGGATATGCTCTATATGCCGATGCAGCATGGTTTTGACGCCGTTTTCCGCTACTCACTCATGAACGGCTCGGGCGGAAGCACTCACATGACCATCGCACTCAGAGTGAAATACAACAGACAAAAATGATGTCACGGCCTCTCCGTATCCTTGCGGAGGGGTCTTTGTTCTGCGGGGACGGATGCAAAAATTGACAGCAGTCGTTGACTTTGGCGGCGTTTTGTGCTATAATCAATGTAGTATGCGATGCTTTACGGACAACGACCAAAGGAGTTTTCTATGAGATTATTACTCGCAGAGGATGAAAAGGAGCTTTCCAACGCGCTTGCGGCTGTGCTCAAGCATAACAATTATTCAGTCGATACGGTGTACAACGGCAAGGAAGCCGTTGACTATGCTCTCGCAGGGAATTACGACGGCATCATCATGGATATCATGATGCCCGTGATGGACGGTCTCGAAGCCCTCAGAGAGCTGAGAAAAAGGGGCGTGAGCCTTCCCGTGCTGCTCCTGACCGCCAAGAGCGAGCTCGAAGACAAGGTCACGGGTCTTGACGCGGGCGCTGATGACTACCTCACCAAGCCTTTCGCCATGAGCGAGCTTCTTGCGAGAGTCCGCGCCATGACAAGGCGCATGGCACAGGATGCCGCCCCCTCGAACGAGATCAGCTTCGGCGACCTCACCCTCAACCGCACGACATTCGAGATAGCGGGTCCCAAGGGCAGGGTCCGTCTCGGCAACAAGGAGTTCCAGATGATGGAGTACCTTATCTCGAACCCCCATCAGCTCATCTCCACCGAACGTTTCATGGAAAAGGTGTGGGGCTACGATTCCGAGACCGAGATAAACGCCGTCTGGGTACATATCTCCTACCTTCGCCGCCGCCTGAATTCGGCAGGCTCGAAGGTCACCATCAAGGCTTCAAGAGGCAGCGGCTACAGCCTCGAATACGATGCTTAAAAAGCTCAGCCTGCGCTTTTCGATAGCGGCGATAGGCGCACTGTTTGTGATAGAGCTGCTGATGATACTGCTCATCAACGGCCTGAATTACCGCTCGATGCTTGAACAGACCGACAGGCTTTTGCAGATGATCTGCGACAACGGCGGCAGTTTCCCCGAACCTGTCATGATGTTCGACAACCAGTTCAAGCCCTCGGATAAACCTTCCTCAAAACCCGATCAGGCATACGGCTCGCAGAATGCCGCATCAGCTTTCGGCGGCAATTATCAGGAGTTCAAGAACAGACGTGATGAACGCGCCGACAAGGAGCTTCGATATGCGACCCGATATTTCACCGCGACTGCCGATGCGAACGGCGAGATAGTCAAGCTCGATACGGGGCATATCGCCAGCGTCAATTCGGATCAGGCGGAGAAATATGCCCTTGACGTTCTGGCAAAGAACGACGACAAGGGCTTTTACGACAACTTCGGTTTCAGATGGCAGACGGTCACGAATCCCGACGGCACGCGGCTTGCGGTGTTCCTCGACTTCTCCAACTCTGCCGAGGGTCTGATCCGCATCGGCGAGCTCTCGCTGGCGATAAGCGGGGGACTGCTGGTGGTGTTCTCGCTTATCATCGTGCTGGTGTCGAAGCGTGTGGTGCGCCCCGTCATCGTCAACAGCGAGAAGCAGAGCCGCTTCATAACCGACGCGGGTCACGAGCTGAAAACGCCCCTCGCGATAATCCGTGCCAATACTGAGGTCATCGAAATGACATCGGGGGAGAGCGAATGGACGCGTTCGACCATAAATCAGACCGACCGACTCAGCGACCTGCTGGGACGTATGCTGATGCTCGCGAAGTCGCAGGAGAGCCAGCGGTTCAGCTTCGCCGATGTCGATCTTTCAGCCCTCGCAAGGGAACAGACCGATAATTTCATGACCTACTGTTCGGCGGAAGGCAAGCCCCTTGAGACCGAGATAGCGGAGGACGTCCACATCAGCGGCGATGTGAAGATGCTCGATATGCTCATCTCCACTCTGCTCGAAAACGCCGTCAAGTACGGAAAGCCCGACAGCCCCATCAGTTTCCTGATGACCGCGTCGGCAAAACACGTCCGCATAAAGATCACGAACCTGTGCACCGACCCGCCGATGGGCGACCTGACGCTGCTGTTTGACAGGTTCTACCGCGGCGACTCATCGCGCACCCGTGAGACGGGCGGAAGCGGCATCGGGCTGTCCATCGCAAAGACCATAACAGACGCTCACAAGGGCAAGATAAGCTGTACCGTTGAGGGCGAGGCTGTTACATTCTGCGTGAAGCTCAACAGAGCCTGAACCGCATTTATTGGGAAAGAAAAAGGAAAAGAATATGAAAAAGATAATGTTTTTTGATGTTGACGGGACGCTCATCCCCGAGGACGGCGACCATGTCGTGCCCGAAAGCACGTTTGAGGCTCTCCGTCTTGCAAGGAAAGCGGGGAATCTGCTGTTCGTCAACACGGGAAGAACGCCCGTGATGGTCGGTGAAAAGATCCGCAGCATGGGCTTTGACGGCTTTATCTGCGGCTGCGGGACGTACATCGAGTGCGGCGGCAGGGAGCTGTTCTACAACAGGCTCAGCAGAGAATTCTGCCTGAGCGTTGCCGAGACGGTGAGAAAATACGACGGCTGCCCTATGTACGAACACCGCGGCGGTATTTTCAGCGACCCGAAAACACGGCGTATCGAGCCCGTCTGCGGTATTCATGACTCCCTCGGCATCAACGGTCTGTCGGATAACCGCACGGTCTACGACGATGATTTCATCTTCGATAAGTTCGTGCTGAGCTTTGACGAAAAGACCGACCTTGAACACCTTCGCCCGAAGATAGAGGAGGATTTCGCGTGGATAGAGCGCGGTGAGACCTTCGCGGAGCTTGTCCCGAAGAATTGCAGCAAGGCTACGGGCATCGACTTTGTCCGCGAGCGTCTCGGGCTGGAGCGCGGGCAGTGCTACGCCATCGGCGACAGTCTCAATGACCTGCCGATGTTCTCGGCGGTCGGCACGTCGATTTCCATGGGCAACGGCGAGATGCTCGCTCCCTACGCCGACTATGTGACCGACGATATCCACGCGGACGGCTTGTACAAGGCTATGGAGCATTTCGGATTTTTTGAGGAGTGAAACGATGAGCACCATTCTGATAATCGAGGACGACACTGATATCAACGATATGCTGCGCCTGCTTCTGCGGCGAAACGGCTACGACACGGTGAGCGCTTATTCGGGGACCGAGGGTCTGCTTGCCCACAGCGGCAGCATCGACCTTATCCTGCTGGACCTCATGCTTCCGGGCAAGAGCGGCGAAGAGATCATCCGCGACCTGAAAGCGAAGCACGACGTCCCGATAATCGTCACCAGTGCCATCCACGATGTCGGCAAGAAAGTCGGGCTGTTCACACTCGGGGCGGACGACTACGTGACCAAGCCTTTCCATAACGAGGAACTGCTTGCGAGGATAGCCGCGAGACTTCGCTCGGGCGTCGGGCAGACTTCCGAACCCGTTTCGCAGAATGTTCTGACCTACAAGGGCATGATCCTTGACGAGGAGAGCTTCAGCGTCACCTGCTGCGAAAAGCCCGTCGAGCTCTCGAAGCACGAATTTCTGCTGCTGAAACTCCTGATGGAGAAGCCGACCCGTACCTGCACAAAGTCGCTCATCTACGATACGGTGTGGGACTATGAGACCTCGGCCGACGACAACACCCTCAACGTCCATATCAGCAAGCTCCGCAAAAAACTGAAAGAATGCGACCCCGACACAGACTACATCGAGACTGTGTGGGGCATTGGATACAGACTGAAAAAGTGAACCGTCTCACCCTGTGAGACCGATAAGACAGGAAAAGGAACGATAAAATGGCATTAGACGGAATATTTCTGAGCCTTGTGCGTGAGGAGCTTGAAGTGCTCCTGAACGGCAGGGTCGATAAAATATACCAGCCCTCCCGCGAGGAGCTGGTCATCGCGATACGCACCCGTGAGGGCGCCTACAGGCTGCTAATTAATTCGGCAGCAGGCACAGCGAGAGTACACCTTACAGCCGAGAGCATCGAGAACCCGAAAACACCCCCGATGTTCTGTATGCTCATGAGAAAAAGACTCGGTTCGGGCAGGCTGACGGCTATACGTCAGGACGGCTGCGAACGAATCCTCTGCTTCGATTTCGACACGGTCAACGAACTCGGCGACCATGAAACGCTGACCCTTGCGGTTGAGATAATGGGCAGACGCTCGAATCTCATCCTCATCGGCGGCGACGGAAAGATAATCGACAGCATCAAGCGCGTCACCCCCGATATGTCGGCGGTCAGACCCGTTCTCCCGGGGATAGCCTACACGCTGCCGCCCCGTGCGCCGCGCCTCAGCCTCACCGACCTCGACAGCGAACGTCTCGGCAAGGGGCTGTCGGTCTTCGGCGCAAAGCGTATCTCGAACGCCCTCGTGCAGACAATCGAGGGTATATCCCCCGTGTTCGCGGACGAGGCTGTTCAGCTCACGATAGGCGATGACAAGGCGGCTTCCGAGCTGACCTACGGCGAGACCGCGAAGCTCTCCGACTGGCTCGAAGAGCAGGGCAGACGGCTCACCGAGGGCAAGCCCCGCTACACCATACTCAGCACCCCCGACGGTCAGCTGAAAGACTTCTGCTTCACCGAGATAACCCACTTCGGCAGCCTGATGAAGCTGACTCACGCCGAGAGCGCCTGCGAACTGCTCGACGTGTTCTATTCACAGCGCAGCCGTTCTGAGCGCATCCGTCAGAAGGCGCAGGACCTGTTCCGCCTGCTGACCTCGCTTTCCGAGCGCATCGCGAGACGTGTCGCGAACCAGCGTCAGGAGCTCGCCGAGTGCGCCGACCGCGAACGCCTGAAGATCATGGGCGACCTCATTATGACGAACCTCTACGCGATACAGAAGGGTCAGACCACCGTCAGGTGCGTCAACTACTACAGCGAGGATCAGTCGGAGCTCGACATCCCCCTCGACCCTCGGCTCACACCCTCTCAGAACGCTCAGCGCTACTACAAGGAGTACCGTAAGGCCGACACTGCCGAAAAAATGCTCCGCGAGCTTATTTCCAAGGGCGAGGAAGAACAGCGCTACATCGACTCGGTGCTCGATTCCCTCAACCGTTCGGAGAGCGATTCGGACATCGACCAGCTGCGCGAGGAGCTTTCCGAGCAGGGCTATCTGCGCAGACGCGGCGGCAGGATAAAAGCCGACCGTCCGCTGCCCCCAATGAAGTTCGTTTCCGACGACGGTTTCACGATACTTGTCGGAAGGCACAACCGCCAGAATGACAAGCTGACCCTGAAAGACTCCCAGAAGCACGATATATGGCTGCATACCCACGATATAACGGGTTCACACACCGTTATCGTGACAGGCGGCGTGACCCCTCCCGACTCGACGATAATGCAGGCGGCGAGGATTGCGGCGTACTGCTCGAATGCGCGTCAGAGCTCGCAGGTGCCTGTGGATTACACGCTGATTCGCCACGTTAAAAAGCCGAACGGCGCAAAACCGGGCATGGTCATCTTCACCGACCAGAAAACGGTCTACGTAAAGCCCGATCAGGCGGAAGCCGAGCGGCTCCGCGTCAAGTAAAAAACAACACCGTCAGGGTAAAACGGGTACTCATAAAGAAGTTTTTATGATTTGAAGATAAGGTTGCGTAACCTCGGCGGTTACGCAGCCTTTCTCTTTTTGTCGTACTTCATACTGTCAGCAACGGCAGTCGTTACAGCAACATCGAAACGATAGTGAATCTCGATCTCCTGAGTGCGATGCCCACTGCTCTTGTCGGGAGCGTGGATGACGATCTTTTCGATAAGTTCGTGCATGATCTCAGGAGTAAGCTCTGTGATATGCTCATACTTCTGTACTGCCTTTATGAAAGCTGTCACATCGGCGGACTTCTGTTCGGCAGTATCAATGTAGGTGGACAACTCTGCTACGGTTGATCTCAGCTTCTTCTGCTCGTCCTCATATCCTGCTGACATCACTGCAAAACGCTCATCAGAGATTTTTCCTGATACATTGTCCTCATAAAGCCGTGTGAACAGCCTGTCAAGTTCAGCAATACGCTTCTCAGCATCTTTCAGCTTTTTCCTGGACTTGGCAAGCTCCGAGGACTGCTTCTGAACGGAATTATCCATCGCTGCCTGCACAAACTCGTCCTCATTCTCCTTGACAAAGGAAATCATCTTGTTCAGTTCACCGAGTATGATCTCTTTCAGAACGATCGTCCTGATGAAGTGAATAGTACAGCCATTCTTATCCTTGGCGTAGGTTCCACATTTCAAATGCTCTTGGTCAGCGGTCATGGTTGTCGCTCGGCACAGATACATTTTCTTTCCGCAGTCCGCACAGTAGACCATACCCGAAAACGGATTGACTTCCTCATGTTTGGTGGGACGGCGTTTGTTCTTGCGAAGCTCCTGCACTAAATCGAACTATTGCTGAGTAACGATAGGCTCATGGGTATTCTCAAAGATAAGCCAGTCCTCTTTCGGGTTATCCACACGTTTCTTGTTTTTGTAGGACTTCACATGAGTACGGAAGTTGACAGTGTGACCTGCATATTCGGGCTTTTCGAGAATACCCGAAATAGTCTCCATACCCCAACGATTAAGATTGGCATTCTTGTGACCGTTATCCCTGCCCTGTGACAGAGCATAAGCCGTCGGCGTAGCAATTCCTTCTTCCGTCAAAATGCGAGCAATCTGCGCCGGATCGTAACCGTCAATGCAAAGATGAAAAATCTTGCGAACGACCTCGGCGGGTTCTTCGTCGATCACCCAAAGGTTCTTGTCCGTTTCCGAATGCTTGTAGCCGTAGATCGGATTGGAAAGATGTTTGCCCGACTGCCCCTTAGCCTTGAAAACGGCTCTGATCTTTTTACTCGTATCCCTGGCGTACCAGTCATTAAAAATATTAAGCGCTACAGATGGATAACCCATAAGTGACCTTTACCGCCCAAAACAAAATAACAACTAAAAAGAGTATCAATCTCCTATAATACGGGAGACTGATACTCTTTTCTTTTTTATATCAACAGTAAGTTTTAGTATCTTCTATTATGATCAAAACAAGATGGCTTAAAAAGCTATAAGTCAAAGTTAAGAAAATACCAACACTACAATTTTTCACAAAATTATTGATTTGACGAGAAAAGCGTAAGATTTCCCGATAATATGCAGTTTTCAAGATGCTGGCTGACGATACTTTTACGTTCCGCTGACGGTCACGCACACTTGGACAGCAGGCTCATGCAGGTACGCTTGCGCTCCATATCGGAATGAATGTAGCGGTTGAGGGTTATGAACCACAACTATAGATACAATAATAGCAGTCCATATTCGATACAAAACATAGCCGCAACTGCATATAACGCAGTTGTGGCTATGTAATTTTACCTGCTATTTTTATCTTAATTATTTGACTTTAAACTTGATAAACCTGCTTGGGAACTGCAAACATTAACCATTCTCGCTATCATTACAGTCTAAGCGAATATTTTTTACTGTAATGTAGCTGAATTTGCAAACTTTATGTTAGCACGATCAAAGTGTATCAGCACCTCTATTCTAAGGTGCATTAGCCATTATAAAATGTATTGGTGTAGTAATATTTAAAAGTATCATTATTTGCGTATTTGAAATCATCTATTTGGTGATTTTTCAAGCACTTTGAAGAATGACCAAAATGCTGTAATATCAAGACTTTTGCCTATTAGTCTGCACTTGAACTTGGTAATTTTAGACATATAACACAGAATCAAATATAAATTTTTTACGTATGAAATTATATATATTGTATTGACATTTTAAATCATATATGTTATAATAAATTCTGCAAATTGTCAATCTTATGGAATTTGCCTTGCCATATTGGCATGAATCTCATTCAGGAGGGTTAAAATGATTCCCAAACAATCAAAAAAACTGAAACGTATCGTTTCGGGGCTGCTATCACTGACCATGATAACAAATATGTCAGCAGTTTTGCCTGCAAATTATGTCAGCAGTTTTGCCTGCAAATGCTGAGGAAGAAAGCGCGCAGGGTACGGAACATTATTCTTTGGTCGGAACAACAAGGTGTTCTTAATTCCAAAGGCGATGTCAACAATGATGGTGCAATAAATGCAGATGATAGGGAGCTTCTGCACAAGTGGCTCGTTCGTCTGATCGGTGACAATGAGCTTGATATGGAAAACGCTGATGTCAACTTGGACGGTAAGGTCGATATTCTAGATCTTGTCGAGTTGAGCAAACTATGCAAACCTGAGTCAGGCTCTTCTGAAGAAGAAACGTTTGATCAGCACATCGGTGAAGATTCGGAGATTCTTTCGGAGATAAACACCGATGATAACGCTTTCAAGGTTTCGCTCGACATAACAGCTTCTGGCGATGTATCGGCTTCGCTCAGCGCATCTGAAAGCGAATATTCAAGTGTTATCGAAAGTGATATGGTGGTTGGCGTTGTTCCTGAATTTGAGTGTGAAGAAGGCACTTCATTCAAAGATGTAGCACTGAATTTTAAAGTTAAAGATGAGAACGACTTCGCTGATACCAACGACGAGGATGCTGCTGTTCCAGAAGATCTTAAAGGCATAAGGAAATACAATGTTTTCAAGTATTTTGATGATATTGGTATGCTCCTGCCTGTCGAAACGACCTACGATGAAATAAACAATACAGTCACTACTCATAAAGATATTTCCAGTGCGAAAACAAAAATTGGTGAAGAAAATATGCGTGCCATAGTAGTTAATAATCTAGGTGCTCATACTTCTTTAATTGCATTTATATTGAGCGATAAGGCTGGAGCCTCTTCTTTATGGTTGGGCATTATTAGTGAAGTTCGAACTACTCCTAATATCAATATGATACTAAAGATAACCAATTATTGGGAGAAGCAAGGCCTAAAAGATGCACTGGATACAAGTTTAAAATCAAGCAGTGAGTTTAACGTGTATCGTTGTGATTATGCAAATACGATAACCGATTTTTGGTATCAGTGGGATACACCTGGATACATATGTAAGGTTGACGATAGCGGAAATTTTTACAAAATAACGCCATATTACATTGATGATAGTGCTATGATTTGTGAATCGTTAGGATGGAGAAAACCATGAAAGAGTTGATATTTCTTCTATTAACATTTTCTTCACTGTTATTATCTTTGCGTAGCAATTATAAACACTATAAAAACCATAATAAGTACAGATATATATTTTTTTCAGATTGTTTTTATTGTTCTTAACATTCTGTGGATTATTAAGACTTTGTTCTCTTTGACTAATTCCTGAATCCACAAAGTTCAATTGACAAATATGAGTAAAAAGCATTGATATTTTGGCACTTTTCAGCACTATCATTATTGTTTTTGACTTAACCCGATGGGTGAACTTTTCAAGAACTTCAAAACAGACATAAAACCCTGTATAGTCATGTTTTTTTCTGCTTTGATGCTTTTGAACTTTGCGGATTCAGGTAATAATAATCAGGAGACCAGCTATGAATAAAAAGAAACATTTTATTATCGTGTGCGTTATATGTATTGCATTGATAAGAATTTTTACACCTTATCTCGGCAAGCCGTTTTTGATTTTTTGTGATAATGATAAGGCGGAGAGTTTTTACCTGTCAAACAATGTAAAAAAATTAATTTATATTCAACTCATACACCGTGTATAAAATTTATAAGATACTGTACTGAACTTGAAGTGTTAGAGATTATGGCTTACGATATTGATATAAATGACATTTCAAATCCCAATTTAAAAGAATTAAGTATTGCTGGAAAATGTATGAACTGGTCAAGCTTGAACAAATGTACTGAATTGGAAGAATTGCATCTTAGTTATAGTAATTTTTCAACTATTGAAGATATATCTGAGCTAAAAAAAAAATAAAAACCTTGTACATCTATACTGAAACAGAATTGTCTTTAAACAAATTAAACGAATTGAAACCCATAACAGATCTCACCATTGTTTGTCCGAATGATATTGATTGTGAAGATTTTTCACAACTGGATAAGTTGGAAACACTATATCTTAGCACCTATGGAAACATATTCGGACTTGATAAAATGGATAGTGTTACATCATTAACATTAGTGCATCCCGATAAGGAGATAGGAAGTGACATATGCAGCATGGATTCGCTTAGGGAACTTACAGTTTTCGATACTAAGTTTTCCGATGAAGTCGAAAAAAACTTAAAGAAAAGGGTGTTGTTATTGAATATCATTAACTCTTAACTGTTACCCTTTGGAATAAAATTGTTAAACCTTGCCGTTTTTGATTCGTTGGCAATAAATAAGTCTCCATTTTACGACGATTTGGTTTTAGTGGCTTATGGATTGTGGCAAGGTTTAATTTTGGGGGAGCAATATTGATTTTGATGATTATACATTATCATCAAATGTTCTGTTCTAATTCTTCTCGATTCAATGCTTTAATCGTCACTTTGGTTTTTACTCATTCCCGTTCTGATGTAATGCCCTTCCTGAACAGCTGCAAAAGTCGCCACTGAACATACCGGAATTGCTGAATATTTCAGTGGGACTATAGAAAATGTCAAGGGTAGTATAAAAAGCAATATTCCTGTCACCTTATTCATTATTGAATGAACAGCCACCAGCTTTCTTTGTGCATTGAATCCTGAAATGATGTTGACTACCTTTATTAGCGCTATCAATACGATCCATACACATAACCATGTAGGGATATTAAAGATCGGGAGCAGCTTTATCAGGCAACAGACCACAAAAACAAAATCAGCAGCAGTATCAAGTTTTGATCCAAGCGCACTGACGGTATCTGTTTTCCTTGCAACCGTACCGTCTATCATATCGCTGATCCCCGCAGCAATGTACAGAGTATAAAACATCGGTGAAAATGCGGGAAAGAGCAGCAAAGCTATACTGCAAACAATTCTGATAGCGTTAATAATATTCGCCATTTTAAACAGGAGTTCCCACTTCGATAAGATTGCCGTCAGGGTCATAAAATCGTATCACCTTCTGTCCCCAGCAGTGCGTCATGAGGCGGTTCACATACCTGACTTCGGGATAGAGATTTTCCATCTTCTCAACGAATTCTTCTATGTCAGGCTCTTCAAAATACAACTCGCAGGAATTGTTCTCCGGAATGATCTCGCGTCCGAGAAACTCCTTCCAGTATTGCTCTTCCTGCAGGACAAGCCCATCCGTAAGAATCATGTTTCCTTCATTATCAAGAACCAACTCAAGACCGAACAGATCATGATAGAATCGTCTGGCTCTTTCAATATCTTTTACAACTATCAGTACATTCTTCAGCCTCATGGCAGAGCCTCCTTCTGAATGTGGTCAACAAATTCGGGATTAATACTTTAGTGCTTCTCACTCTTTGCGTGTTATAGCATAAGCATACGAAATTATATTCTAATTAATTCATCAACACAAAATCGAAAAGTTATTTACCCTCTTCTTTTCATCATCAAATAGCAATTAATTCCATTCTTATAAAAATCAGGCAGTTCCCCAACACACCTATATCCCAGAGTTTCATATAACTTTTTCGCTCTCAGGTTAAAATCATCTACAGTTAAAAAATACTTTGCCGAAGAAGAATCGCAGGCTTTATCCTCAAAATACTTGATTAGCTGTTTACCGATACCACAGCTTCTATATTCTTCCTTTACTACAACAATATGAAGATACGGGTAACTTCCAAAGACACCGTTTGTCATGTAGTAAATAAAGCCCAAACATTTCTCATTCTCATTCAATGCAACATATACGTTTTTTTGTCCGACTGCATAAGTAAGCATATCAGCTGCCTTTTCACGATCGCTGAAATACGCTTTTCCTAAATTCGATTTTTGCAGAATTTCTATGCAGCTATCAATATATTTCATATCTGCAGGTTGAATATGTATATTCATTTTTCTCTCTCTTCACACATTAATCTTAATTTTCGTCTCAACTGTCTGAAATAAACGGAGCATTTAAATCATAATCCGAAATCTCGGTAATAGGTATGGGCAATTTGAGACCGATTTTTGGGTCTTTATAATTTATATGTTTTGAATGAGCAGCATCGCCTTTTCTGTCTGCAGAGTAGAGCTGTATTGTGTCATTCTGCAAGGAAATAAAAGCGTGTCCAAATCCGCCTGGAATCAGTACCGCTAAAGCATTATCTGCCGATAGTTCAATTGACTCCCATTGAAGATATGTTGGCGATTCTTTTCTCAGATCAACAATATAATCAAGCCCTCTTCCTTTTATGACAGTCACAAACTTAGTCATAGGATTGCTCACTTCTCTGTAGTGTATTCCAAAGAAAGCACCTTCTTCAGGCATGCTGTAAATCCTCGTTTCTTTTTGCTTGAAATCATTGCTGTTTTCATCAAAGACATATGTAAGAAGACCGCGATTATCAACCCGCAAACGAAGCCTGAATATTTTTACTTTTACAAATATTTCTTTTATCATCATATTCGATCACATTAACAAGATCTATGTCATTTGTGTATTTTGCTTTCAATACGCAAACTTGCTTCTATGTGCATGATCCAATGTCTTGAAAACGGCATCTGTATCAAGCCGCGAATATCCTTGCCGCACCAATAGTCAATAAGCCACACAGCATTCTCATCACTGCTTACAACATTCATTTTTTGCAGTATCTCTCTGCGTTCCGGAGATATTCTTTGTTTCTGCATTTCATAAGGCATTTCACACAGAATTGCTTCGGTACTCTCTTTGACCTGAGAAATATATGAATATAGTTCATTTATATCCAACTGCTTTGAAAAATCAGATATTTCATTTTTTACAAGCTCGTTACCTGTTGTGATAATCGGAGAATTAATGCGCTCTTTGTAATTGCCCGAAAAGAATATCTGCTCATCACAATTTATTAGTGTGTGTGCGACAATATCTTCGATTCTAAAAATATGCCATAAAGAATATGCGATCGTCTTACTATGATAGCCGTCTGCATTTATGAAAGGTATCGCATTATAATCCTCTCTGGAAAGATTTTCCCTGAATGATATGATCGTCTGCATAAGGCTATTACGCAATTCAAACAGGGTACTTATGCCGTCAGTATAGGTATCTTTCCTTTTGATTTGAGTCTGCATTGTTTTGTTCAGTTCAGACCATTCTTTATTCATATTGTTCACCTGAATCCTGATTTGTCGTTCTACGTCATTCCGCAATATCATCGTATTATTAGTTCTTGTATTTCACGCAATTTCGGTGGATCAAGCTGCATAGGATATCGGGATATTGCAACACCCGCGCAAGCGCTTGCAAACCTCACAAGTTCATCATCGCTCATGCCGTTTGCCAGTGCGTATGTACAGCCCGCTTTGAATGTATCTCCCGCACCGAGCGTGCTTGCGACCTCAACGCGAAACGGCTGAAATGTTTTGACAGGCTCGCCTTTTCTGCCGTACAAAAGCTCATTCCCGCCGTTTGTGATTATGGTCAATCCGTTTGTATTTTCGGCATAGCGCGGAAACATTTCCTCGCGGCTGACATCGCCGTAGTGCATTTTAAGCCCTTCGCCTGAGATGACATCAACAGCTGCGTGACGGTGGATATAGCTGTCGTATTTGCAGTCGATAGTAACATAGGGCTTTCCGAGCCGGACACACATTTCGGCGGCAGACTGCGAATCCTCACCGAAAAATTCATCTATCGCAGCAAAATCGCACCACGCTATATCGGTCTCTTTCGGCGCGTTCCAGTGCTTTATCCCGCTGTTGTAATATTCCCCGAAGAAGTGTGCGAACCTGCCAAACGGCGTGCGGTCACTGCCGGTTATTATCACATAGTCCTCAAGACCCTCAAAGCTGTCATCAAAAGTCAGCGAGCCCAAATCCACCTGCTTGTCTCTGTAAAAGTCACGGGTCAACTGCGCCGTGCTCCTGCCAATATGCGTGCCGTCAATTCTGACCTCCGCGCTGAGGGAGGAAAGCACCGTCGCACAGGTACCTGTCTCGCCGCCGATAAAGCGTGCGTACTGCTGTATTTCGCTGTACTCGTCCGGTTCCGGGAAAGCGTCAAGCTTGAAGCTGTTTGAGCCGCATATCATGCCGTAAAGATATATTTTCATCGTATCTGTCCTTTTTCAATTTTGTCTTTCATTACCCTTATGCTTTGCTTCTTCTGCACTGCCGCCTTTGCCGTGTATGCATATCACAGCATCTTTCATTGCTATCCCCTCCCAAGATCATATCCCGTAGGTTTTGATAAAGTGTCTGCTGAACTGCTCTATCTTCTCCATTGCCTCATCTGTTTTCTCAGGCTTGCGGGCGCAGAGATGTATCAGCGCAGAGATCGGCGCAGTGTAGGCAAAGGCAAGCATTTCCGGGTCGTCTCGCCGCAGCAGACCGTTGTTCATCATGCCCTCAAAGATATGTGTAAACATCTCGGTCAGCCCGGTGAGGAAATGCTTTGTCACATTAAACGCTGTGTACCCTGAAAACCAGTATCCCCTTGACAATAAGCAGCAGGAACATGACCGTCACCGCATACGGCAGCCTTGCAGCTGTCAGGAACAGCACAGAGATGATACTCAGAACAAAAGAAAGAATTGTCACAGCACTGTGTCCCTTTTCGATATGCCTGTAATGCATCAACACCTTGACTGCACCTACTGTGATCAGCAGGATCATCAAGCCCCAACAGACACAAGCGAACGGCAATGCAATTTGCGTATACCGCAGCAAACTGACCGCCGTAAATGTGCCGCCCAACCTCTCAGGATAAAGCGGCAGGAGCAGTAACATCAACGCCATGATATCGGCGCAGCCTGTCAGCAGGTCGAGAAGATCGGCTATATTTTTACGGTTGTCGTCCTGTGCGGCGGTGATGAGTTCCTCCGAAGACAGCAGCTCGTCGATCGTGACAGAAAAATATTTGGAGATTTCCTTCAGGGAGTCAATGCTCGGATATCCCTTTCCTGATTCCCATTTTGAGATCGCTGTGCGTGATACGAAAAGCGCCTGAGCAAGCTCTTCCTGTGTCAGACCTTTCTGCTTTCTCAAAGTCTGTAATTTTTCACTAAATTCCATTTCTTCCCTCCGTCAGTCTGACAGTGCCGTGATACAGCAGATACAGCCCTGCGCTCAGCAGCAATGCCCCGATAATATCCGTCAGCCAGTGTACGCCCGATACAGTCCGTCCAATGACCATAAAGAGCGTGAAAAAAGCAGTGTAAGAATATACGGTCTTTCTAACAACACTGTTCTGCACCCTTCGCCGCACTTGAAAGGCAAGTGTCGGCATCACGCTGACAACAAGTAATGTTGTCGAGGACGGATAAGAGGCTTCCATTCGCCCCTCAATGAGGATCGGGCGATAATTGACAGGAATCATCTCGAAGATCAGATAGCCTGCGATCACAAGGATATAATATACCCCAAGCAACAGGATATCGCTGTCTACTTTGAACAGGCTTTTTCTTCTGAAAAGCTGAATCGCACCGAGTACGCCGAATCCCATACAGACGGCTATCGGAACAAGTCCCAACCAATCAGTGACAGTGTAGAGTACCATATGTACGCCTGTCAACTTATGAAACCATTGATTCTGTTCGGCAAAGCCGATGTTCGTTCCGTTCTGTCCGACAGGCTGCACATCAACAGTCTGTATCAGCATCGTCCAGATCACGAATGCCGCCAGCATCCCCAAGCCTGCAAGCAGCAATTTTCTTCCATTCTTTTCCATTACATCAGATCCTTTCGTTAGCAGGTTACTGCGGTTGCCTTTCGGCTGATCTCAGGATACCATGGAACTGTGAAAATGTAAAGAACCGCTGCGTCACATCGGCGACACGGAGTGTGTCATCATCGAAATATCGGCGTTTTTTGATGATACGTCTATCATCGTCCTTTATGTTTTTCTCTTTTCTTTTGCTGTTTTATCTCAAACATCCGTTGTTTGTCTGCAAGCTTCTGTTCACGGGTCTTCACCTTGCGTTCCTGTTTATTCTGTTCAAGCTGCATCTGTAACGCCATCTGTGACTTGGTGCCGACACCCGAACGCTTCATCTGTTTTCTTGCGTCCCTTTGCCGCCGCTTGGGATTATTTGCGGTTTTGCGCTGTTTTATATCAAATTCCTGACTGAACCGCAGTTCGGTGAAATGTATGAGAACAAATTCATATATCTCCTGTTCCTTCGGCTCTGCACCGAATGTGACCTTACATACGGACAGCCTGCCATTATCAAAGCGCTCAAATACTCCCACCCAGAACGGTTCGTCAAAAAATACCGTCAATGTTCCTTCCATATTTTTCTCAAATATTTGTTGTGCCGACGATCAGCATATATTTGCCGCCAGCCATTTTGTCATAAAATCCAACTGTTCCTCTGTGTGGAACCAATGCTCACCGTCCTGCATTACTGTCAGACCTGCGCCTGTACGTTCCGCAAACTCATAAACCGCACCTCACTTATATGCCATATAATCTGTATTCCATCTGGACGTCAAATGGCTCCTCTGCTGCCAGTTCCTCATTGACCTCCTCCGCAGGCGTACAGCCAAGTGCCCGGTATGCCGCCTGTGACTCTTTTGAGGAATGAGCGGATATGTACAGTTTATCCGCACCAAGCTGCCGCGCCTCTTCGCAGACCATAGAAAAGAGCTTCCTGCCGATACCCTGACGCCTGTATTCCTCTGATATCTGAAAACAAACCAGCTGCACATATTTTGCCGTAACTCCGAATATACGGTGGGAGACAGTCGCAAAACCAATGAGCCGCTCACCGTCGAAGGCGCCAAAGCCGGTCTGGTCAAGGTTTATATTATGCAATATTTCTTCTGCCATTTTCCGGCACTGCTCCTGCGACCAGTTTTCTTCAAAGACATTCGGCACAAGCTCCCAACCGTTGTCTGTCTTTCTCCAACACTCTGTAACAGTCTGGTGACGGACAAAATCATCCAATGAATGGCCTGCAAAATTGTTATTGTCCAATCTCTTATATTGATATTTAATTCCTAAAAATAGGGCAAGGCTCTTGACCTCACAGCCCTTCGCCTCATAATAGGCAAGCATTTCCGGCATCTTCTTTAAGTCATAGCTGGTCACACAATCGGAGATGACATGAACGGCATATCCTGCCTTTGTCATGTTGAAACAGGTGGATTTAACACAAGCAGTGGCGTCAGCACCGGCAACATAGAACTCTTTAATTCCGTTCTTTTCAATGAACTCTGTAAATTCCTCACTTGTAAGCGCATTTGCTTTCGTCTTCACAAAGATATTATCGGACACCACCTTCATTTCAGGAACCAGCTCAGCCCCTTTTGTGTCAGGCTTGAATGTGCGTGTACCGGCGGACAGATTATTATGCTTGATATAAATGATCTGCATATTCTCTGCCACAGCCCATTCGATAGCCTGATTGATCCGATCAATGATCTTTCTGTAATTCTTAGTAATGTCATTTTGAATGTCAATTACGACGAGTGCTTTTCTATTCATTTTTTATTCTCCATTTCCTGTCCGGTGATTCTCAGTAATTTCATTCAGCCATTCTTCCCTTGAAATCGACGACACATGAGTCATTCCGTTTGTTTCATCCGGATAATCAGTCATCCTGCCCGTAAACTTGGATAAAATGCCGGCTGAACTCTTTGATTTGTGAAATAGCCTCAGCCGTTTTTTCAGGCTCGCGGTCACAAAGATGTATCAGCGAAGAAATAGGCGCAGTATAAGCAAACGCAAGCATTTTGGGGGCATCGTTCCTCAGCAAGCCTTTTTTCATCATTCCGTCAAAAATGTATGTGAACATCTCAGTCAGCCCGGTGAGAAAGTGTTTCGTTGCAAGCTGCCTTGCACGGTCATCACGGTACTGCTCAATAGACAGCAGCTTTCTTGTCATCACGATCTTTTCGTCATGCACCGTAATATCGACCATCCGCATTGTCATTGCAACAAGTTCATCAAGAGTATCGGGTACAGGAGGCAGATTATCCGCCGAACCGAAACGTTCATTGTAATATGCGATCATTCTGTCCAGCAAAGAGTTCCAGATTTCTTCTTTACTCTTATAATGTTTGTACATTGATGACTTTACAAGCCCCAGCGATGCAGTCAGCTCACGGATATTCGTACCGTCATATCCCTTCTGCGAAAACTGCCTGAGCGCTTCATCAAGTATTCTTTCCTTTGTATCCTTTGCCATAGCATCCTCCAAAAATAAAGAGTGACCCATCGTTCACTTGCTATCTATATTATAGCGAACGGTCGGTCACTTGTCAATAGGCGTTTATATATTTGTGCATATCAAACAACTGATCTGATGATATTTTAGTGTTAATGGTGAAAAAATGCTTACCTGTTCATTTTCCTGCAACTGACGAACAACCCTAAGCCCTCCAAAATGATATATAATGGTTTCAGGTTCAGGAGATAGCCGCCTTAGCTAAAGCACGGCAAAATATCTCAGAGCCGACTACAACTTTTATATATATGGAGGGTATCGCATGAAAAGATACAACAATTTCCTGATCGTAGGCATTGACCACGGCTACGGGAACATCAAGAAGCAAGCACCGTCACACCGACAGGCATCACCAAACTGGATGCCGCACCGACCTTCACCAAGAACACGCTCTACTATGACGGGAGCTACTACCTCATCGGCGAGGGGGGCGGGTGTCCAGAAGCACCAAACAAGGCGACAGCCGAGACGGCAAGAAATATCTGCCCGATAAGTGGCAGGACAATCCTCGGTATCTTTACAGAAGAAATCTATAATTCATTGAAGAAAGCAGAAGAATAAATCTTGTTGCAACTCAAAATAATATTTTTCTCATAAAAGGCTACTATGCAGGTTCATCAGCAATAATCTGTTATTCTGAATTATGTGCTGACAAAAACAAACAGGAAGAGACATCGAAATGAAGTCTCTTCCTGTTTTGCTTATAGCCCGCTGTATAGGTCTTTCATATTAGTTTTTGAAAAACTTCTATATTAGTACCGACCTTACGTCCCCGACGGTGTTTTGTCATTTTCTGCGTTTCTTTTTCTTCTGCTTCCCGACGCTTTTCTTCGCGTCCGAGAACATCCCGAAGATGTCCATCACGAGGTCGAACAGGTCGAGCAGAAAGCTGCCTGCTTTTTTCAGCGCGTTCATGTCACACCCCGAGTTTCAGTTTGAGCTTGCCGCCGCCGTCGGAGTTCTGTTCCAGCTCCTCGAATTCGTCCTCTGCCAGCTGACGGTAGAATCCCGAGATAGCGCTCTGCACCATTATCATGAGCACGCTTTCGAGTATGCGCTGTTCGCGGTCGTCGAGACCGTCGGGCAGCTTATCCTCGATGACGATGCGTATCTCGTCCGCGGACTGCATCTTGTCCTCTTCCACCTCGTAAATGACCGAGCAGAGCAGGTTGTAGAGCTGTGTGTCGTGCAGGATGTCGTCGTCCATATCCACCACATCGCCGTTGACGATGCGCATCAGCTGTGCGATCTCTTCGAGTTTCAGGGTGCCGCGCATGATGTTGATGAGCAGTATCCTTACAACCGAGCGTTCGCCGTATTTCTTGTCGGTGGAGGGGGTGACCCAGCCTCTTTTGACCCAGTTCTGTATAGTCGTGCTCTCGATGCCCGTGAGCTGTGCGAGCTGTGAAAGCGATATGCCGCCCGTAGCGGAGATTATCGGCGAGATAAGCGCGTAGGTGTCGCCTGCGGCACGCTTGTCATAAGGGATCGCAGTTCCCGGGAGTGTAAGTGGCATTGTTTATCAGTCCTTTATTTTGTACTTTTATTTGTAGGCATGATGCGTTCGCAATTATATCACATCAGATATTATCATCATATCACAGGTTCAAGCGAACGTCAAGCAAGGAAACGTTAACCGTTATTTAAGAAAACATGAATTTTACTTATTTTCGGCATTTTTCTGCGAAATTCTCCCTGTCTCGATGTGGAAATCGTTTATTCCCGCCATTATCGCGAACGCCATCTCGCGCTGATAGGGCACCTGTTCGAGAAGTGCGGCTTCCTCGGGGTTCGAGATGAAACCGCATTCCGCCATCACAGTAGGGTTGTCGCAGTTGCACAGAAGATACAGCTCGTCATCCGTAGGCTTAGTCTCACGCTGATTATCGGGCTGGAGGTAGCCCGTGATACGCGCTTTGAGCGCTTCCGCCAGCTTCTGCCCCTCGGTATTCGGGCGGTGGTAGAACATCTGCGCACCGCTGTATTTCGGGTCGGTGAATCGGTTCTGATGAATGGACACGCACACCGAATCGGGCGTGTTGAAAAGTTCGAGACGGTTCTCCATGTCGCTCAGCTTCTGGGCTTTCAGTCCTTCGGTGCCGCTGTCGTGGATGGAAACATCCTCTGTGCGGGTGAGCGTGACCTTGTACCCCATCAGCATCAGCAGGTCGGCAGTCGTCGCGGCGATGTTCAGATTGATGCCTTTTTCGGGGACGCCGTTGACCGAAACTCCGCCCCCGTCTGCACCTCCGTGACCTGCATCCAGTATTACTGAGGGTCTTTCGAGCCACCTGACGGGGACTGCCGAGGTTTGCAGAGCGTTTTTGTCGGCGCAGGAACCGAGCATCAGCGTGAACGCGGCGGCTGTGAATACGGATATGATTTTCTTCATATGTTACCTCCGAATACAGAAACTTGTTTTTTTCTTAAATGATATGCTTGTTCGGGTGAAAAAATGCAATATATCGGTCAGTTTGCTTTTCTATTTTCAGAAGTGTAATAGAAAATCATCATTTTATTATCACATTAAAGGGTATAATTATATTCATAACGTATGATAGGCTGTGTCCCCGAGGAGGGCAAATACCAATATGGCAGATTTCGATAATAACGGACAGTTCGACTCCCGTCGTCAGCAGAACAACAACGACGGGAATAACGCATATAACAACAGCTTCCGCAGCTACGACCCTCAGCAGCAGGGCTACGGAGAATACTCCTATCAGCCCCCGAGAGAGCGCAAGAAAAGCAGAGCAGGGCTGAATGCGGCTCTTGCAGTGCTTTGCGTCTGTGCTCTGGGCGTGAGCTCTGTAGTGGGCTGGTCGCTTTTGCAGGAAAAGACGAATATCGGGAAGAACAACTCGATAAGCACCGCCGACAGACAGCGCGTCTCTGAAAACGAAGAGAAGAAAGAGTCTGAGAGCAAGAGCGACGACTCCGAGCGCGACCTCACGAATCTGCCGACTATAGAGACCCTCGCGGCGCCTGCCGACGCTATGAGCATCCCCGATATCGTGACGAAAATGTCGCCTTCGGTGGTGGGTATTTCCTGCATCACGGGTAATGCACAGGTCTCGGGCACGGGCATAATCATGAGCGAGGATGGCTACATCGTGACGAATGCTCACGTTGTCAAGGGCGCTTCCGCCATATCTGTCGTAGTAACCGATAAGACTTCGGGCAAGAAGGAGGATGACAGTTCATCCAAGAGCGTTGCCGAAAAGATACTCGAAAAGCAGAATGCGGGCGATACCGACAGCAATATCACTGCCGAACTTGTCGGCATCGATGTTCAGACCGACCTTGCGGTGCTGAAGATAGACCAGACAGGCCTTACTTCCGCCGAATTCGGCACGTCGAGCGGTATCGTGGTGGGCGAGCTGGCTATCGTTATCGGTAACCCGCTGGGCTTCGACCTTGCGAATACCGTTACGAGCGGCATCATCTCCGCTACCGACAGAAAGATAACCATTGAGGACAGAACGATGAACCTCATCCAGACCGATGCTTCGATAAACTCGGGCAACTCGGGCGGACCGCTCATCAATGCTTACGGTCAGGTCATCGGCATCACTTCCGCAAAGGTCGCAGATACTCAGGTCGAGGGTCTCGGCTTCGCTATCCCGATAGATGAGGCTAAGGTCATCATCGACGACCTCATCCGCTACGGATACGTCAAGGGCAGACCTACCCTCGGTATCAGCGGACAGAATATCAGCTCGTTTTATGCACAGTACTACGGCGTTCCCGAGGGCTTCATAGTCCGCACGGTAGAGTCGGGGAGTGCTGGCGAAAAGGCGGGCATTCAGGTCAACGACATTATCGTCGGTAT
Source organism: Ruminococcus sp. YE71 (assembly GCF_900119155.1). GTDB lineage: Bacteria > Bacillota > Clostridia > Oscillospirales > Ruminococcaceae > YE71. Next base: position 9,970 of record NZ_FPIR01000014.1, on the reverse strand, counting down.
CGAGGGCGAGCTTGTTTCGACCATCGAGCAGTTCAATGAGATCAAGAGCCTGTACAAAGCAGGAGACACCATAAAGATATCCGTTTACCGCGACGAGAAGATAATCGACCTTGAGGTCACTCTCGACGAGGCAAAGAACACCAACACCGCTGCCCAGCAGGATAACGGCAATAATGGCAATAACGGATATGACAATTACAACGGCTACGATAACTACAACGGGTTCAACAACTTTGACCCGTGGGGCAGCTATCGCTGATAAATCAGCTTTCTTCTAATAATTTTTTCATATTCTTTTACTTCATGCAGTTCACCGCACGGACGTGAGTTCGGGCGGTGTTCTGTATATTACACGATAATTTGCGTATTTTTTTCTCATAACTATTGATATTTTAATAATTGTATGTTATAATAATACATAATGTTTAAAATTGCCGTTCTGTGTATGAGCGGTACTTACAGATTTTTCCGTGATTCAGATATAGAGCCCTCACGGTCTGCGTAAGGCTCTGTTCTTATTACATTCGGGTGACAGATAATGAAAGACAAAAGATATTGCATTGGTCTGCTCGTTGCGAACATAACAGATATTTTCAGCAATGACCTTGCTAAGGGCGCTATGCGTGCAGCCGAAAGACTCGGAGCAGATCTCTTTATTTTCCCGGGCAAATACGTCGGGATACAGGGTCTCTACGAGCACAACGAGACAAAATACGAATATCAGCATAACCTGCTGTTCCAGTTTGCTGCCGAAGCTAAACTGGACTACCTTATCGTTGCTGTCGGGACTATCGCCTACAGCATTGATGACGAGATGAAGAAAAAATTCCTCGAGATTTTTGAGGGCACGCCTGTTCTGAGCGTGGCTTCCGAGATCGAGGGGTACGATTTTTTACAGTTTGACAACCGTTCGGGCATCACTTCCGCTATGGATTATCTGGCGGCTCGCGGCAGAAAGCGCATAGGTATGCTCGTGGGCGACCTGCTGAATCAGGAGTGCGCCGTTCGGTACTCGGCGTACCTTGAAGGCGTTGCGGAGTACGAGCTCGAATTCGAGGAGCGTTTCGTTTCCGAGTGTCATATCGGTTACGAATGCGTGCCTCAGGTCGAGGCGTTCGTCGAGCGCAATCCCGACCTTGACGCCATCATCTGTGTGAACGACGTTATTGCCGCCGAGACTTATAAAGTCCTTGCCAAGCGCGGGAAAGTTATCGGCAAGGACGTCGCGGTGGTCGGCTTTGACGATCAGCCTTTCGCTGCCGACCTCGTTCCGCCGCTTGCTTCGGTAAAGGCTGACGCTGAACAGCTCGCCGAAAGAGCCGTGGAAAAAGCCGTGAACTACCTCAACGGGGTCGAGGATAACGTTCACTATACCAAGACGCGGTTCATTCCGCGGCAGTCCTGCTACGCTGACGTGCGTTTTCTTAATGCGCCCGAAACTATGTTCGAGGGTGAGCTTGACGAGATCAAGCGCAATATGCTCAGGTATTTTTCTGTGGTCAGCGAAAATGAAGACGAAGCCGAGTCGCTCTGTCAGCCGCTTTACGAGCTTCTCGAACAGCTGAAACGTGATTATATCGACCGCGACGGCGACCTCGAAACCGCCGAGCGCACGACAGCTCACGTCAGAAAGTTGCTCGGCGACGAATCGCCCCTCAAAAACTCGCTGTCGAAGGTTTTCCCCGTCGTCACCGAATCCTATATTTGGCTGCTCAGAAACTGCACCGCAAAGAGCATCGGCGCGATTAAGACCCTCAAAACGCTGTTCACCGTCTCGTCCGAAAAGATCTCCGACGATTCTATAGCGAAGAGGTACATAGATCAGGCTCATGTGAACAATATCTTCATCCGCGACGCGCTCATGCTGGGCGGCGACCTGAAAAACAGCTACGCGCAGATACTTAAACGCCTTACGAATGTCGGTTCGATGACGAGTTTTCTCTACGTGCATGACGAGCCAGTGAGACATCCCTACGGCGAGGCTTTCCCGATGGGGCTCACCTGGACTTTTAAGTCCTACTGCTACGGAAGCGAATCCTATATGGTCCCCGACGAGGAGCAGCATATCCCCATGCCCGAGGTATTCCGAAACAAGTACCTCGACAGCGACAGGCGGCACACGCTGGTCGTGGCCGACCTCTACAGCGCCGAAGATCAGTACGGTATCGCCCTGCTCGAACCCCGTAATGCGCAGTTTTTCGATGAGCTGGAGCTTGTGACCTATCAGCTCGGTTCGGCGGTCAAGATGCTCCACATCCTGCGCCGTCAGGATATGCTCCTGACCGAGATCCACGCCCGCAATCTCGCCCTTGAGAATGAATCGAAGATCGACGAGCTGACGGCTGTATACAACCGCCGAGGCTTCTACGTTGCCGCCGACAAGATGATTAACGCTCCCGAAAACAAGGGCGGCGAGTTCATCGTCTGCTTTGCGGATGTGGATAACCTGAAAATGGTCAACGACAGCTACGGCCACATCGAGGGCGATTTCTCGCTGAGACTTACGGCTGAGTGTCTGCGTTTTGCCTTCGGCGAAGGCGCCGTCATCGGCAGGACTGGCGGCGACGAATTTGCCGCGATCATCCCGATGCGCGGCGAGCTGAACGCCGAACTCGTGAAGGACCGCAAGCGCCGCTTCGTCGAGGATTTCAATAATTCCAGACAGAAGCCCTACATCTTCGGAACGTCAGTCGGCGTTATCGAATGCAGGCTCGAAAACAGCTACGACCTCAAAGCCGCTCTCGATAAAGCGGACGATCTGCTCTACGTTCAGAAAAGCAAGCGCAAAAAAGTTATATGAATCAAAAAAGCTCTGCACCGTTCAAAGTGCAGAGCTTGATTTTTTTATTCGATGATCTCGGGCGGATCGGGAATGACAGGCGGGTCGGTCTCGACAGGAGGATCTGTCCAGACAGGCTCGGTATCAGACCATACGGGCTGAGAATCATCGTCAGGGATGTAGGGGTCGGTGGTAGAAGGTTCGTCAGTCCATGCAGGCTGAGTGTCAGACCATTCGCTCTCTGAGCTGTCGTTGTCATCGGACGTTGTTGTCGTCGCCCATGTCGCCCAGGTGGTTGTGGTGGTCGCGGTGGAGGTTATGGTGATGATCTCCTCGGGCTCGGCCTCCTCATCGCCGAAGCGGATGACTCCCCACAGACCGTCCGAGCATACCCAGGCTTTTCCATGGTGAACAGGTCTTGCCTGACTGAACTCGCTGGAACGAACAAGGCACTTGCCCTCGTGGTTGTAGTAGCCGAAGGAGTAGTTGATGCTTACCGCCACGATATCCTCGGAGAAGAGGTAGGGGTGACCCGAATCTATAGCGTCGGTAAGCTCGCCGTTGTAGGAGCTGTAGACCGCCTCGCAGTTGAACTTGATGAGCTCGTCGCCCTTCTCGTTGAAGTAAGCCCATTTACCGTCCTTTTCGAGAGCAACGGCAGTTATCTCGGTGCTCTTGTAGCGCGGCGCGTAGAATCCCGTATACTCGAAGTCGAGGAGCACCTTGTTGTCAGCCACAAGACCGTACTGCTTGATAGCGCTGTCCGACTCGATGACCTCTATCCTGCCGTACTCTTCGGAAACGTCCGCCTTTTCGGCGACAACCGAATTCTTTCCGTCGAACACCTGAACTTTCCAGTCGTCCGACTCGCGGGAGATATAGGTCTTTTTGTTGTCAACGTCGTAGTAGTACTTTACGCGGGTGCCTGTCGTGGGGGTGTAGTCGGTGGTTATGTGACCGTCCTTATCCATCGTGCAGTATTCGCGGACGTTGTGTTTTTCGTCGGTGACGTTGTAGAGAACGACCTGACCGCAGGGGTCGAGCAGATAGTACTTGAACTTCGGCTGAGCGAGCAGGTTGCCCTTGTAGTCCATGAAGCCGTACTGACCGTTCTGACAGATGATAGCGATGCGCTCGTACATATCGTTGTAGTACGGGCTGTCGGGGTCTATCTGGCTGCCGTCGAAAACTATCATGTTTTCAGCCTGAACGGCAGGCTTTATCGACCAGGCATAATTCACGACTCCGTTTGTCGAAAGCTCGGCTTCTTCGTAGTCGAGCTCTGCATTGTAGAAGTCGGTGTCGGCTGTCTGAGTTCCGGGGAGCGTGCATCCTGCCAGTGAGAGCGCAAGCGCTGCCGCCGAAAGTATCGACAGTATCTTCTTTTTCAATTTCATTTTTACCCTCCGTGTAAAATGTCTCCTTAGCTTTTCGCGGCTGTATATCTATGATACCGCAATCTTTATTATACATCATTTGATGCCGTTAGTCAATGACAAAACGGTGAAAATATCCTGTTTTCGGCTCGAAACTATGTGCATTCTGCCGTCTGATGTCAGAGTATCTTTCCGTTCTCGCAGTCGAGTATGATGGTGAACGGGCCGTCGTTCACGAGCGCGACTGTCATATCCGCGCCGAAGCTTCCGCACTCGACCTTGCCGCCGATGCGCTCCGCGCAGAGCTTTTTGAACAGCTCGTAAAGCTCTTCCGCACGTTTCGGCTCGCAGGCTTTCTCCTTGAAGCTGGGGCGGTTGCCATGAGAGCAGTCGGCGCAGAGCGTGAACTGCGAAACCACCAGCAGGTCGCCGCCCACATCGTTGACCGAGAGGTTCGTCTTGTCGTTTTCGTCGGAGAAGATGCGGAGCTTGACTATCTTATCCGCAAGCTTTTCGCAGTCGGTCTCGGTATCGCCCGACGCCGCCCCGAAGAGTATGAGCAGACCGTTCCCGATGCTTCCGATGATATTTCCGTCCACTGTGACCGAAGCAGAGGTCACGCGCTGTATCACTGCCCGCATTTGTGCTTACCTGCCTCGATGGAGAATGTGTAGTAATGCTCTTCGTCGGGAGCGAGCCTGATGGCGTGGGGCTTCTTCTCTATGTCCTCAAACTCGTCGTCTGCGTAAACGGGCACGCTCGTCCACGGCTCCAGACAGATGAACTGCGCCGCAGGGTCGGTGGCTGTCCACACTGCGATGCACTCCGAATTCGGAAAGTACACCCTGACAAAGCCGCCGTCGTCACGCAGAAGGGTGATCTCCTTCGATTCGGGTGCGTCCTTCATGATAACGTCGTACTTGAACAAATCTCTTGTCAGCTCGATGACCCGCTCGTGGTCGAGGATGGTGCGCTCGCCGTCGGGAGTTGGCTGTACGATGGTCTCAGCCTGTTCGTAGCGAACCATGCACTTGCCGCCCTCGATGTCGCAGGCGAAAGCGGGGTGTCCGCCGAGATAGAAGTACATATCCTTCTTGCCCGTGTTGGTGACCATGAACGAGCAGAATACCCTTCCTGCCGCTATGGAGTAGCTCACTTCAAGGCGGAAATCGTAGGGGTACCATTCAAGGGTGGTTTCGTCGGAGGTCAGCTCGTAGGTGACGCTGTGGTCGGTCTCGCCCACAAGTGTGAACTCGCTGTCCCTTGCGAATCCGTGATTGCCAGGCATATGGTACTCCTTGCCGTCAGCCTTGTAGGTCTTGCCGGACGGGGAGCAGATGAAGGGGAAGAGTATGGGAGCGTAGCGCTTCCAGGCGTCTCCGCACTGCCAGAGGTATTCCTCGTCACCTATCTTTATCGAGTGCAGTTCCGCGCCGTTGGTGCTGGCGGTGAAGCTGACGTTCCCGACTTTTTTCGTTGTAAGCATTATCTATCGTCCTTTCGTATCAGTCGTCGATGGGTCTGTCGGTCTTTTTGCCGTAATAGCCGTAGCCGAGTTTCCCGTAGTTCTTGTAGCTGTGTCTGCCTGTGCCTGCGGGAACATTCGTGATGACCGAACCGAGTATCGTTCCGTTTGCGAATTCCACCGCTTCGACGGCCTGTTTGTAGCTGTCTACCGTCGTAACGCCCGACATCGCCACGAGTACCACACCCGCTATCGAATCCGACAGGGTGAGAGCGTCGGTGACGATGTTGATGGGCGGCGTGTCGATGATTATGTAGTCGTAGCGTGATGACAGGTCGGAGAGCATTTTTTTCATCCGCTCCGAGCCGAGCATTTCCGAAGGGTTAGGCGGTATAGGGCCGCTTGTCAGCACGTCGAGCCCGGGGATGATGTCTCTGCAAACTACGTCCCTGAACGTGCTCAGCCCCGCGAGGAGGGTGCTGAGACCCTCTTTGTTTTTCAGCTTGAACAGTCTCTGCTGAGTGGGTTTTCTGAGGTCTGCGTCGATGAGAAGCACCTTTGCCTGCATCTGAACGAAGGTCAGGGCGAGGTTCGCGGTCATGGTGGATTTGCCCTCATGCTGTATCGAACTCGTCACCGCGAACGCCTTGCTGTCCTTGGTGGCAAGGCTGAACATAAGGTTCGTTCTCAGCGTCTTGAACGCCTCTGTCGCCTGAAACGACAGCTCCTTATCGAGCAGTGTGAAATATCTCTTGGGAGGTCGGCGGTTATTTGTAGTCATATTGTGTGCCTCCCTTGGTATCGTTCAGGTCGGGGATCTCCGCGAGAACGGGGATATCCGCAAAGTATTTCTTTATATCATCGCCGTCGTTGATGGTGTTGTCCAGCATATCGATGATGATGACCGCAGCCGCAGCGATAAAGCCGCCTGCCAGCATCCCGAGCACCGCGTATTTCTTCACGTTCGGTGACGAAGGCTCGGTGGGTATTTTTGCGCTGCCTATCGTCTCCACCGAACCTGCACGGGTAGTTCTTGTCAGCAGTTCGGGGGCGATCTCGGAAATGAATGTGCATATATCTGCCGAAAGCTCGGGATTCTGTGTTGTGGCGGTGATACTTATTACCTCTGTCTCATTGACCGCCTCGATGTTCACGAGCGAGCGTATCTGGTCTGCCGAGATGCAGGGCTTCGTTACCTTCTGCCCGTTCTCGTCGGTGACCTCTTTCTCCTCGATGTTGAATACTTTCCCGAGAGAATCTATGTCGTAGCATTTTATCAGCCTGTCCGACACCTCGTCATACACGATATCGTCCTGTAGTATAACGATATAAGTGCCTGCAAGCGCTTTCGAGGTCTGGATATCCTGCGCGTTTATCTTTCCTTCCTGCACAACGTCGCTGGCGGCGGTGTAGTTGTTCACATATATCGAGATCGAGGATGTGTACTTCACAGGCAGGATGACCTTTGCAAATACGAATCCTGCGATGAGCCCGAAAACAGCCGCAGCCGCGATGTACAGTATCTTGCTGAATATAAGACGGCAGACCCTCCGCAGGTTCACCTCTAATTCACGTTCTTCCATTTCTTCCTCCATTATCCTAAGAGTGCGGTATTATTCCTCCGTGAACAGCAGCCGTTCGGCGTTCTTGCCGAGGATGAGTTCTCTGTCGTCGTCGGAGATATTGATGCGCAGCAGCTTTTCTATCATGTGCTGTGCGCTTTCCCAGGGGCTGTCGCTGCCGAACAGTATGCGGTCGGCACCGTGCTTTGCGATTATGTCCTCCATCAGTCTGTCGGGGCAGTTAGCCGTGAAAGACGTGTCGAAGTAGACATCCCCCTCGATCCCTGCCAGCATCTCATGGACAAGGTGCCACTGGTCGTTTCCGCCCATATGTGCGAGTATCAGCTTCAGGTCGGGATGGCGCTTTGCCAGCTTCGCCGAACGTTCGGGCGGACAGTGTATCAGGTCGGGGGACACCCAGTCCCATCCTGCGTGGAGGATGAGCGGCAGACCCGAAGCGGCGATAGCCTCATACATCGGGTCAAGACGGGGGTCATCGACCATGAACTTCTGATAATCGGGGTGCATTTTTATTCCTTTCAGCCCGAGGGACTTGATGCGTGCGATCTCGTCGATGCAGTCGGGCGCGTCGGGGTGGACGCTGCCGAAGGGGATGAACCTGTCGCTCTCCTGCGCCGCCGAAGCAGCCCAGTTGTTCACGACTGTCTGCTGTTCGGGCTTTGTGGCTATCGAAAGCACGCAGGACTTGTCCACGCCCCATTCATCCATCCGAGCGAGAAGCTGGGTAGTCAGTCCGCGTGTATAGGGTTCGAGCCCCGACCTTTCGGACAGCTGCGTTATGGCCTTGTCCGCTATCTTCGGACTGAAAGCGTGAGTATGGATATCTATTATCATTATATTACTTCCTTTTTGTCAGGTATTCATGACGGTTTGCGCAGCAGCTTGCTGTAGAACAGCCCCGTGAGCCTCTGCGGCAGAATGAACAGCAGCAGCTGTGCCGCACAGGGGATGAGAAAATCCGTCAGTGACGAGAAACCCTCGGTGTGGTTATGCCATCTTACCGCGATGAAGCTGACCGTATTGTTGAGATTGCGTCTGCGGGTGAGATTATCCTTTGTGACGCGGTAGCGCACCAGAACTTCGGGCAGGTTAGCGCCGACCGCACCGTTCATGAGCATCCTCACAACGAACTCAAAGTCCTCGCACCTGCGGACGGTCGTATAGCCGCCTGCTCTGACAGCTGCCGAGCGCTTGTAGACGAGGGTCTGGTTGTTGAAGGGATTGCGCCGTTTTGCGAAGCGGGTTATCTCGGAGTGGGTGAGGGGAGTGCAGCGTTCAGCGATATGCTCGCCGCTGTCCGAATCGAATTCCTCGATGTACGCTCCGAGCATATCGACCTCGGGGTGTTCCGCAAGATACCGAAGCTGACGTTCGCACCTGTCGGGCAGTGAGATATCATCCGAATCCATCTTCACGATATATTCTGTCTTTGCACGTCTGAGAGCGGCGTTCGCACACGCGCCCACGCCCTGCGGCTCCTTTGTCCTGATGACCCTCAGAACGGGGTACTGCGACCTCAGCTCCGCGATAACGCTGTCGAGCTCATCCGTCAGACCGCCGTCACAGACGAGTATCAGCTGACTGCACGGGTGGGTCTGCGTAAGCATACTTGTAAGGCTCTCGCGCAGAAATTCGGCTTTTTCGCCGCTGTATACCGACATCACGACGGTATATGCGGGCAGTACTTCCTTAGTATTCATCAGCTCACCTCCGATATTCGCTCATACTCTATTATTATACTACATTTATAAAGAAAATGCAAGTGCTATTTTCAAAAACCTGTAAGTATTATCCATGCGTTGAACCGACGAACCGCACCGTATAAAGCTATCCCGTGGAAGGGTTGATTATCGCCACGAGAAATGTTATAATATACTCATCGAAAAACTGTCGGCGGTATATCTGCCACATGGCAGAAAGGGGGATGTTCGGCGTTGATACGGTATATGAAAAAGTTGTCGGCGGAAATTATCGGAGTTCTCGGTTACAGGGGCATAATGATACTGCTGGCGCTGCTTTTGTTTTTTCTGCTCTTCGCGTGGATAAAAAGCAGGCTGAGATACAGAAAATACAAGCGTGGCATAGACAAAAAAGAAGCCGAACAGCGTGCGACCCGTGAACGGCGTTATGTCACCTCCAAAATGAAGGAACACATCCTCGAACGCGACAATTACACCTGTCAGATATGCGGCATTTCAAGAGACTTCCTCAACAGCTACGCCGAGGGGCTCGGGGATTATCTTCTGCTGGAGGTCGATCACATCGTTCCCGTGAAGCAGGGCGGTTCGGGTGACGACGAGGATAATCTGCAAGTCCTGTGCTGGCGCTGCAACAGAAAAAAGAGCGGAACAAAGACCAACGAGGATGTTGCGGAACAGATAGACTACGGCATACATCTGTTTTTCGACGAATAAAGAGACCCATCCAGCTATCTGGCAGAAAAACAGGAGCTGTTGCACCATCAGCACTCCCTCTCAATATCCGCACATCAAACCCGTCAAATACAATGCTTTGTAAAATAGGCATTTTCAGCGCGCACACCCCCAAGCCCTCTTCAAAAAGAGAACTCGGGGGTGTTTTGTTCTGTTGGTTTTATGCCGATTTTAGTTCAAAAAGAGATATTCCGAGTCGGTTTCCCGAGATCTTCGTAAAAAGTTTCTTTATGTTGTATGCCAGCCCGAGCAAAATGAACTCTGTTTTGATGTTGTTTTTGCCCCTGCAAAGGAATCTTCTGAAGCCATGATCTTCTTTCAGCACTCCGAACCCG
>NZ_FPIR01000002.1 GCF_900119155.1 Ruminococcus sp. YE71 | reverse complement strand
TCATTTTGCTCGGGCTGGCATACAACATAAAGAAACTTTTTACGAAGATCTCGGGAAACCGACTCGGAATATCTCTTTTTGAACTAAAATCGGCATAAAACCAACAGAACAAAACACCCCCGAGTTCTCTTTTTGAAGAGGGCTTGGGGGTGTGCGCGCTGAAAATGCCTATTTTACAAAGCATTGTATTTGACGGGTTTGATGTGCGGATATTGAGAGGGAGTGCTGATGGTGCAACAGCTCCTTTTTCTTTTGGCGGATAGTTTAGCACTGAGATGCTTCTCCGTTCGCCGCAAGGCTTACCAAAAGCGGCAGATAAGAAACGGAAAAGATATATAGGGCAGCAGCTGAACCGACCGTCGGGCATGGCGTTGATACTTGACAAAAATCTTTCCTTGATGTTCATTTACCGAGCGTTCATTCCGGGTTATAATTTAAATACCCAATAGTCGTGGTACTCGATAAAACGAAAGGAATGATCTTTATGAAATGTCTCTTTTTAGGTCTTGCACCTGAAACAATGAAAGAATGTGAGCCTCTCGGCAACGACGGTGTGGAGTCCGCTGAAACTATAAGCAAAGCCATCGTCAGCTATGTTCTTTGTTCGCACGAAGCACCTCCCGATAGGCTGATCGTATTCACGTCACCTGACAATATCTGCGATTTTGACAATGTGAATCTCTTAACGAAATTTTTCACGAGCAGGTCTGCACGCAAAGAAACGTCTTTGCAAACAGACTTTCTCAGCTTCCGAAAAAGCATTGAACAGATATGTGCTGATAAAGGCATAAGTCCGCCGACTGTTGATATGGTCATCATTTCCGACGATCTCAAAGACAGCAAAGACCGCTGGGAAGTTTTAGGCAAAGTACATCGGATTTTGGATGATAGCGATGTTTCAATGGAAGATGTCTGCATCACGGCTGCCGATGCTTCTTCATTTGCGCCGATCACCGATGCTGTTGATATGGCAGCACAGCTTATCGAGATGGAAGGATACACTGTCGAAAAGCTGCGCATTGATACTCAGAATAATATCAGTATCACCGAGACCTCGCCGCAGCTCGAATTGTTTAAAGCGATATGCGAGTTCGCGGATTCGGGAGAAACGAAAAGACTTAAAAGGCTGAAGGGGAAGATAAGCGATCAGATAATGACCGATCTTATTGTGCAGCTTGATGTGTTTGCAGAAAATCTGAATATGTGTCAGGCAGAAGATCTCGAACCGACTCTCATCAGGATATATGATATCATAGATACACTGGAATGTGCGATCAGTTCAGCAGGCAGCTTTAACAGAGCATTGTGCAGTAAATTAAAATCGGTTTTCGGAAACTCCAGACCGCAGATCTCGACAATGGCATATATCGAATGCTGTCTCAGATGGAGATGGGTAACGCAAAGCCTTATCATTTTCATAGATGCGCTCCCGAGAGAACTGATAGGCAAAAAGATAGTTCAGTGTGATATGTCATCTGTGACCTGCGTGACACAGGCACCCGAAATGGAACTTTTCTATTCGCATTTTACCAATATGCCGATCCCGAAAGAGGAAGAGATCAAAGAATTGCTTGAGAGTTTCCTGCACGGTCAGCTGGATGGTGACATCAAAAGCCTGTTTATCGAGGACTTCATCAAAGTAATAAAGGGGTTTGAGAAAGGAATGAATGATAATCATCTGACAATACCGTATAACGGTATCGATATACTTACATCTTGTTCAATCGGTGATAATGAAGGAGTTCGGGAGATCAGAGAGTTCATCGAAAATAACAGTTTTTCGACCATGAGTCAATTCAGGAGAAGGCTTGCGGCGAATCTTGACGAAGTGCCTTATTTCTTCAAGGATCCGCTTATAAACGATAACGATCCGATCAGCAAGAAAATAATGGGGGTCAGATTCTTTTCGCTGAAACATCTCAGGCATAGCATAAAGGGATTTCGGCTCAATATTGATTACAGCAACATCTCCTGTTTCAGAAAGTTTATCGGATGCTATCTATATCTGAAAATAGTCAGGAATACGGTTTGTCACGCAGGTCCAATAAGCTATCTTGATGATGAGCTGAATGAAGTGCAGAAGAACGAAATGAGCCGCTTTGGGATAGATACAGGTGCAGTGACCGCAGACAGCTTATCACGGAATATCTCTGCCGCTTTGAACTGTCTGAAAAAATGCCTTATACCCAAGAAAAAACGCACCATCAAAAAGTATTACGCCGCTGTCCCGAGGTCCGTTGCGGCGGACGATATACATATCCGTCTGCGATCGCTGTTCGGGAATGTTTCTTGTTTCGATACCATAACCGTCTATGTCATAAGTGATGAAATAACATCCGATGAAGCTGAAAAAGCCTTCATTTCCGAAATGCAGGAATACGGTATCTGCAACAATTTCTTTATCAACATCGAAAGAAAAAAATGTTCCGATCCTTCGGCACTGCTTGATAAACTGACCTCAACAGCGGCGTCGGGCGACAAAATCAGCGTTGACTTCACGGATATGACGGGGCTCCAGATCCTTGGTCTGACCCTGTTCCTGAAAACGGCAGCAGAAAAAAAGGCTGAGATAGAAAATGTAATATACAACGATCAATGTATCACAGATCTTATAAATACCCGGTTTGAAGTACAGTAACCTATCTTCAAAAAGCAAAAAGAGCCGAAAGGTTCAGCTCCTTTCGGCTTTTTGGCTTTTATCGATAATTTCACTGATCTTGTTAAGATCATATACTTTTTTCTCGATCGCCTGCATCATTATCTGCTCGGTCATGTCAGAACTGATGAGATGAAATTCGCAGGAGTTCAGAAGCGCTTCCGTTTCCTGACGGCTGCATTTTAAGATGACAGCGATCTTCAGTAATTTGCTGCGTTCGGGATGTCGTTCGGCAGAACGATACTGTGCCCAGCATCTCGGAGAAACGTCGATCTTCTCGGAACATTCTTCACTTGTCAGTCCCGCTCTCTCCTGATATTCGATCAGCAGTTCCGAGAATGACTTTTCTTCCGTATTATTTGTATTTCCCTTACCCATAAATTTCCGCTTTTTCATCAGATCACAAAGACCGTGGTGTATAAGATCATCGTTCAGCTTTTCGATGTCGAATATTCTGTTATCGATATACTGCCTGATAACATTATCCGTTTCACAATTTAACCATTCATATCCCACAGAGTTCAGAAGCTCAGTGGATTCTTCCATCGAAAGCTGACAACCGATAAGCAGTCTGATAACGGTATTCTTATCGGGAAGGTTCTGTTCACTGAGATACTTGCTGAAACTTGCGTTGGAAATGGCCGAGGCTTTCGCGATCTTTGATGCACTGATATCCCTCTCTCTCTGGATACGGCGCAGTCTGTTGGCAAAAGAATCCTGAATAGCTTCTGAAACAGCGGTCATAGCATTATTCATGATTATATTGTCCAACGTTTCTCTCTGTCTGTCTCTTTCTCTTTCACATTTCTGAGAGCCAGCGGGCTCTTTACGCCGAAAAATTTGAAGAATGAGCAATATTGGAAAGGAGAGAATTATCAGAACAATCCCCAAAAACCTAAGCAAATAAGAGAAAACATTTGAAAGAAAAGATTTTACTTTCTGCCATCGTGAAGGTTTTGGCGGACATGTTGCTTCATAATAAGCCTGAAGTGTCTCATCGACCATTTCTCTGAATGCTTCATATATTTCGTGGCTTTCGGGGATCCTTCCGAAATCGAAATCTTTTTCAAATTCACTCATCAGATCGATCTCTGATTCAGTTTTATCACAGAAATAGTCAGACAGTATTTTTTTATTAAAATACTTATTGACATAGTCAGAAAAACTATCCTCATCGATGTTTTCCAGCATATAGCAGAGATCTTCTGTGAGTATGGGCAACATCTCAGACGAGAGCTCACGAAAATAAGGATAGTATCGGTTATTTGACAATTTCAACATCCCCTTACAAAGCAATATCATTACGTCGGAACATATGCAGGACAGTGCTAAAAACATTTTTGGTTTGCTTTCCTCAGAGCTATTATATCACAAAGTACCGAAAAATTCCAGCAGGTTATTTTAAATTTTTGACCTGATGCACATTTCCCGATACTGAGTAATTTTGCTGAAACGAGCCGTACTCTGATATGCCAGATTGCGGCTGTCTTAATACATCTAACTCGGGATATCGTCATCACCCCCGAAATAAAAAGCTCCGATACTTTTAACTATTTGTACAAATATCGAGCGTTGTTTTGGCGAATCCGACAAAAACATTTGGCAGGTAATATTTTTTATTAGCTAAAATCTTGACTTTTTTAAGATATTAGTTTATTATTTTATATAAGGAGTTTTGCGTCTTCGGACGCACTGTTTTTTATTTTATTCACGGAGGAGAAAATCATGATAAATAGTAAAAGATCAGCAGCGGGAATTGCAGCAGCGGCTCTGACCGCGATCAGTATGGCTGTTCCGACGGCAGGCAGTTTCTTCCCGTTCGCTCAGAATACCATCGTCGCCGCAGCAAGCACTTCGGGCGCTAAGGTATACGATACGGAAGAAAAGACCTACGAGCTGCTTCACCAATACATCACGGAAGTTGCCGCAGGAACGCGTGATTCTACCGAGTTTTCCGTTTCCATGAAGGATCTGGGACTTGAGGGGCGTTATTTCTCCGCAAAGGATCTGGGAGTTGACAGCATCGTCGTTAACGGGCAGTTCTCTTCCGATGCCGTAAATGTGGCAAACGAGATCATAAACTGCAATATCGGAAGGATCCTTTCAAGGCTCACGTCTGAGTGTCCCTACGAATTGTACTGGTTCGACAAGACCACGGGAGTAGGCATGGCTTCGGGCGTTTCGATCTCCGCAAAATACGACAGGACCGCTGGCGAGTATCTGCTCGGATTCACGGGAGATATGACCTATTCGTTCTACGTTTCGGACGATTACGCCGCTGGCAAATTGCAGGTGGATCACAAGCAGATACTCCGCGCAAACGCCGTGCTGGCAAACGCCGAAAAGATCATCAAAAAGTATGAGAACGCAAGCGACCGCGAAAAGCTGGACGGATACAGAAAAGAGATCTGTCAGCTCGTTTCCTACAACGATGATGCCGTCGGCGGAAATGTCTCCTACGGCGACCCCTGGCAGATGATCTACGTTTTCGACGGGGATCAGTCCACAAACGTCGTGTGCGAGGGCTATTCCAAGGCGTTCAAGTACCTGTGCGATCACACGAAGTTCTCTTCGGAGCGCGTTTCGTGCATCCTCGTTTCGGGTATGATGAGCAGTTCCACAAGCTCGGGAAACCATATGTGGAACATCGTTACGCTGGAAGACGGTAACAACTATCTCGCCGACCTGACCAACTGCGACGAGGGCAGCATCGGCGCGGATGACCTGCTGTTCCTGATGCCGTACACCAGCGGTGACTACGAGGAAGGCTATATTTTCGATGTAAGGTCGCAGTCGATAATGTACACCTACGACTCGGATACAAGGGAGTATTACGGCAACGACAGACTTGACCTTGAATACCACGACCATTCGTATGATGATACCGGCATCGCTGTCGATTATACGCCCGGCGACGGCGCGGTAAGGCTGAACTGGACAGAACTCCCGAATGCCGACAAGTACGCCGTAGTTGCGTATCTGAACGGCGAATGGACAAAGCTCGCCGAGGGCAAGACTAATACCTACACCATCAAGGGTCTCACTGCTGGCACAAAGTACAAGGTAGCGGTCATCGCAATGATAAACGGCAAGTGGAATTACGACGTTTCAAATGCCATCATCGTTACCCCCAACGCACCTGCTTACCCCAAGACTTCCGCCGAAGTGCAGGGTAATGCGTTCAGACTGAACTGGACATCCGTCCCCAACGCTCAGAAGTACGTGATAGCATACACGACCAACGGCAAGAACTGGAAAGTAGCCAAGACCGTTGACTCCAAAACAACTTCGTTCACATACAAAAACACCCCCAAAGGCACTTACTACATAGTGGTAGGCGCAGTAGTAAACGGCAAACTCGACACAAGCGACCTCACAAACAGGGCTGTCAAAGTCGTTATCAAATAATTGCGAATTACCGTGGGAAACCTTTCAGAGGCGGGAAATTACCGGGGGAAACCTTTCTGAAGAAAGGTTCTCCCCTTGCCGTGCGAAGCTAAGGCGGCCCCCATTCCAAAGACTTTTAATATGTCGTTTGTTGGGTGTGTTCGGGAAGATAGACTATCACCGCTTCAAGAGTGACCATCTGAAAAAATCCGCAAATGAGACGTAAACCACCATTTAACGTCTTTTTGGCAAGGGATGCACAATTGAAGAGAAGAACTCCGAAATTCCCGACCAACACAAAATCCGCAGGAAGCTCCTCAAGCCAAAAAGTATTAAAAGTTTTAGTGAGGGGGTCCGGGGGAGGACACTTTTTCAAAAGGGTCTCCCCCGGGAAAAAACGCAGTCAGCAGTCAGCACAAATAAAGAAAAGCCCGAAGGCAGGTGATGTCTTCGGGTCTTTTATTAAAGAGGGGTGGGGCAGAAAAACGCTTTGTTATCAGTAGCAGTTGCTGTATACAAGTTCGCCGTTTTCAAAACTCCAGATATATTTGTAGCGTGTATATACGCCGTCAAGCGGAACATTATTCAGATCATATGCATAGATCTTATTATCCTTCTTTTCAAAAACGATAGCCTGTGTATTATAGGGTCTGTCCATGTAAACCTTTCCGTCGCTATCTGCGGCGAAATATGCGTAACTCTTATCGGGCACGTCTCTGATAGTCAGACCGCCGACAGCGAACCAGTTTCCGTATACGATCTTGCCGTTACCGCCGTGGTATCTGTGTTCTTCATCGAAGCTCTCCTTGTACTTAACATCGTACAGACCATCGGTAAGCTCGTATACCACATCGCCGTTATCAAACACCTCATTCTGAGTAGCGTCAACGAAGCCGACGAGACCTGCATCGATCTCAGCCTTTAAGGCAGGCTGCTTTTCAGCCTGTTCCTTTACGACCTGAGGATCGAGGATCTTGCCGTATCTGTACAGAAGCAGCTGGGTGTTGTCCTTGTTGAACACGAAAAAGAATTCATTATTGCCTGTAACGTGCTTGCCTGCGGATGCACTGAACAGATGGAAGAAATTCCTGTTTGAAAGACGTGACTCAATCTCGAAATCATCGTTCATGATATTATTATATGCATTGTCCTTGACATTGAGAGTATTGAGGTACTCACCTTTGATGGTCATGCTGTCTACCGCACTGCTGCCGCTGTTGTTGATGTCAACGGTATCGTCGTAACCTCTGAGCTTGGAGATGTCTTCTTCTCTGTCAGCGCTTCCCATGACTTCTCTTGCTCTTGCGCCGCACAGTCCTGTGATGTCCATTGTGTACCAGTGACCGCCGACTTCGCTGCCGTCCTTGCCCTTGCACTTAGGGATGTACACCTGATTGGTCGCGTGTCCGTGCAGACCCATTGTGAAATTCTTCACTCCGATCCTGTCAAGAACGAGAGCGTATGTTCTCGAAATGCCTTCGCATACAGTGAAGCGAACGTTCAGACCTGCGTTCTCGGACTCGTAGCTCTCTCTCAGAACGTCAATGGTGGAGTAGAGCGAATTCGGGTAGAGAGAGAACTCACCTGAAGTAGAATACCAGGAAGAATAGTAGACATTATATACGATGTACTTAGCGGCAATAAGAGCCTTCTCGCCGTCGTTCATCTTGTCGTAGCCGGGGGTGCTCTCGATCTTGCTTACGATCTTGTCGAGCTGTCTGCTTGTTTCAGCCGCCATGAATGCGGTGCAGTCAAAAGCGCTGCTGTATTTGTACAGCTGATCCTTGAGATACTCGTCATTCTCGGCGAAGGATCTGTTGTTGACAGTAACGAGGTTATCGCAGCCTTCAAATGCTTTCGCTCCGATAAATCTGAGGTTATAGGAACCGCTGCTGTTTTTCTTGAAGTTGATGTTTCTGAGTCCCGGGTAACCTCCGTTTGTTATGTTATTTCTGATGGCAGAAACGCAGGCAGGGATGTTAAGATCACCGTTCTGACCGACTGCTCTGTCGAAATCAATATCATAAACAACGGAATAGGTCTTCTTATCGTGGTCGGCAGAACCTGTCAGCACCTTGACGCCGTCGTAGTCATTGCTGTTATTATTAAAGAACGGAGTGCCCTCAAAAGTAGTGTTTTCTACAGAAACGTTCTCGGGGAATACCACTGTCTTGAGCTTAGTACACTTTGCAAAAGCATAGTGCGCGATCGAAAGCGGATTGGATGCCGTGATCTGTCCTCTTGTAGCGATGCGGTTGCCGTACTCGTCCACCCAGTTAGGCTGTCTGTAGTTGATGAACTCAACGGTCTCAAGCTTTTTCATACTGTAGAATGCACCATACGAGATGTTCGTCACAGGATAGATCCTGTCGGTATTGATATCATATATCTCGGAAGGGATAACGAGCTCCGTGGGATCACCGGAGAGGTTATAGCCATCGATCGATGCTGTGAGCTGAGTATTGTTGCCTGCGTTCTGAGAGATGCTGTATTTGAACTGTTTGGTGATAAGGCAAAGCAGATTGCAGTAGTCGTCGGGCGATAACACATTGTCCTTGTTCAGATCGTACTTCTTGTCTGTCTCGGTTTCTACAGCAAGGCTGTTGAAGCTGTAGCTGCCGTCATCGCTGCGCTGATAATAGCTGATGTTTCTTGTCTCGTAAAGATCGTTGATATAAGTTTCGATCTCGCTGACATCGTAGTAATTGATCTTACCGTCGCCGTTGACATCCAGTTTCGCAGGGTCAAACTTTATCCAATCCGTCTTGATGGTTCTGGCGTTAGGGAAATTGCCTTCGCCCTCAGCCGCAAATACGTTAACAGGCGCTGCGTTAACAGTGCTGCAAACCATGATTATCGCAGATAACAGCGCACTGATCCTTCTGATTTTTTTCATAGATTTGTTCCTCCTAAATGTATAGCAGTTTTGTTTCGATCATACTTGTGAGTCATAATGTTGGAAATGTTACTGTTTTTGTGTACAAATGGTATACATAATATTACATATCCTATTCATTCATACAAATGTTTATCCAATACTTGTATCAAACAAATAATATATGAGTAATATCTTTATCGCGCGATAAAAGTAATTATACTCAATTTTTTACAAAAGGCAAGTGTTTTCACAATGTTTTAATACAAAGTCTGCCAATTCAATAATTGACCCACAAATCTGGCACACGATAATCAACAAAATGAACAATCATTTTGCCACTTTACCATGGCAGCCTTAATACGATTTTAACATTCTTTCATCTTTGGGCAATTCTTTTTCTCAAAGTTCTTAAAAGGATATTCCGTAATAACGGTATATTTATTTAAAACCGCAGTATATCATGCTTTTTGCGTCGCAAGCAAGGAGAAGCCACCGCTTTTCAGCACGTTTTTCACACAAAAAACGGCAGCCCCGAAAGGAGCTGCCGCCGTTTTTTACGTTATGGCGATGTTCATATTATTTCACTTCAACGACAATACTTCTCTTAGCAAACGAGGAAGTCTCCCATTTGCCGTCGATCCTGGCGCATACTGCGATCCTGTAAGTACCTGCGGGAACATTTTTTATCGTGCAGCTCAGTGCAT
Source organism: Ruminococcus sp. YE71 (assembly GCF_900119155.1). GTDB lineage: Bacteria > Bacillota > Clostridia > Oscillospirales > Ruminococcaceae > YE71. Next base: position 311,600 of record NZ_FPIR01000002.1, on the reverse strand, counting down.
CGACCTGGGTGAAAAGGATCCACTTGCCGTTATAGTAGTACGCTATACCATACTTATCCGCGCCTTTGACCGCAGTCCAGTTGACCCTTATCGAATTGCCGTCTACATTCGCGCCGACCATGAGAATACCGCAGTCGCCCTGTTCGGAGATCACGGTGATCGCATTTGAAGCATCGGCGACCCACTCGCCGCCGACCTTCGCGATGACTGCGACCTTGTACCGCTCCCCTGCCCTGAGACCGTTGAAGGTGTAGCTGTTGGCGTTTCCCCTGGCGAGGATCTTCCATTTGCCGTTCAGATATGCGACTACCGCGTATTCCTCAGCGCCCTCGACCGACGTCCAGCTGATCTCGCCGCCTAAATGATAGGTGATGGTCGGGGCGGTGTAGGCGAGCTTCGGGATCCTGACCGTTCTGGTGTCGGTGTAGGTCCTGTCCTTATACTTCACAGCGGCGGTGTAAACGGTCTTTCCTGCCGAGGTGTATGTGGGCTGAACGGTCTCCGAAGTCACCTCAGCAGTCTTTCCCGCGACCTTTCCGCAATCCTCGCAGACGACATAGACAGCCGCCGCCGAAAGATCGCTGCTCCATTTCCATACTGGCTTTCCGAAGCTGTGACCCGTCGCAGGGATGACGGTATCCGCAAGCGCCACCTCGTTCTCGCCCTTGTCGTCGGTATAATACCTGCCGTCGGAACAGATGTAGTACTCGATATTTCCGTCAGCCGTGCAGGTCGGCTCCGCCGCTTCCTGCTTTGTATAGGTGTGGTGAACGGTTACGCTCAGACTTACGTTCGTCAGGGTCAGGTAGTGCTCGGTGTCGTTCGGGGTGAAAGTCGCCTTGAATTCCTTCGTGCCCACATCGCCGACGCTGAGGGTGCTGTCCTCCCACGACCATTTTCCGTCCTTCTCGGCAGGCAGTTCAACATCGGCAAGAGTCTGACCGAAAGCCGCCTGCAAGTCCTCGGGGCGATCGACCGCGGGGAGCTCCTTGATCTTGAAAGCCTGAGTTATCGTGCCGTAATAATCGCCGATGCCGCTGATATACGCCGTGGCAGTCCCCACCTCGGTATTGTCCGCGTAGGAGACCGTGTAGTCGATATTTTCGGTCAGCGTCTTTTCGCCGTCGGTGATTGTGAGGGACGGAGTGACCGTACTTCCCGTGTACACCTGATCGGCAACGCTCTCAACGGCAGCGCCCGTGATGGATACAGCGCCTATCTTGTGAACGCCAGTACCGTACTCTTCATCGCCCGTTTCGTAGAATTCGTAGCCCTCAACAAGGTCCTGCTCGACCTTCTTCACGTTGCTGCGCGAGGTGTAATAACCGCCCGAGACCACGAAAACTCCCGAGCCGCTCTTGTAGAAAGGACCGTCGTCATCGTCATTTTGCAGGTCGTAGCTGCCGCCTCTGACATAGACCGAAGCGCCGTTTGAATCGGTCCTGACGATGTCAAGTCCGCCCGTGTACACGCCGCTGAGCAGCTCGACTGTGCCCTTGTTCACCTTCAGGAAACGCACGACGTTCTGATTGACAGCGAACATTCCGCCGCCGTGGCCGTGGTCGAGGAACGTGATGTGAGCGTCGATGTTGTCGATGTAGAGATAGCTCTGTATCTTGCCGCTGCCCGTGCCGTCGAAGTTGATGGTATTGCCGTTGAAATCGACCGTGAAGGAGCTGCCGCTGTTGATCGTATAGCTGCCTTCGACGGTGAAGGAATCGGTCAGCTTTACCGTATCGCCGTCATTTGCGGCGTTTGCGGCGGCGAGGAATTCCTCAAGCGTTGCGACCTCATAGACCGATGCGTAATGAGGGATCTCTTCCTCTGTCTCTGCCGTTACCGCATACACAGTCAGCGCATTCCCGCCGATGATGCCGCCTGCCGCAGCCGCAGGAAAACTGCCTGCCGCGCAGAGGACTGCCGTCAGTCCCGCGAGAGTGCGTTTTGTGATCTGTTTTTTCATTGTTGTTTCCTCCCTTGAAATGATATGTCCGTGCGGACATCCGATCATTCATAATCATATCACATCTTGTTATCGTTTACAAGACTTTCCGTCAAAATAACCGCGTTATACCGCAAGATTTGTCAACTGTAACAAATTTCAGGGTATGATGATCGTCAAATAACACAAGGCACGGCACGCCTGTCCGTATAAAAAGCAGCGGGAGCATGATGGCAACCACGCTCCCGCCTTGTATCAGCCTATTATTTTCTTAGCCATCGCGAAAAGATCTTCAAGCGAATACTTGTCGAGATCCTTTTCGGACTCTGTTTCAAGGTGACCGTCGTTCACAGCCTTCGGGATCGTAAAAACGGGATAGGTGCCGACAGTGGCATAAGTGGCGTCCTTATACACGCCGATATAAGAGCACGCGCCATCAAGGATAACGACGAAGTAATCGTAATCCTTGATATCATCGAAGTATTCCTCGGCAGACTTTCTGATGTCGGCAACGTTGAGCGAGGAAGGAACATTGTAGGTCATGCTGTCGTCAGAACCGATGATGTAACTGCCCTTCAGGTCTGCACCATCGCTTTCAAGATCTGCCATCGTTATAGCGACGGCGTTGAAGATGCTCTTGGCAGTGCTGTTCAGGGAAGCCTGTCTCGACTTCTTGACATACTTCCTCATGGAGCTCTCCATTTTCCAGCCTTCGCCGTCTATATAGTATATGTAGAAGTAGTCCTCGTCTTCCTCGCCGTCTCTGGTGTAGGAAACGGTGACATCATAGCCCTTTGTGACGGTATACTTGTGCTTTCCGTCTGCGGCGGAGGCGTCATCCGTATAGACGACTTTGAACAGCTCTTCGCGCTGTTCGTCGGTCAGCGAATTGACATCGCCGCCGTATTCTTCTATCTTATCCGCAAAGACCGCCAGCTGATCCAGCGTCTGCATGAGCGTGTCGAGCTCATCGGAAGTCATTTCGCCTTCCTTGGTTATGTTAGTTATCACGTATTTTCCCTTCGTGGCGCCGATCTGTGAAAAAAGATCGGTCCACTCAGCGGAACTCATCGCGATAAGGCTGTCAACGACCTTTGTGGGGTACATCATCCTGACGAGATTCTCGTAGTCGCTGTTGTTCACAGCTTCAAAATATTTTTTCAGAGCTTCTTCGTAATCCTCCGACGGCTCGGCAGCGCTGCTCTCCGAACTTTCCGAGGAAGTATCTGCGCTGTCCTCCGAGCTGTCCTCGGTCACCGAAGCGTCCTCGGAAGAATCCTCGTCGCGTTTCTCTTCGCTGTCGGCTTCCTTTTCGGAAGCGGTCTCGGAGGAGGATGTGCTCTCCTTTTCGTCATCGGAGCCGCCGACCTGTCCGCAGCCTGTAAATAATGTTCCCATGATAATTAGCGCTGTCACGCCTGCAAGAATTTTTTTCATTATGTATCTCCTTTACAATATTTTATATAGAACGGGCTTGGCGTCTATGGTAATATTATACTATATAACCATGCGAAAGTCAATATCTGATATATCCAAAATGTGATTCAAAACGAAAGCCGTAATATCATCGTGTTTGTCATTTTTTTATCAATGCGCAGATGATTTTTATCAATTTGTACTAAAAGTTTACAATTCGGGAATAAATAGTTCTGAATTTTGTTATTGAATACCGTATTCTTTTGTTATATAATTTAACTCAGAAAGCGAGCAACGGCTCGGCTTCAGACTGCAAACGTATTAAATATTTAAAAAGGAGAACTGATTATTATGAAAGCTATCATGAAAAGATCAATGGCAGCAGCAGTTGCGACCGCAACTATCCTTTCGACCATGGGCGTTGCACAGTATATGGCAGCATCGGGTCAGGGTCCGTTCGGCATCGTGGCAAGCGCTGCAAGCACCGCTTCGGTATCTGTAACAGCTTCGTCAGGCTACGCTGAGGGCGCTTACGCAGAATGGTCGGCAGTTTCGGGAGCTACGGGCTACAATGTATACGCCGACGGCAGCAAGATCGACAGTATGCTCATCCGTCAGTACGCTTCCTGCTTCCGTGCAGATGCACTCGGTCTCAAGGCAGGCAGCCACACCTTAAAAATAGTTCCTATCATAAGCGGCAAGGAAGACGCTTCAAAGTCCGCTGAGGTAAAGGTCACCACCACCGCTCACGACCGTTCGGGCTTCGGCTTCGTAAACGGCACCTCTTCGGGAGCTTATAACGATGACGGCACCCTGAAATCCAACGCTACCGTTGTTTACGTTACCAACGCTACCAAGGATTCCGTGACCGTTACTCTTCCCGACAAGAAGGGTACTGCCACTTCCCTCAAGGGCGTGCAGAACATCCTGACCAACTTAAAGAGCAATTCCAAGTGCGGCCCTGTCTGCATCCGCTTCATCGGAAACGTCCTCGACCCCGCAAATATGCCCAGCGGCGACCTGTACGTTGACACCGTGACCTGCGGTCTGACCATCGAGGGTATCGGCAAGGACGCTACATTCAACGGCTTCGGCTGTGTTATCAAGAACTCCTCGAACGTTGAGGTAAGAAACCTCGGCTTCATGAACTGCAACAGCTCCGAGGGCGACAACGTAGGTCTCCAGCAGAAGAACGACCACGTTTGGGTACACAACTGCGATATGTTCTACGGCGACGCAGGTTCGGACGCTGACCAGGTAAAGGGCGACGGCGCTCTCGACACCAAGACTTCCACCTACATCACCCACTCCTACAACCACTTCTGGGACAACGGAAAGTGCAATCTCCAGGGTATGAAGTCCGAGACTACCGAGAACTACATCACCTATCACCACAACTGGTACGACCACTCCGATTCCCGTCATCCGAGGATCAGGACCTGCTCGGTTCACATCTACAACAACTACTTCGACGGTAACGCCAAGTACGGCGTCGGCATGACCCTCGGCGGCTCGGCTTTCGTTGAGAACAACTACTTCCGCAACTGCAAGTACCCGATGCTCATCTCCATGCAGGGCTCGGACAATGCTACAGGCGGCACCTTCTCGGGCGAGAACGGCGGCGTTATCAAGGCTTACAACAACACCGTAACAGGCGACAAGACCAAGGGCTACGTTACCTATCAGCAGAACTCCACCGAGTTCGACGCTTACGAGGCTTCCAGCGCTACCGAAAAGGTCCCCTCTTCCGTAAAGGCAAAGCAGGGCGGCAGCACCTACAACAACTTCGATACCTCCAGCGTGATGTACAAGTACACCGCTCAGAGCCCCGCAGATGTTGTCAAGACCGTTACCGCTAACGCAGGACGCGTTCAGGGCGGCGACTTCAAGTGGACCTTCGACAACTCCGTCGATGACACAAGCTACGCTGTTAACACAGGACTCAAGTCCGCACTCGTTAACTACAAGGATTCCATCAAGGCTATCGGCTCGGGATTCTCGGATTCCACTATCCCCGATGATTCCTCTTCGAGCTCCGATACCTCCAGCTCCCAGACCGATACATCGTCCACTCCCGATTCTTCCAGCTCGCAGACCGACACTTCCTCGACCTCGCAGCCTGTTTCGGGAACCTACGTTCAGAACTTCACTACCGACGGCAAGACAAGCAGCTTCTTCAGCATCACAGGCAACCTCTCCACTTCCAAGGGTACCGTTAACTACGGCGGTCTGACCCTGACCCAGTGCCTCAAGCTCGAAACTGCTACCAGCATCAGCTTCACAGCTCCTTCCGCAGGCAAGCTCACACTCGTGTTCGCTGAGAGCGCAGCCACCATCAAGCTCGACGGCACCAAGCTGACCGCTTCCAACGGCGTCATCACCACAGATGTTTCCGCAGGCAGCCACACCCTCACAAAGGCTGATTCCGCTAACCTGTTCTACATTGTACTGGCGGCTGAGGGCGGCTCTTCCAGCAGCTCGCAGACACCCGACAGCTCTTCCGAGACTTCTTCCGACAGTTCTTCCGAGAGCTCGTCCCAGCCCGACGTTTCCAAGTACCCCATCGCAAACGCAGAAGTACAGGGAAGCACATTAAGGCTCACATGGAACGCTATCGAGGGCGCTGATAAGTACTGTATTGCTTACTACTCCGCAGGCAAGTGGAGACTGCTGGCACAGGGCAACGTTCTGACCTACACCAGAACGAACATCCCCGCAGGCACCTACAAGCTGGTAGTCGGCGCTAAGATCAACGGCGAATGGGACATCTCCAACATCAACAAGAGAGCGTTCACCGTTACTATCAACAAGTGATACTTTCTTAATACGAATGATTTTCGGCAGTTCCTTCGGGGACTGCCGTTTTTCATTTTTCGGGATGATGATGTCCTATGTGTGCGAAAATATTCGCATAGGTGAAGATATTTACAGGACGAAAACGGCAGCTGTACCGCAAAAAAGCCATATTGTGCGGTTTCAATGATTTATGTTAAGATTATTCAAAAAATATTATTGAAATCAGTAAAATATTATGATAAAATAACAATGCATTTATAAGAAGGAAAATGCACTATCATGTTCCATTGGAGGGTTAGAAAATGAATTTATGTAAAAAAATTATCTCGGGACTGATGGCTCTTAGCGTTACAGCTTCGACAATGTCCTTTGCAGGCGCGGGCGTTCCCGCGATCACGGCTTCTGCCGCTGACATCTCATCGACCATGGAATGGGGCACCCTCAAGATCGGCGGCGGCGGCTTCGTTTCGGGTATCGTTACGGGCAAGTCGGTGATGTACGCACGTACCGACGTAGGCGGCGCTTACAAGTACAACTACGACACTGAATCCTGGGATCAGCTCTTCGGCTTCATCAACGAGGCTGACCGCGGTCTCCTCAGCGTTGACGCTATGGCTATCGACCCCACAGACGACGATACCGTTTACTTCCTCTGCGGCTGCGCTTACTTCTCGGCTGAAAAGACCGTCATCTTCAAGACCACCGACGGCGGCAAGACCTTCAAGGAGATCGACGTTACCAGCCTTATCAAGGTAATGGGCAACGGCGACGGCAGACAGTGCGGCGAATCCATAGCTGTTGACCCCGACAACCCGAACATCATCTACGCAGGCGGCGACGTTACTTCCGACATGGATTCCAAGTCCGCGCTCATCAAGTCCACCGACGGCGGCGAGACCTGGGAGCCCGTTCTCGGATACGATGCCCTCGGACTGTTCGACAACAAGACCAAGTGGCCGACATGGGTAGACATTTACGCCCGTGCAGTATCGGAAGGCGCTTACAACACCCAGAACGGCGTTGCGAACATCGCTATCACAGGCGGCAAGGTATATGTCGGCACTTCCAAGAAGGGCGTTGCGAACGTTCATGTTGCAAACGTCAAGGACGACAAGTTCACCGAGCTCAGCAAGGATCTCCCCACCAACCTTCTTCCTTCGAGAATAAACATCGACGCAAACGGCGACCTGCTCATCTCCTACATCTCGGGACTGGCATTCGACGGCTCCAGCGGCGGCGGATACAAGTACTCCCCGAAGACAGGCAAGGTATCTCAGATATTTGAATCGACCTTCGGTCTCGGCTCCATCTGGGCAGACCCCAATAACCCCGACCACCTCATCGCAGGAAGCTGCGGCAAGTGGCAGGCTCAGCTCTGGCAGGAATGGACCGACCAGCACGGCGCTTGCTGGGGCGACCAGTACTTCCGCTCCTTCGACGGCGGTGAGACCTGGGAGAATTTCTCGCCGGGACAGACCCACGGCTGGAACCAGCCCCTCGTATCCAACTACCTCCAGGACGGCGGCTACGAATGGATAAGAGACAAGGCTATCCACTGGTCGGGTACAGTAGTTACCGACCCGCGCAACTCCGACAGAATGTTCATCACCTCGGGCAACGGCGTGTTCATCTGTGAGAACCTCTGGAGCACCGACCAGGACAAGCTCCCGACCTTCACATTCCACCCCGACGGCATCGAGGAGGTTGTTTCGCTTGACTTCGTGAGCACTCCCGACGGTCTTGACCTCTCTGCGATAGGCGACTACGACGGCTTCGTTCACGAGAGCGAGGATAAGATCGGCCTCCAGTATCAGCCGAACATGGGTTCGACCTCTGCGATCGCTGTTTGCCCGCAGAATACCGACGTCTGGGCAAGGACCTCAAACGACCTTAGCAAGGGATATTACACCCTCGACAGAGGCAAGACATGGAATGAATTCACCCCGTCCTGCTCGGGCGGAAAGCTCTCCATCACTCAGCTCTCCAAGAACAAGTACAGGATCATCAATTCGAGCGTTAACGGCGCTGTAAACTACTCGGACGACTTCGGCGCGACCTGGACCAAAGCCAGCGGTATCGACGCTTCCAAGACCGTTTACACTCTCGTTGATCCGAAAGATCCCTCGATAGTTTACGCTTCGGGCGTTAAGCATAACGACTACTGGGCTTCAGACAAGACCAAGACCGAGCCGACGCTTGAAGAATCCCACTACGGCTTCTTTGTCAGCACCGACTACGGCGCTACCTTCACCGCTCAGACTCTTTGCAGATACGATATGTGCGACAGCACAGGCGACCCCGCTTACCTCGGCGACGGTTCGATAATCGTGGCAGCAGGCTGGTACGGTATGTACAAGGTCTCCAACAAGGGCGCTAAGGTAGAAAAGCTCGACAACGTTTCCTACGCAAAGACCGTAGGCTACGGCGCTCCCGAGAAGGAGGGCGGAATCAACACCCTGTTCATCTACGGCAAGCCTTCCGCATCCGACCCCGAGGGCATCTACCGTTCTACCGACGGCGGCAAGACCTGGGACTGCATCAACACCGACCACCTCTACGGCGGCACGGGCAACGGCAACTACCTCGTAGGCGACATGGATGAATTCGGCAAGGTGTATATGTCAACTGTCGGCTGCGGTATCGTATACGGCAAGATCGCTGATTCCACACACGATCCCGACCCGCAGGACGAAACGATAATCTACGGCGACGCAAACTGCGACGGCGAAGTTGACCTCGCAGACGCTGTCCTCATCCGTCAGTCTCTCGATCAGCCGAGCAAGTACAAGCTGACCGAAAGCGGCAAGAAGAACGCTGACGTTGTCGGAAACGGCGACGGCGTGACCAAGGCAGACGCTGAGGCTGTTCAGAAGGTCGTTCTGGGCATCTACAAAAAGTCCGACCTTCCCATAAAGTAAAATAACCATATCAAACGGCTGTACTTTTGCGGTACAGCCGTTTTTTTGCGCTGGGATGCGAAAACTGTTCAGACAACCGTCATTGACCTTAAACATAATGGTGCTATAATACTAATGGAAGTCTTGTTTCGGCAGGGCTTCCGTATCTTTCTGATAAAACGGAGGTCTTTGCATGAGATCAGAGATCACGCCCGAAAAGAAGGCGCGTGGATGAACAGAGATTTTTCAAAAGGTACGATCTGGAAGATAACCCTGTCGCAGGCTCTGCCGCTGATGCTGGCACAGCTCGTTCAGCTTCTGTATAACGTCGTTGACCGCATCTTCATCGGCCACATGGACGGCGAGAACAGCATGGCGCTGACGGGGGTCGGGCTGACTTTTCCCGTCATCACCTTCATCGTATCCTTCGCCGCGCTGTTCGGGATAGGCGGTGTGCCGCTGTTTTCGATAGCGAACGGTGCAGGCGACAAACAGCGTGCCGAGCGCATCATGGGAACGTCCTGCGCACTTCTGCTGATAAGTTCGGCAGTCCTGACGATTACGGGCTACATTTTCTGCAAGCCGATACTGTACCTGCTGGGGGCGAGCGACAGTTCCTGCGTCTACGCCTTCGACTACCTGAAATTCTACCTGATCGGGACGGTATTCTCGATGCTGACGACGGGTCTGAACAGCTACATCAGCGCACAGGGTTTCCCGAGGACGGGTATGCTGACGACGATGATCGGCGCGGTGCTGAACATCATCCTCGACCCGATCTTCATTTTCGTGCTGAAGCTCGGCATCTCGGGCGCGGCGACAGCGACGGTCATAAGTCAGGTCGTTTCGGCGGTATGGATACTGCGTTTTCTGACGAAAAAAGCGGCTCTTCCGCTGCGGAGGGAGAACATCAGGATCGACGGCGGCATCGCAAAAAACATTTGCAGGCTGGGGACTTCAAACTTCGTGATGTCGGGAACAGCCTGCATCGTGCAAGCCGCCTGCAACGCGACCTTACAGACCTTTGGCGGCGACATTTACGTCGGGATAATGACCGTTCTGAACTCGGTGAGGGATGTATTTTTCCTGCCGATCAGCGGACTTGTGAACGGTGCGCAGCCTGTAATGAGCTACAACTACGGAGCGAAGAAATACGACCGTGTGCGGCAGTCGATCAGGTTCAACACGCTTGCAGGCGCGGTCTACACGATATCGGCGTGGCTGACCATTGTAATATTCCCTGGGTTCTGGTTCAGGATATTCTCGAAAGATGCGGCGCTTATCGCACCGGGAATTGATGCGATAAAGATCTATTTTTTCGGGTTTGTATTCATGTCGTTCCAATTTGCGGGGCAATCCACATTTCAGGCGTTAGGAGATGCGGGGCACGCGATATTTTTCTCGCTTTTGAGGAAAGTCATCATTGTGATACCGTTAACGCTGATACTGCCGAGAGTTGGGATGGGAGTCACGGGAGTATTCATAGCCGAGCCGATATCGAACATGATAGGCGGACTGGCAAGTTATATAACGATGCGGCTGACGGTATATAATAAACTGAAAAAAGAGTAAAGAAAGGCACCTTTGTCTCACCGACAAAAGTGCCAAAAAGAAGCAATAAAGTTTCCACGCCAGAGTCAAAAAAGTTTAGGAGGGGGGCTACACCCCTCCTAAACTTTTTTTCTGCTCTGGCGCTCACGGGACGGTTATACTATCTTATATAATAGTCTTTATACCACTCCGCAAATTTGCGAAGACCTTCTCGGATGCCAATCGTCGGTCTGAATCCGTAATCATCTTCCAATGCCTTACTGTCCGCATACGTCACAGGCACATCCCCGGGCTGCATCCCCACAAGCTCCCTATGCCCCTCAAAATCATAATCGGCAGGAAGTACACCCGCTCTCACAAGCTCCTCCTGCAACGTGCTGATATAATCCAGCAGATTCTCGGGCGTTCCGCCGCCAATGTTGTACACCGCATACGGCGGCATCGGCAGACCGTCCTCGCCTGTAGCCTTCTCGGGCGCTCCCTGCATCACACGGAAAACTCCCTCGACAATGTCGTCAACATACGTGAAATCACGCTTGCAGTTGCCGTAGTTGAATATCTTTATCCTGCCGTCCTTCGCAAGCGTGTTCGTTGCGGAAAAATAAAACATATCAGGTCTGCCCGCAGGCCCGTACACCGTGAAAAACCTCAGCCCCGTGGACGGGATGTTGTACAGCTTTGAATAACTGTGGGCAAGAAGCTCGTTGCTCTTCTTCGTCGCGGCATAAAGGCTGACGGGATTATCGACCTTGTCGTCGGTGGAAAACGGCACTTTCTTGTTGCCGCCGTAAACGCTCGACGAACTTGCGTAAACAAGATGCTCGACAGGATAATGCCTGCACGCTTCGAGGATGTTGTAGAAACCGATGATGTTCGACTCGATGTACACGTCGGGATGGTCGATGGAGTACCGCACCCCTGCCTGCGCCGCAAGGTTCACAACAATGTCGAAATGATATGAACCGAACAGCTCGTCCACAAGCGCCTTGTCCGCGATGGAGCCCTTCACGAAAACGTGCTTAACAGGCGAATTTTCCGCGGCTTTCCCGATGAGACCGAGACGGTATTCCTTCAGCTTCGGGTCGTAGTAGTCGTTCATATTGTCAAGGCTCACAACTGTACCCGAGGTCATCTCCCTCAGCAGTCTCAGCACCAGATTCGCGCCGATGAACCCCGGCGAACCCGTCACAAGGATGCTCTTTCCGTTCAGCCCTATCTTAACTTTGCTCATGATTCAATCCCTCCTGAAAAGGTCGCGGGTGTAGACCTTTTCTTCCACATCATCGAGTGCGCTGTCGTAGCGGTTCGCGATGATGCATCCGCACTTTTTCTTGAACTTTTTCAGGTCGTTGACCACCAGCGACCCGAAGAACGTACTGCCGTTTTCGAGGGTCGGCTCGTAGATGATGACCGTCGCGCCCTTCGCCTTGATGCGCTTCATGACGCCCTGAATACTGCTCTGACGGAAATTGTCCGAGTTCGACTTCATCGTCAGTCTGAACACGCCCACAACTATCTCCTTCTGCCTGCTCTCCTGCTCGGCAGAGTAGGACGCGCTGTTGCCGTAAGTGCCTGCAATCTCAAGCACGCGGTCTGCGATGAAATCCTTTCGGGTGCGGTTGCTCTCGACTATCGCGGTCATCATGTTCTGCGGAACATTCTGATAGTTTGCGAGCAGCTGCTTGGTATCCTTCGGCAGGCAGTAGCCGCCGTAGCCGAAGGACGGATTGTTGTAGAAGTCGCCCACGCGGGGGTCAAGGCAGACGCCGTGGATGATGTCCCTTGTGTTCAGCGACTTGACCTCGGCGTAGGTGTCCAGCTCGTTGAAGTAGCTGACGCGCAGGGCGAGATAAGTGTTCACGAACAGCTTGGTGGCTTCGGCTTCGGTGGTGGGCATGAACAGCACGGGGATGTTCTGCTTCACCGCCCCCTGCCGGAGCATCGCCGCGAATTCCTCGGCGGCTGTCATGTTCTTCTCGTCCGAGCCGACGATGATGCGGCTGGGGTAGAGATTGTCGTACAGCGCCTTCGACTCCCGCAGGAATTCGGGGCTGAAAATGATGTTGTCCATCCCCATTTTTCCGCGCACCTGCATGGTGTAGCCCACGGGGATGGTGGATTTTATAACGACTGTCGGCTGCTTCTCGCGGTCGGCGGTCGCTTTCTTTATCAGCCCCAGCACAGCCTCGACCGCTGAGCAGTCGAAGAAGTTGGTCTTTGGGTCGTAGTTGGTGGGAGCGGCGACGATGATGAAGTCCGCGTCCCTGTAGGCGCTCTCCCCGTCCGCGGTGGCGGTGAGGGAAAGTCCGCGCTCGTCGTATTCGGCGAGGTACTGTTCGATGAAGTCGTCCTGAATGGGGCTCTTGCGGCTGTTCAGCTTCTCGACCTTCTCGGGAACGATGTCAACGGCGGTGACGTCATTGTGCTGAGACAGCAGGACTGCCAGCGACAGACCCACGTAGCCCGTACCTGCGACGGCTATCTTCTTTCGTCCGACAGGCTTCACCTCGGCGGTGTCCTCAACAAAAAGGTCGGCATAGTCGAACCCGAGCACCTCCGAAAGGGCGAGCAGCTGGTCGATGGACGGACTGTAATCCCCCTGTTCGAGCCTTGTGAACATGGTGCGGCTGATACCAGTTTTTTCTGCGAGTGCGGACTGTGAAAGACCCATCGCCTTTCTTTTGCTGCTCACGGTCTCCGCCAGCAGCTGTAGGGATATATGTTTCATGGAAAGACCTCCCGTATCAGATGTCATTATCGGTGACACATCGGTTTTATGTGCCGTACTATTATTATAACCGATGTCAGCGTCCGTGTCAAGGACTTTGTCGCAGTATTTCGCATTTTCGTGATAATAACGGTCAAAATCTCCGCACAGCTGTCATCATCAGCGACAAAAAGACCCCGCAGCAGGAAACTGCGGGGTCAGTATAATCAGATACAGATCATTCCTTGCCTGCCAGCAGGTCAAGATTGCGGCTGATGAGTCCGCAGCGCTGCTCGACGCATTTTGCAGTGCGGAGTGCGTCGGCAGGGGTGTTGAAAGCGTAGTCGAGGAGCTTGTCCACCGTGGACTTTGCGACGTGCAGACGTGTGTCCGAGGAAGCGTAGTAGATGTACAGGTCGCCGTTGTCGTCGGCGATGGCACCGTTTGTGAACACCACGTTTGAAACATCTCCGACCCTCTCGTCCCCGAACGGAGCGATGAGATATCCGCCCGGCTCGGCGATGACCTTCCAGGGCTCCTTCAGATCGGTGACGAAGCAGTAGATGACATAGCGCAGACCTGCCGCGGTGTTTCTCACGCCGTGTGCGATGTGCAGCCAGCCGCGTTCGGTCTTTATTGGCGTCGCGCCTGCGCCGTTCTTGCTCTCGGTGATGGTGTGGTAGCGGCGGATGCTGGTCATGCGCTCCTCGTCGATAACAGCGTGGGTGATGTCCTCAGCCAGTCCGAAGCCGATGCCTCCGCCCGAACCTGTCTCGATAAAGCCGTCCATCGGTCGGGTGTAGAATGCATACTTCCCGTCAACGAATTCGGGCAGCAGGGTAACGTTTCTCTGCTGGGGACTGCGAAGGGTCACAAGGTCGGGCAGACGCTCCCAGTTGGTCAGATCCTTCGTGCGTGCGATGCCTGCCGAAGCCACAGCCTCGGAAAGGTCGTCGGTGCCTGCGCTCTTCTCCACGCAGAAAACGCCGTATATCCAGCCGTCCTCGTGCTGAGTCAGGCGCATATCGTAGACGTTGGTCTCGTCGTCGGTCAGTTCGGGAAGAACGACGGGATAGTCGCGGAATCGGAAGCCCTCAGTGCCGCAGTCGCTCTCCGCCACCGCGAAAAAGCTCTTTCTGTCGCTGCCCTCAACGCGTGCGATAAGGCAGTAGCGGCCGTTCAGCTTGACCGCGCCCGCGTTGAACACCGCGTTGATGCCGAGTCGCTCCTGAAAATACGGGTTGGTCTCTGCCGAGAGGTCGTATCTCCAGTGCAGCGGGATGTGAGCCCTTGTCAGCACGGGGTTGACGTAGCGGTCGTATATCCCGTTGTAGAAGCTGCTTTTCGGGTTCTTCTTCGAGAGCATCTTGTCCTGTTCGCCCAGCAGCTGGTAATATTTATCGTGTATCATTTAGTTTACTCCTCCTGCATGATGTCTTATTGTCCATAAAGTCCGTTATCGGACAGGTCTATTTTACACCAAAAGAAAAATCAAGTCAATAGCCTTCCGCCAAATTTTTTTAATGTAAACGTTATTCGATGTTATCAATAAATATAGTCAAGAAATCGCGCCGTGTTTTGGGCGATGCGATAAGGCAGAAAACTGTCCTTCCGAAAACGCTTAACATAACATTTTTCTGACATATTTTTCCTTAGTTCATATAATCTTAACATTATATTCCGAAACATATCAGATTTTTCACCCGAAATATGTTATAATCAAAAAAGAACAAATTTATAGAGGTGCAAATATGCAAAAAAAGAACAAATCGCTGAAAAACAAACATCTGAACTCGTTTCAGATAATCATCATCGGATTTTTCGGGATGATACTGCTGGGTTCGCTGCTGCTGATGCTGCCCATATCATCGCAGGCACGCACCGTCACGCCGTTTCTCGACTGTATGTTCACGGCAGTCTCGGCGACCTGCGTTACGGGTCTGGTGGTAAGGGACACCGCCACATACTGGTCGCTCTTCGGCAAAGCAGTGATACTCACGATGATACAGATAGGCGGCATGGGCGTCATCACCATCGGTCTCGCGATAATGCGGCTGTCGGGCAAGAAGATAGGTCTTTCCCAGCGAAGCACGATGCAGGATTCGATATCCGCGCCGCAGGTGGGCGGCATCGTAAGGCTCACGGGATTCATCTTGAAGACCTCCGCACTGATAGAACTTATCGGAGCCGCTCTGCTGGCACCTGCCTTCATCCGCGACTTCGGCGTTGCGAAGGGTCTGTGGTACGCGCTGTGGCATTCGGTATCGGCATTCTGCAACGCGGGCTTCGACCTCATGGGCGTCAGGGAGAAATTCTCCTCCCTCTGCACCTACCACGATGACATCTACGTCAACACCGTGATAATGCTCCTGATAATCGTCGGCGGTATCGGCTTCCTCGTCTGGAACGACATCGGCACCCACAAGCACAAGCTCCAGAAGTACAGCCTGCAAAGCAAGGTCGTTCTGCTGACTTCGCTGGTGCTCATTGTTCTGCCCGCAGTTTACTTTTTCTTCTGCGAATACGCCGACCTTACCTTCGGTGACAGATTCATCAGCTCGGTATTCCAGTCGGTGACCACGAGGACCGCAGGCTTCAACACCCAGGATCTCGCTCAGATGGAAGAGTCGGGCACGCTCATCATGATAATGCTCATGCTGGTCGGCGGTTCGCCAGGATCGACCGCAGGCGGTATGAAGACTGCCACCATAGCAGTACTGTTCCTCGCGGCGATAACCGTATTCAGCCGCCGCAACGACGTTCAGTGCTTCAAGCGCCGACTCCCCGAAGAAGCCGTCAGAAACGCTGCGGCTATCCTCTTCACCTACCTCACGCTGTTTATTTCGAGCGGTATCGTCATCAGCAGGATAGAGGGTCTGCCGCTGCTCACCTGCCTGTTCGAGACAGGCTCGGCAGTGGGAACCGTTGGTCTTACCCTCGGCATCACAAGCACCCTTTCTTCTGTCTCAAGGGTGATACTCATGGTACTCATGTTCTTCGGACGTGTGGGTGCGCTGACGCTCATCTACGCCGCTCTGCCCTCCTCCGAAAGCATCAAGTCAAAGCTCCCGATGGAAAAGATCTCCGTCGGCTGATATGAAAGGAGAATAACATTATGACATCTGCTCTTATAGTCGGTGTAGGCGAGTTTGGAAGCCACATCGCCAAAAGGATGAACGAGCTCAACTGTGAGGTCATGGCTGTGGACATCAGCGAGGAACGCATCGACGACATCCTGCCCTACGTCACCAGCGCAAGGATCGGCGACAGCACCGATACCGAGTTTCTCCGCACCCTCGGCGTCGGAAATTTCGACATATGCATCGTAGCGGTGGGCGGTCTGTTTCAGGTTTCCCTCGAAACGACCTGCAACCTCAAAGAACTCGGCGCAAAGCACGTCACCGCAAGAGCTACCAACGACGTTCAGATGAAATTTCTCCGCATGGTGGGCGCCGATGAGGTCGCTTACCCCGAGAAACAGACGGCTATCCGCATCGCAACAAAATACGCGTCCGAGACTATCCTCGACTTCATCGAGCTCGATAACAACTACTCGATCTACGAGCTGAAAGTCCCCAAGGAATGGTGGAACAAGACCCTCATCCAGGTGGACATCAGAAAGAAGTATAACATAAACATCCTGACCTTCAAGCGCGGTGACAAAGTCTTCCTCCCCAACCCCGAGACCGTCATGGAAGAAGGCGACATAGCTTTCGTCATAGGCGAGATCCGAGACATCCAGAAATGCTTTAAGATCTGACTGCGGAGCCAACTTGAGGAAACCCGCCTTATATTTCTGCCCTGCAAAACAGATGATGATCTTATTTAGCGCAGGGAGCCAAACGTCCCCTTCATATCAAAGTTCACCCAATATTAAAAGTTTTAGGAAGGGGGTTTTGGGGAAACCCTTTTTTAAAAGGGTTTCCCCAAATTAAAAAAAGTAACCAACAACCCGTAAGTTTTTCACAATTACGGGAAATATTGTTCATAACCGTTTTATCGGGTATTGATACCTTCTCAAACGTTTAAGTTCACTTGATTTCGCGGTTTTGGTGTGGTATAATGTGTTTATTCCAATGACGGGAGGAGTGAGCTCAATGAGATACGGCATGAACAACAACAAGAGGACGAACACCTCGTACACCACCAAGCTGGCTGTTACGGGCGTGCTTGCCGCAGGGATGCCGCTTGCATACGTTGCGAGAAAGTCATCCGAACCGCTGAGCGCACTTTGTCTCGGTGCGGTGTTCATCTGTGCGGGTTTCATCCTTTGCAGCACGCGCAGGAACAGACCCTTCGGCAAGCACATCAGCAAGACCGCAGTCATCACCGCAGGCGGAATTCTTGCGGCGATACCCTTCATCTCGCACGCTCTCGGCAGACTGGAAAGATTTTCGGCTGTAGGGTTCATCAGCGAGCTCTCCATCGTCAGCGCGGTGTCGCTGGTAATTCTCGGCGCGGCTGTGACCATGCTCCCCTTCATCGTGAACGCGGTTAAGCTCCGCCGCTGCTCGCACTCGGTGACCGCGAGGTGCGTGAAGCTCTCCGAAAGGCGCATCGACGGCTGCGAGATAAGCTCCGCGGTCTGGGAGTACCGTTTCGGCGGCGAGCAGTTCAGAGTCATCGACAGTACCCCGAACCGCAGCGGCATTCCGCAGGTGGGCGATTTCTGCGAGCTGAGGATAGACCCCGAAGCGCCAGCCAACATCTACAGACCCGACGTTTCCGAGCTTGTTTTTTCTGTCTGCATCGGGCTTGTCGTGTTCGGCGCGGGGCTTCTTGCAGTCGCTCACGCGGTCGGCGTTATCTGAGAAAACGGCTTTTGCGAATATATCAGAAAGGAGATGACCTCCCGCTTCGGGAAGCCATCTCCTTATTATTATCTGCCGCTGACGTACTCGGCGATGGCGCGGCTCGCGAATTCCGCCGTGCCATCTCCGCCTGCCTTATCGATATTCGCCTTGAACTCCCCGTCCGCGGCGTACATCTGCCCGAGGGACGCCAGCATCTCGTCCGAACAGCTGTAGTAGTTCTCCGAAATGTAGCCCTGCAACTTCTTCACGAGGGCTGCCGCATCAGCCGAGTCGGCGTCCGCACCTCGCAGTCTGCCGAACTCCGCGAAAATGCCCATGAGCCCCTCTGCGATGTTCATGCTGTCCTCCTCCGAACGGTCTTTCGACTTCTCTTCGTACTCGGCGAATTCCTTCGTGCTGCCCCACTCGGCTTTTGCACGTTCGGCATATTCCCTGACTTTCCTGTTGTCAAAAATCTCAAAATCCATTTTTCTATCTCCTTTTTGCTGTATTTCACGAGCGAAGGCGATTATGCCCTCAAGGCGCTCTTTTTTCAGGGTCAGGAGCTCTATCTGCTGTGCAAGCGCCCTTTCCCTGTCGAAATCGGGAGCGTCGAGGATGTCCTTTATCTCGGCGAGTGAAAACTCCAGCTCGCGGAACAGCAGTATCTGCTGCAATCTCTCCAGAGCCGTATCGTCATACAGCCTGTAGCCTGCCTCCGTGCGCATCGAAGGCGTTAACAGCCCGAGCTTGTCGTAGTATTGCAGAGTGCGTATACTCACTCCTGTCAGCTTGCTCACCTCATTGACGGTCTTCATCCGCCTCACCTCCTCGTGTGATTATAGTATAAACTATTACGCTGCGTAAGGGTCAATATGTATGCCGAAACTTTGTAGATTTCCACAAATTTGAGCGTTATCAAAACCGTCTGTTTATGCAAAAACACCTCCGATATACCCATCGAAGGTGTTTTTCCGTATTTTCAGCGTATATCCTTTGAACGTTTCACGCAGAATTTCAGCACATAAAGGAATGCCGCCATCAGCACCGCACACACGGGCAGCACTATCATCGCCTTGCCGTAGCCTGCCTTCTCGACCAGTCCGCCGAAAAAGGCGTTGAAGCCGATGTCGAAAAATGTCGCGACGCTCAGCACAAAGCCCGTCGCCGTGCCTGCCTGCGAGGGGTCGTAGAAGCTGCCTATCAGCATCACCAGCAGCGGATAGATGACCGAGAACGCCAGTCCCGAAGCCCCGAAGAACAGCAGTCCGCTCTTCCCGAAAGCGACTCCAAGGGAGTGCAGCACCGCGCCTGCCGCCGAGCATATCAGCAGCATCCTGAAGACGCCCACACGGTCGATGAACGGCGCAAGAATCAGCCTCGCCACCGTCAGTCCGCCGTAAAACAGCGACAGATACATCGCCGCTTTCTGCACCGTGAACCCGAGATGCACGCTGCCGTATGAGGTCAGCCAGTTCATCAGTCCGTGCTCCGCGATGAAGTAGCAGCCGCAGACGAGTATCAGCAGCAGCGTCGCAGGGTCTTTGATGATGCCGATGTAGCCGCCGCTTTTCTTCGAGTCCTGCGGCTTTTCGGGGTCGGGCAGCTTCATCGTCATGAGCAGCGCAAAGCTGACCAGCGCCGCTGTCAGCAGTATCGCGTTCGCCCCGTGCCATGCGCTCATCTTCTCCGCGAAGCGTCCCCCCACGTTCTGCGAGGTGAATATCCCCACTCCCTGCAAGAAATTAAACAGGTTGACGTACAGCGCAGGCGGCGCGAAAAGCATCGGTGTGATGATGTTGACCGAGGTCGAGATCATCGTCGAGCCGCCCATCGAGAACATCATCGCGGCGAGCAGGATATAATAATTTTCCGTAAAGACGTATGTTGCAAGCGCCGCCGACCACAGCAGCAGCACTCCCCCGATGAACCGCTTCCTCGGCAATCGGTCGGACAGGTATCCGCCCACCGACAGAAACAGCAGGTTGCCGATGTAGCTCACCATGATGATGCGTCCCGACTGCGGTTCCGTCAGCGAAAACGCGCTTCTGAACTGCGGAAGGAACACCCCTCTCAGCGCATCCGAAGCGGCTGTGATGGTCATGACTATCCCGCAGAAAAGCATCGCCGTGAGCCTTGAACTTTTTTTCTCCATACCATTCTTCCCCCGAAATAAATGCTCTGTATAAAAATATGAAATGCAGTTTTCTTCAAATCATCCGACCAATCAATTATAGCACACGGCGTTACCCTCGTCAATAGCAGGAAACATTTGCAAATCGTAAATTTTCTGTTTATTTCAGCGATGATATAATAATATGAACATAAATATCCCGACAGTGCCGCGAAACACCGTCGGGATGTAATGACTGCTTAGTTAAGAGCCGCCTTGAGAGCATCGACCTTGTCGGTCAGCTCCCACTTGACGCCCAGCTCCTCGCGTCCCATGTGACCGTAAGCCGCAAGAGCACGGTACTGGGGCTTTCTGAGGTCGAGCTCCTCGATGATAGCCGAGGGTCTCAGGTCGAACACCTTTGTAACAGCCTCGCCGAGCTTTTCGTCGCTGACCTTGCCTGTGCCGAAGCTGTCAACTCTGACAGAAACGGGGGAAGCCACACCGATAGCGTAAGCAAGCTGAACCTCGCACTTGTCCGCAAGTCCTGCCGCCACGATGTTCTTAGCGACCTTTCTTGCCGCATACGCCGCCGAGCGGTCAACCTTTGTCGGATCCTTGCCCGAGAATGCGCCGCCGCCGTGTCTGCCCATGCCGCCGTAGGTGTCAACGATTATCTTTCTGCCTGTCAGACCGCTGTCGCCGTGAGGTCCGCCGATAACGAAGCGTCCTGTCGGGTTGATGAAGTACTTGGTCTCGCCGTCGAGAAGATCTGCGGGGATAACCGCCTTCACGACCTTCTCGATCATGTCTGCGCGGATGGTGTCGAGGGTGACATCGTCGTCGTGCTGAGTCGAAACGACTACTGCGTCAACGCGGACGGGCTTGCTGTCGTCGCCGTACTCGACAGTGACCTGAGTCTTGCCGTCGGGTCTGAGGTAGGTCAGTTCGCCCGACTTGCGGATCTCGGAGAGGCGCTTAGCCAGCTTGTGTGCCAGCGAAACGGGCAGCGGCATCAGCTCGGGGGTCTCGTTGCAGGCATAGCCGAACATCATGCCCTGGTCGCCCGCGCCGATATCGCCCTTGTGCTCGTCTCTGCCCTCAAGGGAATCGTCAACGCCCATCGCGATGTCTGCGCTCTGCTTGTCGATGGTGGTGAACACCGCGCAGGTGCTGCCGTTGATGCCGTAGTCATCGTCGGTGTAGCCGATGTCGCATACGGTCTTTCTGACGATCGAGGGGATGTCGATCTGCGCCTTGGTGCTGATCTCGCCCATGCACATTACCATGCCTGTGGTGGTGACGGTCTCGCAGGCAACTCTCGACTCGGCGTCCTGCTCGAGCAGTGCGTCGAGGATAGCGTCGGAAACGCAGTCGCAGATCTTATCGGGATGTCCCTCTGTGACCGATTCTGATGTAAATAAAAGCTTTGACATAAAATACTCTCCTATCTGAAAACTTTACCATAAAAAAACGCCTCGGAAAACCCGAAGCGAACGTCTGCTTGCTTTGTTTTCCTCATCTCTCGGAATCTCTTCCGCAGGAATTAGCACCGTTTCACTATCGTGTGAATGGTTGCCGGGCTTCACAGGACCTGTTCCTCCGCCGCTCTTGATAAGGCGCATATCATATGCGTTAGGTATATTATACAACACTAACCGCGTAAAGTCAAGCATTTTGCCGAAATCTTGTAGGACATCTTGTAAATTTTCGGTGAACGGTCTCCGACCGTAACGCATTTTTCCTTTCCGCATAATATGTAATATGAGCCGACGGCGAAAGCCCGAAGCTCAAATAACTACACTCAAAGGAGAAACGACTATGTGCAACAATAACAACTGGTGGATCATCATTCTTGTCCTTCTCGTATGCTGCGGCGGATGCGGCGGAAACGACTGCGGATGCGGCAACAACGGCTGCGGCTGCGGCTGCAACTGACCCGCGGACACCGCCCCGAAGGTCTCACCGCCTTCGGGGCGGTTTTTTGTTCACAAATTCCGCTTTCATCAACTCCCCCGCCGTGTTATAATTAGATAAGTGATCTTTTTAAAAGGGGTGTGTCTGTTGGGACTTAACGGATTTGTGAGGAAGTATGCCGCTTCGGGAGTGTCGAGATTCCATATGCCGGGGCATAAGGGTGTGCCGCTGCACGGTCTCGAACCGCTCGACCTTACCGAGATAAAGGGTGCGGACTTCCTGTTTGAAGCGGACGGCGTCATCGCCGAGGGCGAAGGGCTGACTTCACAGGCTTTCGGGTCGGCGGCCACCTGCTGGTCGGCTGAGGGGTCGAGCCTGTCTATCAAGGCGGCGCTCTGTATGCTGAGACAGCACTTCGGGCGCGACATCACCGTCGCATCACCGCGCAACTGCCACCGCGCCTTCATAAACGGCTGTACCCTGCTGGGCATCGAACCCGAGTGGATTTACCCGTCCTCGCCGCGGACCCTCCTCTGCGAGTGTGCCGTCACCCCCGAGGACGTCCGTGCGGCCCTTTCTCGCGGCGGCATCGACGCGGTTTACGTCACCTCCCCCGACTACCTCGGCGGCATGGCAGACATACGTGGCATCGCGGCGGTCTGCCGCGAGTACGGCGCACTTCTCGCAGTGGACAACGCTCACGGCGCGTACCTGCACTTCGTCGGGGACAAGCATCCCCTCGACTGCGGCGCGGACATCGTCTGCGATTCGGCGCACAAGACGCTCCCCGTCTACACGGGCGGCGGCTATCTGCACATCTCGTCCGACGCGCCTGCCGACCTCAGAGACCTGGCGAAACCCGCGATGGCGATGCTCGGCTCCACAAGCCCATCCTACCTCATCATGGAGTCCCTCGCCCTCTGCGCCGAGGAACTTCACGGCTCGCTCCCCGAACGTCTGAGAGCCTGCTGTGAGCGCACCGCGGAAGTCAAGTCGCTCATGCGCCGCCGCGGCATCGGCGACCTTTCCTCAGAGCCCATGAAGATAACCATCGCCGCTTCGCGCTTCGGGTACGATGGCGGCGAGCTTGCGGATATGATGCGCGAAAGCCGCATGGAGTGCGAGTACTCCGACCCCGACGCGGTGGTGCTGATGCTCTCGCCATACAACACCGCCGAGGACTTCGCCCGTCTTGAAGTGTTCCTCACGGGGCTTGAACAGCGCGAAGCCATCCTTCACCCCGACAGCGCCGAGCTCTTCGCCGTGCGCCCCGAGCGGGTGCTCTCCCTGCGCGAAGCCATGCTCTCCCCCTGCGTGAACATCCCCTGCGACGAAGCCGAGGGCAGGATATGCGCTCGGACAGCCATGTCCTGTCAGCCGTCGGTCGCCGCAGTCATGGCTGGCGAACGGATAACGGGCGAAATAATAAAAATTTTAAAAAGGTATGGTATTTTCGGGATAGATGTGTTATAATATAAGGTGGAATATTATTTTTTCTCTTTTTACTATAGAGAGCCGTATCCGAAGCAATAATGTATGGAGATAGACAGATGATCGAAATAAGAGAATGTGATGATCACGAAGCCGCAAAAGAACTGATCCGTGAGTATTCAAAAATAAAGGGTGCGGAATCCTGCTTTATATCCCTTGAAAAAGAACTGGCAGATCTAGAAGGTTTTTATCGGGACGGAGCTCTGCTGCTCGGATATGACGGCGAAAAGCCTGTTGCAACGATCGCGTTCAAGAGGATAGATGATAAAAAAGCGGAAGCAAGGCGATTATTCATCAAACCCGAATACAGAGGGCTCGGCTATGCAAGACCTATGATAAATGCCCTGCTGGATAAATGCCGCGGTTCGGGCTTTGAGGAAGTCCGTTTTACTACAAAGCCCGAAGTGATGAGCGTAGGCTACGCGTTGTATAAGAAAATGGGGTTTGAAGAACTCGAAAACAACAAAGGAACGGTCCTGATGAGAATGGTATTGATCTGATCCCGATCCGTCAGCATAGAACACCTTTTTAAAAAGGGAATATTATTTCAAACGGAGAAACGCTATGAAATTAGTTTACGCTATAGTCAATAACGACGATAACTACGCCGTCTCGAAGGCTCTGCTGAAAAAGGGCATACGCGCCACAAAGCTCGCGTCTACGGGCGGTTTTCTCTCGGCAGGAAACACGACCTTCATCATCTGCTGTGACGACAGTCAGGTGGACACGATAGTCGAGACCTGCCGCGAATACTCACGCAAGCGCAAGCAGTATGTGCCTTCCTCGGCGATACTTGAGACCGAGGGCACAGGCTCGTACCCCGTTGAGGTAGCTATCGGCGGCGCGACCATTTTCGTCACCGATATCGAAAGGTTCGAGCAGGTATGATAAACTTCATCGGAAACGAGACCCAGACAGAGCTGACCGCAAGGCTCATCGCGGCTGACCGCGAACCGCACTCGGTCATCATCTGCGGCGAACATGGGCTCGGCAAACGCACCCTCGCAAAAGTCCTCGCCTCACAGCTTCTCTGCGAGCGCGGCGACGGAACGTTCTGCGGGCAGTGCCGCGCCTGCCGACTTATCGAACAGGGACAGCACCCCGATGTCATGACCGTGCAAAGCTCCGACACGGGCAACTACAAGGTCGAGGACATCCGTGCAGTGGTCTCCGACGCGGTCGTTTCGCCGAACGAGGCGCGGCTGAAGGTCTACATAATCCCCGACCTCGACCGCTCGCGCCAGACGCTCATTCAGGTGCAGAACATCCTGCTGAAGCTCATCGAAGAGCCGCCCGACCACACGGTGATGATACTCACCGCCCGCTCGAAGGAGACTTTCCTCGCGACGATAATCTCGCGAACCCTCCACCTCACAGTCGAGGAGACCGAGCCTGCACAGACCGCGGCGTACCTCGCCGAACAGGGCTGTGACCCTCAGCTTTCCGAGGAGGCGGTCAGACGGTGCGGCGGCAATATCGGCGCCTGCCTCGACTACGTGTCAGACGAAAAAGTCCGCAAACTCGCGGACATCGCGGCGGCGGCTGTTCAGGCGCTTGCCGAGAACGACGAGTACGAACTGCTGAAACTGTTCACGATGGCAGACCAGAAGCGCGACAGCTTCATACGGCTGATGACTTTCATGCAGAGAGCCGTCCGCGACGCTCTGCGGATACACACGGGAACCCAGACTCCCTACGTGTTCTCACAGGAAGCCTGCAAAGCCCTCGCCGCAAAGCGCTCCACCAAGCGCCTGACAGCCGCCTTCGACATCCTCGGCGACTTCTCGGGACGCGCCTCGGCAAACTGCCTGACAAGCATCCTCGTAAACGCCCTCACAGCGGCGCTGATAAAAAGCTGACGCAGAATAAATAAGAGATGTTTTCCGAAAGGGTCGTGCAGTATCTCTTATTTCTAATCTCTTTCATAAAAATCTTTCACGGAGGTCAATATATGGACGTTAAATACATAGGTGTCCGCTTCAAGAGAGTGGGCAAGATATATTACTTTGCGCCCGGCGATATCAATGTCGTCAAGGGCGATAAGGTCATCGTTGAGACGGTTCGCGGAGTCGAGTGCGGCGACGTTGTTATCGAGATACGCGAGATGCCCGAGGAGCAACTCACCTCGCCGCTCAAGACCATTATCCGCATCGCTACCAAACGCGACCTTGAAACTATCGAGCGCAACAAGAAGAAGGAAAAAGAAGCCTTCGCGATATGCGAGGAGAAGATCAAAAAGCACGGCCTGAAAATGGATCTCGTGGACGTTGAATGCACCTTCGACAACAACAAGCTGCTCTTCTACTTCACCGCGAAGAACCGCGTGGATTTCCGCGAGCTGGTTAAAGACCTTGCAGGCGTGTTCCGCACACGTATCGAGCTGAGACAGATAGGCGTCCGCGACGAAGCGAAACTGCTGGGAGGACTCGGCATCTGCGGTCAGCCCTTCTGCTGCTCGCGTTTCCTCGGCGACTTCCACCCCGTTTCGGTCAAGATGGCTAAGGAACAGTCCCTGTCCCTCAACCCCACCAAGCTGTCGGGCAGCTGCGGCAGACTCATGTGCTGCCTGAAGTACGAGAGCGAAGCGTATCAGGATCTTCTGCGCACGACCCCGAAGGTGGGCGCGGTAGTCAAGACCTCGGAGGGCAAGGGCACCGTCATCGACGTAAACCTGCTGACAGGCATCCTCAAAGTCAAGCCCGACAAGAGCGACAACATCCTCACCGTCAAGAAGGACGATGTTGAGGTCATCAAGGACGGCGTGGTGAAGCTCGACAAAAACGAGCTGAGAGCGCTCAAACAGCTGGAGGGCAAGTGATATGCCGTCATCGCTGATACACCTGATGATAGCCGACCTGTTCGCAAAGTCGCACAGCGGCACGGAACGGTGCGTCGGCAGCCTGCCCGACTTCCTGCTGGGCAGCATCGCCCCCGACGCGGTGAACATCGGCGTGGGGATGGCGCCGCAGGAGGTGCGCTACAGGGCTCACCTGCGCTCCCGTGATATCGGCGAATGGCTGGAAAACATACACACCTATCGGCTCGGGCACGAGGAAGAGTTCGCCGACCGCCCCGACCTGCTGAAAGGGGTGCTGATGCACCTGTTCACCGACATCGCATGGGACAACACGGTGCAGCCGTTCCTCTTCGATAGGATGCTGGCTTCGGGCATACCGCGGAACGAGCTCAGCCGCAGGAAATGGGCGGAACTCTCGAAGCTTGAGGACATCCTGCTCACCCTGCCCTACACACCGCCGATACTCGCCGAGCTGAAAAAAGCCGTTCCCCGTGCCGTGACCTCGGTCACCGCCGAACAGCTCACCGACTGGCAGAGCGAAGTCCTCCGCCGCTACGAACACGTCCCCGCCGCCCCCGTCCCGGGCATACTCGACGCAAACGTCATCTTCACCGCCCTGAACGACGCGGACGAGCTCATGAAAAACGAACTCGCACAATAAAAAATCAGAAAAAAAGAGATAAGGTATCACTCCGCGGACACCTTGTCTCTTATCTCTTATTTCTGACTTCTTATCCGTATCAGTTCATTTCCGAGCCTTTTTCTATCAGCCGCAGGGCAAGGTCTTTCAGGACCTTGTTCTCGGGATGTGAGAGGGTCGGGTCGGAGAGGATTACGCGCTCTGCCATTATCTGCGCCTGCCTGAAAACCTCCACGTCACGGGCGAGGTCGGCGATGCGGAAATCGGGCAGACCGTGCTGCTGCTTGCCGAAGAAATCTCCCGGACCGCGGAGTTTCAGGTCCTCCTCGGCTATCTTGAAGCCGTCGTTGGTCGAGCTTATCAGCTTCATGCGCTTTATCACATCAGGGGTGGCGTTCTCGGTGATGAGTATGCAGAAGGACTCGAAGCCGCCGCGTCCCACTCGTCCGCGCAGCTGGTGCAGCTGCGACAGCCCGAAACGGTCGGCGTTCTCGATGACGATGACCGTGGCGTTCGGCACGTCAACGCCGACTTCCACAACGGTAGTCGCCACCAGAAGCTGTATCTCCCCTTCCTTGAAACGGCTCATGACCTCGTCCTTTTCGGCGCCCGTCATCTTGCCGTGGAGCAGCCCGAGACTGTACCCCGAGAACTCCCCTGCGCTCAGCTCCTCGTAGTAGCTCTTCACGTCCTTGATGTCCAGCTCGCTCTCCTCCACCGCGGGACAGACGATGTACGCCTGATGTCCGTCGTCCAGCTGCTTCTTCACGAAGCCGTAAGCCCTGCTGCGGATCCTGCCCGAGATGGCGTAGGTCGAGATGGGTTTTCTGCCGAGGGGCAGCTCGTCGATGATGGAGATGGCGAGCTCGCCGTAGTAGATGAGCGCCAGCGTCCTCGGTATCGGAGTCGCGCTCATGACGATGCGGTGAGGGTCGTTGCCCTTTGCGGAGAGCGCCGCACGCTGCTCCACGCCGAAGCGGTGCTGTTCGTCGGTGATGACCAGCGCCAGCCTGAAAAACTTCACGTTCTCGGAGATGAGGGCATGAGTGCCCACCACCACGTCGTACTCGCCCAGCGAGATGGCGGTCTGCATCTCCTTTTTCTTCTTCGGTGTCAGCGAGCCCTTCAGCAGACCGACCCTCACCCCCAGCGGTTCAAGCAGCCTGCGGAAAGTATCGTAGTGCTGACCTGCCAGTATTTCGGTGGGCGCCATGACGCAGGACTGGTAGCCGTTCTTGTGCGCGAAGTACGCCGCGCCTGCCGCCACCACTGTCTTGCCCGAACCGACGTCGCCCTGAATCAGCCTGTTCATCCGCTCGGGACTGCACATACCCATAACGCAGTCGTCGAGCGCCTTCTGCTGGGCGTTGGTCAGTTTAAAGGGCAGCGACCCCGCGAAATCGTCCAGGTCGCAGTATTTCATGATGAAGTTTGAGTGGCTGTTCTCGTTCTCGCGGCGGTACGCGACTGCCAGCGCATGAACGAACAGCTCGTCGAAGATGAGCCTGCGCCTTGCTTCGGCGGCGCTGTCCATGCTCTTCGGGAAGTGGATGTTCTCCCAGGCGGTGATGAGCGAGCAAAGGCTCAGCTTGCCGCAGACGTGAGGGGGCATAATCTCGGTGACTTCGTCCGAGATGAGGTCGAGGGCACACCTGACCGCCTTGCGCAGGACGTTCTGGGTCAGCCCCTCGGTCAGCGGATAGACGGGCTGGATAAGGTCGGGGGAATCGGCAGGATAAATGGTGGGCGAGGACATCTCCCTGCGGAAAATGTTGCCGCCGAGCCTTCCGTAGAGGATGTAGCTCTGACCCTCCTTCAGCGACGCGAACAGATATTCGGTGTTGAACATGGTGACGGTAACATCGTCGGTATCGTCGGTAAAGACGGCGTGCAGGACGGTCATGCCCTTGCGGATGTGTGCAGGCGGCATTTTCCTGACCAGCCGCGCCCTTATCACCACAGGCTCTTCCCCGAAGTTATCAAGACCCCTCAGCTCAACGGGCGAGGACAGGTCAACATAATCTCTCGGGCAGTACTGTAACAGGTCGTAGACCGAGGTCACGCCCAGCTTTGCAAAAAGTTCGGCGCGTTTCGGGCCTACACCTTTGACATATACTATACTGCGTTCGAGCTTATCGTTCATATCCGCACCTCCGTTGATGGATCATATCATTATTATAGCACACCGTGAAAAAAAAATCAACTTTTTTCAATAAGGGTGTAATATCTCCGCCGCGTTTTGCGTCATATATTGTTGAAGGATGTTTCACACGTACCATCATTTTTCCGAAAGGGGACATTATCATGAAAAAGACAAGATTCCTCGCTGTTCTGCTGGCAGCCGCGATGCTCACCGCCTGCGGAAGCACCGACAGCGATACCGCTACCAAGGAAAAAGCTCAGGCGATGGCAGGCAGTTCGGGCACCGACCCCAACGCACCTTCGCCGAGACTTACCGCCGACCGCATCCACTATGAATTCTCCGAAACGCTCAATGAGGATGTTACTGATAACGAGATCCTCGCTATGGCCGCTATCGAGAACTGGGACAACCGCAAATTCGTTGACGGCTACACCGCTCCCGACACCGCCGAGCCCTACACCCTGCTGCTCGTGCCCGAAGCCGAGGACTTCGACGGCTACATCTCCGAACGCTTCGACCCCACCCGCGAGAACTCCCCAGTCGAGACGGTTGAGGACACCGACCTTTACCTGCTCGTCCGCGCGGATCAGCTCTACCTTATCCCGAGGAATTTCCGCGACGCGGGCAACGGCTTCGCGAAGTATCTCGGCGGCACGGATGAGGAGTCTTTCCTAAAAAACTTCGACCTCATCGCGACTCAGCGCCGCGTCGTCTGCCGACGCTTCCGCGACGACCCCACGGTCAAGTGCTTCTCCTACGATTTCTGGGACATCCGCGTTGAGGACGGCAAGGCGAAGCTGTTCTGGCGATGCTATCTGCCCGACCGCGAAGATATGATGTTTCAGCTCGAACCCGAGTGGTGTACGGGCAAGGAGGTCGATCTTAACGGCGGTTCATCCGACCCCGACAGTTCATCATCCGAACCTGCTCCCCGTCCCGACGTTGACGAAAGCGAGGACATAACCATGGAGCCCGACCGCACCACCCTTTTCGTCGGAAAGGACAGCGGCATGGTGCTTTTCTATGCCACTCCCCTGAACGGCGACACCCCCGACGAGATACAGCTCGAACGGAAAAAGGACGGCGAGTTCGTCTATGCGTCGGTGCTTGTGGACACGGGCGAGCCCGAGCTCACCTACGATGACATAGCAAAGGACGGCATCTACACGGGCATCTACCAGTTCAACACCGACACGGCAGGCGAGTTCGAGTTCAGAGCCGCCTACACCGCCGACGGCGTGACACACATCTCTGTGCCCGTCATTATCAGCATCATCGAAGACAAACCGTCCGACAAGCAGAAGGTGGACAGTGCCCTCAGCGAAGTCACCCGGACTGAAAAGTACAGGTACCAGAAGACCGCCAAAGAGCGCCTTACCGATGTCGAAGCGGTTCTTATCTATCTGAAAGAAAAGGGGCTCGTCACCGACTGGAAGCAAATTAAAGATGACTACGGCGAGTATGTCGAGTTCACATACTCGGACGGTTCGACGGGCGTTGTCGAGATCGACAACTTCATCATGCAGGAAGACCGCCTGAACAATTCAGAACCCGAACCCGAGGGATAACTCAATACAGAAAAACAGCCGTTCGGACGCACATCCGAGCGGCTGTTTTGTACATTATCAGTCAGTCTCAGTCCTCAACGAAGTTGAAGTCATCCTCGTGCAGATCCTTGAAGAGCTCGTAGACCTCGGTCAGCACGCGCTCATCAGTAACAGACACCAGCTGGTCTTCCTCATCGCCCTCGATTATCTCAAGGATAACGACCTCAGCGCTTTCCTCAGCCTCTTCCTCGGTCTCTGCGTAAGGGATGAGAACAGCGTACTGTTTCTCCTCGAAGCCGATAACGTCAACGAGTTCATACTCGTTTTCGTTTCCTTCCTCATCTGTCAGGGTAACTACCTCTACCTCTGCATCTTCAAGTTCCTGGTTCAGATCGATGTTTTCGCTCATTTTTCTTCCTCCTTATTCATTTTCGATAGCCGTGATTTTAGCTATGCGTTTTTCGTGGCGTTCCTCACCCGAGTAGGGTGTCTTTACGAACACGTCGCAAAGGTCGAGAGCCGTACCTTCGCCGACCACTCTTGCGCCGAAGCACAGCACGTTTGCGTTGTTATGTTCGCGTGTCAGCCTTGCCGAGAACGTATCCGAGCAGCAGGCTGCGCGGATGCCCTTGAACTTATTTGCCGCCATCGACATTCCGATGCCCGTACCGCAGATAAGTATCCCGAGGTCTGCCATACCGCTCAGCACCATCTTACAGACCCTGCGTGCCGCGTCGGGATAGTCGCACTTTTCGCCTGCCGCAACGCCCATGTCCATGACTTCAAAGCCCTGTTCTTCCAGGTACTTTGCGCAGGCGAGTTTCAGCTCGGGGGCTGCGTGGTCGTTTCCAATCGCTATTTTCATAGTGGGTTCTCCTTTTCGTGGGTTTATTTTATTGAGTTCTTTTTCGTTTGTTTGTGTTTTCAGGGGGGTGTTTCAGCTTCGCTGAAATCGGGGGTTTGCCGATTTCATGGTGTGGTTGTTCTTTCGTGTGCTTTCTTGTCTGCGGCAATCGAGAGTTTCACTCTCGAGCTCTTGACCAAAGGCTGCCGCCTCTGGACTCTGCCAAGCGCGGTGGCGCTTGACCCACTAATACGCCCCTTTTTTGTGCAGGTTTTTTATTTTGAGCACGGAAGCTTCATTTGAGCCTCTTATTTTATGTTCTGTGGGCTTTGTCTTTTTCGGCTTTTGTGTCCTGGAGGTATGCGGCAGCTAGGTCGTCGGCTTCTGTTGCCCGATCGGGATCTGCCTCGAATATCGCACACAGCGACGACGCTTTTTGCAGTCTGTCCGCAAACGGCGCACACTTCACAGCCGCCTTATCCGCGAAAAATCTCGCCTTTATATCCTCACAGCAATCGCCCGTGATGACAGCTTCATCCAGATCGAGCCCGTTCAGCTCATCCTCGGAACAAACCTTATCGGGCAAAACGCACTTCACGCGCTCCCCGTCCGACTCGTACACGCCAAGGTAAATGACGCCCTTCCTCGCCGCCATCACGCTCACGATCCTGCCGCGGTATGCCGCACAGTTCTGCGCCAGCGCTTCAAGCGTCGAGATACCCGCGCATTTCAGCTGCCCGCACCCCATCGCGATGCCCTTCACCGCCGCGATGCCGATGCGCAGTCCCGTGTAAGAACCGGGTCCCTTCGCGCAGGCGATGCCGTCCAGCTCGCCGAGGGTCAGTCCGCAGTCGTCCAGCAGTTCCTGCACCATCGGCAGTATTATCTGCGAATGGGTCAGCTTGGTGTAAACGCTCTTTTCGGCAAGCACGACTCCCCCGTCCGTCACGGCGGCAGACGCTACCTTGCCCGATGTATCAATTGCCAATAGCTTCAAAGCGATCGTCTCCTGTTATGATTATCTCGCGCACATCGTCGCTCACGCGGCGAAGCTCGATAAAAATGGTGTCCTCGGGGAGCTCGTCCTCAATGTTCTCGCTCCACTCGGCAGCTATCACGCTGTCCTCGTTCATGAAGTCGAAAAAGCCTGTGGTTTCGAGGTCTTCCGCCGAGGTTATGCGGTACATATCGAAGTGGTAGAGCGACAGCTTATCACCGTGATACTCGTTCACCAGTGCGAAAGTCGGGCTCGTCACCTCGTCGCCCAGCCCCATCCCGAGGGAGATGCCCCGTGTGATGGTCGTCTTTCCCGCGCCGAGGTCGCCGCGGTAGGCTATGACCTCACCGCCGCGGAGCAGTCTGCCTATCTTCTCGCCGAGTGCGACCGTTTCATCCGCCGAATTTGTAACGAACCTCAATCCCGTCACTCCTGTTCCATAAAATACCAGTCCAGCAGAAGGTCAACCATTCTGCCGTAGGACTTCTTTCCGTCCTCAACGCCGTTTATTTTCAGCGACGCTTCCATCGCCTTATCGGACGCTTCCGCGACCTTTTTTGAATCCAGCAGACCCTTGTCCGACTCCTGAACCGACTTCCAGTACTCGGAATTGCCGTTCCAGTCGGCGCGGACGCCGTCGGAGATACGGCTGTAAAGCCTGTTTTTCACATCCTCCGAGCAGTTCTCGTCGCACTTGCTCATGACGTATTTCAGCGCCCTGACGTAGCCGCTGTAGCGGTAATCGGTGTTATCGCTGCCCTCACAGGCGAGGAAGGAGATGAAGTTCGCCTCATCCTCGCGGATAAAGCCCTTCGTATGTGCCAGCTCGTGGCAGACGGTGTCGGGCATATTCAGCGCGTACATCTCGGTATTGTAGTTCGCCTCCATCGTGAAGGGGAAGTAGATACCCATCAGGTACTGCTGACTCATGAAGAAGGAATTCTTCACCTTTTTCGGCGTGGTGTAGTAGCCGCCCAGCAGGGGGTATTCTTTTTTCAGCGCCTTGAGGGAAGTCTTCGCGGTCTTGTCCAGATCGGCAGTCAGCACGAACTGACCGTTCTCATCGCGCTTGACCTGCATAGCCAGGTCGTTCGACCGTGTGATGAGGAAATCCGCCAGCTGTTCGAGCTGTGCCGCGGTGTACTTATCCTGCGGATAACCGTACAGCTCGGCAAAAGTCGGTGCGTGGTAGAGCAGGAAGCAGTTGAACGTCTCGGTGAACAGCACGTACACGAACACCCATGCGTAGAACAGCCCGATGACCTTCCCGACCTTCTTCTTCGCTTCGCTGTCGTTCTTCTTGACTATGGCGGTGACGATGCCGATGATTATCGACAGCGGCACGCAGCACAGCCCGATGATGATAAGTATCTCGCCCAGCGAGAACGGCACTTTATCGGTAAAGAACGCAAAGGGCGTCGAAAGCACGGGGAAAACATACTCCTGATAGAACCCGAAAACATCGCGGCTGAGCGTCGGCGCATACTTCTCCATGAACAGATAAGCAAGGTTTGCAAGTCCGCAGACTATCACCAGCAGAACTACTATCGCCGCCTGCATACTTTTGCGGTCGTTTTTGGCTCTTATCGCCGAATGCTCTTCCATTTCGCGTTCCTCCGATCGGTTTGTATCAGATCTGTCCGCATTTTTGATGCGTTATCGTCAGTTTATTTTTTTCGTTAAATCAGAACAGACCCGAGATATTTCCTGCGTTGTCAACGTCGATATTGTTTGCGGCAGGTGCTTTCGGCAGTCCGGGCATGGTCATGATGTCGCCCGTGTAAACCACGATGAATCCCGCGCCCGACGACAGCTTCATGTCGCGGACGGTTATCTCAAAGCCCTCGGGCTTGCCGAGCTTGGTCGGGTCGTCCGACAGGCTGTACTGGGTCTTGGCAACGCAGATAGGCAGGTCGGTCTTGCCGAGTGCCTCGATCTCTTTGAGCGCCTTCTCTGCCTGAGCGGTGTAGATAACGCCGTCAGCGCGGTATATCTCGCGTGCGATGGTGCCTATCTTCTCCTTCACGGGGAGCGCTGTATCGTACAGCGGCTTGTACTGCGAGGGCTTTGTCTCGATAGCGTTCACGACCTTGTCGGCAAGGTCGGCAGCACCTTCGCCGCCCTTAGCGAACACCTCGGTCAGCGAGAACTCAACGCCGCACTGACTGCAAACTTCCTCGATAACAGCTATCTCTGCGTCGGTGTCGTCTGCGAAACGGTTTATCGCAACGACTACAGGCACGCCGAACTTCTGCATATTCTCGATGTGGGTGCGCAGGTTGACAGAGCCCTTTTTCAGAGCCTCGACATTCTCGGTCTTGAGGTCTGCCCTTGCAACGCCGCCGTTGTATTTCAGAGCGCGGATGGTCGCCACCAGAACGACGCAGTTGGGCTTCAGACCTGCGTAGCGGCACTTGATGTCGAAGAACTTCTCCGCGCCGAGGTCGGAACCGAAGCCTGCTTCGGTGATGGTGTAGTCTGCGAGTTTCAGGCAGAGCTTGGTGGCTCTTACCGAGTTGCAGCCGTGTGCGATATTTGCGAAAGGTCCGCCGTGCATGATGGCGGGGGTGTTTTCAAGAGTCTGTACGAGGTTCGGCTTGAGAGCGTCCTTTAAGAGCGCTGCCATAGCGCCGCAGCCCTGAAGCTGACCCGCGTAAACGGGGTTGCCGTCCAGGTCGTAGCCCACGAGGATGCGTTCGAGACGAGCCTTCAGGTCTGCAAGGTCAGCCGCAAGACAGAGTATCGCCATTATCTCGGAAGCGACGGTTATCTGGAAGCCGTCCTCTCTCGGGAAGCCGTTCACCTTGCCGCCGAGACCCACGATAACACTTCTGAGGGCGCGGTCGTTCATGTCCATGCAGCGCTTGAAGAGAATACGTCTCTGGTCGATGCGCAGAACGTTGCCCTGATGGATGTGGTTGTCGATAAGTGCGCAGAGCAGGTTGTTCGCAGCGGTGATGGCGTGCATATCGCCTGTGAAGTGCAGGTTGATGTCATCCATCGGGACTACCTGAGCGTAGCCGCCGCCTGCCGCGCCGCCCTTGATGCCGAACACGGGTCCGAGGGACGGCTCGCGAAGTGCGAGTATCGCGTTCCTGCCCGTCTTTGCCATACCCTCAGCAAGACCTACCGAAACGGTGGTCTTGCCCTCGCCTGCGGGGGTCGGGTTGATAGCGGTCACGAGTATGAGCTTGCCGTCGGGCTTGTCTGCGGTCTTGACGTAGAGCTGTTCCGAGAGCTTTGCCTTGTAGTGTCCGTAAGGCTCAAAGTCCTCCTCCGCGATGCCGAGCGACTTCGCGATCTCGCCTATTCTGAGCATTTTCGCCTGCTGAGCGATCTCGATATCTGTAAGCATGATGTTAACCTCCAAATAGTTTTTATATAGTAGAAGAATCAGATGGGAAATGAGAAGAGCGGAAGCGGCCCCCTTATCTCTCATATCTTATCTGTTCAAAGTATCGTCACTGTTATCACTCTCGTTCTCGGTTCGTTCGAGAAGGAGTAGCTGATGCTTTCGCCGAGTGAGGCGTAGCTTGTGAGCATTGATTTGAAGCTGCCGCTGCCCTCGCCGAACCATTCGTCGCAGACGCGTTCGTAGGTCTCGCTGTCCTCACAGTAGATCCTCAGCGTTCTGTCCGAACCGCTGTAGAAGCAGCCGTTCAGGAATCTTGCAGCCACCTGACCGATGTCGGTATCGGCGGTAATGACGTTGCCCGTGCGGTAGTACCAGCTGCCGAAGCTGTTGCCTGCGGCAGGCTCGGGCATGAACACATTCTTCTTTTCGGTATGCGAAGCCGAGATGTATTCATCGCTTACCAGCAGGTAGTCGTAGCGAATATTCAGCGGGTCGTCGCTGCCCGTAGGGTCGTCCCAGGTAACATCAACGTTATACCATTCGCCGTCCAGCAGCACCTTGTTCCACATATGCGGCTGACTGCCGCTCTCGGGACTGACTGCGATGCCGCTGACAGGCAGGGCGGTTATCCCCGACAGCTCGCATATCAGCGAGAACGCCTTTGCGTAGCCCTCACAGACAGCCTTGCCGCCGATGAGTGCACCGTATGCGCTGTGAGCGTCGGGGGCGGACGGCTCGTACTGACAGCCGAAGATTATCGTATCGTGTATGTAGCATAGCTTTTCGTAGTCGGAGTCGTAACCCACCGCCTGCTCAGCTATCTCGTATGCGCGTTTCACAACAGCGTCGTAGTGTTCCTTCGAGTCCTCCGAACTGCCCGAAAAGGCGGCCGTCAGGCTTTCCACCGTTTCGTCCGACGCTATCGAGACGCTGTACTTGCTGTCCATCGCGTCAGACCAGGGACTCGTCATAACCGTCATGGAGAGAAGGTCTGAAAAATCCTCGTTCCCTATCACTCCCGAAGGCAGTTTTATCTCTGTGTCATGGTTGAAGATGCCGCTGTACAGCCGCATATATATCCCCCGAACATCGTCGGAACAGTTTTCGAGGAAATACGCCGCCGAAGCAGGTGTCTCGGGTATGAAGCCGTAGAGTTCATCGGGGTCGGCAAGTGTCACCGACTCGGTCTTTTTCTCAGCCGCCGTTTCTATCGCCGAAGCGAGCTTTTCCTCGGGGCTTTCGGGCATTATCTCTGAAACGGAGCATGACGCGAACACCACTGCCGCTGTTATCGGCAGCAGAGCCTTAGCTTTCACCGTTGTCTGTCTCCTTTCGCTCCTTATCTATGACGGCTCTCAGCTTGACGATGCGGTTGTCCCTTGCGGAGATGACTCCGAAAGTGATGTTGCCGTAGCGCACCGCAGGCGTCTGACCTTCCTCGGGAATAAATCCCAGCAGGTCGGTCACGAAGCCGCCCATAGTATCGTAATCGTGGTCTTCGGGCAGCGGCGAACCGAGACGTTCCATAGCCTCATCGGGGTCGGCGCTGCCTGAGATATCGTATGTATGAGGTGTTATCTCTTCTATTTCCTCATCCTCGTCCTCGTCGTACTCGTCGCGGATATTGCCGACGATGCGTTCCAGAAGGTCTTCCATCGTCACGACTCCCGCCGTTCCGCCGTACTCATCGAGCACCACCGCTATCTGACGGTTGTTCTCGGTGAAGTAGGTGAACAGTTCGCCGCAGCTTCCCGATTCGGGGACGTATTTTATCTTGTGCATATATTTTGAGGCGGGTATATCCGAGCAGTCGGACTGTAGCACCAGCGGCAGCAGGTCTTTCACATAGATGACCCCGCAGATGTCGTCCACAGTCTCTCTGTAAACGGGTATGCGTGAGAAGCCCGTATCCACAGCGAGCTTTACCACGTCGCCCACCGACGAAGATATCTCCGCGGCACAGACCTCAGTCCTGTGAGTCATGACCTCATGCAGTTCAAGGTCGCCGAACTCGAAGATGTTCGATATCATCTCCGCCTGTTCCTCTTCGATACCGCCGTCCTCGCTCTGGGCGTCGATAAGCTGTATCAGGTCTTCGCCCGTTTCGTCGATGACCTCGGGCTGAACTCCGAAGGGCTTTGACAGCAGTGCCAGAAATCCCCTTCCGAGGAAAGTCACGGGAGCGAACACCCCCAGCATCAGCCGCAGAAAACCCACCGTCCGCAGAGCGAATCTCTCGCCGTTCTCGCCCGAGAGCGAGCCTGTTTTGGCGGCGCGTCTCGGAAGTTCGGTCACGAGCGCTCCGTAGAGTATCATCATGAGTGCGATGGGCAGAGCCGCCGTGACAGCGGTCACCATCTGTATCGAATCCGAGTAGAGACCGCCGCTGAGATTTCTGTAGAACTCATAGCATTCGCGCTTGACGAAATTCCCGAGCAGTATCCATTCGGCGGCGGCGCAGAAAGCACCGCAGAAAATCTGCACGAGGATGACCTTGAATCGGGTAAGCTCGGAGCGTTCCTGCAAAGCGGCGATAGCCGCTGCCCTTTTGTCCCCGCCCATACGTTCGAGTTTTGCGTCGGGGAAACGGGTCACGGTCTGCATGGCAAGTCCGAGAATGTGCATAAAAAGGCAGACTGCCGCAAAGACAGCCGCCCCGATGATAAGATATTGTCGTGCAATACTATCCATATACGCTCTCCTGACCCAGATACAAACGAAGTACTATCTTCTATTTTACACTATTATATCAATGCTGTCAAGTAGGTTTTGCGCAAATCCACACTTTGCTTGCGGGATAAGAAGCGATACTTATCCCTTATCTAAAAAAGGCTGTACGGAACAGTACAGCCTTTTTTCTCACTTCGGGAATACGGGGAGTTTTTCGAGAAATACGATGTCGTCGCGGTCGGCGGCTTTGCCCTCTGCGAGGACTGCTGCCTTGCAAACGATGTTTCCCTCGGCGGCTTCGACCAGCTTTTCAAGCGCGATCAGCGATTCGCCCGTGCTTATAACGTCGTCGATTATCAGCACGCGCCTGCCTCTGAGCTGTGCCGCGTCCTCCTGCGAAAGGTACAGCGTCTGCATCTTCGCGGTGGTGATGGACTTCACGTTCACCGAGATAGGGTCGGTCATGTACAGCTTTGTGGATTTTCTGCCTACGATGTACTGCTTTCCCGACTGCCGCGCACACTCATACGCAAGCGGTATGCCCTTCGATTCGGCGGTCACGATAACATCGAACTCGCCGACCTTTTTCAGCAGCTCAGCCGCACAGGCAACGGTCAGCTCGACATCCGAAAAGATGACGAACGCCGCTATGTCAAGACTGTCATTCACAGGACACAAAGGCAGTTCCCTCGTAAGCCCTGCAACGTGTAATGTGTATGTCATTTTCAGTCACCTCTTAAACGGTCTCATCGGTATCACCCGAAACAATCTTCTCGTAAAGCTCGGGGTATTTCTTTTTCAGGCTGACTACCCTGCCGTCCTTCATGAAGCAGTGTCTGCTCTCGCCCCTGAAGCACACCGAGCCATCCTCCTTGTACATGGTGTAGCCAACGTGCATACGGGCGCCCGAAAAATCTGTGATATGCGCTTCTACCGTCACGGTATCGC
This sequence comes from Ruminococcus sp. YE71, assembly GCF_900119155.1. Classification (GTDB taxonomy): domain Bacteria; phylum Bacillota; class Clostridia; order Oscillospirales; family Ruminococcaceae; genus YE71. The sequence continues at coordinate 272,036 of NZ_FPIR01000002.1, read as the reverse complement.
CGAAGCGCACCATGCCGACGTACTCGGCGGAAAGCCCCAGCACAGGGCATACCAGCCCCATTTCCTCTATCATGTCGAAAGGTGCGCCGACCTTTTCGAGGTAGACTATCCTCGTTTCCTCCATCCACCTGATGTAGTTGGAATGGTTGACGATACCCATCTTGTCCGTTTCATAATAGAAAACCCTGCGCCTGTAGTTCAAAGAAAGTGCCCTCCCAGCAAAAGTCAGCAAAATATCCCCCATTTCGCTATGTATTGCCGCAAATGATGATTTACCGTGCTGACTGCGTGACCTGCTGGGGAAAACCTTTCTGAAGAAAGGTTCTTCCCCAGACCCCTTTCCAAAGACTTTTAAAACTTTTTGGCAGGGGGCAGACATTCTTTCAAAATGCGGCGAATGACCCCATTTGACTATCCTTTTTGAAAAGCAGCTGCCCCCTGCCAAAAAGAATCAGAAGTTTTAGGGAGGGGGCTTGGGGGAGGATCCTTTTTCAAAAGGGTCTCCCCAAATAAATCACGCATTCCGTATGATAACTCATCATTTATAGCAATACACAACAGGATCGGGGATCAAGATAACGGATATGTCCGCCGAGCGGACGCCGCATCTCTCGTCTTTAATTTCTTATCCGAGATCAGTATGCCTTGCCCCAGAGAACCATGCACTTCGCAGGCTTTCCGCAGCATACGCACTTATCGGAGATCTCATGCTGCTCGAAGGGGATACAGCGCGAACCTGCGCCTGTCAGCTCCTTCACCTTGTCCTCGCAGGCCTCGTCGCCGCACCACATAGCCTCGATGAAGCCGTCGCCCTTTTCGGTAAGAGCCGCGTTTATCTCGTCGATGGTGGTACACTTGTAGGTCTTGTTTGCGCGGTTTGCAGCAGCCTTGTCGTACATACCCTTCGGGATGACGTTGTTCAGTAGGTCGGTCACCTTCTCGGAGAGCTCGCCGAACGCAACGTTCATCTTCTCGCCGCTGTAGCGGACAGCAACAACGCACTGACCGTTCTCGATGTCCTTCGGGCCTACCTCGATACGTACAGGAACGCCGCGCATCTCGTGCTCAGCGAACTTCCATCCCGGGGACTGGTCGCGGTCATCGACCTTGACGCGGATGCCTGCCGCTTTCAGAACGTCGGCAAGTTCGTTAGCCTTTTCGAGAACGCCTTCCTTGAACTGCTGGATCGGCAGGATAACAGCCTGAACAGGTGCCACCGCAGGGGGCAGTACAAGTCCGCTGTCGTCGCCGTGTGTCATGATAACAGCGCCGATAAGACGTGTGGTAACGCCCCAGGAAGTCTGGTGCGGATACTCCAGCTTGTTCTCACGGCCTGTGAACTGGATGCCGAAAGCCTTTGCGAAGCCGTCGCCGAAGTAGTGGGAAGTACCTGCCTGGAGCGCCTTGCCGTCGTGCATCAGCGCCTCGATAGCGTAGGTGGATACCGCGCCCGCGAACTTGTCGCTCTCGGTCTTCTTGCCCTTTACTACAGGCATAGCGAGGGTCTGCTCGCAGAAGTCCGCGTAAACGTTGAGCATCTGCTCGGTCTCGTGAACAGCTTCATCGGCAGTCTCGTGGATGGTGTGACCTTCCTGCCACAGGAACTCTCTCGAACGCAGGAACGGACGGGTTGTCTTTTCCCAGCGAACTACCGACACCCACTGGTTGTACAGCTTCGGCAGGTCGCGGTAGGAGTGAACGATATTAGCGTAGTGCTCACAGAACAGTGTCTCGGAGGTCGGGCGCACGCAAAGGCGCTCTTCGAGCTTCTCCGAGCCGCCGTAAGTCACCCATGCAACTTCGGGAGCGAATCCCTCAACGTGGTCTTTCTCCTTGTTGAGCAGGCTCTCGGGGATGAACATCGGCATACAAACGTTCTCGTGACCCAGCTCCTTGAAGCGGCGGTCGAGGTCGTGCTGGATGTTCTCCCAGATAGCGTAGCCGTAAGGACGGATGACCATACAGCCCTTTACGCTGGTGTACTCAACGAGCTCTGCCTTCTTGCAGATGTCGGTGTACCACTGTGCGAAATCCTCATCCATCGAGGTTATCGCTTCTACCATTTTGTTTTTCTTTGCCATGTCTAAAATCAACTCCATATATATCTTTATTGTATATCTTGTAATTAAGGTCGTACTCGGGGTCGCTCTGAGCGTCGAAAGCTCCGCGCACCTCTGGAGTACCGTCGGGCGTGCTGTCCGCAGGCGGTGTTTTCCTGTGGGAGTCGATGAATTTCGCGAGCCTCGGCGTAACGACGCAGCACACCATGATGACCGCCATCAGTCCCATCGACGTGAGCATCACCCTCACCAGAAGCTTTACAACTTCATTATCCACGCAAACACCCCTCTCATTACATATCCTATCTTTTGATTATACCATATTCCGTCAGAGTTTTCAAGTATTATTTTCCCGAATTTTAAATTTGTTCAACACAGGTACATCATTATGTGGTATCATCTGTTTGAGGTGATATTGATGACTGTCAACTATGTTCACGAGCCCACCGACCTGCAGTGCGGACAGGCTGTGCTGGCGATGGTGACCGGCATCCCCGTCGGCGAGGTCGCACGCATCCTCTGCAACGACCGCGAGACCACCCTTAAAGAGATGAAATCTTTCCTGCGTTCCCGCGGCTTTTATGTCTCGGATGAGCGCGTGCAGGTCGCGGACAAGTCGGCACTTCCGCCGCTCTGTATGCTGAGCCTTGAAACTCCCCGATGCTGGCACTGGTCGCTCTTCTGCGAGGGCGTTTTCTACGACCCCGAACACGGCGTTATGGACGACTTCCCCGCCTCGAACCGCAGATACTACTTCGAGATAAGAGATAAGAGGTAATAAATGCGGCGTTTTGTCGGCTTTGACTTATCGCCGACGGCGATACCTTATTTCTTATCTGAAAAAAATTTTTCTCTCCCTCTTGACAAATGGGGAGTTTTGTGGTATATTTAGTTTAGGCAAATTCAATTTAGCTAAATTTATTTTAAGGAGGACAGGTTTATGTATGATGTTGTTATCGTCGGGAGCGGACCTGCGGGATTGTCTGCGGCGGTGTATGCAAGCCGTGCCGAGCTCTCGTTCGTTGTTGTGGAGCGTGAGTTCATGGGAACGGGGCAGATAGCCGTTACCGACCGCGTGGACAACTACCTCGGTCTGTACGGTATGGGCGGCTACGACCTCGGGGCGAAGTTCCGCGAGCACGCCGAGGCTCTCGGTGCGGAGTTCGCCGAGGGTGAAGTCAGCACCCTCGAAAAGACCGCCGACGGCTGGGACGTTCACCTCGAAGACGGTTCGGTCATCAGCGGCAGAGCCGTTATCTACGCGGCAGGCGCTTCCAACCGCAGGCTCGGCATCAAGGGCGCGGATATGAAGGGCGTCAGCTACTGTGCGGTCTGCGACGGTATGTTCTACAAGGGCAAGACGGTGGCGGTCATCGGCGGCGGCGATACCGCTCTCGGGGACGCGCTCTACCTCGCAAAGCTGGCTGAGAAGGTCTACCTCATCCACCGCCGCGCCGAGTTCCGCGGCAATATGAGCCTGCAAAAGAAGATAGCCGAGACCCCGAACATCGAGCTCGTCCTCGAAGCTGTTCCCACCGAGATAACGGGCGAGGGCAAGGTTTCCGCCATCGTTGTCGAGCAGAAGGGCGAGAGCCGTTCGATCCCCGTGGACGGCGTGTTCACCGCTATCGGTCAGATACCCAACACCAAGCCCCTTGAGGGCGTGGTCGAGCTTGAGGGCGGCTATATAAGGGCTGGCGAGGACGGCAGGACTTCCGCTGAGGGACTGTTCGCGGCAGGCGACGTGCGCACAAAGGCTCTGCGTCAGGTCATCACGGCGGCTTCGGACGGCGCGAACTGTGCCATCTCGGCTGAGGAGTACCTGAGATGAGCACCGCACTTGTCACGGGTGCGAGCGGCGGCATCGGCTCGGCTGTGGCAAGGACGCTGGCAGGCGAGGGTCACAGGGTAATCATCGGGTATCACAGCGGCAGGGACACCGCCGAACGGCTCGCGGAAGAGCTGGGCGGAAAGGCTGTCTCCTTCGACCTTTCACGGCCTGAGAGCCTTTCGGCATCCCTTGAAGAGTGCGGCGAGGTCGGCATCCTCGTCAACAACGGCGGCAGTGAGCACATCGGGCTGTTTCAGGACATGACCGCCCCACAGCTCGCCGCGCTGATGAACACCGACCTGCTTGGTGCGATGGAGCTGACAAGGCTCCTCCTGCCGCAGATGATAAGCCGCCACAGCGGCGTTATCGTGAACATCGCAAGTGTTTGGGGCGAGGTGGGCGCAAGCTGTGAGGTGGCGTACTCGGCGGCGAAGGCGGGTATCATCGGCTTCACGAAGGCGCTCGCGAAGGAAGTCGCCCCCAGCGGCATCCGCGTCAACTGCGTCTCCCCCGGGTTCATCGACACGCGCATGAACTCACAGCTGAACGCCGACGAGCGCGAAGCCCTCATCGGCGACATCCCCCTCTCACGCGCAGGCACACCGCAGGAAGTCGCCGACGCGGTGAGCTTCCTCTGCTCGGAAAAGTCCGCCTACATCTGCGGTCAGACCCTCCGCGTTGACGGAGCGTGGATCTGAACAATAAGATAAAATGACAAGATAAAATGACCCCGCGAGTGTCTCTCACGGGGGCATAATTATTATCAATTATCCATTATTACAGTCTCTGAAGCACGAAGATATCGTAAATAGCCTTGACTGCCTTCTCGAAGTCCTTCTCGCTTACGCCGATGATGATGTTCAGCTCGCTGGAGCCCTGGTCGATCATCTTTACGTTAACGTGAGCGTGTGCGAGTGCCGAGAAGATGCGTCCTGCGGTACCGCGCTCGCTCTTCATGCCTCTGCCCACAACTGCGATAAGTGCGAGGTCGGTCTCGATGTCGATAACATCGGGCTGAACGTTTCTGTGGATACCCGAGAGGATCTCCTGCTCGTGATCGCCGAACTCTTCCTGATGAACGACAACGCTCATGGTGTCGATACCCGAAGGCATATGCTCGATGCTGATGCCGTTCTTCTCGAACTGTTCAAGCACCTTGCGGCAGAAACCGAGCTCACCGTTCATCATGTCCTTCTCGACGTTGACAACAGCGAAGCCCTTCTTGCCTGCGATACCTGTGATGGTATAGAGCGGCTTCTGGCTGGTGGACTCAACGATGAAAGTACCCGGATCTGCGGGCTTGTTGGTGTTCTTGATGTTTATCGGGATACCTGCCTTGCGAACGGGGAAGATAGCGTCCTCGTGAAGAACGGTAGCGCCCATGTAAGCGAGCTCTCTGAGCTCCTTGTAGGTGATGGTGCGGATAGGCTCGGGCTCGTCAACGATGCGGGGATCGCAGATAAGGAAGCCCGAAACGTCGGTCCAGTTCTCGTAGAGGTCAGCGCCTGTGCCGGCCGCCACGATAGAGCCTGTGATATCGGAACCGCCGCGCGAGAAAGTCTTGATAGTATCGTTAGGCATGGAGCCGTAGAAACCGGGAACTACCGCGCGTTCAATAGTCATAAGTCTCTCACCGACAGCCTTGAGGGTGCGAGCGGAATCGAAATTACCGTCATCGCGGAAGTAGATCATCTCAGCGGGGTCAACGAACTCATAGCCGAGGTAAGCGGCAAGCACGATACCGTTGAGGTACTCACCTCTCGAAGCGGCGTAATCGCGGCCTGCGCGTCCGATGAAGCAAGCCTTGACGGTCTCGAACTCCTGAGTGAGGTCAACGTCAACGTTCAGCTCATCGATAATGTCGTTGTATCTCTTCTTGATAGCCTCGAATTCCTTCTCGAAATTCTTGCCCTTTACAGCCAGCTCATAGCAGCCGTAGAGCATATCGGTGACCTTGGTATCATCCTTGAAGCGTTTGCCGGGAGCGGAAGGAACAACATATCTTCTCGACTCATCAGCGTGGATTATCTCTGCCACCTTACGGAACTGTTCTGCGCTTGCGAGCGAGCTTCCGCCGAACTTTACTACCTTTACCACAATACAAAACTCCTTACTTACCGACCATTTTTCTCGGTTCGGTTTCATTATTTTTTTGACCTTTTCTATTATAGTTTATTGCGTTAAAATAGTCAATGTGCAAACAGTACAAGTAATTGTAAATTTTTTATGTACTTGATGTGCGTACTGTTGTACGCGTGCTGCGGACAGTCGAAGACAACACAATGCGGTCTGTTCGCTGAGTACGGACAGACCGCGGTTTTTTGGGTGTTTTTGTTTGTTGTGGGAGCGCTTTTTTGTCGGTCTTGCGACCGACTTGGGGGTTTGCCGATTTCATGATGTGGAACTGTTATTTGGTGCGCTTTTTTGGGGTTTGTGATTGTCGCTTTTCTTGCCTGCGGCAATCGAGAGTTTCACTCTCGAACTCTTGACCAAATGCTGCCGCCTTCGGACTCTGCCAAGTGCGGTGGCGCTTGACCCACTTATACGCCCCTGTTTAGTGCTGGGTTTTTATTTTGAGCACGGAAGGTTCATGGGTGCATTTCTTGTATTTCTTATTTTGTTGCGTTGATTCGGGCCATGGCGCGTTTCAGTGCCATCTGTGTGTGCGCGTACTGTCTCGTCGATAACTGCTGTCTCAGACGCTCCTCGGCACGCTCCTTCGCGGCTTCGGCTCGCTTGCGGTCTATCTCCTCGGGTCTCTCCACCGAATCTGCGAATATCCTCACAAAATCAGGCATGACCTCCAGAAATCCGTCCGAGACTATCGCCCTCTGCCACTCGCCGTTCACCTTGAATCTCAGCTCTCCCGACGTCAGACAGCATATCATCGCTTCATGCCCGGGAAGAACTCCCCTCATGCCGTCCGTGCAGGGAAATTGCAGTGACTCGCACTCCCCGTGGAAGAAATTGCGGTCAGCCGCCAGTATGTCGAGCTTAAAGGTCGCCATAGCTTACTCCTCCTCAAGCTTCTTCGCCTTCGCGACAACGTCGTCAATGGTGCCGACGTTGTGGAACGCCGCTTCGGGATAGCCGTCCATCTCGCCGTCGAGTATCGCCTTGAAACCTCTAAGCGTCTCTTCGAGCGGTACATAGCATCCCGGCACGCCCGTAAACGTCTCCGCAACATGGAACGGCTGCGAGAGGAATCTCTGTATCTTTCTCGCTCTCATAACGGTCTTCTTGTCGGCTTCGTCCAGCTCTTCCATACCGAGTATCGCGATGATGTCCTGAAGTTCCTTGTATTTCTGGAGCACTTCCTGAACGCGTCTTGCGATGCGGTAATGTTCCTCGCCCACGATATCGGGTTCGAGGATACGGCTGGTGGAATCCAGCGGATCGACTGCGGGGTAGATACCCTGTTCAACGATCTTTCTCGACAGAACGGTAGTCGCGTCGAGGTGAGTGAACGTGATAGCAGGCGCAGGGTCGGTCAGGTCATCCGCAGGCACGTATACCGCCTGAACGGAGGTGATAGAACCGCTCTTTGTGGAAGTGATACGCTCCTGCAAAGCGCCCATTTCGGTAGCAAGAGTCGGCTGATAGCCAACTGCGGAAGGCATTCTTCCCAGCAGAGCGGAGACCTCGGAGCCTGCCTGCACGAATCTGAAGATATTGTCGATAAACAGAAGAACGTTCTGATGTTCAACATCGCGGAAGTATTCCGCCATAGTCAGACCCGTCTGAGCGACTCTCATTCTCGATCCGGGGGGCTCATTCATCTGACCGAACACGAGAGCGGTCTTAGCGAGAACGCCCGAATCGGTCATTTCGTGCCAGAGGTCGTTACCCTCACGGGAGCGTTCGCCGACACCCGTAAAAATGGAGTAGCCGCCGTGTTCGGTCGCAACATTTCTGATAAGCTCCTGGATAAGAACGGTCTTACCAACGCCTGCTCCACCGAAAAGACCTATCTTACCGCCCTTAGCGTAAGGTGCGAGCAGGTCGATGACCTTGATACCCGTTTCGAGTATCTCAACAACGGGCGACTGATCCTCGAAAGCAGGCGGAGTGCGGTGAATCTCCCATTTTTCGTCAGCGCCGCAGTCGCCCTTGCCGTCGATAGTCTCACCGAGGACGTTGAACATTCTGCCGAGGGTCGCCTCACCGACGGGGACCTTGATGCAGCTTCCCGTAGCGGTAACTTCCATACCCTTGCAGAGGCCGTCGCTTGCGGCGAGCATTATTGCTCTGACTATATTGTGACCCATGTGCTGAGCGACTTCCATGACTCTTGTCCTGCCGTCGAGCTCGACGGTCAGAGCGTCACGGACGTGCGGCAGTTTTCCCGACGCGAACTCCACGTCGATTACTGCGCCCAGTACCTGAACTATCTTACCTTTTTCCATGTCTGTTTTTCACCTTTCGTAAAGTGATTATGACCTATCTGATGTTATTTTTATGCGCATCCTGCCGTACTCGTCCGAACCGTTTTCTTGCTGCCCGCGCAGGGGCTTGCTCGCACCGTGGCTTTGAGCTTATTTCAGCCTTTGGGCGTATGGTTGCGATGTTGTGTGCGGTTTGTCGGTCTTGCGACCGACTTGGGGGGTTCGCTCGAATCGCTGCGCTCTCTCACGAAATGAAATCGGCAAATTCTGTGTTCTTGAACATTTGTGATGTTCTCTCATTTCGCGCCTTTCGGGGCGTGTTCTGTTTTTGCCGATTTCATGGGGTGGGTTGTCATTTTGTGCGCTGTGGGGGTGTTTGCGGTTGGTGCTTTTCTTGCCTGCGGCAATCGAGAGTTTCACTCTCGAGCTCTTGACCAAAGGCTGCCGCCTCCGGACTCTGCCAAGCGCGGTGGCGCTTGACCAACTTATACGCCCCTGTTTTGTGCGGGTTTCTTATTTTGAGCACGGATGCTTCATGGCGTACTTTTTTATGTGTGCTTCTGTGCTCTTGCTCCGCCGACTATTTCCGTTATTTCCTGCGTTATCGCGGCTTGTCTTGCTCGGTTATAATCCAGCGTCAGCTCGGCTATCATGTCCTTCGCACTCGTCGTCGCAGCATCCATCGCCGACATTCTCGCATTCTGCTCGGAACAGAAACTCTCCGTCAGCGCTCCGAATATCACACCCTTGATGTAGTTCGGTACAAGCGTGTCAAGCACTTCCTCGGGCGACGGCTCGAATACCGCTATGTCATGCCTGTCCTCCTCGTCGGAATTCGCTTCCGCAAAATCCTCACGGTCAAGAGGCAGCAGCTTGAACGTCCTCGGTATCTCGGTGTTTCGCTGCATATCCGTGTAGATGACGTGTACTTCGTCCAGCCGCCCCGCCAGAAACAGCTCGGTCAGCGTCTCCTGAATGCGCCTTGCGTAGTACAGCTTCGGGTCCTGCGCCGAGTACAGAAACTCCGCGTCAACATTCTGACCCGTCCTCAGAAAATAGTTCCTACCCACCGAACCGATAACATACAGCGTGTTGTTCTTGTGCTTTTTCAGCTCCTGCTCGGCGAGTTTGAGTATGTTGTGGTTGTACGCGCCGCAAAGTCCCTTGTCGCCTGTGATGACGATGTAGCCGTACATCTTCTCATCGTCGGGCTTGTTACGCCCCCTGTCGAAGAACGGATGCTCAGCCACCTCGGCGTGTTTGAGGATGTGGTGGATGGTGTATTGCAGGCTGTCAGAGTACGGCTCGGTGCGTTCCAGCGCCGCTCTCGCCTTTTTCAGCTTTGATGAGGAAATGAGATACATGGCATTGGTTATCTTCATTATATCCTTGATGCTGATAATGCGCTCTTTTATCTCACGCATATTTGCCATCGGTATTCACTCCTTTGGTGCCTGTGTTGATGATAATGAATATAGTGTCGCTTTTGGTTTATTCGGCTCACTTATCCTTGGTCTTGAAGTCCTTGACAGCGCCGATTATCTCCTCTTCAAGCTCGGGAGAGAGAACTTTCTTCTCGTTCAGCTCTGCGATTATCTCGGGATAAGCCGCCTTGATGTACTCCATCAGCTCGCCGCGGAAGAACACAACTTCTTTCAGCGGCACGTCCTGCAACAGCTTGTGGTTAGCCGCACAGAGCAGGATGACCTGCTCGTACATCGGCAGAGGACGGTAGAGGGGCTGTTTGAGGAGCTCCATGAGTCGGTCGCCGAAGTCCAGCATATCCTTTGTCGCCTTGTCCAGGTCAGAGGAGAACTGTGTGAACACTTCCATCTCGCGATACTGTGCCAGATCCATACGCAGAGTACCCGAGACCTTCTTCATCGCCTTGGTCTGAGCCGCACCGCCCACACGCGATACCGAAAGACCAACGTTGACCGCAGGTCTGACGCCCGCGTTGAACAGCTGAGTCTCCAGGAATATCTGTCCGTCGGTGATGGATATTACGTTTGTCGGGATGTAAGCCGAAACGTCGCCCGCCTGAGTCTCGATGATAGGCAGAGCGGTGATAGAACCGCCGCCGTGCTCGTCATCCAGTCTCGAAGAGCGCTCAAGCAGTCTCGAATGCAGATAGAATACGTCACCGGGGTATGCCTCACGTCCGGGGCTTCTTTCCAGCAGAAGGCTCATGGCTCTGTAAGCAACGGCGTGCTTTGACAGGTCATCGTACACGATGAGAACGTCCTTGCCCTGCTTCATGAAGTACTCCGCCATAGCCGTGCCCGAATAAGGCGCTATCCACTGGAGCGGTGCGAAGTCCGAAGCCATAGCCGCCACGACGATGGTGTAATCCATAGCGCCGTGCTTCTTGAAATCGCTGACTACCTTCGCCACGGTAGAAGCCTTCTGACCGATAGCGACGTAGATGCAGATCATGTTCTGACCCTTCTGGTTGATGATGGTATCGGTAGCGATAGAGGTCTTGCCCGTCTGACGGTCGCCGATGATGAGCTCACGCTGACCACGGCCTATCGGGAACATGGAATCAATCGCCAGTATGCCCGTCTGCAACGGCACCGAAACGCTCTTTCTCACGCAGACGCCGGGGGCTTCTGCCTCAACGGGGTAGTAATCGTCCGCTTCGATGGGATCGCTGCCGTCGATAGGCGTACCGAGAGCGTCGATAACGCGCCCGATGAACTTCTCGCCCACGGGGACGCCTGCACGCTTCTTTGTGCGGATAGCCCTCGAACCCTCGGTCAGGCCGTCCTCTGAACCGAACAGAACAACGCCCACAGAATCGCGGTTGATGTTCTGCACCATGCCCCTGACGCCCGTCTCGAACTCAAGCAGCTCGCCGTACATGGCGTTGTCGAGTCCCGTGAGATTTACGATACCGTCGCGGATATTGGTGATAACGCCCGTCTCCGCCACCGAGACCTTCGCCTCGAAATCGCCTATCTCGCTCTTTATCATAGAGATGACGCTGCCGTCGCTGCTGACGCCTTCAAGACGTTCCAGCACGCCTGATTTCAGGTCTTTGACAGCGCTCTTCACGCTCTTGTCGTAGGTGATGCCGTCGATGTCGAGCATATAACCGCCGATAAGGCTCTCGTCGATGATGACGTCGAGCTTAACGTTCTCCTTGCCGACCTTTTTGGCTATCGAACGCTCGAACTCCTCTACGAGTGCATCGTCGGGCTTTTCGGCGCAGTATAATCTGTATTCCGACCCTCCCGAACGCTTCTTACGCTCATAGCTCTCGATAAGCTCGGGAAGTTTCTCGGCAAGGCTCTTAAATTCGTCAGTCATTGCCTGCACCTACCTCCGCCAGTATCTGCTTGGCGAATTCCTTGTTGCTGTCCTTATCGATATTGCGCTTGAGGACCTGCGAAGCCGCCATAACAGCAAGCTCAGCTATCTCCTCGCGTGCGTTCTCGACAGCCTGCTCACGCTCACGCTCGATGGTCTTTCTTGCGCCTGCAAGAAGCTCGGCAGCCTCTTCCTCAGCGTTAGCGACGATATCCTCGCCCTGCTTTTCGGCTCTCTTCTTAGCGTTTGCGATTATCTTGTCAGCCTCGTCGTCCGCCTTAGCCAGACGCTCGTCGAGCTGTGCCTTAGTGGAATCAGCCTCTGCAAGTGTTTTCTCAGCAGTCTCGATATCCTTCTGTATCTTAGCCTGACGCTCGTCCATTATCTTTGTGACGGGCTTGAACAGGAATTTTCTGAGAAGCAGGAAGAACACGAGCAGGTTTATCACTGTCCACAGAATATCCCATGGATTAATGTTTAACATATTGTCTCATTCCTTCCGAATCACTTAACAACGAATATGAGCATGATAGCTATCAGCAGACCGTAGATAGCGGTAGCCTCGGCAAGTGCGCAGCCGAGCAGCAGCGCGGTATTGATAGCACCCTTAGCCTCAGGCTGACGTGCGATAGCGTCACAGGCATGACCTGTAGCGATACCGATACCGATACCTGCACCAAAACCCGTTAAAACTGCGATAGCAGCTCCGATTGCAATATTCATAATAATACACTCCTCTTTTACTTTAAAGTAGAAATTAGAAAGCAGAAATAAGAGATCAGACAGATGCGGCGAGCAGTTTTCAGATGCCGTGACCTGCACAGACCGCTTTTCTTATTTCTTATTTGATTCTCACTCTTCGTCCTCAATGGATTCGTGTATGAACAGCGAGGTCAGGAACACGAAAATGTATGCCTGCAAACAGCCGTCGAAAATATCGAAGTAGAGAGAGAACGGCAGCGGCAGTACGACAGGACATACTATCTTCAGCAGCTCCATGATGATGAACGCTGCAACAACGTTACCGAAAAGTCGCAGACAGAGCGACAGCGGACGTATGCCTATCTCGAGGATGTTCATCGGCAGCATGACGGGCGTAGGCTTGAGCAGCGACTTGAAGAAGCCCTTCACGCCTCTGTGACGGAAGTTCGCTCCCTCGATAAGGCAGATGCTCATGAGAGCCAGTGCCATCGTGACGCTCAGATCCTTTGTCGGGGGTTTGAGACCGATCAGACCGATAACGTTCGACACGCCGATGTAGATGAGTACCGTTCCGAGATACGGGAAGTATCTCATTCCGCCCTCGCCCATATTCTCGCGGCAGAAGTTGCGTATCCAGCCCACAGCGGCTTCGAGCACCAGCTGCTTCTTGTCGGGCACGAGCTTCAGATTCCTCGTTGCGAGCGCACACAGCACAGTGACCACTGCCATGATGAGCCAGGTGATTATCGTGGATTCATAAACGGGTATACCGCCCGAAACTCCCGGTATAGGTATGCGGAATATGACCTCACAATTTATCTGCTCCAGTATCTCCTCGGAAATGCTCTTTCCTGCAAACAATGTCGGCTGTACCGACGCGATATCTGAAAGTACCATAAAGTTTCACCTCCTGTGATATTCCACTTTCCACCGCACCGCACGCAAACAAAAAACCGACAGGCTGACCGCAGCAAACAAATCTTTCTGGCGATCATCTTATCGGTAAAATCGTCGTTATTGTGAAATGCCGTAGAAAATGAAAATATATAAAGTAGATATTTCCATACTTTATCTTTATTATATACCACTTTAAATGGTTTGTAAAATTCATTTTTGGAATGGCACACATATAAATTCATACATAATGCAGCACTTTGTACAACTACTGTTCCCCACTCCGATCTTTTTTATAAAAATAGTCTATTATCGCCCCTTTTCGTGATTGACATTTATTGATTTTTATGGTAAAATGAAAACAGCAAAAAATTCGGATCAGAGGTAAGAGATGATGTGTCCGCTCCGCAGGCGATACCTTCTCTCTCATCTCTTATCCAATTCTTCGGAGGTATTTCTATGAGTCAGATAAAGTACAATGAAAAACAGGAAGCGTTCGAGCTGCCCTATAAGCTGTGGGATAAGGATGTCACTGTGCTCTTCTACGTGGAGGAGGAACAGGAGATAATGGATAACATCGCCGTTATCGCCGACGCTCTCGCGAAGGTAGACCGCAACCTCGAAAAGATCGCCGAGGTCATCCTCCGCGACGCAAAGGGCTGCGGAAAGCTCCGCCCCGACCCGAAGGAGTTCTCGAAGGCACTGTCCATCACCGACACCTTCGTGGAGCTTGACGAGGGTGAGGTCTACATCCGTTTCGTTGTCGCCGACAGCTCGGGCTATCTCAAAGACAGGCTTGAGCTCGAATACGGCGAGTCGATAGGCGTTGAGGTCATCGGCTGGTACGGCGAGGAACTGGGTCTGTGAGAGAGTCGAAAGCGAAAAAACGCGGCCGCGCCGAACAGGTCATAGCTCTCCTCGAACAAAAATATCCCGACGCGCTCTGCTCCCTCACCTATCAGAAGCCCCACGAACTGATGATAGCAGGACGGCTCTCCGCTCAGTGTACCGACGCGAGGGTGAACATCGTCACGAAGGAGCTGTTCGCAAAATACACGAGTATCGAAGATTTCGCGGCTGCCGACGTGGAAGATGTCGCGGAGATCATCAAGCCCTGCGGTCTCTACAAGACCAAGGCGCAGTCGGTGGTGGGGATGTGCCGCAAACTGATGGAAGACTTCGGCGGCGAGATACCCGACACCCTTGAAGAGCTGACCACCCTCCCCGGCATCGGGCGCAAGACCGCGAACCTCATACTCGGGGACGTGTTCGGGAAGCCTGCCGTGGTCGCCGACACCCACTGCATACGCATCTGCGGAAGGCTGGGCTTCACGACGACGAAAGACCCCGTCAAGACCGAGACCGAGCTCCGCGAACTGCTCCCCCCCGAGAAGTCCTCCGACTTCTGCCACCGCCTCGTCCTCTTCGGACGCGAGACCTGCAAAGCACGCGGACAGCGCTGCGGCCAATGCGAGCTGAAAGACTTATGCCCGAGCTTCAACAAAACCACCTAAGGCGGAGAGTTTCTCTCCGCCTTTTTTGCTGACTGCGGGTACTTCTTGGGGGAGACCCTTTTGAAAAAGGGTCTTCCCCAACCCCCCCTCACTAAAACTTTTAATACTTTTTGGCTTTTGGGTGATTCTTCCTTACTTTGTGCAGATTGGGAAGAGTTGCGCTCTTCTCTTCAATGGACAGTCCCTTGCCAAAAAGACGTACACAAGAGCGTAACGCTTCATTTGCGGTATTTATCAGATAGTCACTCTTGAAACGGTGATAGTCTATCTTCCCGACCACATCTATCAGACGACATATTAAAAGTCTTTGGAAAGGGGTCTGGGGGAGAACCTTTCTTCAGAAAGGTTTCCCCCAGTAAAACCTGCACTCTCCCCGCAAAAAAGGGCGGGAGAAAGCTCCCGCCCTTTGGTCAGACCGAATTATTCTTTTATTGCGATACCAAGCTCGTCAAGCTGCTCGCTGTCAACAACAGACGGGCACGCGCTCATAAGCTCGGAGGCGTTCTGCACCTTCGGGAAGGCTACGACGTCGCGGAGAGAATCCGCGCCGCAGAGCATCATGGCAAGTCTGTCGAGACCGAAGCCCATGCCGCCGTGCGGGGGCGAAGCGTAGCGGTAAGCGTCCACTAAGAAGCCGAACTTCGCCGCGATCTCCTCGTCGGTGAGACCCAGCGCCTCGAACATCTTCTGCTGGAGCTCGAAGTCGGTGATACGCATGGAACCGCTGGAAAGCTCGGTGCCGTTGAGCACGAAGTCGAACGCCTGCGCACGTACCGAA
Organism: Ruminococcus sp. YE71; assembly: GCF_900119155.1. GTDB lineage: Bacteria > Bacillota > Clostridia > Oscillospirales > Ruminococcaceae > YE71. The sequence continues at coordinate 256,560 of NZ_FPIR01000002.1, read as the reverse complement.
GCAGGGTCGCTGTCGAGGTCTTTGAGACACTCCTCCATCGGCATGGTGAACGGATGATGCATAGCCAGCCACTTGCCGCTCTCGTCGTCGTACTCGAAGAAAGGCATCTCGGTGATAACGAGGAAGTTGAGCTTGTCGGCAGGGATGATGTCGAGTCTCTTAGCCACGATGAGACGCAGTGCGCCCAGTACAGGCAGAACGACCTTGTCCTTGTCCGCCGCGATGAGCACGAGGTCGCCTTCCTTAGCGCCCAGTGCGTTGGTTATCTTTTCGAGGTCGCCGTCCTTTAAGAACTTCTTGAAGGAGCAGTTTGCGCCCTCGGAAGTCCAGCGGATGTATGCAAGACCCTTCGCACCGATGCCCTTTGCGTGCTCGGTGAGCTTGTCGATCTCCTTGCGGGTGTAGGTAGCAGCGCCGCCCTCGGCAACGATGGCACGCACCGAACCGCCTGCTTCAACAGCGCCCGTGAACACGGGGAACTCGATGCCCTCGACAGCCTTGGTGATGTCCTGTATCTCCATGCCGAAGCGGGTGTCGGGCTTGTCCGAGCCGTAGCGGTTCATCGAATCCGCGAAGGTCAGTCTCGGCAGCGGCAGAGTAACTTCCTTTCCGAGCACGGTCTTCACAACGTGTGCAAGGAAGCCCTCGCCCGTAGCGATAAGGTCGTCAACGTCCACGAAGCTCATTTCAAGGTCGATCTGGGTGAACTCGGGCTGTCTGTCAGCACGCAGATCCTCGTCGCGGAAGCAGCGTGCGATCTGCACGTAGCGGTCGTAGCCCGATACCATCAGCAGCTGCTTGTAGATCTGGGGCGACTGGGGCAGAGCGTAGAAGCTGCCCTTGTGTACTCTCGAAGGCACCAGATAGTCTCTTGCGCCTTCGGGGGTCGAACGCATCATCATCGGGGTCTCGATCTCAAGGAAGCCGTTGGAGTAGAAGTACTCTCTTGCCGCCTTTGCGATCTCGTGACGCATGATGAGGTTCTTTGTCAGCTTGGGGTTTCTCAGGTCGAGGTAACGGTAGCGGAGTTTCAGCTCGTCGTTTACCTTGTCGGAGTTCGTGACCTCGAAAGGAGTGGTCTGCGCCTTCGAAAGGATGCGCAGGTCGGTGACAGCCACCTCTACCTTACCCGTCTTCATGTTTGGGTTAGCCTGGTCTCTGTCGCGGATAACCCCCTTCGCCATCAGCACGTACTCGCTCTTGACCTGCTGAGCCTTAGCGAATACTTCCCTGTCGGTCTCGTCGTTGAACGCCAGCTGGACAAGTCCCGTGCGGTCGCGCAGGTTGATGAAGATGATGTTTCCCACATCTCTTACCCTGTCCGCAAAACCGCATACGACTACCTCGCCGCCGTCCAGCGGGACCTCCGCGCAGTAGTGAGTCCTTTTCAGACCCTTCATTGTGTCAAGTTTCATTTCCATATGATCTCTTCCTCTTTATAATATATTAGTCAGTGATGTCTTCTTCGTCGTCATCGTCCTCCGAGACCGTGAGAGCCGCCTGCTTCTGAGCTTCCAGCATATCCTTCACGCTCGGAGCGTTCTTGGTGAGCTTCTTGATGGTGAGCTGTTTCTGCGCCTTGTCGTTTGCGAGCCGCAGGTTATCAGCCGACTTTTTCAGGTCTCTCTTCACGTCCTCCAGCTTCTTGATGGAGTCGTCTATCTCCTTGATAGCCTTCTCGAACTGAGTGCTTGCGAGATTGTAGTTTCTCGCAAAGCCCGTCTTGAAGCTCTCCATATTGTTCTCGAAGTTGGTCAGGTCGATGTTCTGACGTCTGGCTTCTTCCAGCTGTTTCTTGGTTTCCAGCGACTTCATAGCCGCGTTCCTCAGCAGAGTTATCATGGGTATGAAGAACTGGGGACGGATGACATACATCTTCCCGTACTCGTAGGACACGTCCACGATACCCGCGTTGTAGAACTCGCTGTCCTGTTCCAGCATCGAGACCAGAACGGCGTACTCGCAGTTCTTCTCGCGTCTGTCCTTGTCCAGCTCCTTGAAGAAGTCCTTGTTGTGATGTTTGGTCTTTGTGGTGTCGTTCTCGTTCTTCATCTCGAACATGATGGAGATGAGTTCCACGCCGTCTATCTCCTCGCGGTAGATGTAGTCGCCCTTGCTCCCCGACTCGCTTATCGCGTTGTCCTTTGCGAAATAAGCGTTGGGGAACGCCGTCATCCTGAGCTTGTTGAACTCGTCCTCGCAGTGCCGTTCAAGGCTCTCGCCCACCATTTTTGTGGTGAGCATCTTCTTGTAGTTCTTCTCCTGTTCAAGCTCTTCTTCCTTGTGCTTGAGCAGGGTCTCATACCTGGTCTTCTGGGAATCCAGTTCGCTTTCAAGCTCTATCCTGACGTTCTTCTTTTCCAGCTCGAACTTCTCCTCCATGACGGACTTATCCTTGTTCATCGAGGAGATAGTATTTTCAAGCTCGTTTATCTTCTTATCCTTTTCGGCGTTCGCCTCTGCGAGTCGGAGTTTCGCGTCCGAATCCGCCATTTCGAGCTTATGTTTCAGGTCGGCTATCTGCGAATCCCTGTCCGCGACAGACTTTCCTATCTTTTCCAGCTCGGCGTTCTGTTTCCGTGCAAGTTCTGCGCTCTGTTCCGAGAGTGCGTGTTCCTGCCTTTCCTGCGCAAGCTCTGCATCGCGTTTCAGCTCAGCTATCACGCTGTCCTTATCCAGTAGCGCCTTTTCCTGCTCGGCCTTCAGGCGTTCCATCTCGCTGTCGAACTTCTGCTGTGCGATAGTTCTTTCGTCCTTCAGCTTATCATTGAGACGTTTTTCCAGCTCATCGTTGAACTCATGCGTCCGCACCTGCTGTAATAGCGCGGCGTAGTCGCTCTCATCAACGGTGAACACCTGCCCGCATTTCGGGCATTTCAGCTCTGTCATCAGCCATCATCCTCCTTCTTGTCCGCTTTCGCGAAAGTGTCAAGATAACTTCTGATATACGATTCCGAGCGGTCGTAAGCCATCAAGAGCAGACCGATGACCATGACAGCCCCCGTCACTCCTGCGCCGACGTATTCTTTAAGTGCGGCGAGCGCCAGCACCAGAGCGATGCAGACCAGCGTCCACAGCCAAGCGACCACCATCACGCCTATATTGCGTCTGATATGCCCCGTGAACACGGCTCTCGTACCGTCAGCCGCCTTATCGTCGGGCTTTGAAATGACCCCGTAGAACCCTGCCGACGAGCCGTCGTGCTTTTTCGCGCGGTGATAGAATATTTCCGTCCTGCCCGTCTTATCGGTGCTCCCGAAGTAGCAGCTTGTCAGCTTATGCTTCTTGATGAACTCGCTTGCCGCCACGAAGCTGGGTCGGCGTGTGTAGTCCTCCATCTCGCGGTTAAGGCGTGTCCTGCACTGATTCGGGGTCATCTTGGTCTCTATCCTTACCTTCTTAGGTATCAGCAGAAACATTTTTGTACTCCTCGGGAATGAACACCTTATCGTTCATCTTTATCTCGCCGCCCTCGGCAACGTCGCAGTACATTCCGTAGATGCTTCCGCAGGCAGGGCACTTGAACTGGTGGAATATCTTCCTCTTGTACCACTTGCCGTCAACGTACACCTTATCGAGCGGACAGGTCTGATAAACGATCTCAAGGTCGTTATGCATGACCATCCTGATAAAGCTGTCCAGACACAGGAAATACTCCTGCGGATTGTGTATCGTCACGAGGGGTATATTCTCGCAGATGACACATCTTTTGCTTTCGTCTGCCATGATCTTCCTCCGTTTATTTTTTTGGTTGATTATTTTTAGGGGTTGGTGTCTTTGGTCGGGTCGGGCAGGGGATCTGTTTTGGCTTCGCCAAAATCGGGTCTTCGCTCGAATCGCTTCGCTCTCTCACGAAATGAAATCGGCAAATACTGTGTTCTCGAACATTTGTGATGTTCTCTCATTTTGCGCCTTTCGGGACGTGTTTCAGGGTTTACCGATTTCATGGGGAGGAGCTGCTTTGGGTGTGCTTTCTTGCCTGCGGCAATCGAGAGTTTCACTCTCGAGCTCTTGACCGAAGGCTGCCGCCTCCGGACTCTGCCAAGCGCGGTGGCGCTTGACCCACTGATACGCCCCTGTTTTGTGATGACCTTTTATTTTGAGCTCGGAAAGTTCATTTGTGCGCTCTTGCGGACACCTTATCTCTTATTATTTCAGAAGTTCCAGGCCTTCAAATTCTTCGCCGCTCAGCTGCTGTGCTATCAGCATGGCATTGAACACCTGACCGAATCTGTCGTCGAGGGGGATGTCCGTCTCTTCGCCGCTTACCATATTCCTCAGCTTCGCAACGCCTGCTTCAAGCTCGTTTCCGCCGATGATTACCGAGAACTTCGCCTTGACTTTATCCGCATACTTCATCTGCGCTCTTACGCTCCTGCCGACAACGTCGCACTCGGCTCTCACACCGTCCGCTCTCAGCGCACGGCATATCTGCATAGCCTTCACCGAAGCGTCGTCGCCCATCGAACCCACGTAGATATCACAGGTCTCCTCCTGTGCGAACTCAACGTTCAGGCTCTCCATCGTGGTGATGAGTCTCTCCAGTCCCATGCCGAAGCCCAGCGCAGGACACGGCTTGTCGCTCAGCGTCTCGATAAGACCATCGTAGCGTCCGCCGCCGCATACAGTGCTCTGCGCACCGATGCCCTCAGCCACGAACTCGAACACCGTCTTGGTGTAGTAGTCCAGACCGCGGACGATGTGCGGGTTCACCTCGTACTTGATGTCCATAGCGTCGAGGTAGCTCTTGAGCTTGTCGAAGTGCTCGCTGCACTCCTCGCACAGGTAGTCGAGGATGATGGGCGCCTCAGCCGCGATGGAAGAGCATATCTCGCTCTTGCAGTCGAGTATTCTCATGGGGTTGCGTTCAAGTCTGCCCTTGCAGGTATCGCAGAGCTTGTCGAGGTGCTGTCCGAAGTACTCTCTCAGTGCGCTCTGGAACTTTGCTCTGCAAGTCGGACAGCCGATGGAGTTGATGTACAGCTTAACCTGCTCAAGACCTGCCGCGTCGAGGATGCCCCTCGCCAGCGAGATGACCTCAGCGTCTGCGCGGGGGTCTTTCGTGCCTGCCATTTCCACGCCGAACTGGTGGAATTCTCTGTAGCGGTTCGCCTGTGCCTTCTCGTGACGGAAGCAGGAGAGGATGTAGAACAGCTTCTGGGGGAGACCCTCATTGAGCAGTCCGTTCTGGATGATAGCGCGGACGGTGCCTGCCGTTCCCTCGGGGCGCAGAGTGAAATCCTCGTCGCCTGCCGCCGAAACGGTGTACATCTCCTTCTGAACAACGTCGGTCGTATCGCCCACCGAGCGGACGTAGAGCGCAGTGCTCTCGAAGGTCGGGATGCGTATCTCCTTAAAGCCGTAAGCCTCAGCGTGGGACTTCACCAGTCCCTCAACGGTATTCCACTTGTACATCTGCGAGGGTACGACGTCCCTCGTGCCCGTAGGTCTCTGGATCAATAACTGTGCCATTTTTCACTTTCCTTTCATATGTCAATGTTTTCGATCTTGCCAATGTTTGCGTAGTATGCGAGCTTCATGCACTCCTCTTTCGCAGTGCGTCTGCCCTTATCGGTGAGCATCCAGTTCGAGCGTCTTGTACTGCCGAAGTCGGCAGGTGCGGTGACGAAGGTATACTGCGGAAGTATCGCCCGTGCGAGAAGCACAGCCCGTCTCATGTGGTAAGCGGTCGTGACGAGGACTATCCGTCCGCAACCTTCTACGCGCCCGAGAATGGGCTCCGACAGCAGAAAATTCTCTTCTGTAGTCATAGACTTGGTCTCGGTGAGGATGTTCTCCCGTCCGATACCGAGTTCATCCGCGGCTCTGAGCATCGACTGATACTCGGGCATTTCCCCGAACTTAGTCATCTGCACCCTGCCGCCGCAGAACAGATATTTTTCCGCGCGCGTCTGCCCGAATATCTCATGTGCAAACGGCACTCTGTACTCGCAGGCCTTCCTGCTCCCCGGCACCATCACAAGGTCGCCCGACTGTCCCCGATATTCCAGCCCCCCGAACAGCAGCCTGTCAACGACCGCCTCAGAGAGCAGGTTTTCTTTCAGTTCAGTTAATCTCATAAAAACAGTTCAAAAGTCAAGAAAACCATCGCCGAAAGCGATACCGTTTCCCTGATCTCTTATCGAAAAAAAGCGGCAGTCCCCCGCAATACAAGGGACAGCCGCGGCTGTGATACCACCCTTATTCGTCGGGAAAATGCCCCCGACGCACTCATCATCTCTTTAACGCAGAGGATACGCATACGCTTTATCACGCACGGACTCGGAGGGTGTCATAATCATCGGCGCAGACTGCGGACGCTCACACCGTACCGTCCTCGCTTTGCAGCTGCCTCTGCCGACGCTGCTTTCCCTCGTCAGCGTCTTTATCAGATAATCAAATAATTGTTTACAGACAATATCCTGTCATCAGTACTCGGCAGAAGTCGGGTTAACGATATTTCTCCAGTCGAGGTCGCCTCTGTCAAGGGCATGGATGAGCGCCTCGGCAGTAGCTATATTGGTAGCGACAGGGATATTATGCACGTCGCACAATCTGAGAAGGTCAGCCTCGCTCGGCTCGTGCGGCTTTGCGCTTATAGGGTCTCTGAAGAACAGCAGAAGGTCGATCTCGTTGCAGGAGATACGTGCCGCTATCTGCTGTGCGCCGCCCTGTACTCCGCTCATATAACGCTGTATCCTGAGCCCAGTAGCTTCAGAAACGAGCTTGCCCGTTGTACCGGTAGCGCAAAGAGTGTTTCGGCTCAGAACTCCGCAGTATGCGATGCAGAACTGTACCATAAGCTCCTTTTTGGTATCATGAGCGATCAATGCTATATTCAATGTCGATACCCCCTCAATGTTCTTCACAGGTAATTTCGCGACCCGTAAGCCGCGGTGATGTTCTATAATTATGCTTTGATGGAGAGCGGGATGTGCTCGCCCTTAATTCTTCTTGAGATCGCCGAGAATGCGATGAAACCCATCGAGCTCGACGACAGCGGTGCGCCCTTTCCTGTTGCCAGCGGGATCGCCGAATCCTCGGGGATAACGCCGAGAAGCTGAACGCCTACGGTGTCGATGATAGCATCGAGGTCGTCCATATCCTCATACTCGAAAATGCGCTTGTTTGCTTTATTTATAAGAAGTCTCTGCTTCTGGTTGCCTCTCTTGTAGAACTCATCCGACATCATGCGTGCGTCTCTTACGCAGACAGGGTCGGGAGTCGTAACGATAAGGATGAGGTCGGAATTCGTAACAATGTTGAATACCGAGCCGTTGATACCCGCCGAGGTGTCAACGATGATGTAGTCAAAGTACTTTCTCATCTCGGTAGTGATATTCTCGATATCCTCAGCTCTCAGCTCAACGAACGGGTCTGACGGAGCGCAGAGCACCGACAGGTTCGATGCGAGCTTAACAGTAGTAGTAGCCTTGTAAACGTCGCAGGTGCCTTCGATAACGTCACCGAGATCGTAGGTGATATTTCCCTGCATACCGAGCATTATATCCATACATCTCAGACCGAAGTCGAGCTCGATGATAAGAGTACGGTTGCCCTGCTTAGCGAGTGCGTAACCGAGGCACGCGCTGATAGAGGACTTGCCGGTTCCTCCCTTGCCGGAAGTAACAGCGATGATTTTCGACATATATAGATCTGCCCCTTTCGTATACGGCATCAATGCCATACATGGCAAGTACCGTCCGCAGAGGAATCTTTCTGCGGGGTATTATGACGACTGAAACAGCAGGGCGCACCCCACCGCACAGTGTTACCTAATATATATTTTACCACATAATTTGAAATTGTCAAAGAGATTTTGACCAAAAAATTGAATTTCGTTAGTTTAATAAAATTCCCACATACCTTTTTGTGCAACTTTCACGAAGAAAACCGAGTGAAAATGTGCCAAAATAAGCAAAAATATTATTACCCTTTTACAGAAGTATTTCCGAGGTACTCAGAGGGAAGCCCTGACGGAGCGTATCCTGAATCTCATGCCCTTAGAGAGTGCAAATTTAGTGACCGAAGCCCTCATCCGCTCCTCGTTCTTATTGAGCAGGCTGACGATGAGCTTATCCTTGAAATCCTGGGGCAAAGCGTTCACCGTCCTGACGATGAAATCGCTGTCCCCTGCCCTTGCAGCCAGCATCCGTATCATGGGGTTCTGAGCGTCCTTCAGCTTCTCCCCCACCACGGGCATGAGCGCCGCCGCCACGCTGCCGTAGTCAATATCATCAAGCTCTATCTCGATCTTCATATAAACCTCCAAAAATATGAAATAAGAATAAGCGATAAGAAAGAAGGCAGCATCCGCGCAGCGGACACCTTATTTCTTATTTATTCTCTCTTATTTATTATTTACTATTCTACCACACGGTCATGGGTTTGTCAATCTTGCTCCGTCGGGCTTGTTCTATTTGTCCGCTTCGGCGCATATATTACAGCAAATCCATTTAAGCGAGGAGATACATATGTATATCAAGACCGTTAAGCTGAAAAAGCCCGTACTTGTCGTGCTGATACTGACCGTTGCCGCCGCTGTGCTGCTCGTCGGGGTGCTGACCGCGCTTCGGCTCGGCAAGGACAAGAACGTTTATCGCACGTCCACCGAGCAGCAGCGTCAGTCGCTCATTAGCGAGCTCGGCTGGGAGACCTCCGCCGAACCCTCCGAGCACAAGACCATCACCATCCCCGAAGAATTCGACGAGGTGTACAAGAGCTACAACTCCCTCCAGAAGGAACAGGGCTTCGACCTTGAGGACTTCAAGGGTCAGAAAGCCGAAGTCTACACCTACCCCATCCTCAACTACCCCGACCGCAAGGACTCCATGCAGCTCACCCTCATAAGTGTCGGCGGCGTACTCATCGGCGGAGATGTCTGCTGCACCGAGCTCGACGGCTTCATGCAGGGGCTTCTTCCCTGCGAGTGAGAAAACCGCCGCGATATTTCCTCTTTTTTTAGGCAGGACGGAGAAATTTCGTCCTGCCCTGTTTTTGCTGTTGACATTTCCGCTTTTTGGTGCTATACTTTAAAGGACAAAAACATTAAAGCGCACAGACTGCGCTTTTTTAAGGAGTGCATTCAAACATGAAAATAGCTATAGTCGGACTCGGACTGATAGGCGGTTCGCTGGCAAAGGCGATAAAGAAAAACACCGATGACACGGTATACGGCATCGACATCTCGGGAACAACGGTCGCATCCGCTCTTTCCGAGGAAGCCATCGACTACCCCATCGAGACCGAGCGTCTGAACATCTGCGACATCGTGATCGTGGCTCTTCACCCGAACGAGACCATCGACTTCATCCTCAGCAACAAGCAGAATTTCAAGAAGGGCGGCATCGTCATCGACTGCTGCGGCGTCAAGGAGACGATAGTTAACGCTGTCGAGCAGCCGCTTGCGGACGAGGGCGTGCGTTTTCTGGGCTGTCACCCGATGGCAGGCCGTGAATTTTCGGGATTTGCGTACTCGCTGGACAACCTCTTCGAGAAAGCAAGCTTCATCATGACCCCCACCGACAACACCCCGATAAGCGCGGTCAAGGAAGTCTCGGCATTCGCGTACAAGATCGGCTTTGCGAAGTGCGTGGTATCATCGCCGTCCGAGCACGACGAGATAATCGCGTTCACGAGCCAGCTCGCCCACGTTGTATCGAGCGCCTACATCAAGAGCCCGACCCTCGACAAGAAATCGGGTTTCTCGGCTGGCAGTTTCAAGGACCTCACCCGAGTTGCGAAGCTGAACGCCGATATGTGGACAGTCCTTTTCGAGATGAACTCCAAGGCTCTGACCAACGAGCTTGACAGCATCATCAGTGCGCTGACCGACTATCGTGACAGCATCAAAGCCCACGACTCCGAGCGTCTGCACCAGCTCCTCGAAGAAGGCACACGCCTTAAAGAGAAGAGCAACAATATGTACTGATCTTGGGTTTCGCTATTAACTTGTCTGTTATTAAAGCCGTATCGCTCTTTTTGTGTCAGAGCGGTACGGCTTTGTTGTTTTTATTTATTTTTTATGGTGTGTGTTGTTGAAATCGCTTCGCGATTTTGGGGGTGTTTCGCTCGAATCGCTTACAGGTCAGAGCGACCTTCTCGGGGGGCTCCCTCCCTCCTAAACTTTTTGAGACTCTGGCGAACACAAGACGGTGGTTCTTGTCAAAAAAATTAAAAGTCTTCGGAAGGGGGTACGGGGGAGAACCTTTCTTCAGAAAGGTTTCCCCCGTCAAGACCCGCACTCCCTTCCGTCCTCAGCACAAACACCCGCACCGCAAACGCGATGCCTGCTCCCAGCGCCGTCGTTCCGATAAACAGCCCCATCAGCTCCGCCATGTAATTATGCCCCACAACGTTCAGCAGTACCTCACACAGCCCGTATACCACCGCCGAAACAGCCGCCGCTCTCACCGCCGACCTCTTTAGCCTTACAGCTCCGCTCGCCGCGAAACCCACCGCGAAACCTATCAGCAAAAACCAACAGCTGTCCGATCGGAAAAGCTCCTCAAGTATCGGTAAATATTTCATAATGTTCTCCCCTTTCTTTTTTCGTCACGCGCCGAACATATCTGTTATCGCCGCCGCCGAATCGTTCGTGAAGCACAGCAGACTGCCGTCCCCCGTCGAAACGTACATATATCCTTCTTTGTTCAGTGATATCTCTATATTGCAGTAAGTCTCGTTATCGTCCCCGAGATGCAGGTAAAAAGTCACGGCGTTTATCTTCGCGCTCTGCGGAAGTTCAGCCATGTCCACCGCCTTGCAGCTGTCGGGATCGGCGAAAAGCATTCCCCACACGTCCGACTGGAAATCAAGGTCGCCGTAAGACTTTATCTCCTGTCCGACCACGCCCACGCGGTCGCTGTGCAGATAATGCCTGAACCCGAAGTCCCTGAACATCCCCATGAACGTGTCCGAACTGTAATTCTCGTTCACCACGATCTCGAAATTGCCGTCCGACTCCGCAAGCGCTATCGCCCTCGCCGGGAAGTTGTCGAACCCGTAAAGCACGATGCCCTCACCCGAAGCCGTCCCTGCGAACTTGCCCTTGTGTACCGCACTCGACTGACCCTCTATCCTGTAGGTCGTGCCGTCGTCCGCGGTAAAGGTCGGTTTTACGTCCGCCGTTTCAGCGTCCTCAGCCGCGGCTGTGATCCCGTCCGAGGGCATTACCGCGTCATCATTATGTGTCTCTTCCGTTATGTCGTCGTTTTTGATGCCGTTATCCGACTTATCCTTTACCGTACCGATATTGTCCTGCTGTCCGTCTGCATCGGCGGTCTTTCTGTCGCCTGCCGCCGCGCCGTCTCCGCCCGAAGGTGCATCCGCCGAGATACCCTGCGCAGCCTCTTCGCTGTTCTCCCGTGCGATAGCTTCGTCGGTCACTGTAAGTTCGGCGCTGTCCTTCTCGATACCGCCGTTCTGCATCTGCATCGCCGACACGCCTATCACGAGCACCATGACAGCCGCACACGCTGAGAGTGCCGACCGCATGGTTATCTTTCTGCGGCGGTTCTTAGCGCGGATCTCCTCCGCAAAATCGTCGTCGAGCGCCTCCGCCACATACCGCTCATTTGTCTCGGACAGCAGCGAATACAGCTCAAAACCTCTGTTATTTGTAATGTCTTTCATCTGCTCTCCCTCCCCACTCCGTAGACTCCCGAGTCGGTCAGCATCTTTCCGAACCGCTTGCGAAGCCTGTGCATGGTAACGCCCAGACTGTTCGCCGAAACGCCGTAACGTGCGGCTATCTCGGCAAGCGGCTCCCCGAAATAATATCTGCGCATGAAGAACACTCTCTGTTCCTTCGGCAGTGTCTCAAGAAATTTCTCAAGCACCTCACGAACAGCGTCATTCTCCGCTTCCTCTGCGCGGTCTGGTATGCATTCGCTGAGTTCCTCAAAGGGGATATCCTCATCGCCGCCGCGCTTCTGCGCACCTTTTCTCCTGAACACATCGAGCGAAAGATTGCGCACTATCTTCGACAGGAACGCCGCCAGAGAGTCAGGCTTCTGCGGCGGTATGCTGTTCCATACCTTTAAATAAGTATCGCTCACGCATTCCTCCGCGTCGCGGCTGTCGCCGACTATCCGCACCGAAATGCTGCGGCAGAGTGCGCCGTACTTCGATTCCGTTTCGGATATCGCCCTTTCATTCCTTTCAAAGTACAGAGCGATTATCTCGGAGTCTTCCAACATTTTGTACCTCCCGAGGGGTGCGGCCCACATTGTGAGCCCTGAACCGTTCACTTATATTGACGCAGAACAGACCGATATTATTACGCTGCGTTTGTAAACATTTTGTAAACACGCTGTAATACTCTTCTGCGCATCTGCCTTAATTCTACCACATCCGCCCCGCAAAGTCAAGGCAGCCCAAAAAGAAAGGCGCAGCCTTACGACTGCGCCCTCTTTAAAAATAGGAGAAACATAATAGGAGAAATGAACGATGGAAGAAGTCTGTTAATTAAGCGACTTGTAGTCTATCATGCCGTATGTAGCCTCGCCCGTCTGGTTGGTCATGTCCTTCAGAGCGGTGATGACCGACGTATCGAGAGTACCCGACTTCTTGACTACAGCTACCTTGTACTTCGGGTAGATAGTGCCGTAACTCTCGGTGTCCATGGGAACGAGAAGCTGACGGAGAACGGTGTTGACCTTGTCGAGCATGGCGTCTGCATCCCAGAACTCGCCTTCGCCCTTGACCATGACTACGAACTCATCCGAACCTGTACGGTATACGTTGTCCTCGCCGAATGTTTCCTTGAGGTTGTCAACTGTGCGGACAAGCATCTGGTCGCCCGAGTCGTTACCGAACTGGGAGTTTATGCTGCTGAAATCGCTGATGTTGAACATCGCGAAGAAGTGTTTGCCCGCAGCCTCGGAAGCCTTCTCACTGTTGACCGAGAAGCTGATACGGTTGTTTACGCCTGTAAGAACGTCCTTGAACATTGCGGTGTCGAGGGACTTCTTTGTCATCTTGTTCTTTGCAATGGTGGAAACGAGCTTCTGGTTGATCATCTGCTGACGTCTGGTGATAAGGTTGAATACTACGATCAGACCGATGATAACTACCGCGAAGATACCGAGGTAGATCCTCATGGTGGTGGTAAGTGCGAAAACTTCGCTTGTCTCGTCGTCGATCATTATGATCCAGCCGTGCTTGGGGATATAAGCGTAGCTCGAAATGTACTTGGTCTTTCCGTCCTTGTACTCGAATTCGCCCGTCTTGGACTCGCTGCTTCCGCTGAGGTCAGCGCAGAGCTTTACGATCTCGGGGTTTGTAGCCTCGATGTCGATGTTCATGGCGTCCTTGTTGAAGATGTACTTGTTGTTCTCAACATTTACCATGCTGTAGAAGGAGTGCTCGATACCTCTTACGGGGATCTTGTCGAGGGTATCTACCAGACCGCTGGTGTAAATACCGAGACCAACAAGGCCGATAGGCTTATCGTAATCGTCGTATACCGCGATGTACATGGAGATACACTGCTTGCCGCTGGCAGGAGAAATGATGATGCCCGCGTCATAGAGGCCGCCTTCGCCGTTGAGCATAGCGTCCTGGAGCTGCTTCAACTTATCGGGATCCTTACGGGTGGTGATGCCGACAACGTCGGGGTTGGTCTGGGTAAGAACGAGGGTCTCCCAGGTACCGATCCACACGCCCTCAAGATTATCGATGTTCTTGCCGAACTCCACGGTATAATCCTGAGCCGCAGCCTGTAATTCAGCCGCCTTCGGGTCGGCAACGTCCTTCTTCAGTTCCTTGTCAACGAGGTCGTGGTAGTCGTAGACCTTGCCGTATTCCAGCAGATCCTTTACCTGAGAAGCCTTACTGAATGCGCGGAGCGTTCCCTCGGCGTTCTCGATATAGCTCTCGATTATGTTCGCACGCTCATCGGTGATAGCACCCATGTGCTGAACAGCATTCTCGTGAGTCTTCATACTAATCGTCTTAGTGATGAACAGTGACAGTCCAAGCATGACGATCAGCTGGACTATCAGCACAGTATTAAGGGTATTGAAGCCCTTACCCGCATCTTTCTTTTTATTTTTACTCATGTCGGATTACCTCTCTGTTTCATTAGATTTTTGTTAAATTTTCCCTTAGCCGAACAAACCGAACAGCTTTTTCTTCTTCCCCTTCGGCTGATCGAGTTCTTCGAGGAACTCGTCATCATCGTCGTCGTCATCGACGCCGTCCATGATGCTGCTCAGCCTGTCTTTGAGCAGGTCGCCCTTTGCGCTGATATTCCTCAGCGGAGCCGAATTCTGCACAGGCGGCGGCATCTGACCTCCCCCTGCGAATCTGGCAACTTCCTGGAGCGGTATCATCCTGTCGGGCATAGCCACGAGCGCTCCCGCGTTCTCCGGCCCCTGAGACAAAATGTAGTTCACGCAGCCGCTGCAAGGCAGCAGTGCCGTTCCGCTCATCGCATTGATAAGGATGAGCTCCCCTATCGCCGTATCGCCGTATGACTGCATATTCATCACCGCGTCGATCTCGGCGTGTTTTTCGGTCATTACCCCGTTTACAGGCTCGGCACGGCTCACGCCGTAGTATATCCTCCCCTGCGGCGTACAGATAACGCACACCGTTTTATCGGGAGTGATAACCTCACCGCCTGCGGCGATCCTGTTGACGGTATCGACCGCTGCTGCATAGATCGCATCAAATGTCATCTGAACAGACCCCCTTCATTGCATACAGACCCCTCTCGGCAATAAATTGACAATGCCAAAATATTCCTTTATTTTTTCCTTAATATGTACGGCAAATTAACAAAACTTCTCGTTCAAGATATAAGAAACAAATTTAATTAAAAATCCGTGTACGTTTTTGTATAAATTTCCGTATATTAATAATATCATAATATTTCTTAAAATGCAAGGAAGAGGCCACATTTTTTACAAAAAGTTCATATTTGCATTTTTCAAAAATTGCGGTCGTGACAGCTGACAACTCTGTGACCGTTGAAAATACACGGTTTTCGTCGCATTTCGTGACCCCGTCTGAACGCCCCCGATTTAGGCAAATGTTTTACAATATGATTTCGTGGAAATGCACAATAAACCCGACGGCGAATTAATTGTATCAACAAATTTTGCGGACAAATCGCGGAAAAATATTTACAATCCGCATATCACATGATATAATTTGTACAGACACAGACATCGCCGCCGCCTTTAAGGAGAAACAGAGCATGGACAATTTTAAATATCTGATGATAGTTGACTGGGCGAAGGACTACATCCGCAGGGAAAATCTCGGCGCAAATGACAGGTTCCTGACCGAAAAACAGCTCTGCGAGATCCACGGGGTCAGCCGCCAGACCGTGCGTCAGGCTCTCCTCAGGCTCGAAAGCGAGGGAATGCTCGTCCGCATGAGGGGCAGCGGCACCTTCGTCGCAGGCAGGAACGGCCGCCAGAACGAGACGCGCACCGCCCCAGTGAAAGGCTGCATCGGCGTCATCTCGACCTATTTCAGCGACTACATCTTTCCTCATATCGTCACGGGCATCGAGAGCGTGCTCGCCGAAAACGGCTGCACCATGCAGCTCGCCATCACCCACGATCAGGTCTCCGAGGAGGCGCTGGCGCTGGAAAAAATGCTGTCGAACGACGTACTCGGGCTCATAATCGAACCCTCAAAAAGCGCCCTTCCCAACCCGAATACCGAGCTTTACGCAAGGCTTCGGCGCGAGAATATCCCCTACGTTTTCTTCAACGCGCGCTACCCCTGGTCGGACGCGCCCTGCGTCTCGATGGACGACGAAGCCGCCGGCAGGATAGTCACCGACCACCTCTTCGACAACGGTCACACGCGCATCGCGGCGCTGTTCGCAGGGGACGACATTCAGGGGCATCTGCGCTACAGCGGCTACATGAAAAGCTCCCTCGCCCACGATGTCACCAACGCCGAGAAGAACGTGTTCTGGTTCGCGACGAGCGAACGGAGCGATATGTTCCGCTACGCAAAAGACCGCCTGCTGGAGCTTTTCAGCGGTGCGACGGGTGTGGTCAGCTACAACGACAAGCTCGCTCTGCGGGTGCTGCGGCTGTGCAGCGAGAACGGCATCAGAGTCCACGAACAACTCTCGGTGGTCAGCATCGACGACTCGCGCTACGCCTCGGTCTGCGAAGTACCGCTGACCTCCGCCCGACACCCTCACAGACAGCTGGGCGAAGCCGCTGCCGAGCTGCTGCTGAAAATCGTGCGCGACCGAGACTGTCAGCCCGAGGACAGGCTGTTCACCCCCGAGCTGATGATACGCCGCTCGGTGTGTCCGCCAGTTCTACAGAGCGTTTAGGGCATTATGACCAAAGATGACCGAACGGACGACGCACCAAAGTTGTACGTACATTTTCAAACATAGCATACAACTCGGGCAAAAGCGTTCTTCCGTCGGCATCCGACTGCAATAAATGGGCATCTTCCGCAATATGCCCCCAAAAAAAACACGGCTGTAATAAATTCCATATAGAAATGAGTGCGGTGAAGCGTGTCGGCTGCGATGTGCCCACCGCACTTGTTCTGAAAACACATCGGCATTCATTTATAATAAAGGAGGCTCTCACATGAGCACTATCGAGTATATCAAAAACGGCAGATGCGTCATCGGCATCGAGTTCGGGTCAACAAGGATAAAAGCCGTCCTCATCGGCGAGGACTGCACACCCCTCGCATCGGGAGCGTACGACTGGGAGAGCCGCCTGACCGACGGCATCTGGAGCTACCCCCTCGAACAGATACACGAGGGTCTGCGCGTGAGCTTCGCGGAGCTTATGCGGGACGTCCGCGAAAAGTTCGCTACCGAGCTCACATCGGCGAAGGGCTTCGGCATCTCCGCCATGATGCACGGCTACCTCGCCTTTGACGCAGAGGGCAGACTGCTCGTCCCCTTCCGCACATGGCGCAACACCATCACAGGCGAAGCCGCCGACAGACTCACTGCCGAGCTGGGCTTCAACATCCCCCAGCGCTGGAGCATCGCCCACCTTTATCAGGCGATCCTGAACAAGGAAGAGCACATCGGGCAGGTGTCGTTCATCACCACGCTGGCAGGCTATGTGCATATGCTGCTGACGGGCAGAAAAGTCATCGGCGCAGGTGATGCGTCGGGCATCATGCCCATCGACCCCTCGTCCTGCAACTACGACTCGAAGATGATAAAGCGCTTTGACGAGCTGACGGCAGGCACGGCGTTCACGCGCTCCCTGGCGGACGTTCTCCCCGAGATAGTCCCCGTCGGCGAATGTGCGGGCGTCCTCACCGACGAAGGCGCGGCGCTCCTCGACCCGACAGGCACTTTCAGAGCGGGAGTCCCCTTCTGTCCTCCCGAGGGCGACGCACAGACTGGCATGGCCGCCACCAACAGCATCACCCCGAAGACGGGCAACGTTTCGGCAGGCACTTCGATTTTCGCGATGATAGTCCTTGAAAAAGCCCTGAAAGCCGTTCACCGCGAGATAGACATAGTCACCACCCCCGACGGCGCACCCGTCGCCATGGTACACTGCAACAACTGTTCCTCCGACCTGGACGCGTGGGTGAAGATGCTGGGCGGTTTCCTCTCGGCGGCAGGATGTGAGAAGACGAAGCCCGAGCTGTACGACCTGTTCTACTCTCTGGCTGACAGCGGCGACCCCGACTGCGGTTCGGTCATCGCCTACAACTACTACGCAGGCGAGCAGGTGACCGAGCTCGAAGAAGGCAGACCCCTCGTGTTCCGTCAGCCCGACTCGGCTTTCACCCCCGCGAATTTCGCCCGAAGCCTTGTTTACTCCACCGTCGCCACCCTGAAACTTGGCATGGACATCCTGACGGGGCAGGAGCAGGTCGGATTAGACCGCATCTACGCCCACGGCGGCCTTTTCAAGACCCCCGTCCCGACGCAGAACATCCTTGCGGCGGCGCTGGGGTGCGATGTGACCCTGATGAAGACCGCAGGCGAAGGCGGCGCATGGGGCATCGCGCTCCTTGCGAAGTACATGACCCGTGAGGACAGACAGCAGACCCTCGCGCAGTTCCTGTCCGACGATGTCTTCGCGGATACCGAGGGAAGCACCGTTTCGCCGAAGCCTTCCGACACCGAGGGTCTTGCGGCTTACATGGAGCTTTACAAGAAGGGGCTTGCCGCCGAACGTGCCGCCGCACGGGTCTGACCTCCGCGGACGGAGCATCCAAAATACACGAAGGAGATAGAGCATCATGACTACTTTGGGAGAAGATTTCGGATTGACGGAATACTCCGACGAGTTCATCAAGAAGATCGTCAGTTACAGAATGAACATCTTAAAGAACAGCGTACCGCGGGAGTACTATACCTGCGAGGAGATCGCCGAAATGGAAAATTGCAGTATCGACGACGTAGAAAAAATACTTGCCGCGACAGCGATAATGTGGACGCACTGACATTTGTTCGGTGCAGTCGGATAAGTACAGTGCCCCGAAGTGCCGTCAGACGCTTCGGGGCTGAACTTATCGGCAGGTGTGACGCGGCGCTCACGAACCTTAATTATGAACGTTTTTTACGTGTTCGTGAAAAAACAGCTCCGAAATTTGCCCCGTAACGTGCAATTTGTAAAAACTCATGAAAAACGCTTGACAAAAAACGCATTATAATGTATAATATATTCCGTAAAAGAGAGTAGTCGGCAAGCACACAGCTTGCGTGAACGGCGTCAATCACGATAGCGGCAGGGTCGAAAGCCTGTTGACCGCCATCCGCTGTCCACTCAAATGACGAGACTTTTATTAGAACAGAAATGCAGTCGGCATAGCGGCTTCCGTGTCGGAGGGCTATATTGTTTTGCGTTTTTTCTGTTTTAATAAAAGCCTCGTTTTTTTATGATTACTCAAGTTTTTTGCAGAAAGGACAAGCACTATGGCAGACCGCTACAGACAGACCCCCGAACAGCTCTACGACGAGCTGAACTCATCCGCTACAGGACTGACCTCAGAGGGTGCGAAGGAAAATGCCGCCAAATACGGCAGGAACGAACTCACTCAGGGCAAAAAGAAGACTCCCCTTCAGATCTTCCTCTCCCAGTTCGCGGATTTCCTCGTTATCATCCTTATCATCGCCGCGATAGTCTCGGCTTTCACTCACGATGTCGAGAGCACTATCGTTATCGTGGCAGTTATCACCATGAACGCGATAATCGGTACTATCCAGACACTCAAAGCAGAGCGCAGCCTTGACAACCTCAAAAAGCTCAACTCCCCGAACGCGAAGGTCGTCCGCAACGGCGAAAAGCTCATCGTTCCCTCCGAGGAAGTCACCGTCGGTGACGTCGTTATCCTCGAAGCGGGCGACAGCATCCCCGCTGACGGCAGACTTATCGAGTCGGCATCCTTGCAGACCAACGAGTCGGCGCTGACGGGCGAATCGCTCAACATCGACAAGAGCGTTGACAACATCGACCGCGAAGTCCCCCTCGCAGACAGAAAGAACATGGTATTTTCGGGCAGCTTCGTCACCTACGGACGCGGAAGCTACATAGTTACCGACATCGGCATGAACACCGAGGTCGGCAAGATAGCCACCCTCATCCAGAACGCCGACGAGCGCAAGACTCCCCTCCAGAATACCCTCGACAACTTCGGCAAGAAACTGTCCGTCGCGATACTCTTCATCTGCGCACTCGTCTTCGGTCTCTCCCTCATGAGAGCAAAGACCATCAACTTCGAGTCGGTGATGGCTTCCCTGATGTTCGCGATTGCCCTTGCAGTTGCGGCTATCCCCGAAGCGCTCAGCTCCATCGTCACCATCGTTCTCTCCTTCGGTACACAGAAGATGTCCAAGGAGAACGCCATCATGAGAAAGCTCCAGGCAGTAGAAGGACTCGGCTCGGTATCGGTCATCTGCTCGGATAAGACAGGCACCCTGACCCAGAACAAGATGACCGTCCGCCGCATCGTCTGTGACGGCCACAGAATAGTTGACACCAGCGTTGATGTCAGCAACGTACACGAAAAAGACCTCATCATCTCGTCGGTGCTCTGCAACGACTCCTCCTGCAAGGACGGCGTTGACATCGGCGACCCCACCGAGACCGCACTCATCCACTTCGCTCACAAGGTAGGTCTTTCGGATGAGGAGATACGCGAGAATTATCCCCGTATCAGCGAAATACCCTTCGACTCCGACAGAAAGCTCATGTCCACCCTCAACGTGGTCAACGGCAAGCACATCATGTACACCAAGGGCGCTACCGACGTCCTCATCGACCGCATGAACGTCACCGAGAGCGAGAAGAACGACATCCGTCATCAGGTGGAGCATATGTCCAAGAAGGGTCTGCGTATCCTCTGCTTCGCTTACAAGGAGTTTGACGGCGACACCATCGACATTCCCGACGAGAACGACCTCGAATACATGGGTCTTATCGCCATGATGGACCCGCCGCGTGAGGAATCCAAGCAGGCAGTCGCCGAATGTAAGAGTGCAGGCATCAAGCCCGTAATGATAACAGGCGACCACCTCATCACCGCTTCGGCTATCGCGAAGGAGATAGGCATCCTGGAGAGCTTCGACGAGGCAGTCGAGGGCAGCGCTCTCGACCAGTACACCGACGAACAGCTCGTTGACTTCGTAGTTGACAAGAGCGTTTATGCGCGTGTAACTCCCGAACACAAGATACGTATAGTAAAGGCATGGCAGACCCGCAACAACATCGTTGCCATGACAGGTGACGGCGTCAACGACGCTCCCGCCCTCAAACAGGCTGACGTCGGCGTTGCGATGGGTATCACGGGTACCGAGGTCTCGAAGGACGCGGCGGCTATGGTACTCGCGGACGACAACTTCGCGACCATCGTTAAGGCTGTCAAGAACGGCAGAAACATCTACGACAACATCAAGAAGTCCATCCTCTTCCTGCTGTCGGGCAACCTGGCAGGCATCATCGCGGTGCTGTTCAACTCCATCGCAGGCTTTGCGGCACCCTTCGCGGCTATCCACCTGCTGTTCATCAACCTGCTGACCGACTCGCTCCCCGCTATCGCGCTGGGTCTTGAGCCCCACTCGGATGAGGTAATGAAGCGCAAGCCCCGCCCCGCAAACGAGTCGATAATGACCAAGCAGTTCCTCTTCGGCGTCAGCTACAGCGGTATCATCATCGCAATCGCTACGATAATCGCCTTCATCATCGGCAAGCAGACCAGCAACGAGCTCGGCATGACCATGGCGTTCGCGACCCTCTGTATGTCGAGACTGTTCCACGGCTTCTCCGCCAAGGACGACGAACCCGTCATCTTCACGAACAAGTTCTTCAACAACAAGTTCGGTCTGCTGGCGTTCGTCGCAGGCATGATCTTCCTGAACCTCGTGCTTCTCGTGCCCGGTCTCCACAGCCTGTTCAAGATCTCGAAGGATCTCGACACCTCGGGCCTCCTCGTTATCTACGGTCTTTCGATCTGCTCCATGCTCGTTGTACAGGGCTTCAAGTTCCTGCTCATGACCATGAACAAAAACAAGGCATAATACATCTGCCCCTGAGCGTCCCAAACACTCAGGGGCGTTTTTATTACTGCCTGCTGGTTTAACCGGAGGAAGCTAAGGCGGCCCCCATTCCAAAGACTTTTAATATGTCGCTCGTTTGGTGTGGTCGGAAAGATAGACTCTCACCGTTTCAAGAGTGGCCATCTTATAAATACCGCAAATGAAGCGTTACTCTCTCATGAACGGCTTTTTGGCAAGGGGCAAGCTATTGAAGAGAAGAACTGCAAACTTCCCGACCTGAACATAATCAGGAAGAAGCACCACAAGCCAAAAAGTATTAAAAGTTTTAGTGAGGGGGTCTCCCCCAAGAATACCCGCCCCCCTCTGCGAGCATTTTAGCTTATAAGAATATATGCGTGTATTTTTGTACGGCAGAGGGGTCGGAGTGGCATGAGCTTTGAAATAGCGTTGGTTCGCTGTGTGGAAAGGCGTTCATATTTTTATATATAAGTCATACATTATTAACCAAAAACACGGCAGAATGTGATAAACTTTTATATAACAGTTACTCTTTCGGACAATTATAACGGAGGTCATAGATATGAACAGAAAGAAACTCGCCTGCTGCATGGCGGCACTCGTTCTCGCACTTACGGGCTGCGCTTCGGGCGGCGGCAAGAACAGCAGCAGCGCTTCCTCAGCCACCGCTTCACAGAGCGAAGAACAGGCAGGCACTCAGGAGAAAAAAGAAAAGAAACAGAAAGAAAAGATCATCGCCGAGGAGACCCTCGAACTTTCACAGGAGAGCGGCACTTACGCTTCGGGATTCGAGCTGACCATCTCCCCGAAAGACGGTCAGTCGGGGGACATCTACTATACCCTCGACGGCAGCGACCCCCGTACAAGCAGCACCCGCATCAGGTACGATTCCCCCGTGGAGATAACCGACCGCAGCTCCGATGCGAACATAGTTTCGGCAGTTGACGTAGGTCTCATCTCGGGCAACTTCACCAAGTACGACCGCAGGGAGCACACCTACTCCCCCACCGTTTCCGCGCCTGCCGACAGCGCCGTGGACAAGTGTACCGTCATAAGGGCGGCACTCGACGGGGCTGATTCGGTGGTCAGCACGCGCACATATTTCATCGGCGATATGTCGTCCCACATCCCCGGGGCGGCAGCCGCTGCCGAAGCCTCGGGCAAGCCGCTGGCGGTCATCAGCATCAGCATGGACTACAACGACCTTTTCGACTACGAGAAGGGCATCTACGTCAAGGGCAAGATCTTCGACGAAGCGTTGGAGCAGCGCGTCGCAGGCGGCGAAAACCTCGACGAGGAGAGCGCGAGGAAAATGCCTGCCAACTACAATCAGCGCGGCAAGGACTGGGAACGCACCTGCTCGGCGGAGATGCTCGAAGTCTCGGCGGACGGCGTGACCACCGCCTTCTCGCAGACCTGCGGCATCCGCATACAGGGCAACTACTCGCGCTCCGACTGGCAGAAGGGCTTTCGCCTCTACGCGAGAAAGGACTACGGCACAAAGCAGTTCTACTCCCCCGTTTTCGGCGAGGAGAACAAGGACATCGACGGCGACACTATCGACAGCTACAAGACCCTCGAACTCCGCGCAGGCGGAAACTGCGCTTTCCTGCCCAAGTTCAACGACATCTACTGGCAGGTGATGTCCGCCGAGCTCGACTGCGCCACAAAGGCTTCCCGTCCCTGCGTGGTCTACCTCAACGGCGAATACTGGGGCGTGTACATCCTCGAAGAGGATTACTCGGACAACTTCATGGAGTCCCACTACTGCGTGGATAACGGCAGCGTGGTCATCTACAAGGGCGACGCCGAGACATATCAGAAGGGCTACAAGCTGGACGAGGGCAAGCTCCCCGACGGCGTGACCGACGAGGACTACTTCATCAAGGAGCTGAACACCTTCCTCAGCAGTCACAACAGCCTTGCCGACCAGTCCGATTTCGACGAGCTGGCGAAGCTTGTGGACACCGACAGCCTGCGCGACTACTTCCTCGCGGAGGTCTGGATAAACAACAAGTGGGACTGGCCGGGCAAGAACTGGTCCATGTGGCGCACCGCCGAGAATGACGGCAGTGAGTACGGCGACGGAAGATGGCGGTTCATGTTCTACGACATGGAGTTCGGCGGAGTCAGCGGCATGGGCGACGCCTACACCAACACCGTCAAGGAGGACAACTACAAGCCGAAGGGTCTGCTCGATCAGGGCACGAACAACCCCGCGGTCAAGAGCTTCGCGCTGGCGATGACAAACGACGCTTTCCGAGCCGATTTCTGCGAGCGGCTGAACGCGATGGGAAGCGGCATCTACGAAGAAGGCCACGCGAACGAGGTGCTCGACGGGTTCACGGCGGCGTACTCTCCGCTGTTCGACCAGTTCTTCGCGAGGTATCCGGGCTCGGGCGACACCGACAACGCCATAAACGGCGGCTACGGCTCGGTGCAGTGCATCAAGGATTTCCTCGGCAAGCGTGCCGATGCCATAAGCAGTATCACCGACTGGATAGAAAAGAATATCTGATAGCCCGGAGCTGTCCGAAAGGACAGCTCTTTTTGCGTATGAATTTAACAGATAGATATTTCATGCAGGATGTCATGTGCCGAGCAAATTGTGAATATCAGCCGTTATGCATTCGCATCGCTCGGATAATGAGATATACGAAAACGTTATTTGTGTCATTTTACGGATAAAATGCTGATATTTACCGCCGAAGAAGGCAACAAACGCGCCGATTTGCGCAATAATCGGCAGGCTGAGCGCAACAGGTGCGCAAACGTTTTCGCAATTCGATACAAAAATTCGTGAATAATGCACAGTTATGTACTCTGAATTTAGTTGAAAATTGCCGTTGACATAACAGGATATGTATGGTATCATTTCATTTAAAAGCAACCGATTGCGCAAGAGCAGTCTGTTCCTGCGCCCGATCGGTGAAACGGGACGATCGAAATAATACAGACTGATAGCAAAGAAAGCGAAAGGTGCGAAGATGAACACACTACTCAAAAGGCTCGCCGCCTGCACGGTGGCACTCACGATGCTTATGTCGGCAGGCTGCGGAAAGAAGGACAAGTCCGCAGGCGGTACTTCGGGCACGGCAGAGGACAGCTCGGCGGCGGAAACGCTCGCTAAGGACATCAAGATGCCC
The DNA here is from genome assembly GCF_900119155.1 of Ruminococcus sp. YE71. Lineage (GTDB taxonomy): Bacteria > Bacillota > Clostridia > Oscillospirales > Ruminococcaceae > YE71. Next base: position 231,927 of record NZ_FPIR01000002.1, on the reverse strand, counting down.
GCCCTCGAAACTGTGACCCAGACAAGCGACTCGCTGTACGTCAAAAAGGTGGACGGGCTGACCGACAGCTTCATCATGGGCGCGGATATCTCAAGCGTCATCTCGCTGGAAAAGTCGGGGGTCAAATACTACGACTACGACGGCAAGGAAGCCGACATCTTCGAGGTGCTGAAGGCTTCGGGCGTCAACTACATCAGAGTCCGCGTCTGGAACGACCCGAAGGACTCCGACGGCAACGGCTACGGCGGCGGCAACTGCGACATCGACACGGCTGTGGAGATCGGCAAGCGCGCCACCGCGGCAGGACTGAGACTTCTGGTGGACTTCCACTACTCGGACTTCTGGGCAGACCCTGCCAAGCAGATGTGCCCTAAGGCGTGGAAGGACATGGAGATCGAGGAGAAAAAGCAGGCGCTGTACGACTACACCGCCGACTGCATGAAGAAGCTCAACGACGCTGGCGTTGACGTGGGCATGGTACAGCTCGGAAACGAGACCAACGGCGCCATGTGCGGCGAGAAGATATGGATGAACATCTACTACCTGATGGACGCAGGTTCGCGTGCGGTCCGCGAGAGCAACCCCGACGCGCTCATCGCGGTGCATTTCACCAACCCCGAATCCACCGACAGACTGCTCAACTACGCATCAAAACTCGACTACTACCACCTTGACTACGATGTGTTCGCGTCATCCTACTACCCCTACTGGCACGGCACACCCGAAAACCTGACGAGCATCCTGAAAGAGATCTCCGACACCTACGGCAAGAAGGTGATGTGCGCCGAGACTTCCTGGGCTTACACCCTCGAAGACGGCGACGGCAGTACCAACAACATCGGCGACGCTGTCACCTACGAGAAGCCCTACCCCTTCACGGTGCAGGGACAGTCGCGTGAGCTTCGGGACGTTATCGAGGCGATAGCGAACGTGGGCGACGCAGGCATCGGCGTGTTCTACTGGGAGCCCGCATGGCTTCCCGTCCCGGGGGACAGCTGGGAAGAAAAGTCGGCGCTGTGGGAGGAAAACGGCGCAGGCTGGGCGGCAAGCTACTCGGTGGAGTACGACCCCGACGACGCAGGGCTCTACTACGGCGGATGCTCGTGGGAAAATCAGGCGATGTTCGACTTTGAGGGCAAGCCCCTCGAATCGCTCAAGACCTTCGCACTGGTGAGAGAGGGCAACGTCCTCGACCCCGTTCCCGACGCGATAAAGGACACCGACATGATAGTAAGGCTCGGCGAGAAGGTAGTGCTTCCCGACACCGTGCCTGCCATATACACCGACGGCAGTGAGAAGGAAGTCGCCGTCAAGTGGGAGGACGCAGACCTCGAAGCCATGAGCGCAGGCGAGGCGGCGACCTACACGGTCAAGGGCGTCGCGGACGGCATGGAGACCGTCTGCCGCATCTCGATGGTCGAGGCGAACTACGTTACCAACTACAGCTTCGAGGACGAAGACCGCTCCATGTGGGTGCTCGAAAACAAGGACGACAAGACCACCGAGCTGGACTTCCAGCAGAAGCAGATGGACGCTGTGACGGGCGAATGGTCGGTACACTTCTGGGGCGAGACAGGCACTGACTTCGAGCTGTATCAGGAGATAAAGGACATCCCCGCAGGCAAGTACACGCTGGCGGCTTCGGTACAGGGTGGCTTCAACAAGGACGGCGAACCGCAGAACATCTACGTTTACCTCAGGGTCAACGGCGAGGAGACCACCGCAAAGGCGGAGATAACCGAGTGGGCTGTCTGGGACACCGCTAAGACCGAAGCAGTGGATATACCCGAGGGCGCGGAAGTCACCGTCGGCATCCACGTCGAGGCAGGCAAGGAATCCTGGGGAACCATCGACGATTTCCTGCTCAATCCCGTGGACGAGAGCAAGCCTTCCGACGAGAAAAAGTCCGACGGCAAGGATAACAAGGACAATAAGGACGAATCAAAGACCGACGACTCCAAGACCGACAGCAGTCCTTCGGGCGGTTCGGCAGAGGTCGCGAACGCGGGCTTTGAGGACGGTGAGAGCAGCTGGACGTTCGAGAATATCGACAACACCACCACTCAGATAGACATCCAGCAGAAAGCCGACGACGCCTACAGCGGCGAGAACGCACTGCACTTCTGGGGCGAGAACGGCACTAAGTTCAGGGCTTATCAGAAGGTGGCGGCGGCGGCTGGCACCTACGACCTGGCGGCGTTCGTGCAGGGCGGATTCAGCGGCGATGACAACTCGCAGAACTTATACATCTACTGCTCGGTCAACGGCACCGAGTACACCTGCCCCGTGACCCTCTCGGGCTGGAGCGTATGGCAGTCACCCGTAATAAGCGGCATCGTCGTCCCCGAGGGCGCGGAAGTCATCATCGGGATCTACGTCGAAGCAGGCGCTCAGTCATGGGGCACTGTGGACGACTTCGCACTCACACCGGCTTGATCTTAATGAAGAAATCAGAAATAAGAAAGAGGAAAGAGCATTTCTTATCTCTATAAAATAAAGGAAGTGACTGATTTGGAAGAAAAATTCGTGCTAAACCTGATCCATCGTCCCGAGCTTGCTCCCGAATACGCGGAGACGGTCATGGGGCAGGGAAAGAAGAAGGATATCACGCGTTCCGATCTCAGGGACGAATCGCTGGATATATTCATCTTTCAGCAGGAGACAGCCCACAAGAACGGGCTGAAAACCACCATCGAGATGACCTACGCTTCGCTGTTCTCGGAAGAAGCGGTAAGGCTCGCTAAGGAACACCACGAGAAGTACGGCGACGAGATAGGGCTCTCGCTGCTGGGACTCCCCTGCAAGGAGTTCCGCGACAAGTACAAGACCCATGACTTCTGCATATGGATGTTTTCGAGCGAGGACAAGCGTGCCATCGTTGACGATGTGTTCGGAAAGTTCTACGAGTGCTTCGGGTTCTACCCTGCGTCTACGGGCTCCTACTACATGGACGCGGAGCTCACCAACTACATCAAGGAGAAGTACCCCTCGGTAGTGTGCGCGGTGGCGACCTGCTGGGAGGAGGGGCCGAAGGCTTACCACACCTGCAACAACAGCTGGTACACCCTCATGGACGGCGGCCCGTGGGCTCCGTGGATACCCTCGAAGCAGAACACCCACGCTCCCGCGGCGAACGAAGAGGAGGACAGCGGCATCGTCGCGATTCCGCATCTGTCCCGTGACCTGCTCGCCTGCTACGACGGCAACGGCTCGAACTTCGGCACCCATCCGCAGAACGTGCTCCGCGGAATGATATATCACGACGGCAAGTACCCCTACCTGTTCAACCTCATCGACCAGTACAGGCACCTTGCGAAGTACAACGACGGCATCGCATACAACATGATGTTCGTGGGACCGGGATGGCTCAACAAGCTGGGCCGCTGGGAGTCGCCCTATGAGCTGCTGGCAAAAAGCTACGAGGACGGACTCGCATACTACGGTGAGCTGAAAAAGCAGGGCAGGCTCATCGACATGACGATGGAGGAGTTCGCACACTTCTACCGCGAGAACAAGCACTACACCCAGCCTGAATGTGCGCTCTGGAAGGACATTCTCTACGGCAGCAAAAAGCAGGTGTTCTGGTACTGCGACCCGTTCATGAGGGCAGGCATAGACATGAATCAGGGCGGTGCGCTGTTTGACCTGAGACCCTATGTCTCGAAGCTGGACTGGAAGTTCGGCATCGGTACGAAGAGGGTTCAGGATGTGTCCTATCCGTTCCTCATCCAGATGAACTACCGTGCAGGATACTTCACCCACTACGCAGGCGAGGGCACCATCCGCAGCTGCAAGATAAGCTGGAAGGGGCAGGAGACGGATATGTGCCTCTGCCGCACAAAGGCGCACTTCTCGCAGGAGGGGAACAAGCGTATGCTGACCCTCGACCCTGTGGACATCGTGTTCGACGGACTGAGCGCGAAGATACAGACGGTCATCACCTTTGAGGAAGGCAGCTCACGCATCGACTACAGACGCGAGATACTCGAAATTTCCGACGAGAACGAAAAGCTCGGCATCACCGAGTACATCACCGCCTGCTACGGCACCACCGAGTACCCTGAGGACATGACCGAGGTCGTGCTCACCGCCGAGGGCAGGGACGGCACAAAGACCATCAGCTACGCATACAAGGACCGCACCGAAACGGTCGAGGGAGCAAAGGCTCTCACGGCTGTGATACCGCCCATCGAGACTAAGGTCGCTTTCGGCAGCAAAGAGGACGCGGTCGGATATATCCACGAGGGCTACGCCTTCTCGCCGATGTTCACACTCGGCATCAAAAAACCGCTCGGGAAAGGAGATGTGCTGAACACATGGCTCAGTCTGCAAAAGGAAAACTGAATTTCAGATGTCCGTCCTGCTTCATGCGTGACATCGACATCGATATGTTCTACGACAAGGACATGAAGGAATACTACTGCATCCGCTGCTGCTATCACGGAAGCGAGGCGGACGTTCTCGCGAAAAACGAGATGGCAAGGTTCCGCTACCGCGACATGATGAAGCGCATCACGGTGGACGATTATGACGACTGACAGGCTCATAATGGGCTGCGACCTCTCGACCCTTGAGGACGTCGAAGCCGACGGCGGAAGATTCTTCGACGGCGGCAAAGAGGGGCTGTGCGACGATATTCTCATCAGCCACGGCTACAGCTCGGTCAGGCTCAGGGTCTGGAACGACCCCTACGACCGCAGCGGCAAGCCCTACGGCGGCGGCACCTGCGACACCGAAAAGATGATACGCACCGCAGTCAGGCTCAAAAACAAGGGCATGAGCTTCATGCTCGACCTGCACTACTCCGATTTCTGGTGCGACCCTGCAAGACAGGGCACCCCGAAAGCGTGGCAGGATATGAACCTCGATGAGATGTGCTCCGCCCTCGGCGAGTTCACCGAGAGGACGGTCAGCGCCTTCATGAGCGCGGGGGCAGCTCCCGAGTACGTTCAGGTGGGAAACGAGATCACAAATGGTATGCTCTGGGACACCGCAAAGCTCGACAGGAGCACACCCGAAGCGTTCGAGGAGAGCTTTGCAAGGCTCGCAAAGCTGCTGAAATCAGGCTGCGAAGCGGTGCGCAGAGTCTCGGACGCGAAGATAATACTCCACCTTGAACAGAGCGGCAGGAACGCCATGTGGCGCGAGTGGTTCGACGAGGCGGTAAAGCACGGCATCGACTTCGACATCATCGGGGCGTCCTACTACCCCCTGTGGCACGGCAGCCTCGCCACCATGAAAGCGAACCTCGACGACATGGTGAGCCGCTACGGCAAAGACGTGATGATAGTCGAGACCGCTTACCCCTTCACCGACAGGCACTTCGACCCGAACAGCCGACAGCTGATGATAAACGACAGCTTCACCCCCGATGACGGCTCGAAGCCCGCCTGGAGCTTCACACCCGAGGGGCAGGCGCAGTACCTGCGCGACCTGGTCGGGACTGCGAAGACCATCGGCGGCGGAAGATGTCTCGGCATCTACTGGTGGGAGCCCGCATGGATACCGACCCCGAATTCCACCTGGGCGACCCGTGAAGCCCTCGCGGACATCGGCGAGGAAGAAAAGGATACAGGCAACGAATGGGCGAACCAGTGCCTGTTCGATTACGACGGAAATGCGCTGCCCGCGCTTGACATTTAGGGCAATTTACTAAGATACGGAGGTAACTCATATGAAAATCAAAAGATTCCTTTCGGCAGCAATGGCACTCACGATGATCGCGGCAGGTCTTTCGGGCTGCGGCGGTTCGGATTCCGACAGCGGTTCGGGCGGCACAGGCGGCGGCTCGGGCAAGAAGTCGGGCGGCGCGGCTCAGGAGATAACCGTATGGGCTCCCGAGGAGATCAGCGAGCTGACCCAGCAGAAGCTCTCGGCGTGGGTGGATTCGTCCGACTGGGCAGGTCAGTACACCATCACCGTTTCTGCCATGGGCGAGGGCGACGCTGCAACTCAGATGCTTACCGACGTTGAGGCAGGCGCGGATGTTTACGGCTTCGCACAGGATCAGCTGGCACGACTCGTTGCGGCAGGTGCGCTTTCCGCTCCGGGCGGCGTGTTCCTCGACAATGTCAACAACAATAACGACTCGGGCTCCATCGGCGCGGCTACCCTTGACGGAAAGGTCTACGCTTACCCCGAGACTTCCGATAACGGCTTCTTCCTGTACTATGACAAGTCGGTAGTCTCCGACCCGTCCACACTGGAAGGCATACTCAGCGATTGCAGCGCGGCAGGCAAGAAGTTCTACATGGACATCCAGTCGGGCTGGTACAACGTGGCGTTCTTCTTCGCGACAGGCGCTCAGTGCTACTACAACTACGACACTGAGGGCAACGTTACCGACGCAGTCTGCGACTACAGCGGCGTCAACGGTCTCACCGCGTTCAAGGCGATGAACGACATGGCTCAGAACCCCGGGTTCGGACAGTCTCCCGACGGCGCGGCTTCTCTGTTCGACCCCAACGGCGGCACGGCAGGCGCCATCGTTTCGGGCACATGGGATTCCGCCACTGTCAAGGAACTTCTCGGCGACAACTTCGGCGCCGCCAAGATGCCGACCTTCACCGTTGACGGCCACACCTATCAGATGAGCGGCTTCGGCGGCTTCAAGCTGGTGGGCGTCAAGCCCCAGACCGATTCGGACAAGCTGACCTTCTGCCACGCTGTCGCGGACTACCTCACGAGCGAGGATATGCAGCTGGCACGTTTCGAGGCAAACGGCTGGGGTCCTTCCAACAAGAACGCTCAGCAGTCGGATTCCGTCAAGTCCAACGAAGCGCTGTCGGCACTCGCGGAACAGCTCCAGTTCTGCCCTGCTCAGGGTCAGTACCCGAACGCTTACTGGACGCTGACCGAGGCTTTCGGCACCGACATCAACAGCGGCAAGTACAAGGACGCATCCGACGCAGACCTGACCGCAGCTCTCACCGAGCTCGAAGCGGCTATCAAGGACGCAAAGTGATGCTCTCACGATAACACTACCCATAATTATTTCTCCACTATAAAAAGAGGAGCGGCAGCGCCGTGCTGAAACGGCGGTGTCTGCCGCTTCCGAAGTGCATGGAACTTCATACGCTTCGGAAACGGCAGATACATCAGACAAACCACTACCACGAAAGGATAGATGTTCAATGAAAAGACTACCCGAGCTCGAATACTTAGGGCTTCCGCCTGCGCAGCAAAAGCTGTATGATGTCAGGCTTTTCTTCGCGGAGCTTCCGAAGAAACTGCTCTGCGGACTGAAAAAAATACCGAGCGGCATCGGACGCTTCTTCGCGGCGGTCGGAAGATTCTTCTCTGACCTCGGCTCGATGTTCGTAAACGGCGACGTTAAGACGAAGCTCTCGTTTTTCATCATGGGCTTCGGACAGTTTTTCCGCAGACAGACAGGGCGCGGCATCATCTTCCTCATCATGGAGGCGCTGTTTGTCTGGTTCATGGCAGGGTTCGGCCTCGGATACCTCTCGGACATGAGCACACTCGGAACTGTCGCCGTCGAAAAGACGCTTAACGACTACGGCCTTGAGATAACCGTCTACAAGGACAACAGCCTGAAAATACTGCTGTACGGCGTGCTCACCATCTTCATCATCCTCGGTTTCCTGTGGACCTGGTACACGAACGTGAAACAGAACTACACCGCACAGGAGCTAATCGCCGAGGGCATACGCCCCAAGTCCTTCAAGGACGACCTGAAAAGCATCGCGGACGAGCAGTATTACAAGACCCTGCTGGCTGTCCCGCTTCTCGGCATCACGGTGTTCACCGTAATCCCGATATTCTTCATGATACTCATAGCCTTCACCAACTACGACTACTCCCACCTGCCCCCCGAAAAGCTGTTCTCTTGGGTGGGCTTCGAGAACTTCCGCACCATACTCTCCACCGACGTTTCGGGCGGCTCAAAATTCGCCTTCACCTTCAGGGAGATACTGATATGGACGATGATATGGGCGCTGGTCGCGACCTTCTCCAACTACTTCCTCGGAATGTTCGTGGCTATCTGCATCAACAAGAAGGGCATCCGCTTCAAGAAGGGCTTCAGAACTATACTCGTTATGACCATCGCTGTGCCGCAGTTCGTTTCGCTGCTGCTCGTGTCGAAGATGTTTGCGGATGAGGGCATCGTCAACAGTATGCTGATGGATCTCGGCTGGATAAGCTCGAAGATCGGCTTCATGACCACCCCCACCCTCGCAAAGATAATGGTGCTCATCATCAACCTCTGGATAGGCATACCCTACCTGATGCTCATAACCACGGGCGTGCTGATGAATATACCTTCCGACCTCTACGAGAGCGCACGCATCGACGGCGCTTCGGGCATGAAGCAGTTCACGAAGATAACCCTGCCGTATATGCTGTTCGTGACGGGTCCCTACCTGCTCACAAGCTTCACGGCGAACATCAACAACTTCAACGTCATCTACCTGCTGACCGCAGGCGCCCCCAAGACCATGTCCTACGAGGGCGGCGCAGGTCAGACCGACCTGCTGATAACATGGCTCTACACCCTGACCATGACCAACAACGACTACAAAATGGCGGCGGTCATCGGTATCCTTGTGTTCGTGGTGGTAGCGGTGATATCGCTCATCGTCTACAACCTGTCCCCTGCGATGAAGAATGAGGAGGATTTCCAGTAATGGCAGACACAACGAAAAAGTATGCGAGCAAATCGGGCAGAGAGCGCACCTCACGCATACTCATCTACGTCTTTCTGACGGCGCTCAGCATCATTTGGATGATACCCTTTTTCTACCTGATATGTCAGGCGTTCCGCGGCGAATCGCGGTCGATGGTGACCTACTTCTTCCCGAAGCAGTGGTCGCTGGAGAATTTCCGCATCCTGTTCAGGGAAACGGAGTTCGGTCACTGGTATCTGAACACGCTCATCATCGCGCTTTTCAACGCGGTATTGCAGACGGTCATCGTGCTTTGTGTGGCATACGCGCTTTCGAGAATGAGATTCAAGGGCAGAAAACTGCTGATGAACCTTATGCTGATACTGGGGATGTTCCCGGGGTTTCTCTCGATGATAGCGACCTATTTCATCTTAAAGCTCATCGGTCTGACGAGCGAGAACAGTGTGCCGGGACTTATCCTTGTGTACGCGGCAAGCTCGGGCATGGGATACTACATCGCGAAGGGCTTTTTCGACACGATACCGAAGTCGCTGGACGAAGCGGCGCGTATCGACGGCGCATCGAGGAGCAGAGTATTCTTCCGCATCATCATGCCGATGGCGAAGCCGATAATCATCTACACGATAATGATGGCGTTCATCGCGCCGTGGGGCGATTTCATGTATGCGTCGCTGATAACCTTCGGTCATGAGAAAGCCTACAATGTTGCGGTAGGATTATACAAGTGGCTGGACAAGGAGCATCTGAGCAATTATTTCACGGTATTCTGTGCAGGCGGACTGTTCGTATCAGTCCCCGTGACCGCGCTGTTTTTAGGACTCCAGAAGTACTATGTAGAAGGCGTAACAGGCGGAGCAGTAAAGGGCTGACCCCCAGGCCGCTCGCAGAGCGGCAACCCCTCAAAAAACCCAAAACACACAAACCAACAGCGAAGAAACATTCGGAGGAATATATATGGCTGACGTAAAACTGACAAATGTCAAAAAGCAGTACGACAACGGTTTTGTCGCGGTGCATGATTTTAACCTGGAGATAAAGCACGAGGAGTTCATCGTGCTGGTAGGACCGTCGGGATGCGGCAAGTCCACGACCCTTCGTATGATAGCAGGACTTGAGGACATCACCGACGGAACGATCGAGATAGACGGCACCGTCGTGAACGATATGGAGCCGAAGGACCGCGACATCGCGATGGTTTTCCAGAACTACGCGCTGTATCCGCATATGAGCGTTTACGAGAATATCGCTTTCGGCCTCAGGCTCAGAAAAGTCCCGAACAAGGAGATACACAAGAAGGTCACCGAGGCGGCGGAGATACTCGGCATCACCGAACTCCTCGGACGGAAGCCGAAACAGCTCTCGGGCGGTCAGAGACAGCGTGTTGCTATCGGCCGCGCTATCGTCAGAGTCCCCAAGGTGTTCCTCATGGACGAGCCGCTCTCGAACCTCGACGCGAAACTCAGGAACCAGATGCGCGCCGAGATAATCCTGCTCCGCGAAAAGATCCGCACCACCTTCGTGTACGTAACTCACGACCAGACCGAGGCTATGACCCTCGGCGACCGCATCGTTATCATGAAGGACGGCTACGTGATGCAGGTAGGTACGCCGCAGGAACTCTTCAACCACCCCGCGAACCTGTTCGTGGCAGGCTTCATCGGCACGCCCCAGATGAACTTCTTCGACGCGGAACTGAAAAAGGACAGAAACGGCTACACCGCCAAGGTCGAGGGTCTGAACGTGAAAGTCCCGAAACATATCGCGGATGCGCTTGACAAGCGCGAGAGCGTTCCCGAAAAGGTGCTCCTCGGCGTGCGACCCGAGAACCTTATCCTCACCGACAGCGGCGAAAGCATCGGCGCAAGCATTAAGGTCACCGAAATGATGGGCAGCGAGATACACATCCACGCTGAACTTCCCGACGGAAAGAACGTCATCATCAAGGTGCAGATAGCCGACCTTGACGACGACCAGCAGAATGAGATGCTCACAAGACACGGCATCGCCTTCAGGATCCGCGAACGCACTATCAACCTCTTCGACCCCGAGGACGGCAGAAATCTCGCCGTGAGCGACGCGGCGGCTGTCCCGACGAACGAATAATGACAAATGACAAAGGATCAGGTGTTGCAAAGCATGGATACCGAAATGAAGAATAAAAAGACCCAGCTCGAAGATATCGCGGAAGCACTCGGTCTTTCAAAATCTACCGTTTCAAGGGCTATCTCGGGCAAGGGCAGGGTCAGCGCAGAGACCCGCGAGAGGGTCATGCGCTGCATCGAGGAAATGCACTATACCCCGAATATGATCGCAAAAAGCCTCTCGGAAAGCAAGACTTACAACATCGGCGTGGTGATCCCGATGGACAGCAGCGAGACCGAAGCGCCCTTCTTCCAGACCTGTCTCATGGGCATCTCGAAGGAGTGCGCTATCAGGGACTACGACGCCATAATCGTCGGCACCGACAAGAACGACCTCTCACAGCTGAAACGCGTGGTCGGCAACCGCAAGGCGGACGGATTTATCATCATGCGCCCCGTTGCGAACGGCGAGATGGAAAAGCTGCTGAGAGAGAGCGGACTGCCCTTCGTCACTGTGGGTCAGAGCGTTGACAGCTCGGCGGTGACGGTGGACAGCAACCACAAGGACGGCTGCCGCGAACTGACATCCTACCTGCTGATGTCGAGCCCCGCCGACAAGATAGGGCTCATCATCGGAAGCATGGAGCACACGGTCAACAAGAGCCGCTTTGCAGGCTTCATGAAGGCGTTCGAGGCGGTGCATCGGGCACCCTCCCAGCAGATGATATTCACAGGCATCGACAGCGACCTGCAATTCTCGAAGGCGGCGGCGGCGCTGCTCAAAAACGAGCCCGACTGCATAATCTGCGGCGACGACGTGCTCTGCATCAAGCTGCTCAACATCCTCAACGAGATGGGCAGGCGCATCCCCGATGACATAAGGGTCGCGTCCTTCTACAACAGCTCCCTGCTGGACGTGTATCAGCCGCCGATAACCTCGCTCATCTACGACTCGGAAGAGCTGGGGTCTGTGGCCGCGGCAAAGATAATCGAGATGCTCGGCAGCAGCAGCTCGAACGAATCCGCGCTGCTCAGCTACGAGATGCTCGTGCGCAGGTCTACACAACAGGTCTGAACCGACAGCACCGCAGACTGCTTTGCGGTGCTGTTTTTGTGCTTTTTGTCAGAAATGTACATAATCAAATGGCAGAATTGTCTGAAAAGCACCTTGTAAATTTTCATAAAATATGCTATAATATTAATATGTATATGCGCAAGCGATTGCGCCTGACTTGATTTTGGAGGACAAGAAAGAAATGAAAAGCATTATAAAAAGAACTGCGGCAGGATTTGCGGCTGCGGCTCTTGCTGTTACCGCTGCGGTCTCGGGTTCGATATTCGCGGTGGCTGACGGCGTTGAAGTCAAGAACGCATTATTTGAGACCGACATCTGGGGCGACGGCGGCGCATGGGCTGTCTCTGTCGATTGGGACACGGGCGCTACCGTTTCCTACATAAGCTATGCCGACAAGGGCGCGGACGCTCCCTCGACGGGTTCCGCAAACGGCGTGAACGTGTGGTTCCCCTCCGACTGTGACGGCGGCGAGGCTGTACTGACCCAGACCGTTTCCGTGCCCGCAGGCGAGTATGCCATCAAAGCACAGGGCATGGGCGAGAACTGCGACCTCAGAGTTTCGATGGGCGACTGCGAGAGCGGCAACGTTGGCATGAACGGCTGGAACGTCTGGAATGAGGCTTCCACCGAATTCAGCTGCCTGAGCGCAGGCGATGTGGAGATAAGGATAATCGCAGACTGCAAGCCCGGCGGCTGGATATACCTCGACGGCGTGACCGTTGATGTCATCAGCCTTTATTCCGACTCGTCTTCAAACAGCTCGGGCGATACGTCAAGCTCGTCTGTCCCCGATGACAGCGAATCGGAGTACGAAGACAATTCTTCGAGCGTGCCCGACTCTTCTTCCGACACGACTTCTTCCAAGCCAACTAACACCACTCAGAACAACACCATCTACAACGGCAACTTCGAGAAGGTCAGCGAGACCGACCTCGTGGGCTGGACCGTTGACTGGAAGGACGAGCTCAAGTGCTGGTACGCGACCGACGAGCAGAAAAAGGGCAGAGCCGACCTCGCGAACAACTACCTGAACGTATGGGCTGAGAAGGCTGTTCCCTTCTCCCTCAAGCAGACCGTTCACTTCACCCCGGGCGACTACAAGATAGCCTACAGCCTCGACGCCAACGAGAATTTCGACACCGGCGTTAAGGTCAGAGTCGGCAGTCTTGTGACCACCGCTTTTCCCAAGGGCGAAGGCTGGGAGAAGTGGAAAAAGTGCGCGTCCGACAAGTTCACCATCACCGAAGAGGGCGACTACGAGGTCGAGTTCTTCGGCGACCTGGCGGCTGACGCGTGGTTCGCTCTCGACAACATCGAAGTCAAGGACGGCGGATATGACCCTGCTTCGGGTTCGGGCAGCACCTCTTCTTCGAGCAGTTCGGGCAGCAGCACAGCCAAGTCAACCACAAGCACCGCGGCGGGCGGCGGCTCGACAAGTTCCGCAGCCGCCGATTCGACTGCCAACACCGAGACAGGCGCTGCAAACACCGCAGCACAGGCTTTCCTGCTCGCATCCGCAGCGGCGGCCGTCATCGTGGTAAACAAGAAGCGCAAGGACTGATTTTTTCAGACAGCAATATAAAAAGCTCGGAAGTTTCACGCTTCCGAGCTTTTTTGATGCCGATTTTATGTGTGGGCTGCTCATTTGGCTCTCTTACGGGTAAGAGCGACCTTCCCTCAGCAGGGACTCTTTGTAGCCGTGCAAAGCAAAGGCGGAGGTTCTCCCCCTGTAGAAATCGCACTCAGCAGATCCTCGGCAGGAGCTCGCCCTTCGGCTGCGGGAGCATGGTCTGCGTGCCGATCTCGGTCTCCATGATGACCTTGCCGACATTGTCCGCGGTGACGTGCCCAATGACCGCCGCATTTGCCGAGTACTTGCCCTCGCGGAGCTTCGCCACCAGCGCGTCCGCGTGCTCGGCAGGCGCGAAAATGACCAGCCTTCCCTCGCAGGCGAGATACAGCGGCTCAAGTCCCAGCATTCCGCAGACGCCCTTCACACGGTCGTCAACAGGTATAGCCTCGCGGTCGAGGGTGATGCCGACACTGCTCTGCGACGCGATCTCGTAAAGCACCGTACCAACGCCGCCGCGTGTTGCGTCGCGGATAACGTGTATGTCGTTCGTGACCTCGAACATACTTTCGACAGTGTGCCACAGCGGTGCGCAGTCGCTGTCAACGTCCGACTCGATGCCGTAGTCGTCGCGCGCGATAAGGATGGTGCAGCCGTGCCTGCCCACGTCGCCCGTCACGATGACCGCGTCCCCGGGCTTCGCGAGACTGCCCGAAGTGTGGGCATTCTCCATGATCTGCCCGACACCGGTGGTGTTGATGAACACGCCGTCGCACTGACCCTTGCCCGTCACCTTGGTGTCGCCTGCGACGATGCGCACGCCCACCTCAGCGGCGGTCTTTTCCATCGCAGCGGCGATCTGCTCCAGGTCGTCGAGGGGAAAACCCTCCTCGATAACGAATCCGCAGGTCATGTAGAGCGGCTTTGCACCCATGCAGGACAGGTCGTTGACCGTTCCGCAGATAGACAGCTTTCCGATGTTTCCGCCGTTGAATTTCCAGGGCGAAACGATGAATCCGTCAGTGGTCATGGCAAGCCTGCCGCTTATCGCAGGAAGCACTGCCGCATCATCGGCGGTAAATTCGGGACTGTCAAAGTGTGCCTTGAACACACGCTCGATAAGTTCACTTGTCTGCTTTCCGCCCGCACCGTGAGCTAAAGTTACTGTATTGTTTGACATTGTTTTTTCCTCCGTTTTTAAGATAGATCAGAATTTATCATTTGATCTGTTTTACATATACTCTTGACACTCCACCGTAAATGCTTTCCATTTGCGTTATATACTCAAATCCGTATTTTTCATATAGACCAATGTGATCTGTTGATAAATATATTTTAGGTATATTATATTCTTTAGCCAGAGATTCAATTTTCTGAAACAGCAGTCCAATATACCTATGCCCCCGATATTGTGGGAAAGTATATATAAATCCGCACCAAGGGGAATAGTCTGTTGATAGAATTTCGTCTTTCTTTGCGAATGTACAGAAAGAAATCAGTTTATCTTCGTCCGTAAGCAAAAGCAGTTTAGAGCCTTCACCCACAGTATTAAAAAAGGTGCCATCACTTAACAGTTGATATAGGTATGCTCCGGCGCTCCAGTCACTTTTTCCGATTTCATCAAGCCAATGCCTTTGCCTTTCGTTTTCATAAAAGCTGATTACTTCCAATTGTAATTACACCTCTAAATCCCGATTTATCATGTTTTCTTTATTCTATCTCGCTGTACTGATAGTACGCCGCACAAGCCCCTTCATCCGACACCATGCACGCGCCGACCGGGTGGAGCGGTGTGCAGCCCTTGCCGAATACCTTGCAGTCTGACGGCTTGCACTTGCCTTGCAGAACGTCGCCGCAGCGGCAGGCGGGGTTCGGTCTGCCCTTTATCTCGGGCATCGCGTATTTCAGGCGAGCGTCGTAATCGGCGTACTCGGCTCTGAGCTTCATGCCCGACATGGGTATCAGCCCAAGTCCGCGCCACTCGCTGTCGCACGGCTCCATAACGCGCTCCATCAGCTCCATCGCCGACTTGTTGCCCTCGTCCTTCACGACGCGGGTGTAGCAGTTGCGGAAGAACGGCTCGCCCTTTTCAAGCAGACGCACAGTCACCGCCATCGCCGTGATGAGTTCGCTCGCCGTGAATCCTGCCACAACGCCCGACACGCCCTTCTCCTCGCACAGCTTTATGCAGGCGGAATTTCCCGTGATGGCGTTCACATGACCGGGATAGAGGAACGCGTCCGCGCTGCCCACCAGCGCATTGTAGGCGTTCGGCATGGTCTTGTTCGCAGTCAGCAGCGAGAAGTTTTTCAGCCCTGCCGCCTTAGCCTGCTCAGCCGCGAGACACGCCGACGGGGTAGTCGTCTCAAACCCGACCGCGAGGAAAACAACCTGTCTGTCGGGGTTTTCCTTGGCTATCTCCACCGCGTCGAGCGGCGAGTAAACGGGACGGATGTCCGCGCCCTTTGCCCTCGCCCCCGCAAGGCTCATCTCGGTGCCCGGCACGCGGATGAGGTCGCCGAAGGTGCATATAAGACATCCCTTTTCCAGCGCCAGCCAGCACGCCTCGTCGATGAAGCCCACCGCCGTTACGCACACGGGACATCCCGGGCCCGAGATAAGGTCGATGCTTTCGGGCAGCAGCTTTCTCAGTCCGATGCGGAATATCTCATGGGTGTGCGTGCCGCAGACCTCCATGATGCGCAGCGGTCTGCCGCTGTAACCCGTGATAATGTCTCTTGCTTTTTTTACGCTCTCGGTCATAGCAGATCCTCCATCAGCTCGTCGGCTTCTTCGGCCTCGTCCTGCGTGATCTTCGCGATAGCCACGCCTGCGTGTACCATCACGAAATCGCCCGGCTCCAGATCCTCAAGGATGCCCGCGCTGACCTCGCGCTTTGCACCGCTCGCATCAATAACAGCCGTTCCGTCCTTAACATTAACAACTCTTGCAGATAATCCAACACACATAACAATATACCTCCGTAGTATTTTTTATCTATTATTTCAGGACCCCGTGCGCTGCCTGACCCACGCAGATGCCGCCGTCGTTGGGCGGGATGAGGGTGTGGAGCAGAACGGTGAAGCCTGCCTTTTCGAGGGCGGCTTTTGTCAGCTTCACCAGCAGACGGTTCTGGAAAACGCCGCCGCTGAGTGCGACCTCGTTCAGTCCGTGCTTTTCGCGCAGCTCGATGCAGGCGATGCGAATCAGCTCGGAAAGCGCCGCATGGAACTCGAAGGCGAGCTGTCCCGCGTCGCCGCCGTCCATGAAGCGCCGCGCTATCTCAGCCGCGAGTGCCGAACTGCCGAGGGTGATGAAGCCGCTGCCCGACTCGGTGTCGGCAGTCATTTCTATCGGCAGCGTCAGCTTCGTTTCACCGTTTTGTTTTACGTAGCGCTCGGCGGCGGTCATCAGCGCGGTCGAAGCCTCGCCCTCGAATGTCGAAGCCTGCCTGATGCCGAGTATCGCCGACACCGCGTCGAAAATGCGTCCGCAGCTGGTCGAAAGCACGCTGTTGACCCTCTTGTCAGCCATCGCCGACTGTATCTTGAAGGTCTTTGCGTCGCACAGCCCGAGCCGTTCGCAGACCGCCTGCGCGTCCTCGCCGAACCCCTGCCGAATCAGCTGAACGGCGATGCGCCAGCCCTCCTTCGAGGAGAGGTCGCCGCCGCACTGCATGAAGGGCGCCACGCTCCCGACGCGCTCGTAGCTGCCGTAGCCGCAGATCATCAGTTCGCCGCCCCAGATCGTGCCGTCGTCGCCGTAACCCGTGCCGTCGAAGCTCACGCCTATCACGCGGCTGTCGGGGGCAAGGCGGTTCTCAGCCATGCAGGACAGGATGTGCGCGAAATGGTGCTGAATCTTCACGAGGGGCAAGCCCATCTCTTCGGCAAGCTCCTCCGCCACCGTCACCGTGTTGTACATCGGGTGCGTGTCGCAGACGATGACCTCGGGCTCTGCTTCCAGCAGACCGATCATGCGGTGAACCGACTCTTTCAGCGCCCTCACCGTGCGGATGTCCGCCATGTCGCCCACGTAGGGCGACGCGTACAGCAGACCGTTCCGCGCGATGCAGAAGGTGTTTTTCAGCTCGCCGCCGATGCCTATCGCCTGCCGACCCTCGCCGCCGTGAAGCATTACGGGCAGCGGCGCAAAGCCCCTCGAACGGCGTATCATATACGGCTTCCCGAACAGCCAGTCGCAGACCGAGTCGTCAGCGCGGATGCGTATCTTTCGGTCGTGGGTGAGGATATAGTCGCAGAAGCCCGGTATCTCGGCGAGTGCATCCTCGTCACTGCGGCAGATGGGTGCGCCCCTCGCGTTGCCGCTGGTCATGACGAGACAGTCGGTGAAGTCAAGCCCGTCGGGGTAGTCGAACAGCAGCATCTGCACGGGCGCGTATGGCAGCATCACGCCCACCGTGTCGTTGTCGGGGGCTATCTGCTCCGAGAGGGTGCTGTCGGGGCGGCGTTCGAGCAGAAGTATCGGCTTCTGCCAGCCCGTGAGGTACTCGCGCTGACCCTCGGCGACGAAGCACTCGCGCTCGGTGGTCTCAAAGTCGCGCATCATTACCGCGAATGGCTTCATCGGGCGGCGTTTCAGCTCGCGGAGCCTTGCCACTGCCGCCGCATTGTGAGCGTCGCAGCAAAGATGGAAACCTCCGATGCCCTTGACCGCCGCGACCTTGCCAGCCATTATCTCGCGCCGTATCAGCCGAATCGCGTCGCCGTCGAAAATGTCGGTGCCGAGTATCCGAACCCTCGGACCGCAGTCGTTGCAGCAGACGGGCTGAGCGTCGTAGCGTCGGGTGGCGGGGTCGTGATATTCGCTGTCGCACTCGGAGCACATGGGGAACTCGCCCATGCTGGTGCGCACGCGGTCGTAGGGCATGGTGTCGAGGATCGTCAGCCGCGGACCGCACTGGGTGCAGTTGATGAACGGGTGGAGATAGCGCCTGTCGTTCTTATCGAACAGCTCGGTGCGGCACTTGTCGCAGGTGGCGATGTCGGGCGAAACGAAAATATCGCCGTACTCCTTCTTGCTCTCGATTATGCGAAAATCCGCAAATTCGGGGAACTCACCGTCCTCGCAGGGGTCGATGTCCAGCCCCAGTATCACCGAGCGTTCGGGCGGCGAATTGCGCACGATGTCGGCGTAGCGGTCTATCTGCTCGCCGCTCCCCTGCACTATCGCCTCGACATACGAGCCCTTGTTCGCCACCGTGCCGCAAACGCCTGTTTTTTCAGCCGAAACAGCCATAAACGGACGAAATCCCACGCCCTGAACTATGCCGAAAATTTTCATGCGAACGGTCTTTAACGCCAAATCACGCACCTCCTTGTTAAAGTAGAAATAAGAAATCAGAAATCAGAAAGAATTTTTCTTTTAAAGAGAATACACCCTATTCTTTCTTACCTATTTTATATACAACAGGACAAAAATAGCTGTCCTCATTTGCGACTATCACTCTGTCTCCTGTCTCAATTTTCGGGAAATCCCTGCTCAGACAGCATACGTTTTCATATATCTCTCCGTTTATCTCGACAGTGCAGTAGTAATAGTCATAAACGGTCTCAAACAGTGTATATCTGTGCTTGTAAGTTCCTGCTTCAACGGTTTTTTCATACGGAAGATAAACAGAGCATTTTCCCGAGGAATTAGCACATCGGACGGTCTTGTCAACTACCGCTGCATAGCAGGCAGATGTTTCACGGCGTTTGGATGACGGTGCTGACAACATACCGAAAAATGCAAATACAAGGCTGTAAAAGACAGGAAATTCTTTCTCGGCAAGCAGCGTATAAATGCCTGCGATAAGGCTTATGACCATGACAGCAGTTAAGAATATTTTCAGAGTCTTTTCTCCGCTTTTCTTTTCGATCATTTTTATTTCGTCAGCAGTGACCTTTTCATCTTGTACCGCCGAAAGCATTTGCAGATAACCGTAGGTGAGAACCATTGCTTTTGCTCCTAAGCTGTTTTAAGCAAGCGTCGCACTTACCGCATAATGCGGAAAATCAATCAGCTCGCCGCCGAAGTACTTCATCGCACGCCACAGGTCGCGGTCTGCGAAGATCACATCGTAGCCGCCCTGCTCTATGCGCTCGCGGAGCGTGCCCTCGTCCTTTATTCGGAAATCGTTTTCATGCGCGTATCTCTTGTCAAGGGCGAACCAGGTCGCACAATCGACCTCACAGCCCTTCAGCTTCTCGCGCAGAGTGTTCGCCGCGAACTGCTGATTTATCACAAGCACTTTCTTCCCCGACAGTCCGTCCGCACTCTCGCAGACGGCTTCGGGCAGACAGGGATAGCCCGCCTCGAACGGCGTTCCGAAACGCTTGTTCAGGTACTCCGCCGCCTTCACGCCCGAGGGCGAGATGACCAGCAGACGCTCACACTCGGCGGCGCGTTTCACCTCGTCAAGTCCGCTGTCCAGACCGAAGCAGACCACCTCGTCAAAGCCCATAGCCTTTCCTGCGGCGATGAGCTTTTCGGCGAACATCAGCCCCGTGTTCAGCGGAGTCGCACCGATGATGCCGAGTTTTCCCTTCTTCGGCTCGATGCCCTCCTCCGCGAACCGCCTGAACAGTTCGGTGTAGGCAAGCTCCTCGCCGTAGTCGTACAGCCGCGTGCCGTCGGTCGGGAGCGCGATGCAGGGCAGTCCCGAACGCCGCTCGCTCATGCGTTCCAGCGCGTGGTAGTCGGTGGCGATGACCGCAGGCACGGGGGTGCCGATTATCGCGGTGAAGTCCGCCTCCACCTGCCCCGTCACCTTCACGAGCTTTTCCACCAGCCTGTCGTCGCGCCCGAGGATAGCGTCCATGTCGCGGAGCCCCGCGCTGAACAGCGCCGAACGCTTGCAGTGCCACCTCGGCTCGTCGAAGCCGCAGACGTTTCCTGCACAGCCGCCCGCGTCACAGATGACCACGATGCCGCCCATCTCGTACAGCACCGAGCAGGCTCCCGAATCGTCGGGGGCGAGGGGGGAGATGTGTTTCAGTAACGTGCTCATATCTTCACCGCCTTTCCCTCGGTAAGCGCCGTGTCGAGCTGTTCAAAGAGCAGGGTCACAGCCCTGTAGCCGAAGGGCTGTTCCTCGCCGCTCCAGCTCACCGACGGCAGGTCTTTGTGGTAGTACGCCGCGTCGGTGCCGATGCAGGCGTTTATCTCGCAGTCGCGCTCGTAACCCATCATCGTCGGCGACAGGTTCGAGTATACGCGTGTCTCGGGCGAGACTTCGGCGAGCTTTCTGAGGAACAGGAAGTTGCGCTCGCCGATAGTGCCGTATATCTCCGCCACCCTGAAACCGTACTCGCAGAGCGCCAGCGCCAGCTCGAAGCTGTCCGCGTTCATGCACTCGCCCACCGCGAAGCTCACCTCGCCGTGCTTCGCCTTAAACGCGGTCACGGTGTCGAACGCCTCGTCGTAGAACTCGCTGTCGTCGAACTCCGCGCCTATCGCCTGACCCAGCAGCTTGTACTGGTTGTGTATCTTCCCGAGCCTGTACAGCCGCGTCAGCTCGATGAACGGGATGCCGAGCCGCTTTTCCATGTCCTGTGCCGCCGCCCTCGCTTCCGAGTTGAGCACCAGCGCGAAATTCGCACGGGAGATCTGCCTGTACTCCTCGAAGGTCTTGCAGCGGCCTATCTCGTGTATCTTTTTGATGCCCGCGCGGCGGAGCAGCTCGTATATCTCGCACCCGTCCTCCAGCGCCGAGAAAAAGCCCATCAGAGCGCACTCGTTGGAGCGTCGCTTCTGCGGTTCGAGCAGCGAATATATCGACTTTCTCGCAAGACCCATCGGCGGCAGGCGCTTTTCACGCGTGAGCGCGTACATATACGCAGGCACGCAGGGCACGCCGCTTGTCTCGGCACAGCTTCGACAGACGCGCTCCATGTCGGTGCCGAGCAGCGCGTCCACGCAGGTCACACATATCATGATAGCAGACGGCGTGTAGTCGAGCTCTTCGACTATCTCGGCGCAGGCCTTCGGTATCTTCTTGAGGTAGCGTCCCGTCACGATGTCGGTGTCGTCCAGCATCAGGTAAAAGAACTTGTCGTTGTAGCCCAGCTCGTTGAGCAGCGCGGTGTTTCGGCCGCAGCAGCCCGGAGCCACCAGCAGCATCACCGACTCGGGCACGACCAGTCCCGCACGCTTCACGCCGAAGCCCTTGGCACCCGGCGAGTTGAAGTCGAGGGTCGCGGGGGATGAATATATCATGTGCTTCGAGGAGACCAGCTCGTCGGGGATGTTCTCGAACCCCGATGCGGCAAGCTCCGCGGCAGTTACGTAAAAGCCCTTGTTCATACTTTTTCCTCGTCGATAAGTTTCTGTGCCAGCGCGAAGAACCGCTTCGAGGTCTCACATTCGGGGTCGCCCTCGATGACCGTCTTGCCCATGTCCTCGTACTTGATGATGTCAGCCGAGCGCGGGATGTCTGCGGCGACTTCAAGCCCTGCGCCCTCAGCGAAGGCGCGGACCTTCTCTTCCTCGTTCTCGACGTTGCGGCGGTTCATGATGACGCCGCGGACTTTCGCGTAGCTTCTGTCCTCGAAGTTCTTCACCGCGCTGTTGATGTTGTTCGCGGCGTAGAGCGCCATCTTCTCGCCCGAGGTGACGATGAGCACCTGCTCGGCGTAGCCCTCACGTATCGGCGCTGCGAACCCTCCGCAGACCACGTCCCCGAGGACGTCGTACAGCACCACGTCGGGCTTGTGCTTCTCGAAAAGCTCCAGCTGTTCGAGAAGGTTGAAGGTGGTGATTATCCCTCGACCCGCGCATCCGAGCCCGGGGGTAGGACCGCCCGTCTCGATGCAGAGGATATCCCCGAAGCCTATCTTCGATATTTCCCCGATGCTGTTCGGGTCGTCGTCATGCTCGCGCAGGTAATCCATAACAGGCTGCAAAGGTTCGCCGCCCAGCAGATTTATGGTCGAGTCGGCTTTCGGGTCGCAGCCTATCTGTATCACGCGCTTGCCCAGCATCGCAAACGCGGCGGCAAGATTCGCGGTACAGGTCGATTTGCCTATGCCGCCCTTGCCGTAGAGTGCAAGTTTTATCATTTAAAATACTCCTTGATGTCGGTATTTATGAGGTCTTTCATGTCCCTCTCGAAGCATCTTCCCGAGAAGGCAAAATGCGGCAGTTCGATGAACCGCGTACCGTCGGGGACGATGTATTTGTACAGAGGGTCGGCGATGACCGTTTTCGGATCCATGTCCGAAAGCGCCGCTTCGATGTCCTCCTCAGCGTAAAGGTCGAGATCGGTGTCGGCAAGGATGCCATCTCCGCAGGTCAGCGGACAGATGACCTTTGCACTGATGCCGAGATCGGCAGACAGCGCCGCCGCCAGCGATACCGAACCTATCCCCTCGCCGATGATGACCGTGTCGGCATCGTCAGCGGTGCGGACAGCGCCGCCGTTTTCACCCTTCAGCTGTTCCGCAAACGCCTTCGCGTAAGCCCTGCCATAGGGAACGCCGCAAACGTAGGGTATCCCGAAACGCTCTTCCATATACTTCGCCGCCGCAAGTCCCGAGCTGCTCACCACAAGGTTCACGCTCGCGGATGCCGCACGGCGTATCTCGTCAAGAGAACTTCCCATCGCAATGCAGGAAACGTACTCCAGACCGTTCTCTGCGAGCCAGCCTTTCACCGCGTCCATCGTGCCGCGCCACTTGAAGTCGAGGGGGGTCATGCCGATGATGTTCACGCCAGAGCCCTCGGTCTTCGGACACTCACGGACGTACTGCTTCACGATGTAGTCAAACGCTTCCGACGCCCCCTCGATGTAGGAGTGCGTACCGTTGGTGTGCATCCCGAAGGTCGGGATATCGGTGCGGGATTCTATCTCGGCGGCTATCGCGTCGAAATCCACGCCCGTCATCATCGGCATCGGCGAACCGCACACCGCGATGAACTCGGGCTTCTGGTCATTCGCCGCCGACACGATGTCGGAAATGAGCTTTTCGTCGTTGCCCATGATGGCGTCCATTTCGGTCAGCGCCGAAATATACATTTTCGACTGGATGTCGTACCAGCGCGGCTCGTCGTGGGTGGCGTAGGTGGAATTGCACCCCGAAGCGTCGTGGGTGACCACCATTCCGCCCAGCTCGTACAGCGCCGAACAGACCCCTGCCGTGTCAGCCGAGTAGCAGGGTATTATCTTTGAAACGTTCTTCATAGCCTGCCCTCCTTACGCAAGACAGCTCGCACAGCCGTAGCCTTTCAGGCTTATGACGCGCTTTCTGTCCTTCTCGTTCCGATATGCGTCAGTCATCAGCTCCGCGAGCTTCACGATACCCGAATAGCCGTAATAACCGCCGTTCAGGATGATATTCACGAAGTTGTCGGTGGCGAAGTAGTAAGCCGCCTTCTGACCCACAGCCAGCACCTTCTCATGGGGCTCATAGCGCATATTCAGCATATTGACGTTGGCGGCGGCGTATATCTCAAGGTCGGGGCGTGCGGCTTTCAGACGTTCGAAAGCGTCGCCCTCCTCACCCGCGCCGTCAGCGATAACGTACCTGACGTTGAAGCCGTGCGCGATGAGCAGTTCGGCAAGCTCAAAGGGTCGGGTGACCGCCGTGAAATCTATCGCCACAGCCGTGTCGCCGATGACCTCGTGAGCCGCTTCGAGCGCCGAATCTGCGGCGGCTCTTTCCGCCGAGAGGTCTGTCTGACCGATGCCGAGAGCCTCACAGAGGGTGCGGTGGTTTTCCTCGATGGTGTCATAAACGAAGCTGTTGGGCAGGTAAAGATGCCTTGCCCCGAACCGCTCTTCAAGCGTGCCGCCTGCGAGGACAGCCGTCGGGATGTATGTGATATTCAGCGAGCCCTTCGCCATTTCAAGGTACTCGTCAAAGGTCTTGCAGAGAGTTATGTCACGGAGCGTAAAGCCTGCTCCGCGGATGGTCTTCACAAGCTCCGAACCCTCGTCGGTGGCGCGGTCGTTGCCGATGATGTTCACCGACTTCGGGTCGAGTGGCATCGGCTTCAGCGCGTCGTAGAGCTGTGCCGCCATCTTCGCAACGGGCGAAACGGTGGTGCGCATGGTCGGGGTCATGTAGCAGTCGGAGAACCATATGTCGGGGAAACGCTCATGAAGCTCGTTGATTATCGCCTCAAAATCCACGCCCGCGAACAGGTGGATGCAGCTCAGGTACAGCAGCACCACAGGCGGTCTCTTGCCGAGCTTTTCGATTATCTCGGTCACGCCGTCGATAACGTCGGTCTCGATCGTGCCGTCGAACATATCCTCTTCCGAAACGGATATCCAGCTCATGCGGTCAAGGGTCAGCATCTCCGCCGCCGTGAGGATAACGCCCCTCAGACAGCCCTGCGCACAGCAGAATATCTCGTGCGCTTCGGGGAGCAGCATACCCGAGTGGACGATGTTCCACATACCCCTTGCAGGGGTGTTGTATTCAAGCCCCGACTCGAAGAAACAGTCGCGGTCGGTGTCAGCGATCTGCTTGCAGGGGGGCTTTTCATAGCGTATATCTTTAAGCATACTGTCACTCCTTAAAGCTGTCGAGCAGAGCCTGAGCGATAGCGTCGAGCTGTGTCACGGCGCGGCTTTCTGGACAGACCACCGAAACGGGCTTGCCCCTCTCCTCTGCGAAGGTTATCTCCTCGCTGCGGTCGAGCGAACCGATGACGGTGGTGTTGAAGTCAGCCGCCAGTTCTTCCGTGCCCTCGTTCTCGCCCCTCACGCCGCGTCGGTTGAGGATGATGCCGCCGAGGGAAGCATAGCCCCTGCCCTTGAAGTTCTCCACCGCCATGCAGATATTCGCCGCCGCATATCTCGACATCTTCTCGCCGCTGGTCACGACGAACACCTTGTCTGCGTAGCCCTTTCTCATGGGCATCGAGAAGCCGCCGCACACAACGTCACCCAGCACATCGTATATCACAACGTCAGGCTGATAGACCTCATAAGCGCCGAGCTTTTTGAGCGTTTCGAGGGCGTTGATGATGCCGCGTCCCGCACACCCGATACCCGGAACGGGGCCGCCCGCTTCGACGCACTTCACGCCGAACTCGCCCTCAAAGACCACCTCTTCGAGGGTGAGCTTATTGCCCTTCTGACGGGTGAGGTCGAGAACAGTGGGGATGCGCTTGCCGCCGTGCAGCAGCGAAGTCGAGTCGGCCTTCGGGTCGCAGCCTATCTGCATGACCTTCATGCCCTTCTGAGCCAGTGCCGCGGAAACGTTTGACGAAACGGTGGATTTTCCGATACCGCCCTTGCCGTAGATCGCTATTTTAATCATCGCAGTAATCTCCTCTCGTGATCTCGATCTCGTAACCTATCGACTCCATGCGCCGCTGCAAGCAGAAGCGGCATTCGGTGGTGGAATCCTCGGTGCAGATCTTGTTGTCGTAAAGCATATACTTCTTCCGCACAGCCGTCGGCGAAAGGTTCGGCATGATGACGTTCGCCCCGTGGAGCACTCCCTGTTCCCTGCCGTTGGGTCTGATCGTCCCGAGAGCCGTGGTGGCTGGCAGCAGCACGTTCGGCAGCATGATGCGCACAAGGCTCAGCACGAACAGCGTCAGTTCATATGAACCCTTCGGCTCGTCACGGAACGGCGTGTCCTTATGGGGCAGGAACGGCCCCGTCCCCACCATGTGGGGTTTGAACTCGCAGAGGAACTCCAGATCCGAAGCGAGGGTGTCCGAATTCGCGAAGGGTGCGCCGATCATCATGCCCGTACCCGTCTGATAGCCCAGCTCTTTCAGGTCTTGCAGACATTTCATGCGGTGCTCGAAGGACATGAAGTCGGGGTGGAGCTGTTCGTAGTGGCACTTTGTGGCTGTCTCGTGTCGGAGCAGGTATCTGTCCGCCCCCGCCTCACGGAGCCTCGCCAGATCTTCGCGCTCCAGCTCACCCAGCGACAGCGTCACCGCACAGTCGGGATGCGCCGCCTTTATCCTGCGGACTATCTCCACGAGCCTGTCGGTGGTGTAGGCAGGGTCTTCGCCGCTCTGCAACACGAAGGTGCGGAAACCCGTCTCGTAGCCCTCGTCACAGCAGGCGAGTATCTCGTCGTCGGTCAGGCGGTAGCGCTGAGCGTTCCTGTTCGAGCGGCGGATACCGCAGTAAAGGCAGTCGTTCTTGCAGTAGTTGGAGAATTCGACTATACCTCTTATATAGATCTTCTTGCCGTATTTTTCGTCTGCGATCTTTCTTGCGACCGAAGCCGCGTACTCGCGTTCCTCGTCCGTGAAACCGTCAAACAGCGTCACCCACTCCCCGTGCGGGAGTTTCTTTTCGCGGTCGAGCTTGTCGATAAGACCTTTCAGTATTTCGTTCATCATTTCACCTCATGCAAAAATCGAAAAAGGGACAGCCCATCCCTGTGCAAGCAGATATGGCTGTCCCGTTGATTCACATATGGGGTGCGCATCATCATGCTTCTGTCTCAGGCGCGTGAGCGGCTTTGACATCAGGGGAAAAAGCGGCTGATATTTTCATCCGGCAGGTGCATAGACCGTTTTGGCGCTGACGCCGCTGAGTCTGCCTATCCTGCCCGTCAGAGAGCTTATCTTGTCCTGCGGAGCGTCGATAGCGATGCTTATGACGCTCACGCCCTTAGTTCGGTAGGGGACGCCCATCCTGCCAATCACGAACTTGTCGTATTCGTGGAGCAGGGCGTTTATGTCCGCCGCCGATTCGGGGTCTTTTACGATTATAGCAATAACGGCTATACGTGTTTCCATAAGGCACACTCCTTTGCTGTTATTACACTTATATTATAGCATATCCCACACCCAAAGTCAATGATCTCTGACAAGATTTGTCTGTTCTCACAATAGCGCGGGGGAAAATTATACTGATTTATACAAAATCAGTATAATTTACGTTCTGTATCTCACTGATTTAAAGCACGAAGATATTTTTCAAAAAGATGCACAAAAAATATTGCTTTTTTGTACAGACTGTGGTATAATAGTAATATTAAGACTTGAAAGGAAGGTTTTTCAATGAAAAAACTTATGCTCGGAAACGAAGCATTTGCACGCGGACTGTACGAAGCAGGCTGCGAATTCGTTTCCTCCTATCCGGGAACTCCCTCGACCGAGGTCACTGAGTTTGCCGCAAAATACGATGAAATGTACGCTGAATGGGCTCCCAATGAGAAGGTCGCTATGGAAGCGGCTCTCGGTGCGTCCATAGCAGGTAAAAGAAGCTTCTGCGGAATGAAGCACGTCGGTCTCAACGTTGCCGCCGACCCCCTCTACACCGCAGGATATACGGGCGTTAACGGCGGCATGGTCGTTTGCGTTGCCGACGACCCGGGTATGCACTCCTCCCAGAACGAGCAGGACTCCCGTCACCACGCTATCGCTTCCAAGGTGCTGATGGTCGAGCCCTCCGACTCGCAGGAATGCAAGGACTTCACCAAGACCGCGTTCGAGCTGAGCGAGAAGTTCGACTGCCCCGTTATCGTGCGCATGACTACCCGTATCGCACACTCCCAGTCGTCGGTGGAACTGCTCGACAGAGTCGTTCCCGACGCTAAGCCCTACGAGAAGAACCCCGGCAAGTTCGTTATGGTGCCGGGCAACGCAAAGCGCCGTCACCCCGTCGTTGAGCAGAAGCTCCGCGACGCTGCCGAATACGCCGAGACCAGCCCCCTCAACCGCGTTGAGTACAACGATACTTCCATCGGTATCATCGCGGCAGGCGACTGCTACGTTTACGCTAAGGAAGCCCTCGGCGACAAGGCGAGCTACTTGAAGCTCGGTATGGTAAATCCCCTGCCCGTCAACATCATCCGCGATTTCGCCGAGAAGTGCGGCAAGGTATACGTCATCGAAGAGCTTGACGACATCATCGAGACCCACTGCAAGAAAAACGGCGTAAGCGTTATCGGCCGCGAGGTATTCTCGGGCATCGGCGAGATATCCCAGTCGATCGTCCGCAAGGCTATCCTCGGCGAGACTGCCGAAGTCATGACCTTCGGCGAGGACGTGCCTGTTCGTCCGCCTGTAATGTGCGCCGGATGTCCTCACAGAGGTCTGTTCTACTGCCTGTCGCAGCTGGGCGTTTACGTTTCGGGTGACATCGGCTGCTACACGCTCGGTTCGGCAGCTCCGCTCTGCGCTATGGACACCACCATCTGCATGGGCGCATCCATCAGCGCACTTCACGGCTACAACAAGGCTCTCGGCGCTGACGCCGAGAAGAAGAGCGTTGCTGTTATCGGCGACTCGACCTTCATGCACAGCGGTATGACAGGTCTCGTGAACGTTGCCTACAACGCTTCCAACTCCACCACCATCATCCTCGACAACTCCATCACGGGCATGACAGGTCACCAGCAGAACCCGACCACAGGCAAGAACCTCAAGGGCGACCCTGCTGCGGCTGTAAACCTCGAAGAGCTCTGCAAGGCTATCGGCATCAGGAGCGTCCGCGTAGTTGACCCCTACCACATGGCAGAGACTAAGAAGGTCATCGAGGAGGAGCTCGCAAAGGACGAGCCGTCTGTTATCATCTCGCGCCGTCCGTGTGCTCTGCTGAAGTATGTCAAGCACAATCCTCCGCTGCACGTTGACGAGGACAAGTGCGTAGGCTGCAAGCAGTGCCTGAAAGTCGGCTGCCCCGCTATCTCGATCAAGAACAAGAAGAGCGTTATCGACCATACACAGTGCGTAGGCTGCGGCATCTGCACCGAGCTTTGCAAGCTCAACGCGATCATCTGATATAAAGAAGAAATAAGAGTTAAGAAATAAGAAAGAGGTCACATTCCGACCGTCGGCAAAACCGGCGTTAAACGGTCAGGGGTTCTGATCTCTTATAGATCAAGGAGAATAACACGAAATGAAGAAGATCAACTGCCTGCGGTGCGGAGTCCCGATGAAGCACCTTTTTAACCAAAGAATACAGCTCGGAGGGGCAAGCTGGCTGCTGCCGGACCTTAACAATATCATGTCGGGGTATCTGCCCGTGATGATACTTGTCTGCCCGAAGTGCCGCAAGCTCGAATTCTTCCTGCTCAGCGAAAAGCAGCGGAATAAGCATGAATAACCTTCTTCAAGCCGCCGTTGTCATGGGCGTGCCGTTTATACTGATAGCGCTCGTCATCGCGGCGGTGGGATTTATTCTCAGGCGCGTGCGCCCCGACCTCTACATGACAGACGAGGAAAAGGCGGAGCTGAAAGCAAAACAAGACAATGAAATAAACAAGGAGTAATATATAATGGAAACTAAATCTATTATGATAGTCGGCGTGGGCGGACAGGGCACCCTGCTCGCATCGCGCATACTCGGCAGCGTGTTTCTTGCCGAGGGCTATGACGTTAAGGTCAGCGAGGTTCACGGAATGAGCCAGCGCGGCGGTTCTGTGGTGACCTACGTCAAGTACGGCGAGAAGGTGTACTCGCCCGTAGTCGAGCTGGGCGAGGCGGACGTTATCATCAGCTTCGAGCAGCTTGAAAGCGCAAGATGGCTGCCCTACCTCAAAAAGGGCGGCAAGCTCATCACTTCCGACCAGACCCTCGACCCCATGCCCGTTATCACAGGCGCGGCAGTTTACCCCGAGGACATCATCGCCAAGATCGGGAAGATGGGCGTTGAGGTAACTTCCGTTGACGCACTCGGACTCGCGGAGCAGGCAGGCACCGCAAAGGCTGCGAACGTGGTGCTCATGGGCGTGGTATCGAAGAAGCTGCCTTTCGAGGAGAGCGTATGGCAGACCGCACTCGAACAGTGCGTCCCCGCAAAGTTCCTCGAACTGAACAAGAAAGCATTCGCGCTCGGAAGAGAAGCGGTGTAATACAGATAATAGATGAGAGATAAGAGATAAGAGATTTTATTCTGTCTTTCATCAATTATCGATCATCTTTATCTTTTTTTCAGGAGGAATATCCAATGGAACAAGCCAAAAAGTACTGGGACGAAGAGCATGAATGTATGTCCCGCGAAGACATGAAGAAACTGCAAAGCGAGAAGCTCGTGGCACAGGTGAAGCACGTATGGGAAAACGTTCCCTACTACAGAAAGAAGATGGAAGAAAAGGGCGTCACCCCCGACGACATCAAGTCGGTTGACGACCTCTGCAAGCTCCCCTTCCTCTCGAAGGCCGACCTCAGAGACGCTTACCCCTACGGTCTGCTGGGCAAGCCCCTCTCGGAGTGCGTGCGCATCCAGTCCACCAGCGGCACTACAGGCAAGCGCGTAGTTGCGTTCTACACTCAGCACGACGTTGACCTGTGGGAAGACTGCGTTGCAAGAGCTATCACAGCAGCAGGCGGAACCGAGGATGACGTTTGTCAGGTCGCTTACGGCTACGGTCTGTTCACGGGCGGCGCAGGTCTGCACGGCGGTTCGCACAAGGTCGGCTGCCTTACCCTGCCCATGTCCTCGGGCAACACCGAAAGACAGATACAGTTCATGCAGGATCTCGGTGCTACCATTCTCTGCTGCACACCTTCGTATGCGGCTTACATCGGCGAAGTCGTCAAGGAAATGGGTATTTCACCCGACGAACTGTCGCTCAAGGCAGGCATCTTCGGTGCCGAGCCCTGGACAGAAGAAATGCGTCAGGAGATCGAGAGTTCCCTCGGACTCAAGGCGTATGACATCTACGGCCTTACCGAGCTCAGCGGCCCCGGCGTGTCCTTCGAGTGCTGCGAGCAGAAGGGTATGCACGTAAACGAGGATCACTTCATCGCCGAGATCATCAATCCCGAGACAGGCGAAGTTCTCCCCGACGGCACAAAGGGTGAGCTGGTGTTCACCGCTATCGACAAGGAAGCGTTCCCGATGATCCGCTACCGCACACGCGACATCTGCGTGCTCAGCCGCGAGAAGTGCTCCTGCGGCAGAACATTAGTCCGCATGGCTAAGCCTATGGGCAGAAGCGACGATATGCTCATCATCAAGGGCGTCAACGTATTCCCGTCCCAGATCGAGAGCGTTCTGCTCAAGATGGCGAACGCCACCCCGAACTACCAGATCGTCGTTGACCGCGTCGGCACCACCGACACCTTCGAGATACTCGTCGAGATCAGCGATGATATGTTCTCCGACACCGTCAAGACCTACGAGGAGCTCCAGAAGAAGATCTCCAACGACATCAAGAGCGTTCTCGGCATCCGTGCGAAGATCAAGCTTGTCGAGCCCAAGTCTATCCCCCGTTCCGAGGGCAAGGCTGTCCGCGTGATCGACAAGCGCAAGCTGGTCTGAGCGAAGGCGGTACAGCATAATGTTCACCTTCAAAAGGGCTGACAGCAGCAAATATCAGGGCGGCTGCAACATAATGAACGTCGGGAATGGTTCCATACAGGCTGCACAGCTTTTCCCGGGTCAGGCAATAGCGCTTTTCGGACAGCCCGATGAGTTCACCGAAGACTATGAGCAGATGTTCACCATGGTGGTCTCTGCCGAAAGAGAAGGCTGCGAGCCGATTTATCTGGAGATATACCACGGCCCGAGCGGCCCTGCTATCGGCGGCGACAGCAGCTCCATCGAGGCAAACGCGGCGGCTAAAGAGCTCGCTGCCCTGCTTATAGCGGCAAAGCCTGCTGATTATGACTGGGAGGGCGATTACGCCGACGTCCCCGTTCATATCAGGATGGGCATAAAAAACGGCGTCCCCTATTACGAGGACGAAATGGGAGAGGACTTCGATCCCGAAGATTTTATGTAAGGAGGTCACGGCATGATCGGCAGCGGCGTTTATTTCGCAGTTGACGGACAGACGGTGAAAAAACTTCGCAGTCTGGGTGCAAAAGGTGCAGCGGAGTACATCATTCAAGAGCTCGAACCGCTGTACTTCGACGAGTTTCCCGAGCAGACCTTCGAGGTCGAGGAGTACTGGGAAGCCATACACCGTGCGCTGACGGGGGATTTCCTCTTCGACGGCAGCGAGCCGATGTCGGAAGTGATACTCGGCGGCGAGCTTCTGAGCTACGACGGATATATCGTGAGCGCCAAGCCGCCCGAGCAGGTCTCGAAGCTCTGCGGCGAGATAGCGTCCCTTACCGAAAGCGATTTCGATAAAGGTTACAGCGCCATCGACACCGCCGACTATCCCGACAAGAGCGCAGAAGACTGTGAAGAAGCGTTCGGATACCTGAAAGACAGCCTGTCCTTCTGGCGTTTCGCCGCAGAGCACGGGCTCTGGGTACTTTTCACAGCAGAAATATAAAAAATAAATCCCTTTTACTTTTGTGTAATCCCGATTTGTGGTGACTGCGGGTTTAACCTGGGAAACCTTTCTTTTAGCCGTGCGCAGCCAAGGCAAAGGTTTCCCCCTGTAAAACCCGCAGTCAGCGGCACAAATAATGATTTATCACAGGAACACATTTGCAAAAAGGGAAAAACATACTATCATTTAGAAAGAAGGTAGTCATCATGACAGTAAAACAGTTATCGGTATTTGTTGAGAACAGAGCAGGCAGGCTCTCGAACATCACAAGACTTCTCGGCGACAACGGCGTGAACATCCGCGCCATGTCCATCGCCGACACGAAGGATTTCGGCATCCTGCGCCTCATCGTCAACGACAGCGAGAAGGCAATGCAGGTACTGAAAGACAACAGCTTTGCAGTGACCATCACGAACGTTCTTGCGCTCCGCATCGCCGACCGTCCGGGCGGACTTGCCGACGCGATGGCTTGTCTCTACAAGGACAACATCAGCGTCGAGTATATGTACGCGGCTTTCATTTCCGAGACCGACGAGACCGCTTATCTCATCCTCAGAGCCGACAAGACCGACGAGGCTGTTACCGCGCTCACCGAGGGCGGATTCAAGCTCGTTTCCGATACCGAGCTGAAATCGCTCTGATAAACCACGCAAACCAAAGACCCGTTCGTAATTGATACGAACGGGTCTAATTATAAATGAAAGGTACAATATAATGGGACGTTCTAAAATGCAAGGTACTCCGTGGCATTATGAATATAAGAAAGAAGAACCTAAAGACAATGATTATTCATCTCTCACTTGTATTTATTTAAGTTCAAAGAACATATGTAATCATAAAAAATCATATTATTACAACGAAAGATGTCCTCAGTATATGAAAAATGTTTGCTCTTTAAAAGAGGGTAAATATGAAGAACCTTTAGCACTTTTGTATTCAATGATGTATAGTAAAAATTCTCAAAGTTTACTATTAAAATCAAACCAAAAAATCAGCAGAAATCAAAAGCACAAAATATATTTAGATTGTGTTATTCTAAAAAAAACAAAATGCCCCTCTTGCAAAAGTAGCAATATAAAAAAGAAAACAACGGAGTTTAAGAAAAAAGGAATAGTTTTACATAATTTTTGTTGTTTGAGTTGTAACCATGAATGGACATTAACAGCATATGACAAAGATGCTGATGATTATTTTAATAACCTGTAAAAAAAGGACGGAGATTATCCGTCCTTTTAATGTTAATAATTGTAGACCGAAGTTATCCCGAGATACTCTTCAAGCGTCTTGCCGCTCGCAGTTACCTTCTTTGCGAGGTCAACACCCAGATATCTGATGTGCCACGACTCATACATGAAACCTGTCGAATTCTGCTTGCCATACGGATAGCGGATGATGAATCCGTACTCCGCACAGTGCGCCGCCAGCCACTTCGCCTCGGCTGTGTTATTGAACGAGGACGAAGGATTGTTCACGTCCAGCGCGAGACCCGTCTGATGCTCGCTGTGTCCGGGACGCGCCGAATAGGTGTCGGCAGCAGCCTTTCCGTCACGCGCAACGTAGTTGTTGTAGAGGTACGCCTGATAGGAATAGCTCCTGAATCCCGAAGCACACCACAGATAAATACCGTCCTTCTTCGCCGCCTGCTGTAGCTTCGCGAACGCCGCCGCAGTCTCAGCGGTCAGTCCGCCCGGGTTGTAGCTCGCAGGGAGCGCGTAGGTCTTGTTCGCGATGAGCACGCCGTTAACGTATGTAACGCCGTTCTTGACCTCGATAGTCGGACCTGCGTTGGGGTCTTTGAGGGTGGTAGCCTTGTAGTCCTTGCCGAACTCGCCGAAAACCTTGCTTCCGTCGCCGCTCAGTCTGAACGCGCGTATCCTGAAATAGTAAGCGGTATTCGGGGTCAGACCGCCGTAGCGGATGTTGTCCGCGTCCTTGCCGAGGGTATCGCTGAGCACGAATTTGCCGTTGATCTTGCGGTATACCTCGTAGCCGTCGCAGTCGAGCTTTTCCCATGTAAGGCGGACAGCGGTCTTGCCCTTGCTAATCTTGATGACATTGACAGCAGGCGGAGCCTCGACCTTCTTGACCTGAAGCGTGGTGACCTTCGTGTTAGCCGAGAATTCGCCGAAAACGGTAGTCGAGCCGCTCTTGTTGAAAGCTCTCACAGTCACGTAGTAAACGGTGTTCGGGGTCAGACCCGTGATGTTCATGCTGGTTGCGTCGCCGTTCGTGGTGCCGCAGAACAGCCACTTGTTATCCTTGTAGATGTACACCTCGTAGCCCGAGCATACCTGCTTCTGCCAGTACACCTTCACGGAGTCGGAAGTCTTGCTGATGCCCGTGATCTTCGCCTGAGCGGGCTTCGCAACGGTCTCCGCCTTGGTGGAAGAGGTGATGACCGAGGTATATCCGCTGAACAGCCTTGTGCCGTCAGCCTTGGTGTTGAATGCTCTCATCCTGAACTGATAGGAAGTGCCCGCCGACAGGTTCTCGATCCTGTAGTTGTAAACGCCCTTGGATGCAGTACCCACGAGAGTCCACATACCGTTCTTCTTCATCCATACCTGAACGCCGTCGCACTTGAGCTCTTCCCAGTAAAGTCTGAGGGCGTACTTGCCGACGCCCGTCCTCACGTACTTCGGAGTAGCGGGAGCCTTTACATCGTCAACGGGTGCGATACCCATAGTCTTCGACTCGATGACGCTTGTGTAATTACTTGTCACCTTAGTTCCGTCGGGCTTGGTGTTGAACGCTCTCAGCTTGAAGCGGTAGGTGGTACCCTCAGTAAGCCCCTCGATACGGTAATTGGTAACGTCCTTAGCAGCGATATCTTTGAGAATCCACGAGCCGTTCTTCTCCATCCATACCTCAACGCCGTCGCACTGGAGTTCTTCCCAGTAAAGTCTGAGAGCGAACTTGCCCCTGCCCGTTCTGATATACTTCGGTACATCGGGAGCCTTGACCTCAACGGGTTCAGCGGCGGTAGAGACCTTGATTATCTCCGAATCCTTGCCCTCAACGAGTTGACCGTCAGTCTTCTTGTTGTAAGCACATAGCCTGAACTGATAGGATGTGCCGGATTTAAGCCCCGTAACGAGGTAATTTGTCACATTCTTTCCGACCCTGCCTGCCTCTTTCCACTCGCCGTTCTTGTCGAGCATCTTTACGACAACGCCGTCGCACTCCAGCGACTTCCAGTAGAGTCTGATGTTGTCCTTGCCGCTGTCAGCCTTGGTGAATTCGGGAACATCGGGAGCTTTGATCTCTGCCTTGGCAGACGCGGTTATCGTGCTTGTATAGCCGCTGTAGACCTTAGTGCCGTCCGCCTTCTTGTTGAAAGCCCTCAGCCTGAAATAATACTCGGTACCAGAAACGAGCCCGTCAACGAGGAAATCGTTCACACCCTTCGCGGCAGTACCGTACAGCTCCCAGTCATAGCCCTCCGACTTGTATATCTCAACGCCGTCGCACTGGAGCGCTTCCCAGTAAAGCCTGATAGCCTTGTCCTCGCAGCTGCTCTTCGTGTACTTCGGAGTTTCGGGAGCCTTGACCTCGCCCTTAACGTCGTCAAAGTCGGTGCCCTTTTTCTCAACAGCAGTGCTCTTGAGAGTATCGCCGTCAACGTTCACATAAGTCAGCACAGCGTATGTAGACTCGGGGTCAAAGTCCTCCCACAGATACGAAGTCGTATTTGCGCCGAGGATGCGGTGAGAATAGCCGTTCTTGCCGCCGTAGCGGTAAAGCAGATAGCCGTCTACGCCCGATACCTTCTCCCACTCGATAAGAGCGCCCTTGTCGGTGACCTTGGTGGTGACGAACTTTGTGGGAGCGGGAGCCTTTGTCTTTTCGCCCGAAGAGACATTGTCATCCTTGTCGAAGTCGGTACCCTTCTTCTCGACCGACGGGCTCTTGATGGTGTCGCCGTCAACGTTCACGTAACTCAGCAGAGCGTAGGTGTAGTCGGGGTCGAAGTCAGTCCATGTGAAGGATGTGATGTTTGCGTTCAGTATGTAGTGGGAATAGCCGTTCTTGCCGCCGTAACGGTAGAGCAGGTAGCCGTCAACGCCCTGCACCTTTTCCCACTCTATGAGAGCGCCCTTGTCGGTGATCTTCGTGGTAGTGAACTTGGG
The DNA here is from genome assembly GCF_900119155.1 of Ruminococcus sp. YE71. Taxonomy (GTDB): domain Bacteria; phylum Bacillota; class Clostridia; order Oscillospirales; family Ruminococcaceae; genus YE71. Next base: position 195,263 of record NZ_FPIR01000002.1, on the reverse strand, counting down.
AGCGTTCTTGACGCCTGCGGGTATCTTAGCCGCCTGTTCCCTGCTGAGCGAGGTGTATGCGATCATGGAGTCCGCATTCAGACCCGTTTCCGCAAATACCGTCGTAGCCGCCGAAGCCGCCATCATGAGTGCGAGCATCGCCGCCGTGATCTTCTTCATCATATTTTTTCCGCCTTTCTGTCTCGCGGCAGAGTTTCCTCCGCCTGTTTTTGATCCTTTCTTTTGCCCTCTCTGACGTGAGCTTTATTTCGATGTATCTATTATAACACACACTCCCATTATTTTCAAGGGGATTTTGTCAAAAAAAATTCTTATATTATTCTTAAAAAAGACCCGTTATCATTAACGGGCCTTTCATAATTTATTATCACTTAGCGCTGTGGATCCAGATCCTGCTGACCATACCGTCGTCGAGGAAGGATACCTGAAGCTTGGTATCGCCCTCTTCGTAGTAGAAGTTGTTGTCGTCAGAGGACTTGGGCGAACCGTAAGCGTTCTCAACATCGTACTTGTTGGAGTTGAGGCTGATGTTCACAACAGTGTAAACATAAACGCTCGGGTCGGTGTAGAGGTTGTCCATGATCTCGATGGAGAAGATCTTGTCGTCCTTCACCTGAAGAGTCATGCCGAAGTAGTAGTACTCATAAGCAACATCGTTAGCATCGATGCAGCTGAGGACCTTTGCGGAAGGTGCAGCCTGAGTGCCCAGCGAACCCTCGATCTCGCTCATCTTATCGCCGATGCCGATCTCGACACCGCTGTAGAGAACTCTTACATCCTGCTCGAATTCGGTGAGCTCCTTTGGAGTTTCGGGCTCCTGAGTAGATGAACTCTCGGTAGGAGTGGTCTGGCTCTCGGAATCGGTCGGCTTCTCGGTCGCAGGAGTTGTGGACGCGGAAGTCGAGGACGAGGTCGAAGCAGAGGTCGCCTTGGTGGTCGTAGACTTTGTGGTGGTCGCCTTCTTGGTGGTAGCAGGGATCTTGGTGGTCACCTTCTTGGCGGTGGTCGTAGTCTTTCTGCTGTATGTCTTCTTGGTGGTATTCTCGCCCGAATCGGTGTTGGTAGCAGCGTCGGGAACGATAGTCGTAACACCGTTCTCATCCCTGCCGTCGTCTACCGAATCTACCTCAGTGTCAGCTTCATCAGCATCGGGAACGGATGCGTCGATGGAAGTCGCAGTAGTCCTGAGGGTAGCGAGGCTTACCTCACCGTCTTTTTTCTTGCCGAGGTCGTCGAGTTTGCCGCAGGAAGCAAGACAAAGCGCAGCCGCGATAACAGCGATAGCCTTTGCGTTGAGTTTCATGATATATTCTCCTTTGTGTGTTCGTATTAGCCTGTACGGATGATGCCAAGCGTACCCGTCAGGCATTCTTTCTTCGTACACTTCTATTCTACATCATTTCACTATAAAAGTCAATCAGCAACCATCATGAAAAAAATATGCATTTTTTTGGGATTTCAGTTCATTTTGCTCGGGTTGTGGGGGTGCCGTACCTTCTTGAGGGAGACCCCCGCCTTAGCTTCGCACGGCAAGGGGAGAACCTTTCTTCAGAAAGGTTTCCCCAGCAAAACCCGCACTCTATAAGCCAAAAGGCACTTCCGTCGAGACGAAAGTGCCTGATAGTTTTGATATTAAGGCGATCAGCCCTTCATTTTTGCAAAGCAGTCGCTGCAATAAACGGGTCTGTCTTCTCTGGGCTGGAAGCGAACCTTTGCCTCACCGCCGCAGGCAGCGCACACGGTAGTGAACACCGGTCTGTCGTCAGGGCGGCTGGCCTTACGCTTGTCGCGGCAGTCCTTGCAGCGCTTAGGCTCGTTTGTGAGACCCTTTTCTGCGAAGTACTCCTGTTCACCTGCGGTGAAAATGAATTCATTTCCACATTCCTTGCATACTAACGTCTTGTCCTCGTACATGATTACCAAACCTTTCCGATCGAGATACCCCGATACACTATTGAAAATTTTTCTCCCGATCACCCGTTCACCGCAGATCATCGTCAAGGCTCAATGCTGTTGAAGTTCTGTCCTCAGCTTTTTGCGAGCTCTCTGCATCGCATTATCGACCGATTTCAGGTCTTTGCCGAGCCGTTCAGCTATTTGCGAGTAGCTGTGTCCCACGAGATAAAGACTCACGACCTCGCGCTCGTAGTCGGTGAGGCAGGTCTTGATCGCCGCCCTCAGCCGTTCGAGCTGTTCGCTGTGTGACTGCCCCTCATCCGCGACCTTCGAGAGTTCGCTTTCGGGGTCAGTTGCGCCGCCGATAAGGCTGTTGCGTTTGAGCGCCCCGTACATCCTGTTTTTCGCACAGGAGATGAGATACGTTCTCGCGCTGCCCTTTTCGGGGTCAAAGCTGTTCACTGCGCCGAGCGCACCCATCAGCCCCTCCTGCAACAGATCCTCACATATAAGAGGGTCAAGTTCGATCGCAAGAGCGTACACCGAGTGTGTCAGTCTTATCATCAGCTCGGTCGCTGCCGCCGCGTCGATCGCCGCCCTGCGGGTCAGTTCCTCGTCGCTGAGCAGCTTATAATCTTGCTGTTCCACAGTTTCCTCCCGAGCATCATGCCTATAAGTAATCATACCACATCATAACAAAAAAGTCAAGCACTATTAAAATTTTATCAAAGAACCTGTAATTTTCGTAGCATTTTACAATTTTCGTCATAATAAATTGTACATAAATACAACATAAAATCCATTGAAAAAGAAAGCAGCCCTTACAGCTGCTTTCATTAATCACATATCAAAGCTGTGCAAACTCTGCCCTGCCCGTCTTAAAAACATTTCCGCCGCTGCAATCTATGCAGGTTACGACCGGGAAATCTTCAATATACAGTTTCTTGACAGATTCGCAGCCCAGATCCTCGAATGCGATGACCTCGCACTCCTTGATCCTGCTTGCCGCAAGTGCTCCGCAGCCGCCGACAGCGCAGAAATACACCGCACCGTTGCGCCCGATAGCATCGCAGACAGCCTCGCTGCGTTCGCCCTTGCCGATCATCGCGACAAGACCGAGGTCTAAGAATCTCGGGGCATACTTATCCATTCGTCCGCTGGTAGTCGGTCCGCAGGAACCTATCGGCTTGCCCTCGGGGGAGGGAGTCGGGCCCGCGTAGTAGATCACAGCGTCTTTCAGGTCATAAGGCAGTTCCTTGCCCTCGTCAAGCAGCGCAGTTATCCGCTTATGAGCGGCATCACGCGAGGTGTACACCGTACCCGTCAGCAGTACCTTGTCGCCTGCCCTGAGTTTCGGCGCAGCCTCACGAAGCTGCGAGACATCAAGCCTTATCGGTTCATTCGCCATCGCCGTCGTCTACGAGGTCAAGACCCTCATCAACGAGGTCTCTTGCGGAGTTAGCCATTCTCATGCTCTCAGAGCTGAGTTCATTGATCTGACCGAGCAGCTTGCTGACAACGTCGTTAAGACCCTCGAACTGATCCTTGACTTCCTTTCTGAGGTCAGCGGATCTGGACTTGATGGAAGCTGCCTGATTCTGAGCGTCCTCGATGAGCTTAGCAGCCTTAGCCTCAGCCTCGGTAGTGACCTTGTAAGCCTTAACGTTAGCCTCTTCGGTAACTCTGTCAGCCTCAGCCTGAGCGCCAGAAGTGATCTCCTCAGCCTCGCTTCTTGCGTCGGACATAACGGTCTCAGCCACCTCATTAGCGTGAGCCATGGTAGCCGCAGCCTCATTGTTTGCCTTAGTAACGGTAGCCTCAGCCTGAGCGTTAGCGTCATCGATGACCTGATTAGCCTGAGTTTCAGCCTCTTCAGTGGTGTTCTTAGCCTGCTCCTTAGCAGCGAGAACGATCTTGTTAGCGGTGTTCTGAGCCTCGATAAATACGTTTCCGAGGTCGAATGCCTGCGAAGTGCTGCTCGAAGAAGCTGCGCCTTCCTTCTTAGCGTTCTCAACGTCTTCCTTGAGCTGCTCGATCTCCTCCGCCTGCTGCTTGATGGTAGCGTCCTTCTCAGCGATCTGCTGCTCATAGTCAGCGATGCGCATATTCATCGAATCGGTAGAAGCCATCAGTTCTGCGACCTTGTTCTTAGCCTCTTCGACCTTCTTCTTGGACTCCTCAACCTGGCTCTCGAGTTCCTTCTTGCCCTCGAAATCGCCGCCCTTGCCTGCGCCGTTAGCGACCTGTATCTCAAGACGCTCGTTGGTCTCTTCAAGATCCTTGACCTTATTCTCAAGAGTATAGATCTTCGAGTTAAGATCGTCAACGTAAGTGAGAACGTCCTGCTTATCAAATCCGCCCATACGGACAGTTCTTAAATAACCTGTGCTTGCCATTTTCGTTTCCTCCCAATAGCTGTAGTTTCATATATTAATTATACTATACTTTAATTATTTTTTCAACTGAATTTTTGAATTTCTGTAAACTTCATCGGCTTGAACAAATATAAAACAGCTTTTTTGTTTATTTCAACCATTTGTTACAAAACTGAATTATTGTTGCCCTTTGCACAAATGCGCTGAATCGTTCTTAATCGTTTTCGTAGATGATTGCTATATTTAAGGATTAAGGACGAACAGGAACTGATCCCGTCCGCCCTTTCATTTTTTTACTTAGACTTGAAGATATTGAAGATATCGTCGTAGTATGTCGGGTTATCCGCAGCCTTCACGCCTGCTCTGTGGTTAGCCTCAGCCTGCTCCTTAGCGTTCTCCTCAGCCTTCGGTCTTGCGGCAGCCGCAGCGGAAAGAGCCTCAGCGAGGGGCTGAGATGCAGCCTTCTCCTGGATCTCCGCTCTTCTCTGAGCCGAGCCGTCGAAATCAGCAGCGATAACGGTCACATAGACCTCATCGTTCATATTGCCGTCGTAGCCGTTACCGAAGATGATCTCAGCATCCTCATCAACAGCCTCGGTGATAGCCTGTGTCAGCTCGTCGATCTCATCAACAACGATGTCCTCGCTCATGGTGATGTTTACGAGCAGTCTCTTAGCACCTGCAACGGAAGTCTCCAGCAGGTCGCTCTTGATCACCTGTGCAACTACCTCGGGCACCTTATCCTTGCCCTGACCATGACCGATAGCCATGTGAGCAAAGCCTGCGTCCTTGATGATGGTAGTGATATCAGCGAAGTCAACGTTGATCTCGTCGTGTCTGGTGATGATCTCAGCGATGGAGATCACGTCGGTCTTGAGAACCTCATCCGAGAGAGCGTAGCTCTGCTTCATGGTGAGCTTCTGACCTGTAGCAAGCAGGTTCTGGTTCGGGATAACGATGAGCGCGTCAACGTTCTCCAGCATCTTAGCGATACCCTGCTCAGCCTTCTCCATCTTCTTTGCACCCTCGAATCTGAAGGGCTTGGAAACTACCGCGATGGTGAGCTTCTCCATATCGTGTGCGATCTTCGCAACTACGGGAGCTGCGCCCGTACCTGTTCCGCCGCCCATACCTGCGGTGATGAATACCATATCGGCATCCTTTATCACCTCGGTGATATCGTCCTGACTCTCTATAGCCGAAGCCTCGCCTACCTCGGGCTTAGCGCCTGCGCCAAGTCCGTGAGTCTGCTTTGGACCAATCTGGATCTTTTCCTGTGCCTTGGAGTTCTTGAGTGCCTGTATATCGGTATTTATCGCAATATAATCAACGTTTCCGATGATACCTGTATCGGCAATGCTGTTCAGCGCGTTTCCGCCGCCGCCGCCAACTCCGATGACCTTGATCTTAGCTCCCTCGATAGGGGCTTCAACATACTCGTAAGCCATGTTCAACATCCTCCTGTTTTTACCGCTTTTTATACTGTGTAAAATGTATTTTTTCACAAGTCTGCGCCATTATCGGACACAACTGTCCAAATTTAGGCGCTATAATAGATATACTACTATAATATCACAAAATTCCGCCCTTGTAAAGACATAGAAATCCCAATCGTTAAATTTTAGCCGAACGCACAACTTGCCCCTGTTATCCCGAAGAACTTTTTGTGCAATAAGACATCACCAGCCGCCGTAATCGGTATTGCCGTTGTCGTATGTCCCGTAGTCGGTGTAGCCGTTATCCCAGGTCTGACCGCCGTCCCAGGTCTGTTCGCCGTTATCCCACGTCTGACCGTTGTCCCAGGTCTGTCCGCCGTTATCCCATGTCTGACCGTTGTCCTGAGCCTGACCATTGTCCTGAGCCTGACCGCCGTTGTCCCATGCCGCCTGACTGCTGTCCGTTTCGGAACTGCTGTCCGCGTCGGAAGAAGTGGTCGTGCTCGCCGACTGCGGCACCTCGGTCTTCTTCGGCAGAGTGGACACGCTCTTGTCGTTGGAATTGAACCAGAGGGTACCCTCATAGTTCTCGGGCAGTTTCTTCTCAATGACCGCCTGAATATACATCAGCTTGATGTCGAGATCGACCGCGCTTCCAAGGTCTATCTGTATGCGCCCGTCGTACACGAGTTTTATGTCGGTGCGGTCGGTGATGTCGATCTTCGCGATCTTCCCGAAATCCAGCTTGCTGAACGCCTCGAAAAGCTCGGTGATTATGACCGCCTTCTGTTTATCCGCGGACAGCGCTTCCGCACCCGCCCTGATCGGCAGTCGCGGATATTCGCCCGTTTTCTCGTCCTTTCCGACGCTCGTGTTCTCTTCGCCCACCAGCTCGAAGCCTGCTATAAGCGGCAGTTTCTTGTCCCGCTCCGAAGCCCCGATCTCCAGCAGTCTGCCCGAAGCCGAAAGGGTGCAGTAGCCGCCCTCGTACTCGATCTGTGCGATCTTCTTCGCTTCGGATATGTTTATCACCAGCCCGTCGGGGTAATCCTTGACCACCTCAACGCTGTCGATGTACACAAGGTTATCCTTCAGACGCTGTTCGATGAAGTCGGTGTTGAGCCTTATGAGGTTCTGTCCAGGCACGAGACCGCCCACCTGCTGTATCTGCTCGGGCGCGTAAAGGCTCGAACCGTTTATCGAAAGCCCCGTCGGTGAAAGGTTGAAAAACACGTTCACGCTCAGCAGCGACCCGACCGCCGCGATGACCGCGGCACCCAGCGTCAGATATAGATTTATCGTACTTCGGCGGCGTATCTGCCTGACAGCCGTCGAAGTGTATTTCCTCTGCTCTTCCATTCCTTTTGCCTTTCCTGTTTCACACTCTGCACACCCTCGCGCCCAGTGCCGAAAGCACCGTCTCTATCGAGTCGTAACCTCTGTCGATGAGGTGTGCGTTGGAGATGAGCGTCTCGCCCTCGGCAGCGCACGCCGCCGCGCAGAGTGCCGCTCCGCCTCTCAGGTCGGGAGCCACCACCGCCGCTCCCGAAAGGCTTTCCACCCCTCTCACGACGGCAACTCTGCCCTCCGTCCTTATATCCGCGCCCATGCGCACCAGTTCGTCAACGTGCCTGAACCTGTTCTCGAAGATGTCCTCCACGAAAACGCAGGTACCCTTCGCCCGCGTCATAGCCGCCATGACTATCGCCTGAGCGTCCGTCGGGAATCCGGGGTAGGGGCTCGTGCGGATGCTCCTGACCGCTCTCATCCGTTCGGGAGCGGAAAAGTACAGCCCCGAAGCGCTCTCCGCGGTCTTGCAGCCTGCCTGTTCGAGCACATTCATCACTGCCTCAAGCTCGCTGCCCGAAGCCCCTCTGATGAACACCTCGCCGCCCGTCGCCGCCGCCGCGCACATATAGGTCGCAGCCGCTATCCTGTCGGGCATGACGGTATACTCGCACCCGCGGAGCGAATCCACACCGCTGACAGTCACCGCCGTGCTGCCTGCGCCCTTTATCTTCGCGCCGCACCTGTTGAGAAACGCCGCCAGATCCGCTATCTCGGGCTCTCTCGCCGCGTTCGAGATAACTGTCTCGCCCTCGGCTGTGCAGGCGGCAAGCATGATATTCTCGGTAGCGCCCACCGACGGGAACGGAAGAGCTATCCGCTCTCCGCGGAGCCTGCCGCTGCACTTGCAGCAGAGCCGTCCGTGACGCTCGGTTATGACAGCACCCATCGAGCGCAGCGCCGAAAGGTGCATATCTATCGGTCTCGGCCCCAGTTCACAGCCGCCGGGGAAGCTCAGCTCACATTCGCCGACCCGTCCGAGCAGTGCGCCCAGAAACACAATCGACGAGCGCATCAGCCGCATCAGCACATCTGAAACGGCGCAGCCCTTCAGCTGCCTCGCGTCGATATACGCGCTGCCGCCCTCAAGCCTGCATTTGCAGCCCAGCGCCGACATTATCCTCAGCGCCGCGTAAACGTCCGAAAGCTGCGGACAGCGGTGTATCACCGTCTCGCCGCCGCAGAGCACAGCCCCGCTGAGTATCGGCAGAACGCTGTTTTTCGCGCCCTGTATCGTCAGTTCGCCGCTGAGTCTGCGTCCGCCCTCTATTTTCAAAGCCTGCATATGTACCACCTCACATGGTACATTTTATGCCGCTTTTTCCCTTTTCGTTACGGCTCGAAGGTGATAACGTCGGAAACGAACATCAGTCCGGGTATCGAGGGTATCTTCACCTTTCCGAAAAGCTCTCTCTTCATGCCCTTTGTGGAGAGCACCAGCGAAGTGATAGCCTTGTCGAACTCTTCGTCGGTGAGACCTTCCTTATTAATGAGTATCTCCACCTTGACAGTCCTCGATGAGAAGCCCGAGATCTTCACTGGCTCGTTATCCACCGCGTCCGAGTATATGATATGATCCTTGTGTTCGCCGCCGTTCGCGATGGCATAGTCATCCAGCACGATGGGGAACGGGGTGTAGTTCTTCACATCGAAAGACACGGTGCAGATGCGGTAGCTCTTGCTGAGGTCGCTGGTCATCGCGTTGATGTTGTACACGTTGCAGTTGCTGATTATCTCCGACTTGTACTGGGCAACGCCCTTCCTTGCGAATATGTCCTCAGAGCGGCAGCTGCTCTCCTCGCTGTTCGACGAAAAGATCGGCGGTGCGAAGAAAATGACCGTCAGCAGCACAATGACCGCCGCGATGATCGCCGTCAGTATCCTGCGTCTTGCAACATAAGTGCCGTTTATCTTCACGCCCCTGTCGAGCATATTAACGGCTGTCTGCTGTCCGCGCTTTGTCTTTGTGAACTCTTCATAGAGCTGATTTCCGTCGGGGGGCAGGTCGAGTGTCGGGTCGTGACCCGTGAACGCGATGTCCCTGTGCTGAGTAGCGGTCGCAAAATCGACCTTGGGTTTCGCGCTGAAATCATCCATACCGCCGCCGCGGTTTGTCTGGTTTATCTCTTTTCTTTGCTTGTCTGTCAGATTATTCAGATCAGGGGTAGAGATCGAATTCATATTACCGTGTGCCATCGGCAAACGTCCTTCCTTTGGACAGAGGGGGATCTGTCTTATTTATCTTTTGATGATAGGCTCCAGAGCCTTGTAAATCCTGTCATTTGTGTCGGATATGTAGAGCTTTGCCGCGTTCTCCGACAGCGACGCGAGCTTTGCCCTGTCATCGAGCAGCGACTTCACCGTGTTTATCAGCCACTCGCTTGTCAGGTCCTTCTGTTCGATAACGATGGCAGCTCCTGCCTTTTGCAGAACCATGCCGTTGTGATACTGGTGGTTGCCCGCAACGATCGGCGAAGGCACGAGTATCGAACCTCTGCCCATAGCCTCAAGCTCGGTCAGCGCATTCGCACCGCAGCGCGAGATGACGAGGTCTGCCGCCGCCATGCAGGTGGGCATATTGTTAATGTACTCCTTGACGATAAGGCTCGCATCCCGTTCGAGGTCGATGCCCCTGTCGGCAAGACACTGTTCAAAGTTTGTCTCTCTGCCATTCCCGCCGTAGGAGTGGATGTGATTTACCTGTATCCCCTTCTCCTTGTACCAGGAGATAAGGTCGAGAACGGTGGAATTTATCGCACCCGCGCCAAGGCTTCCGCCCGTTGAGAGTATGCACACGGTATTCATGTCGAATCCCAGCTCGCGCCGTGCGGCTTCCTTGGTTATCTTCGAGAAGCCCGACCTTACGGGGAGACCCGTCACCGTGTACTTTATCTTCGGGTCGAGGTACTTCTTCGCCTCTTCCACCGTGAGCATACAAACGTCCGCATACTTCGAGAGCAGCTTGTTTGTCACTCCGGGGTATGCGTTCTGCTCATGTATCGCGGTCTTGATGCCCATCTTCGCCGCCTGCCTTACGACAGGACCTGCAACATAACCGCCCGTACCGATAACGATATCGGGCTTGAAATCGCTGATTATCTGTTTCGAGCGCGGACCTGTTTTCAGCAGACACGCCGCCGCGTGCAGATTTCTCTTAATGTTCTCGCCGCTTATCCTGCGCTGAAAGCCCTCCACCTGTATCGGGTAGAACTTGTACCCCGCCTGCGGAACGAGCTTCGCTTCAAGCTTCTCGGGATTCCCCGCAAACGCGAACTCCGCGTCGGGATGATGCGACTTTATGACCTCCGCGATGGCGAGAGCAGGGTTGACGTGTCCTGCCGTTCCGCCTCCCGCGAGCAATACTCTGAGCATTTGTTTACCCTCCAAAATGTGTCTCCTTTTTCTTTTGTGCGGCTGACTGCTGGTTTCCCCGTGGGAAGACCCTCCGCCTTAGCTTCGCACGTCCGCCTTAGCTTCCCCCGTTAAAACCCCGCAGTCAGCACCGCAAAAGCAAAAAGGGGAAATGTGTTACCGTTCACGCCTCGGCAGGTTTTTGAGCCGTGGCTTTTTCCTGTGCTTTTTTCTTCTTTGTGCCGCGCTTGATGGTCTGGCGCGAGATCGAGAGCATTATGCCCATCTCGAACATCTGTAGGATTATCGCCGTACCGCCCGCGCTGAAAAACGGCAGCGCCACGCCCGTGTTCGGGAAGCCGTTGGTAGCTACCATGATATTCAGGAGTGCCTGGATACCTATCTGTATCGTGATACCCGTTGCGACCAGCATACCGAAGCGGTCTCTTGCGCTGGTAGCGATCTGGAAGCCCTTGAGGATGAACAGCACGAACAGCAGTACCACCACAAGTCCGCCCGCGAATCCCAGCTCCTCGCAGATTATCGCGAAAATGAAGTCGTTCTGCGACTCGGGCAGGTACAGGTACTTCTGTCTCGACTCGCCGAAGCCCAGTCCGAACCATCCGCCCGAACCGATAGCGAGCAGGCTCTCGTAGGTCTGGTGAGTGGTGTCCGAGGTATCAGCCATCGGGTTCTTCCATGCCTTGTATCTCGTGATTATGTAGCTGAACTTGCCGCCGCCCTTCACCACGAACAGCACCAGCAGCGCTATCAGCCCGAGAAACGCCGACACCATCATGAACTGCCAGAAGCGCTTTCTCGACATACCGCTTGCGAACAGCATCGCAACGCCGATTATGGTGAACAGCATTACCGCCGACATATGTCTCTGCATCAGCAGAACGATGAACACCAGTCCGAAGGTGATGTAGAACGGTATATAAATATAGTATGGTTTCTTCTCGAATTTCTGGAAATTCACCGACAGGATGTACGCAAATATCACGATGAACGCTATTTTCAGCATCTCCGACGGCTGAAAGGTAACGCCCACCTTAGGTATCTTTATCCATCGCTTTGCGTCCGCAACTTCTATGCCCCACAGCGCCGTGTATATACACGTCACCAGCGACACCCCGAAGAAGAAATACGCTATCTTCGTGTTGAAGAAGAAGTTGTAGTCCAGGTACGATGCGAAGAACATCGCCACGAATCCGATTATCGCGCACAGAAGCTGGCGCTTTATGATATAGTAGCTGTCGCCGTGTTCCTGCATCGAAGCCGCGAAGCTCGCGGAGAACATCATCAGCAGTCCGAAAACGGTCAGCAGTACGACCAGACCGAAGAAAGTCAGGTCTATCTCCGAGAGGATGAATCGCAGATTGAGTTTGCTGCGCTTGCTGCCCGCCTGCGGCGAAGATTTTTCTATTGTAGGTCTGTTCGCCATTTTGCTGTCCTTTCCGAATGGTATCGGGCGTTCAGAAGTATCTGTCCTGCCCGTAAGCCGCCAACGCGGCAGCCGCAGCCGCCCCCGCAAGAGCCGCCGCAGAGAATATCATTATCACTTTGTAGTCATTTACTTTGTACATCGAGATGTGCCTGTGCAGCGAGGAAGCGCGAAGCAGCAGCTTCTTTCGGCTCACATACACAAGGTAGTTCACCGCCGCCCCGACAGCGTCCGCCGCGGGCGATACCGCCGTCAGCACCATCCCGAGCTGATAGAAGTCGGTGAGCGTTATCACCGACGCCGTCATCGCCCCCGTAAGATACCCTCCCGAAGAGCCGCTCCTGAGCTTCGACGGCGAGAGCCCCCACAGCAGATACCCTGCCTGAGCCGCCGCCCCGACGAGCCCGATAGCTGTCAGCGCTTCGTTCTTCGTGATGCTGCCCACCAGCGACACGCCGAGCATCGAGACCGCCCCGACCGTCTGCGTCAGACCGCCGATACAGGTCTCTTCATCCGTCCCGAACCTGTTCATGATGCGGAACGAGTAGATAACGCCCGTCATGAAAACCGCCGTCACGGGACAGTAAGCCCTGCCCATCTCGAAAAATCCCAGTCCGAAGGGCAGCAGCACCGCCGAACCCGTCAGCCCGAGAAACTTCGCCGTCAGCGACGTCCCGAGACACACCGCGTAGGTGTACCCGAGCTTCACCGCGGTCTTCACACCGCAGGCCTTGCCCTGCACCTCGGTCATCACGTCGTCCGCGATGCCCGCCGCAGTTATGAGCGCCGAAAACAGCGCGAACACGAGCAGTCTTTTCCTGTCGGTCACGTAAGAAGCCGCCACCGATATGCCGAAAGCCAGCACGATGAGCGTCACCGCACCGCCGAAAGCAGGCTCACTGCCGTCGGTCCTGAATCGGTCGCCCACATACGGCTCATACCTGCCCGTATTGTATCTCCTCAGCAGCGGTATGAGTGCCGCGCCGAGAAAAAAGCTCAGCACGATGCACATCGCCGCCGTTATCGTCAGTTTAAGAAAGAGCATCTACCGCTTCTTCGAGCTTCATGCCTCGGCTGCCCTTGAACAGCACCACATCGCCTGCGTGCAGTTCCTCTTTCAGCGCGTCTATCATGTCCTGCTTGCTCTCGAAGAAATGGCAGCAGTCGGCGCTCATGCCCTTTTTGACCGCGCCGTCAACATAGTATCTCGAATCGTTTCCGCAGCAGTAGAGCAGATCTGCCTTCGAGCTGCCCACGTATTCGCCCGTCAGTCTGTGCAGGCTCCTTGCGTGCTTGCCAAGCTCCAGCATATCCGACAGCACCGCCACGCGTCTGCCGCCCTCGGGAACGCTTATCTGTCCCAGTGCCGAAAGCGCCGCCTTCACCGAATCGGGTGCGGCGTTGTAGCAGTCCACGATGAAGGTCATGTCCCTGACCTCGCGCAGGCTCTGTCTGATGCCCTGCGGCTCGAACTCCGCGATAGCTTCTGCCATCAGATCGGGCTCGATGCCCAGCGTCTGACCCACGCAGAACGCCGCGAGAGCGTTCTTAATATTGTGCTCGCCCAGCACGTTAAGTCTTGCGGCGATACTGCCGCCCTTGTAGTTTATCTTGAACGAGATGCCAGACTCATCGGGAACTATCTCCGAAGCGTAAACATCCGCAGTCTTTTTCTTCACCGAGAAGAACATGAGCTGTCTGCCGTGCCTCGGCTCTATCTGCGAGAGCAGCTTGTCGTCCATCGAGAGTATCAGCGGAGCCATGTAGTCCGCGCCGTCGAGTATCTCCATCTTCGCCTTGAGGATGCCCTCCTGCGAACCCAGATTCTCGATATGCGAGTGACCGATATTGGTGATGACCGCGATAGTCGGCTCACAGCACATGGACAGTCTCGACATCTCGCCGAAGTGGTTCATTCCCATCTCGATGACCGCCGCACCCGTCGTGCTGTCGATGCCGAACAGTGTTTTCGGCATACCTATCTCGTTGTTGTGGTTGCCCTCGGTCTTGACGGTCTTGAATGTCTTCGAGACCACGAGGGATATCATGTCCTTTGTGGTGGTCTTTCCGACGCTGCCCGTGATACCTATGAGCGGTATATCGAACTTTTTCCTGTAGTAGTTCGCAAGCTGCAAAAGCGCCCTTGCGGTGGAATCCACAACGATGCACTTTGCGTCCTTTATCGGGCGTTCTGCGATGACCGCCTCCGCGCCCAGCTCGCAGGCCTTCGCGCCGTAGTCATGTCCGTCGAAGTTCTCGCCCTTGATGGCGATGAACACCGAGTTCGGCTCTATCGTTCTTGTGTCGGTAGAGACAGAGCTTATCTCGACATCCGCAGGATAGCCGAAGCTGCCCCCGACTGCCTGAACTATCTCCGACAATTTCATTTTTTCCATTTCCGACACTCCTTTGGTTTCTTCGTTTATTTTTCTGAATGTCAGCGCCGAGCGCCGCCATGTCTGTTGTTATCTGTCGTTATAAAGCTCAGCCAGCGCCTCTGCAACTACTTCCCTTTCGTCAAAATGTATCTTCACGCCGCCCGCAAGGATCTGATAATCCTCATGACCCTTGCCCGCAAGCACGATAACATCCTTCGGCTCGGCATTCTTCACCGCCCAGAATATCGCCTCACGCCTGTCGGTGATGCGGATATACGGCGTATCGCAGCCATCGAGCCCTGCTATCATCTGGTCGATTATCGAATCGGGGTCTTCATTTCTCGGGTTGTCGCTGGTGATTATCATGAAGTCCGAGTTCTCCGCAGCCGCCTGCGCCATCAGCGGACGCTTCTTCGCGTCACGGTTGCCGCCGCAGCCCACGAGACACTTGACCTTGCCATCCGCACCGTGACGGATAGCCTGCAAAACATTCGCAACAGCGTCGGGAGTGTGAGCGTAGTCGCAGATGATGGTGAAATCTCTGCCCGTAGGCACTACCTCCGCTCTGCCGCGGACACCCGTCATCGAGTTTATCTCCTTCACCGCATCGGCAGCGGAGAAGCCAAGTTCTTTCAGACAGGCAAGCACCGCAAGCGCGTTTGAAACGTTGAAGATACCCGGCATCGCGAAGTTGACGTTGTGCTTCTCGCCGCCGCAGCAGTAAACGAACTTGACTCCAGCCGCACCGAGGGTAACAGCTTCCGCATAGTGGTCGGCAGGTTCGGCAGCCGAGAATGTCTTTGAAGGGATGCTTATCTCTTTAAGGTATCTCTGACCGTACTCGTCGTCGAGGTTTATAACTGCGGTATCGCATATCGAGAACAGCAGTTTTTTCGCCTGATAGTAGTTCTCCATCGTGCCGTGAACGTCCAGGTGATCCTGCGTAAGGTTCGTGAACACGCCCAGCTTGTAGTGGCAGGGACCCGTTCTCTTCTGTTCAAGGCCCTGTGAGGAGACCTCCATGATAACGTACTCGCAGCCCTTGTCAGCCATCTCGCGCAGCAGCTCGAAAAGGTCGTAGGGTTCGGGAGTAGTACGGCAGGTGGGTATTATCTCGTCGCCTATCTCGTTCTGACAGGTGCCGATAAGTCCCGACTTGTGACCGAGAGCCATCAGCGATTTTTTCAGAACGGTGGTGATGGTGGTCTTTCCGTTTGTGCCCGTAACGCCTATCATAGTCAGCTCACGCTCGGGATGTCCGAACCACGCCGCGCACAGACAGGGGAAAAACGCCCTTGTATCGGGGACGATGACCTGACAGTCAAGTCCCAGGTCGCGCTCGCAGAAAACAACTGCCGCGCCCTTCTTTATCATGTCCTCCGCCGCGCTGTGTCCGTCAAAGGTACCGCCCTTAATGCAGACGAACGCAAAGCCCTGCGGCATTTCTTTTCTTGTATCCGAGGTCACTCCCGTGACTTCAACATCGGCAAGCGATCCCGATTCGAGACCCATGCCGTCTATCAGTTGTGACAGCTTCATTATTCTAACATTTCCTTCCTTACTGAGAATTAACAACGTACTGCTGGAAGCTGACAGGTATCGCCGTACCCACAGGCACGGTCATTCCCGTCATCTCGCTTGCGACGGCACTCATATTCTCTTCCGCCGAGCCGTCGGTGGTCATATTGAGTCCGACGCTGTGCAGCAGCTGACGCGCATATTCCTTTGAAAGTCCGCTCACATCGGGAACGGTCACCATCTGTTCGGGGGTGGTGGTGTCGGTGTAGAGCACCACGGTTCCGCCCCTCTGTACCGAAGCACCCGCAGGGCTCTGACGCAGAACGGTGTCTCCGCTGCCCACAACGGTCACATTTAGACCGAGTGCTTCAATAGTCATTTTTGCCTCGTCTATCGGACGGTATTCCACGTTCGGAACGCTCACATCCAGCTCGGCAAGCTCTTCGTCGGTGTATTCGGGTATGAATCCGAGGTAGGGCAGCACGTTTGAAAGCACCTGAGTGCAGACAGGCGCAGCCACCTGGCTTCCGTAGAACTCGTCGCCCTGAGGGTCATCCACCATAACGAGCATGATGACCTGAGGGTCGTCGGCAGGGGCGAACGCGCAGTAGGATGCAACATAGTCCTTCTTACCCGTAAGGTCTATATCCAGCTTCTGGGAAGTACCCGACTTGCCGCCGATGCGGTAGCCCTGGATGTAGCAGTTCGAGCCCTGATTGGTGATGCAGACGTTTTCGAGTATCTCTCTCATAGCGGCGCTCGTGTCTTCCGAGATGACCTGACGCTTGATGTCAGGCTCGAAATCCTTTACGATGTTGCCGTTGCAGTCGATGATTCGGTCAACTATCTGCGGTGTCACGAGATAGCCGCCGTTTATTACCGCCGAGTAAGCGGTTATCATCTGTATGGGCGTGATCTTGTTGGTCTGACCGAAGCTCTCCGACGCAAGATCGACGATGGTCATGTTGTCGTAGGCGCGTGTCAGACCGTAAGCCTCACCCGGCAGGTCGATGCCCGTGGTATCGGTAAAGCCGTAAGCCTTGAGATACTGATAGAACTTGTCGATGCCGAGGCGCTGACCTATCTGGATGAACGCAGGGTTGCAGGAGTTGGTCATCGCTTCCTGAAGAGTCTGACCGCCGTGGTCGCTGTCCGACCAGCAGTGGTAGGTGGTGTCCAGCACCTTTATCTGCGTGCCGCAGAAGAAGGTATCGTTAAGGGTGATGGCGTTCTCTTCCAGCGCCGCCGAACCCGTGATGACCTTGAATACCGAACCCGGGAAGTACAGCTCCGAGATAGCCTTGTTGCTCCACTGTGTAGCCCATGCCGACATCTGCAAGTCGGTATAATCCTGCGAATCCTCGGGCAGCATCGCGAGCTTTGCCGCCATCTGCGCGTCGGATATCTCGGCAGGTTTGTTCGGGTCGTAGCTGTAGCAGGTCTCCATAGCGTAGACCTGACCCGTTTTCGGGTTCATGATGATACCGCAGGCGCGGTTGAGGGGCGAGTGCTGAGCTACAGCATCTTCCAGCGCCCTTTTTAAATAGTACTGGATATTTACGTCGATATTTGTGTGCAGCGAGTCGCCGTCCTGAGCGTCGTAGCTCTGCTTGTACTTATAAGGTATCTCCGTACCGTACTTGTCGGCAGCGGTGACTATCCTTCCGTCAACGCCCGCGAGGTATTCCTCGTAGTAGGCTTCGAGACCGTAGGTTCCCTCGCCCGCGTAGTTGGTGTAGCCGATAACGTTTGCCGCCAGCGAATTCTGCGGATA
This sequence comes from Ruminococcus sp. YE71, assembly GCF_900119155.1. Lineage (GTDB taxonomy): Bacteria > Bacillota > Clostridia > Oscillospirales > Ruminococcaceae > YE71. The sequence goes on along the minus strand of NZ_FPIR01000002.1, from coordinate 177,741 downwards.
GAAGCGCTTGGTGTCGGGGTCGCAGCGGATACCGTCCAGCTCCTGCTCCGAGAGGAACTTCTCTATCTCGTCGGCGTCGGTCTTCTCGACCTCTTTTTTCAGCACGACGTAGCGCATGGACTTATCCGAGAGCTTTCCTGCCAGCTCTCCCCTCTCGATACCGAGCTTTTCCGCAAAGAAATCGAGAGCCGCATTGTAAGTGCCGTTTGAGTCCTTCGTAGTTTTCAGCTGTTCGGTAAGCTCATCGAGCTTATCCTTGTCGGTCTCCTTTGCGATAGCCGCCTGTATCTCTTTAAGGCGGTCATCCTTCTTGTTGATATACTCCCACAGCATATAGTTGTCGGAGTACACCGTGTAAACGGTGGCGCTCTGTGCCAGCACCTGACCGTTGGAGTCATAGATCGTGCCTCTCGAAGCCGAGACTGTAGTGCTTGTCAGCTGCTGCGAATTCGCCAGCGACTGCCAGGTCTTGCTCTGCTTTATCGACACCTTGAATATACACCATATAGTATATACCACTATCACCGCAAGTATGAGTGTCAGCCATACGAGCACTCTGCGGCGCATTCGTTCCGTAGGGCGGTCAATCATCGTCAAAAACCCTTTCGTTTCATCCCAAAAATAATTATCCATGTAGAACAAGAAAGCTAAGCACATTTTCAAATGTTCTTAACTTCCCCGTCAGAGAGCTTGCCTCTCTAATATTCTATTCATCAGAGCCCCAGATATTCCAGGGTCTCTTCCCACCATTCGGACAGCCTGATGAAGATGTTGGTATCCTCGGGCTGTACCCTCTCCGCAGTGGTCTTTTCCTGTATCTCTACGTATTCTATCTGTGATTTGTCGAGCTTTTGCAGACCGAGGTTTTTCTCGGCGTACTCCTCGACCTTCGTAAGCCCCGTCTGCTGTGCGAGCTCGCTCTGCAAACTGAGGTTCTCGTTGTTGAGCACCGCGAGTTCATTCTCAAGGTTCGTATTCTCGGCGTAGAGCCTCGAAAGCTCTGCCTTTCCGTACAGAATACCCGAAAGAAGTGCAAGCACTATCATCGCCCCGAGTATGATCTTCACATTGGCAGCGTTCCTTCTGCGCTTGTTCGCGCTTCTTTTGCTGCGTATACGTGCTGCATATTCGTCTTCCTGCTCGTTGAACTGTTCATATTTCTCAAGATCGTATGCAAGATTCACATTTACTGCCATAGAAGCTCACCCCCGCTTGATTCAGATAATAGATACCGTTTATATCCTATTCGTCGTACTGTGTCATTCTCACACGTTCGATAGTGCGGAGCTTCGCGCTCCTGCTTCGGCTGTTGACCTCAAGCTCGCCCTCCGACGCGGTGACGGGCTTGCGGAAAACAAGCTGTCCCAGCGGCTTCTTTCCGCATACGCACTGCGGAAAATCGGGCGGACAGGTGCAGCCCGTACACAGCCCTGCGAAGCGTTTCTTCACCATCCTGTCCTCCAGCGAGTGGAAGGTGATGACCGCGAGCCGTCCCCCGACGTTCAGCAGCGAGAACGCCGTATCCAGTGTGCGGTCAAGCTCGCCCAGCTCGTCATTGACGGCTATCCTCACCGCCTGAAAGGTCTTTCTGCACGGATTCTTCTCGCGCCTAACCTTCTGCGGCACTGCCGACTTGACTATCTCAGCCAGCTGCAAGGTCGTCTCGATCGGCTTGGTCTCCCTTGCCGCGACTATCGCCTTTGCTATCGACGGCGCGAATTTCTCCTCGCCGTAATCAAAAAGTATAGTTCTGAGCTGTTCATAGCTCCATTCGTTCACAACATCTCTTGCCGAGAGCCCTTCGCCGCTCATCCTCATATCGAGGGGCGCGTCCTTGTGGAATGAGAACCCTCTCTCAGCCGCGTCCAGCTGATGCGACGACACGCCGAGGTCGAGCATGACCCCGTCCACGCGGTCTATCCCCAGCTCGTGCAGCTTGTCAGCCATCCCCGAGAATTCCGAGTGTACGACCGTCGCAGGCAGTCCCTTCAGACGCTCTGTCGCCGCCGCCACCGCTTCGGGGTCGCGGTCGAAGGCGATGAGCCTGCCCTTTTCGGGGTCGAGACGCGAAGCCAGCTCGAAGCTGTGCCCTCCGCCGCCTGCCGTACCGTCAACGTATATCCCGTCGGGCCGCACGCCGAGCGAATCTACCGTTTCGTGCAGCAGCACGGATACATGACTAAAATCCATCAGAAGCCTGCCGCCTCCAGTGCTTTCATATATTCCTCATCGGAAATACTGTTCTTTTCGTTCCATTTATCGGCGTTCCATATCTCACAGTGGTCGGTAACGCCCGTCACGACAGCCTCGCTGTCTATCCCCGCCATCTCCCTCAGTCTCTGGGGGATGAGGATGCGTCCCTGCTTGTCCGCGTCAACGTCCACGGCGTTCGCCATAAGCGTCCGCTGAACGGTGATGGTCGCGGTCATGGGCTGCTCGCTGAGCTTTTCTGCCTTAGCGTCGAACAGCTCGGGAGTGAACACGAAAATGCAGCCGCCGACCCCTCTTGTGAGGACGTAGCTCTCGCCCATCAGCTCTCTGAGCTTTGCGGGGAAAGCCATTCTGCCCTTAGCGTCCACCGACTGGGTGTAGCTGCCTTTGAGCATTTTGCCTGCCATTTTCACGTTCACCGCCCTTTCTCGTGAGAATTTTCTCATTTCAGGGTGGGAACCGCCAAAAATTCACCGCTTTTGCACACTTTTCCCCACCTGCATATCCATTATACAACATATCATGGAAAAATGCAAGAGCAAAAACAGACAAATCCTCTGTCGGCAGACAAGCCCGAGCGCACGGACATATCAAAAATCCGAAAATTTTCATCACGCAGACGATCGGAAGATGGGGAATCGCCCTTAACCGTTTTGTAACTTTCATTACTATTGCCAATTTCTTACAGAGGACACTATACTGCGGTTCATTTCTGTTACATTTATTATAGCACAACATCTTGTGTTCGTCAATAGCGTCCGCGGACAGATAATGTAGTCGTCACGACCGTTTTTTTGTACATTTCAAAAACAGAGGTCTCTCTAATTATGACAAATAGGTTACAAACAGACCCCCTCTCCCGAAAAAACTCATTTCCCTCTCAGAATATAAATTTTTTCTGAACTTTTTCACTTTCCCTCATCGGTATGCCCGATGCAGTTTTCGGCAAAAACGCGGTATATTGCATAAACAATAACGCATCCGTCAAAATATGAAGTTTTTAAATCCTTTTCGCTCATGCTTTTTTGTGCAACCCGACGAATTACTCAAAATATTTAGCATATTATTGCACAGTTATTGACAAATCGACTATTAGGTGTTATAATGTTTGTGACGAATATTTGCTTTTGTTAATGAAACTCAAATGTAGAAAGGAAGTGAGCCTATGCTGTTCAGATCATTGTCCCTTAATCATACGAACTATACCCCTGTCAGCGATCTGACGGTCGTAGCGCTCTGCTTCGTTATCCTTGTACTGCTTGTGCAGACCCACGTCCGCAAGGACAATAACTTCAAACGCATGATGGGTATGCTGGCGGCGATAGTCGTCACCGCCCTCTCAAACGTAACTTTGCAGATGCTCATAACCTCGGGCGATACCATTCGCTACGCAAAAGCCATCTACATCGCCCGCGAACTGCACAATATATCGGTGATAGCCTATATGTACCTGCATATCAGCTATCTGCGCGAACCCCTGTGGCTCAACGACAAGACCATACGGCTGTACCGCATCGCAACGGTCACCCTGCTCGCCTGCTTCACGCTGTCGGATGTGGTGATGACCTTCCTGAACGTCGGATTCAGGGTGGGCAGGGACGGCAAGGTCGCAACGGGTGTGAACCTGTTCATCCCCCTGTACGGACTGTTCCTTGTGCTGGTGCTGTTCCTTATCATACGCTACCGCGACAGGCTCGTGAAACAAATATTCCACGGTCTGCTCGCCGTGAACCTGCTGTCATGGTTCCTGATGTTCTCTCAGGGTCTGCACAGGCAGCAGTCCTTCACCACAGCCGCATATTTTTTCCCGATAATCGGTCTGTTCTTCATCTTCCACTCCAACCCCTACGATGTTGACACGGGCGCGGTGTCTTCAAGCTACCTCTATCAGGAGCTCGAAGAGAACCTCTCGAAAGACCACAAAGTGCTGATAATGAGCTGCTATATGGTGGGCTTCGACAAGTTCATCAAGGAATCCAAGGAGCTGAAGCTTGAGTTCTACGACTTTCTGCGCCAGAATATGCGCCGCGGCGTTCTCTACCGCTTCCCTCACGAACGCCTGATAATGACAATACCCGTCTCCGACCACAAAGACCACCGCTTTCAGGTGGAAAAGATGCTCTCCGACTTCGGCAGGAAACACAAGAAGTTCAACATGGACTACAAGATAGTCATCTGCGAAATGAACGAGCGCATCACCAGGCCCCACGACTACCCCCTCCTCATCGAGTTCGTGGAGGCCTCCATGAGCCTCAACACCGTAAACAACGTCAACGACGATGACATCGACAAGTTCTTCGACTCAAGGTATATCATCAATCAGCTGGACGATATCGTGAATACCCACGACCTCAACGACAGCCGCGTGCTGCTCTACCTCCAGCCCGTCTATAACCTCACCACAGGCACCTACGACACCGCCGAAGCACTCATGAGACTCAGGCTCGACGACCTTGGGCTGGTGTTCCCCGACAAGTTCATCCCCCTCGCCGAACAGAACGGTCAGATACATACCCTCAGCCTGATAATCCTGAACAAGACCTGCCGCATCATCAAGTATTTCAACAGTCAGGGTCTTGACATCAAGCGCATTTCGGTGAACTTCTCGGCGATAGACCTCAAATACGACACCTTCTGCAACGAGGTGCGCGAGATAATCACCATGAACGGCATCCCCTTCGAGAAGATAGCCGTGGAGATAACCGAGAGCCGAAACGAACAGGATTTCAACCTCATCAAGCGCAAGATACTCGAACTCCAGTCCCTCGGCATCAAGTTCTATCTGGACGATTTCGGTACGGGCTACTCGAACTTCGAGAGGATAATGGAACTCCCCTTCGACATCATCAAGTTCGACCGCTCGCTGCTGGTGGAGATGGGCAAGAACTACTCCTCGGAATACATGGTCAGCACCTTCGCGGGGATGTTCAATAAGCTGGGCTACGCCGTGCTCTTCGAGGGCGTCGAGAACGATAAGGACGAACGCAACTGCGTGCGCATGAAGGCAGGCTACCTGCAAGGCTACAAGTACTCAAAGCCTATCCCTGCCGAGACCGCGGTGACGTTCCTACAGCCCCTCTCAAATTCTCAGACCAAAAAATAACAAGAAGCCGGACTCGCTCCGGCTTTTTTATGTACACCTGTATAAAGATATGAAACCGATACGAACATATGACCCGACAGGCTCATTTTAACCGTGATATGTGGAAAATAATACGAAATTTCGGCTAAACACTTGCATTTTTTTTGCAGATGTGCTATAATGATTTTACAAATGACCGTACAGGTCGGAATATGAACGAAAGCATCTGATAATACGGAGGGAATATTTATGAAGATCAAGAGACTTTTAGCAGGTCTGCTCGCAGTTTCGGCTGCGGCTACTATGCTCGCAGGCTGCGGCGGCAGCGATGACAGCTCGTCCGATAAGGGCGGTTCCGCAAACAGCGCAGCTAAGAGCGGCGCCGAGACTTCCGCAGCAGAGAACGAGTCTTCGGCTGATTCGGCAGCAGGCGATGCATCGACTGATGAGTCCGCGGCTGACAGCACCGAAGAAGACAGCGTTGACCCTAACGACCCCAACGCAGGCGACCCCAACGACTACAAGTTCGAGGAGATCGACGACGGCGTTGAAAAGTACGGCAGAGCAGGTATCGTATGGATGATAATGGATCAGTGGGATCACAGAAAGGATCTCGACCTGTGCGCTACCGACGAGGGCGAGGTGACTATCGTTCCCTCAACGAATACCGACGTCTACATCACGGGCAACGGCACCTACACCGTTGAGTTCAGCGGCTACCACGCTCCCGAGGAGTGGAAGGACGCAGGACTTCTGTGCGGCTATCTGGGCGTTGAGGCTATCCTTGACTTCCCGTCCTACCCCGACATCACCTTCTGGATCGACGAGTGCGTCATCGACGGCGTGACCTACACCTTCGAGCACGACACCGACCCCGAGAGCGAAAAGTATCAGGTCATCGAGGATACCGAGGCTTACGAAGAGAACAAGCAGATGATAAAGATCAAGAACGGCTACGGCGACGGTCTGATGGACGACGCTTCCATCTGGAAGACCGCCGACAAGATCACCGTCACCTTTACCATCGGCGGACTGCCTACCGACAAGATCGAGAACTACGAGAACGAGAAGATCAACGTAGTTTACGGCAGCGGTTCTGTAGACTGAAAATAACAACTTCGGCGGCAGAGAAAGCTCTGCCGCTGTTTGTGTTTCTCACGGAGGGATAGAATGTACGTTACCGAGCAGGAGAACCCGAATCTCGCCTATCTGCGCGACAAGACCTCAAAGCTCACCACAAAGCCGGGCTGCTACCTCATGAAGGACAGCACGGGCAAGATAATCTACGTGGGCAAGGCGAAAAACCTGCACAACCGCGTTTCCAGCTACTTCCGCAAGGGGCAGGATCACCTGCCGAAGGTCTGGAAGATGGTCACCCTCGTCAAGGATTACGACTTCATCGTGACCGACTCCGAGTTTGAAGCGCTCGTGCTGGAATGCTCGCTCATCAAGCAGTACTCGCCGAAGTATAACATCTGCCTGAAAGACGACAAGGGCTACAGCTACATCCGCGTTTCCGACGAGCCGTACCCCCGTCTGACCGCCGTTTTGCAGAAGGAGGACGACGGCGCACAGTACATCGGGCCGTACATCAGCTCCTACTCGGTGCGTCAGGCGGTCGCCGAAGCCAACAAGGTATTCATGCTGCCCACCTGCCGAAAAGTTTTCCCGAGAGACTTCGGCAAAGGCCGCACCTGCCTGAATTTCCACATCAGACAGTGCATGGGCGTCTGTCAGGGCAAGATCGGAGAGGAAGAGTACCGCGAGACCGTGAAACAGGCGGTGGAGTACATCAAGAGCGGTTCTCAGGCAAGCGTCGAACGGCTGACCGAACAGATGTACAAGGCTTCGGAAGAACTCGATTTCGAGCTTGCCGCAAAGCTCCGCGACAGGATAAATGCCATCAAAAAAGCCGCCGAAGACCAGAAGATAGTCAGCGAAGGGCTCAAAGACATGGACATCTTCGCGGTCAGCTGCAACAGCGGACAGGCGTTCGGCAGCGTGCTGATGTACCGCGGCGGAAAGCTCTTCGACAAGCATTCCGCCCCCCTCGGCATGACCGACGAGGGTTCGAGTATGCGTGAGGGCTACATCCTCGAATTCTACCGCACCCGCGACGAGATACCCCACGACATCCTGCTTGACGAACCCATCGAGAACGGCGTGCTCATCTCACAGTACCTCTCGGAAAAGTGCGGCCACAAGGTGAATATCTCCGTGCCGCAGAGGGGCGCGATGGTGCGGCTCACCACCCTCGCGAAATCCAACGCCAGCGAACATCTCTCGCTCCGCGTCGGCAGGACGGGCAAGGAGATAGGCGCTCTCGAAGAGCTCGCGAAAGCCCTCGGTCTCGAAAAACCGCCCCGCTTCATCGAGTGCTATGATATCTCGAACTTCGGCTCCGACGACATGACCTGCGGAATGGTCGTGTTCGAGAACGGCCGCCCCTGCAAACGCTTCTACCGAAAGTTCTCGATAAAGACCGTCACCGACCAGAACGACTACGCCGCTATGAGCGAAGCCGTCGAACGCCGCTTCAAACGCTACTACGAGCAGGAGGACGAGGGCTTCTCCACCCTGCCCGACCTGATACTCCTCGACGGCGGCAAGGGTCACGTCGCCACCATCACGCCGCTGGTGCGCTCCATGGGGATAACCGTGCCCATCTACGGCCTCGTCAAGGACTCGAAACACCGCACCCGCGCCGCGACCGCCTCCGACCACGAGATAAGCCTGCACGCCTACCGCCGCGCATTCAACCTCGTGACCCAGATACAGGATGAGGTCCACCGCTACGCGATCGGCTACACCCGCGCCAAACACACCAAAAGCACCCTCACCGCAGGCATGACTTCGGTGAAAGGCATCGGCGAAAAACGCGTCCGTAAACTTATGACCGAGTTCAAAACCAAGGAGGCCCTCGAAAAAGCCTCCCCCGACCAACTCGCATCCGCCGCAGGCATCCCCCCCGAAGTCGCCGACGCCCTCTACGCTTACATTCACCGCAACGACGGGTAGAGAGTGGGGGATCTCTTTGGGGAAACCCTTTTGAAAAAGGGTTCTCCCCCAAACCCCTTTCCTAAAACTTTTAATATGCTGGCAGGTGGATTTGGTTGGGAAGATAGTCTCTCGCCATTTCATGAGATGCCGTCTGAACGTCTTTTGGACGGGTTGGAGATGTAGGGTTTTCTCCGCTATCTCCGACAAAGCCAATACCCGATCGCAGAATGAAGCGTAAACCACCCTTGACCGTCTTTTTGGCAAGGGGCAGCCTATATAAAAAGAGAATCACAAACTTCCCGACCTGCACAATGTAAAGTAGAACACAACCCCTTGCCAAAAAGTATTAAAAATTTTAGGAAAGGGGGTCTGGGGGAGAACCCTTTTTTAAAAGGGTTTCCCCCAGAAAAACCCGCACTCTCCCCGAAAAGAGAGCCAAATGGAGGCAGACATTGAAGCACGTTACGATAATTGAGGATGACAAGGCGCTGAACACTGGTATTGCGATCGCGCTGAGGAGTGAGGATATGACGTTCAGGCAGCTGTTCAGGCTGGGGGACTTCGACCCCTGCGAGCGCACCGACCTCATCATTCTGGACATAAACCTGCCTGACGGCAACGGTTTCGACTTTCTGCGGAAGCTGCGTCAGACGTCGGACACGCCCGTGCTGATACTGACCGCGAACGATCTTGAGACCGACGAAGTCATGGGTCTTGAGCTGGGCGCGGACGACTACATGACCAAGCCGTTCAGTCTGATGGTGCTGAGGGCGCGTATCGCGAAGCTGCTCAGAAGCACCGCGAAGACCACCGACGCCGTCTACTCGGACGAGAACTTCACCTTCGATTTCGACAGGATGGAGTTCACCGCTTCGGGGCGGTCGGTGGAGCTCAGCAAGACCGAACAGAAACTTCTGCGGATGCTGGTGGCAAACAGGAACATGACCCTACCGCGTGAGCGTCTCATCGACAGGATATGGACGGACGGCGCGGACTACGTTGACGAAAACGCCCTCTCGGTGACGGTCAACCGATTGCGCAGGAAGCTCGGCGCGGCTGACCGCATACAGACCGTCTACGGCATCGGCTACGTGTGGAGGGCGACGTGATGTTCCGCGAGAAAAAAGTTTTATCACGACTGGAGAAAATGCTGGACGACGGCATAAACGGAACATTCGAGGAGTCGGCTTACGACGAGACAAAGCTCTCGAAGCTCGAGACCAAGTGGCTGAGGTACCTTACCACCTCGAAGCTCTCGCACCTGAAGACCGAGAAGGAACGTGCCACGCTGAAAGAGCTGGTCTCGGACATCTCGCATCAGACGCGGACGCCCATCTCGAACATACTGCTGTACATCCAGCTGCTGGAAGAACAGCCGCTTGACGAAGAGAGCCGCGGACTCGTGAGCGAGATACGCGACCAGTCGGAAAAGCTGTCCTCGCTGATAGATTCGCTGGTGAAGATGTCGCGGCTGGAAACGGGCACGATACAGCTCACCCCCACCGAGGGGAGTATCGCCGAGCTGATAGATTCAGCCGCAGGTCAGGCGAGGATGTCGGCGGATGCAAAGAACATCCGCATCGAGACGGAAGAGCCCGATTTTACGGCGAATTTCGACAGCAAGTGGACGCAGGAAGCGTTATTCAACCTCATCGACAATGCGGTGAAGTACTCGCCCGAGGGCAGCGAAGTAAGGGTCAGTGCGCAGAGTTTCGAGATGTTTGTGAGCATATCGGTAAGCGATAACGGCATAGGCATCCCCGAGAGTGAATTACAACTGATATTCACGAGGTTTTACAGGGGTCGGGAAGTAAGGGAGCAGAACGGAGTAGGTATAGGATTATATCTTGCGAGGCAGATAGCCGAAGAGCAAGGCGGATATATAACAGCCGAAAGGAAAGTAAACGGCTCAACATTCAAACTATACCTCCCGAAATAAAAAATAACCACACAAACATCCCGTCCTCGCCGGAGAATCAAAAAGTTTAGGGGTCCGGTGACCCTTTTCAAAGGGTCCCGGCGAGGGGCTCGGGGGCGAGGAGCCCCCGCCGAGGGAATATCGCTCCGCCCCGTAAGCGTACCCAAGCAGCCCCCATAAATAAAATCGGCAAATCCCCCCAAAAAAACGTCCCGAAAGCCGCAGCACTAAAAAACCACAGCCCCCCCTACAAGAACAAACGATTTGCCGATTTTATTTTGGCGAGAGAGCGAAGCGATCCGAGCCAAACCCCCGAATTTGGCGAAGCCAAATAAAAAAACACACACCAAAAACCAACCAACAATCTTTCAAAACTGTTAGATTTCAGAAAGATTGTGGAAAGTATCGCTTGCTAAAATAAATGCAGCAGAGAAAAAGACTGCTGCATTTTTTGTGAGGTGAAAAGAAATGGAGATACTCAGAACAGAAGGACTGACAAAAACATACGGAAACAAGGAAACGAATAAGGTCACGGCACTCGAAAACGCGGAGATAAGCATCGGACAGAGCGAATTCGCGGCGATAGTCGGCACTTCGGGAAGCGGAAAATCAACGCTTCTGCATATGCTCGGCGGACTCGACAGACCTACTTCGGGAAAGGTGTTCGTGGACGGGAAGGATATTTTCTCCCTCGATGACGAATCGCTCACCATCTTCCGCAGACGGAAGATAGGCTTCGTGTTCCAGTCGTTCAACCTGCTGCCGACCCTTAACGTGTACGAAAATATCGTGTTCCCGATACAGCTCGACGGCAGCGAACCAGACGAAACATTCGTCAACGAGGTCATCGACGCTATCGGCCTTACCGATATGAAGGAACGCCTTCCGAATCAGCTCTCGGGCGGTCAGCAGCAGCGCGTCGCCATCGCCCGCGCCCTCGCCGCAAAGCCTGCTATGATACTCGCCGACGAACCTACGGGCAACCTCGACAGCAAGACCTCTCAGGATGTGCTCAGCCTGCTCAAGGTCACGGGTCAGCGCTTCTCCCAGACCATCGTCATGATAACCCATAACGAGGCTATCGCACAGATGGCAGACCGCATCATCCGCATCGAGGACGGTCACATCATCAAGGGCGGTGAGCAGAATGACTAAGGTGAACAACCGCCGCCTTATCAGACGGCTCGCAGTCCGCGAACTGAAAAAGGACCGCAAGATGAGCTTCGTAGTGATACTCTCGATAGTGCTGACCTGCGTGCTGTTCACAGTGCTCGCCACCATCGGCGGCAGCCTTATAAACGGCTCTCAGCAGGAGACTATGCGTCAGGTCGGTGCAAGCTCGATGGCGGGTCTGAAATACGTCCTGCCCGAGGACGCCGAAAAGGTCGCGGCAGACAGCAAGACCCGCAACGTCAGCAGCCGCATCATCGTCGGTCAGGTTTCCGACGAGAGACTGAGGAATTTCAGGGCAGAAGTCAACTGCGCCCTCAGCCTGCAAAACGCCGAGGCTATGTTCTGCGCTCCCACCGAAGGCAGGCTCCCCGAAAGCTTCGACGAGGTGGCGGTCAGCACCCTCTTCCTCGATGAACTCGGTCTCCCCCACGAACTCGGCATCACCGTCCCAATGAAGATGATAATAAACGACAGAGCCATGACCACGGTCGAACAGCCCATGACCCTCTGCGGCTTCTGGCAGGGCGACAGGGTGAGCATGGCACAGCAGTGCTGGGTCTCAAAAGCCTTTCAGGAAAAATACGCCCCTACCCCCGATGTCAGCTTCTACGATACCGACCTCACCTGCCTTGCAGGCTACTATCAGGTGGACTTCGACTTCGCTAACAGCTGGGATATAGAGGGCAAGACCGAAAAACTGATGAAACGCCTCTACCCCGACGGCAAAGTCCCGGGATACGGCGTCAACTGGGCGTATGCCGCCGGCAGCATCGACGGCGGCACCATAACAGCGATAGTCATTTTCGCCCTCATCATATTCAGCGCGGGCTACCTGATAATCTACAACATCTTCAGCATAAACATCTCGGCGAATATCCGCAGCTACGGCCTGCTGAAGACCATCGGCACCACAGAAAAACAGATACGCCGCATGGTGCGCACTCAGGCACGGATATACTGCGCGGCAGGCATACCCTTCGGTCTCGTGACAGGCCTTGTCATCGGCAAGGTCAGCATCGGCATGATACTCAGGATAATCAACCTCATCTCCGCTCAGAGCTATGCCGTCAGCCCGAAAATGATGGCAATCATCTGCATCATCTCCGCGCTCTTCACCTTCGAGACGGTCATGATAAGCAGCCGCAAGCCCTGCAAGGCTGCCGCCAAGGCTTCCCCCATCGAAGCCCTCAGATACAACGAAACTGCTAACATAAAGAACGAAGACAAACAGACAAAGAAACTCAGTCCCCGTTCCATCGCAAAAAGCAGTATGCTCCGCAGCAGGAGAAAGATAGTCGTTGTGGTGCTGTCCCTTACCCTCAGCATCATTCTGACCAACACCCTCTTCACCTTCCTCGGCGGACTCGACATGGATAAATACCTCAGCAATATGATAGTAGGCGACTTCATCATAAAGCGTCAGAACACCCCCGGGAACCGTTTCGACGGCACCTACAACACGGTCACACCCGAACAGATAGAAGAGATCGCGTCCCTCGACGGCGTGAAGAGCGCCGACCCCGTCTACTGCGAACACGGAGAGCTCATGCTCGAAGGCACTGTCCTCGAAAGATACGACGCCCTCGAAGCCGCATACGGCAAGACCGACAGCGACTACACCTTCTACGCACATTCAAAAGGCTGCATCAGCTCCGACCTCTACGGCATCCCGCAGAACATCCTCGCCGACATAACCCCGAAAGAGGGCAGCATCGACGCCGAGAAGTTCGCGAGTGGAGATTACGCGCTGGTCTACACAAAGTACATCAACCTCGACGACTCCGAAAACGACCCCATCGACGACCTCTGCAAGACAGGCGATACGATAACCGTCAGGGGCACAAACGAACAGATAAAGACCTTCAAGGTCATGGCGGTCTCCGATATCCCCTACCCCCTGTCCACTCAGGAATACGATATGCTGAGCGTACATATCACCATCCCCGAGAGCGCCTATATGGAACTGACCGACGACCGCAGCGCCATGCTCGTGAAAGTCGGCGCAGACAAAGAGGACATCGACAGGGCGGGCACTCAGTTAGACGCCTTCACCGAACTGTCGGAAAACTCCCTCATCTGCAAGAGCAAGAGCGACTACATGGATGAGTACAAGGACCTGACAAAGGTCATCAGGATAGTGGGCGGTGCCCTCTGCGGCATACTCGCGCTCATCGGCATCCTGAACTTCGTGAACGCCGTGGTCACGGGCATAATCTCCCGCAAGCGCGAACTCGCCATGATGAACGCGGTCGGCATGACAGGCAGGCAGCTGAAAGCGATGCTCATGTGGGAGGGCGTGCATTACTCGGTGCTGACCGCAGTCAGCTCGATAGTGCTAAGCTCCCTGCTCAGCCTGCTCCTGCTGAGGAATCTCGCAAAGGAGATGATCTTTTTCAGCTACAGCTTCAACATACTGCCGATACTGGTCTGCCTGCCGATACTGATACTTCTGTCGGCGGCGATCCCCGCGACGGCGTACAAGGTCATCAACCGCGAAAGCATAGTTGACCGCCTCAGAGAAAACTGATACCCCCTAAAATAAGCGTGGTGCGCGGCCGAAAATCCAACGGTCATGCACCGCGTAATTTTTTGCATATTTTCGTATTTTTGCATTGAAATTTAAAAATTAATATGTTATAATTGTTAATGTATAAATGACGGAACTGTTTGACGATCATTTAAGGAGGAAAAGTATGAGCGAAAACAACGGTCAGAAACAGAACGACAGCTCGTCTGTCACAGTGTCCAGATCTACCGTCAAAGGCATCATCATCGCGGCAAACGTGCTGGTGATAGGCCTTATCATCGCGGTGGTGGCACTCGCGACAGGCAAGGACAATGACGATAAGCTGAAAACCGACAGCACCCCCAGCAAGGCGGTCACCACCGCTTCTTCGGAGAGCAAGAAGGAAGATGAAAGCTCCGAGAGCACCGATGAGGACAGCGAGGAGACAAGCTCCGCCGATGACACCTCTTCCGAGGCTGAAAGCAAGGCGAAGAGCAAGTCCGACAGCAAGTCCGAATCGAAGTCCGATAAGGACGAGGACGAGGGCGAGGGCTTCATCCTCTACTACAGCGGCGACAACAGCTGGCAGGACGGCGACGCCGTGATGACGGGCATGAGCATCTCGGTCAAGAACAACTCGGGCAAGGCAGTCTCCGACTGGAAGCTCGAACTGGAGATCGAGGGTCTGAAAAAGTGCGACGGCTGGTGCGGCACCTACACCTGCTCGGGCGATACCCTCACCATCACCCCCGCCGAATTCAACAGCGAGATAGCCGCAGGCGCGACCCTCGGCGACCTCGGCTGCAACATCGGCACTTCAGTGGCTCTCAACGTCAAGAGCGCAAAGCTCTCGGGCACCGAATGCACCATCAAAAAAGGCAGCACCCCCAAGTCCACCCAGCAGAGCGGCGGCAATAATAACAACAACGGCGGCGACCAGAACGCCTCCGTAAACGTTGACGAGCTGCTCAAACGCTCCCCGAAGGCAAAGCAGGGCGACGACTGGCTCCACACCGACGGCAACCGCATCCTCGACAAGGACGGCAAGGAAGTCTGGCTGACAGGCTGCAACTGGTTCGGCTACAACACGGGCACAAACGTTTTCGACGGCCTGTGGAACAGCGTCCTGACCGAGAGCGTCGATGCTATCGCCGACCACGGCTTCAACCTCATCCGCGTTCCCTTCTCGGCAGAGCTGATAAACAACTGGGCTGACGGCAACTACCCCCAGGCAAACTACAACAACGCCTACAACACCGAGCTCAACTCCATGAACAGCCTTCAGATATTCGACTACTTCCTGAAGCTGGCTGAGGAGAACGGCCTGAAGGTCATGATAGACATCCACTCCGCAAATACCGACGCGGCAGGCCACAACGCTAACCTCTGGTACACCGACAAGGTCTCCGTAAAGGAGTACTACGCCGCTCTCGAATGGATGGCTGACCGCTACAAGGATAACGACACCATCATCGCGTTCGACCTGAAAAACGAGCCCCACGGCAAGCCCAACGAGGGCGACGCTGCCGCAAAATGGGACGACTCCAAGGACGCGAACAACTGGAAATACGTTGCCGAGACCGCCGCAGGCAAGGTGCTCAAAAAGAACCCCAACGTGCTCATAATGGTCGAAGGCACCGAGACCTACCCGAAGAAAAAGGGCAACTACAAGTCCACCGACAATGAGGACTACTACTTCAACTGGTGGGGCGGAAATCTCCGCGGCGTCAAGGACTACCCCATCGACCTCGGCAAGCATCAGGACAAACTGGTGTACTCCCCCCACGACTACGGCCCCACCGTATATCAGCAGCCCTGGTTCGAGGGCAGCTACGACTACGACTCGCTGATGAAGGACTGCTGGAAGGACAACTGGTTCTACATCTACGAGAAAAAGACCGCTCCCCTTCTCATCGGCGAATGGGGCGGCTTCATGACCGAGCCCAACATCACCTGGATGACGCATATGCGCACCCTCATCAAGAAGTACAACCTGCATCACACCTTCTGGTGCTTCAACGCCAACAGCGGCGACACAGGCGGTCTCGTGCTGGACGACTTCAAGACCTGGGACGACGAGAAGTATAACTTCGTCAAGGAAGTCCTCTGGCAGGAGGACGGCAAGTTCGTCGGCCTCGACCACGCTATCCCCCTCGGCGACAACGGCATCACCCTCAAAAAAGCAAAAGGTCTGAAATAATCGAAAAGAGGTCATTTCCCCTGCGGAAGTGACCTCTCTTTTTTATCTCATGCTCCGCAGACGTGCCACCGCCTCGGGAACAGCCTGCACGAGATACCCGATGTCCTCGTCCGTGCAGTCGTCCCCCAGCGAGAAACGTATGCTCGACTTCGCCGCGTCCTCGGTCAGCCCCATGGCCGTCAGAACGTGCGAGGGCGCATCCTGCCCCGTCGTACACGCCGAACCGCTCGAAGCGCTGATGCCGTACATATCCAGCATCACCAGCAGGCTCTCCCCTTCAAGCCCCCCGAAGGAAACGTTCACCGTCGCAGGGAGCCTGTCGTCGGGATGCCCGTTGAGCCGCGCCCCCTCTATCCCGAGCAGCGCCTGTTCGAGCCGCCCTCTCATCCGCGTGAGCCGCTCCGTCCGCTCGGCAAGGCTGTCCGCCGCGTCGCTCAACGCCTTCGCGAGCCCGACTATCCCTGCCACGTTCTCCGTACCGGCACGCCTGCCGTACTCCTGCGAGCCGCCGTCTATGAAGCTCGGCAGCTTCACGCCCCTGCGGATGAACAGAGCCCCCACCCCTTTCGGAGCGTGCAGCTTGTGTCCCGACAGCGAGAGCATATCCGCCCCAATTTCGCGGACGTTCACGGGTATGTGCCCCGCCGCCTGCACCGCGTCGGTGTGGAACAGCACTCCCCTCTCACGGCATATCCTGCCGATCTCTGCAACAGGCATCAGCGTCCCGACTTCGTTGTTGGCGGTCATCACCGAAACGAGCGCCGTGTCGTCACGCAGCGCCCCCTCGACGCTCTCCGCACTCACCTTCCCGAACCTGTCGGGCATCAGATACGTCACCTCAAAACCCAGCCGTTCAAGGTGCTTGCAGCAGTTGAGCACAGCATGATGCTCCACCGCGGTCGTGACGATGTGCCGCTTCCCCGCCAGCGCCCCAAGCTCGGCAGCACCCCTCACCGCCCAGTTGTCCGACTCCGAACCGCAGGAGGTGAAGAATATCTCATCAGGCTCCGCCCCCAGCTCGGCAGCGATACTCCGCCGCGCATCCAGCACCGCCTTAGCCGCCTGCCGCCCCAGCCTGTATCCGCTCGAAGCGTTCCCGAAACACTCGGTAAGGTACGGCATCATAGCCTCCAGCACCGCCCTTGTCACCGCAGTCGTGGCAGCATTGTCACAGTAAACATTCCTCTTCTTCATCAATATCCCCCTCTCGCCTCGCTCTACATATTATATAACAGAACCCACCCACTGTCAAGCACCACCTTGACATCCCCCGCCCTTTAGTGCTATAATGGTTTAAAGAGTGCAGGTCTTACCGTGGGAAACCCTTTCCTAAAATTTTTATTACTTTTTGGCAAGGGGCAGTTGTTCTTTCTAACTTTGTGATGATAGGAAAGTTTGTGGTTCTTCTCCTATATAGCGTGCCCCTTGCCAAAAAGACGTTCAAGAGCGCTTCGGACATAGATAAGTATTCTCTCTTGAAATGGAGAGAGTCTAACTCCCCGACCACAACCAACGACATATTAAAAGTCTTTGGAATGGGAGCCGCCTTAGCTACGCACTCACGACCCGTAAACGGAGGGATAGTATTGAAGATATTGAAGAAGCTGGCAGCTGTGGCGGCTGCGATGGTGGCTGTAGCGGCGGCGGGCTGCGGCAGCGAGATAAGTGAGAAGACCGATATGCCTGCGCGTGTTTCTACGGCGGAAAGTTCGGGTGAGAGCCGGGCGAACGAGACCATGCCCGACAGTTCGGCACCCGAGGTCTCGGCGGTCACCGAGATGACCTCGTCTGCCGAGGGTGCGGTAACGCCTGCTTCGGACAGTTCATCTGCGGACAGCTCGTCATCCGATACCGACAGCAATTCCGACGAAAAGTCCGACAGCGGCATCACCACCGAGAAAAAAGTCCTTTCCGCCGTCAACGACACCCCGAACAGAGTCACCCTCGTCTGCGTCGGCGACAACCTCATCCACGACAACATCTACAACGAAGCCTGGAAGCGCGGCGGCGACCACTACGACTTCTTCCCCGTCTACGAGCACACCGAAAAGTACTTCAAGGACGCCGACCTGAAGATCCTCAATCAGGAGACCCTCGTCACCGACAAGTACGGCCCCTCGTCCTTCCCCTGCTTCGCGACCCCAACCGCCGACGGCGACTGCGTGGTTGACAAACTCGGCGTGAACGTCATCTCCATGTCCAACAACCACGTCCTCGATATGGGCGCGGACGGTCTGATAAGCTCCCTCGACTACTGGGACTCGAAGCCCGTCGTCCACTACGGCGCGTACCGTAACGACAAGGACAGCCGCACCATCCGCACAACCGAGATAAACGGCATCACCTTCGCCTTCCTCGGCTACATGGAACACACCAACGGCTTTTTCCTCGACCCCGACGCCGACAACGGCAAGGTGGTCTACCTGAACGAACTCGACCGCATCGAGGAAGAGATAAAGGCCGCCGACAAAGCCGCCGATGTGGTGGTCGTCAGCGCACACTTCGGCACGGAAGTCCTGAATGCCATCAACGACCAGCAGGCGACCCTCGCCCCGAAATTCGTGGAGTGGGGCGCAGACCTCATCATCGGCACGCAGGCACACGCTTGCAGTACCTGCGGCTACATCGACAAGCCCGACGGCGGACAGGCGTTCTGCTACTACGGCCTCGGCAACTTCGTCTCCACCATGTACTACCCGAACTCGCCCATCGGCATCCTCGGCAAGATGAATGTGGTGAAAGACCCGACCTCGGGCAAGGTGACCTTCGAGAACGTGAAGGCTATCCCCCTCGTTCAGCACTACGAGGCGGACAGCTTCTACAGCGACTGGTACAACTGCGCCACCTACCCCTACGCCGAATATACCGACGAACTTTTTGCCCGAAACTACTCCGACGGCTTCAATCGTCAGGAAGCCGAAAACTGCCTTTCCTACATCCCGCAGGAGTTTTTGAGCATAGAATAACAGAACCGACCTGTTTATCCATTGATTTTTGGATGTATTTACAAAAAGGTATTGACTTTTTATTGAATTTATGTTAAAATAACAGAAATGGTTCTATTAATAAAGGCAATACCGCACAACCATTGTGCGTCAGAGGCGCTGCACCGGCGAAGCAGGTGGTTGCGCGGTATTGCCTAAGCTGTCGGGAAACATATCGCATCTATGCAGACAGTCTTTCGGCTGTCTGTGTTTTTTTCGGCAGACACATTTTGAAAGGGATGAACTTATCATGCGCGCAAGCGGTATACTTCTTCACATTTCCTCACTTTCGGGGGAATACGGCATCGGCAAGCTCGGAAAGGAAGCCTACGCCTTCGCCGACTTCCTGAAAAAGTCGGGGCAGAGATACTGGCAGATACTCCCCGTCTCCCCCACAAGCTACGGCGATTCGCCCTATCAGAGCTTCTCGATACACGCGGGCAACCCCTACTTCATCGACTTCGAGCTCCTCGAAAAGGACGGCCTGCTTAAACCCGCCGACTACAAAAAAGTTGACTGGGGCAAGGACAGCTTCGTGGATTACGGCCACCTCTATGAGGTCATCTTCGATGTTCTCCGCACTGCCTACGACAACTACAAAAAGTCGGGCGACAAAGCCCTCGCAGACTTCGCGGCGGCAAACGAATGGACTGCCGACTACGGTCTCTTCATGGCGCTGAAATTCGCTCACGGCGGCAAGGCGTGGTGCGAGTGGGAAAAGCCCCTCCGTATGTTTGAGGAAAAAGCCGTCGAAAAGGCGAGAAAACAGTACGCCGACGACATCGGCTTCTGGACATTCCTGCAATTCGAGTACGCGAAACAGTGGGCGGCTCTGAAAGAGTACGTCAACTCCCTCGGCATCGAATTCATCGGCGACATCCCGATATACGTCGCCTACGACAGCGTTGAGGTGTGGACTCACCCCGAGCTTTTCTACCTCGACGAGGACAAAAAGCCCATCGACGTTGCAGGCTGTCCCCCCGACGTGTTCACCGCAAAGGGTCAGCTGTGGGGCAATCCGCTCTACCGCTGGGACGTCCACGAAAAACAGGGCTTCAAGTGGTGGATAGAGCGCATCCGCTCGGCGTGTACCACCTACGACGTGGTTCGCATCGACCACTTCCGCGGCTTTGAGAGCTACTACACCATCCCTTTCGGCAACGAGGACGCGGTCATCGGCGAGTGGCGCAAGGGTCCCGACATGAAGCTGTTCAAGGCGGTGAAAGCCGCCCTCGGGAAACAGCGCATCATCGCCGAGGACTTAGGCTTCATCACCAAGGATGTCGCAAAGCTGCTGAAAGCCTCGGGCTACCCGGGCATGAAGGTGCTGGAATTCGCCTTCGACCCCTCGGGCAAGAGCGACTATCTGCCCCACAACTTCAAGTCCCCCAACTGCGTCTGCTACACAGGCACCCACGACAATGAGACGATAGTCGGCTGGATAGCGAACAACGACCGCAAGACCCTGAAATTCTGCCGCGAGTACCTGAACGTCAAGCGCAATAAAGACATCCCCTTCGCGATGATAAGGGCGGCATGGGCAAGCTCGGCAGAGACCGCCATCACCCAGATGCAGGACTTCCTTGAGCTGGACAACACCGCGAGGATGAACGTCCCCTCGACCCTCGGCGGCAACTGGATATGGCGTATGCAGGGCGGCGAGCTGACTGATGAGCTTGCGGCGAAGATATACGACCTGACCCGCATCTACGACCGGCTCGGAGAAATTAAAAAGAAGAAATAAAAAAGATCCTATGAAAAGAAAAATAGCAGCCGGAGCGGCGGCGGTCGTTTTCCTGGCGGTCTTGTTCACGCAGGTGATACCCGTCAGCAGCAGGTTTTATCTCGGCAGCCGGATAAAGGGTACGGTCACGCTTTACGTTGACGGTGAACAGGTCGCGCTTTCGGCGGACGGAGCTTCAACACGGCACGGCAGCATCACAGCCGACGGTGAAAAGCTCCGCATCACGGCGAAAGGCGGCTTGTACGGCGGCTACACATTCACGATAGATGATGAGCGGCTGGGCGAGCCTGTCACCATCACGGTGTTTCAGTACGACTGGCATCAGATAACACGCTTTAACTGCGAGCTTTACGTCACAAACGGCGGCAGGTCAGTCACTTACTCGACCGGATCACGCACCGTCAACGAGTTCAGACGCTTTCACGACACTCACAGCGGCGCACTCGACAAAAACAGAAAAGTGTATGTGGTGTAATGCATCCGTCACGGAATACGTCAGATATTACAGGGAAGGATACACATGAAAAACACATACCAACGCATTTTCATGCTGATGACGGCGGTCGTCATCGCTGTTCTGGCAGCGCTGCCGGTCAGCGCGGATATGGGTCCGAAGGAAAGCATCTTCCTGACGGTGAAAAACGCACCCGATGAAAACTACTATATCGACCTGCTGTGCTATCATACGGAAAATAACAGCAAGGAACAACAATACTACCGAGATCAGGCATCGGCTGCGGACAGAAAAATGATGGAGACTATCGACGCATACGTTTCCGAGGAAAGCTACGGCGCACGGCACGGCTGCCCGATAGAACCGCCGTACAGACACTCAAACGACAAAAACAGGTACGAATTTTGCTACATGAACGTTCCCGAACAATTCCGCGTCATCATCGTGACCGAAAGCGGACAGGTGTATGTCTCCGAGCCTTGCAAACGCCGCGCCTTTAACGCTTACATGACCTACGACGTGCAGTCGGGCAGGGTCAGCGAAAAGGCAGTAGGGTATCTCGGACCGCTGGCGCTGAAATTTGCGCTGACCTGCGGCTTTACGCTCGCTGTTGAGAAGGCGGTGTTCCTGCTGTTCAAGTACAGCTTCGGCGAGGGGCATAACAAGCGCGTGTTTTACCTGACCAACCTTGCGACACAGCTGCTGCTCTACGCAGCTATCGAGACGATCAGCGGCGCGTTCATCTACGCGGAGCTTGTGATAACCGGGCTTGAAGGGGTGATATACGCGAAGCTGCTGACACCTAAAGACAAGCTGAAAGCGAGCCTTTACGCTGCGACGGCGAATCTTGTCAGCCTGCTGCTCGGCATCCCCGTATGGTTCATAGTATCATATATAATAAGAACATAATTCATTATACCGGAGGTAAGTAAAATGATAAACACAGACAAACTCAAAGCAAACATCGAACGCCGTATGCACGACCAGTTCGAGACGACCATCGAAAAAGCAACTCCGCAGGAGCTCCACCATGCCCTCTCCCGCGAGGTCATGCACGACATCAAGGACAGATGGGACGAGTCCCGCGCTTCTCACCTTGAAGGCAGACGCGCCTGCTACCTCAGCATGGAGTTCCTTGTGGGACGCGCCGTTTACAATAATCTGCTCTGCACAGGTCTCACCGACAACGCGTCCAGGGCTTTTGAAGCCCTCGGCAGAGACCTCAGCGAGCTTGAGGAGATAGAGGACGCGGCTCTCGGCAACGGCGGTCTCGGCAGACTTGCCGCCTGCTTCCTCGACTCGGCTGCCACCCACGACATCCCCCTCGACGGCTACGGCATCCGCTATAAGTACGGCCTCTTCCGTCAGGAGATAGACGGCACCAACGGTCAGCAGGAATACGCCGACGACTGGCAGCGCTACGGAGACCCCTGGAGCGAACGCTGCGACATCGACACCGTGACCGTTACCTACTCCGACTATCAGGTCAGGGCTGTCCCCTACGATATGCCCGTCATCGGCTACGCTACCGAGAACGTCGGCACTCTCCGCCTGTGGCAGGCTGAACCCGTGGTCCAGTTCGATTTCGAGAAGTTCAACCGCGGCGATTTCCACGAAGCATGGGGCTCGCGCTCCGACGCCGAGAACATCTCCGCAGTCCTCTACCCCAACGACAGCTTTGAAGAGGGCCGCATCCTTCGCCTGCGTCAGGAGTACTTCTTCTCCTCCGCATCCGTTCAGGACATCGTGAGAAAGCACGAGCGCAGCCACGGCTCCCTCGACTGCCTGCCCGACTTCGTGCAGATACAGCTCAACGACACCCACCCCGTCATCTCCATCCCCGAGCTTATCCGCATCCTCATCGACGAGCGCGGCTACGAGTTCCCCAAGGCGCTCTCCATCGCTCAGAAGACCTTCAACTACACCAACCACACCATCATGCAGGAAGCCCTCGAAAAGTGGGACATCCGCCTTATCAACAAGCTGCTGCCCCGCATCGGCGAGATCTGCCTGATGATCTCCGAGTACTTCAAGGCTGATATGTACGCAAAGAAGCCCGAGGGCTTCGACAAGAAGAAGATAGCCGAACTCGCCCCCATCGGCGGCGGCAAGCTGCGCATGGCGAACATGGCGTGCTACGTCGGCTCGCACATCAACGGCGTTGCGGCTATCCACACCGAGATACTCAAGGCCGAAACGCTCGCTGACTGGTACAAGCTCTACCCCGACCGCTTCCTCAACGAGACAAACGGCATCACTCAGCGCCGTTGGCTCCGCCTCTGCAACCCCGAACTCTCCGCACTCATCACACGCCTGCTGGGCTCGGAATTCTGGGTGAAAGACCTTGACGAACTGGCTAAGCTCAAAAAGTACGCCGACGACGAATCCGTTCTCCGCGAATTCATCGCCATTAAAAAGCAGAAGAAACAGCAGCTCGCCGACTACATCACTTCCTCGAAGGCGGAACGCGACTTCGGCACGATAGACACAAACTCCATCTTCGACACCCAGATAAAGCGCCTGCATGAGTACAAGCGCCAGCTGCTCAACGCCTTCTCGATACTCTACATCTACTACGGTCTGAAGGACGGCAGCATCGAGGACTTCACCCCAATGACCTTCATCTTCGGCGCAAAGGCGGCTCCGGGCTACCGCCGCGCAAAGGCTGTCATCCGCTTCATCGAGAATATCGCCGAGCTTATCGAAAAGGACGACGACCCGAAGGTAAAGGGTAAGCTCAAAGTCATCTTCGTGCAGAATTATAACGTATCCTACGCCGAAAAACTCGTTGCAGGCTCCGACGTTTCCGAACAGATCTCCACCGCAGGCACCGAAGCAAGCGGCACGGGCAACATGAAGCTCATGCTCAACGGCACCGTGACCCTCGGCACCTACGACGGCGCAAATATCGAGATAGCCGAGGAAGCAGGCGAGGAAAACAACTACATCTTCGGCGCAAGAGTCGAAGAGCTCGAAAAGATCATGCCCGACTACGACCCCCGCGAACTTCTCGCTGACCCGAAGATAAAACGCGTCCTCGATAAACTTATCGACGGCAGCTTCTACGACAGCGAGGTCGCTCTCCACCCCGAACGCGCAGGCGAAGAGGGTACGTTCACCGAACTCTACGCCGCCCTCACCGACGGCGCAAGCTGGCACGTCCCCGATCATTACTACCTCCTCGGCGACCTGAACTCCTACGTCGAGGCAAAACTCAAGGTAAACCGCGAATACCGCGACGAACTCGCCTTCGCAAGAAAATGCTGGCTCAATATGTGCTCGGCAGGCAAATTCTCCTCCGACCGCACCATCAAAGACTACGCTAAAAACATCTGGAAATTAGTCTGACCAAAACAACGGGTCGGGTACCTTACGTACCTGACCCGTTTGTTTCTTATCCTGTACTTCATGAGTGCGGGTTTTCTTGGGGGAGACCCTTTTGAAAAAGGGTCTTCCCCAAAACCCCCTCACTAAAACTTTTAATATGTCGGTTGTTGGTTGAGGTCGGGGAGATAGACTATCACCATTTCAAAAGAGAATGTCTATCTATAGGGCGATGCCCCTACATAAAGAAACCCACAGAAAGTGTTTGCACAAATAAAAGGTGGGAGCAATCTCCCACCCTACATATCAAAATTACCGAAAATAATAGAATACATCTCTTGAATCGGTGATAGCCAAACGTCCCCCACACATCCAACTGACGACAATATTAAAAGTCTTTGGAAAGGGGGTCTGGGGGGAGAACCTTTCTTCAGAAAGGTTTTCCCCCAGTAAGACCTGCACTCCACCTCAGTACCTCACGCGTTTGAGGATGTCTGCGAGGGGGTGGTCTGAGAGAGACGCGTCGTTGAGGACTTTCTGGGAGGTCGTGTAGAGGACGCGGCCGCCGCTGACGAAGTGAACGAAGCACTCGGTGTTAGAGAACATTCTGTCGAAGTGGTCGGAGTCGCTGTAGCCCTCGAAGATAAATATCGGGTACTGCTGAGAGCGGACGGTCTCGGTGCGGTATTCGCCGACCCTTGCGGCGGTCTCGGGTGAAGTTCCGTGTTTTGGGTAGTAGATGCCTGCGATGGCGCCCGTCTCGGTCATGCGCTCGGTCACGGAATCTGAGAGCACGTCGCCGAGGGTGTCGTCGCTGTACTCGTAGTGGACCGTCACGGGGCAGCCCTGTTCGCGGAGCGCGGTAACGGTCTCAAGGCAGAGGCTGTTCCCGTCCTCCATGCGCACGGAAGTCACGAGGTTGTTTATCTCGCTGGTCCTGCTGATGATCTCGCGGCTGAGCCTTCTCGGGTTCACGAAGTAGATGAACGCGCACTCGCCGAACTCCTCCGCGATCGACAGCAGCTCGGGGTAGACGTCGCTCGAACATATCACCGTGTAGATGTAGATACCCAGCTCCATGCCCTGACTGACCGCGCTGCGGATGTCGTCGGCGGTGATGCTGTCCTCGCTGTCGTCCACGGTGAACGCCAGCAGGAACGGGATGTGACAGCCCAGCTCTTCCTGTTTCTCGCGCAGTATCCTCGCGCCGCTCGTGCAGCCGTTGTAGCCGAAATTCAGCCCGAAAGCCACGATGTGGTCGGGTTCGATGGTGTTCACGATGTTCTCCGCAAGCGAGAAATACGCGCTGTCGTCGTTCGAGAGGTACTGCTGAGTGATGTCGAATATCTCGCGCTGATTGCACCCCTCGGCAAAATTCAGCCCAAGGTCCACAAGGTTGCGCACGCTCCTTTTCGGGTCGCGCTTTATCTCAGTCACTGCTTTCAGTATGGTAGTCCTGAGCAGAGCCTTAGTTATCTTATCGTTTCTGATGCCAAATTCCATATAGCCCAGCTCCTTTGGGTAATCGGGTCGTTGCGTGCTGTATTAGATGAGGGAAACCCGCCTTAGCTTCGCACGTCCGCCTTAGCTTCGCACGTCCGCCTTAGCTTCGCACGGCTTAAAAATGGTTCTTCCCCAGCCCCCTTCCAAAGACTTTTAATACTTTTTGGCAAGGGGTGATTTTCTTCTTTAGATAGTGTTGGTCGTGAAGATTTGAGTTCTTCTCTCAGGTAGTCTGCTCCTTGCCAAAAAGACGGGGGCGGAGCTGCCGACACTCTAAAAGTATTATATCAGATATTCTGCCGTTTTGCAAATCACAATTGTTGGTTTTTGTCCAAATCGTGTCGGGTGTGCATGAAATGCAGCGGATATGTGCAGATAGTATAATTTTGACACTAAGTTTTTGTGCATATGGCAGAAACTTCTCCCATGCTATTGACAAACAGGCAAGTTAGTATTATAATGATATTATCAAATAGATACTAACCCCCGACCAAACGACAGGAGGAAATAATCATGTATGTAAAATTCACACCCAACCTTTACGTTCTCAGATACACCAAAGGCAAACTCACGGCGGAGGGCAAGGGACTTTCGTTCTTCTACCTCGACCGCATGACATCCGCTCAGGCAGTTCCCGTATCGAACATCGACGCCGACCTCATCTTTGAGGAGACCACCGCCGACTTCCAGAAGGTCACCGTTCAGGGTCAGCTGACCTACCGCCTGACCGACTACAAAAAAGCCGCATCCGCAGTCGATTTCACCATCAACCTCAGAACAAAACAGTTCGAGGGCAACCCCGTCGCAAAGCTCTCGAAGCGCATCATCAACATCGCGGAGGTCGCCGTCCGCAGCATGGTCGGCGGCATGACCCTCACCGACGCCCTCGCGGCAGGCGAGGACTTCGCGGCAGGCGTGCTCGAAAGGCTCCGCAGTGAAGCCGAGATAGCAGGACTCGGCGCTGAGATAGTCGGCTTCTCGGTGGTGAAGGTAGCCGCAAACCCCGAGACCGCCCGCGCCCTCGAAGCCGCGACCCGTGAGGAGATACTCAAGCAGTCGGACGACGCCCTCTACGAACGCCGCAACGCCTCGATAGAACAGGAACGCCGCGTCAAGGAGAACGAGCTCAGCACCGAGATCTCGGTACAGGAGAAGAAAAAGAAGATAAAGGAGACCGAGATCCAGACCCGCCGCATGGTGCTCGAACGCGAAGCCGAGATGGAACGCATCCGCATCGAGAGCGAAGCCGACCGCGAACGCATCAGGCTCGAAAGCGAGATAGAGCTCGAAAAGAAACGCCGCGAACTCGCCGACCTGCGTCTCGAAAACGCGAAGAAGGAAGCCGACGCCGAAAGCTACCGCATAGGAGCGGTCATGGAAGCCTACGGACGCATCGGCAGCGATGTCCTCGTGGCACTCGCACAGCTGAACATGGAACCCGAGAAAATGATAGCACAGGCATTTGAAAAGCTCGCGGCGAACAGCGGCAACATCGGCACGCTGAACATCACCCCCGACCTTCTCGAAAGCCTGACAGGAAACAAAGGAGCATAAACAATGGGCGCATATTTCAAAATAACGGCAGCCGCAGTCATCGGACAGGGCTGCGCTCAGGGAGAACACAACTACATCGTCTACGAGAACGGCAGGGGAGAGATACACGTCAACGCGATGTTCAGGCTTCAGGGCGGCACTTTCACCTGCTGCACCTACTACGACAGGTATCTCTGCGCCGACCGAAAAGCCCTGAAGACCCTGACAAAACAGCAGATAAACGACACAGCCTACGGCGCATTCATGGACGGAGCGAGGTGAGAAGCATGGAAAGACGCACAGAAAACAAGATAGTCCTCGTTACCCAGAAAACGCGGCTCGAAATGCTCATCCGCCGCTACAACACCGCAGGACAGGCGCAGTTCTACATCGAGCATCACGGCGGCGATTTCGGCGACTACCTCGCCGAGCACGAGCAGTACACCGCCGCCCTCGCCGCCGCCGAGCAGTCCCTTTCCACCCTCGGCAGGGTTACCCGACTCGACCGCGACTTTCTGACGGGCTACATCTTCGGCGAGACCGACACGATAGTCGCCCTCGGACGCGACGGACTTGTGGCGAACACCATGAAGTACCTGAACGGACAGCCGATGATAGGCGTGAATCCCGACCCGAAACGCTGGGACGGCGTGCTGCTCCCCTTCGGCGTCGGCGACCTTCCGAAAGTCGTGCCCGAGGTCTTTGCAGGCAGACGCACGGTAAAGAGCGTGACCTTTGCCGAAGCGGCGCTGTCCGACGGTCAGACGCTGTGTGCCGTGAACGACCTGTTCATCGGGCAGAAGGGGCACGCGTCCGCGAGGTACATCATCTCGTCAGGCGGCAGACAGGAGGAGCAGTCGTCGAGCGGTATGCTGGTCTCGACGGGTCTGGGTTCGACGGGCTGGCTGAGGAGCGTGATAGCAGGAGCGGCAGGCATCGCGAAGGTATGCGGACTGACAGGCACGCCGACGCTGCCCGAGGGTTTCGGGTGGAGCAGTGAATATCTGTGCTATTCGGTGAGAGAGCCGTTCCCGAGCCGAACGACGGGAACAGACCTTGTATTCGGCAAGGTCGATGCTGACACGCCGCTGAGGGTAACATCGCTGATGCCCGAAAACGGAGTGATATTCTCGGACGGCATAGAGGCGGACAGTCTGGAGTTCAATTCGGGCGCCACCGCCACAATAATCCCTGCCAAAAGAAAAGGCATGATGATAGTATAAAAACGCACAAACCCCACGTCCACACCAGAGTCTCAGAAAGTTTAGGAGGGGGGGAGACCCCCGCCTTAGCTACGCACGGCTATAAAGGCTCCCCCGGCAGGGGCTCGGGGACAGAGTCCCTGCCCTCCGAACCTACGTTCAGCTCCGTAAGCGCACCAACATCCCCCAAAACATAAAATCGGCATTTCCAAAGAGAACGAGGAAAAGAACTCCAAATGAAGACAAAGCTCAATCCTTCTCCCGAAGCATGAAATGCCGATTTTATTTTGGCGAGAGAGCGCAGCGATTCGAGCCAACCCCAAAAATTCGGCGCAGCCGAATAAAAAAACACCCCCACAAAAAAATCAAAACCCCGAAGCCGCCAAACCCGCAGCCCCGGGGGCAAAAACCCAAAACGAACCCAAAATTCAGAAATCCCCCTGCTCGACCCCGACCTCGCACTCGCACTCGGTCTCGATACCGAACCTGCTGAGCCGCTTGTTGAGCAGCAGACTGAAAACACAGGTCAGCAGAATGAGCCCGACCATCGCCAGCACCGACTTCCAGGTGAGGTCTCTGAGCTGACCGCCAATGTAGGTCTCCACAAGCATCTCGGGCAGAACACCCATCAGCGACCCGAGAATGAAGGTCACAAAAGGCATCCTGAGCGCACCGTGCAGCATACTCATCAGATCGTTCGGGACGACAGTCACCGCACGGGAGATGTAGACGGTCAGGAAATTGTTCTTCTGCCCGAGCCTGACCAGCCGCTGCGCCTTCGGGTACTTGTCGGTGATGAACTTCACCGCGTCCGAGCCCGAGAATTTCCCGATGTAGTACGGAAGGGTGAAGCTGATGATGAGCCCCATGATGTTCACCCCCACCGCCGCAGGAAATGAGAAAATGTTCCCCGCCGCAATAAACAGCAGCGTCGCAGGGAAGATCACCGACATCGACTTTATCGCGTACAAAAACCACAGCAGTCCCAGCGCCAGCGCAGGTTCGTCCTCGGTCATCTCGATGATCTCCTCAAACCCCGTCGTCCGAAGTATGAACACACAGATCAGCACCATGAAAAGGCAGATGACCGCAGGCAGATATTTGATCTTATTGTCGCCGCGCATCACTTCCGCCTCCGTTCGCACAAAAAATATCTGATAATATTATACCAGATCCAAGCAGAAATGTCA
This sequence comes from Ruminococcus sp. YE71, assembly GCF_900119155.1. Lineage (GTDB taxonomy): Bacteria > Bacillota > Clostridia > Oscillospirales > Ruminococcaceae > YE71. The sequence continues at coordinate 147,717 of NZ_FPIR01000002.1, read as the reverse complement.
ATATTTCGTCGTTTTCACAAGCCCGTCCGAAGCCGTTTTTTTGCGCATATCCCCCCACCGCTCACGGTTTTTCTCCGTGATCCGCAAAAAAATAAGCCCCCGACCGCCGACTGCCCCTTTTCAGCCCCCGTCCGCCCCCGGAAAAATTCGTGCATCACGCGAATTGAAATCTCCGCCGCAGCGGATATAATATTACTTGAAGAAGCACGAACAACACCGACTTTTCAAAAGGGGGATAATATGATAACAAGAGACATTTCACGCGAACAGCATATCGGCTACTCGGGCACTTCTCCCGTTGCACGCCTTACACTCTACAGCGATACTTCCGCCGAACTCGGCGGAGTGACTGCTGTGGACGGCGTGAACGCGGCACAGGGCTCGATAGCTATTGCCGTTCAGGAGGGCGAGGTGCTCATGCTCGACAGCACAGGCACATGGTACAAACAGAGCGACGGCTCAGCCGTTGAAGCACCCGAGTCAGAGAATGAGGCGGAAAACAATGACTGATATGTTCGGGATAATGCTGGCAAAAAAGAATATCCCGCCCGATGACCCTTTCTGCCGCCTGTTCGCTCCGTCCTCGTCGGATAAGCCCGTTCTTCCCGCAGGCTATACCGCCAGGAACTACATCGAAAGCAATGTGAACAGGCAGAAAAACTGGGGACAGGTGATAAATACAGGCGTGACCGATGCAAAGACGGTCGTTGAACTCGATATGATACTATGGAACATATCGGGCGGATCAGATCAGTTCCTGTTCGGCAAGGAGTACAGAAGCTACAACGCTTACCGCATAGGCTACAACCCGTCTTCGGATGTCAGCTTTAAAACAGGCGGTACAGTCTCCAATACAGTGGTGGGAACGGTGCTGTCGCCCGAAGAACGCTACACCCTCCGCATCACCCCGACAAAACTGTCCTGGGAGAAACACGAAGGCGGCGGCACAGGCTATATCGAGAACAGCCCGAGCCAGTATTCCAACAGCACTATGCCCTACGCACTCTTCAACGTTTTCGTGAATGAGTACTACTCAGGCTCACAGCAGAGCGTTCCCAACACAGGATGCGCGATCCCGTATATGACATACTCGCATATGCGCCTGTACTCGGCGAAGTTCTGGGTCAATGACGAACTCGTGCGCCACTTCATCCCGTGCGTGCGGGCCGCCGACAACAAACCGGGTCTCTGGGACGCCGTCGGCAATGCCTTCTACACCAACGCCATGACCTCTTCCGGCAACGACTTCCTCACTGACTGACGACAAAAAAACGCTCCCGATGGAATCGATCCATCGGGAGCGGCGTTATTTTACGTGGAGACCCTTTGATCGTGGTGAAGAAACAGACTATCACCGCTTCAAGAGTGACCATCTGAAAAATACCGCAATCGAAGCGTTATGCCCCATTGAACTTCTTTTTGGCAAGAGCAAGCCATGTAGCAGAAGAACCACAATCCTCCCGACCAACACAAACTAAGAAAGAACCACCCACAAGCCAAAAAGTATTAAAAGTCTTTGGAAGGGGGTCTGGGGGAGAACCTTTCTTCAGAAAGGTTTCCCCCGGTTATAACTCCCCGCCCAAAGCCCCACTCACTTAACGCAAGTGCAGTTTCTGCCGTGGCGTTTTGCCGAGTAGAGAGCGTCGTCCACGCGTGTGAAGACGCTGTCGCAGCTTTCGGAGCCGCGACGGGAAGTCACGCCGCAGCTGACCGTGTGAGTTCCCGACCTCTCGAACCTGATATCGTGGTATTTCTCGCGTATTTTCTCCGCAAGTTCGAGCACCGCCTTGCTGTCGGAAGTCGGCACCAGCACCATGAACTCCTCGCCGCCCCAGCGGCCTGCCAGAGCGCCTGCCTCGTCAACGAGCTCACCCACCAGCTCCGAGAAGCTCCTGAGCACCGTGTCGCCCTCGTCGTGACCGTAGGTGTCGTTGACCATCTTAAAATTATCCAGATCCAGCATGATGAGCGAATACTCTTCCGAGCGCTCTATCATGCGCTTTATCTCGCGCCTGTTGTAGAGCCCCGTCAGCTCGTCGGTCGAAGCCATCCGCGTCAGTCGGCGGTTCGCATCCGCAAGCTCCTCGGTCGCCACGTCGATAAAGTTCGCCAGCCTGCGTACCATCGAAACGTGCTCCGCGTGGTACTCCAGGTTATCCCTGTAGTAAGCCCTCAGCCGCTCGTGAGCCTCAGCCGCGGCATGGATATCCGCATCGCCCTCGCGTATCGCCGCGATGACCAGCGTCACGTTGTGCTGGTTCAGCGACCAGTCCATGCGGTGGAACTCGCCGCCCGTGTAAAATCCCGCCGTGTCCGCCAGCAGACTGAACGGCAGCGTCTCGCGGTCGATGTCCTGCGTGCCCCAGAAGCTCCGCCTCGAAGCGCAGTTGAAGATAAGTATCGCATCCGCCGCGAAGGTCGCGAACATCTGCGCCCTGTCGATAATGCTCGAAAGTATGGTCTGCGGGTCGCCGTAGGTTATCCTCGCCGCCGAACCCTCCGCGATGTCGGCAGTCATGACGATAGACCCGTCGGGCATCGCCTGCGAAGGAACACGCAGGATGCTGATGCCGTTTCTCTCATACGAAATGGGGAACTCCAGCGCGTTGTGGTAGAAATGCTCGTCGTTGTCGATGTTCAGGTAGCGGTTGTAGGCGTTGAACGCAGGTTCGCCGTTGAGGGTGTAGAGCCTGTTCCTGTCCGAATGCGATACCGTCATCTTCGCGCCGAGGGGTTTCCAGCCCGAAATGAACGTGGTGCGGAAGCTAAGGCTGTCACCGCCCATCAGCAGAAAAACAGCTCCCTCCTCCAGAAAACCGTCCTTCCCCGAAAAGACCTCAACGAGTCCTCTGTCAGCTTCCCTGTTGAAAGCCGCACCGCCGAACACCGCGATGTCGGCGGGCAGCTTCGAGAGCCTGTCGCAGATGTAGGTCGAGGAAAGGTCTCTCAGCGTAACGAGCATCTCAACGCCCTTCACCCAGCCTGCCTCTGCTATCCTCTGCAAAAGCCTGTCGCACATCTCCTGCTGTGTGTCCTCGGTCAGCACAAAGCTCATCGTTTCGAGCTTCGTGTCGGGCGACTCGAACACCATGACAACAGCCTGCACCGTGCCGTCGCGGAGCCTTCCCTTGTGAATGCTCGCATTTGCGGTACAGCCGATGCACTCGGCGTCATCCCATACCCTCTCGATCATCCCGAGCGCACTGATGACATCCTCTTTCCTGCCGCGGTCATAGAAAAACTGTATCGCCGCTTTTTTGCCCGTATATTGATTTCTTAACGCCGTCAGCTCACGCTCGAACTGTTCCGCACTGTCATAGATCAACTGATGCTGTTTCATCCATTACCACCATGCCGTTCATTACAATTTGCCAATTCGGGAACCCCTGATCCTTCAGATCATCATAATAAATTACAAGTTACTTAAAGTATATTATAACATATAATGATACTAAATTCAAGCACCGCCCCCAAAACCTTTAAGATTATCGTGCATCCTGTATAAAGATCCGCGCCTTATACTGTGCAAAACGCTCACCGCATCCCCGTCCTGCCATAAATTGTAAACTTTTTGTAAACGCCTGTCTCAAACCTTTGCGAAAAAGCCCCCCCGACTTGAAAAATTTGCAGATATGTGATATAATTATGATAGTGGACCCGACGCCCGCCGAACGCAGACAGTCGGGATCAGAAAATGACCGGGGCAAAAGCGCCCGGAGTAACTGGGGGAGAGCTTATGATAGTTATCACAGGAGATATTCACGGTACAATAGATATAGCTAAGCTCGATATAGAGAACACACCGGGTCTGGCAGCACTTACCGAGAACGACTACCTGATAATCGCAGGCGACTTCGGACTTATCTGGAGCGGAAGCGAGGAGGAACAGTACTGGCTGGACTGGCTTGACAGTATGCCCTGGACGACCCTCTTCATCGACGGCAATCACGAGAATTTCGATATGCTCGAAAAACTGCCCGAGGAAGAGTGGCACGGCGGCAGGATACACCGCGTGACCGACAAGATATTCCACCTCATGCGCGGACAGATTTTCGAGATCGAGGGGCTGACATTCTTCACCTTCGGCGGCGCGGAGAGCCACGACAAGTACTACCGCGTCGAGGGCGAGTCATGGTGGCCGCAGGAACTCCCCAGCAAGGCAGAGCTCCTTGAAGGCAGACACGCACTCGAAAACGCAGGCTTCAAGGTCGATTACATCCTCACCCACTGCGCCCCCACCAGCGTCCAGCGCGAGCTGATACTCCTTCGCGACGACGACAGCTACACCCGCAATGTCCTCACCGAATTCCTTGAGGGCGTGAAGATACGCACTCAGTACGAACGCTGGTTCTGCGGTCATTACCACATCGACTTCAACAGCACCGTTGACCCCAAGCTCGAAGTGCTCTACTACGACTTCGTGCAGATAGGCGGCGACGGCGTGGAAGAGGTCATCGAGACCGAGACCGCACCCGTATGCGAGGGCGACCCCATGGAGATAAAAGCCGAGCTGTGGGAAGAACAGCCCGACGAACCCGAAGAATAATACACCGACCCTGTACTTCCGACATCCGTGTCGGAAGTATTTTTTTGCCCGCGCCCCGCAGTCGAAAAAACCGCCGCAGTCTGCCTCTGCTTCTTCATCACCTCATACATCTCCGCCGCCAAAATAAAGACCGTAGAAGTAAGAGAACTGATAACCGAATAAAAAAACACCCTTGCAGCCTCAAAAAGCCGCAAGGGTATTTTTTCAGATCCATCGCCGAATGCGTACCTTACCTCTTCATCTGTCAGGCAAGTCTCTCAACCGCTCTGCCCAGCACGAACGAATACAGACAGCAGGACTTCACGGGCTTCGGGAGTATCAGCTCAAGAGCCTTCCTGTACAGCTCCAGCTGAACGTCGTACCTTGCCAGCTCCGACTCGTCCCTGAACCAGTCGGTCTTGTAGTCCACCAGCACATACCCGTCCTCCTCGCAGAAGATGCAGTCGCAGATACCCTGCAACATTCCGTCGGGCGCGATGTACTCCGCGAACTCCCCGTCTATCCCCGCGTCCTTCGCCCTGACCGTGAACCTCCGCTCACGCATTATCGGCTCGATCTCCGCCGACGCTTTCATGCGCCCGTACAGCTCGCTGGCAAAGAACTTTTTCACCGCCGAAATATAGACTCCGCTGCCCTCCTGCTCGGTCATGCTGCCGCGCCGCACGAGCCGTTCAAGCTCGTCCTCAACGCTCTTCTCGCAGTTCGCATAGTCCGCAAGCTCCATGAAAAGGTGCGTGCAGGTGCCCCTCTGCGACGCCGACAGCTTCGCGACCTCGCCCTTTTCGAGGGTCCCCAGCTGCGGAAAGAACATCCCCTCGATGTCCTCGGGCGCGGAATTTTTCATGTGTATCTCCGACACTATCTCCGTGACCGTCCTCTTTGAAGCCGCAGGCTTTGCAGTCTCCCTGCCGCTCTCCTCCTTCACCTTCTCGAACAGACCGCTCAGCTCGGAAACAAGCCTGCTGTCGCTCTTCTCCGCCGCGAACTTCGCCTTGTTCACTGCCTCGCCGCCCTCTTCGGGCATCACGCGGTAGACTATCTCCGCAGGAACGTCGTCCTTCGGCACCAGCCTGTGCAGCATATCCCTCGTCATGTCGTCCGCGCCTATCTCGTCCAGCAGCGCGTCACAGCCGTCGGTCAGCATCAGCGCCGCCGCTATCCACGTATCGGGAGTGCGGCAGCTGTAGTCCGCCAGCATCGAAGGCGTAACTTTTCCCATGAGCGCCACCGACTCCGCCACAGCCTTCATCCTCGACGGCACATCGAACTGCGGCTTCGCGTGACGCTTCATGAACAGCGGTATGATGAGCTTCTCCTTCGCCCTCGTCAGCGCCACGTACAGCAGTCTCATCTCCTCGCTGAGCTGTTCGCTCCTGACCTTGTCCGACAGCGTCATGTGCCGCACCGTGTCGATGGTCACAAGCTCGTCGTGCCGATAGAAGCTGATGCCCGCATAGCCCGTCTCGCTCAGCAGCACGTTCCTCGAAGCGTCCCTGAGATTGAACTCCCGTCCCAGCCCCTCGATGATGACGAACGGATACTCCAGTCCCTTCGAGCGGTGGAAGGTCTTCAGCGTCACCGAGTTGCTGCCCGTCGTCCTCGCCGCCGCCTGCTTGAAGTCCCCCTTAGCCTCGCTGAGACTGTCCAGAAACCTCAGGAACCCTGCGATGCCCCCCGTCGAACCCGCCTCGTACTCGGCGGCTCTCTGCGTCAGCATCCTCAGGTTCGCACGCCTGCGGTCGGAATTCTCGAATCCGCTCGCCGCCGCGAAAAAGCCCGTCTCATCGTATATCCGCGTGATAAGCTCCTCTATCCCCATGCTCACCGAATAGAACCTGAGCCGCTCCACCAGCCGCACCGCATCAACGCACCTGCTCTCCAGCTCCTCGTCCCTGATGTCCAGCTTTTCCGCTTCCTTCGCATCCGCGTCAGCCGACTTCGAGACCGCCGTCAGCACCTGATACAGCCTGCGCACCTCGTTCCTGTGACCGTCCTCCGACACCTTGAAACAGTGCATCCTCAGCTTCGCCAGCCCGTCCGCCGTGAACCCCATTATCGGCGACAGCATCACCGCCGCCAGCGGTATGTTCCTGTTCGGATTGTCGATGACCTTCAGAAGGCTCACCATCGCCATTATCTCCTGCGACTTCATGTAGCCCTTTTCCGTCTCGGTGTGAGCCGTCAGCCCCACGTAGGTGAGCGCCGCCGCCGCCGACCTCAGCGTCTCGGTCTTTCTCGAAAGTATGCAGAAATCCGACTGCCTGCAAGGTCTCTGCCTTGTGACCTCAGCCCCGTTGACCTTCACCGTCTCGTTGACGGGCGTGCCCTCGTCGAGCATCTGCTTTATCCGCTGTGCCGCGCAAAGCTCCTCCACCCCGAACACCGTGTATTTCAGCTCGTCGGTGTAACTGCCGTCATCCCTAACCAGCAGGACTTCCGTAGGCGTGTCCTCGCCCACGTACTTCGCCCCGCAGTAGAGCTGCTCGTCCTCGTTGTACTCGACCTCGCCGATCTCCTGACTCATTATCCGCCTGAACACCATGTTCACGAAAGCAAGCACACTCTGCCTGCTCCTGAAATTCATCCTGAGCCTTATCTCGGTAAGCTGCTCCGTCCTGCCGCTTGCCGCAAGCTCGGCGGCGCGCTTGAACAGCTCGGGATTCGACTGCCTGAAACGGTATATCGACTGCTTTATGTCGCCCACCACGAACACGTTCTTTCCGAGCATCGAAAGGTCGTCCGTGTCCGACAGCGCCCTGAATATCATCTCCTGCAAGTTGTTCACGTCCTGGAACTCGTCGATGAGCAGCATCCTGTACCTGCCCTCTCCGCGTATCCTCTCCGCCAGCTCGGTGCGCTTCGGCTCACCGCCCTCGTCCGTCACGAGAAGGGTCATCGCCATGCGTTCGATGTCCCCGAATTCCGCGGCTCCCAGCTCCTGCTTGCGCTCCATGAGCCGCCTGTCGAGCCTGTCCGCCGCCTCGTCGAGCGCCGCGAACGCCATGCCCGCTATCCTGCTGTTCCCGATGTAGTCATCGCCCAGCGGCGAGACAGCTGCCTTTATTTCCGCGAACAGCTCAGCCGCCCCGTCGCTGAGGGGTTTTATCTCCCCGAACAGCCGTTTCTGTTCTGCCTTGTCCTCGTTTTTGAGCTTCGAGAGCCCTGCCCCCGTTATCTTCGGGAATCCCCCCGAAGTCACCGCGAGGAACAGCCGCCTGTAGTCATCCGAAGTCAGCGCCGCCCGTATCTCCCCGAAAGCGTCGTGCTGTTCCAGCAGCTTTTCCATGATGTCGTCGGGATATGGCAGGCAAGCCGCAGTCCCCCGCGCCTCGTCCAGCATCCCGACGGCGTTCTCCGCCATCTCCTTCACGGAGCCGAACAGCCCTTGAAGTTCAGTCTTCAGCGCCTCCTCGTCCGCGAAGAGTCTCTTCGCGGTCTCCGCCCATTTTTTCGGGAACGGCAGCGACCTCTTGAACTCATACAGCTGCAAAATGACGCCGCCGATATCCCCGTCGGGATTTTTCAGCAGCGCGTCGGTCATCAGCTCGACCCTTTCCGGGCATTCCGCGCTCATCTCCTCGATGACCTCTCTGAGGCACTCGTCGATGAGCACCGTCATCTGCGCGTCATCCGCGATGGTGATGCCGTTCCTGTACTCGAACCTGTCCAGGTTCTCCTTCACCATATCGTAGCAGAAGGACGAGATAGTGCATATCTTCGCAAGCGCCAGCATATCCTGCTGTCTTGCGAGCCATTCGCGTTTATCGGGGTCGGTCTCCCCCACGAGCCTTTTTGCGAGAGCCGCCCTGAGTTTTGTCTTCATCTGAGCTGCCGCATCCTTCATGAAAGTAACAGCCAGCAGCTTTTCCGCAGGCAGCACGTCCTTTTCCTCCAGCAGCCTTACCGTCCTCTCCACGAGCACGGCGGTCTTACCGCTTCCTGCCGCCGCAGGCACGATGATGCCTTTTCCGCGTTTTTCTATAGCCTCACTCTGTTCATCTGTCCACTTGACTGCCATATACGCCGTTCCTTTCATCACTGATTTTTTGGGTATCTCTATTATAACATGATTCCTCGCCGAGTGTATTGCGTCCGCCCGAATTTTGTCGGTTTGCACATCTCTTGTCGGGGATGATTGTGCAATCTGCTGTTCTGCGGCTTTTGGTGCTCTCAATGAAAAGGAGTTGGTCTCTCATTTCGATAGACCAACTCCTTTTGTTTTTGGTTGCCGCAGGCATTTATTTGAATGGGGCTGCCGCCCCATACCCTGCCGGGCGCGATGGCGGCGCCTGATCCGCCTGATCTCCGGCGTTTACACTTCATGCCTGCTGAAAAGACGCGGTGTCTATCTTTCGGACATCTCAAACAAATTTCGGCGTAGCCGAAATGCCGCGAATCTGGTGCAGGGGTCACTGCCCCTGCACGGCGAATCCGCTTCGTTGTGCGTTATTCTGCTTTTACCAGCTTCACATCGTTATACAGCAGAATACTCTCGCCGTCAAACCGCAGTACCGTACTTTCCGCATCGGGCGTAGCCAGTATGCTCTCATCATCCTCGGCTCTCACCGAAAATTTACCGCCCTGCTCGAACCACTCACCACGCTCGATGATGAGCTTGTCCGCAAAACGCTTGTCATACAGCCCCTGCTCTTCAAGCCCCTCATAGGTCTCCTCGTCGAAAAGCTCTAACTCTTCCCCCGAAAATTCCCTGTCCAGCGGCATCATCAGCAGTACTTCACCGCCCTCGCCGAAATATATCCGCGAAAACAGCATCATTACATCCTCGCCGTCCTTGGGGTCTGTCCGCTTGCCGTCAGGGTCGGTGAACTCCCCGACTTTCCATGTTCCGATTATGTCCATTAGTTCCTCCGTTATTTGCATCTCCAGATGTGATAGCTCATCGGCGCAAGCTCGCTGCCGCCGCCGAAATCATGATCCTCGCCCGTCACGAAATCGTCCGCAAGACCGTACCCCGCGTCAAAATGCGCCACATACGGCTGGTCGTCCGCGTTTATCGCAACGAACACCCTCTCGCCCTCGAAATCTCTCTGGAGTATGCACTGCTTGTTGGTCAGCACAGGTATCTTGATGTCGCCGTAGCACAGCGCCTTGCACTCCCTGTGCGCCTTCGCCAGCTTCGCGATGAGCTCGGTCAGCTCGTTGCTCTCGGGCTTCTCGAAGCAGGGTCTCAGCGAGGGGTCGCCGTTCTTCTTGTCGCCCTCCGCGCCCCACTCACTTCCGTAGTAAACGCAGGGAATACCCGGCATACCGAACAGCATAGTATATACCAGCGGCAGATGCGCCTTGTTGGCCAGTATCGTCTGTATGCGGCTCACGTCGTGGTTGTCCGCGAAGCACATGAGGTGCAGACCGCGGTACTGACACCACTGCTCGGGGCCGAACCTGTTTTTCAGCGAGTGGCAGATCTCGAACATATTCATGCTGTTGAAGCTGGAATACAGTCCCTTGTAGCACTCGTAGTTGGTCGCCGAATGGAGCATATCGGGGTTGACCCATCTGCTGTAGTCGCCGTGGAGCAGCTCGCCGATAAGGAAGAAGTCATCCTTCATCCCGTCGGTGAAGCTCCTCAGTCTCTTGAGGAAATCGAAGTCCAGCGAGTACGCAACGTCCAGTCTGATACCGTCGATGCCCCAGTACTCGATCCAGTACTTGACAGCGTTCAGTATGTGGTCAACCACCGCAGGATTGCGCAGATTGAGCTTCACGAGGTCGAAGTGACCCTCCCAGCCCTCGTACCAGAGCCCGTCGTTGTAGTTGCTGTTCCCGTCGAAGTTGATGTAGAACCAGTCCTTGTAAGGCGAATCCCACTTCTTCTCACAGACGTCCCTGAACTGCGGAAAACCGCGTCCCACATGGTTGAACACGCCGTCCAGCACCACCTTGATGCCCTTAGCGTGAAGCGCGTCGCAGACCTCCTTGAAGTCCTCGTTCGTGCCGAGACGGGTGTCTATCTTGCAGAAATCGCGTGTGTTGTAGCCGTGCGTGTCGCTCTCGAACACGGGCGAGAAATAGACCGCGTTGCATCCCAGCTCCGCGATGTGATCCACCCAGTCGATGACCTTGAGGATACGGTGCTCGGGCACGCCGTCGTTCTCGTAAGGCGCACCGCAGAACCCGATAGGATATATCTGATAGAATACCGCTTCGTAACCCCAGTTAGTAGTATTGTTTCCCATTTTTATCTTTCCTTTCGTTTTGGATTTAATTAGTGCATTATTATTATATCATAAACGGTTCACAATAACAAGAATAATTCTGCACCTATTTTTTTCAAACTTATTGTGCATCCCGCACAAAACCAACCACGCAAATATGTCATGATATATGGATAATTGCAAAATATCGTCGTTTTTTAAAAAGATTTAGCCCAATCATTTTCCCCGTATAAACAATATTTATCGGAGGTTCACGGTATTTTTATTGATTCCCCTTCCAATATATGCTAAAATAATGTGGTATTTCGACTTAGAGTGCGGGATTTTTACCGTCGGAGGGTCTTCCCCCAAGACAAGACCCGCACTCTAAGCGGCAAACCACGATTCAGGAGTAAGATATGGACATTACAAGTATAATCAAGGCCGTTGACGATGCCGTGTGGGGCATACCGCTCATCATACTCATCATGGTATGCGGAGGGCTGCTGACGCTGCGGCTGGGCGGATTGCAGATACGTCGGCTCGGGTTGGCGCTGCGATTCATGGTCAGGAACGAGGAAGGCGGCGACGGCGAAGTCACGAGTTTCGGAGCGCTCTGCACCGCCCTGTCCGCGACCATCGGCACGGGCAACATCGTAGGCGTAGCGACCGCCGTTTCGGTAGGCGGCCCCGGTGCGCTCTTCTGGATGGAGATAGCCGCCATGCTCGGCATGGCGACGAAGTACGCCGAGGGACTGCTGGCGATAAAATTCCGCACCACCGACAGCGAAGGCCACATCTTAGGCGGCCCCTTCTACTACATCGAAAACGGCATGGGCAGACGCTGGCGCCCCCTCGCGAAAGCCTTCGCCCTCTTCGGGGTGCTGGCAGGACTCCTCGGCATCGGCACGATAACCCAGATAAACGGCATCACCTCAGCCGCCAACGGCTTTTTCACCGACAGCCCCACCGTGAACATCCTCGGCATGAGCGTCACCGTCACAACGGTCATCACAGGTCTGATAGTGACGATATGCGCCGCGTTCGTCATCATCGGCGGCATCGAAAGCATATCGAAGGTCTCGCAGATAGTCGTGCCGTTCATGGCGATAGCCTACGTCCTCTGCGCAGTTGTGATAATGGTAACTCACGTCACCGAGATACCTGCCGCCGTTGCCGAGATAGTTGGCGGAGCGTTCGGCGTTCGTCCGCTTGCGGGCGCAGGCGCGGGCGGCACGATCATCATAGCGATGCAGAAAGGTGTTGCACGCGGCATCTTCTCGAACGAGGCAGGACTGGGTTCAGCCCCGATAGCGGCGGCGGCGGCTCAGACGAAAGAGCCCGTCAGACAGGGTCTTGTGACCATGACGGGAACGTTCATCGACACCATATGCATCTGCACGATGACGGGACTTTCGATAGTTATAAGCGGAGCGTGGCGCGACCCCGACCTGCAAGGCGTAGCGATAACGACAGCGGCATTCGGCTACGGACTGCCGCTCCCCGAGCGCATTTCGGCGCTGATACTGATGGTATGCCTGATATTCTTCGCCTTCACGACGATACTTGGCTGGAGTTATTATTCCGAGAGATGTCTGAGCTACCTGTTCGGCGGCAGACAGGGCGTCACGAAAGTCTACAGATGGATATACATAGCGGCGGTGTTCGCAGGACCCTACCTGACGGTCGAAGCGGTGTGGAGCCTGGCGGATATTTTCAACGGGCTTATGGCGATCCCGAACGTCATCGCGCTGATAGCCCTGACCCCCGTGACCGCCGCCGAAACAAAGCGCTACTTCACAAAGAAGCCGATAATAGCGGAATAAAAAAACGGCTGTCCGAGTTTTCGGGCAGCCGTTTGCTTTTATTTAGTAGAATGTGTTATAGAATGTTAAGTTCCGAATTAATTGTAGGTTTCTACTGTCTTTTTCTTGAACATATCGTATTGATTCTAAATTATCATTTTGTCTTTCTAACTGTGCATTTATTCTTTTGGCACTGTTCAAAATAGTATTATTCATATTATTAATGTTTCTGTTTGCTTGAGATATTGCATTATATAAGTATAACTGATTCATGCTTATCTGATTAAGGTGTGCTATTATGGTATCAAGTTTGGTGATAATATTATTGTATCTCATTTCTTCTTCAAGCAAATTGTACGCATCCGATAAATCCTTGGCTCTACCAGATTCAATATATTCCAGTATTGACGCAATACAAGCAAAGTCACGATATTTATAATATATTATACCAGTTGAATAGTAATCAGAAAGCAAGTCACAAGTCTTTTTATATTGTCTCTCTATACTGTCATGTTCTTGTGATATTCTGTTTCCGATAGTAAAACATTGTTCTTTAAAAGAATTGTTTGATTCTTGTATTTTCTGATTATTCTTTTTTATTCTTTCATTATTGGCTTGTTCTTTTTTTAATTCATCCCTTGTTTTTGCAATTACAATTACAATAGCTAAAACTGCGATGCAAATTGCAGCTATTAAATAACCAAATCTATCTTTTGCTACTCCTGAGGGGCTATTTGATTTAACAAAATAAATACACAATAAAATGATAATTGGAAGACCAGAAATTCCAAAAGCCCACATTAGATATTCTCCTATCCAAAATCCTTGGTTATCAGAATAACTATAATTGTATTTTTCTTTTGCTTTTAATTCTGGATTAAAATAAGCATATCTTTGTTGTTTTAAATTATCCAAAATTCGTTCTTCCTCATAACAGGTTCGTTCAAGATATAAAATATCTTGAAGATATTCAATAAGTCTGTATTTGTCCATAAAACGTCCTCCTATATAACTATATGATTTATATTTTAATAATTATATAACAATTTGATTAAAAAGTCAACATATCCAAACGGTTATATTGTATAATTGTAACATATAACAAATGGTTGGAGGATTCTTTATGCAAATTTATCAGAGAATCAGAGACTTACGCGAAGATTGTGATAAAACCCAAAAGGACATAGCAGACGTCCTCGGCATCCATCAGGTGCAATACCAACGCTACGAAAGCGGGAAGCGGGAGATTCCTTTCCATATGGTTATAGAACTGTCAAAATATTATAACGTTTCAATAGATTATATTGCAGGACTTACCAACACAAAGCTTGGACTGACTGTCTCCGCGCTTTCAAAGGACGAGACCGCGCTTATCGAAAATTTCCGCAGACTTGATACTCTTGATAAGGGTCGCATCCTCGAACGGATATATATGCTTCGTTCATAAAAACTTTACACCATTTCTTCCTCGATAACTCTTGACAATCTCCGAAAAATATAGTATAATAAACAAGCATTCGTGATCTAAAGACAGCGCGCACAAAGGTAAGCCGCGCCGAGGATTGAAAGCAGATATAATGCTTACAGTGTCCCCGTGCGTCTTTGATACATGGGGAGTTTTTAATTGCGTTTGCTAATATGTAAAACAGAGGTGAAACACATTGGCAAGTGAAAAGGTACTGGCAACCAAAAAGGAGAAGGTCGCAAAGCTCACCGAGATCATCAAGGCTGCAAAGTCCGGTGCGCTCGTAAATTACGAGGGTATCACCGTTGAGCAGGACACCAAGCTCCGTAAGGAAATGCGTGAGAACAACATCAACTACTTCGTAGAGAAGAACACCATGCTCCGCCTTGCATTCAAGGAGGCAGGCATCGAAGGTCTTGACGAAGTCCTCAACGGCACTACCGCTATCGCTATCAGCAACGATGACGAGACCGCTCCCGCACGTATCCTCGGCAAGTTCAGCGAGGACATGGGCGATGACAGCAAGTTCGCTCTCAAGGCTGGCTTCATCGGTACTACCGTTTACGATCAGGCAGGCGTTGTTGCTCTGTCCAAGATCCCCGGCAAGGAGACCCTGCTCGCACAGCTGGTCGGCTCTCTCCAGGGACCCCTCACCAAGCTCGCAGCTACCATCAAGGCAGTTGCAGACAAGAAGGCAGAAGAAGGCGCTGCATAAGGCTGCTTGACTCATCTGCACATTTTGAACAGTCCGCCTGACGGACAAATAATTTGAAAAGGAGTAATTCATCATGGCATCCGAAAAGATCACCAATATCATTGAAGAAGTTAAGAACATGAGCGTTCTCGAGCTTTCCGAGCTCGTTGACGCTATCCAGGAGGAGTTCGGCGTTACCGCTGCTATCGCTGCTGGTCCTGCTGCCGGCGGTGCTGCTGCTGCTGAGGCTGAGAAGACTGAGTTCGACGTTGTACTCGCTTCCTTCGGCGACAGCAAGATGAACGTTATCAAGGTAGTTAAGACCGTTACAGGTCTCGGACTCAAGGAGGCTAAGGCTCTCGTTGAGGAAGCTCCTAAGGCTATCAAGGAAGGCGTTTCCAAGGCTGAGGCTGAGGATCTCAAGAGCCAGCTCGAGGCTGCTGGTGCTACCGTTGAGCTGAAGTAATTCACCTCTCTGTTTTTAGCATAAGCTTAATAACGAACACCGTTCTGTTTTCGGACAGAACGGTGTTTTTTTGCTTATTTGTGGGTTGTTTCGCCTGCGGCGAAAATTGGAGCTCTGCTCCAAACCTCGCAAGGGACACCCTTCTGAAGAAGGGTTCTCCCTTGACCCTTCCTAAGACTTTTGAGATGCCTGCGTTGGTGCTTTAATTACAGAATGCGTCGGTGTAGCATCTTATTTCCGTGAACAGACCCTTGTCTGAGCCGCTTATCACTATTTTACTGCATTCCTTGCCGTTTATCACAAATCCGCTCTTGCTTATCCTTACCAAATCACACAGCTCTTCGCCCTTATACCCCTCATACTTGAAACCGATATACTGCCTGCCTCTCTGACTGTAATCCAGATAATACGCAGGCTGACGGCTCAGATCATACAGCCACTCACTGTCCATCGCATAATACTTCCTGCGCTTTATATGCCTGTCCGACGCATAACTGCTCGACGCATGATAGTCATAGTTGCCGCTCGTGCCCGCCGAATAAACGTCCGAAAGAATGTTCCCCAGCCTTACTCCGCTGCCCGCCGCAACTATCCTGTCCGAACTGTACGTCCTGTCACCGCGGTTGCTCGGCGGCGTGCAGCGTACAGTGTTGTTCAGATAGATGTAAGGCACTGTGTTGTAAGCCTTCTCCGTGTAGACGTGCAGCGCTTCCCACGCGGTGGTGCGGTCGTTGATGTAGATGTAGTTGACCGTCTGCGTCCCCGACTGATACGATACTCCCGGCACTCCGCACCGCGCCATTACCGCCCCGAGGTCGGGCTGCGTTATCATTCCGGGCTCCGAATAATTCTGCCCCAGCTGCTTCGACATACCGTAGGAAGTCAGCTTTATCACGCTCTTTCCGCGCTCGTTCAGACATTCAAAGATGTCCGCCGTACCCCAATGCAGATACTTCGTGCCGATGTAGAATCTCACTTCCGCCACCGACTGTGGTCTTGTCTCCCCGATGAGTTCCGCCTGAAACAGCGTGTAAGGCGTGTACCTTTCCTTCTCATACCGAAAGCTCACGAAATTCCTGAATTCCTCAGTGTCACCGTTCAGATAGGTCAGTTCGACCATAGGTTCATTTGCCATAATTGTTACCTCCATTTTCTCTTGTTCCCGTCCCCCGACCCCCGAAAACGTAAATATCAGCTGTCCACTTCCGCGAGCACCATCTCACAGACCGCGTACTGCTCCCCCTCGTCCGAAGCGACCGTTCCGCTCGTCAGCACGAGGTTCGGGTAAGCGTTCCCCTCGACAGTGACCGTAGTTTTCACATTAGCCAGCGTTTTCATCAGCGTAAGGTAAGTCCCGACGCTGCTGTGGTGAAGACGTGTCCGCATGAACACAGTCATCCCGTTTGCAGCGGCAGCAGCTCTGTAAACACCGCCGCCGAACAGCGCAGTCTGTTCGACCTTCCCCGTCACCGAGAACCTCACTGTCTCGAAGCAGTAAGTCACGCCCCCGATAACCACTGCCGAACCGACACCGACCGCCGTCATCTTATCACCTCCGTAAGAGTCACGATATACGAGACTGTAAAAGTCATTTCACGTTCAAGGCGCCCAAGGGTGATGTTCCTGCGAAACTCACCCAGTTCAGTCTTTTTAACGATCATATCGCTGCTCATATAAGCCCTGCCCGCGGCATTTTCGCACATATTTGCGAGGACATCCGCATCTGTGAAGCCCTTAGCGGAGCCGAGCATTCTGACCTTAACAGTAACTTCGGCCCTGCATTCGGAAGCGCTGCCGCCCTTAAACTGATCGAGCGATTCCTTTGTGACCCGCATAAAAGCGGGGTAATAGTCTGTCGTCCCCGAGGGCACCTCGCGGATATCCCCGAGGTATTCGATCTTAGGAACGAACCCTGCGGAAGACAGACACCCGCCCACAAAAGTGAGCGCATCAGTACAAATCAAACAATTCCCTCCAATCCAAAAGCAAAAAAGCGAAGAACACCAAAGAAAAAGCCAAGTCAAAATAGCAGAGAACGCCAGAGACCAAAAAAGTTTAGGAGGGGTCCGGGGGAGACCCTTTTCAAAGGGTCCCCCCGGCAGGGGCACGGGGACAGAGTCCCCGTACCCGAGAGGTCGCTCTGCCCCCAAGCGCACACCCCCCCACATAAAATCGGCAAATCCCAAGAAAAACGACCCGAAAGGCGCCAACCGAGAAACCCAGACCACCAAATCAAGAACACGCGATTTGCCGATTTTATTTTCGTGAGAGAGCGCAGCGATTCGAGCGAACCCCCCAAAATCGCGCCAGCGATTCTCCCCGCCACCCCAGACTTTTCCCCCCAAAAAACTCCCCCCCTGCCCCACCCACGCCAAGACCCACCTGACCACCCAATGCACCGCTCCCGAACTTCGTTTCCCGCCTCATGCGGAATCGAGCGGACCGGCGAACCCACCTCTTTTGTGCTATCTACACTTTTGTGCTTTTTTATATTGCTGCGAACATGAAGTCTCCATAATCCGCTATGCCTGCAACACACAGCATCCTTACAGCCTGCTCTCTTAACTCCCTCGCCGCTTTCACAGCTTCAAGATCTCCACACGCCATCTTAACTTCCCCGTTTTCACTCATCACAGGTCTCTCCGTCACACACTTCTCGGTCACATACTTGTACGCCGCAACTGCCGCCGCCGCATACTCACATAACCCCCTCTGAAATTCACTCAGCTCAGCCGCCGTTACCGTCAGCTTCGACAGCACCGACGCCGCTCCGCTCCCGATAAGCGCTTCCTGCGCAAATTCCGCTGACCTCAGACCCGTGATGCGCAAAAACTGCTCCACTATGTTCTCGTAGTCGAGATACTCCATCCTATCACCGCCCGCTTATCAGGTCGATGCAGGCGCCAGCTTCTTCACAGCACCGCTCGTCAGTACCGAGAAACCGCACAGCACCGAAGCCGCGATCTCGTCACACTGGTTCGAGATCAGCTTGTCATAGTCCACGATAACGTCCGAACCAAAGACTACCTCCGCCGCACACTTCGAGTCAAGACCCAGCGCAGTGTCCGCAGTCATTCCCGAACACTTGATGAGCGTTACACCGTAAGGTGTCACTACCTTGCCGCTGCTCATGAAATCGGTAACACAGTACTTCATCTCGTTCAGCGCAAGGATCTCCGCCATGAGCCCGGGGGCACAGAGCATAACGTCCATGTCATAGTCCGCCATCGAAGCCCAGAAGCTCGCCAAAGTGCCGTAGCTGATGCTTCCCGAATAGGTCACGGGTGTGAGCCCCGTGCTCAGTGCGCTGATGCAGGCATCGTTGATCGAGCGCGAGATCTGTGCGCCTAAAGTGCGCAGTATCACGCCGAACGCCTCGATCCTCTGCTTACGGATGGCCTCGTAGGAACAGCTGAAACGTCTGCCGTACTTTGTCAGCGCCGAAGCCGAACTTGCCAGCTTCACGGTAGACTGCGGCAGGTTCGACAGCTGGTTCGCAGTAGAACCGCTGTCCACCTTGGTGATGGTGAACGCCCTGTAGTCCAGCGAATCCGTCTTGGTCTCGGCGGCAGTGATGTCGGGCAAAATGCTCGCATCGTCCATGCCTGCCTTAACCTGTCTGCGGATGTACTCGGGGAACAGCACCGCGCTCTCGGTCGAAAGGAAGAACTTCTCGACCTTGTCGCAGCCCGCGCCGCTCACCTTAATGTCGAATCTCTTCAGCTGTCTCTCGTAAGCGTCCAGCCCCTCGAACTCCGTACCCTTGTACTCGCCCGACGGGTCAAGGCTCTCCAGCGCCTCGGTAAAGCTCTTGCCTGTGATGGAATAAAGTCCCTTTTCAAGTTTGATGTCGTTATACATTCTCATTTCTCCTTTTATAATAGTATAGTCTGTATCTCGGTCTCCGACCGCCCCTGCCGAAGAAGCACGACCATCTGTGCAGGAAAGCGTTCGTACCGAATCCATTCAAAACCGTGCTCTTACCGCACTACTTCCTGAGCCTGAACCTTCCGTCGGGCTTCTTCCCGCTCTCGTCCTCGTCTTTGAGAAGCATACCTTTCAGCTCGCCCACATCCGCGTTCTTCCTCGTCTCCTCCTTGAAGCTCAGCAGCTCGCCGACGCTCATCGTCATGCACAGCCGCTTCACCGTCTCGTCCGAATACGCAGGCACGCAGAAATGCCCGAGCCTTACGATCTCCGCGATGATGTCCCTTCTCGCCAGCGAAACGTCCGCGCTGGTCTCCGCAAGTTCCGCCCTCAGCGCCTTGACCGTATCGCCTTCTCTCTCCTCCGAGAGCGATTTCGTGATACCCGCCTCAGGCTGTGCAGGCACCGCCACGAACGACCACTCGTAAGCGTCGGTCACCCCGTCGAGTATCACCTCGCACCTCTTGCCGCCGTAGTACATTCCCTTGACGTGACTGCAAGGCTTGTGCTTCATATCCGCGCCGCACAGACTGCAAACCCTGCGCTTCACCGCGCAGCTGACGCTGACCTCTTTCTTGATGCCGCCGTCTATCTCCTTGATAAGGTCGGCGTTTGAATCCGTCCGCATCATGTATGCTTTCGCCGTGACCGCCGTGTAAACCTCACCCGCGCCTGTTCTGCGCTCAGGCTCGCGAACCACCTCCGCGGCATATATCCTCGCCGTCTGATTAGCCCCCTTCGGGTCGTGGTCGAAGATGCCCGTCTTTCCCACGAACAGCTCCGCCAGCTTTTCAAGCGCCCCGATGCTGAACCTCTCTCCGTCGCGGTCGGTGCGGTTGTCGCACAGCTTCACGGGGAAGACGTACACCTCGTCCTCCTTCAGCTCTCTGCGGGCCAGCCTGTTGATAAGCTCCATGTCCTTTTCTCCGATGTTCATGCCATCCCTCCTTTCAGTCTTTCCTCTATCTCCGCCGCCTGCGCGTTGTACAGTCTCGCCCTTGCAAGGCTCTCCTCATCCTGCAAGTTAACGTTGTCCCAGACGATGTCCACCTTTTCGTCAATGCCGCGCATCGCGCAGTGCAGTCTGATTATCCTCATCATCACCTGTGTCAGCAGACGTCTGTAGTAGTCTATCTCACTCGTGAGGATATCCGCCTGCTGACTGCTCATCCTCTCCGTAGTAGACCAGCTGAGCCCCAGCATGAAAGGCGGTATCGACAGCTTTGATACCATCTGTTCAAGTATCTGTCTGACAGGCACATTCGTATCGAGAATGACCCCGTCCGCGCCGATGACCTTGATCTGCACGTCCCCGACCGCGACGAAATCCTTGATACTGCCGCATTTTGAAGCCGCCATACCGTCCGACCACTGTCTCGCGATCTCCTGCGCCCTCTCCTTTGCGAACTGTGCGTCCCCCTCGCCCGAGGGCTTGTAAGTAACGGCGTATCGCACATTTCCTGCCCTTTCAAAATTCTGCCCCACGGTCCTGAATATCCTCGTGATGATCTTCCCGAACACAGGCAGACCCCTCAGCAGTGAGTTACCCGAAGGATTCTTCGGCGAAGGGTTGAGCGCGGTATACAGCAGTCGGTTCTGATCGGGCAGGCTGACCCTGTCCCCCGTAGGCGTGTAAGTCAGCTCTATGCCGTCGTTCCCGTGTCTGACCCTGTAGTGTGTGCAGTCGGCGCAGTACAGACCCGCGATACCGCGTGTATTCTCGCTGACGAGTATCTCGCCGATAGCCCTGCCGTAAGTCAGCAGAGAGTCAAGGTACATCTGAGTAAACGTATCCAGCGACCTTCCCGAGATACTCACAGGCAGTTCATCGAAGAACCTTCTCAGCTCTTCCTCCACCGCCTTATCCTCGCACACGATATTGAATCCGCCCGTCAGTCTGACGAGCTTCGTGATAGCCGCGTCGATAACAGGCACCTGTCTGCGCAGTTCCTCGTAGAGCCCCTCTTCGAGCAGTCTCGTCCCCAGCGCGACCCTGAACCCCTCATTCCGTTCCGCCCCCGACGTCACCTCCATGAACGCAGGGCTGTTTTTCCTGAAAATCGTAAGCAACACTCCTTCTATACATATATAATAGTATACTTGCGCTTGGTTCTCTGTTCTTTTTCTTTCTGTTTCCGTTTTCTTTGTTTTGATTCTTGATTCTTGGCTTCATGAGTGCGGGGCTCTTTGCGAGGGTTGCACCCTCGCGCACCCGTTTTTTCAGAGGTATGCCTGCGGCAGAAACTGCTCTCTTGTTTTTATGTTTTGATCGGGGAGATGGGCTCTCTTTCTGCTTTTCTGCCGCAGGCATTTATTTGAATGGGGCTGCCGCCCCATACCCTGCCAAGCGCGATGGCGGCGCTTGACCCGCCTATCCTCTGGCGAACACGCTTCGTTTGCTACTGTCTTTCCAATGCCATCACGAAGAAACCGTCATCACTCGGCTTCGTTATCTCCCCGACAAAATACCTCACATCATCCATCGCATGGTCGTTCTCCTTCAACGGCTTGTCCGCCGCCGCACCGTCATCCCATCTGTACAGCCCAAACTCCCGTATGCAGTCACCGCACTCAGCCCCTATCCGTACCGAACCCGAACTCAGCGCGTCCGCTACCCGCCTTATGCCGCTGACAACATCGTTCTTCGCCTGCTTGACCCTGAACTTCCCGTGCCGCTTCACACACTCGATGAACGAGGCAGCCGAAGGGTCGCAGATGACACACTCTATGTCCCTCCCCGAACATAACCGCTCCAGCCCCGCATAGTGCTCCTCGTCCGTCCTCTGCATCCCCTCGCGCCTCGAATCGAAGTAGTACTCGCTTATCCTGTACCATACTCCCCCCGAAAGCCCCCACAGCCCGAAGCTCGAAGGGTTCACCGTTCCGTAGTCGCAGCTCACTATGTGCCGCTCCCAGCTCTTCGGAAGCTCCTTCGCGATGCACCTCTCCCCGAACATCGGGTAGATGAGACCGCTCACATCGCTCCACTTTCCCAGTACGAACCTATCGTAGAACGCCCCCGTGTACATCCTGCGATAACGGTCTTTCACTCTTCTGCTCAGCGAAGGGTTGTCCTCCATCGTGAAGTGCAGATGCAGAAGGTGCTTCTCCCTCGCCTTGTCTATCCACTCTCGCTTGAACCAGTGACCGCTCGACTCGGGATTGCAGTTGAACCATATCTTCGAGCCGCTCACCGAACACCTCGCCACCGCCTGCTCGACGAAACTCCGCGGCATCAGCGCACACTCGTCGAACAGCACCCCCGACAGCGTCATCCCCTGTATCAGCGACGCCGAACTCTCGTCCCGTCCGCCGAAAATGTAGTACCTGTTTCTCCTGCCGCCGAAGCTGATGTCGATGAAGCTCCTTGACACCTTCTCGCTGAACGCCATCCCTGCCTGTTTCGCCATGCCGCTCAGCACACCGACGATGTTTCTCCTCACCGAACCGATGGTCTTGCCGCATATCGCAAAGTCGCGCCCGCTGAAATGCGTCATCGACCACAGTACGAATGAGAACGCCATGCACATCGTCTTTCCCGAGCGTACCGCACCGTCGCAGATTATCCCGTCAAGGTCGTTCGCATACGGCTGCTTCCACCAGCTGAACACCAGCTTCTGCTTCGGCGAGAAATTCATCACCTCAGCCAAAAGCATCCTCCTCTTTTCCGTATATCGCCTCGATAAGGCTCTTTCCGCTGCCCTCGTCCCTGCTCTCCTTCTCCGCTTCGCCGAGGATCTCCAGCGCCTTCACCCTGTCGAAGAACTTTATCTCCACCCCGTTCTTCCCGACCTTCAGCTCCTGCACCCCGAACAGGTCGCTCTGCTCTATCATCTCCGCCGTGACCTCCTCCGCGAACGCTATTCTGAAAGCGTCGTTGTTCCGCCCGTAAGCGATGCGCCTCAGCCCCTGCTCCGCAGGACAAACGACCCTCCTGCTTTTGAGGAACGCGATTCGGTTGCGCACCGTCCCGTTGGCCAGCATCCTCACGCCCCCGACAGCCGCCTCGATCCCCCTCGAAGCCCCTGCGAACACCGCCGCCTCGTAGGCATTCCCGCACTCCGCGAACTTCGCCGCAAAATCATTCGGATTAATAGCCATATTCATACCTCCTTCTCTGTCTGCCCTTCTCCCTCGCCGCCAGACTCGGCGTTTCGGGCGGCTCGCTCCCGATCTTCAGAAGCTCCCCCGCCGTCCGTCTCAGATCCCAGACCTCACCGCGAAGCACCCAAAGCCTCTTCTCCAGCATTGGCAGCTCGCTCGGGTCAGGCTTCGATGCAATAATATTCTCCAGCTCCCTGACCCTTTCTTCGAGCTTGTCCGCATCTTTGTAGTACTCTTCACTAAGTATTTTTGCCGTATTTGTACCGCTCATTTTTACCTCCTTTTTTTGTGAATAAATCACGCACGCGACCCCGCACAGACCCTACAGGCGCCTCTTGACCCACCGTCGGACCTCCTCATACGAGCTGTGCTTCTTCCTCTGCGCGAAGTTCACATCACTTCCCTGCTTCCGTAATCTATTATATCCGTAAATTCCCGAAAGTCAAGCCTTTCAGCAAAAGATTGTGAACTTCAACAAATCTATGTTCACATTTTCTGACCATCTGCATAACTCCCGAAGAATTACATCCAAATAACACACCGGTTACAGAGAATTTACAGCCCAACTTTTCGTACACCCTCCGAAAAGTGACGATTTCGGCTGTAGAATAAGTCATTTTTGTGTAAACTGAGGGAAAAATAACGGACACTTTGTGCAATTTTGATGTTGCAATCAGAAAGAAAGTATGGTATAATATATGTACACTCGATTTGTGGGATATTTTACGGACATAAAAATATAAACCCTCGGGCATACATAAAAAACCGCCCGAACAGTCCGAAATTTTCCTCATGGATCGCCGTGTGAGACTTGTGTAAAAAAACAGACCTCTTTGGCATAAGGTGCGCATTACGGGACAGTTGTCACCGTTTGGAGAATGTGTACACCGAACCTGTGCCCGATCGCAGAGGATCTGTTCGTTCCCGTAAGTGTCCAAACTTTCGGGAGAAAGGAAAAATTATGGAGAGCAGGAAGCTGGAAAGATTGTCAGAGCTGACTGCCGTATCTCGCAAGCGTGAACTGACCGACGCGGAAAAGCAGGAGAGAGAAGAACTCCGCAACGAATACCGCGCCGCTGTTACAGGCTCGCTGCGCGCAGATCTGCGGCAGCTGACGATCGTGGAACCCGACGGAACTACGCATAAGGTCGTTCCCAAGTCGGGCAAAGAAAGCAAAGAAACGAGCGGGGAGGTATAGAACTTGGCTGGCGTATCAAGACAGAAACAGAAGCTGCTGCAAATGGAGCAGCTCTTCTCTCAGAGAACAGATGAGACCCACGCGATTACGGGCAATCAGCTCATCGACATCCTAAAGGAAATGGGTATTAAGGCTGAGAGAAAAACTATATATGACGATATCGCAACTCTCTGCGACGCAGGGCTCGATATCAGAACGACCAAGAGCGGTCACTCGAACGCTTACTATATGGCTTCGAGACAGTTCACCGATGAGGAACTTCGCATCCTCGTCGATGCCGTCGCTTCGTCCAGATTCCTGACTATCAAAAGGTCGGGCGAGCTTATCCGTAAGCTCCAGAAACTTACCAGCGAATATAAGGCTCCCGCTCTCAGACGAAACATCCACATCGAGAACCGCACCAAGTCCTCGAATGACCAGACCTACAACATCGTCGATACAGTCAACGAAGCTGTCCTCGCCGATAAACAGGTCTCCGTCACCCTCAGCGAAACGGGCGCGGATAAAAAACGTCAGGGTCGGCGCACAGCTATCTCGCCTTTCCTGACTGTCTGGGAAAATGAGCACTACTATATTATATGCAGGCTTGAAGAAGAGAACGGCGGCATCGTCCGTCTCAGAGCCGACAGACTTTCCGACCCCGAGCTGCTCGACAGAAAACGCGAAGGGCTCACTCAGGAGGAAGAGGTCGCGGCACGCAAGCTCAAAGCTCCCCTCGAAAATCATGAGGGTCTCGAAGAGAAGATCCGCATCCGCTTCGACAAGTCCATCATCGACGACGTTTTCGACCGCTTCGGCGATAAGGTCGCGGTAAGACAGGAGAGCGGAAACGACCTCAGCGTCGATGTTTCGGTGCAGCTATCCGCAGCATTCTGGGGCTGGCTCTTCGGCTTCGGCGAGAGGGCGGCGATCACTTCGCCGAGCTTTGTCCGCGAAATGGCAGCCGAACGCCTCACTTCGATGGCAGTTCGTTACAAAAACGATTAAGACTGCTTGAAAATTGGTTACATACCCCAAGGAAAATATTACAAATTGTAACACATATCCGCCAAAAAGGTTAATATTGTCGCATTCTTGACACCGTTTTTGTTTGGTGTGTACATAAGAACCAAAACTTAATGGTTACGATTTGTGATTAATGCCAATTGCAAATATGATAGACTTGTGATATAATATACTCATGATTATCAATGGGCAAAGTGTAACATCCCCATGATATATTCGCAAAAATCTTTTTAATGGAGGAATTTTAAAATGAAAGCATCTAAGATTTTAGCTGTACTTTCCGCATCTGCTCTTGCAGCTTCCATGCTCACCATGGTTGGCGCATCCGCTGCTACTGAAGTTGCAAATTCGGGTTCCGTTACCGTTACTGTTGCTGAAGGCAGCGAGTGGTGGACTCAGGAAGCTATCACTCTCGCAGATCTTCTCGGCGACGTTGATCCCGCTGACGTTGTAGGCATCGAGTTCAGCACCGCAGGCGATGTTGATTTCCAGATCGGTTACAACAGCACCGAGCTTCAGGAAGGCAAGAAGGAAGGCGACGATGGCGCTTACTGGGTATCTACTTCCAAGGGCAAGGAGTTCACCCTCACCGATATCGACTTCAACGCTGACACCTACTTTGTATCTGTAGTAGTAGGCACAGGCAATGTCGGCGATTCCGCAGACGTTGACTGGAACGTACTCGTAGACAACGGCGAAGAGGAGTCCACTTCTGAGGTTGATTCTACCGAGTCCACCGAGTCCACCCCCGACGTTGAAGTATCTCTTCCCTACACTGTAGACACCGAAGAGGGCTACGCAGGCGACTGGGCCGGCGACGGTCTCATCCCCATGAGCGTTATCAACGCTGTTCCCGAGGGCAAGGATATGAAGGTTACCATCTCCTACAAGCTCGAGGACGGTTATGATTACTACCTCGCAGGCCCTGCTTCCAGCACTACCGGCTGGGGCAAGCTTTACAAGGAAGGCAAGCAGGACTACATCACCGGCGTTGACCTCAAGAGCTCCTTCTCCGCTGAAGACCTTGAGAAGCACGGTCAGGAAGTTGGTACTCCTGTACTCCAGAACGACGGCTATTTCGTAATTTATCCCGCTGGCGGCACTCAGCAGGAACTCACTTTCAACGTAACTGCTGACGGTATCGCATTCCTCAAGGCTCAGGCTGAGAAGTATGAGGAAGAGGGCGGTCTGCTGTTCCAGGTTTACGGTGTAGACATCACTGAGGTTACCGTAGACGTTCCTTCCGAAGAGGAAGACAACTCCGTTGTATACGAAGTAGGCGAGGGCATCTCCTATGACAAGCCTCTCCACTTCGAGCCGACCGATCTTGAAGAGGGCGTTGAGTACACTTCCGCTACCATCAACCTCCACGGTCTCGGAACCGAGAATGATCCTGCATACTGGAATGACTGGTGCGCATACAAGATCATCGTTACCGACGCTGAGGGCAACAAGACCTACTATGCAGTAGCCGGTCCTGAGGTTGGCTGGGACATCACTGTTGAGGATGCAGAGAAGGAAGAGGACAAGATCATCATCCCGAACGCTGACGTTATCAAGACTGAGAAGGGTACCGGTAAGGTAACCGTTGAGACTCCGTTTGCTGCTGGTTCTTCCATCGACATCGTAGCTCTCGGCTGGAACGACACTGCTGAGTCTTCTGCTTGCCCGTACATCATGTGCGATGACATTGCAATCGGCTTCAACAAGGTTGCTCCTGTAGATTCTTCTTCCTCTACTCCGGATTCTTCTTCCTCTACTCCTGATTCTTCTTCTGAGGTCGTAACTCCTACCACTTCTTCTACAGCTTCTACTACTTCCACCACTTCTTCTACCAAGAGCACTACTTCTACTGCTGCTGGTAAGACCGACACTAACCCGTCCACCGGTGCTGCTGCACTCGGCGCTGTTGGTGTTCTCCTCGCTGGCGCTGCAATGGTAGTTTCCAAGAAGAAGGACTGATCCAAAAACACATTGACCGTTAGGTCATAGCATAAAGCCTCCCGAGTGATCGGGAGGTTTTTTTGTGCCCTGTTGCAGACAAAAAGTTCGCCCGACCCTGTGAATGGGTCGGGCGATATATTGCCGCGTTCTGCTGCTCCTTTGTTCTTACTGCTTGTAGTTGTTTATTACTCTGATGATGAGGTCGTACAGCTTCTCGACTTCGTAGCTGCCGATGATCGGCTCAAGGTGCGAGCCGCCGATGCCCGAATCGTCGGTCAGGAACACGTAAGTTCCGCCCGTCACGATGGAGATCGCGCGTCCGAACAGCTCGGTGGAACGGTCGGCGTTCGAGGAAACTACAGGCACGAGCCTGATGCCCTTCTCCGCCGCAGCCTTGGCCGCCTGCAAAAGCATCTCTTCCTTGCCGTCGTGGGGCGGCGCATCGAAGATCAGGAACGCGATCTTCACGCTCTCCTCGCTCCACTCCGCCTTCACGATGGACTCGTCCAGCGCCTCAGCCACCGCCTCGGGGAAGTCTCCGCCGCCGTCAGCCCACTCCTTGTTCAGCAGTGCCTGCAAGTCAGAAACGTTGCTTGTAAAGGGATTGGTCTTGACAACGTAATCGTCGCCCTCGTCGCGGTAGAAATTCACCGCATACTTGATGTTGTCGGTGCCGACAGCCTGAGTTATCGCGGAGAACTCGCTCTGGAGGAAGGTCATCTCGTCGCCCATGGAACCCGTCGTGTCCACGATGAACATGATCTCGGTCTCTTTGTACAGCTTGCCCGCGTCCTCGATGACCGCCGAGACCTCGCGGCTGCCCGACATCTCGCCCGACTGCTCGTCAGAAGTCAGCGCCTTCACCTCGAAAGTGCTTGTGGCGCCGCCGCTGACCACCTCGACCTTCACGCCGTTCTGACCGAACAGATACGCCGTGCCGTTCTTGTCGGCGACCGCATTCCAGATGACCTTTCCGTCAGCGTCCAGCAGGCGGACCTTCGCGTTGGGAACCGCCGCGCCGTCAGCCGTCGTCACCGTCACCGCCGTTCGGAATCGAGGGTCGATGCCGAAGCTCGGGAAACCTATCGCCTGCGAATTCACCAGATTCGTGAAGAAGCCCCAGTTGAGATTGTCGTTCCACTCGCCTGCGGTCAGCTGACCCGCTTCGGGAAGCTGAACGGCGGCGTCGCCATTGGTCTCGCCCGAGGGTTCGGCATCCGCGCCCTTCGCCGCATCGCCCTCGGCGGCGGCTGTCAGACCGTCCATCGCGATATCCGCCGTTTTCATGTCGCCCTCGGCGGCTTCGGCTGTGAACTCGCCGTCCGCAGTCTTGCCTGCAAAATCCTCGGCGGTCTCAGCCTCGGGTGCAGCTTCGCCCGCGTCGTCCGCCTTCACATCAGCCCCGTTGGATGCGCCCGCATCGCTCTTGAGCCGCGGCGAAGGACCCGTCGAACCTCCCGAGTTGTCGGATGAACCGCAGCCTGCCGCTCCGAACATAACTATTACTGCCATTAATGCGCTTAAAAATCTTGTTTTTTTCATGGTAAACGCCTCCTTTACAAATAATGACGGAAAACATCGGGCAAATATTACACCCTGACAAAAATTTTTTCAAAAAAATTTTTCTGCAACAAAAAAGGCGATATCGGGAAAAGCGCCGACCTTTTCGGAGAAATTCCGAATCTGCACTTATTCCGATGTCGCCTGAAAAAATCAGCGTATGAGGTCGCGGGGTATCTCGCTGTAGTCGTACATGACCTCCGAGTGGTTGTCGCGGACGAGGTCTTTGGCGATGACCCTGCCCGACTCGCGGTCGCGGGTGACCTTGTATATCTTCGAGATGCGGTAGTACTTGCCGTCCTCTTCGAGGGTGAAGTGGTGGTCTTCCTCCGCCAGTTCAAAGGTGTAGGGGAAGCGGCTCCTGCTCCTGAGCTCCGCTCTCAGCTCGCCCTTTTCGCACCAGACGCAGAGCTGAACGGGCTGGTCGGTGGTGTTTTTGAAGCGGTAGTCGATATAGTTGTAGCAGACCGACGTTCCCGAGCTGAAGGGCACGCGCTTTGCGCCGTCGGGAGCGAGGGCGTCGGAGTGGCTGTGGAACTCGGTCACTTCCAGCGGACTGTGGAGTATCAGATTATGTATGGTGTTGGCGAGGTTGCAGAGGCCGCCGCCGAGACCGGGTTCGAGCTTGCCGCCCGAGATGATGCGACCGTCGCGGTAGCCCTTTGCGGCGGTTATCTTGCCCACCGTCCTCCAGAACGAGAAGGTCTCGCCGGGCATGATGACCATGCCGTTCATGGTGTCGGCGGCGATCTTGATGTTCACCGCCTTGTTGCGCTGGAGGGTCGGGTCGATGCCCTTGCCCTTCTTTATCAGATGGGAGCTGTAGGTGGAGACCACGTTCGGCAGGCGGCTGCCCGTGCGCTTCACCGCGAAACGGTCGTTCCCCGTGAAGTCCTTGTAGTAGCGTTTCGCCTTCTCTTTCGCTTCGGAGATAGCGTAGGTGGTGTCATTGATGTCGCAGAAGAGGATGGGCTTGCTGCGCAGGAAGGGGCGGTTCTTACCGCCCTGATAGATGTCGCCGAGCCTGTTGAACAGGGGCGTTTTCTCCCAGAGGCGGAGTGCGCCGTACTCGAAGTAGCGTTTCTGACCCAGCTCAGTCTCGCCCTCAGCTTCGATGAAGTGGACGAGGATGCAGTCCATGCCCGAGCGGTTCGCTCCCCTCACGTCGAGGATGAGCTGGTCGCCTGCGCAGATGACCTGACGCTTGTCGAGACCCAGCACTGCCAGTGCCTTGCTGTAGCCAGACTTCGAGGGCTTGTCCGCGTCGCACACGAAGGGCGAACCCACCGCCTCGGCGAAAGGCTGAACGCGGCTCAGCTCGTTATCCGACAGCAGAACGGTCTTCAGACCCGAAGCGCGTATGCGGTCGAACAGCGCGGTTATCTTCTCGTCGGCAGGGTCGCCGTGATGCACGAGAGTGTTGTCTATATCAAGGATGATGCCGCGGTAGCCCTTTTCGTACAGCTTTGCGTAGTCGATGGTGTAGACGCTGTCGGCGTAAGCCGCGGGGAAAAGCTTGTTCAGCATAGCACGGCCTCCTTTCCGCAGAGATATTCACAGACCCTTCCGACCTGCTCGGGGAAGCTTCCGCCGAAGCAGTTGTCGAAAAACGCGCTGCCGATGGTGAAGCCCCAGGCTCCCGACTCTCTGACCTCGTCTATGCGCTCAAAGCTGTCGATGCTGCCTGCGATGACCACGGGCGCCCCGACCTCGGAAGCGAATCGGCGGTTGAGCTCGGCGGCGTCGCCCGTGAAGCGGTAGCCCAGCAGGTCGAAACCGTACACTCCCCTGCCGACCAGCGAATTCGCCTCGGCTATCATGCCGTCTATGGTGCCGCCCAGCACGGAAGGTCTTCCCGTGACCTCGCCCACGAAGGGCAGGTAGAGGATACCGTTCTCACGGCAGATGTCACGCACCGCGTCGGAATACATCGTGCCCATCAGCATATCGACTCCGCACTCTGCCGCAAGCTTTGCACCGTCGATACATTCGGGTTCGGTATAGGCAACGACCTCAAGAGCGGTCTTTTTCCCGCACTCTCTCATTCTCGCAAAAAGTCTCTTCATACTGTCATGAGGAAGGTCGAGCTCCTTGAAGCCGAAGTATTCGGCAGGGCAATCCCTGCACTGTTCAAATATCTCCTCGGCATCGGGAGCGGTCTTATCGTCATAGGTCAGCATGACGATAAGCACGGGACTGTTATTCATGTTATCACCCTTATCATTAATGTTCTGTATATAAAACAATCATCCAATATTATATTATAACATATCGGGGCCTTGTTTTCAATAGTTATTCTGCACATAAAACGGCAGAAACTACAGTATAAAGCGATAAAAATCGTTTGAAAATTTGTTTTGCGGGGGACTTGACAAACGGGATAAGTGATGCTATAATTGTAATATAGATATTTATGTGTCCGGGAGGGAATAGTTATGGAAAAATATACTGCACCTGAGCTCCAGATCGTTGAATTCGGCACCAGCGATGTAATCATCACAAGCGACGGCTGGCACGATGATACTTCCGAGGGTTGATAAAACACAATATCGAAACGCAAACAGAGCCGAAGACATAATCTGCCTCGGCTCTGTATGATAATTTCAGTATGACCCGCTACGGCGGGCATATTTTTTTAGGAGAGATAATTATGACGGAGAATACCGCTATGGCGAAAACGGCTAAGATCTGCCGCATACTGCTCCTGCTCATCATCATCGCGCAGACGGTGTATATGTGCCTCTGCTTCGCCTTCGAGCGCAAGGGGATATTCTCCGATGAGGTGTGGAGCTTCGGGCTTTCAAACAGCTACTACAAGCCCTTCATCTACGCGCCCGACGGCTACAGGGCGAACTACATCGACGACCACGACCTGAACGACAACTTCAACGAAGTGGTGGACGGGTCGGAGCTGAAGGACTACATCACGGTTCAGAAGGGGCAGAGGTTCAGCTACGGGTCGGTGTACCACAATCAGACGCTGGACTGTCATCCCGTGCTGTACTATGCGATGCTGCACACGGTGTGCTCCTTCTTCCCCGACAGGTTCTCGCTGCTGTTCGCCTTTATACCGAGCCTGATATTCATGTGGGTGACGCAGTTTTTCCTGTACAGGCTGGGGAAGCTGCTGACGGGCTCGGAAGTGTATGCCCTCACGGCGGTGCTGTTTTACGCGGCTGTGCCCGGGGCGCTGTTCACCTTCATCTACATCAGGATGTACTCGCTGCTGACCATGCTGCTGGTGATGAACACCTTCTACACCATGCGGTACATCTACGACGGCGAAATGAAAACGGTGAAAGCTCTGCTGCCCGTTTACATCACGGCGTTCCTTGCCTTCAACACACAGTACTCGGCTATCGCGTACATCGGGTTCCTGACCTTTGCAGTGTGCGTGTGGCTCATCGTGAGGAGAGGATTCTTGCAGGCGGTGAGGTACGGACTGCTGATGGCGGCGACGCTGGGAGCCTTCGTGGGGGTCTTCCCTGCCATGCTCGACCACATATTCAACAACCAGTTCACGGGGGAGAAGCAGTATGACTTCTTCACTCAGCTGCGTGCCATCCTCGACTACGTGACCAAGTACTCGCTGGGATTCAGGGTGTATATGCTGCGCAGCGACAAGGGCGCTTACATCACGGCTGTGCTGGTGATCGTCATCGCTGTGGCGGCGCCTGTACTGTTCCTGTTCAGAGATTCGGCAGCGGTGAAGAATGCAGCCAAAGCCCTCAGAGAAAAAATGACCGAAGCGGGAAACCTTCTCAGAAGTTCCCACTACGGTCCTGTGATGATTATGTTCGGTGTCGCGGGGATAATCATCTTCGCGAACCTCTCCTGCGACATCGCCTACACCTTAAAGACCTCGCTCAGGTACGTGATGCCTGCGTATCCCTTCGCGTGTCTTGCGGCGGTGATACTGCTGAAAGGGATCATCGGTCAGCTGCCGCTTATTCGCAGGGCTTCCCTGCCCGTGCTGCTGGCGGTGGTGGCTGTGATGGCTTTCAGGTCGAATTTGCAGAACAGGAAGCTGTTCATGTTCAGCGCCTACCCCGTCACCGTCACTGAGGCCGCCGACACCTTCGAGGGGACGAAGAACATCGTCATCATCCCCGACAAGAGGATGATAATGACCAACACCTGCGCTTATCTCTACAAGTGCGACAAGGTGTACTACGTAACAGCCAAGGAGCTGAAAGAGGACAACTCCGCCGCGAAGAACGCCTTCGACTCCCCCGACTACGTCTGGGCTGAGTGGGACAACTACCTGCTCACCGACAGGCAGGCGGATATGATAGTCGAGAAAGGTCTGGTTCCCGAAAAGAAGAAGTACCAGCTGCAAACAAGGAACATTCTGGTGGATGACCCGCCCCCAGACTGGTACGTGGCAAGGCTCGTGACCGAAGAGGTGGACGACATCATCGGCGACGACCCCGACATCGAGTACATGATAGAAGCGAACGGACGTTCCTTCTTCATCCTCAAAAGAAGGGCTACCTGACCTCGAAGCTGCTGCTGTCGAGGACGGGCATGGGGGTCGGCTTCATGTCGTCGATGCTGACAAAGTAGCTGTCCTGAACCTGTCGAAGAACGCTGGCGATGTCACGCGGGTCGCCTTCGAGTTCGGCTTCGACTGTGCCGTCGTAGAGATTTCTGACCCAGCCCGTGACCCCGTAGGTCATGGCCGCGTAGTACATTCGGTAGCGGAATCCAACGCCCTGGACGCGCCCCGAGAAAATGTAGTGTGTTCTTGTTTTTTCCATTTTACCTCCGTGAGAAAGGATAGAGTTTATGAATGTTATCTTTGATATAGGAAAGGTGCTTGTTGACTTTGATTTTGAGGGCTTCGCAAAGCGTATCCTCGGCGAGGAGACCGCGGAGAAGGTCATCGCCGCCATGTGGGGCAACCCCTACTGGCTCGAACTGGACAGGGGCGTGATGCGCGACGAGGAAGTGCTCCGAAAGTTCATCGAAAAAGCTCCCGACTGCGAGCAGGAGATACGTCTGCTATTCTCGCGTCTCGGTGAGATACCGAAGCAGAGAAAGGACGCCATCCCACTCATACAGAAGCTCAAAGCCGACGGTCACAGGGTCTTCTTCCTGTCCAACTACTTCGAGTACCTGATGCACACTGCCCCACAGGAACTCTCCTTTATTCGCTATATGGACGGCGGTATCTTCTCCTGCTTTGAACACATCGTCAAGCCCGACTACGCCATCTTCCGCATCCTCTGCGAAAGGTACTCCCTCGACCCCGCCGACTGCATCTTCATCGACGACACCGAACTAAACGTCCGCGCCGCTGAGGTCGTCGGCATGAAAACCATCCACTTCAAAAACCTATCCTACGACTCTCTTTACGAGATCATCTCGGGGGAGTGAGTACGGGTCTATATTTTGGGAGACCCGCACTCTCCCCCCGTCACTCGCGAGCATGCCAGTTTTTGTCGGGGTGGGCGAGGTAGTAGGATTTTTTGTCTTCGTACATTTTGGCGTCGGCTGCCTGCATAGCTTTGCAGATGTCGTAGTCGCCGTCGAAGCGGACTGCGCCTGCGGCGAAGCTGACGTCGTGGGTGTCATCGGCGAGGGCTTTCAGTTCGGCGGTTCGGGATTCGAGTTCCGCTTCGGTAATATCGGGGCAGAACACTACGAACTCGTCGCCGCCTGCGCGGTATATCTCGTAATCGCCGAAGGCTATTTTGAGGATACCTGCGGCGCATTTCAGGAGTTTGTCGCCTGCGTCGTGACCCTGGATGTCGTTGACCGTTTTCAGGCCGTTGAGGTCAGCGAAGACAACGCCCATAGCGGCGGGGCGGTCATCGGTCCTGAGGATGGCATCGACGCGGTTGTTCATGGCGTTGCGGTTGCTGACTTCGGTGAGCATATCGACGCTGCTGAGAAGTTCGAGCCTGCCGAGCAGCTGGTAGTTCGCGATGACGGCGCCCATGAAGAACGTCGAAAGTTCGAGGGTCTCTTTGATCGTCATCATCTTTTCGGAGTCGAAGTTCGCCGCCCAGATGAAGCCGACGGTCTCGCCGTTGAATTTTATGACGTAGAGGACGATGCTGCTGACGCCTTTTTCGACGAGGGAGTTGTACCAGACGATGTCGCGCTCCTTGACGATGGAGAGGTCGTTGGCGAGAAGGCAGTCGCTGCCTGCAAGGAGTTTCTCCCACGCCTGCGTCATTTCGTAGGGGGTGCGTTTCATGCTGTCGGCGAGGGACATGAGGTAATCCTGATTGAGCCCCCGCTCGTTGATGAACCGAACGGACTTGGTGGCGTTATCCACGAGGGCGACGGAGCAGAGTTTTGAGCTGCAAATCTTGCGGATGTCGCCGACGATCTCGGCGATCGAGCGGATGAAATCCTGTTTCTTGTGGAGTTTGATGCTTAGGTTCAGGACGGCGTTGGAGATCTCGGCGGAGCGTTCGGACATTATGTCGGAATCGGGGACGGGCGAGGTCTTGACGATGTAGAGGCAGTAGTAGCGGCCTTCCTTTTCGGGCTGCATGGGCAGGTAGTGACCGCTGATCCATGCGCCGTGAGCGTTGACGTAGGAGTAGAGGGGCTCTTTGCCGACGGCGCATTTGTGGCAGAAGGCTTCAAAATTAACGTCGCAGAAGTATTTTCTGTAGGGGATGCCCTTGTAGAATTTCGGCGCGTCGGGGCGCATAGTCAGCACCGCGAGGTAGGCGTCGTTTACGGCTTCGAGGAGCAGGTCGCTGTAGGTGCCGTCGGGGAGGATCTCGAACGAGTAGACGCTCGCCCAAGCCTGAATTTGCTGAACATAACTCTGAAGATCCATAATTACCTCCTGAAAAGGGTGATTATTCCGCGATTTATTTACGGACTGTTATTATTATATCATATTTTTGTACAACAATCAAGAGAATTTGATAAATTTAAATCTTTCGCGCTAAGGTGGCAGTCGCATTTTTTGTGCAGAGTTTACAATTTATAAGGATGTTTTTCGGCGATGTAGAGAAGTTCGATAGAATCGGATATTTTTTGGAAATGCGCTTGACAAATGCTTTTTAATGTGATATAATATATATCGTCGTAAAGACGATGTAATAATTATGGAGAAGTCGCCTAGCCCGGTTTATGGCGCACGACTGGAACTCGTGTATGGGTTAATAGCTCATCGAGGGTTCGAATCCCTCCTTCTCCGCCAAATCCCCGTGTGGTCAAAAGCTTGATCACACGGGATTTTTCTTTGTTTAGCAC
Source organism: Ruminococcus sp. YE71 (assembly GCF_900119155.1). GTDB lineage: Bacteria > Bacillota > Clostridia > Oscillospirales > Ruminococcaceae > YE71. The sequence goes on along the minus strand of NZ_FPIR01000002.1, from coordinate 111,624 downwards.
GCTATTATGCGGTTTGCGGGCATTTTGTCTGTGGAAAATAGAGGGTCATTTTGTTCATTAAAATTCCATATTTGACGCTGAATTTCCACTTTCAGTCACACGTTTTGTCACAAAATCACACGAAATCACACGAAATCACACGAGAAATCACACAAAATCACACGAAAAAATGCTCCCAGAATCCCGTGAAATCAAGCATTTTCGGGATTGTTCAATGACTGAAATCACACAAATCACCTCGAAATAATCACACAGCAGTTTTAACCTGACTCATCAGGGAGATTTTTTGTACTGTTACAACCGCCTATCAGACCCATATAGTAGTCATCTATCATTCTCTGAAACCGCTGTTCGAGCGAGGCGTTGGTATGCGTGTAAACGGTCTTGAGGATATTGTTCGAAGCCCAGCCGCCCATTTTCTGGATATAGTCGTCGTCAACGCCCAGATTCTTCAGCGTAGTCGCAAACAGATGCCGCAGTTGATGAAAGGTTATCTTAATACCATTTTTCTCCATGTACCTGCGGAAATTCTGCGATACCTGATTGTAGCTCATGTTCACAATGTAGTCATCATCGCTTGCGTGCGGCTGAGCCATTATCATATCGTAAAGGTACTTCGGCAGACTGACAGTTCTGTTACTGCCTTCGTTTTTGGTGAAGTCCCTCTTTTCGTCACTCTCCAAACCGAGATAAACACGGGTGCGGCAAACTGTGATGTGCGTTCCGTCCTTAGAAATGTCCCGATACTGCAAGCCCCTGACCTCACTGACCCGAAGCGACAGCCACATCGCAAGCAGGCACGGCAGTTCAAACTCCGTCCCCTTTATCGCATTGATAACATCTTCCGCAGGCGGCAGCTCGGACTTTTTGGCTTTGGGTGCGGGAATCGTGATTCTCTTGACAAGATTATACTCATACCCCTGAGCCGCAAGTGCGCTGTTGACAAGGCTAAGTGCAGATTTGAGGGTCTTACGTGAGCTACCTTTATCTCTGTAATCGGCGTTGACTGCCGCCTGAACATCGAGTATCTTCAGCTCGGAGATCTTTTTCATCATGATATCCTGGAGTCTGTTTTTCAGGATAATGTTGTAGCCGTTGAGCGTTGACGGGGCGATGATGTCCCTGCGGGCATTGATGTACTTCTCTAATGCCGCTGAAACCGTCAACTCATCGGGGTCTGCGCCTATACCGTGTCTCGCCTTGTAATCGGCTGCCATTTTTGCAGCTTCCCATTCGGTCTTGGCTATAAATGACTTGACTATTCGTTTCCCGTTTTCATCGTAGCCGACGACCACCTGCTTTCTGAATTTGCCAGAGCTGAGCTGCCCGGGCTTTTTCTTATTACCTTTTATACTTGCCATAAAATGCACGTCCTTTCAAGTTATACAGGACGTAGTAGGGTACTTTTATTATAGCATATTTCGGGCGTTTTTGCAACCGGTTTCGGATGAAAAACAATAACAAAGTACGGCACCGATCTGAATTGCTATTCTGTTTATCCTTCTAATTAGTCATGAATCTATATTTGCGAATCAATAAAATGATGCATGATCCTGTGAACATTTAGATTACCATAAACGGTGAAAGTGGTTTTTCAGAAATGCCGAACTGATTCAGATCATTATGTTCTCTGCAAAAGAACTGTTTGTGAAGCCGTATTTCAAACACTACGGTACTAAGCGAATCCGAAAAATCAGAGAAAAATAACAATTTTCAGAATACTTAGCGCATTTTAGATGAATATTCTCGTTTTTTTCGAGAATATTATTGACATAACAAAGGAAATACTGTATAATATAATTGGAGGTGCTAATATGATAGAGTTATTTAGAGTAAAGAATTTCATGTCATTTAAGGACGAATCAGTTCTTGATTTCAGGGCTCTTTCGTATAAACAGCATAAGGATCATATTATTTTATCTGAAAAAACTAATTCGGATGCAAAATATGGACATTTAAAAACTATTGCAATTTATGGAGCAAATGCTGCCGGAAAATCCAATCTGATCGCAGCAATACATGCTTTTCAAATCGTTTTATCCAATCAATTATTCAGTAACTCAAATAAATCCAATAGTCCATATAAGAACATCACTCCGTTTTTGTTGTCTGATTCAGAAGACAATACAGAGTTTGAGATAGTGTTTAATTATAAAGGTAATAGATATCAATACGGATTTGAGTTAAAGCACAATAATATATCAGATGATGATTACGCAGATGGCTATTCAGATTATGATGTGATAAATGAATGGTATTATATTAACGATGATCAGATTTATGACAGAGAAAAAGATATTCTGTCTATTGGCACAAAATATAAGAATATCTTGAATAAAATTGACCGTATTCCGTCAGGAAGGCTGTTTATTTCAGCATTGGATTATTTTCTTGGAAGCAAAGAAAGAGATTTGCTTGTTGAAGGATTTAGAGAGTTTATTTTTGGCGATCTTACTGTTTATTTTGAACTGATTATGGAAACATCGGTCAAAACCACTTTAAGTCAAGCATCAATAAACAGCAGACTATTCGTTGACCAGAATTATAAAAACAGAGTTGAAGAATATCTCAAAATGATAGATGTTGGAATAGAACGAATTGAAGTAAAAGAGCAGCTTGTTTCAAATGGAAATCCATTGAATTCCAAGAAGATCATTGAAATAAAAACTATCCACAAAAAGTTTGACGAAAAAGGAAATGCCATTGGCGAAATATCATTTGATCTGAATCAGGAGTCTTCCGGAACACTAAGATTCTTTATGTTTATTCAGAGAATAATTGAAATACAGGAAAAAGGCGGTGTTTTGATCATTGACGAATTGTCAGCACGGTTACATCCCTTGTTGACTAAACTAATAATAAATATGTTTCAGTCGTCTGAAAACACAAAATCTCAGTTGATATTCTCCACTCACGATATTTCTTTGCTGAACAAAGAACAATTCAGACGAGATGAAATAGTATTTGTCGATAAAAACGAACGTGGGGAGTCAAAAATCTACACTTTAGCAGACCTTAAGGTAAGGGAAGATTCATCGTTCTACAAAGAATATATTCAAGGAAAGTACGGTGCTATCCCGATATTCAGGAGCTTTGACGAGTTGCAGCAAGGAGATGAGCCTAATGCCTAGGATGATGCTGAGCCCTCGAACAAGCGACACAATAGAACTGCATATAGGTAAGATTCTCATTTTCTGCGAGGGTCATACAGAAATGAATTATTTCGACTTTTTTAAAAAGCGAATAAAAATAAATATGACAATATAGTAATTCAGATGGAAATGTTAAATCAAATGCACAGGCTGTTTTAAACTATGCAGAAGAATTCCTCAAAGATGATCATAATAGTAAAGCCTTCTATGATTATGACAAATATCTTGTTTTTGATGGTGACGCACCAGATAATATAGTAGAAGTAATAGAACAGGCTAAAAACTCAGAATCCGAGTATCACCTTTTGGTATCCAGCTTACTTTTTGAGGTATGGCTCTTGATGCACATAGAAGAGCTTGATGGCGATCCGCTGAGAAAGAAACCCATTGCTAAAAAAATAGAACAACATCTTGATTTACTGACTGACAGCTATGAAAAGCACAAAGATGACCAGGGGCTTATTGCAAAGATCATTCTTGGATATCAAAATGTTGAAAAAGCAATAAAAAATGCAGAAAGCCTACGTTCTTTATATGATGAAAAAGGATATGAAATGAAGGATATTATTTCTGGGTATTATCCATATAGTAATATAGATGAGCTTGTAAAACAGCTTGCTAAAGCGACTGAATAAGATCTATACAGTAAAAAACTATGAATACTATTATTAAAAAACGTCTCACCCGAAAATGAGACGTTTTTATATGCAAGATTTTTCGGATATTGACCGCAAAATATCAGTCAGTCATCCATGTTGTTTTTATTATTACAATCATTGATCACACCCATATAATAATCATCAATAACCCTCTGATACCTATCCTCCATCGCAGCTGTAGTGTGAGTGTAAATGCTCTTCAAAATGCTGTTGGACGACCAACCACCCATTTTCTGTATGTAATCGTCCGAAACTCCCAGATCGTTTGCAGTTGTTGCAAACAGATGACGCAACTGGTGAAACGTGATCTTTATCCCTCTGCGCTCCATGTATCTGTGGAAATTCTGTGCAACTTGGTTATAGGTCTTGTTGATGATAAACTCATCATCGCTGCTGTGGGGCTGTTCCATTATTTTGTTGTAAAGAAATTCGGGCAACCATACAGACCTGTTGCTTCCGGTGTTTTTAGTCCTGCCCTTTGCCTTATCCCTGCCCTTGCCCAGATAAACACGGGTTCGGCAGACCGTGATGTGCCTGTGATCCCTGGAGATATCGGAATATTTGAGTCCTCTGACCTCGGACACACGCATGGACAGCCACATCGCCAGCAGGCACGGCAGCTCGTATTCAGTACCCTTTATCGCTTCGATGACTGTCTCTGCTGAAGGCAGCTCGGGCTTGGTAGCCCTCTCGCCCGGCAGAGTTATCCTCTTGAGCAGATTATAGTCAAACCCCTGCGCCACAAGCGCACTGTTCACCAGACTGACCGCCGACCTAAGCGTTTTTCTTGAACTGCCCTTTTCAGCATGATCCTTGTTGACCGCCGCCTGAACATCAAGTATTTTCAGCTTGGAAATCTTTGTCATCATAATCGACTGCAAGCGATGATTTAGTATCACGTTATACCCCTTGAGAGTCGAAGGCGCAATAATGTCCCGCCGCGCATTTATGTACTTCTCCAGTGCCGCCGACACAGTCAACTCATCAGGAGCAACACCTACACCGTGCTTTGCCCTGTATTCCGCCGCCATTTTTTCCGCCTCCCAAGCTGTTCTGGCGGTAAACGACTTGACGATCCTCTTTCCGTTGACATCGTAACCTATGACCAACTGCTTTCTGAAGTTGCCCGAGCTTAGCTGCCCGGGCTTTTTCTTTTTGCCGCTGCTTTTTGCCATGAAAAACACTTCCTTGTTAAATGGCAGGACGCAGCAGTTTTATACTTCGCCCTGCCCTTTGTTATTAAATATCGTCATCGTTGATAAGATCCGTCATCTTTCTATCCGTCAGATCAATGTAAGAAGCTATCTGCCCGAGAGTAAGATTTGCCGCACCCTTGTCATAGGCTCTCAGCGTTTTGGTGCAGATGTTCAGATACTCCGCCAGCACTTCGTCGGGCATATCGTCCAGCATCTGATAATACCTGACCTTCGCCCAAATGATCTTGGGTATCATTTCGGTGGGACTTCTGTTGTTTATCTTCTTTTTCATGGGTTATCATTCCTTTCATTAATCGTCGTCGTTTTTATAATCGCCGTCCATAATTTCGCAAATGACCTCAAGCATAGCGAGCATGATTCTTTCTCTTATCACAAGCTCCCAATTCGTGCGAACCTTTTTGCTCATGGGCTCCTCTGCGATCTCCTTTTCGACCTTATCGATAGTCTTATTGATGTAATTCACTCTGTCAAACACATTCATCTTTTCAAGATCGTTCATAGTGTTCACCTCCTTAATCTGTCACATCTTCCGACTCTAAATCGTCCAGAATCTCTTCTGAATCGTTCAGCAGCAACTCGATCTCGATAAGCGGCTTGAAGCAGCGCTCCCAGTCTTCGTGATCGTTCGGGCTAAAGGGCTTCTTCATGTTCTCTGCCTTGACCTGTGCGAATAATTCTTTGGCTTTTTTGCTATTCTCGTTCAGCTTTTTGATTTTTTGGGAATTCATATTAAATCCCGCCTTTCTATTAAATTTGAACTTAAATCGTTCTACTATTATTATATAAGAAAACTTATTCAAATCGAAAAAAAACGAGCTCATTCTTGATTTTAAAAAACAAAAATTTTTTCCATTATATATACACTTTCACTTTTGCCGAACAAAACTATATCGGGACATTGAAAAAGCCGATGCTCGGAAATGAACATCGGCTTATACTATTATCTATTAAAAAAAGCGGTGTTAAGCACACCGCAAAGCAGAAATCAAACAACATGACATTCAAAGTTCCTTTATGCGGAACTGATTTGAATGCTGTAAAACAAATAGGATTTTTGTTGATGATAATTAATTATAGCATATTTTCTGATGTTTGTCAACAACTATAAATAAAATTGATTATGTCTCAATAGCATTTACATATTTTGGCTTATTATGCTGTGATAATACCATGAAAAATATAAGACTATTACAAATATCCGTTTATTGGAACGCATGGTTATCGTAATTAAATCTATGTAAGCATAACTACATCATTATCAAAATGACCCAGATCGTAAAAATACTCGATCATAGGAGCAAAGCGTGGTAACATCCCGTCTTGCAGATCAATATATGTTTCTTTGACATACTCTTTCCCCATCCATTTTGAATATCTTATACACTCATCGTAAACATCACGCCTGATATTAACTAATGATTTTTCATTTAAATTCAAAATATTAATTGCTTCTTGAGCAACATGATCATCTTCAAACGGAGCGATGCGTCCATCAATAGTATAAATAAATCTATGCGCCCAATCAGAATATGATAGCGTTTCAGGAAAATCATTTGAACCTTTTTTCATACCACAAGTATTATCGGTACAAGAAATCAGCATATTTGTATATTCCATATCTAAATTAGGAAAATGATCTCGTGATCTGAAATGTTCAATATGTGAATTCTTTTCATCAATGCGTTTACAACAATAACAGCAAATATAAAATTGCTCTTTTTTGAGCATATTATCTTTTAGTTGTAGTTTTTCTTTTTTGAAATCTGGTTCAAGTTCAGAAAAAGTTAGTGGCGGCTTCTTTTTTCTCAGCTTTATCCAATAATCAGGAACTTCAGTCTTTATTATATTTCTCATGCAGGTATTTACCTCGTTTCAAAGCACCTTCTAAACGTATGACTTCGGAATGATTGAGCTCTGTAATTTGAATGATTTCATTTATTGCTTTTTCTGCTTCGTCAAAATCATTCGCTTCAATAAGCTTATAAGCATTTTTGATTTTATTCTGAAAATCTAAATTTACAGACGAAGTGTCCATGAAGTTCTCTAAGATATAGTTGCTGTCAAATCCATCCATACGTTTTATGCTTTTTATGATCTGTTCCTTTTGCTGTAATTGCTGGATGTGAAAAATAAGATATTCATCGTTCAATTCTCCGAGAACTTGAGGTGAGTGAGTAGTAATGATAAATTGAATGTTTGGAAATGTTTTCCTCAGGGTCGAAAGAATGCTTCGCTGCCATGTCGGATGCATATGAAGTTCAATCTCATCAATCAAAACAATGCCATCACCTTCAAGAGGATTGATTTTAGAAGGGTTTGCTATTGCCAGTCTGCGTGCCAGATCACCAAATAAAGCAAGCGTGCATTTTTCACCATCTGACAAATAATCCACCATTATTTCTTCATTATTCTTTTTTACTACCATCCTTACGGGATTTCTTTTTATTCTTAGATCAGATACTTGATCGAGCATCGCTTCAACAGCCCTACGAACACATTCGAGCGATTTATCACGATATCTGTTATCTCCATTGTCTCGAATATACTCGTTTTCTATGTCCTCTTGATTGCGAAACCATTCAAAAAAAGTTTTGAAATCAATAGAATTATCAACAGCTCTCTCCAATGCAGTAAAATGAGTAAATTCGTGTTTCTGCCTAATTCGCAGCGGTATCTGTAAAACGGAGCGGTTTGTTCCATAACTGACAAAAATAGGCAAATTATCGTTTTTTTCAACTTTTGAGCGGATATCATTTGTTAGCTTTAGATATTCATTTGGAAAAATTGTTGAACTTCCTCTCCTTCCGGGGATTGTTTTTCTGTGTTTTCTGTTTAAAGCATAATCTTTCTGACTATCAGTTACTTTTATTGCTATTTGCAGTTCTGTTTGACCAATATGAACTTGCTCATCATTAAGAGAACTAAAAGCCATTCCCTGAGACGGATTAAGTCTGTTACACCATGGGCGAAACAGGTAATTGATCAATGCAAGAATAGATGACTTACCAACGCCATTAACACCAAAAAAGACGGTGCTTTTTCCTTGCAATTCAATATCTAACTCAGAAAAGCCTTTGAAATTATGAGCGTAGATTTCCATAAGTTTCATTTACGTTCCCCCCCTTGACATTATACTGTCCTAATTATACTATGTTATTCAATTTAAAAATCATTTTCGATCCGAGTTTTGTATAAATATGCAGTTGAATTTCTATAACGATATTATAACATATTTTTATCTGATATGCAACCCCTCTTAAAAAATCTTAAAAAATAAGACTCAAGTTATGATTAATCGATGTTTAATCTATTTACACGATACAATGATATACCTGGTAAATAATTATATAGCTAAGAATTATACTTTCACTTTAAATGATAAGCTCTATCAAAAGCAATTAATTATCACAGCACTTTTTTTCAGATACTTTTAAAATCAAATTTTGGCATCGTTTATGTGGGGAGCAGATGAAATATCCCTTGTAAATAAAGGCTTTGAACAGTGGCGGCAAAAAGATAATATGTAAAACTCTAGTAAACGACTTGGAACATCAAGTCGTTTACGGGTTTTTAAAATTGAACTGAATTTAGGAGTATGATTTGTTCAATAAAACAAAAGAATAAAAACAATTCTATTTAGAATATAAAACTACATAAGTATTCTATAAAGAAGTGCTTCCGTATGTTTGGTATTCTTTCTTTATGTTTACTTATGGTTTCATTTTTCTTTTCTCCAAACATAAAAGACCCTATTCAATGGAATAATAAACGTTTGTTATTATTAGGTTGATTCTCATTTTATGATGATTTTACCTATTTAGAAGAAAGGGAAAAGTGTTTTTATCAACAAATCTTATCATAAGAATGCAATACTATTCATAATAAAAAAGCTGTGTATGTTTTATAAAGAAGTTAGTTATGTTTGGTATATTTCTTTATTTGTACCCTTAGTTTCGATATTGCTTTCTCCAAACATAATTGTCTCTTCAGAGTAAAAAGGAATTTGTTGTTGATAAGAGGTTTTTTCCTTTAAATGATGTTTTTGTTAAAAATAGGGTGAACAATTATTTGTTATGAAGATAAACATTCTAAAAACATCTGTTTAGATATGAGTATACACAGCCCTGCCATCAGCAACGATGGCGGGGCGTTTTGGATCCATCAAAAAAGAATAGAAAGTATTCTTCTTTTATGATGAATTTTTTTGATTTTTACGAAAAATATGCTATAATAATAGAAGGAGGGTCAATTCTTTTTTTAGGAGGTATTTTTATGATTAGCAATGAACTCTTTTTGCCGACAAGCTCATCAGCACAGCTCTTGTTTAGAATAATAGCACATCGTGAGCATATAGATCAGCTTAAAACCAATATAGAAGCCTGTAATCCTGATGCAACAGTATCAATTGTTGCGGGAGTATCATGTTTTGAAGTGAAGTGCATTTCAAAAAGCTCAAATAATTATAATGAAATAAAAATCAAAATGCCTGACAAGGATAGACTTAGCAGTTTTAGCTCAAAATCTGCGAAGCTGCTTGTTATAATGCTCTCAGGTGCAGATGAAAAAGGCTGTTCAGAGCTTAATATCAGTGAGATCATGTCTGTATTGGGATTTGGCAATAAAAAAGCCTTTGTAGCATATGTTAAAAAGCAGCTAGAGCTTATGTCCATCGTTACAATAGAAATAAGTTCTAAACACGATAAAAAGACTCATGATGTTGCAGAATCACCTATAATAAATTGTTGGTCATATAAAAAGGGCATATTTAATATTAAGTTTTCCTCTTACCTGTTTGATGATATCACACATTTCAGCAAGCCCCTGCCTAAAGAAGTGTTTGACCTCTCTGAACGTGAATTCTATATTGTATGTGGCATACTGCGCCGTCTGTCTCAAAAAGGTGATTACTCATTAAAACCTGACAGAGCTGTAAAAACCATCATTGCTGATACCGGACTGCCGAATCCCGATAATTGGGGTAAGAATCCCAACAGTTATTTTAAGAAACCGCTTCTTGAGATGATATCACATATCAATAAAACCTGCAATGCAATTTTAAATCTTTATACTGAGTCGGATGAGAATACTTCTGCAAAGGAACTGTATGAACAGATGATCAGCATTACTCTTGACAGGAATTATGTATACAGACCATCTGATTTTAAAGGTCTGTATGTATACAACACAGTGAAGGAGTCTGCTAACACCATATGCCGTGCTTATCAGTATTACGATGCAGGCAATCTTATCAACGATATAACATTTAAGGTGGCAAACAGTTTTGCTTTTGACCTTAAGGGGCTGCCTTTGGATATAACTGCTATTCCCGGCAGATTCAATATTTATGAATGCAAGAACTATGATCTGTCATCTGCAAATAAGGCAGCTACAAAGAGCTTTTTATTTAACTTTATAATGGAAGAAAAACTATTTAAATACCTGCTCTCACTTGACAAAACACTTTTTACAAAGCTTCAGGAAAGTGATTTTATTGACGAGACAGCCAAAATACTCGGTCTGAGCAAGTCCGAAACAGCTAAGCCTTGTAAAGAGATGATCAAAAAAATAATGCCGGCACTATGTGCCGAATACATCATCAGTGCGAATACAGAGCCTGACTTAGATGTTGTTAAAGCCGTTCGGAAGCTGCTTAAACTATATTCCAACGATCCGCTTGAACAGCTCAAAAAAGACCCATTTACAGTTGGTGAGGAAATTGGTATTTCTATCCCTACACAGGACAAGATCGCTAATATGAATCTTATCCCTATGGATGATGAAAAAAGACTTGAGGCTCGTCATTTATACATAGCAAGAGATACGTGCAGAGCGCTTGGCTGTACGGCTTTGACCTATAATACTTTTAAGAGATCATTCTTTTTAGAGTACAATAATGAGCTGACCGACGCAGAACATTTTAAGTTCTTAAGTTCCGCAAAGGTAGATTGCAGCAGATATGTAGCCCCCGGCGGTCAGGAATATATAATGCACAATTCCTTTAAAGATATCACTCAAAAGCTTGCTGAGCAGATAATATATCATTCGGGATATGCTTATCTGAACATTACTGCCTTGAATGTCAAAATATTAGATGATGTACAAAGAACTGTCAATTACCGTTTAGAGCCTGAACAGGCACAAGCTCTTAATGCTGTTCTGCACAGGGGATATATAATCACAGGCAAACCCGGCACAGGTAAAACTGCTGTAATAAAAGGACTTGTTGAAGTAAACAGACTTCTTTTTCCGTATGAAAACATATGCATCTGTGCTCCGACGGGGCGTGCTGCTTCCCGTGTGTATGAAGAGACCGGTTATAAGGCAAATACTATTGATTCGCTGATAAGATCTTATGATATAATGACTTGTGATCTGCTTATTATTGATGAGGTATCTATGGTCAGTGAGATGCTTATGTACAGACTTTTTGAGGCGCTTCCTTCTAAAGCAAAGGTAATATATATCGGTGATCCGAATCAACTCAAATCGGTGGAATCGGGCAACTTCTTATCTGATATTCGTAAATCAGGAAGGCTGCCCTTTACCGAGCTGAAAAAATGCGTCAGAACATCGTATAAAGCTATCCATAAAAACGCTGAAAAGATACTTGACGGTGACTCCGGATTAAAAACATCACAGAAATTTGAGATATACAACTGCAAGAATATATCTACTATGAATGATACTATCAAGGAAATATATAGTAAGAATTACTTAAATAACAACGATGCTCAGATACTTACTTTTACCAACAAGGATACTGCTGATCTGAACAGAAAGATCACTGCGTTAAAGAAGCTCAAAACAACAGTGAGATTTGGCAAGGTCAGATACGGCTCCGGTGAAAGAGTGATCTTACTCAAAAACAATTACAGTTCAGAGTTTTATAACGGAGAGATTGGTCATGTATTGAAGGCTAATAAAAGCAGTCTTCAGGTAAAAAAGACTAACGGAAAGATCGTTACAGTTACCGAGCCGACTGAAATAGATAAAGCGTATGCGATAACCATTCACAAGAGTCAAGGGTCTGAATTTGATACGGTTATTATTGCATTGACCAATTCCGATCACCTGACCAGAGACCTGCTTTATACTGCCGTGACAAGAGCAAAGAATAAAGTCATCATTGTTGCGCTCAAAGGAACTATTGAAAAGGCTTGTTCCAATACAGCCGAGCGTTCGACACTGCTGAGGTATGTTTTGGAGGGGTCAATCGTTTTATAAAAAATCATCATTTTAAGTTCAATAATGCGGCGAATTTTTTTCGGTTTATATGAATTTTCTGATATAATACTAATAGAGGATAATAACTCTAATATATATAAGGAGCGATTTAATTATGGATTCAACTAATAATCCGAGTTCCCGTCCAATCTCAGACGAGGAATACGAAGAACTCTGCCGCAATGAGATACTTGAAGAGATGTGGAGAGCCGAACACGAGGAAGCAGATGAGCCGTATTATGATGATGACGGCTATTATCACGGATCTCAGCCGCACAAAAAGCGCGGTCTGCCGCCTGATGAGTATTATCATTATCATGAGGATAACGATCCTGATGATCTTGATGTTTGGATGAATGGGTATTGAATGGGAGGGATTTAAATGATATACAAGTGCAGAATAAGAAGGCTGATTTTCAAAAATCCTAAGACGGGATATTGTGAAATGAGGACAGAAGCTGAAAGCATAAAGGGAATAAAACCTTATGTAGAAGACAGATGTGCAACAGTGAAGGGGTATATACCATACATAGATACAGACCTTCCTCTTGCATTCGACGGTGAGTGGAAAGACGATAGCGACGGCTGGTATTTTGATGTACATAGCACAAGCTTTTATATTCCCAAAAAAGTATTCATAAGAGACTTTCTTGCTGGAATAACGGGAGTGGGCAAGAAGTCTATTGAAAAGATCTGCAGCTCAGGATTTGACCTTTTTAATGAAATTAAAGAAAAAGATGCTGTAGATAAGCTTGTAAGCATAGGCGTAGGAAGGAAGCCTGCCAAACTTATCAGAAAAAAGCTTATGGAAATAATCAGAAAGCCGGATATTGATACTATAATCTCTGCTTATTTGGAAGACTACACTATTGCAGATAATCTGTATAAAGAATATGGTTATGATGGTATTGAGAAACTCTTCAATAGCCCATATCTAATAGGTAAGTATATTGGGCTTGATCTGGAACAGTGCGATATCGTGGCTTTTAACAACGGTTTTTCAAGATCGTATGACAAGCGGGTAAAAGCATATCTGTCAAGAACGATCCAGAGGCGTATCGACAGTAAAGGAGATACCATTATAGGTGTAGAAGAACTCATTAACGAACAGTTGGAGGAATTCAGTAAACTTGGTGATGTTTTTGACTATGCTCTGATAGAGGAGCAGCTTAAAGATACGCCGGATGTTTTAATAAGTGAAACTGGGAATTACCTTATTATAAGAGAGCTATTAAGAGTAGAACGAAATCTTGCTGATGAGATCATCAGACTAACATCTAATAAAAAGACGTATTCGATAACTGATAGTGTGATCGACCAGACTGAAAGACAAATGGGAATACGTTTTTCTGCCGAACAAAGAGAAGCATTACAGCTTCTGAGCGATTCAAAGCCTTCAATTATTACCGGCGGTCCCGGTACTGGAAAGAGTACCATCATACAAGGTCTGATCGAGTGCTTTAAAACGGTTTGCGGCGGTCATACAAGGATCAGACTCGCTGCACCAACAAACAAGGCTAAAAACAGAATGAGCATTATCACGGGTCGTCCTGCTGACACACTTCATACTCTGCTTGAGATAGATTATATGTCCGACGACGGAAAAGAGATAGGATTTACCAGAGGGCGTAATAATCCGATCAATGCAGATCTGATAATAATTGATGAAACCAGTATGATAAATGATGAGATGGCTTGCTCTATGACAGAAGCTATCGCAGATGAATGCAAGGTCATTTTCATCGGTGATATCAATCAGATACCGCCGATAGGATATGGTGCTTTCTTCAATGATATCATAACATTTTCAAGCTGGACTAAAACTATCAGAACTGTTTGGCTTATGCAGACTTACAGAGCATCCTGTCTTTCGGGAATAATCACAAATGCTGAGAGAATACTGAACGGAAATACAAATCTGATCAATACTCCCGATTTTGAAATCAGGAGCGTATATTCTTCATGTCTTACACAAGCTGCTGCTAATGAGGCAATTAAATGTCAGTATAATAATGAGGATCATCAGGTGATCTCTCCTATGTATTCTTATTCCGGAGGGATAAACGAAATAAACGGATATCTGCAATCAGCATTAAATTCAAACCCACCCGTGACTATCAAGGGGAAAACATTCAAGCTGTATGATAAAGTTGTTTTTACTGCAACAAGTCATAAAAACGGATATAGCAACGGTGATGTCGGAAGGATAGTAAGACTCGACAATTATTCAATAGACGTAGATATTGATGGAAAAAATGTATCTTTGAGAAGCGCTGATATTAATAATCTTGAGCTTGGATATGCGATAAGTGTGCACAAAAGTCAGGGCTCTGAATGGGATACTGTGATAGTATCCTTGCAAAAAGGCAAAGTCGCTACCCGTGCGCTTCTATACACGGCTGTAACAAGGGCGAGAAGAAAAGTGGTGCTTATTTGTACTGAAGAAACATTGGAATATGTGTTAAATAATACTGCGGGTATGAAAAGAAATACAGTTTTGAAATATGAGTTATTTAAAAGAACGGAAATGCTGAAATAGATTTACATCAAGTCAGCTATGATGAAAGAAAATACCCGTCAAGTCATTTGACTCGGCGGGTATTGCAGTATGAGCTCAGTATGATCGCAAATAGAAAATAACACAAAAGCTGTTGCGAAAGCACAAGAATTATGATATAATATTTAGAAAGCTATTTCAAATAAATTGCTTATTGAATGAAATACAATCGTCAGAAAGGATAATCTGAAATGCGTTTGATCTATATTTACATAAACAAATTTAGAAATATTTTTGATCAGGAAATAATACTTACTGATACATACGATATAGCATATGATCCAATATCAACATTTCCAAACGCACTAAGTATTTCAAAAAAAGAATCCACATCAAAAGCGAATCTTATCTACAAAGACTCCTTACTATCAAGTGTTCATATGATCGCTGGTAAAACCGGTGCCGGAAAAACAAATATTTTTCAGCTTATCGGAATGCCCGAAGAGGAACGAACACAGGATTCCGAAGCTGATGATTCATATTTTTTGCTTTATGAAACTGATGGTGCATTTGTTGCAGAGCTATATAGTATTAAAATAGATAAGTCATTGACTTTATCTGATAATAGCGATAATTTAAATAATGACCTTTCACTTTTCCCAGAGTATGTTCAAAAATATAGCAGAAGTCTTGATTCTATGCATTGCTATCGGTTTAAAACAAATGGGAATATATTGACTGATATAGAACCGATAAGGTCGGAGAGCGATTTAGGAAAGGATAATACTTATATCTTTAATGGATATGAACGTCATGCTTTTCCGTTCTGTCCATATGAAGAAATGAGACTTGAAGATAATAATTCTGACAATAAGTGGATGCGGAGGATAAATGCGGAATATCATAGAACAGCTTTATGGAATAGTTGCCGCTTTTTAAAAGAATACATTGATAGTTTTGATAAAGAGAATTTGAAAAGAAAGGCAGCTCTCGTTATTAAATGCAGCAATTGGGCTGATACCATCAAACAGCGTTTAGATGATAATCTAAAAAAGCATGATTACTGGACTTTCAGAGAAAACATCAGGCAAGAGGAAATAGATAAGGTTACAGGTAAAGCTACTAAGAATTCAAAACGACCGGCAATAAAGCATCAATTTGTTCATGATCTATGGACAGATTTTGCACTTTATCTGAGAGAATGGATATCATACATTCAAATGTATCCTGTTGAAATACCTGAAGAAAATCTTGATTCAACAGGAACACAAGATGTATATCAGGAATTTATCGATTATTATTATGAAAAGCAATTTGAAGAACAGAAAAAGACCTCAGGTAAAAGAGATAAAAATCCTATCGATCCCACAGTTTTGCCTGATTACGAAGAAATAAGTATTTTAAAACGCATCGAATGGCTTTCAATGTGGATAGACAGACGTGGAGACGGAGTTCCTCAATCCCTTTTATGGCAGATATATGGGGATATAAAAGACATTGGTGATATACTTAACAAATTCGATGATAAGTATTTTACCAATGATACGTTCACTCTTCCAATAGAAGAGATGTATACAGATAAGAACAAAAAACTTGTTGAAACTCTGTTTGAATGTATGGAACAATACCGACCTGATGATACTGGCATTTTTACTAAAGAACTACTGCCATATAGATTTTCATGCATTAGTTCAGGCGAATATCAATTTGCAAAGGTTATGGGAGGAATCGAAGAATATTGTGTCAAATTATCTGTTGGAGGATATGGCAATCATCCAAATCTCATTTACCTTCTTGATGAGCCTGAAACATATATGCATCCTGAATTATGCCGCACCTTTATGTACAGACTGGATAAGGTGCTTAAAGAAAGAACAGGGGATTCTGATATTCAAATACTGATCAGCACACATAGTCCACTGCTATTATCTGACGTTCTTCCGAGTCAGATCACAAGACTTGACCTAGATTCGATGGGGAAATGCATTATCAGGAATGGAGCAGAAAAAGCATACTTTGGAGCAAATATCCATACCATTTTGGCTGATGGGTTCTTTCTTAATTACACTATTGGTGAGTATTCAAGGCAGTATTTGCAAGATAGATTAAATTGGCTTAAAACAATAATTCAAAAGGATCATTTAACTGAAAGAGATAAGTCGGAATTGAAACAATTTAAAGACATTGTTCCGATCATTGGCGATGATTTGATAAGAAGTAGTTTTGAATTACTTTTGAAACAAACGGAGGACAAAACATGAGACGAATAAACGTATCTCCTGAATTGATAAAAATTCATACTGATGCCGTGAAAGCAAGGATCAATAAAAGCTATGATAAAAGTGAAATAATAAATAATATCAAATCGTTGGGAGTTGGTACAATTGAAGAATTCCTTACGGCAGATGTAGATACATTAAAAAGATGGGTCAGAGAATGCCCCGAAAAACTAGATTTTTCTCAATTTAAAAATATGTATCAGCGTTTTTTCAGCAATGGAGCAGATAAGTTTGTTGATAAGGATTATAATGCATACAAATTCCTAAAAGAACTTGATGTGACTGTATGTCCTTACTGTGATGATGAATATCTTGATATCGTTGAAATCGATGATAAACAGAAAAGGACTTCGGAAATAGATCATTTCTTTCCAAAAAGTAGATTCCCTGCTTTAGCTATGTGTATATATAATCTTGTTCCAAGCGGTCAGAACTGTAATGGTCTTAAGCTTGAATTTGAGCTCGGGGCAGATCCATATGAAAGCGACATTGAGAGTCTGTCTTTTTTATATCCTGATCTGGATGTTGGCGTATTGTTAGATAATCTATCGCCGAATGAGTGCAAAGTATTGTTTCATCCCAAAGATGGAATGGAGAAAAATGTATCTCTGCTTGCTTTAGAACAACGCTATGAAAGGCATGCGCCAGAAGCATACAGACTTCTTAGAAATCGACAGTTATATAGCGAGGAAAAAATCAACGAGATAGTTAAACTTACAGGGCAATCTAAAGAAGATATAATATCGTCTTTGTTCGGACCACAGGATATTAAAATAAAGAAAAATGAGTTGAGACAGAAAATGCTTAAAGATCTTACCGGATACTGACGAAGAGATTATTATATAGGATCAAATACAATTATCGGATTCATAAATAGCTATTATCTCCTGAAAAAAGGGTGAAAAAAGTTTAGTTCAGACACAATTGTATGATGTTTCAGAGCCATAAAAAGGAACCGAAAAACCCGGTTCCTTTTCTTTGCACATTATTTTCTAAAATCAAACGCTCACTATTTTAAATAAACCCACAGCTTTTCAAATATCTCATAAACAGCCGTCGCAGGAGTGCAGTTGGCAGGTGCTTCACCTTTGTGAAAGTCCATCAGCCGCTTGCTGTTTTGAATAGCGTCTTCGAGATGGTCTCTTAAAACAGAATAAATATCATCACGATTTTTCTTATATTCACTTCCGAGCCGCTGTGTTAACTTCGGAAAGTATTCTTCTCTGTGCAGATCTGAATCAAAATATGAAAAGTGCAGTAAAAACCACAATTCGATGCATTGGTTAGACCAAAGTGCATGATAGGTAATTTCTCCATTTGACAATTCATTGCATCGGGTAACAGCTTCATTAAAATGTTCAGCAGGGAAATCGTCCTTATCAAAAACTACCCATATATGTTGAAAGCAATTGTCGTATCTTGATTGGATATCCTTAGCTTTTTCAACCAGTGCCTTAGTATTTGAACCCTGACCGATGCCTTCAATGTGAATATCTATTCTTCCCGGATATTTATTGTTTATCTCGTTTTTCAGCCCTTCAAAATACTGAGGTTCTGTCTTCTCGCCCTCTGCAACTATAAGATGATATTCCGGATTGATAAGTCTTGATCTGTCACGTCGGGGACGCTTCCATGCTTTATTGCGGTCACTCTTTTTCTCAGGTTTCTTTGACATGGCTCAGCTCCAATCTGTCATATGCTGCAAATAAGGATCTGCACCATAACGACCTTCAAGATACTGCTTGTCAAAAGCTGTATGCTGACCGATGTGGTTTCCGCTTTCATCACGAAGTTCGTAGAGAGAATAAAGGTCGCTCGACTCGTCCTCTTTCCTGTAAGCGAACCATATCTCATCAGTTCTGAAAACACTGCTCTTCATTGTCGATACATCATGTGAGGTAAACAATAGCTGTGCTTTCTTTCTATTGATTTTCGGGTCTTTGAAGAGCATGATGATATACTTTAGCAGCTTTGGATGCAGCTTGGCATCGAGTTCATCAACGATCAGTAAGCGACCCTCATTAAGAGCGTTAATAACGAAAGGAAGAATACTAAACAACTTTTTAGTACCGTCAGATTCTTGTCCTAGTGAGAGAAGGTATTTTTCGTTATCAATAGTATGCTCTAAAAATACCTTCAAACCAGCGCTTTCATTATCCTCAACAATAATATCAGAAATATTTATACCGGTATCATTCAGTAACGTTACAAAATTCTTTTTGAACTCTTCATCGTTGTTCCATATGGTGTGTCGATCCGAAAGAGGCAACGCATAATTGATTATTGTGCATAAAATCAACCAATTGGCAGCATCGTTTATACTTTCTATATTATACGTTGCTGCAAGGTACGAAAAAAACGGCATATTCTCGTTGACGTTTTTGTTTATAGATTTATTTTTGATACTTGAACCTAGAGTGATACCATTCTCATCTCTTTCAAAAAGAGTTGCAGATTTACCGTAATTAACAAGCTTTCGTCTATACAACTGTTCCTTAATGATTTTTGTTTGTTTTAAATGTAAAATATACTTGTATTCATAATCATTATTAGGTTGGAAGAAAATCTCAAACTCAACAGGATGATCTTTTGACGAATTATCAAAAAGAAATGGTGTTGGAGGTGTTATTTTTAAATTTAATGTTCCTCTAATTGCAAGTATTGGGTTGACAACAGTACTAATTAAGGTTGAGAGAGCTTCGAGTGCATTTGACTTTCCTCCGCCGTTAGGTCCGTAAATGACCGAAACAGGCAGATAATTATACTTGTACCCGTCAGAGAGAAGTGAATCCTGAAACCCTTGTCCGCTTACAGCCTGAAGATCAAAAACCGTCTCGTCCTTGTATGACTTATAATTCTTAAAAGAAAACTGACTTAACATATCGGCACCTCCTCGATTACTATTATACATTATTATACGCTGATTGTCAAGATTAATTCTTTGATTTCATAAAAAAGTTATTAGATTCCACTTTTTAAACGCAAAGATCAACGTTAACTCTGTTGAATAGATTACACAATTGCATCGATACTCAGGCAATAAAGAGCTTGTAAATCACCTGACAGGCAGATTTTGCATGAATAATAACAGCATCCTTCGAGTTTTAATCATGCCACACAAAAACAGCCGCCGAAGCGACTGTTTCAGTTACACTTATATCATTGTGATCAGATATGTTTTTTATAGCGAGTGACTATTTCACCACTCCTCATCATCAAACGAATCATCCCATTCAAAGCCCTCAAATGATCGGGAATGAGAATTATCCTTGCCGATAATATCTGTCAGGCTGTCCAGCTTCTCCACCGAAAACATGACCTGCGCCTTGTGAGAAATATGATCTTTCGATGACAATACTTTCGGAAGAGTCAGCCTGCATCTCTCGATAAGTGCATCCAGAGAACCGCTTTCAAACATCAGCTCGGGCAGCATTTCAGACCGTGACCGCCAAACGTATTTGTTCTTGTCAAAGGTTATCCTGATTGTTATGGTCTCAGACTCGTCGGTTTCAATATCATCAAAATCGAAATCGGCAAGATCTTCACAGGGGGAAGAATACTCATCAAGATCATGACAATATGATGGGACTGTAGGCTCATTCCCCTGTGGTTCAGACTTACAAACATCATAATCCAAAGGAACGTCACCGCAACAAATTGTTTCATCCAGGAAAAGCTCTAATGCTTCTATGAACGAAAATCCTTTTTGAGCAAATATATCAGTTGCCAACTTCAGAAGTGTGCTGTCTACTTCAATTGTAAATTCAGTGTTTGTCATAATGATACCTCATTTCTCATAATTCAGTTAGTTGAATCCTTCTGCTTGAGGCAGCATTTATATTATTGTTGCAAACCCTCCCTGCGTTTCGCTGCTTTCATATTTCCCGTTTTACCGAACGGTAGACGGTGAATTGCCAAAGTATTATGATAAGATATTCTCCTCTTTTATTAGCAATTTCCTTACTATTATTATACCGCAAATTGCGCTGTTTGTCAACGAAAAACAAAAATAGTATCTGAATATTTTAAGTCCAAAAATAACTGAACTGCGTCGTTTTTTATCAAATCGAATTTTCTGATATAATTATAATAGAACCATTTATCGACAACTGGAGTCCGATACATGGTTCTTATTTTTTTGTGAAAGGAAGAAAAATATGAAACACATTTTTACTGAGGACATACTGCCGTCGAGAGGGGATATTTATGTTGCCGATATGAATACCGTTGACAGCATGGGACACATATTGGTCCACAAGCGCAGACCCGTCATAGTTGTGCAGAATGATCTTGCTAACAATCATCACAGCAGCACCGTCACCGTCGTTCCTATAAGCTCGGACAAGCACGGCAAGCGCCTGCCGACTCATCTGCTGCTGGAGAAAAACTGCTTTATGCTGCGCCAACAAAGCATCGCCCACGCCGAGAACATAACCACCATTTTGAGGAGTGACCTGAGATATTATATAAGCAGGGTCGATGAAGCGACTATGAAGAAGCTTGTGCGGCTGATCAGTATCCAGATCGGGGCATAAGAACCATGTAAGACATGAGCTTAGCGGGTGAGCTTAATCACCCGCACTAATTAAATTAGGAGGTTATTATATGAAAAATTACACGGTTTTCGGAATGTTGCTCATGCATTTCATGATAGATAGGAACATGAGTACCGAAGAGTTAGCAGAGCAAAGCAAAATGTCTTATCCGCATCTCAGTAATATGCTCAGAGGCGAGAAAAACGTTACGCAGGACGCAGTTAAAAAGATCAGCAACGCCCTGAAATTAAGCAGGCAGGAGCGTGCTAAACTCAAAGAAGCAGCATTTATGTCCAACAAGGTCATTCGCATCGAAAATGATGGCATACCTTATTATACCCTTAGATTGATTTATTTTCTCGTGCAAAAGAAGAATACTTTAAGCAAGACGAATGTTGAACAATGCAAGAAAATGCTCATCAGCAAATTACCTGACGATCAGTCGGAGTCTTCCTCATCAGATAAATAGTAATAGACCTTCTGAGGCTCGGACTCTTTTTCGCTTGTATCGTTTCCATTCAGCTTTTTGATGACTGTTGAAGCCTTGACAGGAGTTGCCACAACCGTGTTGTCATTCAACACTATCAGGCTTCTGACCGCCTTGCCTCTCGTCAAATTAACAAGCCTGTTTTCCTCATGAGCCGATTGGAAAGTTGTTTTGGAGATAGTGCTGCCGTTGTATGCAAAAACAAAACGCACATCGTCCGTCGAAATATAATTGCCCATTGAAACGAGAATAAACATAGTATCACCCTTTCGATTATTCTATGTTTATTATATCAGATAATCAATTCTGTCAAAAACAAGCTTAATATCTTTGCATCGGTGTTCAACATACACTTTACTATGATAAAACAACACTCAAAAACACTTTAGTCCGATAAAGCTAAAAGAATATCCTGAATTTTATCCCGCTTATGATTAAATACCTATCCCATAACAGGATAAAACAGCCGATTTTCGCATTGAAAACCATAAAAAATAGTTTTAGAGTCTTAAAGGAAAAGATAACAGAAGGTTTTAGTGATAAGCCGGTTAGTTTTATGGTTTGTGAGGGTTTTGACGAGGGTAAGATCAGTGGGTTTTATACTTGAGATGGGTACGAGATATGACTGAAGTGGTGTTTTGCTGCTTCAAAGAGCGAAAAATCAGGACGAAAATCCCGTTTTTTATCCCAGAACGGAAAAATCGATTTTAGTTTTAGGAACCTCGGTAAAAACAGAGCAAGAAACCGAAGAAATGCTTGAAAAAAAGAGGAGCAATATGTCAAGCAACACTTCTGTTGAGAGCGAATTGGCAATGTTCATATTTTAACATAAAAATGTTATTCGATCTCCTGTTCCAATTCTCTGAATACATCAGCATCAAAAAACTCCACCAGCGAGATCTCCAGCCCGTCGCACAGTATCTTGATCGTAGCGACCCCGGGATTCTTGCTCGCACCATAAATAATGCTCTTGACCGTTGATGGTGACAGCCCCGAAATGTTAGCTAAGCCGTTCACGGTCATGTTTTTTTGCTCGCACAGTTCTTGAATGCGCGTGGCAACTGCTTCGTATACTTTCATAAAAAGCCTCCAGACGATATATAGACTTCTTATTTAGTATAACGAATTTCGGAGATGTTTGTGGGCGATATATACTGCTTGCCGGCAATGTGCCACAATGGTCTATATATAGTCTATATTAAGAAAATACGACTGAAGACAGTGCGAATAAAAATATAAAACAAAAAAGCCCTGAATAGCACAGAATCGGCTATCTCGGGTTATCGCAAAATAAGTAATTTTACAACAAAGCCTTGAAATCCACCGAAAACACAGACTATTGCAGCTCAATTCGACCAGCTTCTGACTGACATCTGACGTTAAACCGCCCATTTCAGCTTATTCATGCATCTACGTTTTCTCTCCATGTTAGAATGCACATAAAGATTCATCGTCAGTTCTATCCGGGCGTGACCGAGTATCTCTGCAAGCGTCTTAACATCGAACCCGGCTTCAATTGCTGCCGAAGCCATGCAGTGCCGCAGGGAGTGGAACTTAACTGACGGCAAATCTACGTTTTTCAGTATCCTGGCAAAGTGATACTGCATCGTCCTCGGCTCGGTGGGCTTAGTGCTGCCGCTGAGGATGTAATGCTCATCGTCGCCCTGCATTTTATTGAGTATAGAAAAAACGCCCGCAGGGATCGGGATCTCACGGGCAGAAGTCTGGCTTTTAGGCGGCGAAACGATAACTTTAGTTTTACTGTCACCGTCATGAACCGACACACGCTGAACGGTGCGATTGACGGTCAGAATACGTTTTTTGAAGTCAATGTCCGACCACGTCAGACCGCACACCTCACCCACACGAAGCCCCATGGCAAGGGCGAGGGTTATACCGAGATTTATTGAATTATTATGCTCATTAAGATATGCTCGCAGTTTCTTCTGTTCATTGTCAGTCAGCAGACGCACCTCCGGCTTGGTGCATTTTGGCATTATAATAGTATCGAACGGATTTGCAATGTTGTACTCCCGCTGTGCATACTTGAACACAGTTTTCAGCAGCACCATAATATCTGCAATGTAGCGGGATGAAAGTTTCTCATCAAGCTTGTTTTGCATAAACCTGTATGCCATTTTAGATGTAACCTCATAGCACATCATATCACCGAACTGCGGTATGATGTGTTTTTCTATTTTCATACGATAATTAGCAAGGGTTGACAGCTTGACCCTGTGACTGCTGACCGACAGCCATTCAGTGCAAAGCTCCTTGACGGTCATTTCCGTTTCAGAGACAGAAGCATTACCCAACAACGCCGAAATAAGCTTGCCCTCAGCTTACTCTCTTGTTCTTCAATAAAAAGACTTTGACTGACGTTTTCCGTTAATTACACCAAGTGACAACCTCGACTCCCAACGCCCGTCCCTGCGTAAATATGTACTTCCCAAGCTCATTTGAATCCCTCCTTCTCCGCCAATTTACCAAGATTTCCCAAGTTATTGAATGCTCGATAACTTGGGATTTTTCTTGTAAAAAGCACGCTATTACGCGGTTTGCGGGCATTTTGCTTGGAAATTCAGCGTCGAATTTCGACATCTAATTTCTGTAAAAAACACTGCTTTTCGCCCCAAAATCACACGGAATCACACGAGAAATCACACAAAATCACACGAGATCCTTTTTTAAGGCTCCTGATCGTCCTTTTCGGACTCCTGTTCGCAGCCTTCAAGCAGCTTGATGAAGTGATCGTCAATGGTCTTCTGGTACTTCTCCTCAGAATCGGTGGTGGTGTGGGTGTAGATCGTTTTGAGAATGCTGTCCGATGACCAGCCGCCCAGCTTCTGGATATACCCGTCCAGCACGCCGAGATCGGATGCGGTAGTCGCAAAAAGATGCCTCAGCTGATGAAAGGTGATCTTGATGCCCTGACGAGCCATGTATCTTCTGAAATTCTGCGACACCTGATTGTAGGTCATGTTGACGATATAATCCTCAGTGCTGCTGTGGGGCTGAGCCATTATCATATCGTACAGATACTTCGGCAGCTTTATCGTCCTGTTGCTTGCGGCGGTCTTGTTGACGTCACGCTTAACGTCATTCTCAACGCCGAGATATACCCTTGAACCGCAGACGGTTATGTACGAGCCGTCCCTTGATATGTCGCTGTACTTTAGCCCTCTGACTTCCGACACTCTAAGCGACAGCCACATCGCAAGCATACACGGAAGCTCGAACTCGGTGCCTTTGATCGCTTTGATGACTTCTGCGGCTGTGGGGAGATCGGGCTTCTTTGCCTTCGGCGCAGGTATGGTTATTCTCCTTGTAAGATGATAGTCGAACCCCTGAACGACCAGAGCGCTGTTGATAAGACTAAGTGCGGATTTCAGCGTCTTGTGAGAGCTGTGCTTGTCGCGATGATCTGCATTGACCGCCGCCTGAACATCGAGTATCTTCAGCTCGGAGATCTTTTTCATCATAATATCCTGTAGCCGATTGTTCAGAATGGTCTCGTAGCCGTACAAAGTCGAAGGCGCGATTATATCTCTTCTGGAGTCGATAAAAGCCTTGACTGCGGAATAGACCGACATATCACCGCCCTCACAGCCGATACCGTACTTCTCCTTGTACTCCGCTGCGAGCTTTTCGGCTTCCCACAGTGTATTTGCGGTGAAACTCTTGACTATCCTCTTTCCGTTTTCGTCCTGACCGACGACCACCTGCTTTCTGTACTTGCCCGACGACAGCTGTCCGGGCTTTTTCTTTTTAACTTTGTTTTTGTCTGACATAAAAGTCACATCCTTTCAAATTTGAAGGACGTGATATAGGAGTCATCTATATTATACCACGTCCTGAATGGTTTTTCAACTGTTAATGTTTAAAAAAATGCTGTTTTTATACATTTTGGTTCTATACAAACTTTTTTCTTTCCCCTTGATTTTTCGGCGAAAATGGAGTATAATAAAAATGATGTAGTATCTTCAATGAAAAACAAAGGTGACGTACTATGCTTAATGTGTATTTTGGTGATATGCCCGATGCTATCTACAATACGAATGTCTACTTTAACAACACATATAAAGACAGCTGGATAACAAATCCGTTTTCAAAGGAAATGATAAAAGCGGTCGACAAGTCCGATGTCATTGATGAAAGAACTATTTCTAGTCCTGTTTTTGGAAATATGAGTCCTAAAAAGCTTTCGGGCGGAGTAAAGACGCTTCTGCTTATTGCAAATGATCCTAATAAGATCTTCAACGCTTCGACCTGCGGTGATAACTGTGCGGAGTGGATATTGAAGATCGCAAAAATGAAAGAGGAACGGCATCAGAAAGTAGTTATCAATCTTCGCCACCTTATGGATTTCGGAGATGGACAATTTAAGATCAAGGTCATCAATACCAATAAGATCGTAACTAATATGGCTGAGTTGGTTGCCGAAGCCGGAGAATTTGTGTGAGGTAGTTATGACAGGAACACATCATATCGAAGTAAAAAACAGAGATGCTGTTTTTAAGTTTGATCTTCACAGAAACATCACTATAATTCGCGGTGACAGCGGCACAGGCAAAACAACGCTTTACGAAATGATCGCTGACTACACACGTTTGCAGCAGGCAAGCGGTGTAAATCTTTCGTGTGATAAGAATTGTGTTGCTCTTACGGACAGCGATTGGAAAAATCAGCTCCGACAGTTTTCCAACAGCATCGTATTTATTGATGAGGGTGCGGATTATCTGAAAAGCGAAGAATTTGCAGTTTCTATCAAGGCTACGGATAATTATTATGTTCTTATCACCCGCGAAAATCTGCACGAACTGCCTTACAGTGTTGACGAGATATATGAGATAAAAACCAGCGGAAAACAGCATAGCTTGAAAAGGATCTACAAATCAAATAAAAAGCATTTTTATTATGCTGCTGCGCCTGCTTCAATGACATATGATACTTTGCTGACAGAGGATTCCAAGTCCGGTTTTCAGTTTTACGATAACTATTTCAAAGACAGCGGCATTAAGTGTTTTTCTTCGGAATCAAATTCGGCAATATTCAAGTGGCTTAAAGAAAACGGAGATAAAAAAGTGCTTGTTATTGCAGACGGTGCGGCATTTGGTGCTGAAATTGATAGAGTACTAAAGCTCGGATTAAATTCAAAATTCAGGTTGTGCCTTCCCGAATCTTTTGAATGGCTGATACTTAAATCGGGATTGGTAAAAGACAAAGATCTGAAAATCATTCTTGATGATCCGTCAAGCTTTATTGAATGCTCGGAATATTTCAGTTGGGAGAATTTCTTTGAGGCGTATCTTGTAAATATAACAACTAACGCACCCGAAAATGCTCCTTTCAAGTATGCTAAGAAAGATATTAATGAAAGTTACCTTATTGACAGCAATTCTAAAAAGATAATTGCTGAGATCCTTTGATCTTTAAACAACACCATATCAATACATTGACCAAAGCTGTGATAAGACAGAGCATTTAAAGTCGGTCTTATTTTTTTCTGCAACATCAACCAGAGAGTGCAGTCCTGCTGACATAGCTCTCGGAAAGGAATAAGATAATGGATAGGAAAATAAAAAATCTTAAAACGACTCTTGTAATTGCCAGGGTAGCAATGGTCGTGGGTGTTTTGACTCTGATCTACTGCGGTTTCGATATTTCCAGACTTAAGTCTTCAATGGACAAATGCTCATCGGTGATTTCGGGCGTTGTGACCGATGTAGAAAGAAAAAGCGACACCAGACATGGATTTTACTATAAAGCGTATGTGACCTCCGAAGATGATCCGGGTATGACATTTGAGACCCCTTTCACAAAGCACGAATACGAAAAGGGTGATAGTGTGAAGATACACTATGATCCCGATGATATGTCAGATTACTACATAGATGGTGCAGAACCCACAGGAGAAACTGTGTCGCTGATAGTTGCTGTGGTGTTTATGCTGATAGTGGTATCTGTCACAAACATTGTCAGGGGAAAGCAATACCGGCAGCTGTGCAGTCAGCAAAGCGGCTCACCGTATTGAACAGGGATATAGCGCTGCGGCAAACTGCTTTTATATCCGCTTTGCTGCGACCGACAGTAATATGTTTTTAAATAGTCCGAGTTTAACAGCTCGGGCTATTTTATTTTTGATCAACAGCGTCTTCGTCTTTCGCCGGGAAAAGATCGGACAGTTCTCTGCCGGTAAGATAAACATACTGCGCGATCTGCCCGAGCCCGAGATTACTTGCGTCCTTGTCATAGTTGAGCAGAGTCCTGGGTGTAACGCCAAGGTATTCCGCCAGCACCGCGTCGGGCATATCGGATATCATCTGATAGTACCTTATCCTCGCCCAGATTATTTTGATGATCATGTCTTTTCTCTTTAGCTTTTTGCTCAATATTTAAACACCTTACCTTTCTTGTTTTCGGTGACCGGACTGTAATGTTGTTGGGTGTCATAAAAAATGCTTTAGCTGATCGGAGCCATAACAAATGAAAAAGGTGCTTCCATAAAACTGTACAAAAATCGGCAAATTATTAAGTGGTTTCATCAAAAAGGCGCAAAATATTTAGCGCAAGAAATATCGAACTCAACGCATCCGGTCAAATAAAAAACACCTCTCATAAGGTAAGCGCTGAGAACGGCGTTTTTCCAACCTTATTTCTCAAACTTTACAGATTGTTCAGAATCGCAATAAATTTTTAGGTTCTCATGACGACGGTTTACATCTCCTAGATAAATATTGTCGCCACGCATGACTCGGACTGCGTGAAAATGTGCAAATCGCCACGCAGTCAGCGCTCAACGATTGACCTTATCCCCAACCTGTGGTATAATTGTTATATCGAACATATTCCGCAGACACGGATATAAATAACCACGACCAAAGGAGCAATTATGGCTGAGATACTTGATATTGTTGACGAAAACGGCGAGCCTACGGGCGAGACCGTTGACCGTGAGACTGCGCACCTGCAAGGCGTTCGCCACAGGACGGCTCATGTGTGGATATTCAGAAAAAGGGACGGGAAGGTGCAGGTGCTGCTGCAAAAGCGTGCGGAGCATAAGCCTTCTTACCCCGGGTGCTACGATATTTCCAGCGCGGGGCATATCCCGGCGGGGGTGGACTACATTCCGTCTGCGCTTCGGGAGTTGCAGGAAGAGCTGGGCGTGACGGCTTCGGCTGAGGAACTGCACTACTGCGGCATACGCTACATCTGCTCCGACGATGTGTTCTTCGGCAAGGAGTTCCACGACCGTCAGGTGTCGAAGATCTACGCTCTGTGGAGAGACACGGAGGAGGACGGCTTCACCCTGCAAGCCGAGGAACTCGACAGCGTTCTCTGGATAGACTTCGGCGAGTGCGTGGAGCGTGTGCGGAACAACAGCTTCAAGCATTGTATCCTCATGGAAGAGCTGATGATACTCAAACGGTATCTGGAGGAGAACGGTCAGCTTTTGGGCGACAGTTAAAAAACACTTTAAGGAGAAGCTATGAAAAACGGAATAAGACCCGACCCGAATAAAGTTCACCCTATCAGCGGGTACGACAAAGAGATCTATATCAAACCGACGATCAGCAATCCTAATATAATAGTCGGCGATTTTTCCTACATTGCCGACTCGGATTTTGAAAGCCACGTTACGCACCATTACGAATGGAACGGTGACAGGCTCATCATAGGCAAATTCTGTCAGATAGCGGCAGGCGTCGAGTTTGTAATGAACGGCGCAAATCATCAGATGAACGCCGTGTCAACTTTCCCGTTCTATACTCTGGAGGGCTGGGATATGCAGCCGCCCGAAGCTGACGATATGCCGCTGAAAGGTGATACTGTGATAGGTAATGATGTCTGGATAGGTCAGAATGCGGTGATACTGCCGGGGGTACATATTGGCGACGGTGCGATCATCGGCGCAAACAGCGTTGTCGGACGAGATGTTCCGCCCTATACTATCGTTGCCGGAGATCCTGCGAGAGAGATACGCAAGCGCTTTGATGACGAAATGATCGAACTGCTGCTTGGATTTAAGTGGTGGGATAAAAGCATCGAAGAGATCAATTCGCTTATCCCCCTGCTGACTTGCAGCGATATTGAAAAAGTAAGAGACGAGATCATGAAAAGATCGGAGTGAACGTACTGTCAGCATTCGTATGCGGACGAAAGATCATCGGAGGTGCATTGATTTGAACAGACTTATAATAGTTGAAGGGCTGCCTTGTTCGGGTAAAAGCACGACTGCAAAACATATTGCTGAGAGTATCAAAGCGCATTTTTATGACGAGGGCTGCGGAGATCACCCTGCCGATCACGAATTTCATGCGTTTATAAAAAGTGCCGACCTTAGCAGCTTTTCGTCGGAAGAACAGGCACTTATCAAACAAAAGTCTGTTCAAAGGGCAGACGGATATATCGTTCCTCTCGGCGAGTTCAGCGGTGAACTTTTTGACAGGCTTTTGCAGTATAAGATCTATGATTTTCTCCCCTGGGAAACGGAAAGCCCCGTGATGCTCGATAAATGGAGCGAATTTGTCCGCACCGCCGAGCCGCATGAACGGTATGTTTTCAACTGCGTTCTGCTCCAAAACCCCATGTGCGAAACGATGATGCGTTTCGGATTTGACACAAAAACCTCGGCGGACTATATAAGCTCAATTTGCAAAATAATTGCTCCGCTGGAGCCGTTTGTCGTGTATCTTTATTCGGGCGATATAAGGCAGTCGATAGAAAAAGCCGTCTCGGAAAGAGGCTCGGCTTGGCTGAACAGTGTCATAGACTATCACTGCAACGGTGCTTACGGAAAGGCTATGCAGCTTTCGGGATTTGACGGCTATATATCGGCACTTGAAGAACGTCAGCGCAGAGAGCTCGAGATACTGCGCAGTTTGAATGTCCGACACATGATCGTCAATGACCCGCAGGAAGACTGGGACAAAGCCTATACGGAGATCGATCGTGAGATCAGCAGCATAACATCAATAAGTCAAAAATAACCACAGCGGACGCTCCACACAATGAATGGAACGTCCGCTGAACTTGTTTCTTGATATAGTATTCTAAACAGCGCTGGCATTATATGGAAGAGTGGCTTTAGTCGGTTTTGCATAGACTTACTAGCAATATTGATTTTTAACAAGTATTTGCGCTTAAAATACACGTATCTGCGCGAAAAATCACTTGATAATTGCTCTGATCGAATCAGTATTTTCATTAAAAATTGTTGATGAAATCTTCGATTTTTAAGAAAATGTACAATTTTAGGGATATGGGTAGTAAAATGCTGACAAACGCTTGACATTGTTCATTTTTAATAGTATAATAATTAAGATTGGAAGTGAAATTATTTTTTTTCGCAGGATTGCACGTTTTGCGAAATGTTTAAAGGAAGAAATGCGATGGAACTTAAACCTTTTGAAAAGAAGATCTGGCTTTCCTCCCCCACCATGCACGGTGACGAGCAGAAGTGGGTCGATGAAGCGATAATAACCAACTGGGTCAGCACGGTCGGTGCGAACATCAACGAGATTGAAAAGCAGGTTGCTGAGTATGTTGGCTGCAAGTACGCTGTGGGTCTGTCCTGCGGAACTGCTTCGCTGCACCTGGCGGTCAAGCTGGCAGGCGAAAAGCTGTATGGTATGCCTAAGCCCAACTGCGGAACTTTGCAGGGTCACAAGGTATTCTGTTCCGATATGACTTTTGATGCAACCGTCAATCCGATCGCTTACGAGGACGGCGAGGCTGTATTCATCGACACCGAGCGTGACACCTGGAACATGGATCCTGTCGCTCTTGAAAAGGCGTTTGAGATATACCCCGATGTTAAGCTGGTGGTCGTCGCTCACCTTTACGGCACTCCCGGAAAGATCGACGAGATCAGAGCTATCTGCGACAAGCACGGCGCACTCATTATCGAGGACGCTGCCGAGAGTCTTGGCGCTACATATAAAGGAAAGCAAACAGGCACTTTTGGCGACTACGGCTGTATTTCGTTTAACGGCAACAAGATCATCACAGGCTCATCGGGCGGAATGTTCCTCACCGACAGCAAGGAAGATGCCGACAAGGTCCGCAAGTGGTCTACTCAGAGCCGTGAGGACGCTGCGTGGTATCAGCACGAGGAAATCGGCTACAACTACCGCATAAGCAACATTGTTGCAGGAATCGTGCGTGGTCAGATCCCCTATCTTGACGAGCATATCGCTCAGAAGAAAGCGATATATGAGCGCTACAAGGAAGGTTTCAAGGGGCTGCCTGTCAGCATGAATCCTTATGACGAAAAGAACAGCGTTCCGAATTTCTGGCTGAGCTGCCTGCTGATCGACCAAGACGCGATGTGCAAGCAGGTTCGCGGCGAACAGGACGCACTTTACATACACGAGCAGGGCAAGAGCTGCCCCACCGAGATTTTGGAAAAGATCGCGCAGTACAATGCAGAAGGCAGACCGATCTGGAAGCCCATGCATATGCAGCCGATCTACCGCAGCAATCCGTTTATCACGGCGAACGGCAACGGCAGAGCGAGAAGCAACGCTTACATCAAGGAGACTGGAATGGTCGATGTTGGTGCTGATATTTTCGAGAGAGGTCTGTGCCTGCCGAGCGACAATAAGATGACTGCGGAGGAGCAGGATATTATCATTCAGATAATAAGAAGCTGCTTTGAATGACAGCAAAGCGCGTTAGGATAGCATTATTCATCATCAGCATAGGCTTTATCCTTTGGATGACGATCTTCACACGCCACAGTTCCGGTGTACATACGATTGAAATGCGACCGTTCTGGGGTTTTCAGGAAATGTTAGCCGGAAATCCGAACTGGAAACTGTACGCGACCTACTGGATAGAAAATGTCCTGCTGTTTATGCCGTTTGGATTTCTGCTTACGTGTAAAGACTTACGCTTTGCTTTGATAGTTGGTGTGATATTTTCAATCGTCATCGAGATCGTTCAGTATTTTGCGTGTCTTGGTTTGTGCGAACTTGATGATGTTATATGTAATGGATTAGGCACTTTTTTAGGTTTCAAGATGTTTGCTTTTGTTCAGAAGTTCATACAGAAATCGAACAGAAAGCAGGGTGCCGAATAGAACTTCATGTATTTATTTAGAAACAATCGGGAGTTGTTTTGATGAACAAGTTTTTGAAAGGCTTTTTCAAGGTTGCCGGGTGCATTTCAGCATTCGCTGCTATGACTGCGGGAGTTGCATTTATTGCTGAGCGAATTGACGAACTGAAGAACTACGGCAAGGAACTTAAGCACAAGCCTTATGGAGTTTACGAGAGGTTTGTTAAGCGCCCGTTGGATTGCTTTTTGAGTACTGGGGCGCTTATCGTGTTCAGCCCGATACTTGCAGTAACAGCCTTTCTTGTAAAGACAAAGCTTGGCTCACCGGTGCTGTTTACGCAGGAACGTCCCGGCAAGGATGAGAAGATCTTCAAGCTCTACAAATTCAGAACAATGACTGATGAACGTGATGAAAACGGCAATCTGCTGCCCGATGATGTGAGACTGACGAAGTTTGGCAAGGCGCTCAGAGCTACAAGTCTTGATGAACTTCCGGAGCTTATCAATATTGTTAAGGGGGATATGGCTGTTGTTGGACCTAGACCTCAGCTTGTGCGTGATATGGTGTTTATGACTCCTGAACAGAGAAGACGTCATGATGTTAGACAAGGTCTTACTGGATTAGCACAGGTTAATGGCAGAAACGATATTTTATGGGAAGATAAACTTGCTTATGATGTCAAGTACATAGATGAAGGTATCACTTTTAAAGGTGATGTAAAAATCGTTCTTGATACTGTAATGAAAGTATTTAAAAGTGAAGGAATCACTGATGGAGATATGGCTACGGCGTTTGATTATGGAGATGCTTTGTTAAATGAGGGTAGAATAAATAGAGAACAATATGATGAATTACAGAATAAGGCAATCAAGATTTTAGAAAATAATAGGAAATTGGGATGAAAAGAATGAATAATTTACCTTTTGTATCTGCATTATTGGTTACTAGGAATGAGGAAGATTACATAGAAAATGCGATGTTATCTTTGATTAATCAATCATATCCCAAAGATAAGTATGAAATTATCGTTATAGATGGAGAATCAACTGATAGCACACTTAGTATTGTAAATAAGCTGATTGAAGAATATAATACAGACTGCTTTAGAATTAGATTACTAAGTAATCCTAAACATATATTATCTTCAGGTTGGAATATTGGAATTAAAGCGTCAAAGGGTGAGTATGTTGTTCGAATTGATGCTCACGCTGAAGCAGCAAATGATTTTCTAGAAAAAAATGTTGAAACAATATTATCAGTTCCAGATGCAATTTGTGTTGGTGGAAAACTAACAACAAAATCATTAAACAGCGAAGATGATATTATTTCAAAAGTACTATCATCCTCTTTTGGTGTGGGTAATTCTTCGTTTAGAGTATCAAATAGCGCTTCCTATGCTGATACAGCTGTATATGGTTTATACAAAAAAGAAATATTCGATAAAGTTGGGTACTTTAATGAGGAATATGTTAGGAATCAAGATATAGAACTACATTCAAGAATTCGGGCTGTTGGTGGAAAATTTTATTTTAATCCCAAAATTAAAAGTGTCTATTATTCCAGAAATTCAACAAAAAAAATGGTTAAACAGGCTTTTGGTAATGGAAAGTGGAATATGGTATTATTAAAGAATCAGAATTCTGCATTAAGATTAAGACATCTGATTCCTTTTGCTTTTGTAATATATCTTATCTTTTCAACCATAATGGGGTTTGTAAAAAAATGGTTTTGGGTGCAAGAAGCTGGTGTAATTATAATACATTTGTCTTCCGGTGTTATAGCTGCAATCAAAAAAACTAAAAAAATGGCAGAAATAGCAAAAATGCCTTTTTTATTTTTGCTTTTACATTTATCTTATGGTTCAGGTTATTTAAGTGGAGTATTTACTAGAATAAATAAGAAACAGTAAGGAGTATAGAAAATTATGAATCTCTATGAAAAGCTCATTAACAAAGAAGAAAAGCTCTCCCTCGTAGGTCTTGGCTATGTAGGAATGCCTATCGCTGTCGCTTTTGCAAGGAAGATAGACGTTATCGGCTACGATCTTAATGCTGCGAAGATAGACCTTTACAAGAATGGTATCGACCCCACAAACGAGGTCGGTAACGATGCTATAAAGGCAACTACCGTTTATTTTACAGCAGATGAGACCAAACTGCGCGAAGCTAAGTTCCATATCGTAGCTGTCCCTACTCCTGTGAATGACGACCATACTCCTGATCTTACTCCCGTTGAGGGCGCAAGCGAGATACTCGGTCGTAACCTCACAAAGGGTTCGGTTGTTGTATTTGAGTCCACTGTTTACCCCGGCGTTACCGAGGACGTGTGCATTCCGATACTTGAGCGTGAGTCCGGTCTGAAATGCGGCGTTGATTTCAAGATAGGTTACTCTCCCGAGAGAATCAACCCCGGTGATAAGGTTCACAGACTGGAAACTATCAAAAAGATCGTTTCGGGTATGGACGCTGAGTCTCTGGACGTTATCGCTAAGGTTTACGAGCTTGTCGTTGAGGCAGGCGTACATAGAGCAGAATCCATAAAAGTCGCTGAGGCTGCTAAAGTTATTGAGAACAGCCAGCGTGACATAAATATTGCTTTCATGAATGAGCTGTCCATCATCTTTAACAAGATGGGAATCGATACAAAGTCTGTTCTCGAAGCGGCGGGTACAAAGTGGAACTTCCTCAAGTTCTATCCCGGTCTTGTTGGCGGTCATTGCATCGGTGTTGACCCCTACTATCTTACATATAAGGCTGAAATGCTCGGCTATCATAGCCAGATAATTCTTTCGGGACGTAGAATCAATGATGATATGGGCAAGTATGTAGCTGAGAACTGCGTAAAGAATCTCATTGCTGCGGACAAGTCTGTAAAGAGTGCGAAGGTAGCTATCCTCGGTTTCACTTTCAAGGAGAACTGCCCTGATACAAGAAATACTAAGATAATCGACATTGTTAACGAGCTTAAGGAATACGGCATAACTCCTGTTATCACCGACCCCGAGGCTGACGCAGATGAAGCAAAGCGTCTTTATGGCATTGAGTTCGTTGACATGAATACCGTTAAGGATATGGACGCTGTTATTCTTGCAGTCGCTCATACTAGCTTTACAAGCCTGACGATGAGTGATATTGACAATATGTTCGGTGAGGGCAAGAAGGTGCTGCTCGACATCAAGGGTCTGCTCGACCGCAAGGAATACGAAGCAGCAGGCTACAGCTACTGGAGACTCTAATATACAATAAAGGAAGTAATCAAAGTGGGATACGAAAGTGTTAGATTTCCCGAAAATACGCTGTTCCTCGTAACAGGCGGTGCGGGATTTATCGGTTCAAATCTGTGTGAAGCCATACTGAACAAGGGCTGCAAGGTTCGTTGCCTTGATGACCTTTCTACAGGCAAGCAGGAAAATGTTGATCTGTTCATAGACAACCCGAACTATGAGTTCGTCAAGGGCGATATAAAAGACCTCGATACCTGTATGAAAGCCTGCGAGGGAGTTGACTACGTTCTCAATCAGGCTGCATGGGGCAGTGTTCCCAGAAGCATCGAGATGCCGCTGTTCTATTGTGCCAACAACATTCAAGGTACGCTGAATATGCTTGAAGCTGCACGTCAGAAAGGCGTTAAGAAGTTTGTTTACGCAAGTAGTTCCAGCGTTTATGGCGATGAGCCAAATCTTCCAAAAAAAGAAGGCAGAGAGGGCAATCTTCTCAGCCCCTATGCAGTCAGCAAACGTGCCGATGAGGAATGGGCAAAGCAGTACACCCGTCATTATGGTCTTGATACCTACGGAATGCGCTACTTCAACGTGTTCGGCAGAAGACAGGATCCCAACGGTGCGTATGCAGCGGTTATCCCGAAGTTCATAAAGCAGCTTCTGAATGGCGAGGTTCCCACCATAAACGGTGACGGCAAGCAGAGCCGCGACTTCACTTTTGTTGAAAACGTCATCGAAGCAAATCTCAAGGCTTGTCTTGCTCCTCATGAGGCGGCAGGTGAAGCATTCAATATAGCATACGGTGGACGTGAGTATCTGATCGACATATATTACGGTCTGACAAAAGCACTCGGCGTTGACATTGAGCCGAACTTTGGACCCGATCGTGCAGGCGATATAAAACATAGTAATGCAGATATTTCTAAGGCAAGAGAACTGTTGGGATATGATCCCGATTGGAGTTTTGATAGAGGAATAAAGGCGGCTATTGAGTGGTATAAGGAGAATTTATAATTCGGAGGAATATTATGGGTATTGAACAAAAGATAAACTATCATCTTAATAAGTATCCTACAGTAAAAAGAATTATTAAAAGAGCCTATCAAAGAACGATGTATACTATTTCTCCGAAGATTAAATGCAAGGGAAATATCATTCGTATCTCACCTAATGATCCAAATCATGAGTACTTTTTTGGCTATTATGATAAATCACCATGGGATGCAACTGATAGATATATGATATGTACTCGTGCAAAAAACACATGGTCTGATGTGAGTCCTCGAGAAAAAGCTGATATTATTATTATTGATACAGAAAAAAAGGAAAATGATCCGACTCGCATTAAAAAAATTGGCGAAAGTAGTTCTTGGAATGTTCAGCAATCGTGTATGGCGCAATGGTTAGGACCAGATTTTTCGTCACGCATATTATATAATGACTTTAGAGATGGAAAGTATGTATCAGTAATTGTTGAATTGAACACCGGTAAAGAACGAATTATAAATGCACCTGTATATACAGTTTCATCAGATGGAAAAACAGCTCTTACACTTGATTTTTCTCGTTTATATAATCTCCGTCCTGGTTATGGTTATTATAATCTTCGCGAGAAAACCGAAGGAGAAGCTTTGCCCAACAGCACAGCAGTATGGAAGATAAATCTTGAAACTGGAGAAGTAAATGATTTATTGACATACAAAGATTTTGCTTCTTTTCAACCGCGCT
This sequence comes from Ruminococcus sp. YE71, assembly GCF_900119155.1. Taxonomy (GTDB): domain Bacteria; phylum Bacillota; class Clostridia; order Oscillospirales; family Ruminococcaceae; genus YE71. The sequence goes on along the minus strand of NZ_FPIR01000002.1, from coordinate 73,564 downwards.
CCGAAATGAAGGAAAAAGGATCTGTACATAAGGTTAATCATCTTATGCTTAGTCCTAACGGAAAGAGATGTATGGTTCTTTATCGTTGGTTTGTCGGTCAACGAAAGTACACTCGTCTTGTCACTTTTGATATAGATGGCACAAATATGTATGTGCTTTCAGATGATGATATGGTTAGCCATTGCTTCTGGAAAGATAATAATCATATTCTTGCTTTTGAGAATAAGACTGAAGGTGGACCTGGTTACTATTTGATGAAGGATAAAACGCAAAACTATATTCATTGTTGGCCTGAGTTAAATGGTGATGGACATCCCAGTTATAGTCCTAATGGTAAAATGATAGTGACTGATACGTATCCTGATCGTGCTCGTGTTGCTTCTATCCGTATTATGAGTGGAACGAACGAAAAAAGTGATAAAGTAAGAACAGTTGCTAAAGTATTCGCTCCTTTCAAATATGATAATGATACTAGATGTGATCTTCATCCAAGATGGAATCGTAAAGGTGACATGATCTGTTTTGACTCAGTATTTGAAGGGCATAGAGGATTATATGTTGTAAATCTCTCAAAAAAGAAAAAAGACAAGTATCCTAGGGTATTAGTTATTTCAAATAATTGTTTTTCAGAATCCACAAATAACGGTAGAACGTTAGGTAATTTCTTTAAAGGATGGCCCCATGATAAGCTTGCACAGTTTTATATAAAACAAGAGGAACCATGGAAAGATGTATGTGAAAAGTATTATTGTTTTACGGATAAACAGGTATTAAATATGCTTCTTCACAGAAAAGACCAACCGAATATGGCTGATAATAATTCTAATAAAGATTCTACGGGAGTTGGAAAAAATGCTGTAACTATGATTATTAGAGCATTGTTATGGAAATTTATACCGTGGGAAAATATGGGTTTTGCCAAATTTGTGAATAATTTCAAACCAGAAGCAGTATTATTGCAAGCTGGAGATACAATATTTATGTATGACCTCGCTTATAAAATAGCGAAAAAAAGAAGAATACCTCTTTATATATATAATAGTGAAGATCATGTTCTGAGAGAGAAAAACTACTTCGACAACACAACTTTAGGCAATATTGTTTATCCAATATTTCATTTTTGGTTGAAGAATAGTTTTTGGAGAACAATGAAACATACAAAAACTGTAATCTATATTTCGGATAAACTTAAAGATACATATAATAAGATAATGAAGCATAACAGTGAAGTTATTTATACGTCAACGGAATTATTAACTTCATTTAATCATGCTGAAAACTGCCCACTAAAAGTTTCCTATTTTGGAAATATGGATTTTGATAGAGATTCGTCTTTGATTGAACTCGCTGAAGCATTTAATGAATCCGATAAAAGAATTGTAATAGAAACATATGGAAGGTTTCCGGCTGAAATTCAAAATAGATTACAAAAATGTAAAGCTATTGATATAAAAGGATTTGTATCATATGATAAGTTAAAAGAAGTAATAGAGAATTCAGATATAATTGTTCATATTGAAAGTTTTAGTGAGTATTATGCTCAGTTTAATGATCATTATTTTTCCACTAAAATTGCTGATTGTCTTGTTTCTGGAAAGCCTTTCCTAGTATATGCGCCAGCGAAAATAGCATTTGTTGAGTATTTGAAAAATAATGATGCAGCAATTATAATAAGTGATACGACCGAATTGAAAACTATTGTTAATAGAACAGTTAATGACTCTGATTATAGAAAATCAAAAATTATAAATGCAATTAATGTAGCAAATAGAAATCACAATGTTGATACAAATAGAAGAAAGTTCCAAAGTGTTTTGATTAATCGTTGAAGAGAGATGAATGATGTTTCCATATGTCTATTTAATTGGTTTAATTGAATTAACGAGATTCCTTAAACCAAATACAAAATTCAAAAGATTATTTGTATCAATATTCTGTGGAATTTTAATTTCTCTAATTATTGGTTTGCGTCATCCATCAATGGGTAATGATCTAAGGTGGTATGATAGTTATGGATACCTAGGAGGATTCCAAAGAATTGGTACATTGCCTTGGGGAATTACAAGTTATCAAAATTATGAGATAGGATATATATTTTTTAATAAGGTATTATCGTGTTTTACTAGGGATAATCAGATTTTTTTAATTGTGTGTGCTGTATGTAGCATTGCTCCGTTTACTTATGTTATATATAGGTATAGTACCGATATTCAAACTAGCTATATTATTCTATTTGGCACTCCAGTTTTTACAATGATGTTCTCAGGACTGAGGCAATCTTTGGCTATTGGGATTGTAATACTATCACTTCCATTTATAAAAGAGAAGAAAATTATACCTTTTATACTGACGATTTTCATAGCTACTTTATTTCATGATACCGCAATTATTTTTTCTTTGGCGTACCCTTTGTATAATTATGGAAAACTGCTGGATAAAAAAACTCTAATATTTCTTATTACTATTGTATTTGCTCTAAGAAAACCATTACTGTCGTCAGTAGGTTCACTAATATCACATAAAAACACAATTGATAATAATGGTTCAATTAATATGTTTATAGCATGTTTCGCATTATTAGTTTTCTTTCTTTTAGCAACAAAAGATAATGATGTTGAAATAAATGGATTGATGAAGATATACTATATTTCATGTATTTGTATGGTTTTTTCTGGTATTAATAGTTTAGCAATGAGAGCTGCTTTCTATTTTATTGTAATTTTAATAGTTCTTGTACCATGTCTTTACGATGAATCGAAATCGGATAGTATAATTATAAAAATAGAGCCTAGAAATGGTTTTATTGTAATTATAAATATTGTATTTATTGCGCTCGGCTTGTTTTTTGTTTTTACAACTGATTGGGCACATGCATATCCGTATCGATTTTATTGGGAATAGAAAAATTATATCGAGAGCTGATTTTTTCATTTTATCAATTTGGAGGATTCTACATTATGATTGTAGTGCAGATTAATGCAATTTGTGGTGCTGGTAGTACAGGAAAGATATGCAAATCAATTAGTGAATTGTTATGTAAACAAAGTATTGAAAACTATATTATTTATAGTATAGGTAATAGTGACTACGAAAAATCCTTCAAATACAGTAGCTACTGCACACAAAAATATTATGCATTATATAGTAGGGTAATGGGTGATAATGGATTCAATGCTTTTTCTGCAACAAAAAAACTAATTCACATATTAAAAGAAATACAACCGACGATTATTCACTTACATAATATTCATTCTAATGACGTAAATTTAGAACTTTTATTTCAATATATAAGAGAGACTAACACAAAAGTTGTATGGACTTTCCATGACTGTTGGGCATTTACAGGTTATTGTATGCATTTCGATTACATAAAGTGTACAAAATGGTATAATCAATGTTGTAATTGTCCCCAAAAAAAGAAATATAGTTGGTTTTTTGACAGAAGTAAAGAACTTTATCAGAGAAAAAAAAGAACTTATATAAACTCAAACATGGTTATTGTAACTCCGTCAAAATGGTTAGCAGCTTTAGCCAAAAAATCTTTCTTGAGAAATCATGATATAAGGGTTATAAACAATGGAATAGATTTATCGGTTTTTTACCCTGTAATCAGCAACTGGAAAAAAGACCATATAGTCTCAAAAAAATATATGGTGCTTGGAGTTTCGTTCGAATGGAGTATAAAAAAAGGGATTAATACTATAATATATTTATCTAAGCATTTAAATGAAGATTATCAAATTGTATTAGTAGGTACTAATGATGCAATTGACAAGATACTTCCTAAAAATATAATAACCATTCACCGGACAAATAATCAAAAAGAGTTAGCTGAAATCTACTCTGCTGCAGATGTGTTTGTTAACCCAACGTTAGAGGAGAATTATCCTACCGTAAACATGGAATCTATTGCTTGTGGAACGCCTGTAGTTTCGTTTGATACTGGAGGATCATCAGAGATAGTCGTTGAGGGTTGCGGCATTATTGTTGAAAAGGAGAATAATAAAGCAATGCTTGATGGAGTTGTTAATATCTGTGAGAATAAGGCATACTCTTCTAAATCTTGTATGCAGGCTGCAAAAACATTTGATATGTGGAAAAGATTTTCCGAATATATTGATTTGTATGATAGTTTATAATTTAACCTGACTATGAGTCTGAAGAATACTCATAGGTTGTATATTATTGGCTGTGTGTTTTAAAGGAAAAATTATCATATCGGAAACAATAGATATAATGAGGGTATTATTGTATGAGTATAATTGATTTCGCAAGAAAGAATAAAAGATTATTCAAGCCTATTTTGGTGGCTAAATATTTTGTGATTAATATTTTAACATATATAAGATGTAGCAAGGAATTAAAATCAGCAAATTTTGATATTTCGGGTTTGAACATTTTTTATTTTGGAAAACCTGTTCATAGTAATCTTGGAGATTTAGCACAAGGTGTTTGTATAAGAAAATGGTTAAAAAAACATTATCCCAATTATTCTGTTATTGAAATAGAGACAAATTCTGTCGTAAACACAAGATTTCCCATAATTAAACAATTAAAAAAAATAATAAAAGATACAGATCTTTTTGTTTTTCAAAGCGGCTATACAACAACTGACTTGGGGGGATTTGCCGATTTAATGCATCGAAAAATTGTATCGCTTTTTCCGAATAATAGAAAAATTATGATGCCACAAACTATTTTTTTTCAGGATAAAAGAAATGAAAAAAGAACATCGGAGATATTAAACTCAGATCAAAACCTATTATTTCTTGCTAGAGATAGTGTCTCCTATAAAAAAGCACTGGAAATGTTTCCTGATATTAGAGTTATGTTATTCCCGGATATTGTTACAACACTAATAGGAAAAAGAACATATAATAATGAACGAGAAGGAATTATTTTTTGCTTAAGAGATGATTCTGAAAAATATTACAGTGACATCGAATTAGAATCTTTGATAGGCAAGTGCAGTATTCTTTCAAAAAAAATTGAGCGATTGGATACTACAAAAAAATTAAGTAAGGATTTATTGAAAGAGACAGAAAAATATATAAATGATGAGATTACCAATTATTCAAAATATAAAGTAATGGTTACAGATAGATATCATGGAACAATTTTAGCGCTAGCAGCCGGAACCCCAGTGATAATATTAAAGACAACAGATCATAAAGTAGTCACAGGTGCAGATTGGTTTAAAGGAATACTGGATGATTATGTATATGTTGCTAGTGATTTAGAAGAAGCTTATGATTTAATATCTAAAGTGTATTATGAAAACAAAAAAATTAAACAATTCGATTATTTTGAATCAGAATACTATGATAAACTTCCAATGTATATTGAAAACGAATAGTTATATGTTATTGTTTCGATATGTTAACAAAACAAACTTATGTTTTAAAAAATTGAATACATTTGTGATTATCTGAATATTTAAGGAGAGTAATAATAATGAATTCGAGTATTCGTAGTGTTCAAATCATCATTGATTTGATGAAGCAGTATAATATAAAAAACGTAATATTGTCACCGGGTGGGAGCGATATTCCTTTGATACATGCGATAGAAACGGATTCTTTTTTTAGTTGTTATTCTGTCGTTGATGAAAGAAGTGCAGTATATTTTGCTTTAGGAATGGCACAGATAAAGAAAACTGCTGTAGCATGTGTATGTACATCTGGAACAGCAGTATGTAATTATCTTCCGGGCATTACCGAAGCTTTTTATCAAGATGTGCCCATATTAGCTATAACAGCTGATAAGAATCCTTATTATCAAGGACAATTAGAAACTCAAAAAATTGAACAACGAAATATCTTTGATGGAGTAATCAAAAAAAGTGTTAGTCTTCCATTGATTAACAACTCGGAGGATGAATGGCTTTGCAATAGATTAATAAATGAAGCTCTACTTGAATTATACCATCATGGAAAAGGTCCCGTTCACATTAATATTCCAATTGTTGGAAGAACCGATTTGTATAATGAAGAAGAAATTAACAAAGAACGAAAAATAAATATATATAATAGCATATCGAACTTTGAAAATAATAATATATTCAATTCCCTTATAAATAAAAAAATAATGGTTATTGTTGGGCAGAATGTTGATATAAATAATAATCTGATCACTGAACTGGAATCTTTTTTCTCTAAAACAAATTGTATATTTGCTGTAGAGCATTTGTCAAACTTAAAGTGTCGTGGTTGTGTTAATACATATCCTATTTCAGAAATATCTGGGCCTGATGCACTAAGTCATGTATTACCTGATGTTGTTATTTCTATTGGAAATAATCTCGCGGCATATGGATTAAAACCATTTTTAAGGGATAATTATAGAAAAATAGAGAATTGGTTGATAAATGAAAGCGGTGTTATAAGAGATACCTATAAATCGCTTACATCGATATTTGAAATGCCAATTAATGAATTCTTTTCTTTAGCAAATAAGTATTTGCCTGAACGTTGTAATGAATCAGAAAAATATTACTTATTATGGCAAGAATTACTTTCAACTATTCGTATTCCGGACTTTGAGTTTTCAAATCTTTATGTTGCTCGAGCCTTATCAAAAGTAATCCCTAAAAATTCTATTGCACACTTAGCTATACTGAACAGCACTAGAATTATGCAGTTTTTCAATATTGCCGATAATGTTAAAACATTTAGTAATGTTGGAGCTTTAGGAATTGATGGTTGTGTATCAACATTTGCTGGAATGGCGGCATCCACAGATGAATTATGTTATTTGGTTATAGGTGATTTGAGTTTTTTCTATGATATGAATGCAGCGGGTTTAAGAAGTATCTCGCCTAATGTAAGGATTATTCTTTTGAATAATGGAGGTGGATCTGAATTTCACTTTTTTATTGGAAAAGATAAAATATCTTCTATAAATGAATATATTAGTGCGGAACACTTTAATGTAGCTGCTGGTTGGGCAATTTCACTTGGATATGAATATTATTATGCATCTGATAAAGATTCATTCGATAGTGTGATAAATAAATTTGGTGTAAAATCAGAAAAACCGTTGTTTCTTGAAGTAATTACAGACATGGAATCTGATGCCAAGATAACAAAGAAATTTTATTCAGATAATGCAATTAAGTCAAAAAAATCCATTGTTAAGGGGATAATTAAGAAAGTAGTATCCGATAAGACAATAGAAAAAACACGTAGTATTTTAAAAACAATCCGATAATATGCAGGGAGAGTCTAATGTTGTTAAAGGATATTATTAGAAAGTATTTTACCATACATATTACCAAAGCCATAAATACTCCTATAATAAAGGGTAATTTTCTTGAAGGGAAAGTCGCTTTAATTATTGGAGGAAGTGGAGGTATTGGTTCTGCAATAACCAAATCATTTATTGATAATGGTTGTAAGGTAATAATATCTGGAACCAATATACAAAAAATGAATGATTTTACCAGAACGCTTGATCCTGATAATATTAGAAGTATATTACTAGATACTACTGATATTTCAAAAATTAAACAAGCTATCATAAAAGCACACGAATTTTTTGGCCCGATAAATATAATGGTTTACTCGGCAGGAATTCATTGTACGGATTCATTTGGACACATAGAAGAAAGTACATGGGATAATGTTATGAATATCAATCTGAAAGGAATGTATTTTGCCTGTCAATATTTTTCTGATTATTTGATTGAAAATAACTACAAGGGACATATATTAAATGTCGGTTCTGCTTCATGTGCGAAACCCGGCTGGACACCTTATGAAATATCAAAATGTGGAGTTAAGTCTTTAACTCTCGGGTTTGCTGATAAACTGGTAAAAAGAGGTATAATTGTTAATAGTATTGCACCTGGACCAGTTGCCACACCAATGCTTCATATGACAAAAGACAATATTACTTGGGAAGGTAATCCAACTGGAAGAATGTGTACTCCAGAGGAAATAGCAAATATAGCTGTAGCAATGGTAAGTAACATGGGTGATATGATTGTCGGAGATACATTTTTTGTATCGGGAGGATCAGGTACAATCTGTATTGATAAATGATTAAATTGTTTTGAGGTAGTAATATGGTGCGCCAGTTCGGTGCAGTCAATATAGTCGGGTGAAACTCCCGACCCGATAAACCATAGCAAGGAGTCGGTATCCAGCCTTGGACACAGAGCCGTGAGGTGAGTGTTAAGCGTAGGCAGGAAAGATTTAGAGCCATAAGGCGAAAGCTTGAATCGATTTAGCGTCGTAAGCACCAACAAAGCGGTGGGCGATACCCTCATATTGGTCGCAGCCAGCAAGAACCGTTCGTTAATGCGAGAACGGGGAGACACCGCCGGCGTTTGAAAGAATGGCGAGAAATCAAGGTATTGACTGCATACCTGGGAGGTCTTACAGTTTCCAAATAACATGGTATCGCCGACAAGTGCCAGTAACACAAAGGAGCGAAAAGAACTGTAAGAAGTCCGATGAGGTCATAGTAGCTGTGAAATGTAATAAAGTACACGGAGCGAAAGGACCGAAACACAAGAGCGTTTTCCGATGGGAAATATATGAGGACACTTGAGGTCTTGAAAATGTAGCGCTGGAGGTTACATATCAAATAGAAACGGAACATCGGAATATAAGGACACTATGTGTATGAAGCAATTGTGGGGAGCCGTATGCGGGAAATCTGCACGTACGGTTCTTAGAGGAGTTTATTTCAACTGTTATGATTGAAAGGAGAAATAGATTTACTTATGAACTATAGATGCAAGACACCAGTGTTGATGATTTTTTTTAATAGACCCGACACTTTTGAAAAGGTATTTGAGAGAGTCAGAGAGGCAAAGCCATATACAATTATTCTCGCTCAAGATGGAGCGAGAAATAAAACTGATTTAGTTGGTATGGAAGCTTGTCGTAAAATAGTTGAACGAATTGATTGGGATTGTACTGTAATTCGTGATTATTCTGAATCTAACTTGGGTTGTGGTATGCGTCCATATACAGCTATATCGAATGCACTTGAAAAGTTCGAATCAGTTATTATTTTAGAAGATGATTGCATTCCAGCTTTATCTTTTTTTCGTTATTGTGATGATCTACTTGATCGATATAAAAATGATAATCGTATAGCTTATATTAGTGGATTAAATCATTTTGAAAAGTGGGATTGTGGACAACATGATTATTTCTTTACTCGCGCTGGCGCAATTTGGGGATGGGCAACGTGGAGTGATAAATGGAAAAAGTATTATGACTTTTATGTTAAGAACCTAGAGGATGCATACATTCGAAAACTATATTGTCAACAGGTTGGTAATCTGACTGTTAGTAGAAATAGAATCAGTTCTTTAAAAAAGGCTAATGAATCATTAAAGAATGGCAATAAAATATCTTATTGGGATACACAATGGGGATTTGCGGAATATACTCAAAATATGTTGGCTATTGTTCCACGTGTAAATCTAATACAGAATATTGGAGTTGGAACTGGTTCTACGCATGCAAAATCAATGAAAACTCAAAAATGGATAAAATATCGGAATTTTGTATTTATACCAACACATGATATTAAGTTTCCATTAAAACATGCAAATTTTTGTGCTTGTGATGTCGAATATCACCAATTAGTGTATAAATGTACAAGAGGATTTGGAATAAAAAGAATAGCTAATTTTATCGTTGATTTGATAAAAAAATAAGCTCCTTAATTACTATTTTGTTGAAAAATTAATAATATTGTGGAATTTTTTCCTGAGAAATAGGAGGCATAGATGAAAAGAGTCGGAATATGTACACTATATTATAATAATGTTAATTATGGTGGCAATCTGCAAGCATATGCTTTACAAAAAACTGTGTCTTCATTTGGATATAATACGGAAGTTATATCTTACTATAATAATAGTAGAAGCCATCTTTTTTTATCAAAGTTAAAACGTTTTATTAAGCAAGATTATCGTATTTCAAAAGGGTGTAAAATTAGATGTTCAGCAATTAAAAAGTATAATACACGAATTCCGCATTCAAAATTATATTTTTATAATACAATTGAAGAATCTAATTATACGTATGATATTATTATCACAGGAAGCGACCAAGTGTGGAATCCAAATTGGATAAATAAGTATATGTCATTGGATTTTGTCAATAAGGATAAATTGACGATTTCTTATGCAGCATCTACTGGAAGAATTAGATTATCTCATGACGAAGAATGCAAATTGAAACGTGCTTTGGATAACACAAAATTCATCTCGATTAGAGAAAAGGAATCAATTCCTGCTCTTTGCAAACTAACTTCCAAAAATATAGAATATGTTCTTGATCCAACAATGCTCATTAATCGAGAAGACTGGAATGAGCATTGTTCAAAAAGAATAATTCAGGAGAATTACATTTTTGCATATTATCTTGGTGATAATGAATACATTAGAAAAGTAGCTAAGGAATATGCAAATAGACGTGGCTTGAAACTTGTTACTCTACCATATTTAAATGGAAGTTACAGAAATGTTGATGATGGTTTTGGAGATTGTCAATTATTTGATATATCACCTAACGATTTTATATCTTTAATAAAATATGCATCATTTGTGCTGACAGATAGTTTTCATGCAACTGTTTTCTCACATATATTTGAACGAGAATTCTTGGTTTCTGCAAAGCGAGGAAGTGAAATGGGATGCAGGATGAAATCCCTTACTGAACTCTTCGGGACAGAAGGAAGATTTATTGTTGAACATGAGCTGGTTACGATTGATACACTTTTGGCATTAGAAAAGAGCACTTTTGATATCAATTGGGATCATTTTGAGGTGATGAGGCAAAAATCATTACTTTTTTTAATGGAGGCATTAGATGATGACTAACAAAATCTGTATATCAGATAAATGTACAGGTTGTTCAGCATGTGCTTCCATTTGTCCGAAACAATGTATCAATATGAAATCTGATAATGAAGGCTTTCTTAGACCAGTAATAAATGAAGATAAATGTGTAAAATGTGGCATATGCAAAAAAATTTGTCCTGTAAATCATGAAATTCATGATGATAGAATAGAACCTGAGTCATTTGCTGTTAGGAATATTGATAAAAAAATACGAGCAGTTAGTTCATCTGGTGGCGTATTCTCTGCATTAGCAGAGAAAATATTATCTCAAAAAGGTATAGTTATTGCTGCTGGAATAGATCACAATAATGTTGTCCATCACAAGGTTTGCGATAATATTGAAGACTTAGATGAGTTAAGAAGAAGTAAGTATGTTCAAAGTAGAATAGAAAATACTTATCGAGTTTCAGAAGAAATTTTAAAATCTGGTCGAATAATTCTTTTTTGTGGTACTCCATGTCAAATTGGAGGCCTAAAGTCTTTTCTTGGAAAAGAGTATCCTAATCTTTACACTGCAGATTTTATATGTCATGGTGTTCCTTCTCCTTTAGCTTTAGAAAAGTATCTTGAATACCAAAAGCAATCGTATAATTCGGAAATAGAAGATATTTCGTTTAGAGATAAAGCATTAGGTTGGAATAACTATTCAATGAGAATAACTTTTTCAAATAAAGCTCAGTACAACAAAAGCGTTTCAGAAGATTATTATTTGCGTAGTTTTATTATGGATTTAACGCTTCGTCCATCTTGCTATGATTGCTCATTCAAACAGATACATAGAATTTCGGATATAACTCTCGCTGATTTTTGGGGATTGGCGGAAATTCTTCCAGAATGGAATGATAATACAGGTGTTTCACTAGTTTTAATTCATTCTGAAAAAGGAAAGGCATTATTAAACTCTTGTAGTTCTCAAGTCGAAAAGAAAGAAATACCATTTAACAAGGCAATAGTAAAGAATCAATCATTTACTAATTCCGTTGTGATGCCTTCACTAAGAAAAAACTATATGAAAGATTTATTTATAATGCGCTACGATAAATTATATGAAAAATACTGTGGTATGAGTATAATTAGTCGATTAAGGCGAAAAATAGCAAAATTTAGATAATTTCCTCGGATGAATAAGAATTAGCATTTATTAATGATTAAGATTGGTAGTATTGAATTATGAAGAATAGATCAGTAGGTATTTCTTTACAATATGTAAATACCATTTTGAATATGATTTGCGGATTATTTCTATCTGCATATTTATTAAGATCGTTGGGGCAAACCGAATATGGATTATATCAGACGATTAGTTCGTTTGTTAATTATCTAGTTTTATTAGAGTTTGGAACTGGAACGGTTATTACTAGAAATATAGCTGCTTGTAGAGCTCGGAATGACCATGATGGAATCCAAAAAAATGTATCAACGATTTGGTGTATTACTTGTATTTTGTCTGGACTAATTTTGTTAGTTGGTATAATAATAGAATTTTTTTTGGATGAGATATATGCTAAAACATTATCATTTGAACAGATACAATATGGCAAGCAAATATATCTCATAATGTTAATTTATCTACTTTTTTCATTTTTTTCAAATTCATTTAATGGTGTTCTTCTTGGCTATGAAAAATATAAAATACAACCAATCATTTCATTGATAAGAGTTATTGTACGTACTTTGTTACTGATATCAGTGATTATTTTTGTACGAAAGTCAATAATGATTGCTATTATAGATTTAATTCTTACAATTATTATGGATGTTTTTTTGGTTTTTTATTGTCACAAGGAAACTAATGTAAGATTTAATTTTAAATACTTTGATAAAAGCATATTTTATAAATCCATGCCTTTAGCAACAGCGATATTTATTCAAGCATTGGTTAATCAAGCCAATAATAATGTTGATAAGTTTGTAATCGGAATTAAAATCGGTCCTGATGATGTAGCAGTTTATTCTGTAGGTCTTTATGTGTATGGTATTTTTTCTTCCATGACCTCTATCCCTATTAGTTTGTATGGACCACAAGTTGTTAAAGAAATAAATAAAGGGAAAACGCCAAATGATGTTTCCAGTGAACTTATTCAAGGTGCCAGAATTATCGTTTTGATTGGTGGCACAATACTTTTCGGCTTTTTTGCTGTTGGAAAGCAATTTATATCTATAGTGTATGGTGATACTTATCTTTTGGCTTGGAAGATTGCATTAATTATCATGGTGCCAATGTTAATTAATATGTCTAATGGAATAATGATCAATATCCTTGATGCTACCGATAAAAGAATTGCAAGATCTGGATTTCTATTAATTACAACAATAGCAAATATATTCCTTACAGTACTTTGGATTAGTAAATATGGAATAGTTGGAGCTTGCGTTGCCACAGCTGTTTGTACATTTATAGGGCAGATAGTTCTAATGGATATCTATTATTTCCGTGTATTAAAAATAGAGGTTTTATCATTTAAACTTAAATCCTTTAAGGGGATTTTTGTATGTCAGATAATTGCTTCTATTTTTGCATATTTAGTTGGTAAAATAATTACAAATGCATTTTTATCTTTTTTTGCTGGTGGATTAATGTATATAGTATTTTTTTCATTTTTATTTTATTTTTTCGGAACTAACGAATTAGAGAAAAAAGCAATTATGAAAGTGAAAAGTCGAATTAAACAATTGTACAAAAAGTAATTAATGTCAAATAAATAGAAAGGCGGTTTTTTGTACTGATATATATGAAGTACACTTATTAACCGAAATTGGAAATCTTTATGAGTTTATTTAATGAAGCAACCCTAATGATAACCGGTGGAACCGGCAGCTTTGGCAACGCAGTCCTCAACCGCTTTCTGAAAACCGACATCGGTGAGATCAGAATTTTCAGCCGTGACGAAAAGAAACAGGACGATATGCGTCACCACTTCCAGGCTACTATGCCCGAAGTGGCTGACAAGATCAAGTTCTATATTGGCGATGTCCGCAGCCTGGAGTCTGTTCGTGGAGCTATGCAGGGCGTTGATTACATATTCCATGCGGCTGCACTGAAGCAGGTTCCGTCCTGCGAGTTTTTCCCGATGGAGGCTGTCCGTACCAACGTTATCGGCACGGACAACGTTCTGACTGCTGCAATTGAGGCAGGCGTCAAGAGCGTTATCTGCCTTTCTACCGACAAGGCGGCCTACCCTATAAACGCTATGGGTATCTCAAAGTCGCTGGAAGAAAAGGTAGCAATCGCCAAGTCGAGGACTTCCGGCAATACTAAGATATGCTGCACTCGCTACGGAAATGTTATGTGCAGTCGTGGTTCTGTTATTCCGCTGTGGATCGACCAGATCCAGAATGATCAGCCTATCACTCTGACCGAGCCGAAAATGACACGTTTCATCATGTCTCTTGAAGAAGCCGTTGACCTTGTTCTGTTCGCCTTTGAGAATGGTGAGAACGGCGATCTGCTGATTCAGAAGGCTCCTGCCTGCACAATTCAGACTCAGGCTGTGGCTGTGTGCGAGCTGTTCGGCGGCAAGAAAGAGGACATCAAGGTCATCGGTATCCGACACGGCGAGAAGATGTATGAAACTCTGCTGACTAATGAGGAGTGCGCTAAGGCAATCGACATGGGAAATTTCTACCGTGTGCCTGCCGATAATCGCGGTTTGAATTATGATAAGTTCTTTAAAGAGGGTGACGAGAAGCGTGTGACGCTTTCTGAATTTAATTCCAATAATACTCGCATACTGAATGTTGAGGAAACCAAAGCGAAAATCGCATCTCTTTCGTACATACAGGAACGTCTGGCCGAAATGAAAGGAGATAAATGATATGACTTCTTTCAAAAACAACGGCAAAATCAAACTAATGATTATTGTAGGCACCCGCCCTGAGATAATCCGTCTTGCAGCAGTGATAAAGAAGTGCCGCAAGTATTTTGACACTATCCTTGTTCACACTGGTCAGAACTATGACTACAATCTTAACGGTGTGTTTTTCAAGGACTTGGGTCTTGATGATCCAGAGTTGTACCTTGATGCAGTAGGTGCTGATCTCGGTGAGACTATGGGTAATATCATCTCTGCAAGCTACAAGGCTATGGTTGAATTGAAGCCCGATGCAGTGCTTGTTCTCGGCGATACAAACTCTTGCCTTTCGGTAATCGGTGCAAAGCGTCTGCATATCCCGATTTTTCACATGGAAGCCGGCAACAGATGTAAAGACGAATGCCTGCCCGAAGAAACAAACCGCCGTATCGTTGACATCATCAGCGATGTGAACCTTGCGTACAGCGAACACGCCCGTCGCTATCTTGCTGACTGCGGTCTGCCAAAAGAGCGCACCTATGTTACCGGCTCGCCTATGGCTGAGGTGCTGACTAACAACCTTGAATCCATAAAGGCTTCCGATGTTCATGCACGTCTAGGTCTTGAAAAGGGCAAGTATATCCTGCTTTCGGCTCACCGTGAGGAGAACATCGACACCGAGAAGAATTTCACTTCGCTTTTCACAGCTATCAATCAGATGGCTGTGAAGTACGATATGCCGATACTTTACAGCTGTCATCCGCGTTCCAAAAAGCGTCTTGAAGCGAGCGGATTCAAGCTTGACAGCCGTGTTATCCAGCACGAACCGCTTGGTTTCCATGACTATAACTGCTTGCAGATGAATGCGTTCTGCGTTGTTTCCGATTCTGGCACGCTTCCCGAAGAAAGCAGCTTCTTCACAAGCATCGGTCAGCCTATCCCTGCGGTGTGCATCAGAACTTCCACAGAGCGTCCCGAAGCGCTGGACAAGGCTTGCTTCATTCTTTCGGGAATCGACACAAAGGGACTGCTTCAGGCTGTTGACACTGCCGTTGAAATGGTAAAAGAGGAAAAAAACGGCGGAGCAATTCCTGTGCCTGATTATACCGACATCAACGTTTCCGATAAGGTTGTAAAGATCATTCAGTCTTATGTGGGCGTTGTCAATAAGATGGTTTGGAGAAAGTAAATAAAAGTTGTAGGAGGAAAAAATGAGTAATAATTCTTTTAGTGCTGTTAAAGACTTTATTAGTTTTCAAAACAATAAAAATGATAGTCAAGGTGACAGGTATTATGGTAACTGTAATGTAGTTGTTGATCAATACTTATATAAAGATGTTAACGTATATATATATTATCAAACAGCCTATATGGATTATAGAATCGAAATCACATGGGAAGAAGACCCAACACAACCTACATACGATAGTATTAATCTTCATGGTTATTATTCAACCAATTTTCAGACTTTTGTTTTTGATGAAGGTTCAAATAATCTGTCATTTATGGATGGAGAACACAATATTTCGATTCATCCGTTATGATTATAAAAAAAAATGGAGTGACAAATGAATATACTTATCACAGGAGCAAAGGGCTTCACTGGAAAGAATCTTGTCGAGAACCTAAAAAATATCCGTGATGGAAAGAACCGCACTCGTCCGAACATCAAGATCGACGAAATATTTGAGTTTGATATCGACACGGACAAGTCCCTGCTCGATGAATACTGCGCTAAAGCTGATCTTGTTTTCAACCTTGCCGGCGTGAATCGTCCAAAGGACAACAGCGAGTTTATGGCAGGAAATTTCGGATTTGCGAGCGAACTGCTTGATACGCTGAAAAAGCATGGCAACAAATGTCCTGTTATGATTTCTTCTTCATTGCAGGCTACACTGATCGGTCGCTATGACGGCGAGTATGGACGCAGTAAGCTGGCAGGCGAGAACCTGTTCTTTGATTACGCTAAAGAGACTGGTGCAAAGGTGTTTGTTTACCGTTTTCCGAATCTGTTCGGCAAGTGGTGCAGACCGAACTACAACAGCGCGGTTGCGACCTTCTGCAATAACATTGCAAACGACCTACCGATTCAGGTCAATGACAGAAGCACTCAACTTGAGCTATTGTACATTGATGATCTGATCGAAGAAATGCTCGACGCTATCGAGGGCAATCCGCACCGCTGCGACTATGAAGGACTTACTCCCTTAGCAGGGGAGCATGGCAAGTTCTGTTATGTGCCGACTACTCACAAAGTCACACTCGGCGAGATCGTTGATCTGCTGGAGTCTTTCAAGACTCAGCCCGAGACACTTGTAATGCCTGAAATCCCGAACAACAGCTTTGCGAAGAAGCTGTATTCGACATATCTCAGCTATCTGCCGAAGGAAAAGACTATCTTTGATTTGAAGATGAACTGTGATGATAGGGGGAGCTTCACCGAGCTTTTGAAAACTGCAAATTGCGGTCAGTTCAGCGTGAACATATCGAAGCCCGGCATTACTAAGGGGCAGCATTGGCACAATACCAAGTGGGAGTTTTTCATCGTTGTGGCGGGTCATGGACTTATTCAGGAACGCAAGATCGGCACCGATGAGGTCATTGAGTTTGAGGTGACCGGTGATAAGATCCAGGCAATTCATATGCTGCCCGGTTACACTCACAACATAATCAATCTGAGTGATACTGAAAACCTTGTGACAGTGATGTGGGCGAACGAGCAATTTGATCCTCAGCACCCTGATACATTTGGTGAAAAAATATGAAAAATACAAATCAATTTAGTGATACTGCACAAAATCGGGGGGGGGTACAGACTTACTGATTCACAGATTAGTTTAACTATCTATGCTATTCGCAGTATCGCAATTTTGTCTGTGATAACTGCCCATTTAAATGTTATTGATAATAGCAACTTATTGTCAAGTATTATTACCCATATTTGGGCAATTATAGCAAGATTTGGAGTACCGTGTTTTTTAATTACTGGAGGATATTACTACCATAGGGAGCAAAAAGATACTATATCGTTTTGGCGGAAAAAGTTTTTTTCTGTACTGCTTCCTTGGATAATTGCCTCTTTCGTCACATACACTATATCTTCTGTTTTTCATAAATCGGAATCAATTATAGGCTATCTAAAATGGTTTATTGGTTCAAATAGCTTATACTATTATATGACCGTTTATGTGATAATGCTTATATTATTTAAGTTTGTTACCAAGACTCCACATCTTATAATTATGATCTTCTTAACATTTGGCTCTTTGGTATTGGAACAAATGAAGATTTACAATGACTATGGACATACATTTATGACAAGATATCTTAATCCGTTGAATTGGGTCGGATTCTTTGCTTTTGGTATTCTTATCAGAAGATTTGGTTTAGAAAAAAAAGTGGATAAGCCTATTTTAATTATTTCCTTTATGGTGTTAATCAGTTTTTCCGCTATAGAGTTTTATCTTGATGAATTAACCTACTTCAGTATCTTTAACCCTATAACACAAATGGCATTATTAATTATATTGTTTGGCGTGTTTAATAAAATACAATTCAAAGATAACTCAATTCACAAGAAATTTATATTATTTATTGGTATCAACACATTGATTATATACTTATATCATATCCAGATAGTACAATTTAGTCTGAATCAATTACCAAATGTCTGGTTTATCTACTTGATCAGACCATTTTTAGGACTATTCATTATGGTCGTTTTGATTTATGTTGGATACACTGTTTTAAAAATACTTCCTTTTGGAAAAAGCATTATGAAATATATTGGCTTACAGAAGCCAAAATAAGGTGATAATTATGATAAAAACAGATTATTCGGATATAAAGTGGCAGGATAACGGCAAGCTGAAACTGCTGATAATCGTGGGAACGCGCCCCGAGATCATCAGACTTGCGGCTGTCATCAACAAGTGCAGGCAGTATTTTGACTGCATTCTGGCGCACACGGGTCAGAATTACGATTATAACCTCAACGGCGTGTTCTTCAAGGACTTGAAACTCGCTGATCCCGAGGTTTACATGGACGCTGTTGGCGATGACCTTGGCGCAACTGTGGGCAATATCATCAATTGTTCCTACAAGCTGATGAGCCAGATCAAGCCTGATGCTATGCTTATCCTCGGTGATACTAACTCGTGTCTGTCGGCAATTGCAGCGAAGCGTCTGCATATTCCGATATTCCACATGGAAGCCGGAAATCGCTGCAAGGACGAGTGTCTGCCCGAAGAAACTAACAGAAGGATCGTTGACATTATCAGCGACGTCAACCTCGCATACAGTGAACACGCAAGACGTTACCTTGCTGACTGCGGTCTGCCAAAGGAGCGCACCTACGTTACCGGCAGTCCTATGGCAGAAGTGCTTCATCAGAACCTTGCCGAGATCGAAGCAAGCGACATTCACAGCAGGCTCGGTCTTGAAAAGGGCAAGTACATTCTGCTTTCGGCTCACCGTGAGGAGAATATCGACACCGAAAAGAACTTCATGAGCCTGTTCACAGCGATCAACAAGATGGCTGAAAAGTACGATATGCCGATACTTTATAGCTGTCACCCGCGCTCTAAGAAGCGCCTTGAAGCGAGTGGGTTCAAGCTCGACAAGCGTGTTATTCAGCACGAGCCTCTTGGTTTTCATGACTACAACTGCCTGCAGATGAACGCTTTTGCTGTCGTTTCCGACAGCGGCACGCTTCCCGAGGAGAGCAGTTTCTTCACAAGCGTTGGGCACCCGTTCCCGGCTATCTGTATCAGAACAAGCACTGAGCGCCCTGAAGCACTGGACAAGGCTTGCTTTGTACTTGCGGGTATCGACGAGAAGTCACTGCTACAGGCGGTTGACACTGCTGTCACAATGAATCTCAACAGTGATTATGGTATCCCTGTTCCTGATTATGTGGAGGAGAATGTTTCTTCCAAGGTCGTGAAGATCATTCAGAGTTACACGGGGGTTGTGGATAAGATGGTTTGGAGAAAATTCTGATAACTCGGAGGTAAATATGTGCGGCATAGTAGGCTTCACCGGAACAAAACAAGCAGCCCCCATTCTTCTTGACGGGCTTGCAAAGCTCGAATACAGAGGCTACGACTCGGCGGGTATCGCTGTTCGTGACGGTGCGAATGAAACTGAGATCATAAAGGAAAAGGGCAAGCTGCGTGTGCTTTCGGAGATGACCGACAACGGTCACGCTGTTAAGGGCTGCTGCGGTATAGGTCACACCCGCTGGGCAACTCACGGAGAGCCATCTGCGCTCAACGCTCACCCTCACGCTTCTGATGATGAGAATGTCATTGCCGTGCATAACGGTATCATTGAGAATTTTCAGGAACTGCGTGAAAAACTCTCGAAGAAGGGTTATTCTTTTAATTCGCAGACAGATACCGAAGTCGCTGTCAAGCTGATCGACTACTATTACAAGAAGTACGACGAGGGTCCTGTGGATTCCATCGTTCGTGCTATGCTGCGTATTCGCGGTTCCTATGCGCTGTGCGTGATGTTCAAGGAGTTTCCCGACGAGATATACACCGCACGCAAGGACAGCCCGATGATTATCGGTGTTGCTGATGGCGAGACTTATGTTGCTTCGGACGTTCCCGCTATTCTGAAATACACCCGCAACGTTTACTATATCGGCAACAACGAGATTGCAAAGCTCGAAAAGGGCAAGGCAACTTTCTACAATATCGATCAGGAAGAGATCACCAAGCCGCTGACCGAGATCGAGTGGGATGCCGAGTCTGCTGAAAAGGGAGGCTACGAGCATTTTATGCTGAAAGAGATCCATGAGCAGCCGAAGGTTATTCGTGACACAATCAATTCCGTTGTCAAGGACGGCTTTATCAGCTTTGAAAGCGTTGGTCTGACCGACGAGGATATGCGTAATATCGAGCAGATTTACATTGTTGCCTGCGGTTCGGCTTATCATGTGGGCATGGCGGCGCAGTATGTTATCGAGGAACTGACAAGCCTTTCTGTTCGTGTCGAGCTTGCCAGCGAGTTCCGTTACAGAAAAATGAAGCTGAAAAAGAACAGCCTTGTTATCATCATCAGCCAATCGGGTGAAACTGCTGACAGCCTTGCGGCTCTGCGTTCTGCAAAGGAACAGGGTGTTAAAACGCTCGGTATCGTTAACGTTGTCGGCTCATCTATAGCAAGAGAAGCGGATAATGTTTTCTATACCCTCGCGGGTCCGGAAATATCCGTTGCAACAACAAAGGCGTACAGCACACAGCTTATTGCAGGTTATCTGCTCGCTCTCCAGTTTGCAAAGGCAAGAGAGGAGATCAGCGAAGATAAGTACGCAAGCCTTATCGCTGAGATAAACACTATCCCCGAAAAGATAGAGAAGATCCTTGAAGATAAAGAGCGCATACAGTGGTTCTCCACCAAGCTTGTTGGTATAAAGGATGCTTTCTTCATCGGCAGAGGTATCGACTATGCCATCAGTCTTGAAGGTAGCCTGAAAATGAAGGAGATCAGCTATATCCATTCCGAGGCGTATGCTGCGGGCGAGCTGAAACACGGTCCGATCAGCCTTATCGAGGACGGCACGGTCGTTATCAGCGTTGTGACTCAGCCAGAGCTTTATGAAAAGACCGTCAGCAATATGGTCGAGGTAAAGAGCAGAGGCGCACACGTTATGGGTCTGACCACATACGGCAATTATGCTATGGAAGACACCGCCGATTTCACGGTATATATCCCGAAGATGGATCCGCTGTTTGCAGGAAGTCTTTCGGTTATCCCGTTACAGCTTATGGGCTACTATGTTTCCGTAGGCAAGGGCTTTGATGTTGATAAGCCGAGAAATCTTGCGAAAAGCGTTACAGTTGAATAAGGAGATAACCATGTATACAATTTCTGATCTTTATGACTTAAACCACACCCTAGCTGCCGACTACTTAAAGCAGTTCACCTACCCCTGGGAAGCTCTCAAAGGAATAAAAGGCTTTATCCTCGAACTCGGCAAGACCCTCGACCCCAACGAGTACGAACAGCGCGAGGAAGGCGTTTGGGTACACAAGACCGCTAAGGTTTTCCCGACAGCATATCTTGGTGCGCCTTGCATAATCGGACCGAACACAGAAGTCCGTCATTGTGCTTTTATTCGCGGCTCTGCTCTTGTTGGTGCTGACTGCGTTGTCGGCAACAGCGTTGAGTTGAAGAACGTCATTCTATTCGACCATGTTCAGACTCCGCACTACAATTATGTGGGCGACAGCATTCTTGGCTATTTCAGCCACATGGGTGCTGGCTCGATCACATCAAATGTGAAGTCCGACAAGCAGAATGTTATCGTTCGTAACGGCACCGAGAAGATCGAGACAGGTATCAAAAAGTTTGGCGCCATGCTCGGAGACCATGTCGAGGTCGGCTGCAATGCTGTATGCAATCCTGGCACTGTTATCGGTAGAAATAGCAATGTTTATCCGACTTCCTGCGTAAGGGGAGTTGTGCCTGCTGATTCTATTTGGAAGGACAACGGGGAGATCATTCATAAGGAAGATAGAAGCTAAGAGGATTCTATGTCCAAACACGACTACAAGCAGAACGCATACTATCTGCTTTATCTTATCAGATGTGTATTGAATGATAAGATCCCTGCAAAAGAAAAGCTCGACAAGATGAATCTGTCGCAGCTTTATGAAGTTGCAAATGATCATTTCCTAACGGCAATTACTGCCTATGCTCCCGAACAGCAAAAATTGTTGACGATTATACAACAAAACTAAATGAAATATGCGGATCTGTTTCGCCGGAGAAAATGGGATTGATCGACAGCGAAAACTTGAATTTCAAGTTCGCGTTGTATTCTGATCTTATTTCTAAATATGATATTGGTGTGTGAAAACTTGATTCCGTTTACCTGCAACGCAGGATGTGTGAGTAAATAATATTAGTTTTTGCGATTAGTGCTATTGATGTTAATTTGACTTCAACCCAACATCACATACTCTAAAAAACAAAAAAAGAGCAGCCCTCCTTCAGAACTGCTCTCAACCCCCATCACGTCCTATAAAAAATCACACAAAAATCACACGATAGGTGCGGAAAGCCCGTAAATAAAGGCTTTTCGCACTTTGTTTATGGTTCGAATCCCTCCTTCTCCGCCAAAGCAAAGAGCCCGTAAATATGGCAGGAATGCCGTGTTTACGGGCTTTTTCGTTACATTTGAACTGCAATATCAGCAGTTCAAAATGCAGGTTTGCAGCCCGAAAATCACACGAAATCACACGAAAAATCACACGAGATCGTGGTACGATGAAAGGCTTTTTTCTGAAATATGGGTGAATCTGGCGCGAAAAGGCGCTATTTCAACTCGGATCTATGGATTTAAACAGGCAGATGACCGAACAAAGGTGTCTGCTTGTTTCTTTATTTTGGATTGCTTTATTGTATGTGGGCGGCAATATATAACCATTATTATTATGTTTTTAAGAGTGAAACCACCATAAGAAATGGCGAACGTTTGGTTTGATTTAGGCGTTCGTGTGATTTCGTGTGACAAAATCGGATAGATAATCTTGATTTATATAGTTTCAGACAGACTGATTTTTGAGAAGACGACAAACTATAACTAAAAACATTCGTGTGGTTTGATTACGACCGAATTGTTGAAGACACGTTTGATATGAAATAATGAATCCCGAAGTTGACTTTTGTGGTTGGCTTCGGGATTATTTTTGTAATATGCATGAAGGGTGGTATTCGGGGATATAGATCTACCTTTCGTTTCTATTTGCCTTAATCTTCCCCAGCGCATCAAACACCTTATGGAATTTTATACATCCGAATACTTGTCCGAAACCTTTTTCAGCTCCTCGGCGAACCCTTTTCTGATGTCCTTCGGCGAGACTATTTCCAGCCCGTCGCCATAGCGCATCACCCACAGATAGAATTGCCTGTTTATTCCGCAGCTTGCGCGGACTATCGCGTATTCGGGATCATCAAAATCCTCCCGGGAGCTGACGGTGTTTCCAAGCTGCTCGATCATTTTATCAAGCAGATATCGCCTTATCTTGAAGGTAACGATCTCGAATCTTTCGGGCGGGAATACATCGACTACAAAGCCCTGCGGTTTTTCGTCCGTCGGGGGCTTAACGCTGCTGACCTCGCCGCCCTTGATGTTCTTCATACGGTCTATGCGGTAGGTACGGAGCTGCCCTGTTTCCTCGTTAAAGCACCGAAGATAGAAAGGTGATATTATCTTAAAACAAAGTAAGATTAAATTATTTGAGTCAGATTATGATGATATCAAAGATGGAAAGCAATGCCCAGACTCTATGAAGATGAAACAGACCAAACACGATAAAGAACCACGGTTCCCACGCATATATTTTTTTCACTGTATCGTTGCTCCGTTCATATAGTTTTTCGTACCATACCATTATACCATAATCCTTCCATTTCATCAAGTCAAAACAGGTAAAAAATTACGGCTCACTTCAAGTGAGCCGCAGAAAGAAAGCACAAAACCGCATCGTTACGAACTAAAAGAAACATATTTCCGCGTTACACCACAACCTGATTCTTACCGTTGCTTTTACCGAAGTAAAGCTTCTCATCAGCTTTTGATATCCAGATATCATTTGTCTGGTTCTCATCATAGAGGCTGACACCGACCGTTACTGTGATCCTCATTTCGCAGCCTCCAAACCGGAACTTCTCGTCTGCGATCTTCTTTCGCAGTGTTTCAAGTATCTCTGTGCCGGAATTCTTCTGTGTGCTGAGAATAATAAATTCTTCTCCTCCCCAGCGGCATACGATGCAACCCTTACAGGTTTTCTGTGCAAGGATCGCGATCTCATGCAGGATATAGTCACCGCAGTTGTGACCATATGTGTCATTGACCTTTTTGAAATCATCTATATCGAGAAGTGCGATCCAGCGACCTTCTGTGTTTTCGGTACTCCATTCATTCTCGGTACTCTCAGAACTTTCAGTCTGCATAAGATCCAGTACAGAAAGAAGATAATGGCGGTTATACAATCCCGTGAGGTTGTCACGCAACGCCATTCGTTCCAGCTTTTCCTCGGAGCTGATCGCTATATTATGGAACAGATACACGAACATTATCACGATACTGAATGTGGCTACAGAATTGAAAATGATGTGTATATCAATGGCACTTTGCGGAACTTCATAGATCGGTTCATGAAATCTTGCATAGACGTATACGGCAATATAGCAAGCGACATGAACAGCGATCAAAGGCATAAATGTCAATTCGGTTTTCAGCATCCTCTTGTGAAGATAGCCGAAATAGCTGATACAGGGAAGCATTCCGACGGCATAAAGCTGGAACGCCGGCTTGATCCCCATGCAGACCACGCCTGTTATCATAAAACCAAGAATGACCGTGTAGATGATCATTGTCGAGATCAGATATCGCTTTTTCAGGATCAGGAAAATATTGGTGGTGTTGATGACGAGCTTTACATAGATCACATACCTGATGACAGGCATATCATAGATGATACCCATTATCAGAAAAAACACATCTGTAAAGAGTAAAAAGACGCCGAAAAACAGTGTCAGATTTCCGATCAGGGAAATATTTTTGTTTGATTCGTTCATATGTACACCTCCAGGTCTCAATACGACTGTATTGTATAAAGATATTTCCCGTTCTCCAGTTTTGAGATCCGGATATTTTTCAGCGCATAATCATCACCGATGCGGACCATGAACGGCTCCTGTATGAACTGAACAACTCTTTCCTTCAGTGTTGCAAGATCAAAGAATGTCAGGTACCTGTCACGATCATCCGGATGCACCTCATTGTCAGCAAATTCGGTAATCCCTTTGCGCAGGGAAACCTTACCGTAAACTTTGGAGAATCCGGCATTGGAGTATATCTGCATTGCATTGTCTTTATCCGGTGAGATCTCTGTTACAAGGTCATAGGTCGCATAAAGTGACTGGCTGTATTTGAGGATCAGATAATCGCTCCGCTCCGACTCGATCACATGGACCGTAGTTGCTATCAAATGCCTTTCACCGGCTGATGCCAACAGCTTTGTAGAGAACGCGTAAACGACTCCGTTCATGATGTTATCCGATCTCTGAACGCCGCTGCGATGGATAGTCGTCTTGATCTGTCGCATGAATTGATCACGGTATGCATACTGCTCGTCATTAACATCATGTTCGATCTGTTTTGCTGAATTATAGCCGATTTTTGATATCTCTTTAATATACGCCGCATTTACATACGGATAAGTTATCACGCCGTTATTATACTCAATTAATGCAAGCGGAGCTGTATTGAGCATCTCATTTGAATTTGCTGAATCGCCAGAACTCATAAGCGGATCACCGCTTAAAAAATTCACTTTTCCGGCATCGTTCCAAAAGTCACGCTCACTTGCGGATTCTGATGGATGTTGCGCAAGATAACCTAAAAAATCCGCTTCACACAACGGCTTTGAAAAATAATATCCCTGTACGATCTCACAGCCGATACTTCTCAGGTAAGTAAGCTGTTCTTTGGTCTCTACGCCTTCCGACAGCGTGTGGATCCCAAGTGCCTTAGCCATATTGATGATAGAAGATATTATTTTTCTTGAACACTCATCGAATTGCTGCAGCAGAGACATATCGATCTTCATCACATCGAACCGGTAATCCTTCAGAACGTTCAGAGATGAGTAGCCGCTTCCGAAATCATCAAGCCACACACTGAATCCGGCATCCTTGAGCTGTTTAAACAATCTGAGTGTGTTATCCCTGTTTATCAGCATCGTGCTTTCTGTAATTTCGAGGTTGATCGTATTGACGGGAACATCATACTTTGACAGTATCTTGGTGATCTCCTGTAACATATCTGCTTCAATGAAATCAATTCTTGAAAGGTTTATGGAAAACGTCATATCCTTGCAGTCGTTTTCCCGATAGAATCGACAGACATTTTCCAGCATTGCCAGATCAAGCTTGTGGATCAGCCTGTATTTCTCAAGCAGACCGATAAACTCACCTGGCGGTATCAGTCCTCGCTGCGGATCTTCCCATCTTGCTAATGCCTCAGCGCCGCAGACTTTTCCGGTGATAGTCCTTGTCAATGGCTGGAAGTATGTTTTTATATAACCTTTGTTGAGGGCGTCTTCAAATCTGTTCACAAAATCCATTCTATATCACCTCTTGATTATAAACTATATGCTATTACACCTTATATGCGCAGCACAGTGTGTGGTTATAACTCTATATCATCTTTTTCTTTTAGAAGTACTTTTGAGGGAAAAGATAATTGCCGAACTGTGTTAAATTTTTTGTCAATATGTTTACGACTCTTCTCTTATTCTTATGATTATTGATATTATATCACAAATTATCTTGTTTTTCAAGACTTTTCTGTTCGTTATCCACTTTTCCCCGGTAAATTTTTGATCCTAAACACGATCTATGTCTGCCTAATCACATCTCCACCACACGAAAAGTAAGTACACATCCCAAATCAACGACTGTGATTTATTATAGAATGCAGCTTTTGACTGCCTGTATACCGAGCATATGAGCGAGATGAAAAACGAGCAGTATAACAAAAGAGCGGCTCCGGGAAAGGATACTCTCCAAACTCGGAGCCGCTGTTTCTACGCTTGAAACTTTAGCAAATAAAGATATAATGGTGTGATCTGTAGCTGCAAAGCAGAATGTCCGAAAGAAATGCCCATTGTCGCTATCAGAACGTTTATGCTTTGTGGACATCTGTTATAATCTGTTCGATATTACCGCCAGAACGTGTCTATTATAACATGGTTGACGAAACAAGGCGCAGCAGAGATACCTTTAAGCAGTTTATAAGGCGTTTCGAGAAGATAGTATATCATTATATTTCAGACGGCGAGTATAAGAGTTACTCTATGCCTGCAAATGAGTACCGAGGTGCTGATGATATAATTGAACGTGCGGAGACCTTAGAGCGTTTACAGAAAGACTTTGGTGCGGTAGAAGTTGGACGATAGTTTTTACACTCGAGAAGCGTACAGTTATGTTTGTGAGGTGGTGTTATGACTAAAAACAAGAGTAAATCTAGTGGTTATAATACCGCTAGGCTGATTTGGGGTAATATACGAAGATTTCAGTATATCAACAGTCTGACAAATGCTCAACTCGCTGAAGCCTTAGATGTGACTGAGCGTACTTTGTATTCCTACGATAAAGACCCTTCAACACTTACTTTACAGAGAATACAGCGTTTCTTAGATTGTTCTGGGGTGTTAATGGAAGATTTGACGAAGATTTAAGATTTTAGTTATTTACAAATACTGAAAAATGGTGTATAATCATATCAGATATATGAGTATGCACCATTTTTAAGGAGTGTATACTATGTCAAAGAAAACTATGGCGAAGGCTGTTAAATTACCCTCGGGCAACTGGAACGTTAAAGTGTTTGTTGGGTATGATAAGAACGGCAAGAAGATCAGAAAGTCATTTACCGCTGCTACTCGTTGGGAGGTCGAGAGACAAGCTGCGGAATATTTGGAAAGCAGAAATGACAAGAAACTGACAATTACTGTCGGAGAAGCAATAGACAGCTACATAGCAAGCAAGGAGAATGTCTTAGCACCTTCAACTATCAGAGGATATAAAACGGTTCGCAGGAATCGTCTGCCGAGTATTATGCTGCTTGATATCACAGAGGTCAACAGTATCAATATGCAGTTCGCTATCAATGAGGACGCTCGTAATGTTGAATGGAAGTCTATCAACGAAGCAAAGAATCTCATAGTAGCCGCTTGCAGAATGTATGGTGTCAAATTGGATTTATCTGTCACGCTCCCCGCAAAGAAGCGTAAAATCAAAAAGCTGCCGACTGCTGAACAGGTCATCAAAGCTATAAAAGGTTCAGATGTCGAGTTGCCTTGTATGCTTTCAATATGGCTCTCGCTCCGTGTCAGTGAAGTCAGGGGCTTGCAGTTCAGAGATATTGACAACAATGTTGTTACCGTTTGCAGAAGCAGAATATGTCTCAACAGCAAAGACACAATCAGAGAGAATAACAAGACCTTCTATTCTACCCGACAGCTGACTATACCGTCATATATTCAAGGGCTGATAGGTAAGGTCAAGCATGATAATGACACCGATTTCATTGTAGATATGGACTATCAGACACTATGCAGACATTTTAAAAAGCAGCTTGCTCTTTATGGTTTGAGTATGAATTTTCATGACCTCAGACACTTGAACGCAAGCGTGATGTTAATGCTCGGTGTTCCCGATAAGTACGCTATGGAGCGTGGCGGTTGGGCTACAAATCATACTCTCAAATCTGTGTATCAACATACCTTCTCCGAAGAGCGAAAAGCGGTTGACACAAAAATCGATAACTATTTTAATAACTTACTTGGTTTATAAGTATTTATTCCACATATTATTCCACATGAAACTCGATTTGTGCGGAAAACAGGGCGTTTTTAAGCTGACAGAATGCTTCGAATCCCTCCTTCTCCGCCAGAAACGCCCCTCGGTTTATCGCTGAGGGGCGTCTTTTATAGCGAATAACAAACAAAGAAGAATGGATAATTATTATATGGGGGCGTTTCTGTATTATTCATTATTCATTATTCTTTATTCATTAAATAACTTTAACCGCTCCTCTTCCCGAAAAATCATAACTGTTGGCTGCATGATCTTTTTTAAGCAGTCACACACAAAAAAAGCGACTGCCGTGATGACAGTCGCTTTGTTATTGCTTATTCAGCTATTGATCTTTCGGAGATCAGCCGATGCTCCAGCTGTCGAGCTCTGCGTTGCCGCTTGCTACGAAGTAGAGATCCTTCTGACCGCTTACGGAAGAAATGGTAGCAACAGTGTTTTCGCTCATGGTACCGTTCAGCTCAACATAGCCGATCACAGTGCCCGAGGGGCTGCCTGTGCAGACCTTGATAACGGTGCCGTTGCCCTTGCCCTTGATGGTGATGTTGTTAGCGCCCTTGCTGAAGTTTACGCCGCTTACCTTGAGCCAGCTGCCCGACTTCATGGAAACTGTGGTGTTGCCAACGCCGTTTACTACAACATCGTCAGACTGGTTGGACATTGTCTCTGCCTGAACGGTGGTGTAGGGGTTAAGGCTCTCGAGCTGAGAGCAGCCCTTCATGTCGCCGTTGCAGGAGAGCTTGCCGTTGTTGAAGCTGCACTCATTGATCTGGGTCGAACGATAGTTACCGTCTGCGGAAAGCTGACCCTTATCGTCGTAGATCTTGATGCCTTCAGCCTTGATCTTGCGGATAGCGTACTGACGGCTGTGGTAAGCAACATAGTACTTGCCCTTGAAGGAGATGATAGAGTGGTGGTTGTTACCGCCGTTGTCTATCTTCTGTGTGAATGTGTTCTTGAATACGTTGCCTGCAAGAGTCCACGAGTTGGGGTCGAGAGGAGTCTTGGAGGTCATGTAGAGGATGTCAGCATTTCCGAAGTTAACGCCGTTGATCGTCTGGTTTCCTACGTTCCAGTTAGAGCAGTAAGAATAGTACCAGGTATCGCCGATCTTGATAACGCTGGAGTCTTCAAAGAGGTAAGGAGTCTTCATCGAAACGGGGGTGCCGTCAAGCGAGATCATATCCTTGCCGAGCTTTACGACACGGCCTGTGCCGGGATCGCTTGCAGGGACACCGTTCTTGCGTCCGCCGCCGAAGAAGAGGTATGCTTCGTCGGTGTTCTCATCGTAGTAAACGCCCGGGTCGAACATCCATTCAACGTTCGAGCAGTTGGGAGAGTTGTGGGAAAGAAGTGCATGACCCAGCGGATCAGTCCAGGGACCTGTGGGGCTGTCAGCGGTTACAACGCCGATTCCGCCGCCGCTGTTTGCGAAGTAGAGGAAGAACTTAGGCTTGCCGTTTATCATCTTCCAGCAGGCATCGGGAGCCCATGCAGCGCTTGCCCACGAGCAGCAGCCGTTCTGAGTTCTGCCGTTCTGCTTAGCTATCGGGATAGCACCGTGGTCTGTCCAGTTTACCATATCTGCGGTAGAGAGGCAGTTGATGGTGCCCGAGTTGTAGGTGTTTACCTGATACTGACCGTCGTTTCTGGTCTCGAAAGCGTCGTTGGTGGTGTAGATGTAGAGTCTGCCGTCGTAGACCATCCAGCCCGGGTCTGCACCGAAACGTACAGTCGAGAGAGGATTGTTCTCGCCGTCATACTTATAGGTGATGCCGTTCTTTACGTTCTTGAATTTAGCTTCCATAGCCGATACATCGATCTGCTTTGCAGCTACGGGGAATTCGGTGATCGCGTTTACGACATACTTGGTGATAAGATCAACGTCATCGTTGTCGATCTTGCCGCTTCTGTCAACGTCAGCTGCCTTCTTGGCTCTTGCGTCATCGAGGCCGCCGCTGATGCTCTTCTTAGCGAGAACAGCGTCGCTGATAGTGATCTGGCCGTCGCCGTCAACATCGCCCAGCAGAACATCGTCGCCTACGGGGATCTCAACAGGGTCAGGTCCGAGGATGCCTGTGCCTGCTACAGCGCCGATAACTTCGTCGATGTAGAACGAGGTAGTGGAGCTGTCAGTCTCAACGTAGATCTGCATATTGGTCGCACCCTCAGGGAGCTTGTAGTTCATGTTTGCAAGCTGTACCCAGGAGCCTCTCGGTACCACCTTGGTGTCGATCTTGTCGTAATAGGTCTTGCCGTCGGAACCGTCATACTGGAGAGTGAAGTGGAAGGTATCGGTCTCGGGGCCGTCGAGGTAGGATACGATAGCGCTGAAGCTGTACTCCTGTCCAGCCTTGAATGTGCTGCTAAGCTTCATCAAAGCACCGTTCCATGCGCTCTCTCTGTTGGTTACATAAAGCGAGTGGCTGCCGACGAATGCGGTATCAGTACTCGAAGAAATCTTTGCAGCACCTCTGCCGGAGAATACATCAGTACCGTTCTCAAATCCGTAGTTGAAGTACCAGCCGAAGTCGTTGGGCTCATCCTCATTTCCGCCGGGGTTGACATCCGAGCCGTTGCCCCAGAGCGTAGGATCAATGATCGAGGTTATATAGTTATATGCGGTCTTAGGCTGATTGTTTCCATCATAAAGAAGCGGATAGTTGGGCTTACCGGCACTGTTCGTGCCTACCCACGAGTTATTGTCGTTAGGACCCCATACCTGAACAAGAGTTACCTTGCCCTTGTACTTGCCGCTCTCGTTGACTTCCTTGCAGTGCTTGAATATAGCCTTATACTTCTCAGCCTGCTGCTGGTCGGTGTATTTTCCGCCGTCACGGGAGATATCAAGCTCAGTTACCTGAACGTCGATGCCGAGGCTGAGGTAATCATCCATTGCATCGAGGTAAGACTGGGTGTTGCCCCAATCCCACTGACCGGTGCTGCAGTCGATATGAGACTGCATACCCATACCATCGAGAAGTCCCTTATTATGGAGCGGGATGAGGATAGTATTCTTTATGCACTCTTTCTTATCGTATGCAAACTCGTTGTAATCGTTGTAGTAGAGCTTGCATCCCTTAGGAGCATATCTTTTTGCGTAGGTGAATGCCTTTTCAACGAAGGAGTTGTTGCCGTAAACTCTTACCCATGCGGAAGAACCGTCACGACCCTCAGTATTGTTTGTAGGTCTGAGACCGCCGGTCTTGGCTGTTCCATCGTAGATGACCTCGTTGCACACGTCATAAGCATAAAGGTTTACAGACGGATACTGAGTAGCGTAAGCATTGAACATATTCTTGATGTAGCTTTCCATACGCTGATCCATAACAGACGAATTTACATATCCGTTGTTATTGTTGAAGCCCTGCTTGAAGAACCACTCAGGGGTCTGGCTGTGCCATACGAATGTATGACCGCGGAAAGCGATATTGTTCTTTGCACAGAAGTCAAGTATAGCTGCACAGCTGTTGAGAGTTACCTTGACGTTGGTATCAGTAGAACCATTCTGAACGATGGTAGCGTAAGGCTTTGTCTCATTCTCGCACTCAACTGCGTTGTGATCCTTGAGAATGATGCCCTGGATAGCGGAGTTGTTGATGGTACCGCCGTTGAAGATGTTACCTACACGGAAGTAGTTTGCAAACTCATCCTTCAGACCTAAGTTAGTGGAAGCAGCGTCTGCAACTGCTGTAGAGCGGTCGGTAGTTACTCTGACATCATCGAAAACGAAGTCGTCGGTCAGGTCGTTGGTAAGTGTCAGCTCATACTCATAGGTACCTTCGGGTGCCTTGTAGTCTGCGGAGAGCTCTGTCCACTTTCCGCCCTTTACCTTCTTTTCGGAAAGGGTAACGATGGTCTCTTCCTTGGTCTCTTCGTCGATGTACTTCAGGGTGAGCTTGAACTTAGCGTCCTTCTCGCTGAATACCTGCATCGAGTAGTTGTACTTTACGCCGCCGAAGAGGTAAAGTCCCTTGGAAGAAGCAGCGCCGTCCTTTGTGGAAGTACGACCTGTTACCTTCATACCTCTGGTATCGCCGAAACCGCCGTTGTCATCAGCAGTAAGTTCGATAGAGGTATCCGTGCCGTGCCAGCCGTCATAGTTGAGCTCGAAGCTGTCGTAAACGACCTCCTGGGCATATACAGGTGCGGTAAACTGCGGGAATGCTGTTGCAATACTTCCGAAGCAGCTGAGCGCTACCAGAAATGCCATCAATTTCTTGTGCTTTTTCATAATAAGCCGATCATCTCCTTAAAGATCTTAAATTTTGACTGACGTTTGAAAAAATAAATAAACTATAGCAACATATAGTTATTATTTCTAACTATATTGTACAACAACACAGATGTGCATTTCAACCTACGATTTGCAGATTTGGTGAAAAAAATGCAGATTTGCTATTGAATTTTATGAATAATATGTTATAATATTAATTGGGGGATCGATTTGAAAGTGACATAACCATCGGTAATTTTGATCTCTCGTGCCTATTCGGCATTCGGAGCCGTTTTATTTGATCGCAAAGTGTACTTTCTGACGGTGTTATGCTACCACAGTGAACCGATCAGCTATTGAAGGAGTTAATCATGAATACTGACCATCGTCCGCTCATCGGAGTGATAACCGCACGAGCGTCCCAGAGTGAACAGCGGCAGCTGCTCAAAGGCATACTTTCAAAAGCCGATGAGCTGGGCATTGACATCGCTGTATTTTCAAACGTCTACAACTTCGCGGAGTATTTTGCAGACGTTGAGGTGGAGAACAAGATCTACGAGCTGGTACATTCCGAGCGTCTTGACGGGCTGATACTTGCTTACGAGTCGCTCATCTACCCCGACCTTATCGACAGCATCCACGACCATATCAGGGAGCTGAACATTCCCATCGTCGTCGCCGACGCGAAGGATGAGGGCTTCACCTGCATCAACACGGATGTGAAGAGGGATTTCAGGTGCATCGCCCGTCACCTCACCGACGTACACGGCATCAGGGATATCGACATCATAACGGGCTACGAAGCCTACGAGACTTCCCATCTGCGAGTGGACGGGGTCAGGGAGATCATGGAGGAAAGGGGGCTGCCCTTCGGGGAGAAGAACGTGATCTTCGGAAACTTCTGGAACAACTCGGGTGAGAAGCTGGCGGAGGATTACATCAGCGGAAAGCGCAGACTTCCGCAGGCTGTGATATGCGCCAACGACTACATGGCTTTCGGGCTTCTGGACAAGCTGTTCAACAACGATCTGACTCCGCCCGACGACCTCACCGTCATCGGATATGAACATATCGGCGAGAGGATATACCACTCCCCCATACTGACCACCTACCAGCGCAACCGCATGGCTATCGGGGCAAAGGCAGTGGCGCTGATCTACTCGAAGCTCACGGGGGCGCCGATGCAGGATATCGACACTTCGGGGTACATGATAACGGGCGACACCTGCTCGTGCGGGGTGGAGAAAAAATATCTCCGCGAGGAACTGCTGGAGATACAGCAGACGAAGGCGTATAACGATATGAACTTCTGCGGTAATTTTGAACAGCAGTCTGTCACCAGCCGTTCCATCTCCGACTACATACACACGTTACAGGAATTCTCATACCTGATAAGGAACGTTTCGGGGATATACCTCTGTCTGCACGAGGACTGGTGTACACGCTCACAGAAGTCTTCGGTGAACGAGTTCTCGAACAACGAGCCGATGATCTGCTACCGTGTTATCAGCCCCGAAAAGGGCTCCGACGAGCCTGCGTTCTTTACAAGGGGGAAGCTCTTCCCTGCCGAGCTTCCCGGGGCGGGGGACAAGAAGTTCCTGTTTTTCACGCCGCTGTTTTCGGAGGGCAAGGAGTTCGGGCACTTCATTTTCCAGTACACCACTCCCGACACCTACGATTCGGTCATGATAGAATGGCTGAAGATAACCGTCAACGCCTTGCAGGTGCTCCGCATGAAAAACGACATCAACACGCTCCTTGAGTGCAGCAATCTGTCGGAGTTCCACGACACGGCTACGGGGCTCTACAATAAGCAGGGCTTCACCAGCGAGCTTGTCAACGCCTGCAAAAAGCTCGGCGAGGACGGAAAGATACCTGTTATAATGATACGCACGGGCATCTACTCGGACGACAGCCGCATCGACAAGAAGAATCTCTCGGTAAGGCTGGATATGGAGATCGCGGAATGCCTGAACCAAATCGCAGGGAGCATCGGCGGTTTCTGCGGAAAGCTGTCGGACAAGCAGTACATCGTGGCGGCTTCAAGCAAGTTCACGGAGGAGAAGGTGCCGCTCATCATGGATAAGCTGGAGATCATCATCTCACATTCGCCGCTCTACATTCAGGAGAGGGGGCTCGACACGCTCTTCATGGCACGGGGCGAGGTGTCGGCGGACAGGAACATCAACGAGTGCATCGCCGCCCTGAGCGAGGACATCAACATGAAGATCAAACAGCTCTCGGAAGAGCGGCACCACGCATACTATAAGGATTATCTGCAAGTCAGGAACTCCATGTACCGCGACCCCGGGAAGGAGTGGGACGCGCAGATGACCTGCCGCGATTTCCACCTGAGCTACGGGCATTTCCGCGCCACGTACAAGGACATTTTCGGGATCAGCTTCCATCAGGATCTGATAATGAGCCGCATCGCCATGGCGAAATATCTCCTGCTGACCACCAACATCGGTATCTCGGCGGTCTCGTTCAAATGCGGCTACACGGACGAGAAATATTTCATGCGGCAGTTCCGACAGACGACGGGCGTCACCCCGAACAGCTACCGAAACAACCTGTTCTGAGGGGCGTTTGCAAGTCGGCTTGACATCTTCCGCCGTGTGTAGTATACTATATATAATTGATGCTCAGACTGCGTAGACGACGCAGACGGATACTTCGGAGGTGCATGATGCTGAGGCTGAGACCGTTCAAAACCTGCGACGCCGATACCATCGTTTCGTGGGTCGGCGACGAGACCGCGTTCAGGAAATGGTGCGCGGACAGATATGAGGACTACCCCATCACGGGCGAGGACATGGCGGCTCACTACAGGCAGTTCGATGACTGCGACACCTTCTTCCCCATGACCGCTTTCGACGAGTCGGGCGTGGTGGGTCATCTGATACTGCGGTACACCGACGAGGAGAAGACCACCGTGCGGCTCGGGTTCGTCATCGTGGATGACAGGCTTCGGGGCAGAGGGCTCGGGAAAGAGATGCTGGGGCTCGCTGTCAGGTACGCGAGAGAGTTTCTCGGGGCGCGAAGGGTGACCCTCGGCGTGTTCGAGAACAATCCTGCGGCTATGAGGTGTTACCTTGCGGCAGGTTTTCGGGAAACCGCGTCGGATGAGGAAGAGTATTTCAGTGTGATGGGAGAGAAATGGCGTTGCATAGAGATGGAGCTGTGAACCGCAACGGTTCGCGGCAGATGAACAGACCGCCGAGGAAAAGGCGCAGGATAGGGCGCTTTCGGGCGGCGGTCGGAAACTTGCTTATATTGATGACGGTGTATCTCGCGGTGTTCGTCACGGCGGATATGCTGTATAGGATAGGATGCGTCGCGGCGGCGGACGGGTATCGGACGGCGCTGGGATATATGGCGGTCATCTTCGGGATAATGATAGTGCTGGCGGCGGACGTGAGGACGGGATTTTTCACGGCGGCAAAGTTCACGCCCGTGAAGGTCTTCGGCATCGTGGTGCGGACGGCGCTGGCGCTGCTGACGGCGGCTGTGCTGACCATCGCGGGGATGACGGCTGTCAGCGGTCTTGTGGATACCGAGGGTGAGGCGGACAATATCATCGTCCTCGGGATGGCTCTCGAAAACGGGAAGCCGAACGCCGACCTCATCGCAAGGGTGGACAAGGCTGCCGAATACGCGAAAAAGCATCCATCGTGCAGGGTCATCGTGACGGGCGGCAACGCCGCCGACGGTGAGCGCACGGAAGCGGATATCATGAAACAGCTGCTGACCGAAAAGGGCATCGACGGCGACAGGGTGCTGACCGAGGACAAGGCGGCGGACACGAGGGAAAACTTCGTGAACGCGGCGGCTCTCACCGACCCTTCGCAGCCCGTGGTCATCGTGAGCAGCAGCTATCACATGAGAAGAGCCGCACGGCTCGCAGGGGAAGCAGGCTTCAGCTACGTGATGCGGCTGCCTGCGAAAGCCGAGCCGACAACTTACTGTACGAATGTAATGTGGGAAACTGTGATGGAGTTCAATCATATCATTTTCGGAAAATGAGAAAGGTCGTGTTTAACATGAGCAAGAAGTTTGATGTTGAAGCTGTAAAGACGCAGCTCATCGAGTGGGTGCGGAAGTATTTCGAGGAGACCGCTTCTCCCGATACGAAGGCGGTGCTCGGCATCTCGGGCGGCAAGGACAGCTCGGTGGCGGCGGCGGTCTGCGCTGCGGCGCTGGGCAAGGACAGGGTCATCGGCGTGCTGATGCCTCAGGGCGAACAGGCGGACATCGATTGCAGCAGGCTGCTGGTCTCGCACCTCGGTATCAAGAGCTACGAGATAAACGTGGGCAGCCCCATTTCGGCGCTGCTGGGTGAGATAGGCAAGTCGGTCGAAGTCAGCGAACAGGCGAGGGTCAACACCCCTGCAAGGATACGCATGGCGACCGTTTACGCGGTGGCGGCGTGCGTCGGCGGACGTGTCATCAACACCTGCAATATGTCTGAGGACTGGGTAGGCTATTCGACGAAGTTCGGCGACAGCGCAGGCGATGTGAGCCCCCTGTCCGACCTGACCGTTACAGAGGTCATCGCCATCGGCGACGCGCTGGGTCTGCCCTATGAGCTGACGCACAAGGTGCCTATCGACGGTCTCTGCGGAAAGACGGACGAGGAGAACCTCGGCTTCACATACGCAGAGCTCGACCGCTACATCCGCGGCGAGACAGACCTTTCGGACAAGCCCGAGACAAAGGCGAGGATAGACAGGATGCACGTTCTGAACCTGCACAAGCTGAGACTCATGCCGAAGTTCGAGTACGACCCGAACAAGTAAAAAACACATTCCGAAGGGCGGGTGACTTTATCCCGCCCTTTGCTTTTGCCCCATTTTATGTGAGCTCTATTGGGGGAAACCCTTTTAAAAAAGGGTTCTCCCCCAAACCCCTTTCCTAAAATTTTTAATACTTTTTGACTTTTGGAAGTTTCTTCCTAATTTTGCGTAGGTCGGAAATATTGCAATTCTTCTGCAATATTGTCTGTTCCTTGCCAAAAAGACGTTCGATAGTGGTTAACGCTTCATATGCGGTATTTGTCAGATGGTCTCTTATAAAATGGTGAGAGTATATCTTCCCGAACACATCCCCCTGCCAACATATTAAAAGTCTTTGGAAAGGGGGCCGCCTTAGCTTCGCACGGCAAGGGGGAGAACCTTTCTTCTAGCCGTGCGTAGCTAAGGCGGGTTTCCCCCAGTAAAACCCGCAGGTAAAAAAGAAAAACTCCGCCGTCCGAAAACAGCGGAGTTTCTTTTTTGCTTTGGTCGTTTGCCCTTAGGACAGAATTACTCAGCCTTGGGAGCGCCTACAGGACATGTGCCCTCGCAGGAACCGCAGTCGATGCAAGCGGAAGCGTCGATAACGTACTTGCCGTCACCCTCGGAAATAGCGGAAACGGGGCAAGCGTCAGCGCAAGCGCCGCAGCTGATGCAATCGTCGGAAATCTTATAAGCCATTGTGAAATACCTCCTCGGAATAGTAGAGACTTTTGTCCCTCTATAATAAATTATATCAGAAATCCGTTTTAAGTCAAGAGCAAGCGGCAAAATGTAACATTATTTTAATCTGACTGACACGAATTTTTCACAAAAGTCCATCCTATATTATTCCGATGTGAAAACGGGAGTGGGATTATTGTCTATTTCGCACAGTTTTTTCATATTTCGGCAGTTTTTTTGTAAAATACTGCTTGACAAATGAGTAAAAATATTATATAATAGATTCATACGGTTGACTGTTTTTAGGCAAAATAACTATTTACCGAAGATATATAAGGAGACTGTAAATCACATTTTTTTCAAGTAAGGAGCGAACTGTTTTGAAAAGCTACGACAACACCAAGATCAAAAATATTGCAATTGCGGGTCACGCAGGCTCGGGCAAGACCACACTCACCGAGGCTCTGCTTTACAGCGCAGGTGTGACCGACCGCTTCGGCAAGGTACTCGACGGCAATACCGTTTCGGACTACACCGCAGAAGAGATCGCGCGCAAGTGCTCGGTATATACTTCCCTTTCCTGCTACGAGAAGGACGATCTGAAAGTAAATCTGCTTGACACACCGGGTCTGATCGACTACGAACAGTCGATGGTCGAGGGTATCTCCGCCTGCGGCTGCTGCATGATAACCGTTTCGGGCAAGTCGGGCGTCAAGGTCGGCACTCACAAGGCTTACAACTACGCGAAGAAGATGGGCAAGCCCACCATGTTCGTTGTTACAAAGCTCGATGACGAGAACGCGAACTTCAACAACGTGCTGACACAGCTCAAGACCGAGTTCGGTCCTACTGTGTGCCCTGTTGTGTTCCCTGTTGTTGCGAACCACAAGATCGTTTCGTATGTGAACCTCATCGAGATGAAGGCTTACAAGTACGAGGACGGCAAGGCTGTCGAGACCGATATGCCCACAGCTGAGGTCAGCGACAAGATGGAGTACCGTATCGACGGTCTTATCGAGGCTATCTCCGAGGCTGTTGCCGAGAGCGACGAAGAGCTGATGGAGAAGTTCTTCTCGGGCGAGAGCTTCACCCAGAAGGAGCTGGTTGACGGCATCCACAAGGGTCTGAATCAGGGCGTCATCACACCTGTTACCTGCGTGGCGGCGGCTACTCTCGAAGGCATAGATATGCTCATGAAGGAGATCACTCTTCTTCTGCCTGCGCCTGCCGAGAAGGAAGACAAGCCCGCTACAGACGGCAAGGGCGAGATCGTTGAGATCGCCTGCGAACCCGACGCTCCTCTGGCGGCAAGCGTGTTCAAGACCGTTGCCGACCCCTTCGTTGGCAAGATGAGCTACATCAGGGTGCAGTCGGGCGTGCTCAAGAGCAATACCGAGGTCGTGAATGCGGCTACGGGCGCTTCCGAGAAGATCGGCAAGCTGTACTTCCTCGTGGGCAAGAAGCAGATCGAGACGAACGAAGTGGGATGCGGCGACATCTGCGCGGCTGTAAAGCTGTCGGCTAACACGGGCGACACCCTCTGCGACGCTTCGAGAGTCGTTTCCTTCGAGAGACCGACCTTCCCGAAGCCGACCTACAGAGTGGCTGTAAGAGCCGCGGCTCAGAAGGACGAGAGCAAGATCTCGGGCGCGATCGCAAGAGTGCTTGAAGAGGATATGTCGCTCAGATACGAGCAGGATCCCGGCACTCTTGAGATGATACTTTCGACGCTGGGCGGTCTGCATCTTGATTCGGTCATCGGAAAGCTGAAGAGAGACTTCGGCGTTGACGTTGTGACCAGCGTTCCGAAGATCGCATACAAGGAGACCATCCGCAAGAAGGTCAAGGTACAGGGCAAGCACAAGAAGCAGTCGGGCGGTCACGGTCAGTACGGCGACGTATGGATCGAGTTCGAGCCCTGCATCACCGACGAACTGATATTCGAGACCAGAGTTGTCGGCGGCGCTGTTCCGAAGAACTTCTTCCCTGCTGTTGAAAAGGGCTTGCAGGAGTGCGTTCAGCACGGTGTCCTGGCAGGCTATCCTGTTGTAGGCGTAAAGGCTGTGCTCGTGGACGGTTCGTATCACGATGTTGACTCGTCGGAAATGGCGTTCAAGACCGCGGCTTCCATCGCGTTCAAGGACGGTATCCCGAAGGCTGAGCCGATGCTTCTTGAGCCTGTTGGCAATCTGACTGTATCGGTTCCCGACGACAAGACGGGCGACGTTATCGGCGAGATAAACAAGCGCCGCGGCAGAGTTATGGGCATGATCCCCTCCGAGACCGAGAAGGGCATGACCGACGTTACCGCTGAGGTGCCCATCGCGGAGATGAACGACTTCACCCTCACTCTCCGTCAGATGACCCAGGGTCAGGGCAGCTTCGACCTCGAAGTGGCACGCTACGACCAGCTCCCCGCCAACCTCGTAACCGCAGTTATCGCTTCGGCTAAGACTGAATAACCCCCCACCCCCGACACGCTCGTCGGGGGTGTTTTTTTACGGGGAATGAGTGCGGGTCTTTCCGGGGGGAAACCCGCCTTTCCAAAGACTTTTGATATTGTCGTCATTTGGATTTGGTTGGGAAGACAGGCTCTCGACATTTTATGAGATGTGGTCTTTTTTTAGGGAATGTTCATGCCGCATTTTACACAAAAATGCAATATGATATTTGACATTTTACGCAGACGTTGGTTTTCTGACTGGATTTTTTCGGGGTAAGTGCGGGTTTTTGCAAGTTCGGGAGGAAAATCTTGCAAAAAAATTATTAAAATTTT
Source organism: Ruminococcus sp. YE71 (assembly GCF_900119155.1). GTDB lineage: Bacteria > Bacillota > Clostridia > Oscillospirales > Ruminococcaceae > YE71. Next base: position 32,058 of record NZ_FPIR01000002.1, on the reverse strand, counting down.
GTGTACGCTATTGAAATTTTCTTTCAAAGGGTGTATAATAGACTTTAATAGCTTTACTGCTGTACTATAATGATTTCAGAAAGAAGGACTTTTGTATGTTAGACATCAGGATCGAACGTACTGCAACACCTAAGGCAAAACCCACCGACGAGACTAAACTCGGCTTTGGTCACATCTTTACCGATCATATGTTCATCATGAACTACGATACCGGTCTCGGCTGGCACGACGCACGCATCGTTCCCTACGGCGAGATCTCGCTCTCTCCTGCGGCTATGTGCCTGCACTACGGTCAGGAGATCTTTGAGGGTCTCAAGGCTTACCGTACTGCTGACGGAAGCGTTCAGCTGTTCCGTCCCGACGAGAACTTCAAGAGAATGAACGTTTCGGCTGACCGTATGGTCATCCCCGAGCTGAACATCGAGGACTGTCTCTACGCTCTCAAGACCCTCGTTAAGATGGAGGAGGAGTGGGTTCCTCATACCGAAGGTGCTTCGCTCTACATCAGACCGTTCATCATCGCTACCGACCCGTATGTAGGCGTTCGCCCTGCGGATCACTATATGTTCATCATCATCCTCTCACCCTCGGGTGCTTACTACTCCACAGGTCTCAACCCTGTTAAGATCTATGTTGAGAAGCAGTATGTAAGAGCGGTTCGCGGCGGTACAGGCTTTGCCAAGACTGCGGCTAACTACGCTATCTCTCTGAAGGGTCAGCAGGAAGCTCACGATCAGGACTACGAGCAGGTTCTCTGGCTGGACGGCGTTGAGCAGAAGTACATCGAGGAAGTCGGCTCCATGAACATCATGTTCGTTATCGACGGCGAGGTAGTAACTCCCGAGCTGACAGGTTCGGTACTGCCCGGCATCACCAGAAAGTCGGCACTTGAGATCTGCCGCAAGAAGGGCATGAAGGTCTCCGAGAGACGCATCACCATCGATGAGGTTGCTAAGGCTTACGACGAGGGCAAGCTGAACGAGGTATTCGGTACGGGTACTGCTGCTGTTATCTCGCCTGTAGGACACCTCAAGTGGGGCGACAAGATCATGACCATCAACGACAACAAGATCGGACCCGTTTCGCAGATGCTGTATGACACCATGACAGGCATCCAGTGGGGCAAGATTGCTGACGAGTACAACTGGATCGTTAAGATCTGATCTGTACAGATACAACTCCGCCGGGGGCTCAATGAGCCTTCGGCGTTTTTGCTTGCTGTAAAAAAGGATGCAGAAGTGCGGCTTTTCAGGGAGATGGGTATATTTAGTTTAAATAACAAACTATACATAATCTATTGACTTTTACTCTGTTTTTTGTTATAATGAATGTATAACACCAGCCATCGCCTATTGAAATGAGGGACTGACTATGAGCAGAATAACTGACGACCTGCGCAGAAAATACTTTGGAAAAGTATGGGAGAAGCTCTCGGACGCTTCGTTCGACATGGGCATTTTTCTCATGACACACGATACGCATGAGGTCTGCATACACAAAAATGCTATGCGCATCCTCGGTTTCAGCGATGTCCCGACCTATGACGAGCTTTCTCTGGCGCTCGAACGCACCGAGGAATACGCCGAGAGCAGATCGCCCATCATGCTCGATTACTGCGACGTGGATGAGGATGACCTCACGGCAGGCGCGGTATGGCTCAACGCTTCTCACAGCGAGCTGGATCAGGGAAATTTCCTGCTGTCCACTCAGGCGGAGATAGTGCGTGCCATCGACGCTTCAAAAGGCGGTTCGCTGGTAATGATCCTGCATCTCGACGGTGCTGACACGAACCCGAGGGAGCTTTTCTACTGCGTTTACAGCGCTCTCAACGCGCTTTTCGCCTGTCTGCCCCCGGATGCCATGATAGCTTCGCACTCGAATTACGACTACTGGGTGTACATCCCGTCCTTTGAGGGCGACCCCATCGCGGAAGCCGAAAGGCTCAGGACGGCGGTGGAAAAGTGCGCTCTTACTGACAGGACAGGCAGTGTCATAAGCGAGAACCACCACATGACTTTCAGCGCGGGTATCTGCTGCGGCGAGGGGGCTGCTGTTCACCGTATGCACAGCGCGTCCTTTGCGCTGTTCGACGCTGCGGCAAAGGGCAAGGGCAGTCTCGAACTGTTCGACCCCGAGGAGTACGAACGTCAGAAGTCGGACTACGGCGACCTGCGGCGCTTCTCACGCCTGCTGGATCAGGATCTGTTCACGTACCACTTCCAGCCGATAGTCAACGCCGTGACGGGCGAGATATTCGCTTACGAGGCGCTGATGAGGACTGACCCGACCATCGGTTTCGGGCCGCTGAGGGTGCTGGAGCTGGCTGAGCGCTACGACAGGCTCTACGACATCGAGCTGGCGACGCTGAACAACACCTTGCAGGCGCTCAGCGAGAATCAGGGCTTCTTCGAGGGGAGAAAGCTGTTCATCAATTCGGTGACTTCGCATATACTCAATGATGAGGACTACCTGAAGATAGCCGCAAAGTACGGCGAGCTGCTCGAAAAGACCGTCATCGAGCTCACCGAGCACAACGAGATAGACGACAACCAGCTGGCGACCATCCGTTCGAGGATAAAGGAACGGAATATGCAGATGGCTATCGACGACTTCGGGACGGGCTACGCGAACAGCACGAACCTTGTGCGCTACGCCCCCGAGTACGTTAAGATAGACAGGGCGCTTATCGAAAACATAGACAGAAAGCCGAGCGTTCAGACGCTCGTTAAGGGAATAATAGATTTCTGCCACTCCTGCGGATATCTGGCACTCGCCGAGGGGGTCGAGACCTTTGAGGAAGTGCGTGCCGTGATCTTCCTCGGCATCGATTTGTTGCAGGGCTACTGGGTATCGCGCCCGAAGCCCGTGTTCGTCAACGAGGTCGCGGAGAGCGTGAAGGACGACATCGTCCGCATCAATCTTGAGGCGGCAGGAAAGATACAGAAGACACGAAAGGTCGAGGACGGCGAAAAACTGTCGCTGATGGAACTGGCTCTCGGGAAATACACCGAGATATCCATCGGCAGCGGCTCGGTGACGCTCACGGGTGTGACCGACCAGCTGTTCAAGATGCCGATAACCATACGCGAGAACGCGGAGTGTACGCTCACGCTGCACGAGGTCTCAATAGAATCGGATTCGGATGTGCCTGCCATCGAACTGAGCGAGGGCAGCAGGCTCACCCTCATATGCGAGGGCAACAACCTGCTGAGGCTCGGCGGCATACTCGTTCCCGAGGGGACGGTGCTGACGCTGAGTGGTTCGGGGTCGCTGTGCATCGACCCTGAGGCGCACGACTGCTTCGGCATCGGCAACGACTCGGAAAAGAGCGCAGGCGAGATATACATCGACACCATCGACCTTACCATAAGCACAAACGGTGAGCGCTGCATCGGCATCGGCGGCGGAAAGAAAGCCTTCGTGCGGATAGGCAGCGGCTGCATAGACGTGAACTGTTCGGGCGGCATCTGCACGGGCATCGGCTCTATCGGCGGCGACGCTGACCTGTTTATCGACAGCTGTTCCTTCGGGGTGAACATCGCGGCGGCTTCAAGCACCTGCATCGGTTCCATCTCGGGAAATGCTGTCATAGGCATCGCGAACGCTTCGGTGAACTGTGAGAGCGCGGGCAGCAATCTTTGCGGCATCGGCTCGCTCAGCGGCGGAAGGGCGGACATTGATCTGCGCTCGCTGGAGATAGACACCGTGATGAGGGGCAAGGCTATACTGAACATCGGCTCGAACGGCGCCGAGGCGAATTGCAGCTTCGCACATACGAAGATCACCCTCTACTCCGAGGGCGGCGAGGTCACGGGCATCGGCGACAGGAACGGCGGCGGCGACATAAACGTGAGCGAGAGCGAGATTCATCTGGCGTTCCGCACGGGAAACGGCTTCGACATCGGCAGCGCACACGGCAACGTCAGCTTAGACCGCATTATCAAGGACATAAGGATGAACGAGTGATACAAATGATCGGGGAGCAAGACACATGACAAACAATAAAAATCCGAGGCGCAGACCCCGTGTGGGGCTGCTTATAAGCCACCTTGAGGACGAATTCGACGACGCGGTTTGCGAAGGTGCTATGATAGCTGCCGCACAGTCGGATGTTGACCTCGTTATTTTCCCGGGGCGCTATATCGACGGGGTCTACGCCGATAAGCTGCGAACCGAATTTGAATATCAGTACAACACGCTGTTCGACCTGCCCGTGCGCAACAAGTTCGACGTTCTGCTCGTCCTTATCGGCACCATCGGCAGTCACCTGAACAAGCAGCGCAGGGCGGAGTTCCTGAAACGGTACGACGGCATACCCGTCATCACCATCACTTCGCAGGTGGACGGTTATCCCTGCATAAGCGTGGACAACAAGACGGGACTCGTGCAGGTCATCGAGCATCTTATCGACGCTCACGGCTGCCGAAAACTCGGTTTCGTAAGCGGTCCCGACACCAGCGACGACGCCAACGAGCGTCTTGAAGTGTTCAAGGACACGCTGAAAAAGCACGGGGTGGAGTTCCTGCCCGAGCGGGTGGTGTTCGGCAACTTCTCGAAGTATGTGGTGCCGCAGGTGAACGAGCTGCTCGACCGCTGCCCCGACCTTGACGCTATCGTATGCGCCAACGACCAGATGGCGCTGGCGGCGTATCAGGTACTGGAAGAGAGAGGGCTGAGACCCGGCATCGACATCGCAGTGACAGGCTTCGACAACGACACCATCTGCGAAGAGATGATGCCGCATCTGACCACCGTCAAGAGCGACGCCGCAGAGCTCGGATACAACGCGGTGCTGGAAGCGCTCAACTACATCAACAACGGCAAGCTGGAGAACGACACCATACAGTCTTCGATGGTGGTGCGCAATTCCTGCGGATGCACCCGCAACGCTCGGCTCGGTTCGCTTTCTTTCCGCGACAGCAGCACGGGCAGCCGCGAGGAGTTTGCGGATGAGGTCTGCGAATTCCTGATGGACAGATACCGCTCCAGCGACGAGACCCACAGGCTAAAGGAACAGTTCCGCAAGTTCCTGTTCATGATAGACGACTACATGAACAAGACGGAGCTGAGAAGCAAGAAGTTCAGAGAGGACATCGTTTCCGACCTGTACACGCTGATGGGGGACGGGTTCTTCAAGTTCGTGTCGATAGATGACCTGTTCGCGGTGATAGAGTACATCCACGGGAAATATTCCTCGGTGAACCTCGACCGCGATGAACAGCTCGTGATAAACAGGATGTTCATCCAGATATACAAGGTCATCTCCGAGCGCAACGCCGCTTACTGCAAGAACAAGCTCGAAGACAACTACTTCATGACCTGGCTGACCAACTCGATAACGAGGGATATGCTGGTGTTCGAGGCTTACGACGACGAGGCTTACAGGAGCGTTGTGGATAAGCTGCTTAGAGTTCACATGACCTCCAGCTATCTGTTCAGCTACGAGCCCGCTATCGTCAACAGAAAGAACGACACTTTCAGGCTGCCCGAAAAGCTGTACCTGAAAAGCTACCACAATCTTGGCGACTCGGTGCTGCTGCCGCCCGAAGAACAGGCTGTCGCACCCGAGGAACTCTTCTCGAACAAGTATCTGCCCAACGACAGGCGGTATACTATGATAGTTACGCCGCTGTTCTCCAACGAGGAACACTACGGTCTGCTCATGTGCGAGATAGAGCACGAGTATTTCAACTATATCACTTCGGTGACGGTGCAGCTCTGCGCCGCGCTCAGGATAATCACCATGATGAAGGCTCAGGCTCGCACGCAGAAGATGCTCCAGCAGAGCCTTATCGAGATACGCGAGAACAATCAGCTGCTGAGCGACATCTCAAAGACCGACGAGCTGACGGGCTGCTTCAACAGACGCGGCTTCTTCGAGGAACTGAGACACAAGCTCAACGATGAATGGCTCGTGGGCGACCACCCCTACGCCGTGATGATATTCGCCGACCTCGACAGCCTGAAAATAATCAACGACAGGTTCGGTCACGAAGAAGGCGACTTCGCTATTCGCTCCGCGGCGGAGATCCTTAAAAGGTCGTTCAAGGACGAGATAGTGGGCAGGATAGGCGGCGACGAGTTCGTGGTCTGCACTTTCTTCGCTAAACCCGTGGAACTGCCTAACATCCGCGAACATATCGAGACTATCTCCGCAAGGTACAACGAGGAAATGTGCGCCGACAAACCGTACATAATCCACACCAGCGTCGGTATCTACCCCTTCAACTGCACCGACACAGTGGAAATAGGCGAACTCCTCTCCCACGCGGACTCCCTCCTGTACGAACAAAAACGCAAGAAAAAAACTATCGTAAAGGCGGAGATGTGAGCCGTGGGGAGAGTGCAGACTTTGACTGGGGGAAACCCTTTTGAAAAAGGGTTCTCCCCCAGACCCCCTTCCTAAAACTTTTATTATGTCGGAAGTTTGTTGGGGTTTGGAAGATAGACTATCACCGTTTCAAGAGATAACATCTTATTTAGGGTGGGGGATTTTTCCCCGCCTTTTATTTTTGAAATGGTGACAGTCTATCTTCCAAACCAAATCCAAATGACGACATATTAAAAGTCTTTGGAAAGGGGGGCTGGGGGGAGAACCTTTCTTCTAGCCGTGCGAAGCTAAGGCGGCAGTGCGAAGCTAAGGCGGCCGTGCGAAGCTAAGGCGGCAGTGCGAAGCTAAGGCGGCCGTGCGAAGCTAAGGCGGCCGTGCGTAGCTAAGGCGGGTTTTCCCCCGGCAAGACCCGCACTAATGTGGTTTTTGCGGTGTGGGGGAAAATGGGAAAAGTTGTGATTTTTCGGTTGCATTTCGCGGGAAGCTGTGATATAATAGAAGTGATGTGCAAAAAAGGAGGGGTAGGGATTGGATGCGCCTTTGAAGGTATGCCGCAAGTGTCTGCTGGCGGAGATGTCGGAGGACGATTATCTGCGTTCTTTGAAAGAGTACATTGAAGAATATCCGAAGGACAGGCGTGTTTCGGACGAGGAATATTCGCGCAGGCTCGGACACTGCACGGGATGCGACAACCTAAGCAGCGGGATGTGCGGCATTTGCGGATGCTATGTGGAGCTTCGGGCGCTGAAACCGAATTCGGGATGTCCCGACCCTTCGGGAGACAGATGGTCAATACAAATATGAAAAAGGAAAGCAAAATGGAAAAGAAAAAGATCGAAAGAATGAAAGAAGCGATGAACCGCCGCTGTCCGCTGCTGGTCTCGCCCGTGCTGACTATGCTGATGCTCATGTATGTTTTCCGTTCGAGGGAGTTTTATCCCTTTGGCGGCAGGACGGTGGCATGGTGCGACATGAATCAGCAGGTGGTGCCGCTGCTGTGTCAGCTGAAAGACATACTCGACGGCAAGTCGGGCTGGCTGCTCAGCTTCAAGAACGCTTCGGGAATGAATTTTGTGGGAGTGTTCTTCTTCTTCCTGTCGAGCCCGTTCTCGTTTCTCGTGAAATTCGTGGAAAAAGAGAATATGCTGTTGTTCGCGAACATTCTCGTGATGCTGAAAATGATGACAGCCGCCGTCACGGCCTCGCTGTACTTCATCAAGAGCGACGAGCACAGGGGGCTCGACCCCATATCGGTGAGTCTGCTGGGCTTCATGTATGCAACGAGCGGATATGTGATGCTATTCTATCAGAACGTGATATGGCTGGACGTTATGTACCTGTTCCCGCTTCTGATGATGTCGCTTGACAGACTGCACAAAAAGCACAAGCCGATAATGTACATACTGCTGATGGCAGGGATGATGGTCATAAACTACTACATCGGCTACATGGTGGTCGTGTTCGTGCTGCTGACGGCTGGCATCTATTCCATCATCGGCATAAGAGCGGACGACAACGGCACGGCGGAGACCTGCCTGCAATTCCTCGTGGGGTCGGCGGCGGCGGCTCTGCTGTCGGCGGCGGTGTGGCTGCCGAGTTTCATGCAGTACATGACCTCGGGGCGGAGGACTTCCCTGCTGGACAACCTGCGCACGAGCGACCTCGTGACCGACTACGACACGGTGCTGACCGTGATGTTCGGAGCGGCGGCGCTGCTGATACTGGCGGCTGAGGACTTCATCGGCTCGAAAAAGGACTGCTCGCCTACCCACAGGCTCTGGAAGATAATGGCTCTGCTGCTGATAGTGCCGCTGTTCATCGAGCCCGTAAACAAGATGTGGCACACGGGCAGCTACATGGCGTTCCCTGCGAGATACGCTTTCATGACCGTGTTCGTACTGCTGATAATGTCGGCGCACACGCTGGGAAGGAAGCACGAATTCTCGGGCGACCTGAAAAAATACGCGGCAGGCGGACTGCTGAGTGCGGCGGCTGTACTGCTTTTCGGCAAGGTGAGCAGCAGCTTCATCGACGTGGAGATGGACATCATCAGCGAGTACACCCGTTCGCTGGGCGGCAACGAGTCGGCGTTCAAGGGACTGCTGAGGATACTCATCGTGGCGCTGCTGTTCACTGGGGTGATATGGTTCTTCTATCGGAAGGGCTGGGTGCTGAAGAGCGTTTCGCTGGTGTTCCTGACGGTCATCACGGTGGTACAGTCGGCAGGGCTGAGCCGCATCTACATGACGAGCTCGGGAGAGCGCAGCGAGAACACCTACACGCTTCAAAGGCGAGTACTCGACCTTTCGGAGAGGATAAACGACGACAGTTTCTACCGCGTCAAGACCAGCGCGAAGATATTCGACTACAACATGATAGGCGCGATGGGGTACAACTCCATCGGCCACTACACCTCGCTGACGAAAGAGGACTATATGTTCACGATGAAGCGGCTGGGGTACACATCGGTATGGATGGAGATAGGCACCTGCGGCGGCACGGAGATAACCGACTCACTGCTGTCCGTCGGGTACGAGATAGGGCACGAGCACAGTGACGAGGCGGTGTACACCTTCGAGGCATACAACATCTATCCGCTGGCGGACAAGCTGCCGCTTGGAATACTGACCGACACGCTCCCCGAGGGGGAAGAGATACCCGAAAAGCTGACGAGGACGGAAGTTCAGCAGTACACTGCGGAAGCGCTCTTCGGCAGGAGCGACATGATACACACCTACGAGCCCGAGGAAGGCGAGTACAAGTTCGAGGACGGGCTGTACACCGCGTCGGCGGGGGAGACGCTCATCTACCGTGTGAGGGTCAGGGGCAGACAGTCGCTGTACTTCGACTGTTTCGACAGGCTTTCAAACGAGCTGAGCGAGCCCGACTACGACAGTTTCTCGGTATCGGTCAACGGCAAGAGCATCTGCCGAAGCTATCCTTTCGGCAAGGAGAACGGGGTGCTGTCGCTGGGGACGTTCGAGGACGAGACGGCGATAATCGAAGTCAGCACGCTGAAAGACACAGCGGTGATGAGTTTCGGTGTATTCGGCATCGACATTGACGGGCTGTCGGGGGCGGTCGCGGAGACGAAGACGATAGGGCTTTCGGAGATCAAGAACGGGCTGAGCGGTTCCTGCGACCTTGACAAGCCGTCAACCGTTCTGCTGGCGGTGCCGTATGACAGCGGTTTCACGCTGAAAGTCAACGGCAGGGAGCAGCCTGTCGAGAAGACCATGTCCTGTTTCATGAAGTTTGAACTGGACGCAGGCCACAACGACATCGAGATCAAGTTCGTACCATCGGGGCTGAAAGCAGGAATCGTCATGAGTGCGGTGGGTGCGGCGGTCATCATCGGGTACGCTGTCTATCTGAAAAAGCGCAAGCCCCTCGGCGACGAAGCGTCATCGGCGGCGCTGGTGAGCAGGTATCTTGTGGCTGGCATCGCGATACTGGTGTTCATTGCCATTTACATCATGCCGACAGTGGCGAACATTCTGTTCTGGCAGAAAGAAGTGGAGTAGCGTAACAGCTGAAAGTGCCGCTATATTTGCTTGACGAAAGAAGAAAGAACATTTTGGTGACTCGGTATCGCCCGAAAGTGTGGTGAAGGGGGGCACCTTTGTTCTTTCTTCTTTTCTTTTTGTGTGGGGTGTTTTTCTCTTTTTAAAACCGCGTTATCAGGCAGAAATTTCCCAAAAGGGGTTTACAAATACCGAATTGTGTGGTATAATAATTGAGTATAGGTGTATAACGGGGGTGCGCAGATGAGCAGAAAACGTAAGCCTGCCGACTTCTCGGCGATTTGCCGCGATGTTTCGGGGATATTCGATACTCATTGCCACTACGATGACCCCGCTTTCGATGACGACAGAAATGAGATCCTCGAACGAATGTTCTCAGATGACTCCGCCGTTAAATACCTCGTTCACGCAGGCTGCGATATCGGCTCCTCAAAGGAAGGCATCGCCCTCGCGGAACAATACCCGAACTACTACTGCACCGTCGGTATCCACCCGACTTACATCCGCCGCGCCGAACTCCCCGATGACTACATCGGTCAGCTTCGCGAGCTCGCAAAGCACCCGAAGGTCAGGGCGATAGGCGAGATAGGTCTCGACTACGCGAAAGACCCCGACCGCGATGAGCAGAAGCGCGTTTTCATCGAACAGCTTGAGCTTGCACGCGAGCTTGATCTGCCTGTGGTCATCCACTGCCGCAACGCTTACGGCGACCTGCCGGAGATACTTCGCAAACACCCCGTCAGGGGCGAGTGCCACTGTTTCAGCGGCTCGGCGGAAGTCGCAAAAGAGCTGGTGAAGATGGGTTTTTACATCGCTTTCGGCGGTGCGCTGACATGGGAAAACGCCGAAAAGCCGCGGAAAGCCCTTGCGGCTGTACCGCTCGACAGGCTGCTTTTCGAGACGGACGCGCCCTATCTTGCGCCTGCGCCCTTCAATTACAGCAGGTGTCAGAGCGAGATGATAGTCTACGTCGCAAAGACCGCCTCGGAAGTGCTGGGAGTATCGGCTCAGGAGCTGACCGACATCACCCGTGAGAACGCGAAACGGCTGTTCGGGATAGGTGACTGACATGAGAAAGACCTACGGCGTCTGCGAAAACGACAGCTTTATCGTCGGGTTCAACGGCGCGACCATATATGTTTACGACAAGGGCGGCAAGGAGCTGGCGAAGTTCAAAGACGCGCCCTACTGTTACCGCGGCTGTTTCAGGACGGGAACGAATATTCTTGCGGCGAAATCCACCGCGGGGTATCTGTGCTTTTACGATCTGGACAGGCTAACGCTGATAAAGCGCGTGACGGTCACGACTCTCGGGGCGCAGGACGAAGGGTTCGCATTTTCGCCCGACGGGGGATATTTCATCAACATCGAGAAGCCGAAGGTGTCCTATCGGACGCAGATAGGCGTTTACGAGACCGAGACTTTCACGAGGGTGAGGGACTATTTCTCGGGCGACAGGAAGATGGTGCTCGACCATATCGAATACGATAACGGCGAGTGGTATCTGCTCGGATTCATGCGCTCGGATACAGAGGGCGCGGGCTACGCTTACGGATTCGTGGGCGTGTGGGACTTCGAGTCGGGGCGGCTGACCGCTATGAAGCGGATGGACGTCAGGCGCTGTGAAGCTTTGTGTTGGCAGAAAGATTGGGAAGAACACGGTTTTTCCGAAAAGTTCCGCGAGACGCACTCAACGCTTAAATACGCCAAGCCCGAAAGGGTGTCGCTTACTGAGCTGTTTGCGATGCTGTAAGTTGTTTATGAATGTTAAAGAGCTATTCAGAAAAGAAAATAACAGCATACTATACAGATTTCTCGGCGACCCGAAAAAGGGCGACAAAGCAGTTAAACATCCGGCGCGAGAGGGTGCTTTTCAAGGAGATATATCCGCCGCTTTGATCTCAAAAAAAGATAAATAATACAGGAATGGAGATAGATACAGACAATGGAGATCCTCTACATCGTTATCCCCTGCTACAACGAGGAGGAGATGCTGCCTATCACGGCTAAGGCGCTCATACGCAAGTTAGACACGCTGATAGCAGAGGAGAAAATATCGCCGCTGAGCAAGGTGATGTTCGTTGACGACGGCTCGAAGGACAAGACCTGGGAGCTTATCGAACGTTTCCACCGCAGCTGCGACCTGTTCACGGGGGTAAAGCTCTCAAGGAACAAGGGACATCAGAACGCACTGCTCGCAGGTCTCATGACCGCGAGGAAATATGCGGACATCGTGGTTTCGATGGACGCGGACTTACAGGATGACATCAACGCCATCGACGGGTTCCTCGAAAAACGCGCCGAGGGCTGTGAGATAGTCTACGGCGTCCGCTCTTCGAGAGAGACGGACACGGGATTCAAGCGCTTCACCGCGGAGGGCTACTACAAGCTGCTCGAAGCGATGGGCGTCGAGATAACATACAATCACGCAGACTACAGGCTCATGAGCCGAAGGGCTATCGACGCCCTTGCGGAGTTCAAGGAGGTAAACCTGTTCCTGCGGGGGATAGTGCCGATGGTCGGCTTCAAGTCGGACATCGTGACCTACGAAAGAGCCGCAAGACAGGCAGGCGAATCGAAGTATCCGCTGAAAAAAATGCTGTCCTTCGCGGTGGAGGGGATAACTTCCCTCTCGGTAAAGCCCATCCGTATGATAACGGGGCTGGGCATACTCATATTCTTTGTGGCTATTATAATGCTGATATACTTCCTCATCATACACTGCATGGGAAGGACTGTTCAGGGGTGGACATCCATACTCATGTCTGTATGGGCGCTGGGCGGCTTGCAGCTGCTCGCCATCGGAGTTATCGGCGAATATATTGGCAAGATCTACCTTGAGGCTAAGGAACGCCCGAAGTTCTTTATAGACATCGACCTTGAGGAAGATAACAATTACGGATATTCTGATTCAGAAAAGGAGTAAAATATCATGGCTGAAAATACCAACACACCTGCACCTACCCGCAACGACGAACTGCTTGAAGCAGTAAAGGAAATGAGAGCGGCTTACGCAGAATTCAGAGAGAACGAGAGCGACGAGAACAGGACTAAGATCAATGATGCTAACAGCAAGATCATCAATCTTACACTGAGAGCTACTTTCATCGTTCCTGCTATCATCTCGAAGAACACCCAGCTCGTTCAGGATCAGCAGAACCACCTCAAGTTCGAGGAGAAACCCCAGGCTCGCTTCATGCTCGTTAAGCACAAGGAGAACGGCACTTTCTTCCCCGTATTCACCGATGACGAGGAGTTCGCTAAGATGCAGAACAAAGAGGGCTTCAACGGCGTCAGCATGAAGTTCGCAGACATCGCTACCCTCACCGAGCAGACCCCGAACATCGCAGGCTTCGTTGTTAACCCGATGTCTACCAACCTGCCTTACACAAAGGAAATGCTCGCTCAGATCAAGCAGACCCTTCTCAACGCCCGCGAGCGCAGACAGGTCGCTGAGGCTCAGAAGGCATCCGCCGAGGCCGCAGGCATCACCGTAAGCGAGGGCGGCGCTGACAGCGAATAAACCCACACAAAACACTAAAGACCTGCCGTTCTTGGCAGGTCTTTTTTTGCGGCTTATTTTCCTGGAGGACGCCTATTTTTCCTGGGGGGGGAAACCCGCCTTAGCTTCGCACGGCTAGAAGAAAGGTTCTCCCCTTGCCGTGCGAAGCTAAGGCGGACCCCTTTCCAAAGACTTTTAATATGTTGGCAGTTGGTTGTAGTGGGGGCGTTCGGCTCTCTCCAATTCATGTGAGATCATCTGAATGAGTGGGCGTTTGCAAAAAAATGCACAAAAAAGAAAGGTAGCCTTGGAGAGACTACCTTCTGACTTGTGTAAAAAATTTTGGAGAGGATGAAACGAGCTAAGAGTATAAATCACTTAGTTTTTCATTCTTTTTCTTTCCTCTGTTCTACAATATAATTATACAATATATTGTGGTCTTTTACAACAACAATACCATTACAGAGGATTACAAAATTATTACAAAGCATATGTGATTTGTTACCACCGTGCAACATTTACCCCTTGCCAAAGAGTATTAAAAGTCTTTGGAATGGTGGCCGCCTTAGCTTCGCACGGCAAGGGGTAAACGCACTTAGTACTTCACGCCGTACTGCTCACGGTATGCGAGCATTGCGTCGAGGTATTCTTTGCCCTCGACCACGCCGTTTCTGATCGCCTCGATAATGTCGTCGATGGTAACGATGGAGTAGACCTTCACGCCGAAGGTCTTGTAGGCGTCCTGAACTGCGGAGAGGTCGCTGTCGAGCGCCTTCTCCATGCGGTCAACGGTGATGACCATGCCTGTAACGTTCACCTTTGCGGCTTCGGTCAGCTTGGGCATAACTTCGCGCAGAGCCTTGCCCGAGGTCATAACGTCCTCGATGATGACTACCTTATCGCCGTCCGCGAGCTTTCTGCCGACGAACATTCCGCCCTCGCCGTGATCCTTGACCTCCTTGCGGTCGAAACAGTAAGCCGCGTCCTTGCCGAACTTATTGTAGTACGCAACTGCCGCCGACACCGACAGGGGGATACCCTTGTACGCAGGGCCGAAGAATACGTCCGCGTCAACTCCGTTCTCCTCGATGCACTGAGCATAGAACTCGCCCAGACGCGCCAGCTGTGCGCCTGTCTTGTAGTTGCCCGTGTTGATGAAGTACGGCGCCTTTCTTCCGCTCTTCAGCGTGAACTCGCCGAAAGTCAGCACTCCGCTGTCTGCCATGAACTTTATGAACTCTTCCTTGTAGGTCATTTAGAACACTCCCGTCAAAGTTTATTGTCCTTCTATTATACCACACCATGCCCCAAAATTCAATAGATAAAATCTGAACATAGGAGAGTGATTTACGCGTCTTTCTGCGGTACGGGTTTAGCAGCGGGAGCAAGTTAGACCTTATCTATTTAAACGGTGAGAGTCTATCTCCCAAACCACAACCAACAAACGACATATCAAAAATTTTAGCTAAGGCGAGGGTTCTCCCCCAATAAGCCCCGCACTCCCCCCACGCAGAAAGGCACCCCGCTCGTGGGACGGAGTGCCTTTGTGAGTCACATATATTTTTTGTCGAATTCTTCAACGGGGATGGCTTTGTCGAAGAGCCAGCCCTGTGCCATTGTGTGGCCGCCCGATGCGAGTATCCGCGCCTGTTCTTCGGTCTCGACGCCTTCAAAGATTATGTCCTTGCGTGTGGACTGGATGAGGCGGCAGATGTGGGAAACGTAGTCGCGGGAGAGTTCGCTGGTGCCGATGTTGTCGATGAACACCTTATCCACCTTAACGATATCGACAGGCGCGTCGATGAGGACGCTCAGGGACGAGTAGCCCGTGCCGAAATCGTCGATATCTATGCGGAAGCCCTGTTCTCTGAGGCGGCGCATATTTGTGTAGAGGTTCTTCACGTCCTGAGTGAAGCAGCTTTCGGTTATCTCAAGCTCGATAAGGCGCTTGTCAACGCCGTATATCTCGGCAAGTTCCGTCACCTTCGTCACGAAGGCAGGGTCGCTGTTATGGCGGCGCGAGAAGTTGACCGAGATGGGGATGAGCTGTTTTCCTTCGAGTTTCCAGCGTTTCAGGCATTTGAGCACCTGTTCGTAGATATACATATCCACATGGGTGATATAGCCGACCTCCTCGAGGACCTCGATGAACTCGTAGGGCAGTTTGTAGCTGCCGTCGGGGTTTCTCCAGCGGGTGAGGGCTTCGGCGCCTATCATCTTCCTCGTCACGAGGTCGAACTTCGGCTGTAGGAACAGCTCGATAGCGCCCGTCTTGATAGCCGTCCATATCTCGCTCGCGATAGTCTGGTCGTGGCTGCGCTTCTTGCGCATACGCTCGGTGTAGACACCGCAGGGGATGTCGGAGGCGCCCTTGATGCTTCGGCGTGCAAGGTTCGCGTTGTCGATGGCGACAGCAACGTCGTCGTCAGCCGAGTGGAAGAAGTAGACGCCCGTGGATATCTGGAAATCGCTGTGGGGGTATCTGAGCTTCTGCGCTGCCGAGAACTCGTTGTTGTGCATGGAAATTTCCTGTATCAGCTGTTCGCGGTCATGTGCCTTGAACAGCGACACGAAGTAATCGGAGTAGATACGGCAGGCCGCAAGGCTGGCGCTGCATCCGCAGACTATCATGGCGAAGCTGCGCAGCATCCTGTCTCCTGCTTCGTAGCCATAGTTTTCGTTGACGTAGGAGAAGTCGTTGATGTCCGAGTAGACGAGGGCGAAGCACTCATTCGGGTCGAAGCTCTCGCGGAGTATCTCGGCAACAACGCTCTTAAAAGCAGTCCTGTTGTAAAGTTCGGTGACGCGGTCGCGGTTGGTAAGGCGTTCTATCTCGCGGCGGTCGTTGGCTATCTTGTTCTTCATGGTCTTGAGGTGGTCGATGGAGTAGACCATGCCGTAGACGTTTGCGACCTTTCCGTCGTCGCCGCAGACGCTGACGTAGACCATCTTGTGCCAGCGGTACTCGTCATCGTAGGCGCGGGTGCGGAATTCGAGGGTGCCCTTGCCTTCGGTGCGGACAGCCTTGTCCCATGTGGAGTAGTAAAGCTCCACGTCATCGGGGTGGAGGTACTTCTCCACGAGGCGGTCGCGCAGCATACCGTTGAAAACGCCGTCGCGGCTGATAAGGCGCAGCTTTTTCGAGGTGGTGACGACCCTGTCGTTCTCGGTATCGTAATCGAAGAAGGTCTCTTCGGTGTTTTCGCTTATCATCTTGAAGCAGAGGTTCTGCTTGACCAGCAGCTTTTCCTTTACGACCTTATCGGTGATGTCGGCGAGGGAGCAGTGGAGCAGCACGCTGCCGTCGGGTTCGGTGGCGAAGTATCTGCCCGTGATGCGCACCCAGCGGCCGTCGGGCTTGAAGCGCAGATCGAGGGTGAAGGGCTGTTTATCCTCGGCGCAGCAGAAGAACGCCTGCTTGAAGCGTTCGGCTTCCTGATCGGTGACGAGGGCGCAGTGATCCGACCGTTCGGAAACGGCGGTAAGCCCCGTGAGCCTGTAGTACTCGGTATTGGTGCTGATGAGGTCGATAGTCCCGTGACTGACGCTGTATACGGCGAGTCCGCCGGGGAAGTTGTCGGAGATGGCAACCATCTCTGCCTTTGTGCGTTCGTACTGTTTTGAGATAGTCCTGTATGCGGAGATATCGGAAATGGTGATATCTGCGCACTTATGTCCGTTTTCGGAGATGTTGTTCCTGCCGATGCAGATTACGCCGAGCCTGCCGCCGTCTGCGGTCACGATGTTATGTTCCAGCGTGCCGCCGTCGATCTGTCTCAGGGCATCAAGGGTGGAGAAGTAATCTTCTTTTATTTCGGGCGGGATAAGCGAAAAGAACGTCACCTCGCCGCTGTCGAGCTGAGAGCGCTCGTACCCTGTCATTTTCAGGAAACCATCATCATATTCGATAATGCGTCCGTCAAGGTCAAAGTCCGTCTTGTACGTTCCGCAAACTACGCTTTTAATGTTTTCGCGATCTGTTTTTTCCATAACGGCGAACCTCCTTTCCCCGTTTTTCTCCCCTTATCAAACCTATCTGTATGCAGACACGGCAGAAAACCGTGCATTTTAAAGCGGGCACATTTATTAATATATTATAACATAATCTTCAAAAAAATGCAATAGTAGAATAATATTTTCGTCATTGTCCACAATGCTTTTTATATAAAATGATGATTTTACGAAACCGCTGTCGGAAGGGCTGTATTTTAGGGCTTTATCATAGTCGCAAAAAGCCACTTTAACGCGATATTACATTACTTTTACCCTCTCTGATACAAATACAACAAAAATCCCGACTTGTTTTGTCAGTATTTGACAACATTTCATTTTACCCCTTGACTTTACGAAAAACGGGTGATATAATGTCTGTTATGGTCTAAACAAATAATATATGATGCAGAAACTTTCACAATCTGATTATTTCAGTACTATATTACTTCTACACTTTAACAAAGTGCAGTGGTATCGCATCTTATCGCAGAGGTATTTTAAATGTAAACAGAGCTTTAAGCAAATTTTGCTTAATTGAGCTGACTATAAAATGTAAAGGAACAGGATCGAAATGAGCACGAAAACCTTAGTGTACATCCTCAAAAGGCTGCTGCTGGCGGTGATAACGGTATGGCTCGTAATCACAGTCACCTTCTTCGTCATGCACGCTGTGCCCGGCGGACCCTTCGTGGGAGAAAAGGCAGTATCGGAAGCTGTCAGAAAGGCTATGGAAGCCAAGTACGGACTTGACAAGCCGCTGATAGAGCAGTACGTCACCTACCTCTCGGACGTTGTGACGAAGTTCGACTTCGGACCGTCGCTCAAGCAGCGCGGCAGAATGGTCATCGACATCATCACCGACGGCATGAGGACATCCGCTTACATCGGTATCATCGCGGCCTTCATCGCGCTCATCATCGGTGTTGTGCTGGGTGCGGCTGCGGCTCTGAACAGAAACAAGTTCGCGGACAGATGCATCATGGTCATCACGACGGCGTTCGTTTCGATGCCCTCGTTCATCATGGGCTCTCTGCTGCTGACGGTGTTCGCGGTAAAGCTGGAATGGTTCCCCGCTAACGGCAACGCCGACAACGGACTTATCCTGCCGATAATCACCCTGTCGCTCTACCCGATGGCTTACATAACGCGTCTTACACGTTCCTCGATGCTGGACGTTCTCGGACAGGACTACATCAGGACCGCTAAGGCAAAGGGCGTTTCAAAGTGGAAGATAATCTTCGGACACGCCATGAAGAACTCACTCATACCCGTTATCACCTACTTCGGACCGATGCTCGCATACATCGTTACGGGCTCGCTGGTAGTTGAGCAGATCTTCGCAGTGCCCGGCATAGGCAGAGCTTTCGTCAACTCCATCACAGGACGCGACTACACGCTTCTGATGGGTACCACCATCATCCTCGCCGTGCTGATAATCATCATGAATCTCGTGAGCGACATCGCATACAAGATCGTCGATCCGAGGATCACACTTGAATAAGGGAGAGCAGATATGAGTAACAAACCTTTCAGCGTTCAGGTGAACGTGGACGACCTTATCCCCGCTACCGACAAGGAAAAAGAATACATGGTGCGTATGCGCCCCGCCTCGACCTTCTTCAAAGACGGCTGCAAGCGTCTGGTGAAGAACAAGGTCGCACTGGTGAGCTTCATCATCATAATCATCGTAACGCTTTCGGCGATAATCGTGCCGATGTTCTGGCCGTATTCCTACGAACAGCAGCTCGGTATCGTGCCCGGACAGCCTATCGACAGCTCCTTCCTGAACCTGGCGCCGTTCGAGTACGGCAAGAGCGAGCAGGCTAAGATAGACGCAGGCGAGCACGTTGTGCCCCACATCTTCGGCACCGACTCCCAGGGACGCGACTACTTCATAAGAGTCGTGTACGGCACCCGCATTTCGCTGGCAGTAGGATTTTTCGCGAGCATCATCGTGCTCATCATCGGTCTTGCGGTGGGCTCCATCTCGGGCTACGCAGGCGGCAAGGTGGACATGGTCATCATGCGAATAGTAGATATGATCTACTCCCTGCCCGATATGCTCATGGTGATCCTTCTCGCATCGGTCCTCAAGCAGTCTCTCGAAGGCTCACTCGAAGGCACCGTACTTGCAAAGATAGGCTCCAACATCATCAGCCTTTTCATCGTATTCGGCGTACTTTACTGGGTATCCATGGCAAGACTTATCAGAGGTCAGATACTCTCGCTCAAGGAGCAGGAGTACGTTCTGGCGGCTCAGGCGGCAGGCGCTAAGGGAAGCTGGATAATCATCAAGCACCTTATCCCCAACTGCTTCTCGGTCATCATCATCTCGACCGCTTTGCAGATACCTTCCGCTATCTTCACCGAGAGCTACCTTTCCTTCCTCGGTCTCGGCGTAAACGCTCCGATGCCTTCGCTGGGTTCGCTGGCTTCCGAGGCTCTCAACGGTCTCTCGGCTTACCCCTACAGACTTGTTATCCCCGCTATCGTTATCTCGCTGATCGTGCTTTCGCTGAACCTCTTCGGCGACGGTCTGCGCGACGCATTCGACCCCAAGCTCAACGTATAAGAAAGGACGGCGCAGAAACATGAGATTACTTGAAGTAAACGACCTGCACACCTCCTTCTTCACCGACGCGGGCGAGGTCAAGGCGGTAAACGGCGTGTCTTTCAACCTCGACAAGGGCAAGGTGCTCGACATCGTGGGCGAGAGCGGCTCGGGCAAGTCGGTAACGGCTTACTCAATCATGCAAATACTTGCGAGCGCAGGCAAGATAGTCGGCGGCTCGATAAAATTCAACGGTCAGGAGCTTGTGGGCGCAGGCGAGAAGGTCATGAAGACCATCCGCGGCAACCGCATCTCCATCATATTCCAGGACCCTATGACCAGCCTGAACCCCACTTACACCATCGGCAAGCAGCTGATGGAAGCGATACTTCTCCACACCGACCGCAACAAGCAGCAGGCTCGGGAACGCGCTGTCGAGATGCTCAAACTCGTTAACGTGAACGAGCCCGAAAAGCGCATGAAACAGCACCCCTTCGAGCTGTCGGGCGGTATGAGACAGAGAGTCATGATAGCGATGGCACTTGCCTGCGAGCCCGATATACTCATCGCGGACGAGCCGACTACCGCTCTTGACGTTACCATTCAGGCACAGATACTTGAGCTCATGAAGAACCTTCAGGAAGAGCTTGGTATGGCGATAATCATGATAACCCACGACCTCGGTGTTGTGGCACAGATGTGCGACGAGGTCATCGTAATGTACGCGGGCTCGATATGCGAGCAGGGCACGGCGGATGAGATATTCTACAACCCCTGCCACGAGTACACGAAGGGTCTGCTGCGTTCGATACCGACCACTTCAAACGACGACGAACAGCTCAGACCTATCACAGGTACCCCCATCGACCTGCTGAATATGCCGAAGGGATGTCCCTTCGCTCCGAGATGCGACAACGCTATGCGCATCTGTCTGAGAGAACGCGCCGAGCGTCTTCAGATAAACGAAGACCACCAGGCGGAATGCTGGATGAACGTGAAAAAACTGATGGAAGAGGGAAAGGACGGTGAACAGGCTTGAGCGGCAGCGAGAACCTTATCGAGATACGCCACTTAAAGGAATACTTCAACATTAACGTGGGCTTGTTCAAGTCGAAGCCGCTGAAGGCTGTTGACGACGTTTCCTTCGACATAAAGAAGGGCGAGACACTCGGTCTCGTGGGAGAGAGCGGATGCGGAAAGACCACCGTCGGACGCACCATCCTCAATCTCTACAAGCCTACCTCGGGCGAGATAATCTACGACGGCAAGCCTATCAAGACAAGCGCCGACATAAAGGAGTTCAGAAAGAAAGCCACTATGGTCTTTCAGGATCCCTACTCCTCGCTCGACCCGCGAATGACCGTTTCGGACATCATCGCGGAACCGCTTGACATCCACAAGATGTACTCTTCAAAGGCGGAACGCCGTGACCGCGTGCTTGAACTGATGAGCTACGTGGGACTCAACTCGGAGCACGCTTCGAGATACGCGCACGAGTTCTCGGGCGGTCAGAGACAGCGTATCGGCATCGCAAGATCGCTTGCGATAAAGCCCGAATTCATCGTCTGCGACGAGCCTGTATCGGCGCTGGACGTTTCCATTCAGGCACAGGTCATCAATATGTTCGACGAATTGCAGGACAGACTGGGTCTGACCTACCTGTTCATCGCTCACGACCTGCTGGTTGTCCGCCACATCAGCGACCGCATCGCGGTAATGTACCTCGGCAAGATGGTGGAGCTTGCGGACGCTAAGGAGATCTACGACCACCCCCAGCACCCCTACAGCAAGTCCCTGCTGTCGGCTGTGCCCGTTCCCGACCCGAAAACGGCAAGGGAGAACAAACGAATCGTGCTGTCGGGAGACATCCCCAGCCCGCTGAACGCTCCTTCGGGATGTCCGTTCAGAACAAGATGCCAGTACGCTATCGACAAGTGCGCGGAGAAGATGCCCGAGCTCAAGGAGATATCGAGCGGTCACTACTGCGCCTGCCATGTGATACAGGGCGACTGAAGGTTCCCATAGTTCAAGTTGATGATCCGTGCAAAACGGTACGGTCAGAATACATATCTAAATTTGGAGGAAGACTATGAAAACAAAGGTATTTGCAGCCGCACTTGCGGCAATCATGCTCACCGCTTCCCTGACAAGCTGCGGTTCTAAGGGCGGCAATAACGGCGCTAACGGCGCTGCTGACGGACAGGAGATCAATGTTTGCCTCGCTTCCGAGCCCGGCACTCTTGACCCCGCGCTCAACTCTTCGGTTGACGGCGCTACACTCTGCGCACATATGTTCTCGGGTCTCGCTAAGTGGGAGAAGAACGAGCAGGGCATGCTGGAGATCGTTCCCGATCTGGCTACCGAGCTGTCCGAAGGCGTACAGAACGCTGACGGCACTGTTACCTACACCTACACTCTCCGCGACGGCGCTAAGTGGTCTGACGGCAAGGACGTTACCGCTCACGACTTCGAGTTCGCATGGAACAGAGCCTGCTCCACCGCTCTCGCTGCCGACTACGGCTATATGTTCGAGGTGGTAAAGGGCTATGAGGATATCTGGGCTACCGACGACGCAGGCAACTATGTCAACGCTGACGCCAAGCTCGCAGTTACCGCAAAGGACGACAAGACCCTTGAAGTCACCCTCAATAACGAAGTAAGCTACTGGAACGAGCTGCTTGCATTCCCGAGCTACTTCCCTGTTCGTGAGGACGTTGTTTCCAACGAGAGCTGGGCTACCGATCCTTCCACCTATGTATGCAACGGTCCGTACACTATGGACTCCTGGGAGCACAACAGCGTTATCACCCTCGTAAAGAACGACAACTACATCGACGCTGACAAGATCACCATGGGCGCTATCAACTTCTACCTCTCCGATGACGCCAACAATATGCTCACCAACTTCAGAAACCACGACTGGCAGCTCATCGACGACGTTCCGACCAATGAGATCGCAAGCCTCAAGTCCCAGTATCCCGACAACTTCGTTGTAACGGGTCAGCTCGGTACCTACTACATCTCCTGGAACATCAACTACGACCTGCTCCCCGCTTCCTGCACCCTCACAGGCGCTGAGAAGGAAGCTGCCGAAGCTGAGGTAAGAAACGCTCTCAGCCTTATCATCGACAGAAACTACCTCGTTGACAACGTTTCTCAGGGAGGACAGGTTCCTGCTTCTTCCTTCGTTGCTATGGGTCTTACCGAGCCTGACGGTTCGCAGTTCTATCAGAACGCAGGCGGCAACAGCTTCCCCGGCTACTACGACGTATCCGCTGACGCTTACCAGAACAACTGGAACACCGCTATCGAGACTCTGAAGAAGTACTACACCTACGATGAGGCTTCGGGCAAGTTCACCGACTTCCCGTCCATGACATACCTTTACAACACCAGTGAAGGTCACAAGGCTATCGCTGAGAATATCCAGGGCATCTTCGCTTCCATCGGTCTCGACATGAGCCTTGAGAACCAGGAATGGGCTACCTTCCTTGAGACCAGAAAGTCGGGCGACTTCACCGTTGCAAGAAACGGCTGGCTGGCTGACTACAACGATCCTATCAGCTTCCTCGATATGTGGACTACCGCTTCGGGCAACAACGACGTTCAGTACGGCAAGGGCGCAAACGCTGATCTGAAGGCTTACAGCATCGACTGCACCGACTGCGGCGTTGACCTCAAGGTGGAGAACGGCACATGGGCTGAGACCTACGACGCTCTGATGGGCATCATCAAGACCACTACCGACAACACCACCCGCTACAAGCTGATGCACAAGGCTGAGGATATACTCATGCAGACAGGCTGCCTTACCCCGATCTACTACTACACCGACCTGTACATGATCGACAGCAGCGTTAAGGGCTTCTTCAGCAATCCTCTCGGCTACAAGTACTTCATGTACTGCACCATTGAGGATTGATCTCAAACAATCGTATAATACCTCTCCCATAATATGAAAAAGATCTCCTGCGCTGAGCTCACGCCCGTATGCGCAGGAGATTTTTTCACTAATTACAGGAGTATTTTTCACCGAAAATGGGGCTTGATTTTTCGACAGAAATGTGTTATTATATATAGTATAACATTTGGGTAATACGTTTTGAGCCGCTCTGTCGGGCGGCGGTATAACTAAAAGGAGATCGTATGAGAAAAAGAAAAGATCCTGATATCATAGACGAGCTGTTCACCGAATACAACGAAGCCCTCGACGAAAGAGTGCCCGCTGATACCGTGACGCTCCCCTGCATACCTGCAAGAGGGTTCGTTCTGTTCCCCACCATGCAGCACACCTTTGAGATAATCCGCAGAAAGAGCGTTTTTGCGGCGAAAAAGGCTGTCGCAGGTGACAGGCTCGTATTCATAACCACACAGACCGACACCGACCTTGAAGACCCCGAGAAGAAGGATGTTTACAGCATCGGCACCATCGCTTACGTAAAGCAGGTGGTCAACGCGGCAGGCGGAGTTTTCCGCTGTACCGTGCAGGGTCTCGCAAGGGCTGAGGTCGTCAGCTTCTCGGCGGAAGGAAGAGGATACTCTGCCGCCGTCGCAAGAGTGCTCCCCTGCCCCGCAGGCAAGTACTCCGAAAAAGAGCTTGAGGCTATGGCAAGAGAGATCAAGAAGCTGTACGCAGAGTTCGTTATGACTTCCCGCGACAGCGAAACTCCCGCCGCACTTCCGAATGACGATGACGCAGAGGAACTGTTCGACGTCATCACCGCGAGAGTTCCCTTCGGTATCGAGAAGGACTACAGACTGCTCAGCGCAGACACCCTCAGCGAAAGGCTGGATCTGCTCTCGGAATACCTCATGTACGAGATAAGCGTCAACGAGCTGGAGTACAAGATACACGAGCGCGTGCAGGACGCTATCAACCGCAATCAGCGCGACTTCTACATACGCGAGCAGATAGCCGCTTTGCAGGACGAGTTGGGCGAGAACGGCAGCGGCGGCGATTCCTCGGAAGCGATCGCTTTCAAGGAAAAGCTCGACTCCTTCTCCGACATCCCCGAGGATGCCTACAAGAAGATAAACGAGGAGATCGACCGCTACGAAAAGACCCCTGCATATTCGCAGGAAGCGGCAACCATCCGCACCTACCTCGAAACGGTGCTCTCGCTCCCCTGGGACGAAAAGACCGAGGAGACCGCGGACGTTGAATTCGCGGAGAAGGTTCTGGACGAGGATCACTACGGACTCGCAAAGGTCAAGGAACGCATCATCGAGAACATCGCAGTCAGAGCGCTGACCCCCGACGTGAAGGGTCAGATAATCTGCCTGTACGGCCCTCCCGGAGTCGGAAAGACCAGCGTCGCAAAGTCGGTGGCAAGGGCTCTCGGAAGAAAGTATGTGCGCGTTTCGCTTGGCGGCGTGCGCGACGAGAGCGACATCCGCGGCCACAGAAAGACCTACGTCGGCGCTATGCCCGGACGAATCGTTCAGGCTCTGCGCGAGGTGGGCGTAAAGAACCCCGTAATGCTGCTGGATGAGATAGACAAGATGTCCAACGACTACCGCGGCGACCCCTCGTCGGCGATGCTTGAAGTGCTCGACTCGGAACAGCACGTAAGGTTCAGAGATCACTACACGGAGGTTCCCTTCGACCTGTCGGACGTTCTGTTCATCACCACCGCGAACTCTATCTCCACCGTGCAGCCCCCGCTGCTGGACAGAATGGAAGTCATCGAGCTCAACAGCTACACCCGTGAGGAGAAATTCCACATCGCGAAGGAACACCTTGTGCCGAAACAGCTGAACAAGTACGGCATCAAGGCTTCACAGCTGAGGATAAACGACTCGGCTATATATTCGCTCATCGACGACTACACCCGCGAAGCAGGCGTGAGAAAGCTCGAAAGAGCCATCGCGTCCCTTTGCAGAAAGAGCGCGAAAAAGCTCGTTTCGGGCGAGAAGAAGGTGAGCGTCAAGGCATCGAACATCAATGAGTTCCTCGGCAGCAGGAAAAACAGCGAGGACATCTTCATCAAGAAGCCGACTATCGGCTGCGTGAACGGTCTTGCATGGACTTCGGTGGGCGGCGTTATCATGCCTATCGAGTGCGCCGTGCTCGAAGGCAAGGGCAGGAGCGTGTTCACGGGCTCGCTGGGCGATGTGATGAAGGAGAGCCTGAAAATAGCCGTGACACTCGCAAGAGAACTGGCGAAGAAGTACGGCATCGACCCCGAATTCTTCGACAAGACCGACCTGCACATCCACGCTCCCGAGGGGGCTGTGCCGAAGGACGGCCCGTCGGCAGGCATCACCATGACTACCGCGCTCATCTCGGCGCTGTCGGGCTGCAAGGTGCGCTCGGACGTTGCGATGACGGGCGAGATCTCCCTGATGGGCTGGGTACTGCCCATAGGCGGCCTCAAGGAGAAGTCGATGGCGGCTTACAAGGCTGGCATCAAGACCCTCATCATCCCGAAGGGCAACCTGCCCGACCTGGACGAGATAGACGACGTTGTCAAGGACGCGCTGGAGATAATCCCCGTTTCGGAGATAGGCGAGGTGCTCGACATCGCGCTCATCACCGATAAGAGGGTAAAGACCGCCGCTACGCCGAAGAAGACCGCCCGCCGCGGCAGAAAGCCGAAGCAGGTTCAGCCTGCCGAAGCTCCGCAGATGTAAGGCGGTGGGGCATGAACTGGAACAACGCTAAATTCGTGACTTCTTTCGGGAAGCTCTCGCAAATGCCCGAATCCGACCGCCCCGAGGTCTGCTTCTCGGGACGCTCGAACGTCGGAAAATCGACCCTCATAAACAAACTGCTCAACCGCAAGGCGCTCGCAAGAGTCAGCTCCGTTCCCGGTAAAACGGTGACTATCAACTTCTTCTCGGTGGGCGAGATATACCTCGCCGACCTGCCCGGATACGGCTACGCAAAGGTCTCGAAGGGAGAGAAAAGCGGCTGGAGCGACCTTATCGGCGGCTACCTCGCAGACGGCAGACGACAGCTTGAACTCGTCATCCAGCTCGTGGATATGCGCCACGCCCCCAGCAAGGACGACTTGCAGATGATAAACTACCTCATCGACAACGAACTGCCCTTCATCGTCGTGCTGACTAAGGCTGACAAGCTCAACAAGCGCGAACGAGAAGAACGCATGGCAGCTTTCACTCAGGAAATACCCTGCTTTGAAGACATCACCGTTGTCCCCTTCTCGTCCGTGACAGGCGAGGGCGTAGACACCCTCCGCGAAATAATCGAAGACGCAACTTCCTTTGAAGAAGAATAACAACAAAGCCGCAGAGTCTGCTCTCTGCGGCTTTGTTGCGCTTTTAACGGGGTGGTCTGACCGGGGGAAACCCTTTTGAAAAAGGGTTATCCCCCGGACCCCCTTCCTAAAACTTTTAATATGTTGTTCGTTTGTTGTGGTCGGAAAGATTGTCCCCTTGACATTTCAAGAGACGGCATCTGATGAATACCTCAAATGGTGCGTAACGCTTCATTCGACGGGAGCAAGTTAGACCTTATCTCTTGAAGCCAAGGCGGGTTTCCCACAGTAAATCCCACACTCTCCCCCGTACTCGCACCGTCAAGCCCAGGGGTCGGAGGAGTCGGGCTGGCGGATGTCGGGGAGGAGGAACTGTTCCCAGAGGTACCATTTGCCGTCTTTGGCGAGGCGGAGGGTCACGGGACGGGGGCTGTCGGCGCCGCCCGACTGTAGGTAGAGCTTGGCGTAGCCCTCGTCCTGATAGGAGTAGGGGTTGGAGCTCACCGAGATGGTGTAGGGCTGCTGAGGCGCGTAGTTGTTCGCGGGAGTCGAGCCTTTGAAATACGAGCGCGGAACGTAGTCCTTATCCATGAAGCGGTCGCGAATGAACTGTTTCTCGAAGGGGCTGAGCGGCTGAGGACCTTTGAGGAAGTCGAGCATCGAGAGGCTGAGTTCTCTGTCCTGAGGATAGAAGCAGAGGGCGAGGACTGTGAGCGCCGCCGTGCCGAACGGGTCGGTGAGTGACGACTGAGGAAGCGCCCGAAACTGTTCGAGGGTTTCGGGAAGCGATGCGAAGACCACGTCCACGGTGCGGACGCTTTTGTCGAAAGCCTGCGGTGCGGCGGCAGGTGCGCCGATGTTGTCAAATAATCCCATAATAGTCTCCTTTCGGGTATGTTGCTATTATTATACAATATTGCGCGGTTTTTCGCAAGGGATACGGGGCGTTCGCAGGTAGAATTTTCGGCGCGGGATTTGTGCTTTTTACACAAAGATGCGCAGCGCGGCATCCGATGTCGGGCATCAGATCCGTGAGGCAGAGTAAATAATTGTTTTTTTTGCCAAATAATCGTTTTTTTACGTCTTTCCCTTGAAATCAGCGTCGGATTCTGTTATAATAGAGTTGATACCTTCCGAAAGGACTGATTTTATGTACAAGCAAGGCAAATATATCATCGCCGAAAAAAAGGCGATAGCCAAAGGCGTGTTTGACCTGACTGTCAGCTGTCCCGAGATAGCGGCGCTCGCTGAGGCAGGTCAGTTCGCACAGGTCGCGGCTGACGGATTTTTCCTGCGCAGACCCATCTCGATATGCGACATCGACAAGGAGCGCGGCACCATCCGACTCGTGTTCGAGGTCAGGGGCAAGGGCACAGAGAAGCTCTCCGACCTGCAAAAGGGCGGACTTATCGACATTATCGCACCCCTCGGCAACGGCTTCACCGTCGTTGAGGGCGGAAAGGCAGTCTGCGTCGGCGGCGGAATAGGCACTCCCCCGATGCTCGGCATCGCGAAGAAGTACGGCGAGAATGCGCAGGTCATCAGCGGTTTCCGCACGGCAGGCATCGCGATCTTGCAGGATGACTTCGCGGCGGCAGGATGTCAGACGACCCTCTGCACCGACGACGGCACGGCAGGAGTTCACGGCTTCGTGACCGCGCCCCTCGAAGAGCGCCTGAAGTCGGACAAGCCCGATATCGTCTACGCCTGCGGCCCGATGCCGATGCTCAAAGGCATCGCGAACCTCTGCAAGCAATACGGCGTGAAGTGCGAGGTGTCGCTGGAACAGCGCATGGCCTGCGGCGTGGGCGCTTGTCTGGTGTGCGTGTGCAGGACGGTCAGGGACGGCGAGCAGATACTCAGCCACGTCTGCAAGGACGGCCCTGTGTTTGACGGAGAGGAGGTAGACTTCACATGAGCGAAAGACTGAAAGTGAACATATGCGGCGTGGAGTTCAAGAACCCCGTCATCCCTGCAAGCGGTACTTACGGCTACGGGCGCGAGTACGAGAGCCTTTATCCGCTGTCGAAGCTGGGCGGTATCTCCGTCAAGGGCACCACGCTGAACCCCCGTCAGGGCAATCAGGGACCGAGAGTCGCGGAGACTCCCGCAGGAATGCTCAACTCGGTGGGTCTGCAAAACGGCGGCGTGAAGAAGTTCCTTGAATACGAGATGCCGAACCTGCTGACCAAGGACATCCGCATCATCGCAAACATCGCGGGCGCTTCTGTCGAGGAGTGCGCGGAGCTTGCGTCCCTCATCGACCCGTCCGAGGTGGACATGGTGGAGCTGAACATCAGCTGCCCGAACGTGAAGCAGGGCGGCGCGGCATTCGGCACCGACTGCGCAGTTGCGGCGGCGGTCACCGCGGCGGTGCGCAAGGAACTGCCCCACAAGCCGCTGATGGTGAAGCTCTCCCCTAACGTGACAAGCATCACCGACATCGCAAAGTCGGTGGAGGCGGCAGGCGCGGACGCTCTGTCGCTGATAAACACACTGCTCGGTATGCGTATCGACATCAGGACCCGCAGACCGATCCTCAAGAACAATGTGGGCGGACTTTCGGGGCCTGCGGTGTTCCCTGTGGCTGTCCGCATGGTATGGCAGGTGGCGAACGCGGTCAAGGTGCCGATTGTCGGCATGGGCGGTATCGCGACCTGGGAGGACGCGGTCGAGATGATGATGGCAGGCGCTTCGGCGGTTCAGGTCGGCGCGGCTATCTTTGCTGACCCGTATGCGCCCGTGAAGATCGTGGACGGACTGGAGCAGTACTGCATCGACAACAGCATCGCAAACATCTCGGAGATAGTCGGCACGGTTCAGCCCTGGTGAACACAGTACGCGTATTGTTCACTGAGGCTAGGCGTGATCACGGTCCCGAAGGCGAGGTCGGCAGAAGGACAGCGGTAAGGAGCATCATACTGAAGAACGGCAGGCTCGCGCTGATACACAGTCTCGCTTACGGATATTACTGCTTTCCCGACGGCGGTGCCGCACGCGGCGGGTCATGCAGATGCTTATCCCGGAAACAGGAGAACTTCATGAGGGTATTTTAGAGCCGGACTTCAAGAGCGTAAAAAACGTCGGCGGAAAGAAATAACAGATCAGGAGGTAATGACATGGATAACGGGTATCTCTGCTTCGGGGACTTCGAGTTCACCTGCGGCGGTAACATCACACGGGATACCTGCGAACTGCTGTCGGTGGGCATCGTCATCTGCGACAGCTCGTACAAGATAGTCAAGACCTTCTACTGCACTGCTCGCCCTGCCGTTCAGCCGAAGATGACCAAACAGTGCGTGAAGCTCACAAAGCTCGTTCAGCAGGACATTTACAACTCGCCCGACAGCAACGACGTCATGAAGATCGTCTGCGACCTGATGAAGAATTACGGGTGCGAGGACATATGCGTCTGGGGTAATTTCGACATACACGGGCTGTATGCCGACTGCAAGATGCACCGCAAGCGGCACAAGGACAACACCTACGTGAGGTTCGCCGCCGACAGCATCGTGGACATTCAGCAGCAGCTGACCAAACGGTTGGGACTGCCTGAAGCGGTGAACATCGCGGAGCTTTCGGGGGTGTTCGGGTTCGTACCGCGAAACGGCACCTATCACAACGCTTTCAACGACGCCATGGGGCTTTACGAGATACACCGCGGCGCGTACATGACCGATTTCAGGAACAACGCGAAGCTTGCGGAGCTGACAAACGTGAGGATAGCGCGGCGTGAAGCGCAGAAACAGCGTGCTGCCGAGCGCAGGCGCGAGATAGCGCTGAGTGTTTCGCTGTTCGAGGTCGAGCAGGAGTACCTTGGCAGTTTTGCCGAGAACGAGCGCGAGGCGGAGAGGGACAGGCTGCTGGCGCACCGCTACACGATACTCAACTACCTGAAAAACCATCCCGACGAGAAAGACTATGTGCTGGTGGCGTACAAGCAGCCGCTGAGGTTCAAGATAGTCGCAGGGTCGGTCTATTCGGAGGACAAGAGTCAGGGCTGTATCTACAAATCGCGGCTCACGAAGGAGACTTTTGCGCCTGTGCTGATAGATTTTCTGCGGCTGAAGGAAGAAGAAGCGGTCACATTGTGACGAAATTGATAATTTTCTATCAAAAGGCTTGATTATCTGCAAAAAATGGGTTATAATACTTATAAGGTATGAATTGAAAGGAGTGAATTTCCAATGGCATATAAAGTTGACAAGGACACCATCATCGGTGACATTCTTGACATGGATTTCGATGCTGCACCTTATTTTATGGAGATCGGAATGCACTGTCTGGGCTGCCCTGCATCGAGAGGCGAGACCATCGAGCAGGCTTGCGAGGTACACGGTGTTGACCCGCAGCAGCTGATCGACAAGCTGAATGCGCACTTTGGTGAGTAATAAACAGGTTTATTCGTTATCGAAAAAGCTGTGCAGACTCGTTCTGCACAGCTTTTTTTGCTGTGTTCGGACAAAAAAGACCAACAGCCCCCGAAGGGGCTGCCGATCTTTAAGGTTCTTATGACTACTTGGATGAGGTGAAGTCTTACTTGATAGTAACTGTAACAGCTCTCTGGTTGAGATTAGAGATATCCCATTCGCCGTTAATCTTAGCGCCTACGACTACCTTATAGGAGCCTGCGGGTACCTTGGTCTTGGTGAATGTGGTCTCTTTTGCTGTGGTCTGAGCGAGGAGCTTCCACTTGCCTGCGGAGTAGTATGCCACGCAATACTTCTCTGCGCCCTTTACAGCGTCCCAGGTAAGTCTGAATGCGTTGCCTTCAACGTCTACGCTCTTGACTACGGGATACTTAGGAGTTACAGCTTCCTTCGGGGTCACTACGATCGCGTTGGAAACGTCGGTGAACCACTTGCCGTTCAGCTTGGTGATGACTGCGACCTTATACTGCTTGCCTGCGGTGAGGTTCTTGATGGTATAAGTATCGG
>NZ_FPIR01000001.1 GCF_900119155.1 Ruminococcus sp. YE71 | reverse complement strand
GAGACCCGTCACAATGGTCTTGGTCGTGCCTGTTACGAATGTGATGACTGTCTTGCCGCCTGCGGTCTTGACTGTGTAGTCAACGTCCTTGATGAGAACGGATGTTCCTCTCATGAGAACGAGGCAGGAAGTGTCTGCGGTGGTCTCGATCTTGAGCTTCGCGCCCTCGATCTCGTCGCCGCCTGCCATTTCGGTCTTGCTTACGCTTACGGTGCCGAACTTGCGGAGCGCGTCGCAGATGGTGAGAGTGTCGCCGTCGAATACTGCGTAGCCCTCGGTCGCGTCGCTTGCAAAATCAGTCTTCGCGTCGGTAACCTTAACAACGTCGTTCTTGGTGTTGTCTACAACGAACGTTACCTCGGATGCGAGCACGTCATACTTGTTGCCGTCGGCATCGGTGATTACCTTTTCGCCCTGAGTCTCGGTCAGCGTGTAGGTACCATTTAATAAGTACTTGATCTCGACTGCCGATTTTCCGGAAGTCCAGGTGATACCGTCGCCGTTTGCGGTGAGCTTGACACCTGCATTCGCAGAAGCGATCTCAGCCCACTGCTCAGCGGTCAGGCTGGAGTTTGTTATGGTCAGAACAGCGTTCTGAACCTCGGTCTTGCCCGTGAGGTCGGTCTTGTTAACGGAGAGCTTGACAGCCTCGTCGATGACCTCGATTGCGGACTTGCTAACTTCGCCCTTGCTGTTGACTGTGAAATCAAAAGTGCTCTCGTTGATGACATAGCCATCAGGTGCGATGGTCTCAGTCAGCGTGTAGCTGCCTTCTGCCAGTCCCGTTACAAAGGTCTTAGTGCTTCCAGTTGTGAATGTAATCGTGGTCTTGCCGTTCTTTGTCTCGACGGTGTAATCGGAACCCTCGGTGAGGTTCTTGCCGTCGCGGGTCAGAACAACATTCGATGTGTCGGCGGTGGTCTCGATTTTCAGGGTCGCGCCCTCGATCTCGTCGCCGCCAGCCATCTCGGTCTTGCTAACGCTTACGGTGCCGAACTTGCGAAGTGCGTCACAAATAGTGATCGTGTCGCCGCTTGCTACGGCGTAGGCTTCCTCGGCGGTCTTGTCGAAATCCGACTTGGCATTGGTCACCGTGAGGAAATCTGCCTTGGAATTGTCGATGGTGAAGATAACGTCGGAAGTCAGAACGTCGTAAACGTTGCCGTTGTCGTCGGTGATCTTCTCCTCGCCCTGAGTTTCTGTGAGGGTGTAGGTGCCATTCGGCAGACCTACGATCTGGACTTCGGAATCGCCCGATGTCCAGGTGATGCCGTCGCCGTAGGTGGTCATCTGAACACCTGAGCTCGAATCGGCGATCTGTGCCCACTGATACTCGGAGAGAGAATCGTTGGTGATGGTCAGAACAGCGTTATGGACCTCGTTCTTGCCTGTGAGGTCGGTCTTGTTGATATTGATGACGAGCATATCGTCAACGATATCTATAACGCCGCTGCCCTTGACCTTGTTGGAAGCGTCTACTTCAAAGCCGTTAGCGGCGGGGTTCACGGTGTAGCCGTCGGGAGGAACTATCTCGGTGACAGTGTACTTGCCCTGAGTGAGTCCGCCGATAACGGCAGTGCCGCTCGCGGTCGTGAACTTGATGTAGGTGCAGCCGCCCTTTGTGCCTGTTGTGAAATCGAGGGGCTTGCCTGTATCACTTTCGGTAACGGTGATATCGGAAGTTTCGATCTCGCGGTCGGCGGTCACTGTCACTACAGCGCCTTCGAGTGCTTTGCCGTCGTTATCGACCTTGGTGATCTCAACGGATGCAAATGTCTTTTCGGCATCGCAAACAGTGAATTTTGCGTTGGTGGTGTCTGTACCCTCGGTGTAGAGCACATAACCCGACTCTTTGTCCTTGCTTGTGACACTGTCCTTGTCAACAGTGCCGCTCACGTTCTTTACCTTACCCGATTCAACGGTAAAGCTGACTGCGGAATCGACTACCTTATACTTGGAAGCCGAATCTTCAACGCCTGTCTCCATGAGAACGTAGTCGCCCTCGGTGAGTACTGCGGCGTGTGCAGTTCCGTCGGATACCCAGCTGTCCACGGGAGCCTTGCCCGAAAGGGGCTTGCCGTTCGCGCCGATATCCTCAGCCTTGTAGACAGCGAGCTTTGCGCCTGCTATCTCGTTCTCGCCCGTGATGTCGGTCTTGCTGAATTCAACGGTAGCGTCGGTTATCTTCTGGGTCTCATCCTTTTGGTTGGTGAGAGTGTAGTTGAAGATAGCGCCCGAGCCCGAGGAATCCTGTTCGGCAGTGGTGGTGAGGTTCTCGGGGCTGTCGTAAGAAGCGTTGGTGCTGCTTACGTGCTTCACCCAGGAGTTCACCTTGTAGCCCGAAAGCTGGTTCTCGTCGATAGAGTAAGCGTACTTGGAGTACGAACCTGTAGCCTCGTTATACTCAAGAGTCTTGAACTTGAGAGTTACGAGCCACTTTCCGTCAGCCTCTTCGACCGCGTTGTCGTTGAGCTTCACGAGCTTTGTGAACGTAGTCGAAACGCCTGTGGGGTTGCCCTTTGCATCGAGTTCGGTCTTTTCCACGTTCAGAGTGAAGTGGTCGGGTCTGATGGACTTATCGTCGCCGTTCCAGTCCTTCTCGATGTTGATGATGATGTAACCCTCCATGCTTCCTGCTTCGATAGTAGCCGAAACGCCGTAATCGTCGCTGTCCACAACGGTGCTGGAGGACTGTGAGTCGCTTCCGCTTCCGCGGACAACAGCTGTGTTGCTGTATCTCGCCATTTCCTCTTCCTTGCTGAGGGTTATGTGCTTGTCCATAGTCTGGATAAGGCAGCTGTAGCTGATGGTGTAAGCTGTCTCGTCGTCAAGCGCGAATGTCATCTTCTTGCCGGGGCCTGTTCTTGTTACGGACCAGCCCTCGACCTTTTTGCCGTCCTTGTAGAAGTATGCGGCAACAGTGCCCTGGGAATTGTCGCCGTCGTCTGTCTTCTTCACGGTGTAGACGGTGCCGTTGATGGATACGGTCTCGGGGAGCTCATAGTTGCCGCCGAGCCAGTCGTCAACGAATATCTTGCCGTTTTCCGACAGTTTCTTCTTTTCGGGGTTCACCTTGATGGTGAAGTCGGTGGTCACATACAGACCTTTATCGGTCTCGACCTGCTTGTATTCGCCGTCCTTCTTGTCAATGAGCTTGTTTCCGTCGGAGGTGAGGGTCTGAGTAGAGGTGATGTCCTCAGCCTGCGGCTTGTCATTGAGGTAAACATCGGCAGTGTTCACGAGCGTGAGGCCCTCGTCGAACGCCATTTTTATCCGGCCTTCTTCGGTGAGCTGAAGAGCATAGCCCAGCGCCATAACGTTTCCTCTTGCCTTGTAGGAAGCGATGAGCTCGTCGGTAAGAGTGATGGTGAAGGTAACTTTTCTGCCCTTGACGCTTGTGGTCACGCAGTCGTTGAAGAACGAGCACTGAGCAGCCATCCAGTCGGGAAGGTCTGTCCAGGTCACGGTGTTGTATACGTCAAGACCGCTGATGTACTTGTCGTTGGTCTGGAGCATTACCGTGCCGTTCACAAGCTCGGTGCATTCGGGGAGGGTGTCAACTACCTTGATGACGTCGCCCGACTTGTAGTTGGCGTCGCCGTAGATGTCGAACTCCCAGAAGGTTGTGCCGTTCTTGTCGTTGGCGGCGGAGTAGCCGCTGATGGTGGACTGACCTGTTCTCTTAAAGCCTGTGATCTCAGACTTCTTGGTAGCCGAATCGGTGAATTCTCCCGTTTCGTTGTCAGTGGTGGTGTATACCGCCTTGACGGTATTGGTGTAGGTATCGGTCACCTGGCCGTTCAGCTTGGTGGTGTAGGTGATGGTCAGCGTCTTGCCTGCGTAGTCGGTGAGGAACGCCTTGTTGAGAACAAGGTTGAAGTCGCTCGACTTCGCGATCTCGTCCGCCTGATCCGAATTGCCGCTCACCCAGCCGTAGTAGCCTGTGTAGTTGGATGTACCTGTGTACGCCTTCATCTGGTCGGAGGGGATAACTGTCCCGTCCACCGTGTAGGTGAAAGCGTCGGTGAAGAAGCCGCCTGTAAGGGTCGGGTCGGACTTTGAGGTCACCCAGCTCGGTCCCGCCGTTTCGTCGAAGACGTTGTCCTCGATGGTGATGGTGGCGAGGTCGCCGGTATCCTCGGGTATCTCGACCTCTATCTTCCATGTGATGGAATCATCATCGGTGGAAACGATCGATTTGCCCGTGCCGCCCACGATACCCGTGGACTCCTTCTTGAAGATTGTGGTAGTCTCGTCCTCGAAGTTCTCGCCGCCGTAAACGAACTTAGCGTCGTTCGTAGCCTTGACGTTCTTGTCCTGAGCTACCCAGTTGTCCTTGTCGATGTCAACATCGTACTCTGCCCTGTAGCAGCCTGCTGCGCTGTCGTAGGTGAGAACGACGTCGTCGATGTCTCCGCCGTAGAGCTTCTCGTCGCCCTTGGTGACGGTAAGGCAGTCGGAGACGGTGATCTGTTCGTGGTCGGTGATACCGAGGAACACATCCAGATCGTTCGGGTGGAATTCCAGCGTGTAATGGATCTTATCGCCCTGTACTTCGGCGCTCTTGTCGAAGGTAGCCTTCTCAACGGTAACGCCCGCATAGCTCGTGCCTGCGTGCAGATCCATCTCGTCATATGCCGAGATGGCGTTGTTCTGAGTGGCGTACTTCTGACCCGATGCGCAGTCAGCGAGATAGTCCTTGTTGAGCTTTACCCTGTAGGTAAGCACAACGCCGTCGCCGGGCACTTCGGGAAGCACCATGTTGAACTGTCCTATCTCATCCGATGGACCTGTAAAGGTGATGTCGGCCGAAGAAGTAAGATCTTCTCCTCCGTTGGATACGACCTTGACGCTCGAAGCGTCGATCGATTTGAAGAGATCGGTACGCTCGCCGTCGAGCTTATCGATCAGTGTCACATTCTTAAGCGGGGTCCCGCCCTCGGGCTTTACGGATACCGAGAAGGTCTGATAGATATCATCGCCCTCGATCACGAGTTCGCCCGATGTCTTTTTGATATCAAGCCCCTGAGGTGCAAGGCGGAAGGTGTAGGTCTCGCCGAGATACGAGAAGCTGAAGCAGCCGTTCGCGTCAAGATCGTCCTTATCCACATCAACGACTACGAACGCTTCGTAGGAACCGCGGAAGTTATCGTACCTGTCGTTCTTCGGTGTAGCGTCGATCGTTACCGTGCCGTCGCTGATGGTGTAATCGCCGTCGCAGGTAAAGCCCTGAACATGGGCTTCGCTTGTCTGGCAGTCAACGACATCCGTGTTGATGCCGAGGCTGAACTCAAGCTCGAACGGGTCGTGGTTCATGTATTCGCTCGAATCCCAGCTGAATCCGAGACTGAGGACCTGCCCGTTATGCAGAGTGGCGCCGCTGCCGATCTCATCGCCCGATTCCGCATCCTGCACGCCCGTGGAGTTTACGTGGAAGTACTGGGTGATATCGGTATCACCGTTTACCGTCGCGGGCCAGTTGTCCGCAGCGCCTGCGCGGATGCTGAACATATCCGCAGGCAGAGTCGTAAACACCATCAGAGCGGAAGTGAGCGTACTCAGTATCCTGCTTGATAAAGTCTTTTTCTTACTCAAGAATGATCCCCCTTTCCTGAAAAGATTTTAATATCCGCACGCGGGCGCTTTCGGTCTTTTCGGCTACACGCTATCCGAAAAAGTGCCGTTTTCCGCCGTTTGTGCGGGTGAGATTTAAGCGTTCCCTTTGGGAACATTCAGGGATTCCTCCTTTCTGATGAGAGCGGCGAGCCTTCCCCCAAGAACTGCCGTCCCGAACTCCATATGAGTTACTCCTTGTATTATACCATAAATATAGCAAACTGTCAACAGCTTATGCAAATTTTCGTAACGAAATTTCGTCTGTTTTTACACAATTTTGCAAGATATACATGATTTTTCGCAAACGTTTTCGGGAAACTTTTTCGGACAGTTTACGATCTGCCTGCCGACGCCCTTGAAAATACAGGGCTTTCACGGTCGCAAATGTTCGGAAAAGCACGGAATACCGCGAAAAATCACGTATGAACTTTGTGAACGCTTGATGAATGTATAATTACAGAAAAAGACCTCCGATGCACATGACATCGAAGGTCTTTGAAAAAACGTCGGGACGACAGGACTTGAACCTGCGGCATCGTGCTCCCAAAGCACGCACTCTACCAAACTGAGCTACGTCCCGTAACCAATATATTATATCACATCATGAGCACTCAGTCAATATAAAGATATGAAACGATGCAATTTGATTGGGTTTTTCGTGATTTCGGAAAAAAATTCGCTCTACCCCCTTGAAACTCTGCGAAAATTATGTTATGATATATTAAGCGATATCATGAACTGTATCGTAACACAGGCTTGGAAACAACGACAGCGCGTATCGGACGCTCGGGCTTTTAGCTCAAATATCCATACAGGAAAACTTGTTCTAAATTTCGTGTAAAGGAGTTTTACATCTATGAAGTACGGTTATTTTGACCTGAAAAACAAGGAGTATGTCATCACCCGTCCCGACACTCCCGCACCCTGGGCCAACTACCTCGGCTCCCCCGAGTACGGCGCTATCATCTCGAACAATGCAGGCGGCTACAGCTTCGTAAAGAGCGGCGCTAACGGCAGAATCGCACGTTACCGCTTCAACTCGAACATCGGTCTGCCCGGCAGATACATCTACATCCGCGACAACGACGCAAACGACTACTGGTCGGCTTCGTGGCAGCCTGTAGGCAAGCCCCTCGACAAGTTCAAGAGCGTTTGCCGTCACGGTACTGCTTACACCACCATGACCGCCGATTACGCGGACATCACTTCCGAGGTCACCTACTACGTTCCGCTGAACAAGACCTACGAGGTATGGAGAGCTAAGATCACCAACAATTCCGACAGAGTAAGAGACCTCTCCGCTTTCGGCTTCATCGAGTTCACTAACGAGAACAACTACGAGCAGGATCAGGTGAACCTTCAGTACACACTGTTCATCACCAGAACCTCCTTCGAGAACGGCAACATGATCGTTCAGCACATCAACGAAAACAGCGGCAAGGACGAAAACGGCAGCAACTGGAGAGAGCGTTTCTTCGGTGCGGTCGGTGCTCCCGTTGCCAACTACAACGGTTCGCTCGACGCTTTCGTGGGCCCCTACAGAGATTATGGCAACCCCATCGCTGTTGAGCGCGGCAAGTGCGACAACGTGCTCAACTACAACTCCAACGCCTGCGGTGCGCTCCAGTCCAACATGATCGTTGACCCCGGCGAGACCGTTGAGATCATCTACGTTCTCGGTCAGAAGAACCCCACCGAGGCTGCCGCTATCCTCAAGTCCTACGAGGAAAAGGGCAAGTGCGACGCCGAGATCAAGGAGCTCATCGACTACTGGCACGGCGAGCTGAACAACTTCCAGGTAGAGACCCCGTCTGACGAGTTCAACAACATGGTCTCCGTATGGAACGCTTACCAGTGCTTCATCACCTTTATCTGGTCGAGAGCGGCTTCCTTCATCTACTGCGGTCTGAGAAACGGCTACGGCTACCGCGATACCGTTCAGGACATTCAGGGTATCATCCACATCAACCCCGAGCTTGCGGCTGAGAAGATCAGATTTATGCTGTCTGCACAGGTTTCCAACGGCGGCGGTCTGCCTCTCGTTAAGTTCGACCACGACGCGGGCAACGAGACCTGCCCCGACGAAAACGACGAAAACAGCGTTTACGCTAAGGAGACAGGTCACCCCAGCTACCGTGCTGACGACGCTCTCTGGCTGTTCCCGACTATCGTCAAGTATATAGGCGAGACGGGCAACAAGGGCTTCCTCGATGAGGTCATCGTTTACGCTGAGAAGAACGGCGGCGAGGCTACCGTTTACGAGCACCTCAAGAACGCTATCCGCTTCTCGCAGGAGAGACTCGGCGCTCACAAGATGCCCGCAGGTCTCCACGCTGACTGGAACGACTGCCTTAGAATGGGCAAGAAGGGCGAATCCACCTTCGTTGCGTTCCAGCTGTACTACGCTATGAGCGTTATCAAGGGCTACGCTGAGGAGCGCGGCGACGCTGAATATATCGACTACATCACCAAGGCACAGGCTGAGCTGGGCAAGACCCTCTCCGAGTGCTGGGATGAGGACAGATTCATCCGCGGTATCCGTGAGGACGGCGTGATCGTCGGCGCGAAGAAGGATCCCGAG
Source organism: Ruminococcus sp. YE71 (assembly GCF_900119155.1). Classification (GTDB taxonomy): domain Bacteria; phylum Bacillota; class Clostridia; order Oscillospirales; family Ruminococcaceae; genus YE71. The sequence continues at coordinate 402,234 of NZ_FPIR01000001.1, read as the reverse complement.
GCTAATATGTGGCTCAATCCGCAGAGCTGGTCGGTAATTTCGGGCTTTGCTTCCAAGGAGCAGGGCGAGACCGCTATGAACAGCGTTCACGAGATCCTGAACACCCCCTACGGCGTAAAGCTGCTTGAGCCGCCTTACGTTGACCACTACTTCGACGGTGCGCTGATGCACATCTTCAACCCCGACACCAAGGAGAACGGCGGTATCTTCTCGCAGACACAGGGCTGGGCTATCCTTGCGGAGTCCCTGCTGGGTCACGGCGACAGAGCGTTCGAGTACTTCATGGAGTCCTCGCCCGCGAACATGAACGAGAAGGCTGAGATCAGAGTGCTCGAGCCGTATGTACACGGTCAGTTCACCGAGTCCACCCGCTCGCCCTACGCAGGCCGCAGCCACGTTCACTGGCTGACCGGCACAGGCTCCACCGTAATGGTAGGCTGCGTTGAGGGTATCTGCGGTATGAGACCGAACGCTGAGGGTCTGGTCATCGACCCGTCCATCCCGCACGTTTGGGACGGCTTCAAGATCGAAAAGACCTTCCGCGGCAAGAAGCTGCACATCGACATCCAGAACCCCGACCACGTTGAGAGCGGCGTAAAGAGCGTTACTGTCAACGGCGAAAAGCTCGACGGCAACTTCGTTTGCGAGTGCAAGATGACCGATGACACCAATATTGTTGTTGTGATGGGCTGAGCTCGTAAATAATATCCCGAAATAATTACCGCCCGACGGATGAAAGATGCCGTCGGGCGGTTTTTGTGTGTATTACTCTACGCCGCTTTTTTTCAATTTGGCTAATAGATAAATCGAGAATATTACACACACGATCGCGAAAATATAGAACAAATAACCAAGAATACAGCTGAAAACTACTTGGATAAAAATGGCTAAACAACCATTATCAAACCTAAGTTTGTTAAGTTCATTAAGTATTTTTTCTTCAGTTGTTGTTGGCATACCCATAATAGCTGTAGCAATAGCACCGGGAATGCCTCCTATTGTCAGCGCGATCACTTTTTCGATAAAACTTGAATAATGTAAAAAATAGTTCAATCCTGCTGAGCCGGGGTAATTGCAAACACTGGCAAAGCCCAAGTTTGTAAATATAAATCCAAGGAATAATACCAAAATATATATAATGAGCCTTTTCTTCAAAGACTTTTTGTTTTTCTTTAAATCATCCTTTGCCTGATACTCAGCTTGTTCATTTAGGGCTTTTGTACAGTCAGGACATAGTATTTTCAGCGTTGAGTATTCCTGCATACAGCATTGTGAACAAATATACCTGCCGCAATTTGTACATTGTGCAGTTGCGTCAATATCATTATGATAAAAACATTTCATAGAATCATCCCCAATAATCAAACGTGCATTTATTTAAATGCCAAAACAATATTATTATAGCATTCAAACGAATGCCCGTCAAGTGCATTCGTTTGAATGTATGATAAAATATACATAATATACAAATGAAGGGGTTTGATATTATGTATTTTTATCAAAGAATAAGAGATATACGTGAGGACAGCGACCTTTCTCAGCAGCAGGTAGCGGATATATTGAACATCACCCGTCAGCAATACCAACTCTACGAAAGCGGCAAGCGGGAAATGCCCATGCACCTGTTTATCGAGCTTGCTAAATTCTACGGCGTGTCGCTCGACTACCTCGCAGGACTGCAAAAATACAGGTCGAAATAAGCGGTCGGACTTTCGCACGGGATGGATATTCCTTACTCAAATGTTAATTGGGATATGGTTATAAAACCACGATATTTCAATTGTTTGAACATTTTTTAAGCCCTATTGACAAAGTTTGTCATAAGAGGTATAATTTATTATACATATAGAAACATACATATCCTATATTCCCGAAAGGAGAACAAAAATGAATCTTACACACCTGAGATACATGGTCGAGGTCGAGCGGCACGGCTCGATAACGAAGGCGGCGGCGGCGCTTTACATGGGTCAGCCGAACCTCTCGAAGGCCATCAAGGAAATGGAGCTTGAAATAGGCATACCCATATTCAAACGCTCGGCAAAGGGCGTGGTGCCCACCGAAAAGGGTCAGGAATTTTTGCAGTATGCCAAAGCTATCATCGTTCAGATGGACAAGATGGAAGAGCTCTACAAGGAAACGGGCGACTCGCGCATAGATTTTCAGCTCATGCTGCCGAGAGCGAGCTACATCACCTACGCTTTCACCGAGTTCGTGAACAAGCTGCCCAAGACCGAGCTCGTGGACGTGAAATTCAAGGAGACCAACTCCCTTGAAGCGATAAACGCCGTCATCGAGTGCGAATGTACCCTCGCGATAATCCGCTACGAGCTTGGCATGGAGGACTTTTTCACGTCGCTGCTGAACGAGAAGAACCTCAGAAGTCATGAGATATGGACATACGACTACGTAGTCCTCATGAGCGAAAAAAGCCCTCTCGCGTCGGCAAGGTCTGTCACCGAAGCCGAGCTGGAGGACTATATCGAGATACTTCACGGCGACACTGCCGTACCGAACGTTTCGGCGGCGCTGCAAAAGAAGAGCAGCCGCATGAAGTCCCACAAGAGACACATTTATGTATACGAGCGCGGGAGCCAGTTTGATATACTGAGTTCGGTGCCGAATACGTTCATGTATGTTTCGCCGCTGCCCGAGGCGTTGTTGAAGAGATACGGGCTTGTGCAGAAGCCGTGTGCAGGCACAAAGCGGACGAACCGTGATGCGCTGATATATCAAAGCAGTTACCGTCTGAGTAAGACCGACCAGCTATTCTTAGACGAGCTAAAGGACGTAATAAAAGAAATATCGAGAGGATAACGCATCACCCTCCCGTCCGCGCCGGAGATCAGGCGAATCCATGCGCCCCGCCTCTGAAAAAGTCGAAAAGAGCAAAGCGATTTTTTCAACTCCTCCGAGGCGGCGAGAACCCTGCCAAAACCACATCCGAACAAATTGTTAAAAAACTATCAAAACTATTTACAAACAGTTCCAATGGGTGTATAATGGTTATTGTGATAAAGCGTCACAGCGATAAAGATACTTAAAATAACGGAGGAAAATACAATGATAGTTACTTGTCTTGACCTTGAAGGCGTACTCGTTCCCGAGATTTGGATCGCATTTTCGGAAGCAAGCGGTATCCCCGAGCTGAAGAAGACCACCCGTGACGAGCCCGATTACGACAAGCTCATGAAGTACAGGATCGCGATCCTCAAGGAGCACGGTCTCGGACTCAAGGAGATACAGGAGACCATCGCAAAGATCGACCCGATGCCCGGCGCAAAGGAATTCCTCGACGAACTCAGAGGCATCTGCCAGACCATCATCATCAGCGATACCTTCACCCAGTTCGCAAAGCCCCTCATGGAGAAGCTCGGTATGCCGACCATCTTCTGCAACGAGCTGATCGTGGCTGACAACGGCGAGATCACAGGCTACAAGATGCGCTGCGAGAAGTCCAAGCTCACCACCGTCAAGGCACTCCAGAGCTGCGGTTTCGATACCATCGCTTCGGGCGACAGCTTCAACGACCTCGGCATGATCCAGGCAAGCCGCGCAGGCTACCTCTTCAGATCCACCGAGCAGATCAAGAAGGACTATCCCCAGTACCCCGCATTCACCGAGTACAGCGAGCTTCTTAACGCTATCAAGGCTGAGATCGCAAAGGGCTGATATACGTATATCTTACGCCGCGGCTTCCGATGGATATTTCGGACGCTGCGGCGTTTTTTGTCCTTTGGCGATGCGGACGTCAGGTGGATCGGGTCGTCTGACCGCCTGTGGGCAGCCCGAAGGAGATGGACAGCGCTGAATCCACCCTGTCCATCGAGCCGCGGTCGAGCTCGCCCATGCGCTCTTTCAGACGGCGTTTGTCGAGGGTGCGTATCTGCTCCAGCAGGATTATCGAGTCCTTCGCGAGACCGCAGTCTCCGCCGCCGACACGGATGTGGGTGGGCAGACGCGCCTTGTCGTGGCGGCTGGTGATGGCGGCGGCTATCACCGTCGGGGAATGGCGGTTGCCTACGTCGTTCTGGACGATAAGTACGGGTCTGATGCCGCCCTGCTCCGAGCCGACCACGGGACTCAGGTCGGCGTAGTATATCTCTCCTCTGTGTATGCTCATATCGGTCGCTCCTTTGCCGAAGTATTCATGTAAGTATCATGCCCCGACTTCCGCAGAGCTATTCACCGCGGAGATCGTCGGCTGATGTCGGTTTTCTACATATTATGCCGAAATGCGGTCATCTGACCCGAAAAATCTGATTGACAAATCTGCACGTTTGTGATATTATAAATATGCATACTGTTAATTAAAAGGGGATAACGAAATGCTTGACAAGGATTATAACGGACTGACAGCGAAAAAAGGTGCGCTGATACTTTTCGTATGCCTGATGCTTGCGGCGACGGTGTTCGTCACGAACTACCTGCCCTACCGCACACAGACCAAATTCGAGGAAAGATGCACCACGAAAACGACCGCTACCGTTTTCGGACTGGAAGAACAGTACCGCGACGGCAATATGTACTACGGCCCTATGATGGAGTTCATCTACTACGAAAAGGGTCAGCTCGTACACGCGGAGGCTGCGAGCGCCATAATGCACGATCAGAATTATAAGGAGGGTGAGACCCTGCACATCGGTTACGACCCGAATTCGCCCGGAGACCTCTACATCGAGGAGGACAGGACTGTTCAGGAACGCTGGAAAACCGCGTCTGTATGCACCGTACTGATATGCGCCTGCGGCGTGCTGATGTTCACCATCGGATGCGTGCGCAGTATCAGGGGTACCGACAAGGAGCTCAGCGCCCGTAAGTTCATCAAGACCCCCGACGGCAAGACTTTCAGCGAGTGGGCGGCGGAACAGCAGAAAAAAGCCGCCGAACAGACTTCACAGACAGACGAAAACGAGACCGAAGACAGATAAAAAGGAGATAAAAAATGTCATATTATTCAGTAGTGCGTCAAACACCCCAGGGCAGACGCAACACCACGATATTGAGCTTTGTCATAGCGGCTGTATGCTTTATTGCAGGTATTTTCCAGTTCATCAACTATAAGAGGGTAACAAATGCCTGTACCGAGTCGGTGACGGCGACGGTCGTTGACGTGGACTCGAAGAGGGTTCGCTCCCGCAGAAGCTCCCACATGGAATACAGGGCAACGGTCGAGTGCGAGAAGAATGAAGCAGGCCTCAGCAGCGTGACTTCGAGATATACGAGATACAAGTTCGATTACGGCGACACGGTGCAGGTCTACTACGACCCGAATGATACCTCGACCAGATACATCGAGCACGCCGAACCCGAAAATGGCTTTGCATTGTTTGCATTTACAGGCATCATGCTCGTCATCGGAGTTGTGTACGTCGTGCGCCGCAAACCCTGATGCCGTAAGACCGAGGAAAACACCATGCCCGAAAAGTACTTTATACATTATTATTATGGAAACGGAGCGGGAAAGACCTCTTCGGGGTTCGGACTGCTTCTGAGAGCGAGCGAGGTCATGCCTGTCTGCGCCGTGCAGTTTCTGAAGGACGGCACGAGCGGTGAGGTGAGAGCCCTCGGGAAGCTCGGGATAAACGTCCTTGCGGTGACCGAAGGCGTGAAGTTCATCCGCAGTATGACCGACGAGGACAGGGAACGCATCACCGCACGCCACAACGAGATGCTGAAAACGGCGCTGTCGGGCGGCTACGGACTGATAATGCTCGATGAGCTGAGCGACGCTTACGCGAACGGGCTCGCCGACAGGGGGCTGGTGGATAAAATGCTCGCCTGTCCGCCCTGTGAGCTGGTGATAACGGGTCACAGACCGATAGAGGAGTTCGTCTCCCGCGCAGATTACCTGACTGAATTTGTCTGTCATGAGCACCCCTACAGCAAGGGCGTCGCCGCGAGACAGGGAATAGAGTACTGAAAATGACCTCCGACGGAAGAAAGACCGTCGGAGGTTAATATTGTTATACCGAATCTTGGGGGCACTTGATAATCAACGGCATTACACAAAAATTTCGTTTAGTTATCACAGGAAAGTTGTAACAAATCGATTAAAAAGGTTGACAAATCGATTAAAAAAAGGTATAATAGAATTCGACACGGGGAAAGCTGTACCATTTTTCGGATAATCGGAAGGCACAGCGGAACACATGGCGGGTTCACCGCCGCGACTCATGACTTGCGCCTGTTACGCAGGGCGCACGGCTTAGAAAGGAAAGAAACGCTCATGATGAAGAAAACCATCGGCTTGCTTGCCGCACTGACGCTCACACTCACATCTGCGGGGGCAGTGCTCCCTGCTTCGGCTGAAGAGTACGCATATGACAGCTATTCCGCCGAAACGGACGGGACCACGGCCGATAACGGAACAGACACCGAAGAAGCACAGGCTGAGGCAGAGCAGTTCGCTCAGGAAAACTTCGACCCTCAGTACGGCAAATATCTCAAGTCGCTGGAAGCTGCCGAGGAAACTGCCGCAGCAAAGGCGAACAGCTACAATATGCCCGTTTACGGCGAAAAGGGCAGCGGAGATACCGACAAGTACACGGGCTATACCTACACCCATCAGGATCGCTTCAATAACTGCGAAAAGGTCATAGGCATCGACGTTTCCTATTTCCAGTATCAGATCGACTGGAAGAAGGTAAAGGCGGACGGCGTTGATTTCGCCATCATCCGTCTCGGCTACAGAGGATACGGCTCGTCGGGCGATCTCGTGCTCGATTACCGCTTTGAAGAGAACATCAAGAACGCAAAGGCAGCGGGACTTCAGGTGGGCATCTACTTCTATACTCAGGCTATCACCACTGCCGAGGCCAAGGAAGAGGCTGACTTCTGCATCAAGTACCTGAAAAACTATTCCATCGACCTGCCCGTATATTTCGATATCGAGAGCGTTGACTACGATATCGGCAGACTCGACAGCGCAAATCTCACCGTCGCTCAGAATACCGCTAACTGCAAGGCTTTCTGCGACAGGATCATAAAGGCAGGCTACAAGGCAGGCGTTTACGCTAACCCCTACTGGCTGAACTACAAGCTCAACGCCGCAGAACTCGCGAAGAAATACCCCATCTGGCTGGCTCACTATGTGACCTACACGGGCTATGAGGGCGATTTCTCCATGTGGCAGTACGCTTACACGGGTCAGGTAGACGGCATCTCCACCAACGTTGACATGAACGTTGATTACCGTGAGAAGACCGCGGCTCCCGCAAAGCCCGACGCTCCTGACGACATCACCGCTACCCTTAACGGAAACACCGCTGTTCTTGAATGGACTCCCGTTGCAGGCGCGGACAAGTATGAGGTGTACAGATACAATAAGGACATCGACAGATACATCAAGGTAAACACCGTTGTCAGCCCGAAGGTCACCGTTTCGGCTACGGGCACGGTCATCCCCTACACCGTCAGAAGTGTCAGCATTTCGGGCACTACCAAGGTGTACGGCGAATACTCCGATCTGGTATACATATCCAACAAGATCATTTCGGGTCTGGGAGCCGCATCGGACAACAAGAGCGTTACCGTATCCTGGAACGAGATAAGCACGGCTAATGGCTATGCGGTATACCGCTCGGTACACGGCGGCGTGTATACTAAGATAGCCACTGTTGAGGAGCCTTCCTACACCGATACCAATACGGAGATGGGCATCAAGTACACCTACAAGGTAGCTCCCGTATTCGGCAAGAGCGACGATGACGCTACCGAGGGTGCGCTCTCTACCGCGGTCTCGGCTATCCTCACCCCCAAGCAGATAAACACGGTGAGCCAGTACTCGCGCACTTCGAGCGCTGTCACCATCAGATTCGGACACGTTCTCGGCGCTTCGGGATATGAGTTCGCATTGTTCAATCCCGTTACCAATGCTTACAAGACCGTCGGCAAGACCATCGCTTCCGCGTCTATGTATACCTTCAAGTCGCTCAGCGCTGGCACTGGCTATCAGGTATGCGTAAGAGCATATTCCGAGGCTGACGGCGTGACTTCGTATGCACCCTGGTCGAGAGCCCTGAAGGTCGCTACGAACATCGAAGCTCCCACCATACTCAAAACTACCATCACCCCCTCTAACGTGACTGTTACCTGGGACGCCGTTGAAGGCGCGGTAGGATACAAGGTCTACAGACGTTCGGGCGTTTCCTACATCAAGCTGGCTGATACAACATCCCTTTCGGCATCCTTCACAGATACCTCCAAGGGTTCGAGAAGCTACGCCGTAGCAGGCTACTTCACCGCCAACAACAGGAACTACACCAGCCCCTACAGCGAACTCTGCACCATCGACGGCACTCTTCCGTCCACTCCGTCCTTTACCTCGGGAAGCAATTCGGGCGGCAACGTGACCCTCAAATGGTCGGCTGTACCGAACGTTACGGGCTACAGAGTGTATATGTACAACAACACCACAGGCGTTTACGATAACATGAAGACCATCAACGCAAAGAATACCTCCTGCAAGCTGACAGGAATCTATTCCACTGCGAAGTTCAGGATCAAGGCGTTCAGACGTGAAACAGGCGGTACCGTCTGGAGCGACGCTTCGGCTGTCAAGACGGTAAAATACTGATCGGCCGTGACAGATCAGTGCTTAAATTTTTGAGATAAAAACTCTCCGCAAGGCGTTGAAAACACTTGCGGAGAAATTTTTTTGCATAAAGTCATCACATTTCTGACACAAAAAGTAAACGTTTTCATGACAGAGGTGTGCAAAGGATAAATGTGTAAATAATTACCATAAAAAGTAAAATATTGTTTACAAAATATTTATAAAGTAGGTTATATGGATGATACTTATGTTAAGATTATGGTATATTTTTAGAAAGAAAAGAGATATAATAGTCACGATGAAGAAAAGGACAATCTTCTGAAATCCAAAAATTTTAAACAAGCTATAGGAGGAACCTATTATGAACATCAAAAAGCTTTTCGCAGTAATGTCTGCAACTGCACTTGCAGCATCTTGCTTCGCTATCACCGCTTCTGCGGCTACCAAGCTCACCGACGTTGTATACCCGACTGAGGACAACGCTGAGATCAACGACGCTTACTACAAGATCGGCGCACTCGGCTTCTTCATGAACGGCAACTGGGACGAGTGGTGCCAGAGCGAGTGGGCAGGTATTGCTGACGACGGCACTATCGACATGACTTATGAGATCAACAAGGTTCTCGCTGACAAGACTATCAGCGGCAAGGGCTCCCTCGGTATGATGGGCATCATGGTATGTAATCTGCCTGAGGAGAACTATCCGTATGAAGTTTCTGTACTTGAGGCTACTTTCACTAAGGATGACGGCACTGTTATCGAGCTTGAAACCGCTAAGGCTGTTACCGAGGCTACCAAGCACCCCGAGGGCAACTTCCGCATCATCCTTCGTCCTACTGACGACGTTGACGAGGCTTCCGGTGAGGTAAAGGTAAAGGCAGCTCCCGAGCTCGCAGGCATGGATCAGGAAGGCGGCTTCAACGGCGGTACTCTCCACATCAAGGTAGACTTCGGCAAGAAGGCAGCTGACGACAGCTCTTCTCAGACCGACAGCAGCTCGAACACCGATTCCAGCTCCACCACCGACTCCAGCTCGAAGACTGATTCCAGCTCAACTGCATCTTCTTCTTCGACTGCATCCACTGCTTCGACCACTTCCAAGGCAGGTACTTCCACCACTTCCAAGGCAGCTACCACAGGCGGTGCAGCAGGCGGCTCCACTTCTTCCGCAGCAACTTCTGACGCTACCGAGAGCTCCGGCACAGGCGCAGCAGCAGGCGTTGCACTCGCAGTAGGCGCACTTGCAGCTTCCGCTATCGTAGTAAGCAAGAAGAGACGCTGATAACTTTACAGGGGGAACTGATTGATGAAAGCAATTAAGAGAACTGCCGCAGCAGTACTTGCTGTGGTTATGTCCGTAGGTTTTGCGTCCTGCGGCAGCAAGTCGGGCGGAGACGGATCAAGCTCCTCGATGCCTGAAAAGAAGCTCGAAGCAGATCAGCAGGATGTTGTTGACAGCCTTGCAGAGGATATGGAAACAAGAACTCTTGAAAACTCCGAGATCAAGTGGTTCTCTTTCTACGACATCAATCCGACTGCTTCCGAAGATAAAGAGATCGGTGCCGACCTGGCACTTTTCCAGACAAAATACAACGGCAAGATCACTTACATCCAGACTACATGGGATACCAAGTTCGATGACCTCGCTGCAAAGCTGATGGCTAACGACTCTCCCGACTTTGTAGGCGCTGATGATATGGATATGTTCCCCCGCGGAGCTATCAAGAATATGATCCAGCCGCTTGACGATTATATCGATTTCGACTCTGCGCTGTGGGCTGATATGAAGTCCGCAAATGACCAGTTCGTATTCAAGGGCAGCCACTATGTTGCGGTTTCCCGCGTAGACCCCAGCTACATCTGGATCTACAACAAGAATGTTATCGCTGACAACGGTCTCGATGACCCCGCTGAGCTTTACGCTAAGGGCGAGTGGAACTGGGATACTATGAGCGCTATGTGCAAAGAATTCGTTGATGCTGACGCTGACAAGTGGGCTCTCGATGGCTGGTACTATGAGAACGCTCTGACCGAATCTTCGGGCAAGGCACTCATCGCTATGGAGAACGGCAATATCGTCAACAACATCGAGTCTCCCGAGATCGCTAAGGCTCAGAATATGATGTATGATCTCCAGAAGAACAACGTCGTATATCCTAAGCACGAGCGTGACTGGAAGGTGCGCGGAGACGTATTCGGTACAGGTATCGCTTCGGGTCTGACTCTGTTCTATCCGATCGGACTCTGGGCTATTGAGGACGCACCGTCCGTTACCGAACCTTACGGCGATCTGTCGGCAGGCGAAGTAATGTTCGTGCCTGTTCCCTGCGCAGCTGACAGCGATGCACAGTATGTACCTTCGAGGATCCACGGATTCTGCATCTGCAAGGGTGCTAAGAATCCTGAGGGTGTTGCAGCATGGATGGACTGCACAAGATATGCAGAGACCGATGCTGACGCACACGCTATAACCATCCAGCAGTATAAAGATAAGTACGGCTGGACTGATGAAATGCTCGAAATGCGCGAGGAGATCTACGCTAAGGCGGCAGCTCATCCCGTATTCGAGTTTGCGACCGGTGTTTCGCAGGATATTTCCAACATCACCGATGGCATCATAAAGAAGACCATGCACCCCGGCGACCCTGCCGGCTGGGCTCAGACCGTTGAGGAGAACAAGAACGCTCTTGATTACCTCATCGAAGAGGCTCAGAGCAAGATCGAATGATGCCGCTCTAAATATTTGAACTCTTCTGTATTGAGATTGTCCTAAAGGGTAAGCGCCGCACGGTTTTGTTCCGTGCGGCGTTTGCTTTGTATACGCAGTAACAAACCGCTGCCGTAACGCATAATATGTATCATTCCGAGAAAGGAGCACAGAACATGAACGATACCGTTACCGCTCTCGTGACAGGGCTCGACAGACGGATGTCCTACGCCGCCGAAGCACTGACGGCAAAGGCGAAGGTCTTTGGATACGGACTGTCCTTCACGCCCGAAAATGTGACCGCCGTTGGCTCTCCCGACGAGCTTTCGAGGTCGGCTGACCTTATACTGCTGCCGATGATGAACAGCTGCGGGAGCCGCATCCCCACCGAACTGGGGAAAGTCTCGCTGCGTGAGATCGCACTTGCGGCGAAACCCGAAGCCCTCGCGGCAGGCGGACTCATCCCCGATGCGGCAGTCGAAGAACTCGCATCGCTGGGATTGCGGACTGCCGACTATTTCCGAAGCGAGGAACTGCAAATCAAAAACGCCCTGCTCACCGCCGAGGGTGCGCTCTCGGTCATAGCCTCTCAGTCGGATGAAGTGATATGCGGCATGAGCATTCTCGTGACGGGCTGGGGCAGGGTCGCAAAAGCCTGCGCAAAGCTGTTCGCGGCGGTGGGGGCGAGGGTCACAGTGGCGGCGAGAAAACCCTCGGCGCTGGCGGAGGCGGGCTGTCTCAGGCTTGAGACCGTGCCGCTGACAGAACTCGCCGACCGTGCGGAGAAATACCGCGTCATCGTTAACACCGTGCCTGCTCCCGTCATTTCGGCAGAGGTCATACGCCGCACTCAGCGGAACTGCCTTATCGTTGACCTCGCGTCGAGACCCGGAGGCACGGACGCCACAGCCTGCGCAGTGTGCGGCAGGAATTTCGTTCATGCGCTGGCTCTTCCCGGAAAATACGCACCGAAGACCGCAGGCGGGATAGTCGCCGAAACGGTCATTGATATGTTCGAGAAATACCGCTCCGCACCGTGACCGCCCTCCGACGGCAGCCGCCGAGTGGGGGCACGTGCGCAGCGACCCCGAAAGGAGCGGCAGTAATGTCTCTTAAAGGAATCAAGATCGGCTTCGCCATGACGGGCTCTTACTGCACGTTTAAAAAGGCGTTCGCCGAAGCCGAGAAACTCGCAGCCGAGGGTGCCGAGCTGACCCCTGTGCTGTCCTGCAACGCCGCTGAGACCGACACACGCTTCGGCACGGCCGCCGACAACCTTGCCCGTATCGAGGGCATCTGCGGACGCGAGGCGATAAGGACGCTGACGGCTGCCGAGCCCATAGGTCCGAAGCAGCTGTTCGACCTGTACGTCATCTGTCCCTGCACGGCGACCACGATGGGCAGGCTCGCAAACGGCATCTACGACGACCCAGTGACGCTCGGCGCGAAGAGCCACCTGCGCGGCGGCAGACCCGTGCTGATAGCGCTCTCGACCAACGACGCGCTCTCAGGCAGCGCCAGGAGCATCGCAGAGCTGCTTGTCCGAAGGCACTTCTACTTCGTGCCCTTCGGTCAGGACGCTCCCGAAGCGAAGCCCTGCTCGCTGTCGGCGGATTTTCCGCAGCTGGGGGCGGCAGCCGAAGCCGCGCTGGCAGGAAAACAGCTCCAGCCGCTGCTCGTCACACCCCGATGAACCTCTCCGCGACCGTCCCGAACACAGCTGTCGGGGCGGTCGGGTCTCGTTACAGCAGAAACAGCATGAGGGCAGCCGCGGCGGACGCCACAGCCAGAGCACACGCCGCCCCGATCCACAGCCTGCTGACCCTGCGGCGGCTCTCACCGCTCAGCTGACCCGTGAACTGCTCGGCACTTCCGAGCAATTCGTCGTAGGGAAGCGTGCTGCTGCCCCTTCGCACAAATAACAGAGCTTTTTCAAAATGTTCGTTATCTGTACATTTTATCTCGATTATTTGTTTATTTATGCCTTTCAACATTTTTCGACACACTCCTGACTCTGGCCAATCGGCAAGATCGTTCCCATATTAAGGTAAAAAACGCCGCTTTTTCAACAAAAAGTTGAAAACTCGGAAGATTTCAACCCTGAAGGTCGATTTTCTGTTGAAAAACCTGTTGAAACTGTTAAAAACTTGCGTTATTTACTGAGTTTCTTCAACAGGGGTTTTTCAACAAAGTCCTTTAATTCGTACTTGAACGATTGAATTATTGGCATTTTATGGCGGATTAATCGGCAGGCGTGATTAATATTGTGTGAACAGATGTCTGTTTGCGTACAAAATTCGCGGGCAGAAACTTTGTGAACAATGTGTAAAATCAGCGGATGAAGCCTTGACAATCTCCGCGCGGGATGCTATAATATAATACTACCCAAGGACAGAAAGAGGTGAACACAATGTCCGAAAAGAAACAGGAGAACTTCAAGACCATCGCCGACAACCGAAAGGCGTACCACGAATATTTCGTCCTCGAAAAATTCGAGTGCGGCATCGAACTCTGCGGCACAGAGGTCAAGGGCATCCGCACGGGCAGCGTGAACCTCAAGGATGCATGGTGCGCCATCGAGGACGGCGAGTGCTGGGTCAAGGGTATGCACATCAGCCCCTACGAAAAGGGCAACATCTTCAACCGCGACCCGCGTCGTGAGCGCAGGCTGCTGCTCCACAAGGCGGAGATCAACCGCCTGTTCGGCAAAGTCCAGCAGGAGGGTCTGACGCTGATACCGCTGTCCCTCTATTTCAAGGGCAGCCGCGTGAAGCTGTGCATGGGGCTCTGCAAGGGTAAAAAGCTCTACGACAAGCGCGACGACATGGCGAAAAAGTCCGCTCAGCGCGATATCGACAGGGCGATGAAGGACTTCAACAGATGAGATGGTCAGTTATTCTGGCTGTGATATCTGCCGGTATTTTCGCATTGTCAGGGTGCAGTCAGACAGGGAGCAGGCTCGATTCCGAATGGCAGATGAGTGCAGCCGCTGCGGATTATCCTGTCACTTATTCTGACAGGCTTACCAATAAGCTCTCCGAGACGGAAGTCAGGCAGCTCACAGCAAGGGCTTTGAAGATCGCAGCTTGTGTTCAGGATGATGATAAAAGCGCAGCATTCGATGAGATGCGCTTCGATGAAGCGAGAGAAGAGTTCAACACCGAAATGAGCCGCAGCGAATACTGGGACATGATACGCGCTGAGGATTGGGTCACGGACTGTAAGATCAGCACCGAGCCTTCGGATATTATCAAGGCAGGTCAGGCGGACGCTGAATCGGCGGAGTATCCGGACAAGACCTTTGACATCGGTATCGACGTTAAATGCGACAAGGGAACGGCGTTTATTCTTTTCCACGCCTTTAAACTGAGCAGCGGCGAATATGCGATCGAGCTCGAAAGAGTTTATATATTTAGTTCAAGCGAATGAAAAACGCACTTAAAAGATCCGGCTGGACGTTTGCGATACTCATCGGCGCTCTTGTCATCACTACGGTGCTGATGCTTGTCGGGAACGGCGTTATCAACGCGGTCTTTTACCGACCGAACTGGCGGCGCATAGAGAAGGATATCGGCGTTAAGAAGGGCGAAACTTACCCGACCGAGTTCGTCGGGAACGGGTTTGAACCCGACCCCGAATGGGGCTTCACCGCGGAGGATATCCGCACGGCATGGCAGAACGGTGTCAGAGAGCTGTCGAAGGACGGCGAGCTTTACTTTCTTGAGGTGAAGTTCAACGCCCGCGATTACAACGACTTCGACCCCGAGAATGAGTACGGGCAGATCTGGTATATCTGCAAGATCTACGTCGGGTATGTCGAGCCTGGATTTCAGGGCTGGGCTGACAATTACAGCACGACCGATGCTTTCAGTTTCTGCATGGAAAAGGACGCGACCGGCGAATGGCAGATGGTCAATCACGGCTTCGCGTGAAAGGTCACAAGCCCGAACGGGCATGACATATAGCTCAAAACCAACGTGATGTGAGCAAATAAGCTCACAGTATCGGGGCAGTGAGCACAAACGAGGGTATCAGGCAAACCGCAAAAACGCGGTGCGATAGCCGCATACCCAAACAAAGTAAGCATGGCTCCGCCATGCGTAACGTGAATTAAGGGGGCGTAAAGGTTTCGACGGGGATCTTGAAGCATGATAAGCGAGTCGGGAAGCGAAAATCCCGTAAAAAGGCGCACGTTTTAAAATTAGACGACAACGATAATTTTGCTTTAGCTGCTGCTTAAGTCAGCGCTCGTCTTGCCCGTGAGTACCACGGCTCGGGTAAAGGCGTCGATCAGTGGTGAACGTCAGCGGACGATGGCTGTAGTCCGTTGATGTATGACAGCCTACCGACCTCCGCTGCGTGCTTGTTTGCGGCGTTGGGAGGGAATTGGCTTAGTTCGGAGACTGTGCCGAAATAACAAGCTACACTCGTAGAAATTCGTGGGGATGGGTTTTCGGACAGGGGTTCGACTCCCCTCGCCTCCACCATACGGAATAGCCCGTAATTGCCGCAAACCGCGTGATTACGGGCTTTTTTGCGTTTTTGGATGTGCGGCCAAAAGTGAACATTTGCGGTTTGAAATGCACTATAAACAGTCAAAAATGCACCAAAATCACATGAAATCACACAGAATCACACGGAAATAATGCCCGAAAACGGTGTAATGATGGGACTTTTTTAAACTGATTTGACGGCACCGTCACACGTTCATGTGGATGATGTGAGTAAACTATCGGTATCGTGCTGTGCATCTAAAAGAACGATGCGGTAGTGGAATACACGCTGCCCGAGGACAATAATCAGATCTTTGCTTCAAAGTACCTGACTTATCTTCCGACAGAGGATGAGCTGAAAAGGGAATTACGACTGGATGAGTTTGGATGGGTGGAGAAGTTTAAAATAAAAATATAGCGGAGAGTCATACTGATATAATCCCCTTAGAGTAGACACACGAAAAAACGAAAGTGTGGAAAATCTAAGGGGGTATTTTTATGCCAAGAAGAAGTAAGCTAACGGATGAAGAACGAATAGCAGCTGTGCAAGAGTACCTTGAAGGAAAAGGAAGTTATGCAGCAATATATTCTTTGCAAGCCTGCTCTCGTCAGCATGGTTGACGAGTATTTGTGGCAAAATAATGATCGCGGTCAAGCGGCTTGTTTTCGTCGTATAGCTCTATGTTTCGCGGTTCGTCCCATACCATGCAGCGCTCGTTATCATCAACAAGCCCGACAGAAATAAACTTGCGCCCGTCGCTTTCGGTAACGTGCTTGTATTCCTTGATACCCGTCTTATCGCTGAGGGGCTTAAATTATAGCGAATATCGAACAAAGAGTAAGGAATAATATTATTAGGGGCGTTTCTGTATTATTGCGTATTCTTTGTTCTTTATTATTTATTCTTTTGATTTCGGGCTTATCAAGGTTTTAGACGTGCAGCCGAAAGCGAAAATTTGCGGCTCAAAATACACATAAACAACAGCAGACCTGCCACGTACAGCGCGGCAGGTCTGCGAAATATTATAGGAAGAGTTGTTTGTCATCTGATAGTGATGGTGGTCGCGCTCTTGGCTATGGCCGATGTGTCCCAGTTGCCGTTTTTCTTGGCGATGACTGCCACCTTGTATGTGCCCAAGGGAACTCCGCTCTGGGAATAGGAAGTGGTCGAAGCGGAAACGCTCTTGAGGATCTTCCACTTGCCGCCCTTCTGATAGCCTACGGCATATCCCTGAGCGCCCGAAACGGCAGTCCAGCTGAGCTTGAAAGTGTTGCCCTGAACCTGAGAAGATACTTTTGGGTATGCAGGTGCGGCGTTGGGGGTCACGTAGATGGCTTTGGAAAAGTCTCTGGTGTTCCATCCGCCGTATACGTATGCGAGGACAGCTACCTTGTACTGATCGCCTGCGGTAAGACCCCTGACGGTGTAGGTGTTGGTGTTGCCTTCTGCGAGGGTCTTCCAGTTTCCGTTAAGGTAAGCCACTACAGCGTACTTCTGCGCTGTGGGAACGGAAGTCCAGCTGAGTTTCACGCTGCCGTCGCCGGGGGTGTAGCTGACAGTCGGGTTCTTGAGAGCGGGATTGTCGGTGACGTTTACCCTACCCGTGCCGTAGTTGAACTTGACTCTTGTGCGGGAAGCGTTGTAGATGTCGGCAGCGCTGCCCGAAAGGGTCAGGTTGTAGCTGCCTGGAGCAGCTTCGGGCTTGACTTTGAAGCTGATGGTCGCGATAGTGCCGTTTGAGGTGTTATTGCCCTTGGAATTATCGTTCCAGTAGAAAGCGAACGGATCGGAATTCAGCGAGCCGCATGACGCGTTCTTGAACGCTCCGGGAGTGATGCCCGTGATCTCGATAGCGTTTGAATCGTAGTCGAGTAAGAACTTCCATGACACAAGACCGGGGTTGCTGTCCATGCTGACAGTAATAGAACCTGTTTCGCCTGCCTTGACGGTAGTGGTCGAGACCCTGACGCTCGGTGTCACGGTAGTTGAGCTTGAGCCCGAAGTATCATCGTGCCATCCGCCCTGAGTATCAAAAGCAGCTGTTTCAGCCATGGGTGCAGGCGAATTTGCGGCATTTGCCTGAAGCACCGCCATGCTCGAGAGGATGACTACGGAAGCAGCACAGAATGCGAGCGTTTTTCTGAATTGATTCATGATCTACCTATCCTTTCGCAATAAAACAACTCCCTTTTTACAAAAGTGTTCCTGCATATGGATCAGAGTTTGCGCTGTTGCCTGTGGGTTTTACCGGGGGAAACCCGCCTTAGCTTCGCACGTCCGCCTTAGCTTCGCACGTCCGCCTTAGCTACGCACGTCCGCCTTAGCTTCGCACGTCCGCCTTAGCTTCGCACGTCCGCCTTAGCTTCGCACGTCCGCCTTAGCTTCGCACGTCCGCCTTAGCTTCGCACGGCTAGAAGAAAGGTTTCCCCAAATAGCACTCACAGTCAGCACTACTTTGTTTTATTAGCAACACGAAAGTAAAATGGGGCTAAAACAAACAAAAAAATGTATCCGAGGCAGCGCGTATGCGGTTGACCTTTGTCAAGTGTTGCCTCGGTACAGATTAATTCTAACACAACTCCCCTGTGATGTCAATACAAAAACGGACAAATTGTAGATTTGAACGGTTATCGAGCGGAAATAAAAACCGATGCTGTGATATTTGTAAAAGACCCGTTTCCCGCGTCGGCTGGACAGGGCTGAAACACTTGAAATCACAAGGGAAATGTGGTATAATATATACGGATTTCTTCAAATATTTAAAGGTCGGCACAGACTGCCGCCCATATGAAAGAAGGTCTGGAAAATGTCAGCTTCGGAGAGAAAGGTCAATGAGCCCGAGAAATTCATGACGCCTGTCATGGCGGCCGCATTCGCCGTCGGGACAAGCGTGGGCTGGGGCTCCCTCGTCGTCACAAGCAACACCTACCTCAGACAGGCAGGGCCGCTGGGGAGCACCCTCGGTCTGCTCATCGGCGCCGCCATAATGCTGCTCGTCTGCCGCAATTATCACTATGTTGCGAACAAATACCCCGACAGCTCGGGGATATTCTCATACACGAAAAACATTTTCGGGTACGACCGTGCGTTTCTCATATCATGGTTCGTTTTTCTGCTGTACATATCCATATTCTGGGCGAACGCCACGGCTGTTCCGCTGTTCGCAAGGTACATCTTCGGGGACTTTTTCTGTTTCGGGCATCTGTACACCATTTTCGGGTACGATGTCTGCCTCGGGGAGATGTTTCTGACGGTGGCGGTGATATGGCTGACCGCCCTGTTCCTGATGAGGAGCAGGAAGCTGTCAGCGGTGCTGATGGTCGTGCTGGCGGCGGTATTTCTCATCGGCATAACCGTCTGCTTTGCGGCGGCAGCGGTGAAGCATCCCGACCTGTCCTCGGGCATGAGACCGCTGTTCATCCCCGACAGCAAGCCTTTCGGGCAGGTGATGAAGATAGCCTTCATATCCCCCTGGGCGTTCATCGGGTTTGAGAGCATCACCCATTCCTCGAAGGAGTTCGGCTTCCCGAAGAAAAAGCTGTTCGGGATACTGTCGGTGTCGGTCATCATCACGACGCTGATGTACATATTCGTCACGCTCCTTTCGGTGACGGCGTATCCTTCGGAGTACGAAAACTGGCTCGGCTATATCAGCGACCTCGGCAGTCTGAACGGTATCGAGGCTCTGCCCGCATTCTACGCCGCGGAGCATTACCTCGGGGACGCGGGGCTGATACTGCTGTTCGTTTCGCTGTTCGCGCTCATCGTCACGAGCCTTATCGCAAACACATGGGCGCTTAGCAGGCTCATGTACGCCGTCGGCAGACACTCGGTCATATCCGAAAAGTACGCCGAACTCAACAGCAGGGGCATCCCCTCGAAAGCGATAGTGTCGGTGGCGGTCATGTCGTCCTTCGTGCCGTTTCTCGGGCGGTCGGCTATCGGCTGGATAGTCGATGTGACCACGATAATCGCGACCTTCCTCTACGGTTTCATCTCGGCGGCGGCGATGAAGTGCGCAAAGGCGAACCGCGACAGAAGGGAATACTTCACGGGGCTCACTGTGCTTGCGGTCATGATAGTCTTCGGGGCTGTGCTGATAACCCCGGGGCTCGGCACGGGCACGCTTGAAACGGAGACATATCTGCTGTTCATACTCTGGTCGGTGTTCGGGCTGATATTCTTCCACAGGGTCATCGCGAAGGACCATGCGCGGCATTTCGGACGTGCGATAGTCGTGTGGGTGGCGCTCATCTCGCTGATAATCTACCTTGGCATCATCTGGATGAACAAGATAGAGAGCGACGCTACCCGTCAGGTCATCGCCGCGCTTCGGGACTACCATGCAGGCACCGCTTCCCCTGACATTCTCGCCATGAGCGAGGACGAATATATCGAACTGCTCGACCGTGAGCTGAAGACCACGAGCCTTATCAGCATACTCAGCGTGCTCGGGCTGTTCGCGGTGGCTGTGGGCGGTTTCGTCAGCAACTACTTCTTCATGAAGAAGTACGAGACTCGTCTTGAAAATGAGGTGGCGGCGAAGGCGGAGCACATCATCGGGATGCAGAACGACCTTGTGGTGGGCATGGCGACCATGGTCGAGAGCCGCGATAATTCCACGGGCGGTCACATCCGAAGGACAAGCGACCTCGTGCGGATGCTTGTGGACGAGATGAAGAAGGACGGCGGCTTTTCGCAGAGCGACGAGTTCTATGAGAACGTCATAAAAGCCGCCCCGATGCACGACCTCGGAAAGATAGCCGTTGACGACGTTATCCTGCGCAAGCCGGGAAGGTTCACCCCCGAGGAATTTGAGGTGATGAAGACCCACGCCGCGGAGGGCGCACGCATCGTCGGGGAGATACTCCGCAACACCGACGACGTTGAGTTCAGACGCATCGCGGAGAATATGGCGCACTATCATCACGAGCGCGTTGACGGTTCGGGCTATCCCGAAAAGCTCAGAGACGAGGAGATACCGCTGGAAGCGAGGATAATGGCTGTGGCGGACGTTTACGACGCCCTCGTTTCAAAGCGCGTGTACAAGGAAAGGATGTCCTTCGAGAAAGCCGACAGCATCATCCTTGAGGGGATGGGTACCCAGTTCGACAGCAGGCTTGAGGAATGCTACAAAAAAGCCCGCCCGAGGTTTGAGGAATACTATTCTTCCGATACGGAATGAGCCCGAAATAAAAGGAGCTGCCTTGCGGCAGCCCCGAAAGGAGATTATTATGGCTTTGAAGTGTATCAGCCTGAAACTTTGGTCACGGGGATAACTGCGCCGTTGTACTTTTCGAGAATGAACTTTGCGGTGTCCTCGGACTGGAGTACCTCGACGAGAGCTTTAAGACCGGGGTCGTTTGCCTTGTCGGGGGTGGTCACGATGATGTTTGCGTAGGGGGAATCCTCACCCTCGCGGAACAGGAACTTGGTGGCGTCAAGACCTGCCTCGATGACCTTGTTGGTGTTGTTGATGTAAACGTCGAACTCGCTGATGTGAGCGTTGATCTGGTAGCTGTCCAGCTCGGTGATCTCGATGGGCTTCACGAATTCGGTGATGTCAGCGACGGAAGCGCGGGCGTTCTCGGTCTCGCCGAGCTTTATCCAGCCCTGCTGTTCGAGGATGCGGAGCGCTCTGTACTCGTTGGTGGCGTCGTCGGGGATGACGATGGTCGCACCGTCGGGGACTTCGTCGGCAGAGGTGTACTTCTCGGAGTACGCCGCGATAGGTTCGACGTGGATGTTGCCGATGTTCACGAGGTCGCCGTTGTTGATCTCGTTCCACTCGATGAGGTAGGGCTCATGCTGCATGAAGTTGAAGTCCACCTCGCCGTTCTCGGTCTTTTCGTTCCATGTGGCGTCGGAAGCGGTGCTGACGATATCCACGGTGTAGCCCTTCTTGTTCAGCTCGGGCTCCACGTATTCGAGTATCTCGCTGTGGGGGGTAAGGTCTGCAAGACCCTTGATGACTGTGAGCTCCTTGCCGTCGGCGGTCTGCTTTACCTCAGCCTCCGAGCTGCTGCTGTCCGACTTGCCGCAGCCTGCGAATACCGTTGCTGCCAGAGCTCCTGCTAAAAATGCTGCTAAGATCCTTCTTGTTTTCATGATGATTTCCTCCTTGAAATTTTTTCCTTTTCATATGGTTTGTGTTGACTTGGATAAGTTTGGTCTGCTCAGATAAGATGTCTCTTCCTGAGTATCAGATTCGAGAACAGGTCGCCGAATATCTGCGCTATCTCCACCATGACTATCAGTACCAGTACCGACGCTATCAGCATATCGTGGTAGAAACGGTTGAACCCGAACCTCACCGCTATGTCCCCGATGCCGCCTGCACCGAAGCTGCCCGCCAGCGCCGTCATCGAGATTATGCCGATGAGCGCCACTGTGAAACCGCGGATTATCGAGGGTATCGCTTCGGGGAGCATGATGCGGAAAACTATCGCCGCGGAGCTTGACCCCATCGCCTTCGCCGCTTCGATCTTGCCCTTCGGTATCTCAACGATGGCACCCTGAACGAGCCTTGCGTACATCGGAATGCAGCTCGCCGCCAGAGCGATGATACAGGCGTTCACGCCGTAGCTCTGTCCCAGAAGCATTCGTGCCAGCGGCAGCGTTACGATTATCATTATCATCTGCGGCAGTGAGCGCAGACAGTTGACGATGGTGCTTGCCGTTTCGTTCAGCACGGGTATGGGTCGGACGCCATCTTTCGAGATGACCGACAGCCCGATGCCAAGCAGTACGCCCAGCACCAGCGTGATGACCGCGCTGAGCACCACCATGTAAAGGGTGTCCCAGACCGCAGGCCACAGGGTGTCCCACACCTCCTTGCTGAAAGCGTGCTTCACAACATCCCAGAACGGGTATTTCAGAAAACTCATATTCCCTCACCTCCCGCGAACGTGCTCTTGTGCCTGAATTCCTTGTATACTTCCAGGAAGATCTTTCCCGTACTGCTTTTCGGGTCGAGGAAGATGTCCTGTGTTGTGCCGCTTTCGATCATCCTGCCGTTTTCCAGCACCGCGACCTTGCCGCAGATGCGTTTTGCGGCTTCAAGCTCGTGGGTTATCATGATGATTGTAACACCCAGCTCGTCGTTTATCTGCTCCAGCAGGTCGAGTATCGCCAGCGTCGAAACGGGGTCGAGAGCGCTGGTGGCTTCGTCCGAGAGGAGAACATCGGGGTCGTTCGCAAGCGCCCTTGCGATGCCGACGCGCTGTTTCTGACCGCCCGAGAGCGACCCGGGGTAAGCGTCCTTCTTGTCCGAGAGCCCCACAAGCTCAAGCAGCTTGCTGACCTTTTCCTCGATCTCCTTCTTCGGAGTTTTCACGAGGGTCAGCGGATAAGCTATGTTCTGATAGACCGTCATCGAATCGAACAGATTGAACTGCTGGAATATCATGCCGATCTTTCGTCTGCGCTCGGTGAGCTGTTTCTTGTTCAGCGCGGTGATCTCGGTATCTCCGATCCACACCTTGCCGCTGTCGGGTTCTTCGAGGCGGTTGATGCAGCGGACCAGCGTTGACTTGCCCGCCCCCGAAAAACCTACTATTCCGTATATTTCACCTTTATTTATCTCAAGGTCGATACCCCTGAGGACTTCGATCTTTTCTTTTTTATTCTTAAAGGTCTTGTGAAGGTCCTCTATCCTTATATACGCTCCCATATTCTTTCCCTCATATTTTCTTCGCCGTATAAAAACTTTTTATCGGTTTGCTTTCTTTGCTCAAATATATTTATACCACATGATCTCCGCCCCGTCAATCGGTTACTTAGATAACGTTGTCACGTTCATCTTTTCTTACAATATCTGTTCCCGATTTTTAAAACTAACTTTAAAATAAAGACCGATGTCATGCGAAAATAATTACATGACATCGGCTTTGTTTTGAACAAAAAATTACCTGCGCTGAAAACGTGATAACGTTATCCGAGAAAACCATGCCGTATTTTCAGAATTTGCCAAGACAACACAGCTCGCGCTCTGAGCCGAAAAATCCATTACGAGACAACGTTATCACATACACGCAAAGATAAGATCCCCGACAGCCGCGCAGACCGTCGGGGATCGTTGATGTATCACTTTTCGGCTGGCTCCCACTTGCATCTCACGGGAGACACGATAGAACCGTCCTTTTTCATGGCCGTCATGGCCTTGTCAACGGCCTTGCGGTCAAGACCTGTCAGCTCGGCGATCTTGCCTGCGTTGAGCGGTTCGCCTGCTTTTTTCATTGCGTCTAAGATCTGTTCCTTTTCTGTCATTGTGATGACCTCCTTCAGAAGCTGATAGTCTCGGGGGCTTCGGTGAACGAACTGAACACGGCAGTCGCGTTTTTGAAATACAACACCTGAGTATTGTCGTCGTCCGCGCTGTACATTGCCTTCAGCGCAGGCATCTTTTCAAGCATTGCTTCCTTGACCGCTCTGTCGTCGTCGTTCACGAGCTCGCCTGCTATGCGGAGCCACTTTCCGTCCTTGAAAGCACATACCTCGACCTTGGGGTTAGCCGCTATCTGCTTTGAAACATCCTTGACCTTTCCCGTCTGGATGTAGAGCTTTCCGCCGTACAGAAGTGCCGTCCCGAAAGGTCTTACCCTCGGCTGGTCGCCCTCGGCAGTCGCAAGATAGTAGGTCTGTGCTTCGTCAAGAAACTGATAAACTTTTTCAATGCCGCTCATGATATGTACCTCCAAAAAATGTTTTCACAGCAGTGCTGTGTGGATATATTATAGCATATAATTCTCCGACAGTCAATATCCTTGCCGAATATCAAGTGTCCTGTCCGCTGCTCTCGCGCATGGAGTAGGCGGTGTCCTCCGCCGAACCTTTCATGGTGCCATCTCGCGCCCATCGAAAGCTCGGGCTTTTCGCTGATGTTGTCGAGGATGATGCCGCCCATTGTGGGATGCTTTTTAATGATGTCGTACTCTTCGGGTGTGAGCTTGCCGGGCTTGTTGATGATGGCGTCGGGGATGCCTGTCTTTCCGATGTCGTGCAGGAGCCCCATCATGTAGATGTCGTTGAGCTCCGTTTCATCGTAGCCGTACCGCCGCGCTATCTCACGCGAATACTCCGCCACGCGGCTCGAATGACCCTTGGTGTAGGTGTCCTTTGCGTCGATGGTGCCTGCAAGCGTCTGAACGATATGTATGAGCATCTGCTCGTTCTCCCTGATCTTGCTGTTGACCTGATCGACCAGGTGCCGCTTCTCCTTTCGGATGTCATCACCTGCTGGAACATGACGAGTATCAGCAGGCATAGCAGGCCTGCGAGTATCGGTATCTCACTGTTGAGCTCAAACACCAGAAGCATCACGATCTCGGTTATGGACAGCACCATGAACAGCGCAAAGCCGAGCGCCGTGTAGGGATACTCCCTGGTATGCCCTTTCCTGATGTCGATGATGAGCGTCACAAGCACGCTCACTATCACAAGCCCCAGGATCAGATCCATGTAGATGAGCGAGGTCTGGAAGGACTGTATGCCCGAAAAATGCAGCACCGTCCACAGCACGAAGCTCGTCAGCGACAGCATGAAAAGCGCCGAATAACACCTGATATATCTCTGTTTCTGGATGGCGTTGATGTAGATGAGCAGTGCGAAGGGCATCAGCATACAGAACATGAACCCCATGATGCCGTCGGCGAAATAGATGCCCGTGATGAGCGGCGTGAACTGCGACACGGACAACAGCCACAGCGCCACGTCCGCGACCCCGAGGGCGGCGTACAGCATATCTATAGGTTGTCGGTACCAGAACCGCATCACGAGTCCGATGAAGAGCACCGGCAGTGCCGCCACCAGCAGTACTACCGACATGACGAAGGACAGCCCGTACCTCTCCGCCATGTAATTGTTCATCCCGTGGTTCGTGGTCACGAATGTCTCGGAGACGACTGCGGGATGCCAGTCTGTTCTGTATCTTATCATTTTCAGCTCCGCGCCCGCGTCCGAGTGTTTGAGGGGCACGGTCATGTAGAAGTCTTTCAGCGAACCGCCCGGGATATTCACGTCCCTCGACCGCTTGAATTCCTTGCGCAGGGAGCCGTTGATATAGACGCTCACATCGCTCCTGTTTGAAAAGCACAGGATGCTCCCGTTCGAGATATTGTCGGGCAGCACCGCGGTGATGACGAAATCTTCCGTCAGCGCCCGCTCGTCCTCGTATGTCCTGCCTGCCTTGAAGCTGTTCCCCGAAGCGTCGGTGACAGTCCAGCTCTCGATGTACTCTATCGCGTCGGCGTTTTTGTCGGACAGCCGCCCGACACGCTTCGTCAGATACCCGCCGACAAGCAGACTGACTATGAACACTGTAAAGAACAGTATCTTAAAGACCTGCTCACACTCACGCTTTTTTGCCAGCAAAGTTCTCAACTTCTTCCCCCGAATGCTCTCAGTCCTGCCGTCCCACTGCGAATGTCACATAATATACACAAATTATTATTACAAGTATACCATTTTATTCCGCTTTTGTCAATCCGATGCCTTGGATATTTTTACTGCGCGAGGTTTTTTCTTGGGGGAGACCCTTTTGAAAAAGGGTCTTCCCCCAAACCCCCTCACTAAAACTTTTAATACTTTTTGGCTTTTGGGTGATTCTTTCTTAGTTTGTGCAGGTCGGGGAATTTGTAGTTCTTCTCTTCAATAGTCCGCCCTTGCCAAAAAGACGTTCAAGAGAGGTTTACGCCTCATTTGCGTGATTTTTCGGATGGTCTCTTTTGAAATGTCAAGGGACTATATTCCCGTCCACAACAAACGAACAACATATTAAAAGTCTTTGGAAAGGGGGCCGCCTTAGCTTCGCACGGCAAGGGGAGAACCTTTCTTCAGAAAGGTTTCCCCCAGTTGCTTTCCCCCAGTGAATTACAGCACCCACGGCGTGAGAGGTGGTTTTTTTTCGTGAGTTGCAGGGGAAGGTCATTGTATTTTTCTCAAAAGTGTGATATAATGGTATTTATACTGATATGGTGTCAAAACGATGAGGAGGAATGTGAATGGAATTATCCGCAGCGATAATAGACGACCTTGCTGACGACCGCAAACTTATTGCGGATCATATAAACAGATTTTTTTCGGAGACCGAGCGGTTCAGCTGTCGTGTGACGGAATTCGCGAGTGCCGAGAGTTTTCTGAAAGCGTACCGAAAGGGCGAGTTCGATATCATCTATCTTGACATCTGCATGGGCGAGATGAACGGCATACAGCTTGCCGAGCGGCTGCGCATGGGGGATGACCGCATCAACATCATCTTCATGTCCACCACCCGTGAGTTCGTGTTCAAGACCTTTGCTTCGGCGCCCAAGGGATACCTCTGCAAGCCGTACAGCTACGAGGACTTTGCGGAAGTGACCAACAGGACTATAAAAGTCTACACCGAAAAGGAGCGTTTCATAAAGATAACGCTTCCTCACAACGTGCTGACCGTCCCGATAACCGAGATAGTCTCGGTCATGTCGAACAACCACAACACCGAGATAAAGCTGCTGACGGGACAGGTTATCCGAAGCAATATGCTTTTCAAGGACCTTGAGGACGCGCTTTCGGGGGAAGAACGTTTTCTGCTGCCCATCCGCGGAGTCCTGATAAACATGGACTATGCCGTGAAGATAAGCAACAACAATATCATCATGCAGGACGGTTCGAGCAGTCCCATCCGACAGCGTGGCAGCAAGGAGATCACTTCAAGATTCACGAAATATCTTGTCGAGCGAATGCGAAGGAGACCTGATATATGAATCCCGACATCATCATCCGCTACGCCATCGAGCTTGCAATGATAGTGCCTGCCGCGGCGTATGCGATAATGCCCGTATACCATGCCCGACGGGTAAAAAAGCCGCTGCTGTTCGGGCTGCTCGCGGTCTCTCTGGGGCTATTCATCGCGGGCGGTGCTGTGGTATGTTCGATATTCATGCTGCCGTCGAACGCGGTCTTATTTCCCTGCATGGTGTTGTTTTACATCGCATACTACCTGTGTTTTGACTATTCTCACGCGAAGAAGATATTCTGTTTTGCGAACTCGGTGATGATATGCGGTTTTGCGTCCACCTATTCAACATTCCTGACAGCCCCGATGGAGCTTGACAACGACCAGACCGTGCTGTACAGGAGCACGGCGCTGATACGGCTGGGGGTAAGTGTGCTGATAGGTGCGATGTACACCCGTGCGCTCCTTGTAAAGTTCCCCGAGCTGTTCGAGAACGAAACGCTTGACTCGACGTGGAAAGTGCTGATGGCGGCGCCGATAACGGCTGCGGCGGCTATGATATGGATAAATCCGCAGAGTGCCTCGAACGTAATGACGGGAAGGCTGCGACCTATATGTCTTGTAGTACTGTTATCGCTGCCGTTCACGTCGTTATTTCTCTACCACATCCTATGGTGGCTTGCGAGGAAGATGACGGACACAGCGGATCTTCGTCAGCGGTATGACCTATTGAAGATGGAGGAGAAGCAGTTCATCAAGACGCAGCAATATCTGCGGGAGACGAGTGAGCTGAGGCATGATTTCAGGCAGCATCTGCTCATCATCGAAGATATGCTGAACAGGAACGAGATAGAGAATCTGAAGAAGTACATAGCGCCGATAGTAAGGACAGCGAACAATCCGAACCGAACGTTATGTGCGAACCGCATAGTTGATGCGATAGCGAGGCATTATGACGAGATCGCGAAGGAGAGTGGAGTAGCGATAACGTGGTCGCTGGATCTTCCCGAGAAGTTAGGATTCAGGGAGAGTGATATGTGTGCGGTATTAGGCAATCTATTAGAGAATGCGATAAATGCCGCGTCGAAGCTTGAGGGTGACGATCGACTGGTGAACATCAAAGTCGGGATGTTATTATATGAGACGTTAGTGATCTCGATATTCAATCCGTACAGAGGCGGGATAATGTTAGACAAGAACGGGTTGCCTGTAACGACGAAAGCGGATCATGGGATAGGGTTAAGATCGGTAGCGAGTATAGTAGACAGGTATAATGGTTCGATGGAGATAGAGACGCACGAGCACATATTCAACGTAAGCATCCTGATGTACAGACCCACGGAAGAAGAATAAAAACAAAAAAGATCCAACAAACGACCCGTCCTCGCCAGAGACTAAAAAGTTTAGGAGGGGGTCTGGGGGAGACCCTTTTCAAAGGGTCCCTCCCAGCAGGGGCTCGGGGACGGCGTCCCCGCCCTGGGAATAAGGCTTTGAAGCCAAAGCGCACAAACGCCCCGACCGAAAATAAAATCGGCATTTCCCGAAAACCCGAGGAAAAGAACTCCGCATGAAAGCGTAGCTCAAACAAATCCTCGAAGCGTGAAATGCCGATTTTATTTTGCCAAAAGAGCGAAGCGACTTTTGGCAAAGCCCCAAAAATCGCGCCAGCGATTTCTACAGCCCAGCGCAAAAATATGTAGTCCTCGCGCCGTTTTGTCGCACCTTCGGCGCGATGGGGTGTTTCACTCGAATCGCTTGCGCTCTCTCGCAAAAATAAAATCGGCAAATCGGTGTGTTCTTGGGAGTTTGTGATAGTCTTTCATGTTGCGCCTTTCGGGACGGTTTTTCGGGATTTGCCGATTTTATGTTGGTGGGGGGATGTTGGTGCGCTTTGGCTTCAAAGCCTTATTCCCTTGGCGGGGACGCCGTCCCCGAGCCCCTGCTGGGGGACCCTTTGAAAAGGGTCTCCCCAGACCCCTCCTAAACTTTTTGAGTCTCTGGCGTATACGGGATGGAGGCTCTGTCCCTGAGTTACTGTTTGGGAACCCTTTGTAGCCGTGCGCAGCTAAGGCGGGGGTCTCCCTCCTAAACTTTTTAGTCTCTGGCGTGTACGGGTCATTTGTGATGAACAAAGCCCCGAGGTTTTCCTCGGGGCTTTCGCTTAATTCTTGTTTTCAATACCGAGGTCTTTTGATAAAAGCTCGATAAATTTCAGACAGCCGTTCGCTCCCGTGATGGCAGCCTTGCTTACCGTCATACCAAAACACTCGCCGTCTATATACGCCCAGTATGTCTCGTCATCGATCGGTACCAGCGCAAGCTCGCGCGTTGTACCGTCCGTGAGCGTGTACCTGAACGTGCAGGTCGGCTCGCCCATCTTCTCGGGTACGTCATCCCTGAATTCGTCATGCTTGATCTCGGATACCGACGCATATAAATACTCAAAATTCGCCGACGCATCCTCGTTTCCGCTCGCAATAACGTCGGTGTCGTCAAATACGTAACCCTTGTTCTCGTGGTCGATGGCTAACGTGTGCTTCTCGCCGTCAACCACGATCTCTAACGATGCCGCAGACATGAACGGAACACTCATCGCCTGCTTTGCCGTCAGATCGTACCACTTGCCCGACAGGAAAGCCGCACTGCCCTTTGACAGCGAGAACACCGCATAGGTGTCGGGGTCGTAGCCCCAGATCTCGGTGTCGTCCTCGCTGAATTCGGGGAATTCCAGCGTGATGGTCTTGTCGTTGGTCACAACCGTGTAAGTGTACGCGGGCTTGTCCAGTCCGTACTTCGCAAGCTCGGAACTGTCTTTGATAAAGCCCTCGAACTTTTCCGACTGTATGCGCACCATGTTCGTTATTACGGTGTTGACGATGATCGAGTCGATCGCGACATTGGTCTGCGGAGAGTTCAGCTTCCATATCGATGTGCTTTCGGTGTCGCGCGAAAGGTCGTAGCTGGTCTCGCCGTTGTGTACGACCGAGAACTGCTGTATCTCGCTGTCGTAGCAGTTGAGGAGGTAGGGACTGCGCAGGTCGGAAAGATCACAGCGCAGGCTCTTGCCCGTCTCGTCGTCGATGCAGTAGACCGTGTCGTCGTCGGGGAGCTTGACATAGCGGAACTCGTTCGTCGCCGTGCTGTTCCCGACGAGTATCGTGTAGTCGCTGTCGGGGGTGTGGCATACGACCGTTACGGGCGAGTCAAGACCGTACTTGCTCAGGTCGGCGGGATCCGCCTTGTGGTCGGCTGTGAGCTTGCCCATCGACGCCGCGACGACGTTGAGGAAGTAGCTGTTGAGCGTGAAGCTGTAAGGATAATCCGAATCTTCGATCACCCAGTCGCCTGTCTGCCCGAGCGTCACATGGAAATGACCGTCGGCGTTCGTAATGTCGATGCTGTTTACATCGGTGGAATTGAACGTGAGTAGCTTGAGCGCTTCGGTCTCCGCCTTCGAGAGGGCTTCCTCGGACGTCTTCTTGTGATCGACATAGAAGTACGCGCCTGCGGCACCGCCGAGAAGCGCTGCCAGCGAAACGCCTGTGACGATCAGTGATTTACGGTTCATTCTGAATACCTCCGTCTGAGCCATACTGCGCCGCCGAGAAGTCCGACAACGACAGGTACGGCAATAAAGAGAACGTTGGTCGCGGTTGCTTTTTTCTGGGTCTCGATGCTCATTTCGTCGAAGATGCGCTCCTTGCTCGCGATACCGAAGTCGAGAGCCTTTTCCGAGTCATACATCCACGAGAAAACAGACAGCTGTAAGTTTACGGAGATGACATTGTATGCCTGATAGATATTATCGTCGTCGATGAATTCGGCGTTGCCCATTACCATGATCTTGGAATTTGCACGGTTGCGGTCGGTGGAGAACATCGAAAGGTCGAGCACGCAGTTCTCGACGCGGTCACGGGGTTTTGCGCCGCCGAGAGGTTCGCCTACAGCGGTAGAGGAGCCATCGCCGATCCTGTCAACGGTCTGGAGCAGGGAGCCCACGGTAATGTTCTCCATGCTGTTGCCCTCGTTGTAGATCTGTGCGAAGCTGCGGGTAGCGGACATTACAGGCAGAGCGCCCTGATCGGTATATGTCTTCAGCTCGCTTGTGAGGTCGATGCTGTCGGTCTGCTCTGCTGCGACGATACTACAGAAGAAAGAGGTCTCATCATTCGGGGAGTGCAGGTCATCATCCTTCTCGTATACCATGTCGTAGTCCATCATGATGCTGTAGTCATGGAGGATCTTTTCAATGTTGGTGTAGTCGGTCTCGGCGCTGTTCGGAGACATCCAGAAGCAGATGTTTCCGCCGTTGTCGAGGTACTTGTTGAGTGTAGTAAGCTCGCTGTCGGAGATATCGTTCTGTGGTGCGGCTATGATTATTACAGACGCATCGTCGGGAACGGTATCGCTGGTGACCAGACTGAGGGTCTCAGCTTTGTAGTTGTGAGCCGAGAGGGCCTTTTTGAGGACGGTGTAATCGGTGTCGATGGACTTTTCGCCGTGGCCTGTCAGGA
Source organism: Ruminococcus sp. YE71 (assembly GCF_900119155.1). Taxonomy (GTDB): domain Bacteria; phylum Bacillota; class Clostridia; order Oscillospirales; family Ruminococcaceae; genus YE71. The sequence continues at coordinate 370,249 of NZ_FPIR01000001.1, read as the reverse complement.
AATACATCTTGATCTCCTTACCGCTGACTACAGCCTCGATCGCGCCTGTGATGAGATTCTCACCTGTGAAGTAGACCGAGCTTACGGTCTGATTGCCGTCGGAGCTTTTGCTGCTGCGGGTCTCGAACATAGAGTTTGCGGGGATGAGCTTGCTCCTGCCCTCGCACTCGATTACGATGTCGCCCTGAGATACCGTGTAGCCCAAATCCTGGAGCTCCTTGGTCTTGTCGGGGTCGTTGTCGGGGTTGAACGATTGGAAGTTGATGCAGTCGTAGGACGAGTACTCTTTAAGTGCGTTGTAGAGCGGCATACTTTCGGTATCGGTGGAAAGCACGTCCATGTCGAACAGGAAGTAGAAGTTGACCTTCTTATCCACTGTTTTCAGGTAGTTCTTGGTCGGATCCGTGAGCTTGTAGATGCTCGTGGGGGTCATATCCCATATGATGTTCAGACGGGACACCATCAGATTGATCAGGACGACGATCGCCAGTGCGATCGCGGCGAACACAGCGGCAGCGACAGTAAAGCTGCGCGTCTTCTTCGGTTTTGCGGTTTCTTTATTTGCCATGTTCTATTCCCTCCAATCAGCGATGGCTCCAGCGGCGCTTTTCGATGTACAGAATGTTCCAGAACAGTACCAGTGCGGTAAGGCTGAGGAAGAACACGAGGTCTTCGAGACGGAACATACCCTGTGCGAAGAAAACGAAGCGGCGCTGCATAGAGAACCAGGTCACAACGGAATTAAGGTGCGGATAGCTCTGTACCATCTTGGTAGCGGCGAACTGATCGAGGAACAGGAAGCCCTCCATCACGATCTCACCGATTATCGCTGCGATGATGGCGCTGCTCTGCATGGACGAGAACAGCATACCGAGAGCGATGCACACCAGACCCCACAGGAAGAAGCTGATGTAGCCGCAGATGAGCGACGACCAGATAACTGCGCCGTGGAAGGATATGTAGATGGGGTAGAACAGCGAGAGCGCGATCATGAACAGAAACACGGTCACGATCGCAAGGAACTTCGCAAGGACGATCTGTGTAACGGTCAGCGGGCTCGTGAGCAGCTGTACCTCTGTACCGCCGCGGCGCTCGTCAGCAAAGGAACGCATCGTCAGGAGCGGTATTATAAAGATGAAGTAGAAGAAGTTGTTGTAGAACATATCGGGAAACGAGAACTGGAATACGCTCGACTGCATACTTGCGATCCTGTTCACGAACGCGAAGCCGAAAATCAGCATGAACAGCGCTGAGAGCACATACGCGAACGGCGAGTAAAAGAACGACTGGATCTCTTTTTTATATAAAGAAAACATTTTGCACACTCCTTTACTTCTTGCCCGTGAGTTCAAGGAATACCTGCTCAAGATCAGGCTTTTCCATAGACATCTCGGTGATGTTGATGTTGTTCTTGACCATTTCGCTCATGATCTCCTGACGAACCTTCTCGTTTTCGAGCCTGAGCCTGAAAACGTAGATATTGTCGTCCATATCCATGACATCTTCGATCTCGGTGACGCCGCTTATCTTCTTCAGAACAGCTGTGGCAGCATCCTGATCGCCCTCGATGGTAAGGATGAGCAGGGGCGAACCCGATGCCTTGCGTTCAAGGTTCTCGATGGTGTCGATGGCGCAGAGCTCACCCTTGTTGATGATGACTACGCGGTTGCAGACAGCGCTGATCTCGCCGAGGATGTGAGAGGACAGGATGACCGAATGATCCTTTCCGAGTTCGAGGATGAACTTTCTCAGCTCAGCCACCTGTGTCGGGTCAAGACCTACGGTCGGCTCATCGAGGATGAGCAGTTCGGGGTCGCCGATTATCGCCTGAGCGAGACCCACACGCTGCTTGTAACCCTTCGAGAGATTGCTTATCAGGCGGCGGCGCATATCGGTGAGTTCGAGGCGGACCATAGCCTTCTCGACCTCCTTCTTGCGGTCTCCGCGGCGGATGCCCTTGATGCCCGCACAGTAGCGCAGGTACTCCTCGACGCGCATATCGGGGTAGAGGGGCGGTATCTCGGGGAGATAGCCGATGCAGCGCTTTGCGGCTCTTGCGTCCTCTTTGATATCGTGTCCGCTGACGGTGACAGTGCCCGAAGTTGTGGGCAGATAGCCTGCGATGATGTTCATCGTAGTGGATTTGCCCGCACCGTTCGGACCGAGAAATCCAAGGATCTCATTGTCCCTGATCTCAAAGCTCAGGTCACTTACAGCCGTAACGTGACCGTATTGCTTTGTCAGGTTCTTAACTTCAACCATAAAAGGCTCCTTTCATCTTATTAACAGGATCGGTTTAGTCAAATTGTTGATGTGCCCCGATGTCCCTTTCGGGCGGATACACATATACTTGTATTATCCTATATAAAAGTGAACCTGGAATGTATAAAATATGCATTTTTGGAGAATACTTGGTGAGAACAAATAAAACTTTGCGCCGACAGCAAAAAAATGTAGACGAAGTGTTGCCGTAAGGCGGCAGACACAAAAAACGCGAAAAAACGCGTTATGTTCAGAAAAGTTACACCTGAAATTTACCGAAAATTCAAAAACGTCCAAAAAATTGGATATAATAAACAAGGCGTGAGCGGCTGTAGTGGTCAAACCGCCGAAATTTGATTTCTAAACGATTAAGTACCCCGAAAAGCTTGAAAATTAAAGATATTAGATAATATAGACAAATGAAATACAGTTTTGGTGTTCAAACCGCTGAAAATGTTGCTTTTAAACGATTAAGTGTGCAAAAACACTTGCAAAATAAAAAAAATAGTGTATAATAATTTGTAGGAATAGTGGTATATTTGTGTGGTTTTTGTGCGCGGTGAAGATCGCGGCAGTGTGTTAGCCTTTGATACACTGCAAAAAAGACCCCATGGATATCATTCACTGTTACGTTCAAAAGCGCAGGCTAAGCCTGCAAACAAACCAACGGCAAGAGATTGCCGGATCATTCTTTTGAGAGGAGAATATTAAATGGTTTCTAAGAAAATCAAGGCTGCAGTTGCAAGTGTCCTGACCGCAGCAATGGCTGCAAACGTTGTTTCCGCAGCTATCCCCGCATCCGCTGCTACTTCTCAGAGAACTAAGGCTAACCAGTATGGTGAAGATACCTATGCTCAGCGCTTTATGTCTCTCTACTACGATGTAGTTACCCAGGGTCAGCAGAACGGCTATATGTCGTCCAACAACGGCGGTGCTAATTCCTTCGGTATCCCCTACCACTCCAAGGAAGAGGTTATCATCGAGGCTCCTGACTACGGTCACGAGACTACTTCCGAGGCTATGTCCTACCTCGTATGGGTTGCAGCAATGCACGACAACATCGTTAAGAACTCCGGTCAGACCTTCAGCGGTCAGTCCGTAGGCGACCTCGCTAAGGCTTGGAAGACCATGGAGGTAATGATCCCTGATACTCAGGATTCCTTCTGGGCTGCCAGCTCTGTAAGCGCTCAGTACTGCGGCGAGTATGATACTCCCGATCAGTGCCCGAACGCTTGGGCAGGCGAGGCTAGCAAGACTGCTTCCAACCCGATCTTCAGCAAGTTCACAAAGGTTTACAACGGCAAGAACAGCAAGGGCGGTCTCTACCTGATGCACTGGCTGGCTGACGTTGATAACTGGTATGGTTTCGGCTCCGGCACAGACTTCACCTTCATCAACACCTTCCAGCGCGGCGAGCAGGAGTCCTGCTGGGAAACTGTTCCGTTCCCCTGCATCGAGGAGAAGAAGGCCGGTAACAAGGAACAGGGTATCAAGGGTATCTTCAACAGGGATGCTGTAGTAACTCCTCAGTGGGCTTACACCAACGCTCCTGACGCTGAAGACCGTGCAATCCAGGGTGTATATGACGCTACCAAGTGGGGTCTTGAAGGCATTGATGACATTCAGGCTAAGGCTTCTGAGATGGGTGATGAGCTCCGTAACAATATGTACGATAAGTACTATCAGACCATCGCTACCAACACCAGCTGGACCAACGGCAACGCAGGCGACAACTCCAAGCACTACCTGATGAACTGGTACACTTCCTGGGGCGGCGCTCTCAAGAGCACAGGTCAGGATTGGTGCTGGCAGATCGGTTGCTCGCACGCTCACGAGTTCTATCAGAACCCGCTGGCTGCTTACGCTCTGCTTAACGACCTGTCCTCCGACATGAAGGCTGAAGGCGCTAAGGCTGATTACCAGAAGTCCCTCGAGAGACAGCTCGAGTTCTACCTCTGGCTCCAGTCCTCTGACGGTCCTATCGCCGGTGGTGCTACCAACTCCTACCATGGCCGTTACGAAACTTATCCTTCCGGCGTTCCTACCTTCTATGGTATGATGTACGTTGAGCATCCTGTATATGCTGACCCGGGCTCCAACCACTGGACCGGTAACCAGGTATGGGCTGTACAGCGTCTCGCTGAGCTCTACTACTGGGTAAAGAGCGGCAAGGGCGGCGACACCACCGGCGTTAGACCCGGCGGAATGTCCATGGAAGCTGCTCTTGAGCAGATCCTCGACAAGTGGTGCGCATGGTTCGTTAACAACACCGTTCTCACCTCTGACGGCGACTTCTATATGCCTTCCAACCTTGATTGGCAGGGTCAGCCTGACAGCTGGAACGGCACCGCTACTAACAACAGCGGCCTGAGCTGCACTATCTCCGGCTACGGCAACACTGACCTCGGCTGCGTATCTTCGCTCGCTAACACTCTTATCTACTATGCAGCAGCTAAGGGCGTTAAGGATTCCGAGATCAGCGGTCTTACCGAGACCTCTGTAGGCGGTTCCTTCAACTACAACATTGAGGGTGCTACCAACATTAAGAAGGGCACTAAGGTTTACGCTTCCTCCAAGGATGCTAACCTGCCTAAGGCTTCTCTGTACCTCGCTCAGCAGCTGATCGACCGTGCATGGACTCTCGGCCGCGACGACATCGGTATGTCCAGAACTGAGCACAACGGCTCGCTCGCACGTTTCTTCAGCCAGGGCGTATACATTCCTGAGAATTACCACGGCGAGATGCCTAACGGCGACAAGCTTGAGCACGGCGCTACATTCGAGAGCATCCGCTCCATGTATGCTGATGCAAGCAAGTGCAAAGGCGCTAAGACTTCTTCTGAGGCTACTCAGCTCGTTGCTAAGCTCAGAGAAGCTTACAATAAGGACGTTGCTAACGGTGCTAAGTGGTCCGGCGACTACTCCGCATCCAGCGAAGAGGGTAAGGCTGAGCTCGCGAAGTTCAAGAACGTTGCTGCTGTTGACCTGAGCTACCACAGATTCTGGCACGCAGGCGACGACATGATGGCTCTCGGCGTAATGGCTACTCTGTATCCTAACCTGAAGCCTACCGGAACTACTCCTACTCCTAAGTATCCTGTAGCTAAGGCTACTACCTCCAAGAACGCATTCAAGCTTGACTGGACCGCTGTTGATGGCGCAGACAAGTACTGTGTTGCTTACTACACCGCTGGTAAGTGGAAGATCCTTGCTCAGGGCAATGTTCTTACTTACAGCAGAACCGGCGTTCCTGCTGGCACTTACAAGGTTGTTGTTGGCGCAAGAATCAACGGCAACTGGGATACCAGCAACATCAACAAGAGAGCTATCACCCTCACTATCCCGGGCTGATAAGGTCTCTGAACCGAATATCGGATCAACTTCGGCAGTTCCTTCGGGAACTGCCGTTTTTTTGTGATAAAAAACGGCGAACTTCCCGATCTGAGGCGATCGGAAAGTTCACAGCCGATGTATAATGTGTTCTTCGATGGTTATTCGTGGTGCTTTCGGTATTCGAGCGGTGTGATGCCGCATCGTTCCTTGAACTGCCGCGTGAAATGCTCGTAGTTGCGGTAGCCGCATTTTCCCGCGATGTCGTGGGCGGTCAGGTTCGTGGACGTCAGGAGCATCATCGCGTATTCCATCTTGGCGTTGATGAAATCCTGCACGAAAGTCACGCCGAAGGTCTTTTTGTAGTAGTACTGGAAGGAAGCGGGGCTCATGCGGACTTCATGAGCCGCCCAGGTGATGGAACGGGGGATGTACGGCTCGGCGTAGATCTTGTGGCGGATGGTCAGCAGCATCTCGTGCTCGGAATCGTGTATCTGCTCGTCGGGCAGATGGAGCACATCGCTGACGCGGTTGAAGATCAGCCACATATAGTGCTGCATATTCTCCTGAGCATAGGGTGACCTTGAAGCGAACTCGTCAGCCACCGCCTTGATGCACCAGCTGAGAAACTCGATCGAATCTGTCCTGATCCCCTGCGCGTAGGGGATCTTTCTTTTGAGGAATTCTTCCTCCTCGCCCTGCCCGAAACTGAAATGCACCCAGTCGTTTGCGAACTCGTGCTTGGGGACGCAACGGTAGTACTGCGGCATCCCCTGCGGGAACAAAAAGAACGAATCCTTCGGTATTTTTACGTCTTTTTTGTTCAGCGTGAAGATGGCATTCGTCTTCAGCAGCAGCAGCAGACAGTCGCCGCTGCCCGTCGGACGATCGATAAAAAAATCCGCATCGTGCCTGTGATTATAGCCGACATTGTTAATTTTCATCTATATCACCCGATTTTCAAAAAACATCATCTATCTTATATTATATATCATTGCCTATACATTGTCAATAGTATATAATAAATATAGTTAATGTATATGCGCATATTTCACAGACCGACTATCCCCGAAGCCGCCGATCACGGCTGAAAGGATGCGTCATCCCCTCACAGCTGACCGTCAGCAAGCGCTGTGAGTACAAATGAAGAAGCTAAGGCAGTAACGCTGTGCTTGCGGTACTGCCCGAAGGTCTGCCGTCAGATCAGGGAGGGTAAGGCGGCAGGCTGAATCACAACCATATTTACTTGTTCTTAAAAAGGAGAATGTATTATGATGATAAAAAGCCGAAAGGCTCTAACAATTTCAATGGTCTGTGCTCTGGCTCTGTCAAGCCTGACGTTCGTTGAACCGACAAACGCAGAGGCAGCAGGCTTCGATAAGACCGCGCAGGAAACAGTCACAGATATGGGCTTCGGTTGGAACCTCGGCAACTCGCTCGACAGCTACTCGGGCACGACATTCGGCTCCAACAGAGGAAGCACCTCTTCCGAGACTGCATGGGGCAACCCCGCGACCACCAAGGCAATGATCGACATGGTCAAGCAGTCGGGCGTCAAGACTATCCGCGTTCCTGTCACCTGGTATGAGCATATGGATCCCAACACCTACCAGATCGATCAGGTGTGGATGAACAGAGTCGAAGAGATCGTCAACTGGGTGCTTGAGGATGATATGTACTGCATCATCAACGTTCACCACGACACAGGCGAAAAGGGCTGGCTCAAGGCTAACAGCAACAATCTCCAGAACAAGAAGCAGATATTCACCTCTATCTGGGAGCAGGTGAGCGATAACTTCAAGGATTACGGCGACAAGCTGCTGTTCGAGGGCTTCAACGAGATCCTCGACGGCACCGAGAACCAGTGGTGGATTCCCGGCTCCGAGGCTTGCCCCATCTCGAATGATCTCAACCAGATCTTCGTTGATACCGTCAGAAAGTCGGGCGGCAACAACAGCAAGAGAACTCTCGTCTGCAACACCTACTGTGCAGGCGCGAACAACGAGATCACAAGCCAGTTCGTTCTTCCGAGAGATACCGTAAGCAACAAGATCATCGTTCAGACTCACGTTTACCAGCCGTTTGAGTTCACCCACGAGGACTACCCGAACGTTACTACCTGGACAAGCGGCCCCCTTGACAACGTGCTGAATAACATCAACAGAACCTTCGTAAAGAAGGGCATCCCCGTTATCGTCGGTGAGTTCGGCTGCGCAAACAAGGGCAACATGGATCAGATCACCTCGTGGTCGAGATACCTCGTTGAAAAGTGCACCAACTACGGCATCGGCTGCATCTGGTGGGATAACGGTAATCAGTACAAGATCTACAACCGCCGTACTCTGAAGGTGTCCCAGCCCGAACTGCTCAACGCTATGCTTGAAGCGGCTGGCACAGGCACTACCATCGTTGATCCCCCCGCACCCGCTGAGGTAAGGGGCGACGTTAACGGCGACGGCAAGCTCGACAAGACCGACGTTGAGCTGACCCAGAAGTACATCGTTGAGCTCATCTCTGACATCAGCTACAAGGCTGACTTCAACATGGACGGCGAGATCAACGTGACCGACCTCATCGAGATGGAGAGAGAGATCGCTAATCCTACTCAGCAGGTAAGCGACCCCAACAACCTCTGCGCTAACGAGGACAACTGGGCAAGCTGGACAGAGACTTCCAACGGCGCTTCGGGCGAGATGACCTACGTTGACAACGGCGTTTCGATGCAGGTCAATGCAGGCGGCAAGAACGACTGGGACGCTCAGTTCTTCTATGACGCTATCACCCTTGAACAGGGCGCTACCTACAAGGTATCCTTCGACTACGTTTCCGAAAAGCCCCAGTCCGCATTCTTCATGATAAATCAGGGTCACGGAGACTACCTGCATTTCTACAGCGACACCCTTGACTGGTCCACCAACGTTCAGCACTACACCGCTACCTTTACCTACACAGGCGCTACCGATCCTGCCTGCCGTGTAACATTCAACCTCGGCGGCACAGGCGCAGTAGTTCCGAACAAGTCCACCGTGACCAACCTTTCGCTCGTTAAGGTGAGCGGCGGCTCCAACACTGACCCCCAGACCCCTCAGACCCCTGATAACCCGCAGACAGGCGTTAACCTCACCCCCGACGCTTCCAAGTTCTACGGCTGGTGGTCGGAGGAGAGCGGCGCATCCGCAAACTTCACCAATCTGAGCAACGGCTTCCAGATCCACGTAAACAATTCGGGCACCGAGAACTGGCAGGTGCAGGGCGCATATCCCGGCATCGAGTTCGTAGAGGGCGCTACCTATGAGATCTCGTTCGACTATCAGGCGGACAGAAATCTCGACCTGGGCTGCAAGATCCAGCAGAACTACGATCCTTACGGTCAGTACCACTACATTCCGCTGACCTTCACTAACCAGAAGCAGCACCACTCCTCCAAGTTCACCATGACCGAGGATACTGACGACGATACAGCATTCGTATTCACATTAGGCGCAGCAGGATCGAACTACAACGTTACGGTCACCGATCTGGTCATCAAGAGGATCTCCTGATACGATTTATTGAATAGAGAAGTGCTATCATAGTTTCTTGGAAAATCCCCTGTCGGTACACCCGTCAGGGGATTTTTTTGTCGCTGCCTGCGGGTTTAACCGGGGGAAACCTTTCTGAAGAAAGGTTCTCCCCCAGACCCCCTTCCAAAGACTTTTAATACTTTTTGGCTTTTGAGTGTCTCTTCCTTACTTTGTGCAGGTCGGAACATTTGTGGTTCTTCTTTTCATTAGTGCGGCCATGCCAAAAAGACGTTCATGAGAGCGTAACGCTTCATTCAGATAACACTTTATAAATGGCAAGAGCCTATCTTCCCCAACACATCTAAATGACGAAAATATTAAAAGTTTTAGGAAAGGGGTTCGGGGGGGAGGACCCTTTTTCTAGCCGTGCGAAGCTAAGGCGGACGTGCGAAGCTAAGGCGGACGTGCGAAGCTAAGGCTGGTCTCCCCCAAGAGCATCCGCAGTCGCCACTGCATCTGGTACAAAAAATGTGCGGAATACAAACAAAATATGTAAATAATCCACTATTTTTTCAAAAATATTGATTGACAGGTAAATATGTCATCTGATATAATTAAAATAATGGTCTTACTGTGAATAAAGATGCATAGAATGGAGGTAATAAACATGAATCTGTTTCACAGAAAGAAAGTGTCACGATGTTCAAAAGTTCTGGGCGGAATGTCCGTGGCGATGATGGCACTTTCGACTTTTTCGGCAGGCACGGCTTTAAAAGCTGATGCCGCAACGGTAAACTGGAAGTTCGACCTCGGCGGGTCGGGCACGGCAGGCGGCTACACGGGAGTTTCCGCGGGCGACGGCTACAACAGTTCCAGAGGGTACGGCTTTTCGGGAAGCGTTTCAAACGTCAGCGCAGGCGGCTCGGGCGCACTTTCCGATGCGGTCAAGTTCACGGGCGGCACGTTCAACGTCGATCTTCCGAAGGGACTTTATCAGCTGACCGTGGTAACGGGCAATACCAAGCGCACTTCCATCAAGGTCGAGGGTATGTATCAGATGATAAACCTCACGGGAACTAACGCGAGGGAGACTATACAGGTCCCTGTTACGGACGGACAGCTGAATATTCAGGCAGTTGCAGGAATGAACAATTCCGAATACTCCATCTCCTCGATCGAGATCACTCAGCTGAACACAACGGGCGAGATGAAACCGACTATCTGGATATGCGGCGACTCCACCGTTGCAAATTACTACAACACGGCTGATACCGCACAGCACGGCTGGGGACAGTATCTGAACAACTATGTCAACACCAACGTGTTTGAAGTCCGCAATCAGGCTTCGAGCGGTCAGTATGCAAAGGGCTTCTATCAGGATGGTCAGTTCGACCCGATAAAGACCTACGGAAAAGCGGGGGATTACTACATAATCTCCATCGGCATCAACGACACCAACTATTCCAACGCCGACGAGTATTATAACATAGTGACCGAGATGGTCAAGGCGGCTAAGGCTAAGGGAATGAACGTCATACTCGTTAAACAGCAGGGCAGACGCGGCGACTTCAACCGCAGTCCGAAACTCGGCGGAAGATGGTTCGGCGGTCAGCTCGACACTATCGCGAAGGAACAGAACGTCACCTGCGTTGACCTGTTCAACGCCTGGCAGGATTTCGGTTTCAGCATCGGCGGCTATGACGCTATGGGCGAATACTACGCCGCAAACGACGACCTGCACCAGAGTGCAAAGGGCGCTCAGAAAAACGCCGAGCTCGTGGCAAACCTCATGAAGATCGGCGATACCGAGATGGATACGAGCGTTTACTACACCTTCAAGAACACGAACAGCGGTCTTGTGATGGACGTTGCCAACGCCGAGATCAAGGAGGGTGCGAATGTCCAGCAGTGGAGCGCGAACGGTCAGAACAATCAGAAGTGGAAGCTGACCCCCTTCAATAACGGCACTACATATTATTATGTACGCTCTGCCGCTGACGAGAACTACGTGTGGAAGGCTATGACGGGCTCCGCAGGCGGAAATATCGAGCTTGTGCCCTATTCGGGCAAGGACAGCATGATGCTGTTCCAGTTCACGAAGCTCGGCGACGGTTCTTACTACATCTCCACCCGTTCGTCCAAGGACGCTTGCTTCGTTGAGACCGCTTCCGCAAGCAAGGAGAACGGCGCGAACGTTCAGCAGTGGGGAATGTCCTACAGCAAGTGCCAGAACTGGAAGGCGGAAAAGTGCGAGAAGACCGATGACCCCGTCGATCCGCCCGCACCCGAAGAACCCACCGCATCGGTGCCGACCATGATCGGCGACCTTAATCAGGACAGCATCATCGACCTTTCCGATCTGGTGCTCCTCAAGCGCGCCGCGGACAAGAACAGCGGATACGTTTCCCTGCCCGTTACGGTCTGCGACCTTAACGGCGACGGCGCTGTCACCGATGACGACGTCCGCATCATGCAGGAGTTCCTCGTGGGGCTGAGAGAACAGCTCGTTGAGAACAGCAGTCAGCGCTATTACGCGATCGACGCTGAGGGCTACGAAGGCATCGAAGAGACCATTAACGGCGGCTTTGAAGGTACAGCTTACTGGAATTACAACAATGTTCTCGGCAGTTACCTCAACTGGACGGTCACCGCTCCCGCAGACGGCGACTATACAGTCACCTTCCGCTATGCCAACGGTTCGACCGACGACCGCTCCATGAAGATCACCGTCAACGGCGGTTCGGCTTATTATCTGGATTTCAACGGCACGGGCGCATGGACGAACTGGGAAGAAAAGAGCATCGTCCTTCCGCTGAAGGCAGGCAAAAACACCATTAAGACCGAGTCCAACACTTCAAACGGCGGCCCGAATATGGACTATATGACGGTCGAGGCTTATAACGGCTCGGCACTCTCCGAAGGCGGAAATTACTACGCGGTGGATCAGACCTGGGAAGAGGGCGTTATCGAGACCACCAACGCAGGATACACAAGCGAAAAAGGCTACATCAACCTCGACAATAACGATTCGAGCAATATCACCTTTACGGTCAATGTGAAGAATGCAGGAAACTACATGACGCACATCCGCTTTGCCAACGGCTCCACCACCGACCGCCAGATGAAGATATATGTCAACGGCGATACCGGCCGCTTCTGGCTCCAGTCCTTCACGGGCACGGGCGCATGGACGAACTGGACCGAGTTCGGCATCGTGCTTCCGCTGGTGCAGGGTGTCAATACCATAAAGATGGTATCGGCAGTTGCAGGTCAGGGCGGTCCGAACCTTGATTACATCAACCTCACGCCCACCGACGAACCCTACGGCGAGACCTACGACCCCGAAAGCTATCAGCAGCAGCTGGACGCTAACAAGCCCACCGTCTTCATCCTCGGCGACTCGACGGTGCAGTCCTACCGCGCAAGCTATGCTCCTCAGCAGGGTTGGGGCTACTATCTGGCTGACTACTTCAACGGCGGCGTCAATGTCGAGAACTACTCGATGGCGGGCAGAAGCACCAAGAAGGCATACGACGAGGGCAGATGGAGCAGTCTTGTCAGCGCCCTGAAACCCGGTGACTACGTGCTGATACAGTTCGCGATAAACGACGCGGGCAAGTCGAACGCCGACCGTTACGCTCCTGTCTGCGGCAACGTTGACAACCCGACCTCGGGCTCGTATGAGTGGTACATGACACAGTTCATCAAGGACGCGAATGCCAAGGGCGCGACCCCGATTCTGGTAACTACCGTTATCGGCATGGGCGCGTACAACAGCTCGCAGGGACGCTTCGTGAACAGCTACACCGACTACTGCAACGCCTGCAAGAGTCTGGCGGCTAAGTACTATATCCCCTGCATCGACCTGAACACCATCATGGTGAACCACTACAACTCCGTGGGCTACAACACTGCGCTTTCCTATCATCTGATGGGCGCGGTAAGCGGCTCGACTGACGGCACACACTTCTGCGAGAAGGGTGCGAACATCGTGGCAGGTCTTGTGGCCAAGGCTGTCAAGGATCAGAAGATAAACGGTCTTTACGGCTTTGTGAAATAATACGGTCTGTTAAAAGAACAGTCGGCTGTGATGCGAAGAACATCATAGCCGACTGATTTTTTTCTTCTAAAACGGGTGCCGAAAAAGGCAGAAGCGCCGATACTTCACATCGAGGTATCGGCGCTTCCGATCTGGGAATATATGCTTACAAGTAAAAGGAACGGACATTTTAAGACCGTGTGCTTTTCCCCGATACGGCGAACGCTGAACAAAAGCACAAAAAAGTCAGAATTTTTTTGATGTCAAATAATTGACATAAAATTCAAATTGTGATATAATAAATTAGATAAAAGATCTAATGCTTACTCTGTTTTATACCGGATGCCGCGAAAATACGGTCGTTACAGACTTTTTTCGTCAGTCCCGAACGGCACTCGGTATACAAGATTTGTCACGATCACCAGTCCCACCAGCCGAACATAGTAAAACCTCCTTTTCTTCGGATACGCTCCGTTACTCTCGTTCCTATGGTTTTATTATAGCACATTATCTGCCGAAGGCAAATATTTTTTGGAGCAAACGGTATAAAAACCAGAGTAAACCGCATTAAGGGGGTCAGCTCATCGGCACTTTCCCGTAAAAACGATTACAAGGGGGATATTTGCGGCGGCTTTTTCATCCGTATCGCCGTGATGTGCGCATGACCACGATCATTATTGCTTTTAGTAAGGGGGGATCCTTGTATGAGAGTTGCGATCTGTGACGATCAGATGCTCTTTCATTCAGAGCTGATAAAGCATCTTGATAATTTTGCGAAAAAGAGAAATCTCATAATGGTATACCACAGCTATACCAGCGGATTCGATCTTATTAACAGTCAGAACGAGTATGATCTGATATTTATGGATTATCAGATGTCGGAGATCGACGGCCTTGAGACCGCCAGAAGGATAAGAGAGAAAAACGACAGAACAGCGATCATCTTCCTCACAAGTTTTCCCGATATCGTCTTTGATACATTTGAGGTGAACGCCTACAGGTTCCTGATAAAGCCCGTCAAGGTGGATAAGCTGGAGGCGGCTCTCGACTCGTATCTCGCGGAAAATGAGGGAGCGGGATTCATACTTATCAAGACCGATGAGAACAACCGCAAGATAAACATCAACGACATAATCTACATAGAGGCGACTGACAAATACTGCAATATACGGACGAATGAGGGTACTTTCCTTTACAAGAAGACCTTGTCCGAGATCGAAAAGCAGCTTCCGCAGGACAGGTTCTTCCGCTGTCACAGGACGTACCTTGTGGGGTTCCGCCACATCGTCTCCCACACGGCGACGGACATAATCTTCGACAATAAGGAGAGGGCGCTTATCAGCAGGGCGAAGCTCTCGCCCTTCAGAAAAGCCTTTGCCGACTATATCAAGCGGTATAATTTTCGGAGAGGTAGCTGAAAATGACGATCATTTCTTTCCTGGCGATGCTCGCCAATCTTGCGGAACAGCTCCTGATCGTTCAGCTTTCAAAGATCGTCTGCGGCATAAGGACGTCGCGAAGCAGGGTCTTGGGGTATCTTGTCCTTGTCATCTCCATTATCCCTGCGCCGATACTGATAAGCAAGCCCGATGTTTTTCCGAAAACGGTGACGCAGATACTGTTCATTTTCTACTGTGTCGGGCGGATAGCCGCGTTCAGCATGATACTGGACGGGTTCAGTCAGAAAATAATATACATCTTCTTTCTGACCATGTGTCCGCCTCAGATATACATGAATATCTGTCAGGCTTTCATCGACAACGGCGAGATCAGCAATCTGGTCTCCTTCATGATCGACGTCGCCGCGCTGTCGCTGATACTGTTCTATATCAAGCGGAAAAAGCTGGAGATGGTCGTCCATCGGACGGTGGGCTCCTTCCCGAAAAAGCTGTATGTGAACATACTCTTTCTCCTGCTGATAGCGGCGGTCTTCGTCATGGGCGAGAATAAGCCGAATCATGAGCTTTACTACAAGATATACATACTGCCCTGCATGATAGGGCTGATAATCACCGCCATCTCCATCATACAGATAAGCGTGTCGGAGGCGGAGAAAAAGACGACGGTGGATATGCTGTCAAAGCAGGTCGAGAATGAGGTCAAGTACTACGAGAAGATAAACGCCATCTACGGCGAGTTCAAGAGCTTCAGACACGACCTGAAAAACCACATGATCTGCCTGCGGAGCCTTATCGAAGCGGACGAGACCGAAAAGGCGCTGAGATACATCGACGAGCTGGAAGGTCTTTCGGCGGCGGAGAAGAATCAGTTCAATTCGGGAAACATCATCATCGACGCGCTCCTGAACGATAAGAACGAAAGAGCCGCGGCGATAAACACAAAGATAGTATTCTCGGGGCGTGTGCCTTCGGCAGGTATAAGCAACGTTGACCTGTGCATAATCACGGCGAACGCCATAGACAACGCCATCGAAGCCTGCGGAAAGGACACTTCGGGTATGCCCAAGATCATCAGGGCGGAAGCCGACTGTCAGCAGGGGTTCTTCTTTTTCACCATCACAAACCCTATCTATGAGGCTGTGGAGATAAAGGAGAACAACACCATCCCGACCTCTAAGGAGGACAAGGAACATCACGGTTTTGGCGTGATGAACATTATCACCACCGTCAAAAAGCACGACGGCGATGTTCACCTGTCAGCCGACGACAGGCAGTTCAGGCTCGAACTTGAGCTGGTGCTGAGTCAGGAAATAGCCGAATAAGAACAGCAAACGACCTTCCCCCGCAGCTGAGGGAAGGTCGTTTTTTCGAGGGTCAATATGGAGTGTCAGTTATACTGACCCCCAAAAGGCCGGCAGAGAGAGGACTGCTGACCTTTTGGCGATCGGTATCAGACAGCAAAGGGATAATTGTCCGTGCTTTTGGTGCCGTTCGCCGAAAGACAAGCGGAAGAAAGACAGACTCTGTGCCGTACTTATGGAGAGGGGTAAAGCCTGACAGCAGACTGCGCTGCCGTGAAAGGTCTGTCTGAAAACATCATGCGGTATGGCTGCACGAACAATCAGCTTCACTGCGTATTTATGATACCACATCTATCCCGAAAATAAAGCTGTTCGGAGTGAACGGTATCTTTTTCGGAGTAAACGGTGCTGAAACGGCAAAAAAGAGGGTGCTGCGTCTTACAGCACCCTCTCGTTTTCATCAGCTGAGAGAATTTACTTTGGATTTTGTAGTCGGAAGGTCTTTCTCGGAGAGAGCCTTGGTCGCTATCAGCTGAACCGCGAGAGCGTCTGCGGCGTTTACTCCGTCAGAATCAACACAGTCGGCGTTCTTCAGTCCTGTCTCTGTGATGGTGAATTTCGCGGGGTTGCCAACATACTGCTTGATGAGTACAGCGTCGTTGAGATCGACTGTGCCGTCGCAGTTGACGTCGCCGTACAGCGGAGCTGCTGTCTCGGTGTCGGGAGAATCGAACTCGGGCTTGGTGCCGTCGGGCTCGATACCGCCTACCAGCTTGTCGCCGCTGTAAACGCAGATGTTCTCGTTCTTGACCTCGTTGCCCGTGCCGAAGAACGCGTCATCCTCCTTGAAGATCTTCAGGTTCTGGTAGCTCCAGTCGTCGGACGGATCCCACTTGTCGCCGTAGTACAGACCAACGGTGAACTGATACTTCTTGCCCGAGTTTGCGATATTGTAGTCGCTCCACTTGATCTCGGCGTAGTAAACGTCATCCATCTTGTCGTACTTGTAGGGGCCGCTGATGGTGCCGTTAGCGGGAGCGGCTTCTGCGGATGCCTGGTCGTAGAGCTCCGATACCTTGACGTTGTTCGGGTCGCTCATGCCCTTGGTGCTGAAGTAGTAACGCACCGAAAGATCCTCGAGCTTCTTGGTAGCGCCGGTCATAACGTACAGGGACACCTTGGTGACGCCTGCACCGTTAGCGTTCAGGTCGTCGATACCGCAGGCAGTTACCCAGCACTCGTTGCTTCCGCCGCCGCTCGTACCTGTGAAGGTGGGCTTCGGCGGGAAGTTCTTGGTGGGAGCCATATCGGGAGTGCCGTAGTACTTGTAGAGACCTGCGCTCGCACCTACGAACGCTGCGTTGTAGTCGATGGTGACCTCGTTGTAGGTCCAGTCAGCGGTAGTGTCTCTGTGTCTGTCCTGATTGTCGGGACCGCCTGCGAGTGCGCCGAACAGCACGTATCTCTGCGGATCGGGATCCTCGCACTTGGTCAGACCCGAGCTTGCTCTGTGGTGAGGATACTGCACGGAATCCTCGTTGAAGCCGACGATGAAGCATCTCGGACCGTGAAGCTCATCCTCGCTCCAGGGTGCGGGCTCGCCGTTCTTTTCAGCCTCTGCGTTAGCTTCGATGCGCTCAAGGTAGGTGATATCGTTCTTGCCCATGATGTATTCCATCTGACCCTTAGCCCAGTCGCTGTACTTGTTGGGAGCGTCGCCGTTGTACTTGGTGTAAACGAGCGCCATGAGCTGAGCGGCGGTGTTGTAGCGGCAGCTGCCCCATGTGTTGAGCCACCAGTAGCCCTCGGGAGTCAGCTCGCCGATGCCGCCTGTCATGTAGGTGTTGATCGCCTTCTCGACCGACGACCAGCAGTCCATCTGCTCGTAGGGGCTCTTGTTCGCCGCCTTCTTGAACTCGTCGATGAAGTTCGGGTAAACGTATTCGCCCTTGGTGTACGGAGTGTCGCGGCAGATCTCGCCGAGCACACACTGAACGCCGCCCCATACATCGTTCCAGCAGTGAACGTAGCAGGGAGCTGCATAGTAGTCGTAGCAGGTGTAGATCTCTTCGAGGTAGCTGTGGTCGCCCGTGATCTTGTAGAGCCATGCGGCAGCCCAGCAGTAGTCGTCCTCCCACTTCTGGGACTTGTAGTAGCCCTTAGGGCCGTCAGCGTTGTCGGAGAGCTCCTTGGGGTGATCCTTCGCAAACTTGAAGAGCGCCTTTGCGTACTTCAGGTTCTTCTGAGCGTAAGCCTTGTCGGTGTCCTTGAAGTTCAGGTAGTTGATAGCCAGCGAAGCCGCGGCAGAAGCTGCGTAATCGGTCTGCGGCTTGTCGGGCGTCAGGAAGAATGCGGCTCTTCCCATCTCGTCCATTTCGGGAGAGTTCCAGTAGGAGTGGTCGATGTCGCCGTCGCCTACCTGATAGCAGTGCAGAACGACCTCACCCTTGTCGTCGAGGAAGGTACACTTCATAAGGTAGTCGTTGAAGTGGCGGAGGATAGTCTCGATGTGATCCTGCTCGCCGATCTGAACATACGAATCGCGGAACTCGTAGTAGCCCCAGCCGACTGTCGAAGCGGCGTAGTTCTCGGGCATACCGAACTCAACGTGGTCGCCTGCGTCGTGAAAACCGCCCGCAACGTCAACATAACCGTCGCCGTCGGGATCGAGGAGATCTCTGTACTTCTCGATCTGTTCTTCGGTGAGGTTCACGCCCTCCCAGTCCTCGATGGGGTGGAGCGGTACCTGCGAATCGTAGGTGTGGCAGTTGCCGCGCCATTCAAAACGGTTGTTGCCTTCCACGTCGTCACCGCACATATTCGCATCGTAGAAATACATGGAATACTGTAATGCCCGCGCAAAGTCGTAATCGACGCCCGAAGATTCGGCGATCGCGTCTTTGAGCTCATCGGCGGCATTGACAGACGGAACGACCGCTGCTGTCTGACTGAGCGCGAATACCGCGCCCGCCGCGGCTGAGACCAGCCTGTGTTTTAGCTTCATAATAACTCCTCCAAAAATATTTTTGAAATAAGAGGGAAGAAATACCGCCGTGTGACAAGGGCGTTTCGGTGACAGACCGAACCCGCGGCAGCCCTTTCCGAGCTCTTATTTCTGATTTCCTGTTTAAGAACCGTGTGCCTGCAACGCGTAAGATCGTTTACAGATATATCCAACTGTATACAAGCACCATAACAATAATATATCACGTTTTTGGGAAAATTGCAATAGATTCCACAAAAAGTTAAATAAATTATATTGCTAATTTTAAAAAATATAATAAAAGTGACATGGCGGCAGAGCTCCCCTATCCTGTCCGTCCGACGATACCATCAACATGACGATAGGAGAGATGTTTTTTTGGCGAAATTGTCCCAAAGGGTATCGCACGCCGATAAAAAAATACTATTTTATCGCTTTTTCTATTGACAATAGGCAAGCACTTGTGCTATAATAATTTTTAAATACAACGGAATATGCGAAGATATTGTCCGATATATCAAAACCGTAATAGTTTTGTTTAAGATGTGTCATAATGTTCATATATTTGCATATATCGGCTGTCTTGTCCGTATCACAGCACGCAGTTCCGATCGGTCCCGATGACCTGTTAAGGAGGAAAAAGAAATGATAAAACAAAGGATCGCCGCCGCCGTCCTCGCGCTCGGCATGACACTCTCGGGCATAAGCAGTATGCCAGCCGCCGCCGCAGGGCGCAGAGTCTCCGTCCATGACCCGTCCATCATCAAGGACGGCGGGACTTACTATGTGTTCGGCTCCCACATCGACGCGGCGCAGTCGGGCGACCTCATCAACTGGGACACCTTCTCCAACGGCTACGCCCGCACCAACAACGTTGAGTTCGGCAACCTCTCGGAGAACCTGAAAAAAGCCTTCGCATGGGCAGGTGAGGATCTTGAGGACTGCAAGGGCGGATTCGCGGTCTGGGCTCCCGACGTTATCTGGAACCCCGACTTCAGGTGCCCCGACGGCAGTAAGGGCGCCTATGTGATGTACTTCTGCACCAGCTCCACCTACAAGCGCTCGGTCATCTGCTACGCCTGGTCGAAGAACATCAAGGGCACCTACACCTTCGGCGATACGCTGATCTATTCGGGCTTCTATGATACCGACAGCTACGTCACCAGCGACACCAAAAACGTCAACCGCAAGTACACCTCCACCAACATCGACGAGCTGATCGCGAGCGGCGAGGTCACCTACAACAACAGCTGGTTCAGCAACCACGACTTCAACAATCAGCTCTTCCCCAACGCCATCGACCCGACCATCTATTACGGTACCGACGGCAAAATGTACATGACATACGGCTCATGGTCGGGCGGCATATTCACGCTGGAGATCGACCCCACGACAGGCAAGTGCATCCATCCCAAGACGGGCACCACCTCCGACGGCAGAATGGTGGACAGCTACTTCGGCACGAAGATCGCGGGCGGCTACGGCAAGTCGGGCGAGGGTCCCTTCATCGAGTACAACGCCGACACGGGCTACTACTACCTCTGGACGACCTACGGCGGACTGTTCTCCGACGGCGGCTACAATATGCGAGTTTCGCGTTCAAGATCGCCTCTCGGTCCCTTCGTTGATGCCGCAGGAAATCAGGCGGTTCTGAACTCGAACACCAACCTCGATTCCGTCGGGCTCAAGGTAATGGGCAACTACAAGTTCTCCACCCTCGATACGGCGTACATGGCGTGCGGTCACAATTCCGTGCTCCGCGATGACGACGGTCAGTGGTACCTCTTCTATCACGCGAGATTCGACGACGGCAGTGAATATCACTCGGTGCGCGTTCATCAGATGTACTTCAACGCCGACGGCTGGCCTGTTGTGACCCCGTTTGAGTATGCGGGCGACAAGCTCTCCAAGGGCGGCTACAACGAGAGCGATATAGTCGGCAAGTACGAATACATCAACCACAGCAATTCGACTGACGGCAAGATAATAGGCTACAAAAACATCACCCTGAACGCCGACGGGACTATCTCGGGCGACGTAAAGGGCACATGGAAGCAGGCTTCCTCGTCTGCTGAGGCGAACCTCGTCATCGACGGAAAGACCTATAAGGGCTACTTCTACGCAGGCAAGAACGAGAAGGGCACGAAGGTCATGAGCTTCACCGCGGTGGGCAGCAACAACCAGACTGTCTGGGGCGCGAAGAACGATCAGTTCACAGGCACCGACCGCGTGTATACGGGCGATTTCACCAATGCGGAGTACGACCTCGTGTACAACTGGGACAACGTGAAGAACGAGGCTCCCGGTGCGTCCCTGAAGATCAGCGGCACTGATCTGTATTCGGGCGTCAGCTACTACATCGTCAACAAGAACAGCAACCTCTCCTTCGACCTGCCCAGCGGCAAGACCGACGAGGAGACCAATATCCAGCAGTGGGAGCAGAACGGCTGTTTCGCACAGCAGTTCCGACTTATCGCGGATGAGGGCGGCTACTGCCGTATCGCGTCGGTCGGCGACGAGAGCAAGGTCATCACCGTGACTTCCGCGGCTGACGGCGCAAACGCTCAGCTCTCGACCTACACGGGCGCGGACACTCAGCTGTTCAAGGTGGTTGAGAACAACGGCTATTATGCGTTCCTCTCGAAGTGCTCGGGTGCGAAGAACTCGCTCGACGTGTTCGAGTGGTCGAAGGAAAACGGCGGCAATATCGCCCACTATCCCTACAACGCCTTCGACTGTCAGCTGTTCTCGGTAACTCCCGTATGCCCTGCTGTCAACGACGGCGTGTACAGCTTCCGCCGCGTTTCAGACGGCAAGCTGACGGGCAATCGCACCATCAAAAAGCGCGAGGACGGCAGATACACCCTCATCGAGGAGAGCGGCAAGACAGGTACCTACACCATCCTCTGCAACAAGGACGGCAGCTACACGCTTGTCAATTCCGCAAACGACAGATCGACCTACATCTTCGAGCCTGTTGCCGCAAAGCCTGCGGAAATACGCGGCGACGTGGATGCGAACGGTGTATTTAACGACGCCGACGCTGCCATGCTGCACGAATACCTTGTAGGGCTCACTCAGCTGACTGACGCCGTACAGGGCGATATGAATCGTGACGGCGAGATCAATATCTCCGACCTCATCCAGATGAAGCGTGAGCTTTCGGGCAGCTGAACCCAAAGACGTAAATAAATAATCCGTAAAGAAGACCCGAACAGTCTGATGGCTGTTCGGGTCTTTAACGTTTTGGTCATTATTGCTTTAGTCAGCGTTTGCGGAAGAGATGACAGTCACTTCGTCGCCGACACCGTCAAGGATCCTGGGGTCTACCTTGAAGTCGAGCTTTATCTCGGAGCCGTAGATAGCGGAACCGTCGGTGTTGTAGATGCCGCCGAGTGTGATGCTGAATTCCTTGTTGAGATCGAACTTCAGCTTTCCGTTAGGCTCTGCCTGATATAACAGTACAGTAAAGCTGATGCAGTTGTCGGGGTAGAGCGAGAACTTCGAGCCCTTGGTAACAATGATAGAGTCTGTATTGAAGTACTTGCCCATGTCGGCGAGGATCTTGTCGGGATTAGTCTTCAGATCATAGAATACGCCGTCGTTGAGGACGATATCGCCGCTCTTGGGCATGATCGTGAAGTCGAAGCTGACAGCATTTGACTTGGTGTTGAGGAACATACCGTTCAGGGCAATATCGAACTTGTCGCAGTCGCTTACAAAGATCGGGTCATATTCGGAGCCTGTCGGGTACTCGGTCTGGAAATAGTGGTAGTAGTCTTCATCATCTATGAGCATATGGGTGATATGATCCCACAGCGGGTTGGTGTTTTCGGACAGGATGTATTTATTCTGAGTCTCGTCCCAGTTTGCGAAAGTTGCTTCAAAGGGATAATTGTCGTCGTAAACAGTCTTCCACTCATAGTCTGCGCCGAAGATAGTATTGATCCAGTACTCAACGGTGTAACGGTCTCTGCCGTAAAGGACCTTGTTCAGAATGTAGTCTGTCATAGCGTTGTTGACGCTGTCAGTTCCCGAATTGACGCTCTTTAACTTGTGGTTGTTGTAAGCGAAAACGCCGTTGCTTGCGGTCTTTATCATTCCGTAGCTGCCGCTGTCGTATGCCATAAAGATCGCTTCGTCGTTGTAGCCGAGAGCAGGCTTGGTGCCCTCTGCTACAGGCTGATAGATGGTGGTGTTCCATTCGTCAACGAAAAGGAGCTGCTTGGTGTTCTTGAGGTAATTATACTGATGATAGATCTCATATGCGATGCAGTACTGAGTGCTGCCGTCAACGTTGGTGATGGTCACAGGCTCTGCGCTTACGATCTGACCTGCGATGACAAAATCAGCCGAAGCAAGAAGATCGTCGAAGGATGCCTTCACGTCGGGGTCGGGCGTAGTGGTCTTTGTTTTATTGTCAGCCGAGGACGAGGTGGTATCCTTCACGGAAGAGGATGTGGTTGCCTTTTTCGAGGATGTGTCGCTCGACGAAGAGGAAGAAGACTTCTTCGAGGATGTGCTGTCCGCAGACGAAGAAGTGTCATCTACAGAACTTTCATCGCGCGAAATGCTCTCGTCGGTGTCAGAAGCTGTGTCGTTCTCGTCAGCTTCTATGCTGCTCATAGCCGCCATGGAAGAGCCGCTGCTGCTTGTCGATGCGGTCACATGGGACACGTTGGGGTCTTTCTGGATATTTGACGATTTTGCGTAAATTGCTGCTCCGCTGCCGATGATAAGTGCTGCGCAGGCTGCTGCGATAGCGCCGCCTCTGAATCTGCTGACTTCGTTAAACATTGTTTCTTTCATGGTAATAGTCTCCTTTTCGTTTGTATTTGTTTCTGTTGCCTTTATTTCCGATCCGTCGTTGTCTGTGTAAAGGGCAGCGGCTTTTTCTTTTTCTGCCGCTTCAAGTATATTGCTCAATATTCTCTGCTTTGTTTCTTCTTTGTGTCTCTTAACAGCTTCTGAATAACGCATTTTTGTCGCCCTCCTTCATTTCTTTTTGTAGTTTTTTCAGAGTTCGGTAGAGCCTGTTCTTAACGGTCATCTCCGCTACTCCAAGCAGTTTTGCTGTCTCCTTTATTTTGAGGTCATAGCCGAAGTACAACAGGAAAATGCGGTACGTCAGTTCGTCGGTAGCTTTCAGGTTCTCCAGAACCTCTTCGTATATATAGCTGTCGCTCCGTTCAAGCTGCCTTAAAGCGTCCTCGTCCACGACCCCCATCGCTTCATCGATGCTTTCCATAACTATTCTCTTGCTGTAATGGTCAGCAAGCTTGTGCTTTACCATCCTTAATAGATAGTGCTTGGGGTCGAGCACGTTTGCACCTTCCTGCATTTTCTTATAGAATGCGAGGTATACGCTTTGCAGTATGTCCTCTGCCGTTTCCCTCGTGTCAGCTTTTAGAATCAGATACTTGTAAAGATAATCGTATGTGCTGTTGTATATCTTTTCAAAGCGCTTCGTAACTTCGTCCATGGCCTCATCGCCTCCTTTCATAATAATAGTCTGAAAAAAGCCAAAAAAAGTTTCACGGTTTCAAAAATTTTTTTATTTTTTTTGCGGGTTTTGCTGGGGGAAACCTTTCTGAAGAAAGGTTCTCCCCCAGACCCCCTTCCAAAGACTTTTAATATGTTGTCAGTTGGTTGTGTTAGGGAAGATAGGCTCTTGCCGCTTCAAGAGATACCGTCTGACTGTCGGTTAGATATGTAGGGTGGGTGGGCTTGATACCACCGCTCGACTAAGTCCGAATCGCTGAATGAAGCGTTATGCACTTATGAACGTCTTTTTGGCAAGGGGTATACTATTAATAAAGAGAACTACAAACATTTAAGTCAAGACTATCTATAGTGGCTCAACACCCCTTGCCAAAAAGTATTAAAAGTTTTAGGAAGGGGGTCTGGGGGATAACCCTTTTTCAAAAGGTTTTCCCCCAGCTGATCTCCGCACGCTGATCTCCGCGAAAAACAGCAGCGGTAGGGGCTGTATGAAGCTCCTACCGTGACTGTTTTCTTTGTTCTATTGTAGATGAATCTGCTGTCTTTCGGCAGCTGTGTAGATAGCTTTTTCTCTGTCAGCCCATTTTTGCGCTGAGCTTCTTTGCGAGGTATACGCCCTGATAGATCAGTGCTGCGGGAAGAACAGGGATAGCACACATTGCGAATCCCCAGTAAACGAAGGATGCGTTGAATGCTTCGAGGTCGCCGAAGTGTCCTGCGGGAACGCCGCTGAACATAGCGTAGATGCTCACGCCGAGCAGTACGGTGACGGGCAGGAAGGAAACAGCCAGAAGTGTCTTGAATGCCTTGTTTTCCTTAGCCTCTGCCGATGCCTTGTCGGGGCTGCTCTTTACGGAAATGAGGTGTACCATGTTGCAGATGAGCATTACTGCCGCATAGACCAGTGCAACTGCGGAGATCACCTTTGCGGGAACCGAGAACGCAGTTTCTTCTGTGAGAAGCGAATTATATATTATACCGCTTGCTCCAAGAATGATTGAGATGATGATTGATACGTTTTTTGCGCCGAACTTTTTCGTGTCGGTCACTCCTTTCTTTCTATGATGTGATTATACCACACTTTCGGAGTGAGCGCAAGATGTCATCTGTCACTTTATGCAGTTACATTTGTCACTATTTTTGTCGCAATTCGTTTTTTTCGCTTTGCGCCGCCCGCGGGAATATTTTCGGTAAACGGTTGACAAACCCTTCTGTTTCGGCTATACTATTAATTATGACGAGTGATGCTATCCGCCCGAAAGAGCACAGGACAGCGTCCCGCACAAAAGACGAAAGAGGATATTATTATGAGAGTACGGTTTCATTTGCCGGATTTTGCCGGACATTTCAGATTCAATCTGGTCTTTGCGGAGATGCTGAAACGGTGTCCGCAGTATTTCCGTGAGGGTGTGGAGATCGCTTCCGTCTACGGATGTTTTCCGCCTTCGCTGTGGAATGGCGGCAGACTGTGCGGCGGTTACTGTGACAGGGACTATATAAAGACCGTTACCGAGTCTTTCAACGAGAGGGGCATCCCCCTCAGATTCACTTTCACCAACCCCGTGCTGGAGAAAAAGCACATATACGACGATTTCTGCAACAGGGTGATGACGATCGCGGACAACGGTCTGAACGAGGCTATCGTATTTTCGCCGTATCTTGAGGAGCATATCAGAAAGACCTACCCGAAGTACAAGCTGACAAGCTCGACCTGCAAGCGTCTCACCGACCCCGAGGCTCTGTATTCCGAGCTCGAAAAGGACTATCATCTGGTGGTCATCGACTACGATCTGAACAATAAGTTCGATATTCTCGAAAAGATACCCGACAAGGACAAGTGCGAGCTGCTCGTGAATGCGTGCTGTGACCCAGCCTGCGAAAGACGCTCCGAGCACTACAGGATAATCGGCTCACAGCAGATAGAGATAGCTAACTACGTGAGAAAGCACCCGAATACCAACTTTACTCCCGAAATGCTCAATAAGCAGTTCCCGCAGGGTGCGATGTTCGACAAATGTCCCAGCGTCAACAGGACTGTATTTGACATCCAGCAGCTCAGCACGCACATCTCCCCCGATGACATCTGGAACAAATACGTCCCCATGGGATTCAGCCACTTCAAGATAGAGGGCAGAACTTACGAGACCTTCAACCTGCTCGAACACTATATGTACTACATGATAAAGCCCGAATGCAAGGACATCGCAAGGTTCACCTTCCTCAGGCAGCTCCGCGCAAACGGCGTGATAGACCTCGCAGAGTAACACATGACAGCAAAAGCCGACAGTTTTTTTGAACTGCCGGCTTTTTTACCGTGGGAGTGCGGGTGATATTGGGGGAGACCCGCAGGCAGCAAGACCAACAGCCCCCGAAGGGGCTGCCGATCCAGAATATTATTTAAAGGAGGTGAAAGTGATCTGTCGTTTGTGGCTGTGACAGCTTTCATGGCCGTGTATCCGATATTAACACGTTCGTCCGATATGAACATTTTGACACTGCGAAGAGTTTACAAAAGATACACAAAATATCAGCGCTTTTGCCCCAATATACTGTGCAGATGTATCATTCTGCGGCGGATTTTGCGGGCGGTTATAGTCTTTTCTCACAAATAGTTTACTTGATGTAAAACTCATGTGAAGAATCCTTATACTAATATTATACCACACGGGTGTCACAAATCCGTAACAGAGAGCGCCCTCATTTGTGAATCTTTTGTAAATTTTACAAAGAAACTACATTTTTAAGTTATACTTTTGTTGATATTTGTACTTTATCTATTCAGAACTCACAAAACTACCATAAAAAGGAAGTTTTTTTAACCTCAAATTGCGAACCTTTCAGAGTTTATATACTTATATATCGTACTTGACAAGATCCGGGGCTTGTGCTATAATATTTAACAATAAAGATAGTATGCACTAATTTCAACAAATTTGTGCGTATTTTTAGGTCAAAACGCTGTAAATTCAAGGCTGCACGGCGATGCAGCCCGAAATATAAAGGTTCGGAGGAAGTTGTTATGTCAAGTTCAAAAACGATAACGAAACGAATATTGTCAGTACTGTCATCGGCAGCGATGGCTGCGTCCTGTCTTGCACTCGTTCAGGGCGGGATGCCGTCTGTCCATGCCAACGCCCTTGAATCGGGACAGGTCGCAAATCCCGTGATATGGGCGGACGTTCCCGACCCCGACATCATCAGGGTCGGCGACACCTACTACATGGTGAGCACCACCATGTTCTTCAACCCCGGCGTGCCCGTCATGAAGTCGAAAGACCTCGTGTCGTGGGAGATATGCTCCTACGTCTACGACACCATGGCCGACGGCGCAAAGCAGACCCTCTCGAACGGTCAGCACGACTATGCGCACGGTTCGTGGGCGGCGAGCCTCAGGTATCACGACGGCAATTTCTACGTGTTCTTCGGAAGCTACGGCACAGGCAAGTCCTACATCTACAAGACCAGCGACATCGAGAGCGGCAACTGGACGAAGAGCGAGATCAACGGTATGTATCACGACGCATCGCTCCTTTTCGACGATGACGGCAGGAACTACCTCGTTTTCGGCGGCGGCGGTGAGATCAAGATCAAGGAGCTCAACTCCCAGATGACGGGCTTCGCAAACGGCGCGACCGAACGCACCATCATCAAGACGGGACTGGATAACCTCGCAGGCGAGGGTTCGCACATCCAGAAGATAAACGGCTACTACTACGTGTTCCTCATCGCATGGCCGAGCAACAGCGGAAGAATAGAGCTCTGCTACAGAAGCAAGAGCCTTAACGGCAATTTTGAGGGCAAGACGGTGCTGAATTCGGGTCTCGGAACGTATGGCTCGGGCGTTGCTCAGGGCGGTATCGTCGATACTCCCGACGGAAACTGGTACGGACTGCTGTTCCAGGATCACGGCTCGGTGGGTCGTATCCCCGTTCTTGTGCCCGTTACATGGCAGGACGGCTGGCCGATGATGGGCGTGAACGGCAAGGCTCCCGTTGTACTCGACATCCCCGGAAGCCATAAGGGCACACAGCTGGCGAAGGACGACGAGTTCGACTACAGCTCCAACAAGCTGAAGCTCGAATGGCAGTGGAACCACAACCCCGACAACCGCTACTGGTCGGTGACCGAGAGACCCGGCTGGCTGCGTCTCAAGAACGGCTACACCGCAAAGAGCATCATCCACGCGAGAAATACCCTGACCATGAGGACTGAGGGTCCGTCCTGCTCGGGCGTTATCAAGATGGATGTCTCCAACATGAAGCCGGGTGACTGCGCAGGTCTTTCGGCGTTCCAGTACAACTACGGAAACGTCGGCGTGCGTGTTACCGACAGCGGCGAGAAGAAGATATACATGGCTACCAACGCCAACTACGGCAACAGCGACGTTATGAACAGCGCCGACAAGATACAGGAAGAGGTCTCCCTCAGCGGCAACACCGTTTACCTCAAGACCGATTTCCAGTTCAACACGGTCGATTCTAACTACAATGTCTCGAACAACATCGACAAGGTGAACTTCTACTACTCGACTGACGGCAGCTCGTGGAAGAAGATAGGCACGACCGTCGGCATGACCTACGACCTGAAACTCTTCACGGGCTACAGAAATGCTATCTACAGCTACGCCACCAAGTCTACGGGCGGCTATGTGGACGTTGACTATTTCGACTATGAACGCGCAGAGTGGAACGCACCTACGATAGTCGAGCCCGACGCTGACGGCTACTATATGCACGACACATTTGAAAGCGGCACCGACGGCTGGTCGGGACGCGGCGGCTGTACGGCTGAGACAAGCACCTCTGCAAAGACAAAGGGCTCGAAGTCGCTGTTCCTGTCGGACAGGACTGCCACATGGCACGGCGGGATGAAATCGCTCAGCACCTCGACATTCGTACCGGGCAACAGCTATGCGTTCAGCGCGGACTTCGTGAACCTCACAGGCTCCGATCCGACCGAGTTCAAGCTCACTCTCCAGTACAAGGTGAACGATGAGGTCTACTACGAAAAGATCGCTCAGGGCACGACAAAGCGCGGCAAGTTCATCCAGCTCTACAACCCGAGCTATACTATCCCCGCAGGTGCGTCGGAGCTCGTGCTCATCGCCGAGACTACCGAGGAGACCTGTGATTTCTACGTGGATGAGGTCATTGCGGCTCCCGTCGGCGCAAATATCGAGATATCCTCGAACACCGCACCGATCGAGGACACGAGCAGTTATCTGTTCCACGATACCTTTGAGAGCGGCTCGGACACATGGTCGGGACGCGGCGGATGCACCGCCGAGACAAGCTACGATACAAAGTACAAGGGCTCAAGATCCATGCTCTTCTCGGGAAGAACTTCGGCATGGAACGGCGGTCAGAGAGAGCTCAGCACAAGCACATTCGTGCCGGGCAAGAGCTACGCATTCAGCGCCTGCTTTGCAAACCTTGAGGGCTCCGACCCCACCGAATTCAAGCTCACCCTCCAGTACGAGCTCAACGGCGAGGCGAACTACGCAAAGATAGCTCAGGATTCGGCGAAACGCGGCGAGTTCGTTCAGCTCTACAATTCTTCGTTTACTATACCGAAAGGCGCCGAGAAGCTCGTTCTCGTGGCTGAGACCACTCAGGAGACCTGCGATTTCTATCTGGATGAGGTCATCGCCGCTCCCGCAGGAACAAAGATAGTCGGACCTGTATCGACAGTCATAACCGACGCAGATATCAGAAGAGGCGACGTTGATCTGGACGGAGAGATCACGATCTCTGACCTTGTCAAGCTCAAGAGAGGCATCTCCGAAGGCATCACCGACAAGATCGTAAAGCAGAACGCGGATGTTGACCGCAGCGGAACTATCGACGAGAATGACGTGACCGCGCTCCACTCGTATCTTTGCGGCAAGATCACGGAATTCCCCGTGGCAGAGCCCGAAAAGGTACCGTACAACTACAACGCGAACCTTCAGTACAAGGCTGCGCCCGACAGCTACTTCAAGCAGCCCGAAAAGCACGGAACTGTTGTCAAGGAGACCTATAACGGCATCAACGGCAGCAAGTCCATGAACGTGTATCTCCCCTACGGCTACGACAAGTCGAAGAAGTACAACGTGTTCTACCTGATGCACGGCGGCGGAGAAAATGAAAACACCTGCTTCAACGACAGCAGTATCGACATTGACATAATGCTCGACAACATGATCGCAAACGGCGATATTGAGCCGATGATCGTTGTTACGCCGACCTTCAACGGCTGCCCCTCTTCGGATAACAACATGGGTGCAGGCTATGTATGGGACGAGATGCGCCGCAGCATCATCCCCTACGTGGAAGGCAAGTATTCGACCTACGCAAACGGCAGCACAAGCATCGACAGCCTGAAAGCATCCCGTTTCCACAGAGCCTACGGCGGATTCTCCATGGGCGGCGGCTCGACCTGGAAGATGCTCTGCAATAATCTCGACATCTGCGCGTACTATATGCCGCTCTCCGGTCACTGCTGGGACGGCGCACAGGGCATCCAGAATGCGATAGACAAGAGCGGATACTCAAAGCGCGATTACTTCGTCCTTGCCGCAACGGGAACGAAAGACCTCGCCTACAATAACATGGTGCCGCTGATAAACTCCCTCAAGAGCGATACCAAGCGCTTCACCTACACGAGCGATTTCTCGAAGGGCAACTTCTACTTCCTCGAAGCAGCAGGCAACGTTCACTACTGGCCGCAGGTACGTCACTATATCTATGACGCACTGCCGTACTTCTTCCATGAAGGACAGTGACATCACAGCCGAATAAGATCTTTGCCCCGAAGTGTTCAGAGCGCTTCGGGGCATCGTTCTTATCTGTTTGCGGAAGCAGGCGTCTGAGCTTGACAAACTGCGGAAATAGTGCTAAAATCAAATATGCGATACAGAACAAAAGTAAACCTTAGGAGATAAGAAAATGTTTGATAATGTAGATATGAATGATTTCTGGGACAGCGGCAGTGAATACGATCATCTTAAACTTGAGTCTTTCTCTGACGAAAAACTTCGGGACATAGAAAAGGAGATCGGATATAAATTACCCGAATCCTATATTGCCCTGATGCGTGTTCAAAACGGAGGATGCCCAAAAAATAATAGGGTCGGAAGCACGGTATGGCTGATCGACGGCATTTACGGTATCGGAAAAGATGAAAGTGACTTCTGGGAAAATGAAGGGGTAGGTTATCCGAAGATCGGCGTGCCCGTATGTCCCTCGGATGACGGCTTATGTATGATCTTTTTAGATTATCGTGAGTGCGGAAATGAAGGAGAACCCAGGGTAGTGGGGATCGATCCTGAATTGAATTTGATCGAATTTATTGCAAAGGACTTTGGATCCTTCATCGATATGCTTGTCCCTGCAAGGTATGGCGATAATGACAACCTTATAGATGAAGATATTGAAAAATTTGATCCTTATGAAGGGATACAGTTCACTCCCGTAGAAGGTGAGCAGAGAAAAGAATTGGATCGTATCATCTGGGACGCTCTGCCTTGGGCAGTCGGTTTCACCGCATTCTGGCTGCTTATGATCTTTGTACTTTATTTTTTTAAGGGTAATGTCATAATTGCTTTAGTGTGGGTCCTGTCATTTTTCCCGGCAGCATTCGGGCTCCTTGGCACAATAGGAGGTCTTGCAGACTGTATTTCCAAAAGTAAGCAAACTTATGAAAGTTATGTCGATACTGTAGATGTGGTCTGGGAAGCGAATGAGCCGATCTACAGAGCAAAAAATGAACAGGAAAAGAAAAAGCTCTTTTTCCGTCTGAAAAAGAGCAAGGCTGACAGCTACCCCAACACCGATGGTTTTAAAGAAGGCGACAGAGTAAGAGTATACAGAGCGAAAAACGGAGAGGTCATACTTGTGAAAGAGCAGGAGCAGGGAACGGCGGAGAAAAAATAACCGTGATAACTGACAGCTCCCGAACAATCGGGGGCGGTTTCCACGATATGCACGATCCCGTCAACAATATCTATATTACCGTGTCTGCCTGTTGACGGCGCGGACGAGGTATGGTATAATAATATGAAAAAGTACTGACAAAATGCAGACAGGAGTGATGACGGTCATGAGATTACTGCATATTATGGACAGCGATGATTACGAGAACTGCACACGTTTGACGGTGCGGCATTCTGCAAGAGCGATAATTATTTCCGACGGCAGGATTGCTATGATCCACAGTCTTGAAAATAATTACTTTAAGTTACCGGGCGGAGGTATCGAGCCTGGTGAAAGCAGGGAAAATGCTCTTATCCGAGAAACTCTCGAAGAAACAGGATTGCACGTTATCCCCGAAACGATAGATGAGCTGGGCTATATCCACCGCATTCGCAAGTCGCTGAAATACGAAGACGAGTGCTTTATCCAGAATAACTATTACTATTTCTGCGAAGTGACCGATGAGGTCTCCGAGCCTGAATATGATGAAGGCGAGCTGTCAGAACGGTTCGTTCCTGTGTTTGTTGATCCGCACATCGCCTTTGAGGAAAATGCGAAGATCCCCGAGAGCGACCATGCCTATGGTATGGCGTACCGTGAAAACTTCGTACTGCAACTGTTGATAGAAGTGCTCGATGCACACAAAGAAAAGCAAAACAGATAAAAAAACAGCTTGATGCCGATGTCACCGTTATCGGCATCGTGACCCTGATCGTACTGATGCTGGTCATCGTGATATTCGGCAAGCAGTTCAATGGGTTTGTATACAATACCGAGGCTTCGGGATTATTATTTGAGTTGATCCAAAATTCTGTGTAAACGCCAAATAGTGCAATAAAAAGTGTATGATGAGACCGATCGTGAAAGCAGTCGGTCTCATCTGCATATTCATCCAAACCGTACTCACAAACAGCGATTTTCAGAGTTCCAATTATTATCACCTCAATTGTTTCAGCTACCGCTGACATCACCGACGAAACCAATCAGGGCACCGCACCGTTCTGCTATATCGAAGGCGCAACGATCAGGAACCTGAATGTTTCCGGAACTATCACGGGTACAACACACGCGGCAGCGATCGTCGGTTTCTCAAGGGGTGAAAACAACAAGATCGAGAACTGCATCTCTACTGCGACTGTTAATGGCGGATCTCACATCGGCGGTATCCTCGGTCATGGTCTCGGCAGCGATATTGATATCGAAAACTGCGTATTTGCAGGCAAGCTGGAAGGCGGCGAAACCGCAAAGGGCGTATTCTTAGGCTGGAGCGATCAAGACGGCACGAAGAATGTCACGAATTGTCTGTTTGTACCGAGTGACAATCAGAACACCGGTAATCTCGACCTTATTCAGAAGCATAACGGCGAGGTTACGCCAACCAACTGCTATTATACGGAGCTTAATAAATTCAGCACAGACTTCGGCAAGCTTGCCAAGACCGTTTCAGGCGGCGAAAATGTGAAGGTCGCTCTTGCGGAAAACAGCAAAACAGGCGTGTTCTACAATGGTATTGTCTATGCGGCGAGCGGCGAGAATGTGGAGCTTGAACTTAGCAGCAATATCGCTCCGACCGATCCCACATTCAAGGGATATACTGCAAGCGCAGGAACATTTGACGGCAATACGCTGACAATGCTGGATGAAGATGTTACCGTCAGTGAGGAGTTTGCAAGGACCGAGATCACGATCAAGTCGGTCGACATCAACGGCATCATCACATCCACAACGGTCTATGCCGAGACCTACACAACCGCAGATTATACTGTACCGAGCGCACCTTATCTGGACGGCTACGATTTTGCAGGCTGGAAGGTAAACGGCAAGCTTTGTACAGTACAATATGCTATATAATAATTATGCACTATTTCCTGCTGATTTTCAAGACAAAACCGTTAACTGCTTGAATTGATAAATACTGTGAAAAATGCTGTATTTCCCGATGATATATTAAAAATTTCCTTTTTCAAACTGTTAATTTCCTGAAAAAAGTTGCCTGCTTTTTGCCTTCGTTGTTCTATTAAATAAGAATTTTATAATCTATAAATCCTGACTGTCGCTGATAAATCAACAGGCAGATTTTATTATAATACACGAACTCCAAGTCAACATTAAAAATTCGATCCATATGCAGCTTTTTGTATTTTTCGTTCAGGCATAAAAATACCCCTTAGAATCCACACTTTGGGGTTGTGTGTATTCTAAGGGGGAGGATATGTAAACATAAATGAACTGACTCAGGAACAATATCAATATATAGCGATCCAAGAAAATACCAACACAAATCTTTCGGATAAAATTTCACATTACTGCATCAAACGCCCTTGAATGGCGATAGCACGTCTGCGGTCGTTTTTCTTGTATTGCTCATAGTATCTTATTTTCGGGTTAGCGGACAGGTCTAATATCGGTAACAAAAATAGAGTGCTGTTATTTTAAGTTTGAAATCATTTGTGAAAAATCAATATGTTTATACTCATCGGAAAGCAGAAGATACAAAGCTTATAGAAATAAAGCACTTACTACAAGTCGCTTTGACAATAGTAAGTGCTTTGTTGGTATGTATTGCTATGGGTCTGGTGTTACTATTTGGAACGGGGATAGTCTTGGCGTTCTCCAATATCGAATTGAAGAGCTGTTCCTTTTCGGTAGGTTCTCCGTTTTTTCTCAATAACGCTTTGCTGATTAATGCTGAAAGTAATAATTCCTACGCTTCTCTCCGGATGATTTATGAAATGGTTGGCTAACAGTTCAACGATCTTTTCAGCCTCTTTAATATTTCCTCTTTTATTGTATACACCGTCTGATACATAAACGTACTCCACTCCAATATCTTTTCCCTTATCAACAGAAGATGTTCTATATCACGAACACGACTTCCGTTGTGGATCTGAACGGCGGAAACACCCTTGAATGTGCGAACGGTCAGCTTGTAAATGCGGCT
Organism: Ruminococcus sp. YE71; assembly: GCF_900119155.1. GTDB lineage: Bacteria > Bacillota > Clostridia > Oscillospirales > Ruminococcaceae > YE71. The sequence goes on along the minus strand of NZ_FPIR01000001.1, from coordinate 335,036 downwards.
ACGGGTCGCTGGGGCAGCGACGGCTCGAACGGCGGAAACCTCTCGCTGAACATCACGGGTGACAGCATCTCCAACAGTGTGACTGCCGACGATATAAGCTCTGTTGCGGTGAATGTTCTTGACGGCGGTGAGTTCACGGGCGAGACTTCAGGGGAAGTCATGGTGGGATAAAAAGCAAGTGTTTATGGGGACGGTGAACAGCCGTCCTCTTTTTGTTTGTCGAGAGGACAAGCAAAGGTCAGTCAAAAAAGTTCTATAGCAATAAAAGCAAAATAGAGTATCAATCTCCAATCACACGGAGACTGATACTCTTTTCTTTTGGCAAGATAATCTGTTTTGAGCGAGTCTTCAATGAATCAGCAGGGTGGCTTTATAAAAACAAAGACAGCCGATGTTAGACTATGCACCTAACCTCGATTTTTCGCAAAATCAATAATTTTGCGAAAAGATAGGATTAGTTTTGGCTTGATTTCTGCTTTCTTTTTTTCAAAAGCTGTTTTGGTGTATTGATTAAAAGTATTAAAACTTGCAATATCATACAAAAGAAAAAGAGTATCAGTCTTGAACCGAACCATAAATAATGTACAGTGACAAAAAAGACCTCCTATGGTATGATAGAAACCATAGGAGGTGTTGTTATGGTATGGGAGCTTTAAGAATCGGAAGAAGAAAGAATCGTATCTTAACAGAGATAATACTTTTGAAATTCACCAAACCGGTGAGTGTTTTGAACTCAAAAAAATGATATAATAAATCTATAGCCTATACATCTTTACACACTGTAATGATAATGTTCCAATGTCAAAGGCATTAAAATCACTGTATAAAGAGGAAATCACAAGTAAAAAATAAGCGGTTTTATCGGAAAATACATGGCAGTCATCGTGCTTGCTATGACAGCACCATAAATGATTGATTTGAAAACAGTGTTCATTAACAGAATTGTGGAATTGGAGGAAAAATACTATGAAAAATCATACATCTGTAAAAAGAAAAACATTAGCGGTCATTACCTCTGCCGCCGTAATGTCGGTCATGCTGACGTCCTGTGGAAGCTCAGAAAGCAGTTCCGTGACAGAGAACAATGCTACGAAAACAGACAGTTCCACAGCTTCGGCGAGTGCAGAAAATGACCTCTCAATACAGAATCAGAAGGTAATTGATTCCCCCGAGTGGCTGACTAAGCTCGATGCAGTCAAGGACGCCGAGCAGATAATAGTCGTTGCGGGCGTGGGTGACACCACCGCTTATGTGAGTATGCACGAAAAGGACGAGGATGGCAGTTGGAAAATGCTGCTCCAGATGCCGGGCTATATCGGGCTTGAAGGTATGGGTGATGCAGACTGTAACCATGCCATAACGCCTATCGGGACTTTCACGGTCGGCAAAGCCTACGGTATCGCAGACGACCCCGGCTGTCAGATAGAATACACAAAGGTGACAGAGGACGACTACTGGTCGGGTGATATGCGTGAGGGAATGCACTTCAACGAGTTTGTCAACATCAACGACGTTCCCGGGCTTGACCCCGACGAGTGTGAGCATCTTATCGACTACACCTATGAATATACTTATTTTCTCGATATGGGCTATAATACGGAATGTATACCCGAGGAAGGCTCCTGCTTCTTTTTCCACTGCATGAGTCTTGTAAAGCCCTATACGGGCGGGTGTGTTGCGGTGAACGAGGCTACTATGAAGCTGATAATGCAGAAGATAAAGCCCGGCTGCAAGATCACCATTGACAAGGCTGATGCTCTCGGCATAGACCTGAATGTAGCCCGAGATACCGCAAATAAAATGGTTTAAGTGCGGCAGAAATTCACCAAACCGCTGAGTGTTTTGAACTCAAAAAAATGATATAATAAATGTATAATGAATCTCATATCGTGTCATTAGTTGTTTTTTCTGTCATACAAACAAAACGGAGGTTTTCCATGAAAGCTATGATTAAAACCGTAAGTATTGCCGCAAGCGTCGTTATGCTGACTTATTCGCTGCCTTTTAACACCTTTGCTGTCGATACAGATGATGTAACCAAGGGCAGCTTTACCTATATGCCTGCATTCGCCGAGGAAGCGGCAACGGAACCGTATTTTTACAGCGACAGCTACTTTGCCGAATCGTCCGACAGTCTTAAAACACACCTCAGGACTATGTCTATGGCGTTGGCTCTCTCAACTATGGAGGTCGATGGTTCGTCCTATGTCACTGACCTGCTGAGTGACATTGGCTTTGAGGATATTGCCATCGGAGACATGAACGATAAGCCCACAAAAGATACTATAGGAACTGCTATCGCCCATAAAAATATTGACGGACAGGAATTAGTGGCTGTTGCAATCCGTGGCTCAAAGTATGACAGCGAGTGGGCTTCAAACCTCACCGCAGGAGTAGATGGCGATATTAAAGGCTTTTCCGATGCCTCCAAAAAGGTCAATGACAGGATAAAAGATTATCTTGCCGACAACGAGCTTACAGATGTAAAGCTGTGGATAACAGGCTATTCGAGGGCGGGTGCAGTCGCAGATCTTACGGCAGTCTACATAAACGAGCATAATGCTGAATTTAAAACCTCTTCCGATGATCTGTATGTCTATACCTTTGAAGCTCCCGCAGCTTCCGAAAGCGATAAGGTATATGACAATATCCACGAGACCCGCAACAAAAATGATATTATCAATTACGTTTATCCCGAAAGCTGGGGTATCCATTCCAACGGAAATGTTCAGTGGATAGGCGAAGAAATGACGATAGTTTCAAAGACAGCCGATGTCGGAGTGCAGGGTGTAACTGTCAGGGACGCTGAAAATATCACAAAGGAAGAATTTATCAGACAGTTTATGGACTGGCTGTCGGGTGAGCTTACAAGAGAAAATTTTTCGGGCGATTTCGACGGAGCTGTCAGCGGTCTTTTAGAGCTGTATTTCGGCAAGACTCCCGATGAAAGACAGGCGCTCGCCGATTATTTTGGCAGCTTAAAGGAGCAGTTTTCGGATGCCGAGGCAATAAAGCAGAATGAAGCTCTCATGGGTTTTCTGACAGATGATGTCTTTTTCGGGATATTCGATCATAACTCAGATAAAATGTATGAGAAGTTAACCAATGATCTGAAAGTTATCCTCACGGATATGTACAATGCCGAAAAGACAAAGGGAAATGATGGTCTGTCGGAGGAAGATTTCAATGCAGTGCTGGATCAGCTTTATCCTTTGTTCAGACAGTTGGGTCCTGCGGTAGTCAAGGATATGCACTACCATATAGGTATGAACACCGATGATTTTCTTCCGGAGGATTTTAATGACCCGGATTATGAGCCGGGATATTATGAGGAAGAAGAGGAAGAGCCTGAGCCTGTGACCGAAGCCGAAAAAGGAGCAGCTGACGGAAAATCAGCCGCTTGGGTAGGCTACAGTGACGGACTTAACGGCGAAAAGTACGCCAGCTACAACGATGTACCCGATGACGGCGAGGAACACACAGAGGAATATCTTAAAGCCTACAAGCAGGCGTACAAGGAAGAATATGAAATACAGTACGCTGATGGCTTGAAGGATCATAGGACCGATTATCAGAAGGGCATAGATGACGGCGAGTACCGGGGTGAGCTGGCGGCTGCTCAGGATATGGAAAACGATAATGAGTACGGCACAAGCTACAACGATGAGCCGGAGGTATATGAGGACAGCGACCCTTATTCCGAGGAGTACATTCAGGGATACAAGGACGGCTATAAAAAAGGTTATGATATCAAGTTCAAGGAAAGACCGCTGTATCATGTGGCAACATTTGCTCTGAATTTTGATGAGCTTTGGAGCGAACACCAGCCGCAGTACAACTGGGAGCTTGTGAAGTCTTTGGACAGTTACTACACCGAGGATACATCTGAGCCGGACAGCAGTTCAGTACCCGACAGCAGCTCAGAGCCTGAAAGTTCATCAGAAAGCAGCCCGGAAAGTATACCCGATAGTTCATCAAGCATTCCCGACAGTTCTTCCGCTGCAAGCTCTGCCGACAGCAGCTCGTCAGCAAGCAGTTCATCGAAAGCACAGAGCAGCTCGCAGACATCAAGCCCGACCAAATCAGAAAGCAATCCTGCAACAGGCTCGTCAGTTCCCTTAGCTGCTGTAACATTACTTATGGCGGGTATAGTTGTATCAAAGAAAAAGCAATAAATATTCCTCCACCAAATATAACAAGCGGCACTTGATCTGAACACCAAGTGCCGCTTGTTTTTATAAGAAAGCTGTTATCATTCTTTGCACAATATCCTTTCTGGTAAGAGTGCTTTTGCAGTCCTCGCCCGTATCAAGGATATACCGCTCAAATCCGTTGATTATCTTAGCACCGCTTGGGTGGTTCAGCACACGCCTGAAGCGGCTGCCGTAAGTAGCATGGACGTGACCATGAAGCATGAACTTAGGCTGACAGCGCTCCAGCAGCTCGTTGAAGCACTCAAATCCCATGTGCGGCAGATCGTCCATGTCACCGTAACCTCTTGCAGGGGAATGAGTGACAAGAATATCAAATCCTGAGTTATTGAAGATAGTCTGTTTAGTGTGCCAGATTCGACGGCGCATTTCTTTTTCGGTGTACATATATGGCTTGTCACCGTATTTCATCGATCCGCCAAGTCCTAAGAAGCGCAGTCCGCCAACGGTAACTATCCTGCCGTCAATATTCTCGCAGCCTTCGGGCAGGTGATCGGTATACTTGCTGTCATGGTTGCCGGGGACATACAGCACTGGTATCTTGCCCATCGTCACCAGAAACTCCAGATATTCCGCTTTAAGATCGCCGCAGGAAACTATCAGGTCTATGCCCTCCAGCTTATCGGGAGTGAAATAGTCCCACAGAGCCTTGCATTCCTCGTCTGCTAAGATCAGTATCTTCATAGCTCGTCAATGTTGTCGTTCAGCCAGTCCATAGAAACTATATCGCTTGTTTTCATGGTCTGACGGTCGGTGGGTATGCCCACCTTACGCTCTGTTTCAGCCTGCATTACCATTCCCGAATTTGTGTGCAGCTCGCCCGTGAAGGGGTCATATCCGCCGTTTACTATCGAATTCTTGAAAAACGCAAGCAGCTTGTCTGTACGGTAGTCGAGGTTGTTCGCTCTTATATCCACAACGCCTGTCGAAAGTCCGAACCAGTAGCCGGCAGCATTTTTATTCTTCAGCTTTTCGCCCAGCTCCCATGCGCCCGAAAGCACCGATTGAACTATCTGAACATAGTATTTGCCCCAGCTGAAATACGGGGTGCCGATGTATTCGTCCTTAGTATTGCCAACACGGTAAAGCCCGGGACGCTTCATAGTATCATTTCTGCCCGAGTAGTCAAAATCGGCATAGTATTTCACGCCCTGTGCCGACCATTTCTCACGGGAATCTGTTCCGTTATCGTATGCCAGCAGCACTCTGCATTCGGGGTCTATGAGCGATACACCAACTGCAAAGGCATTAAGGTCACGATAATTCAGCTCATCGGCAGAGTTTACAAGATAGCCTATACGTCTCGGCTCGTCACCGCCCTCACGCAGAAGCATATTGGCAGCAAGAATGCCCATAAGAAAGGTCGCTTCATAGAGCTTGCCGTGATAGTATCTGATCGAAGAATACTTCTGCCCCGCCGAGCAGCAGATGAACTTCACATTCGGGTTTTGTACGGCGGCTTTGAGCACGTCGGGTATCATGCTCTCGGATACCGCAAAGATTATCTCGTTCTTATCGGCTATCGCTCGTTCGATAGCTTCCTGCGGCTTGCCGATATACCGCTCGGTCACAACGTTTTCGCCCGTCATCTCATCAACGTAAAGTCTGCCCGCCTCGTGGCTGTCCGTCCAGCGTGAATCATCAGGCTCGGTGTCATATATGAATGCCGCACGCAGGGGCGAAGCTGCGGTGTACTTCTTTCTGCCGAACATTTTAATAAACGGATTTGCAGACTGTTCATTTCCCGTGGGTGCGGATTCAAGATAGGCGATTTCCGCAGATGCCCTTGAATTAAGCTCTGCACTCGCCATTTTTATGTTCTTGATTATCTGCTCCTCGCTGTCACGGGTAAGCGTTTTAAGCGGGAATATGGATATGTACATGAGGAACGCTTCCGACAATGTGCGGTGGTCGGTGATGCCGAGAGCTTTTTTGCATTTTCTGCAAAAGCTGAAAAATGTCGATTTTAGCTCGGCACACAGACTGTCGTCCCACCTGCCGTTCAAGTCCTGTCCCAGAAGATCGGCAAGGCGTGTGTACTCTCCCGGCTCGGAGAACACAATGTAGAAATTCTTTGTTGCCGCATAAAAATCCAGATACTCGGCATATACCTTGTATTCACGGCTGTCATTCGGTTCGGGCATTATCCTGTAAACGTCAGCAAGGATAAATTCCATATTGCCGAATTTAGACACTGATACCCGCTTGTTGCCCTCCTGAACGTAATAATCGTTCATGAATTCATAGACCTTTATTGCGTCTCTGATGCCCTCCTGCAAAAATGAATCATACAGATTCGACCACTTTGAAGCAAACTCCGTGCCTTCCTCAAGCAGGGGCATGAAGTTATTCGCAAAGGCAGAATTGCGTCCCTGCTCCTTGTTGCCGATGATACGGCTGACAGGCAGCTCCATGAGCCCTAAATGTATCTCATTACCGCTGCTCTTTGCGGCGGTCTGCTCGTCAAGCACAGGAAGATAGGGCGACACGCCCTTTTTCTTCGCTTCCTTTACTGCGTCCTCCGCCAGCTTTTTGGCGGATTTGTAGTCCTCTCTCACGCTTCAGTCCTCCTTGTTAATTATTTCTCACACATCATACACATCGTCCTGCTGAAGCTGATAATCTGTATCTCTGTCCATAAGCCCCAGCATGATTTCTGCAAATTTGGGGTCAAACTGTGTGCCTTTGCCCTTTTCGATCTCCGACCTTACTACCTCCTGCGGCAGTGCGTCACGGTAACTCCTTTTTGATGTCATGGCATCGTAAGCGTCCGCAACTGCTATTATCCTTGCTATCTCGGGAATATCCTCGCCTTTTAGTCCCTCGGGATAGCCTTTGCCGTCATAGCGCTCATGATGGAAGTGTGCGCCAATGCTTATAAAAGGTGCAATATTTATCTTTTTAAGTATCCCCGCACCGATAGCAGGGTGAGTTTTTATCACCGCAAATTCTTCATCGGTGAGTCTGCCGTCCTTGTTGATTATATTGTCCGGAATGCCTATTTTGCCGACATCGTGCAGAAGTCCCGCAAGATATATGTCACGGCACTCGCCGTCGGTCTTGCCGTACACCTCGGCTATCATTTCCGAATATTCCGCTACACGCCTTGAATGACCGTGAGTGTATTTGTCCTTTGCGTCTATTGCCGATGCCAGTGCCGAAGCCGACTGCATCACCATGCGATGCATATTCTTCTGCTCCTGAACAAGCAGTTCCTTTTCTCTTTCGTGTGCGGCAGTAAGCTCTTGTCCGTTGCTGATTATCTCAACTACACATAGTGCTGCGGTCATCGCAACGATTGCTATGTTATTCAGCGACAGCCCGTACATAAAGAACTGCATGACCGCCGCAATTATCGGGCAGACCGTAAATACTGCAAGCGTATAAAACATCAGCCTGTTTATCTTCTTTCTGAAATGCAGGATAACGGAGAACTCTATCACCCATACGCAAAAGGGTATTATGTATGAGATAATGTATGCGCTTGATCTCTGATAGCGGTTGCTTTCATCAAAGGTGTAGTAAAGCCCCGTAAACTGCGATATTATCAAAAGTATCACACCGACAGCGAGTATTACCTCATTTATCCTCAGCCGCATAGGTATCTTTCCTATCTCCTCGGTATTCTGGCACATATCGCTGAGATACCAGTTGGAGGAGTGCTGAATGACAAGCACAAAAAAGAACACAAGAAAATTGCATACCCTTACCATATAAAATCCCGTAGTGCTTTCATCGCCACGATATATGTAAGCAAAACGATCTGCGATCATCATTAAGGCGGCACTTGTTCCCATTACAAGCAAAGATAGCTTTTTTCTCTTTGAGGAATGTGAAAAAGTGCCAAAAACCGTGACAGCAATACATATCCCTGCCATTACAAGCATCAGATTTAACTGATGCACTCTTAGAAATTCCATGACATACCCCTTTGCCTGGAAGGCTGTTATTTCAGTATTATGCCAAGCATAGTCAGATCGTCAAACTGCTCCGCTTCGCCCGCAAACTCATCGACGGCAGATTTGACATTTTCAAGAAGCACCTTCGGGTCGGCGGTCTTGCTATTGTTCAATGCTGTAAGCAATCTGTCCGTGCCAAAGAGTTCGTTTTTTACATTGGTAGCCTCCGCAACACCGTCGGTATACAGGAACAGCACGTCACCTTTTTCAAGAATCAGCTCATAATCCTTATATTTCATGCCGTCCATACCGCCGACAACAAAACCGTGCTTGTCCTTGAATAGCTCGAAATCACCGTCTGTTTTTTTGATGATCGGGTATTCATGTCCTGCATTGGCGGCGGTTATCCTGCCGGTGGATATTTCGAGAATGCCAAACCAAACGGTCACGAACATTTCCTGCTCATTGTTCTTACATATTTGTGCATTGGTCTGCTCAAGTACCTTTGAAGGGCTGCTGCCTGTCATAGCATAATTCTTCAATAAGATCTTAGACGCCATCATAAACAGTGCCGCAGGAACGCCCTTGCCGCTCACGTCCGCCATGACAAGCCCGAGATGATTATCGTCGATAAGGAAGAAATCGTAGAAATCTCCGCCGACCTCTTTTGCGGGGGTCATGGTCGCATAAATATCAAACTCTGTGCGCTCGGGGAATGGCGGAAAAATATTTGGAAGCATTGATGCTTGTATCTTTTTAGCAAGTTCAAGTTCTGTGCCGATGCGCTCCTTTTCAGCTGTGACAGCCCTGAGATTTGTCATATAAGATGCCACTCCGTCGGCAAGGCTTTTTACGTTAATTGCAAGCAAACTCAACTCACCGCCGGTATTAACGTGAGCATCTTCATATTCAAGCATATCCGGGTCTGTATTATCCTGCAGCTGTTTCAGAAATAAATCAGAGCTTTTTGTTATCCTGACAATAGGTCCGATAAGGTAATACCGGGTATTGAGCGTGGATAAAAGAATTATAACAGTAGTGAGGATAACTGCTATAAGTATGACCGTTAACAGATACTTGTGTATTTCTGCATTTATCCTGTTGATGTCGATCTCAACACAGATAAGTCCGACGGCATTATCGTTGCTGTCATATATCACCCGATACCCGTTGAGCATGTGACCGTACTCATCTGAATAGCCTTCTAAGCTTGCGTTTTCGGTATTTCTGTTCTTTACTGCTTGCTGAAGAGTTTTCAGCGTATCGTCCTCAAAACTACCCTCCTCGCAAGGCTTTCCCATATAGCTGTAGATTTCCGACAACGGCTTGCCGGAGGACAGCTCTTTTTGGTTCTTGGCGTTTATGGCATAATGCAGACTATGAAGCTCGTCTATGTCTTCAAAGTATATCGCATACAGATATTCAATGTCAGAACTGTCCTTTATCTGGTTGAGTTCCTCCCTAAACACCTCATAATCAGGCGGCATTTCTCGGTCTGCTATCATATCTCCAAAAGAGTGTCTAACGCTCGACCGATAGGAATATTCCAAAACTGTATCCGTATAGGTAATGTAGTTGCGCATCAGACTATCATGGTATAGCTTGTATCCGATAACAGCAATGGCAGCAGTAAGGATACTCATAAAGAGGATAGTTGCGATAACTGTTTTTGTCTTGATGCTCATTCCTTTTTTCATTTACTCACCAGACCTTTTTTCAGCGTAAGTGTATTCTTTCCCTCACGGTATTCATATCTCACGTCGTCCATGCTCTTTTTGACCATGAATATTCCAAGCCCGCCAACGTCTCTGTCCTCTGCGGCAAGGGTGGTATCGGGGTCGGGCTTTGCAAGCGGATCGTAGGGAATGCCGCTGTCCTCAAATGTTATGACAGCCCTGCCATCCGAAATATCTATCCCAATAACAGCCATTCCTGTCTCGGGAGCATAGGCATAGTGAGCGATATTCACGAATATCTCCTCGACAGCCAGCTCTATCTGCATTTGCGTTTTCATCGGGCAGTCAGCCGCTTCGAGCTGTTCGTCTATGAAAGCTATAACTGTATCAAGGTTTTCGACTGTTGCTTTTATTTCCAATGAACGCATAGACACCTCCCGATCTAAACAGGGTAATTATGGTTTTAAAACTTCTTTTTGACAACAATGTCCACCTTGCCGCCAAGCACACCAACGATAACATCATCGGCAAGATTGGCGATGATTGACTTTTCAAGCTCGTCCCATGCTTCGGCTTTATTCTGCATTTCTTCTTCCGAATCGAAGGCGTTTTTGTAGCTCATAAGCGACCATGCCATATTATCCGAGATGGGGTTGATGTTTGTCGCTCCCATCATGAAAAATCGGTACGGATCTTCTTTGGCAAGTTTCGCTCTGTCTGACATAAGTATCTCTACGGCATTGACTATCTTGCCTATTATACCCACAGCCGCCGCATTCTTTCCGCTTTTGGAAACGCTGAGAATCTTGTCTCTGTCAGATGCATTCATATCGAAAGGCGTTACCGACAGATGAAGTTCGTAATCGCTGCCCTCGTTTTCTATCCAGAATTCTCCCTTGCCGTAGATAAGCAGCTGCGGCAGCATACAGATCATTTCCTCGGCAAGCAGACGCAGACGCATCGTGCTTTTCCTGTCAAGTCCGTTATAAACGGCTACCTTTTCGGCTTCGGCAGGTATTGCACAGTAGTCGTTCGACAGCTTGTCAAGCTCGTATATATCCGATTTCATAGCATAACCTCCTGCTTACTTTATGGTCAGTATATCCGTAAAACCCGTGACCTCGAATATCTCCATGATATCCTCGCTGCAATTCGTGACACACATCTCGCCCTGCTTGTTCATGGTCTTCTGAGCCGACAGCAGCACACGAAGTCCTGCCGAGGAGATATACTCCACCTTTGTAAAGTCAAATACCAGCTTTGCAATACCATCAATGCTGTCCTTGATCTCGGTTTCAAGCTGAGGAGAGGTAGTTGTGTCAACTCTGCCCTCGATAGCTATAACAAGCTCTGTTCCTTTTTTTGTTTTTGTAACTGTCATGGTAAATTCCTCCTGATTGTTGATTTGCTTTCGAGTTATTGGTTTATACATATATTATACACTATTTTCTTTACAAAGTCAATCAAAAATACGGTTTTTCAATCTTTTTGGCACGTTCAAATACTCACCGGTTTGGTGAATTTTTTTATGTATTTATATTATTCGCTTGTTGCTTTTTCGTCATTGATATGCTATAATTATGTATGGTGATAAAAAATGAGCTTTGCTGACTATTTTTCCTATAATTACATGACCCTCATGACTCTTTCGGGGCTTGTGCTGCTGATGTTCGTCAACAGAAATGCGAAAATACCTGCTTCAAGTTGCTTCAGGGCGGGCATCATACTCCTGCTTGCTATCACGGTATCAGATTATATCGGAAATTATTACAAGTTCCTTACCGTTACTGATCCTGATATGACGCCGTTTGCAATCGAAAGGCGTTATATATGGGACACGATCTCGTATATTATTCGCCCTGTCATAATATTGATAGAGGTGCTTGTTATACTGCCGGATAAGAAATACAAGTACCTGTGCATACTTCCTGTCGTGGTGAACGGTATCATATATTCCACCCGATTTTTCGGTTCGGATCTGACCTTTGGCTTGGGCGAGGATAATATTTTTTACGGAGGTCCGCTGCATATTACAGTGTTCGTTGTGCAGCTCATATATCTTCTGCTTTTGCTGATCTTTTCGCTTATCAGCTTTAAGCAGAACGCAAGACAAAGTATCATGATATTTGGAATACTGGCACAGGCTGTCATTGCCGCTTTGGGAGAATATGTATTCCAATACGATTATGATCTTTCAGCTCAGGTCACCGCCTTCTGCATACTCGAATACTATATGTATCTTACAGCCGTCTATCAGCGTGAGATAAGGGAAACGGCGCTTGAAAAAGAGCGTGATTCCGCAAGGAATGAACTGCTTGTGCTGAAAAATCAGATACAGCCGCATTTCATCTACAACACGCTGAGCATAATCCGTTCGCTTATCAATACTGATAAGACGAAGGCTGCCGACTGTCTTGACGATTTCACTCAGTACCTTCGTACACATATCGGCGCATTGAAGAAGACCTCGCTGATACCCTTTGAGGACGAGCTTGAAAACGCAAAGCTCTATCTTTCGCTGGTGCAGGTGGATTATGAGGACAGGCTGAAGCTGGAATTTGATATCGGTGTCTCCGAATTTCTCATACCGCCTCTTACCCTTGAGCCGCTGGTCGAAAATGCCGTAAAGCACGGTATCGGCTGGGGCGGCGGAGCGATAACCGTCAGGACATTCACAGACGGTGAGCGCATTGTCGTTCAGATAAACGATGACGGGAGCAAGTCAGCCGATGAAGATGCGGAGTTTGAGCTTCCTCACAACGGTATCGGGATAGAGAATACAAGAAAAAGATTGCAGCTCCAATGCGGAGGAACGCTGGAGATAGAAATTACAGACCACGGTACGACTGCCGAGATAGGTCTGCCGAGGAAAGTGTGTGAGATAAATGAATATACTTATAGTTGACGATCACAAGGCGATAGTTGATGATATGATAGCCAAACTGGGAGAGCTGAGACCCGATGCCGAATGTACAGGCATTACTCGTCCCTCCGAGGTCATGAAGCTGCTGACGGAGCAGCAGTTCGATATTGTTTTCATGGACATAGAAATGCCCGGGATAAACGGCATAAAGCTCGCCGAAAAGATACAGGGCAAATATCCGAGAACAAATCTTATTTATATCACGGGCTTTACCGAATACGCCTTTGAGAGCTACAAGACTTTCGCCAGTGCATTCCTTGCAAAGCCGATCACCCAAAAGGCGCTTAAAAAGGCACTCGGCAATCTTCGCTATCCGGTGTCTGACATCACCGACGAGATGATAGAGCAGACCTATCAGGGCAAGGGTCTTATAGGACAAAGGCTTAAAAAGCTCATAGAGGAAAGCGGTATGTCAAAGCAGGAGCTTGCGAAAAAGTTAGGCGTACAGCACCAGACCGTTTTTCGCTGGGTAAACGGCGAAAGGCTTCCCGACCTGCCGATGATGTTAAAGATCATGCAGGTGTTGGGAATAGATAAGGATAAACTTTTTTAGAATGTAACAAGTGGCACTAAGATTTGAAATGTGCCGCTTTTATTTTTTGTCAAGTAATTCATTCACCAAACCGGTGAGTGTTTTTATTTATGAATTATGATATAATGATAATATAGCAACAGACACAATATGTTAGAGGTGAAAACTTATGACGATCCAATTAAACAGAAATAACAAAACGCTTACCGTTGCAATTAAGGGCAGACTTGACACCCTGACCTCACCCGAGCTTGAGGAACAGCTTGAACCCGCACTTGAAGACACAGAAAAAATAGTATTCGATCTTGCGGAGCTTGAATACATATCAAGTGCGGGACTTAGAGTTCTTCTTGCGGCAGTTAAGGAAATGGACGCACAGGGCGGTGAGTTGACGTTAACAAAGGTGCGCCCCGAGGTCATGGAGGTCTTTGAGGTAACCGGCTTTGTTGATATTCTTACTATCGAGTAAAAGGGTGATATAAATGGCAGAACAAAAGTCGAATATATTCAGGCAGAGATCGCTTGACCGCATTTCTTCCCCCGAGCAGCTTACCGATTATCTGCGTGTTACAAACCCGGGTGTATGGGTGCTGCTGGCAGCGGTGATAATGCTTCTCGGAGGACTATTCGCATGGAGCATGGTAGGAAGCCTTGAAACGCTTACTGACGGCGTGGCATTGGTCGAGAACGGTCAGGCTCAGATAATGGTGACAGACAGTGGAAAGGGTGAGATAACCTCGGATATGACTGTGCGTATCGACTCGGACGAGTATGAAATAGCAACTGTCGAAAAAGATGATTTCGGAAGAACAGTAGCATTAGCACCTGTCAATGAAGCTGACGGAAAATACGATGTCAAGATAGTCATTGAAAGCATACACCCTATTAAATTCCTGTTCAGCTGAGGAGCTATTATGAACGATAAAAAGATAAAGTCTGCCGTGACAAAGGGTGCTGTCAAGGTGCCTGTCATAATGCAGCTCGAAGCCCTCGAATGCGGTGCGGCTTCTCTTGCTATGGTCATGGCTTACTATGACAAATGGGTACCGCTGGAACAGGTCAGAGCCGACTGCGGTGTGTCCCGTGACGGCTCAAACGCCAAGAACATTTACATGGCAGCGGAAAGCTACGGCTTTGACGTAAAGGCGTACCGCCGTTCACCCGAAAGCATTAAGGAAAACGGGCAGTACCCCTGCATTATACACTGGAATTTTAATCATTTTGTGGTGCTGAACGGCTTTAAGGGCAAATACGCATACATAAACGATCCAGCAAGGGGCTTTGTAAAGGTCGGTGCGGAGGAATTTGACAAGTCCTTTACCGGAGTGACCATAGTTCCGATACCGGGTAAAGATTTCGAGCCGAGCGGCAAGCGTAAAAGCACCATTGATTTTGCAAGGAAACGTCTTATCGGAGCAGGTGCGGCAGTAGCTTTTGTAATGCTCACTACGGTTATCAGCTCAATATTCGGCATCATCAATCCTATCATGTCCAAGATCTTTATGGATAGACTGCTGACAGGACAGAACAGCGAATGGCTGATGCCTTTCATTGGCGTGATGTGCGGACTGGCAGCAGTTCAGCTGATCGTGGCATGGGCGCAGACGATATACAGCCTGAAAATAAATGGGAAAATGTCGGTCATCGGGAGCACGTCGTATATGTGGAAGGTGCTGCATATGCCGATGGAATTTTTTTCTCAGCGTATGGCGGGTGATATACAGTCAAGGCAGGCGACCAACGCAAGCATAGCAGGCACGCTTGTTAATACCTTTGCTCCGCTTTTGCTGAACACAGCAATGATGGTGTTCTATCTCATACTTATGCTAAAACAGAGCCTTATCTTATCCGCTGTCGGTATAAGCACTCTTGTACTGAATATATTCATTACTCGCATGATCTCCGAAAAGCGTGTGAACATTACAAGAGTCATGCAGCGTGACAGCGCAAAGCTCGATTCGACTACGGTCGCAGGCATTGAGATGATAGAGACCATAAAGGCAAGCGGTGCGGAGAACGGATTTTTTCAGAAGTGGTCGGGCTATCAGGCTTCAGTCAATGCTCTGAATGTCAAATCAAACAAAATGAATAACTATCTGGGTATGATACCCGCTTTTCTGTCAACGCTTGCGAATTATGCCGTAATGGTGATGGGTATATGGTTTGTGATGAACGGAAGATTTACTCTCGGTTCTTTGCAGATGTTTCAAGGCTTTTTAGGCTTGTTCATGTCACCTGCCATGACTCTTGTGAGCGCAGGGCAGACTATACAGGAAATGCGCACCGATATGGAGCGTGTCGAGGACGTTATGCAATACCCCGACGACCCGAATGTCACATACGAAACGGATACGCCCGACAGCCTTAAAAAGCTAAAAGGCAAAATAGAAATGAGAAACGTGAGCTTCGGCTATTCAAAGCTCACAGAGCCGCTGATAATCGATTTCTCAATGAGCATTAAGTCGGGCGGACGTGTTGCTTTTGTGGGAGCTTCGGGCTGCGGCAAGTCTACGCTTTCAAAGCTGATCTCGGGACTTTACGAGCCGTGGTCGGGCGAGATATTATTCGACGGCAAGCCGAGAAGAGAACACCCCCGTTCTGTAATGACAGGCTCGGTGGCGGTGGTCGATCAGGAGATAACGCTCTTTGAGGGAACGATCTCTGACAACATAAAAATGTGGGACGGCTCTGTACAGGATTTTGAGGTGATACTCGCCGCCCGTGATGCACAGCTCCATAATGACATAATGGCGCGTGAGGGCGGTTATGAAAGCCTTATGATCTCGGGTGGACGTGATCTTTCGGGCGGTCAGCGGCAGAGAATGGAGATAGCCCGTGTTCTTGCACAGGATCCCTCAATAATCATACTCGATGAAGCGACCTCGGCACTCGACGCAAAGACGGAGTATGATGTCGTAAACGCAATAAAGGACAGGGGTATAACCTGCATAGTCATCGCGCACAGACTGTCCACCATACGTGACTGTGATGAGATAATCGTGCTTGATAAGGGCAAGGTCGTGGAGCGTGGTACTCACGATGAGCTTATGAAGCTGGGCGGCGCATACACCGAGCTTGTCACGAACGAATAAGAGGTGAAGGACTTTGGGTTGGTTTGAAAAGCAGATAAAACAGCGCAGCGACCTCGATCAGCAGCTGTTTGAGGAGTCCTTTTTCCGTGTGGCAGGGGTCGTACTCGGCGAGAGGACAGCCACAAATATAAGCGACGAACACATAATCACCAAACAGGCGATAGACGATATATTGAAGTATTACCACTTCAAACCTGTGGAGATACCAAAGACCATTAAAGAGCATGAGGAACAGCTTGATTACTGCCTGCGCCCTCACGGTCTGATGAAGCGGCAGATCGAGCTTGATGAAAACTGGTGGAAGGACGCTTATGGGGCGATACTCGCCTACAAAAAAGATGGCGGCGAGCCGACAGCACTTCTGCCCGACAAATATTCGGGGTACTATTTCATTGACCGGGCGAACAGCAAACGGATAAAGCTGACAAAGAAAACGGCAGAGCTTTTCGAGCGTGAAGCCTATTGCTTCTATAAGCCGCTGCCACAGAGAAAGCTCACGATTCCCGATCTGCTCCGGTACATGAAGGGCTGCATGACCATGAGCGATTCTGTGATGATCGTTCTTGCGGCACTTGCGGTCACAGGCGTGGGTATGCTTATGCCCCGCATCACAAAGGCGCTTACTGGACCTGTCATATCAAGCGGCAGTACGAAAATGCTTGTGGGTATCGCTGTATGTATGCTCTGCACGGCAATTTCTTCTCAGCTTATCAGCTCGGTGAGCGCTATGCTGAACAGCCGTATACAGACAAAAACGAGCTTGGGCGTGCAGTCGGCTATGATGATGAGGATAATGAGCCTGCCCGCAAATTTCTTCCGCAATTACAGCGCAGGTGAGCTTATGAGCCGTTCAATGTCGGTAAATCAGCTTTGTGAGCTTATTCTCGGAATGGTGGTAGGAACAGGACTCAGTTCGCTGACATCGCTGTTATACATCACGCAGATTTTCAGCTTTGCCCCTGTACTCGTTGTACCGTCGCTGCTGATAATACTGACAACGGTCATTTTTACAACTGTTTCTTCGGTGGTGCAGATACGCATAAGCAAGCGGCAAATGGAGCTTGGAGCAAGGGAATCGGGCGTAACTTATGCTATGATAAGCGGTGTGCAGAAGATAAAGCTGTCGGGGGCGGAAAAGCGATTTTTTGCAAGGTGGCTGAACCTCTATTCCGACAGTGCTGAACTTACCTATGCACCGCCCACATTCATCAAGATGAACGGTGTTATCACTACGGCGATAAGCCTGTTCTCTAATATACTACTGTACTATCTTGCGGTAAAGGGCGGTATCGACCAGTCGAATTATTTTGCATTCACGGCGGCTTATGGTGCGGTCATGGGCGCATTCACCTCGCTGGCTGGCATGGCACTTTCGGTAGGACGTATCAAGCCGATACTGGAAATGGCAGAGCCTTTTTTGAAAGCCGAACCCGAGACCGCCGATAACCGCCTTAGTCCTGACGGACACGGCAAAGAGATCGTCACCAAGCTAACGGGCGGTATAGAGCTGAACAACGTATATTTCCGCTACAATGAAAACAGCCCCTACATTGTAAAAAATTTGTCGCTGAAAATACGCCCTGGCGAATATGTTGCTATAGTCGGAAGGACAGGATGCGGCAAGAGTACGCTAATGCGTATACTCTTGGGCTTTGAGAAGCCCGAAAAGGGCGCTGTCTACTATGACGGCAAGGACATAAACAGGCTCGACCTCGGCTCACTGAGACAAAAGATCGGTACGGTAATGCAAAGCGGCGGACTGTTTCAAGGCGATATATTTTCAAACATAGTCATTTCCGCACCGCACCTGACGCTTGACGAAGCGTGGGAAGCGGCAGAGGTCGCAGGCATAGCGGACGACATCAGAGCTATGCCTATGGGTATGCAGACGCTCATTTCAGAAGGACAGGGCGGCATTTCGGGCGGTCAGAAGCAACGTATCATGATAGCAAGAGCTGTTGCTCCCAAGCCAAAAATACTCATGTTCGACGAAGCGACTTCTGCACTTGACAACAAGACGCAGAAGCAGGTCAGCGAGGCGCTTGACAAAATGGGCTGCACACGAATTGTAATAGCACACAGACTTTCGACTATCCGACATTGCGACCGCATTTTGGTGCTTGACGGCGGACGTATCATCGAGGAGGGCAGCTATGAGCAGCTTATCAGTAAAAACGGCTATTTTGCCGAGCTTGTTAAACGGCAACGGCTGGATTTAGGGCAGTAACGAGAGGTATTTATATGACGGAGATAAACAGATTGAAAAATAGGATAAATAATGATAATGGGCTTCGACAGCAGTATCTTAAAAATCTTGACGAGCTTATGACTGATGGCGAGATCACACCCGAAATGGCTTCCGTTGCGGCAAAAAAGCTGGGTTATAATATCCCTGCTGAAGATTTCAGAAAAGAGACGGAGGATTCCGAGCTTTCAATAAATGATCTTGAAAGCGTTGCGGGGGGATTGCTTTCAGGCGGCGAGGTTGCTCCCGACGGTAAGTCTGTGGGCTGTCTTTATGGCTACTATCTCACATGGACGGATTACTGGATATGGAATGCCGAAGGGCTTTGTCCGAAGGGTGGAGTGCATGAACTCGATTCGAGATATAAACGTAAAACTTGTCGGAAATGCACTCTGTTTCTTGATGAAAGAGGTTGTCTTGATTGCTATGATAAAAACGGAAACGAGGTCTGAATGATCATAATTAACAACAGCCAATGCGCCCGGAAAAAGAGTGCATTGGCTGTTGATTTTTAGTATAAAAAAATCCTTTACACTTATTCAAACAGATCGTCTGTGTTGAATGCATTATAGGAAAGCTGAGAGTAAGTCACGCTTTTTACGGTCAAACCATCAGTTGCTCCTGTTTCGTTGTAATCTGTATCTTCGGAAAGCGGCTCATTAAAGGTCACTGCGTATTCATAATATCCGTTGTCAAAGGTAAATTCGCCCTCTGTTCCCACAATAGACCAGCCGCTCATTTCAAAGCCTGCGTCTGCAAGCTCGCTTACCGTGAAGCCGTTATATTTATCAAGCTCCTCCTGTGCGGGTACGCCTGCCTTCAAATCGTCTACCCTTGCGATCTCCAGATCTTTTACAAGGTCAAGCTCCTTCTGCTTGTAGTCATCATCAAAAATGTCAAGATCATACAGCTGCTGTGTCATATCCGCAGGCATATTTGCAATAAAACGTGCGCAGATGTTGTCATTTTCAATAACGCAGATGAACTGATTCCCCGACGACCCCACATTTGGATCGTCACCCGCTGCCGTAAACACATCAGCAAGCGTTTTAAAGGTCACGCCGTCATACTCAAAATCGCCCTCATAGGTCACGGGGATAAGTCTCTCGGTGGATTCCCAGTATTCATCACCAAAGGGATCCTCCTCCGTTTCGGAGGTTTCTTCCTCTGTTTCCGGTTCAGCTTCTTCTGCCGCTGTTGTGGTGGTGGTTTCGGCTTCTGTAACAGCAGTTGTTGTAGTTGCTGCCTCCGATGAATCATTCTCCGATGTACTTCCACAGCCTGCCATAAGCACCGCTGCTGCGACTATTGTCATAATTACTTTCGTATTCTTCATTCTAATTTACTCCTTTATAATACTATCTGTTTTGTTGTTTTGACAGTCACGCTGCCGGTGCTGATTTCTCCTGCTGATATTCAACGCACTTTACATTATCGCCGTATATCGTGTCAAATTCATTCTTCATAGAAACAGTTTCAAAGCCAAGTGCTGAACACTTCTCTGCGAACTCATTTGCGGTGTCTATGTCGCCGTGATCTCTTTCGGTATCGTCACAGAGCAGCATATATGCCCTGCCGCCGTTCTGAACAGTGTACTGCGCCATAGAAAAATCACCAGAGCTGTTGCCGAAAGCAAGGACAGGTACTTCGCCTATCTCATTCACAATAGCATCCACTTTGTTCATTTTAACATTTTTCGTCAGCATATCACCACCGTAAAGTACACGGTCATCAGGTGCAAATGTGTAATCTCTTCCTGCTGTATTGCCCTGCTGTTCTGCTGTCAGCTTTTTTCTCATAACAATAACTCCTTATATTTAACGCTTACATATAAGCTTTTCGGTATTGCTGTCAAGCTCCGATGCCGTTTTAATGATAAATTCCTTCGGCACCGACAGACCGCCCAGCACCCATTTCTCTATAACTGATATACAGCCCTGTGCCCGGTAGCAGCTGAAATATTCTATCCTATTATCCGAAAGGTCACTGTCCAGCTTTTCGGCTGTCAGCTTGCTGAAAAGTCCCTCCATAAGTCTGCCGAATTTATCCCGAAGGCGGTTTGTTCCGTTAGGGCTGAATATCATTCTGAATATGTTTCTCTTATCGGAAATATATCCGATAAGGCATGAAAAAAACTCCTCAGAACGCATTTCGTCAAGCTGCAATATAAGCAGTCCAAGTTCAACAAGCACGTCTGCTTCGAGCTTGTCATACAGATCGTAAACGTCGAGATAATGATTGTAAAAAGTCACACGGTTGACATCGGCTTTATCGGATATTTCCTGCACTGTTATCTTATGCAGTTCCTTTTCATAAAGAAGTTCTGCAAATGCGTCACATATCGCCTTTCGTGTTTTCAGAGTGCGGCGGTCGGGCTTTTTTTCGCTCATTTGTTTTCTCCTCATAATAAAGATGTTGGGGCTGATCGGACGGTCAGCCCCCGATTCAAGTAGCAGAAACGGCAGTTTTATTGCTTGCATTTCCCACGCTTTTCATGATAATCAGCGGATAGACCGTGACGGCAAGACCTATCAGCAGAAATGCCGATATGAAATTTCCCCAGTGTTCGCCGAACCAGACCTGAAATGTGATCTTTGTAAGATACTGTCTCCAGATAAAAACGACAGCCGTTCCGACGCAGGTCATCACGGGGAGCTTTTCACTCTCCTTTGGCTTATGCTGCTTCCTTAATTTCTTCCTCCGTATCCTCGGTAAGCTCGGTCAGACCGTATGGCTCGCCTGCGGTGTTCTTCATTTCTGCAAGCTCCTTGTACACCTCCAGCGGCTTAGTGCCAAAGGACATAACCACACCGCTGTTGATTATCCTGCCCGTTTCAAGCTCACGCATGAGGTTTCTTGCAACGCTGACATTAGGCTCACACTCAACGAACTTCGCCGTTACGGTGTAGCCGGCTTCCTCAAATGGTTTGATATAATTCTTTGTGAGATTATCGAGGTCGTCAGCAACCAGCGGCAGGATAACGTTAGTGCCTTTCATCTCGCCCGAAAGGAACTCCTGTACGGCACTGTCCATTATATCCATGCTCTCCATGTGAACGGCGTCAGCGCCCGCACCGTAGCTCTCCTGAAATTCGGGGATAAGCTCCTTGATAACGTCACAGTCAAGGATAAACGCTTTCATTTCCTCGCTGTCGGGGTCTACTACTCTCGACGATTTACCCGACGCAGGCAGACCGAGCACAAGCTCCATTTTGTAGTCCTTTGAAAACTCTCCGTCATAGACGTACTTATGCCTGCCAGTTTCCTCGTCAACACTCTCCGTCCGTGCAGAGCCTATGGCGAGAAATTCCTTCTTGATTTCCTCACGCAACTGCTTGCGCTCGGGGGTGTCGATAGCCGCAGTATTGCCGTAAAGCACCTTGTAGTACGCAGAAAGCGCGTCTATCTGCCCAATAACCTCGCTGTTTTTCAACTCGTCAAGGGTGGGATAGTCCTCGGCTTTTATCCTTGTGTAAAGCTCCCTCGCTTCGTCCGATTTGATGATAAGGTTCTCCGGAGACGGTTCCCATGTAAGCGGCTCTACTCCCTCGGGAAGCGTTGACAGCGCAGCCGCTTCTCTGTCCTCCTGTTCCGATATGCTGTCCGTGTCGGGCTTGCTTTCCTCAGCTTCGGCAGTCGTTGTGGTGGTATTCTCCGCTTTTTCGGTTGCTGCGGCGGTAGTTGTTGTGCTCTCTGACGTGCTGTTATCGCCCTGCGATGAGCCGCAGGCAGTCAGCACCGAGCAGGCGAGCATTACCGCAGTTAGTATAGTGATTATTTTCTTTGACATTTTTCTATCCTCTTTTCCTTATACCCCGAACAAGCCCCCGCACCGCAGTACGGGAGCTTTGTAGTTCGTTAGATTACAGTTTTATTGTTATTTGATAAAATTAGTAACAGAATTTATAGTATTATTCTTCGCCAGGAAGTTCTCGAATCTCTCATAGGGCGTGAGATCGGGATAAGCCTTTGCATAGCTCTTGCTATCATATAACGGTGAAGGACTTCTTCCCTCATATACGCCGTAGTCAAGGAAATGATTAAGTGTCTTTTCATAGTCTCCGCCGAATGCTGCTTTAACATCGGGGTTGTTGTCAAGGTAATACTGAAGGTCGAAATACTTCGAGAACTGTCTGCCCTCTTTTATACCGTAGTTTCTGAAATGCTCGTCGAGCTTGCTTGTGTCATGTCCGAATGCCGCCTGAAGGTCGGGATACTTCTCATAGTAGAAGTTGTAGTTATCTGCCAGTGCTGCTGCCAGTTTAATCTTTTCTCCAAACTTTTTCATTGCTTCCGCCTGTTTCTTCTCAACCTCGGCATTTGCCTCCTGAGTGGTCATTTCTGATGCATCATGGAACATGATGTAATTTGCGCCACACCAAATTTTATCTCCGCAAACCAAATCAACAAGACCCGTGTTGTTATATACACTTCTCCAATTTATGCTTTCTTTCTTACCGGTTGACAGATTTATAGCATCTATCCAGCATGTATACCGAGTCTCGGTAAAACTCCAACCATAATTTCTTTCATCATAACCGCCGCCTGTCGGAATCCACCAGCCGTAGGATGGGGACCAACTATTTCCGACATCTGTTGATTCCCAGCTGGGGTCAACATTGAATCCCATCTTATCTAAGTAATCAACTACGCTTGAATACTTTCCGGAAGCTATCTGTTTTTCAACGTGTTCAAACAGTTGTTCCATCTGTTTTGCACTAAAGCAGTTGTGGTTGTAGTAGTTGCCTATCTGTCCGGTAATACGCTTTTCAAACTCTTCTTTCGATGAGCTTTCAAGACCGTCAAGTCCGAACTGCTCGGTCTCTTTATTATCTCCGTTAATAAGCCTATAGCCCGATTCCGTCTGCAAATTCGGATTGAGCACCCTGCCGGTGGGGATATGTATAAGTCTGTTCGTGCTCAGAAGCTTATTCAGGTGAACGAAAACATTGTCATAGTTATTGGAACCAAGCTTTATCGAGCTGACCTTGGAGATAGATATACCGTTTTTGGTGAAGGCTTCGGAACCGAACAGATTCTTGGAGACAACTATCTTGGCTTTCTTGATAGTTGTACGGTCGTTCATCAGCGATTCATACTGAAGCTTGAGCTGCTTGTCGGTGATCTTTGAAGCATCAAAATCACCATAGATAAGCTGCTCCTGTGCGTCAAGGCTTGCCAACAGGATCGTGGTGTATCTTGCATAATCAAGGATCATCTTCTGAATATAAGGCGTTATAACATCAAGCACTTCACCGCTGAACTGATAGTTTGCTTTCTGTTCCTCATAAAGAGCAGTAAAGAAATCCATGTCGCTTGAATAGGATTTACCAATCATATCGTTGGTGACCGCTGTGTAAGCGTGCATGAAGCTGCCTGTTGTTGACCAAGTGTTACTGTTGCCGACAACCATTGCCAGCTTGACAAGCTTATCCTCTTCGGACAGATCGTCTTCATCCTCACTGTCCGAAATGATAGCGGCAACGTCCGCCGTAGCAACAAGAGTGTCCATATCGCTCTTGTATTTCTGTACTACAGCAGTGCGGTTCATTGCTGCGATCAGTTCCTTGGTCTGCTTGTCAAATGCCTCATCCATCTTCTCGTCCAGCTTGTCAAGCTTGTCGCTCAGATCCTTGGTGGTAATGGTCTTTTCACCCTCGATACCGAATACCGAGAAGAGCTGATCTTTGATAAGATCCTTTATCGAATCGCCAAAGGGAACGTTCTTGAGCAGCTCGGTCAGTCCCTTGTCAAGATATTCAAGACCGTATTCTCTTGCTTTATCGTATGCGAGCTTAGCTATAGGGTCGACAAAATCATAGTTACCCATCTCACCGATAACGCCGGGGTCGGCAGCCGAAGCAGTGATCGCTGTATCATTGAATATAGTTCCGCCTGTTGGGCTTGCAACCGCAGCCCCCGCGCTTGTGAACATGATCACCGATGCAAGTGCAGTCTGCAGGAAACCCCTGCCTCCGCCTACGCCATCCAGATCTTCCAGCGTAAGCTCTATGTCCTCTTCGTTCTCCGCAAAAGCGGTAAGGTCGATACCCTCAGCTTCGATCAGGACCGCAAGCTCCTCTTCGGTCTTGCAAGCCTTTACCTTCTCCTGCATCTCCGCAGAAAGTGAATCCATGAATGCCTGTACATTAAAGTTTGTCATTTTTAATTCCTCCTAATTAAATTATGTTTTTTATCAATGATCTTCCATCAATTGTTAAGCAGTGAACCCTGTTCCTTGTTCAGCTCTTCGTCGCTGACATTCTTCTTCATTTCTTCGCTCATGGTAAGTTCTTCCTTAAATTATTCTTCGATAACAATGGTAGGCGGAATGACGGGACAGCCGTTAGGGCAATAATACATCACGCCGTTACCCCGGGTCATCGGTGAGCCGCATTTCGAGCAGGTTGGTATGTGTGACGGAGGAGGTAAGATGCCTCCTGCTACTTCGTCGATCTGCTCCCTGTTCAGCTCTTCGTCGCTGACATTCTTCTTCATTTCTTCGCTCATGGTAAGTTCCTCCTTAAATTATTCTTCGATAACAAAGCCGTTATCATCAACTTCCTTTGCTCCGATCAGTCCCATAAACAGGTTGATGAGCAGCTGTACGAAAAAGTTAGGTTTCTTATCCATCGTGATTACTCCTTTCGGTCTTCGGTTGGTGTTCTTCGTTTTCCTTGACTATATCATACCACAGCCCAGAAAGAAGTACAATAGATAATCTTCTGCTCAAACGTCGTATATACTACACCGGGATACCCGAATGTAAAATAAACTACACCAGACTTCAAGATTGTGAAAAATGCATATTTTATTTACCTATAATTCATTATAACACAATTTAAACGAAAAAACACTCACCGGTTTGGTGAATAATTTGTTGATTATGTTAATAATCGTTTTCATTCTTTGTTTATTTCCTACAAACTCGTACTGATCCAAAACTTTGCTGAATATTCAGGCTTTACCGAAAATGAAGTTAAGCAGCTTTGTGATGAGAAACTGATGAATTTCCTCGAGTTCAAAAAATGGTATGACGGTTATTCCTTCGGCAGTGAAAAGTCGATATATAATCCGTTTTCCGTGATGAAGGCAATAGACAGAAAAAAAGTGCGCTCCTACTGGCGCAGAACGACAGCAGCCGAATCGCTGATAACCTATGTCAATCTCGGCGGTGATGAATTGCAGGATAAGATCGCAAGACTAATCTCGGGCGAGTCTGTTAAGGTTAAGGTCGGGAAGAAAACAAAGCAAGTCCCTGTTATAAGATACAAAAATGATGCAGATAATTGATAGAGAAAGCAAAATCCACGCAAATCGCTTGTGATCTGCGTGGCTTTTATCATTCCAGCAATTCCTTCGTGAGCCTTGCCCCATACTTAATACCGTACAAGATGGCAGCGTGAAACATGGCATTTGTCACGGCATTGACGAGCGAGTCCATTTCATGCGATTTCTCAGGTGGCAGCTCATTTTCAATGAAGCAGTGCAATCATTCTTCTGCACTGGTGTATTTTTCATCGACCAACAGAGTACGGTCAAAGTCCAAGCGTATGTGTTCCACCATATCTTTCAAAATGTCCATAGGTTGACCTCCTTGTAATGGCTATATTATAAGTATAAAGCAGTACAGGCTGAAAGTCCAGTCTTTTAGATAATGTCTGGATATGCGCCGCAAAAAAGACTTCCGCAAGCGATTCCCCCATAACATAGCGCACAAAACAGAACAGGGAGCGTAACTTCACTCCCTGTTTTATCATTTCTGTATCTCGATCACAAATTTCCCCTCAACGATTTTCAGTTTCAAGGTCTTGACATACCGATTACAGAAATTCTCCATTTCCTTTTTCGTTGCTGTTACCCTTGATTCTTCATATAGTTTATGGGTAAGATCCAATGGGTTCTCACCTATGAGCGTTGGCAGGTGCTTTTCAAGCTCCGCAAAGAGTACCGCACGTTTCATATCCTCGGTGCCGGCGGAACAAAAATCGTCTATCGAACAGTAGTATATGCCGTGTTGCGTAAGGGCGTTCTTTATCGCTGAACCGCACTTTTCGTACTCATACATCACAAGGAAAGTTGCATCGGGCAGGCTCTCGATCAAACCCCAATAGTCCGAATCGCTCGATACGATGATAAACGAAGTCACTCCGTTCCGATAGAAGTCAGTGACCACGCTTGCGGTCATTCTTACGTCTACAAGCGACTTCCTGTCGGTCACTCGGTCAATCTCAATATGCTCAACAGGTATCTGCGTGAATTTCGACAGCCAGTCCCAGCCTGTTGTAGTGTTCGGATCATCATAGAGCGTGATTTTTTCGATCCTGGCAAGTTCTTCTTGATTTAAGCCTTTCAGAACACTGTACAGTTTGAATGGGTTGGAATTTTCACAGTCAACAGCAATTGCGGTCTTGGCTGAACTGTCGATAAAATTATAAATATTGTTTCTGGTATCGTCATCGGCATCACGGTATTTCGTGTAGTCGGAAAAAATATCGCCGTGCTGCTCATAAACTAATTTTAGAAATTTTCTGTCGGTGTAAATTATGATTCCCCGATCTTCCGGTGTTCAATGTATAAACATTTGAAACGGGTAATGTTCTATGTTCGCCATATACTTTGCAAACTCGTCCCGAAGCACCTGCGGGCGCTGGTACTTTGGTATGTAGAACATATCTCGGATATAATCCCAGTTCACCCAATCGTAAAACAGGTGTGAGCACTTATCAATATTTTCGTTTATAAGCTTTGTGAGATCAGACATATATTTTTCGGAACGGTAATTCGCCTGAATTATCGTAAAGCCCCATTTTTCAAGTTGTTTTATGTTGTCGTGATCGTACCATTCCAGGTTGTGCAGGTTTTTCAGATCGTAGCGCATAGCGGTGTCGGTTTTCTTGAATTTCTGCATCAGAGTGGTGCGCAGCTTGCATAAATACCGAATTACGGTAGCGCTTTGATCGGCGTACAGTTCGTCGAGAAGCTCCTTGCATTCGGCAAAATGAGGTTCAATGAAGATATGATGAAAAGAAACGCAGGGCTTGACTTTTTCGGCATTGTCTGATATAATCTGAATGTGGGTTAGCTGCGTATAACTATTTGCGTGGTTTTGCATAACATGGAAAGGGGGGCTAAAAATGCTGCTAAGTTTTGTATACGGATTGGTCGGAATTGTTCTTCTCACAGCATTCTGCGTAATAGGGGCATTTCTCGCTCCGCAGGAAGCATATTGGTTCATGACACCCTATGCCAAAAATATTCTTGAAGAATCGGGTATCGACAGAAAGTTCACCCACAAAAGCGCTGTCCGTCTGACGGTGCTTATAGTTATAACCGGCGGTCTTTTTGTGTGGACTATCATAACAGTCGGAAGGCAGGGCGTGACCTCAGGAATGAACTTTTGGCAACTAAGTCTGCGCTTTCTGATCTTATTTTGGATGGTGTCGATTTTTGATGCCGTCGTACTGGACTGGTGTTTGTTCACCAAAACAAAGCTGTTCGGTATTTGGCTTAGAGCGCAGACCGGAAAAGAACCCAAAGTATGGAGCGTAGACCCTCAATGGGACGGGAAAGAGATACACAAACTTCTGCTGGAGATAGCAGCTTCGGCACTTCTGACGTGGTTTTTTATGAAGGTCATGAAATAATAAGTATGATAATATCGGGGACGGTTCGGCAGCTGTCCCCATTTTTGTTTGTCATCGTTTCTTACGCTTTTTCCTCGCTTCCTGCTCCTTACGCTGACGTTCTTCCTCAACGAGTTCTGCGACATAATCACGTTTCGACAACCGATCATAAGTCTCCAAAATATCTCGGTACACATCATACCACTGCTTGCAGCCTTCAAGTTTTTTCTTGAGGGCTGCTATTTTTCTGCCTGAAATCGCGGCACGTTCTCGGAGGGTATCAACATCTGACATCGTTAGCAGACCGTTATTTTGCATAGCCAGCCTGCAAACAGACATCTTGCTTTGCTCCGCGGCTGACAGCTCGGGCTTCTTCGCAAGCGAGTAATAAGTTTCCGACTGTTCCAGCAGGCTCATCATTTTATTGTACTCCATGATGTGCTGATTTATCTCAGCCTTATATTTTTCAGACAGAGTTTTCTGCTCCTTAGCCTTGTACTCCAGATCACTGAGCGAATGAATATTTTCCTTGTTCATGACGGACATCTGTGCTGACAGCTTGTAAACATCAAGGTCGTTATCGGCTGAGTATGGCAATTCACTGTTTTGCTTTCTCGGCACTTTTCTGTGCTGGTCTGCAAGCATACGAACATCTCCGATTACAGATGCATAGGCTGCCCTCAATTCTGCGTCGCTGTCATGCGAAGGTGCAGTACCCTCACCCACTTCACGATACTGTATGCGTGTGACAAGGCTTTCTTCGGTGTACTCCTCTCCAAGCGTTTTAGTTCTGACAAAGTGTATCTGCCCCGGTGCTTTAACGGAGATATACTTTCCACGCTTCATCTCATAGCCCAGCACTTCAAGATCCTGCAACAGTTCATCAAGCGAATTGACAGTAGGTATCAGCTTGTCGATTTCCTCTCTGATCTGCTGTTTCCACGATGTATCATTCTTTTTATGCTTCCATTCGTTATACTGCATAGACCGCCCCTTACCCTCAAAGTTAAGTGCAGGAGTAATGCCTAATGCCCTACATACCCCGTTTGCGTGTTCACGAACGTAACGCAAAGTTGCACGGTTGTCGTTATACTTGCGCCCGGAAATTGAGTAAGAATTGAGGATGATATGACAATGTGTGTGCGAAGTGTTGGTGTGCGTAGCGATGACCGCCTGTGCATCGTCACCGAAAGTATTTCTCACAAAAGCCATAGCTACCTTCTGAGCGTATTCGGGCGTAACATTTTCCGAGTCGGCAAAACTCATGATGTAGTGAATTGCCTTGACCGGAGTTTTTCCCTCTTTATTGATAGGTTCATCATAGCTGCGGCGTGCGTAATACTCGTAGATCATCTTCATCTGCAAATATGCGTCCTGTGCGTCCGTCGTACAATTTATGGAGGTCGCAAGTACCATGTCCTCGGTTTTTTCGGGGTTTAGTATGTAGGCTATGCTTTTGTTCACCGTTCCGTGAATGGATTTTGACTTAACGTATGGAATAACTGTGACACCTCTTCTTTCAATTTTTCTACGTCCCCTGCGTAGATGTTGTTCGTTTCATTTGCCTTTTTAGCGATCTGGTTGATATTGTTGGAAATTATTCTCATGCCGTTCAGGAGGGGGACTATCTTTTCCATATCGTAGACCTTCATCTCGCCGTGAACGGCTATGTACCTTATATACGTTCCTGTTTTCGTGTGACAGACGGCAGCCCTGCGTTCTACCTCCGCCCATTCTTCAAGTGAAAAGTCTATCTCCTTGCGGTGTACCTGCTTATATATTCTTGCCATAATTCATGACTCCTTTCATTTCAATGAAAATATTTGTTGCTTCCCGATAGGGGGCAAGGGTTAAGGGTGACGGGTTCCCTTAACAGCCAAATTGCAGGGGGTACGCCTGCGATTTGGAAGAAAGAGCCAAAGAATACGGCTCTTTCTGTACTTGCTGGATGTATGCGCTTAAAAAATATATGGATCACGAAAATCCATTTTTTCAGCATATATATCGTACCCCTGCACATATTTCCTCGCTGCGTATGCAGCCGGACTTTTTTACCCCTTTCATAAGTTAGGGGTTGGCAGACAGGATCTTTTACGTCACCCACAACAAAATCGTGAAAATAACCACACTATCCAAATCTGCACCGACCTGCATTTGTGCAATCATACGAAATTTTCAAGAACTCGCCTTTCAGACCTCAAAAAAACGGCTTCCCGACCCCTAACTTATGAGAGGGGCAGATACGCCGGTGATATTTTATCGCTGAAAAGTTACCGGGCTTTGCCTGTTTTATCTGCCCCTATCAAATACAGAATGTTAAGGGAGCTGATATGAGACAAAATATTTTTCAGGACATAAAGGATAGGGTCGATCTGAAAGATCTTGTTAGATACTACGGTCTTGATGTTGACCGGGGCGGATTTGCCTGCTGCCCACTTCACAATGAACGCAACTCTTCCTTTAAAGTCTATGAAGATCATTGCCACTGTTTCGGGTGCGGTGCACACGGAGACCACACAGACTTCATTGAGAAACTCTATGGGGTATCGAACATTGAAGCCGCAAAAAAGATCAGTCACAACTTCGGGGTATGGTTGATTGTTACGGAGCTTGCCACTCCGGTCAACTCATACCTAAAGGAAATGAACGATATATACCGCTGGCTCAAAAATATGGGGTAAATGATTTCGGTGTATATCGACGTTCTGATTCTTTTAGAGAAAATATATCCCCCCGATGTTCTATCAACATTTTATATGAGCGATATATTAAGAGTATCCGTAATTGCGGATATGTCAACAATTATCTCAATTAGCAGCTCTACGGTATATTTGAACATAAATGTGTGATCTATGAAATGGGTGGGGGCAATAATTTGCAATAAAAATCCGACTGGATATATTGGACACTATCAGCCGGAGAACCTGTAAAAAATGATTATGAAAATGGAGGACTTTGAAATGTTTAGATTTATTATCGGAATGATGATCGGCGAGACTATCGGCTTTTTCACGGCTGTACTGCTTACTGTCGTAAAGAGGGGTGACGAAATGTGAGTTTTCATAACAAGGTAAGCGAAATGTTAATGTATATCTTTTACATTTTCGTTGCCGACAATCATAATTGACTGCTTCTGACAAATGAGCATAAAAAGCTGAACTGAACAAAATGCTGCTCGGATATTTTGACGCAAAAAAATATATCGTTTATCGTGGGTGATGATAAAATAAACGCCGACCATCTCATGTAGATATATTTGCACCGAATATTTTTTCAGACAGTTTTTTATAACGATTATATATCAACCGCCACTTGTTTGTGAAGAAAAAATGATATAAATATATCGAGGGATAATTTAAATGTGATATATTATATGAAACTGTCTAATGAGAGCATATCTATATCTGCCGAGAAATAGGGAAGGATTTACATGGTGAAGAGCAATAGAGCAACCGAAAAAGTGTCGCAGGATAATATAAGGGGAGATATATCAATCACCAAAAATGTTACACGAAATAAGCATACCTAACGGATAATGATATATTATAAAAGGAACTTGAAATCCACATGGGTATCTCGGAATAGCCGACATATATCTGCATAAATTCGGTGATGGACGTGCTTCGGCAGCTTCTGTCCGAGGGCGAGGAAGTGAGGGTCGGCAGCTTTGGACGCTGTACGGTCGTTAATGATCTTTCGGGGGGATAAGACTGTTATATCGTGTTCTGCAAAGTCGCTAAAGCAGGTGCTCAATGTGGGTGAAGACATATTCTTAATGACAATGTGGTATAGGGCAAGGTTATCAAGAGTAAAAAAGATATTTATATTTTAATGGGATATGCCCATATTATGATGAAATATGATATTAACCTATACATATCTGTTTCAAAAAATAAGAATATATAATATGACAGCCCTCATATTAATTGATATTGCTTTTGCCTATGAATTATCATATTTCATTTCCAATGTAGTATATAGGGCAGGTTGATTGTTACAAAATATAAATTTCAAGAGAAATTAAATGCAGGTAGATACTACAAAACAGTTTCCGAATGATATACCTATCACGAAAAAGTAATCAAAAAAATACCGTCTTGTTGCGTCTGTCATACAAATATACACATCTGCAAAATTACACAGCCCTTTATATAAAGTTTGATTTAAAATTATAGTAGGGTATATTAATTTTTTAGAGAAATCGGAGGAATGATATTGAACAAAAGTATGGAACCAAAAGTGAATAATAACGAGGGGGATACGTTTGTGTCCGAGTATAAAATCGGTCACACCACCTATACAGTTGAGCTTCATTTCAACTTTGACCGTGACGAAACTCTTGATGATGTTATCAGGCGACTGATGTTGAAGGACTCTGGTGCAGCATAAAAAGATAACTGGATATTTCAACGGTCAGCGGATCATTTACACGATTATTGCTTTAAAGTGATGAATTATTCATTTTTATGTGATATGATGTATTTATGATCCGCTGTACTTGTCGGAAAGAGAGGAAATTATGACAGACAAGATAACAGCACTATATTGCAGGCTCAGTAACGATGATGATGGACTTAGCTGCGCACGTCAACAGGGTGAGAGCAACAGTATCACCAACCAGAAAAATATTCTCATGGATTATGCTAAGAAGAACGGTTTCCGCAACATTGAAATATATGTTGACGACGGCTGGAGCGGTACGAACTTCAACAGACCCGACTTTCAGCGATTGGTCAGGGATATGCAGGACGGGAAGATCGGGACAGTCATTACCAAAGACCTCAGCAGGCTGGGGCGAGTTTATTTAATGACGGGTCAGTATATCGAAATGATTTTCCCGGAATTTAATGTGAGATATATTGCGGTCAA
Organism: Ruminococcus sp. YE71; assembly: GCF_900119155.1. Taxonomy (GTDB): domain Bacteria; phylum Bacillota; class Clostridia; order Oscillospirales; family Ruminococcaceae; genus YE71. Next base: position 301,963 of record NZ_FPIR01000001.1, on the reverse strand, counting down.
TGATAATGTCGATACGCTTAAAGCCGACAATGAGATGATGGTATTCCGAAACGTCTTTAATGATTTTTACGCCCGTGATTGCAGCAAAAAAATCAAGGCGGTGTTCAAAGCGAAAGGAATGTCCGGTAAGCCGCTTTCATCAAAGCCACCCTACGGTTACAAAAAATCCGAGCAGGATAAAAACGTGTGGGAGATCGACGAAGAAGCCGCAACAGTGGTACGCCGCATATTTAAGATGTGTATCGAGGGCTGCGGTCCCGTCGAAATCGCAAGGCGACTTACAGCCGAAAGCATTCTGATACCCTCGGAACATCTCGCTAAAATGAGCGGAAAAGCGAACAATAATTGCTCCGAATATACTTACATTTGGCGTGAGCAGACTATCGTTAGTATTCTGAAAAAGCAAGAATATCTCGGACACACTGTGAATTTCAAGTGCAGAAGAAAGTCCTACAAGCAAAAAAAGGTCATTTACAATCCGAAAGAAGAATGGGTTATTTTCGAGAATACCCACCCTGCGATTATTTCTCAAAACGATTTTGATCTTGTGCAACAGCTTCGTCAGCGCAGGAAAAAGCCTCAACGCTGTAAAGAGATCAATGCTTTTTCAGGAATGGTCTTCTGTGCCGACTGCGGCAAGCCAATGTACCTGCACAGGTCGAGTACAAAGAAAAAAGAGCAGGAACACATGAAATGCAGTACATATTCCAAGGGGTTCAATGAATGCTCGGCACATTTTATTCGCACCTGCGTCCTGAAAGAACTGCTGCTGAACGAGATCAATAAAATGCTTGAATACATTCACGGAAACAAGGATAAATACGTTGAAATGCTTACCAAGCAGACAGGCGATAACCATACCGAAGAAGTCAAGCAAGCCAAAAAGACTATAGCCAAGTCCGAGAAGCGTATAGCCGAGCTTGACAAGCTGTTCACAAGACTTTATGAGGATAACGTTTCTGGCAAGATCAGTGACGAACGTTTTGAGATGATGTCCAAAAGCTATGAATCCGAGCAGAAAGAACTGAAAGCAAGTGTTACCGAATTACAGAAATTGGTTGAAACCAAAGAGCAGGAGAACAGCGACATCAACCGCTTCATGGAGATAGTAAGCCGATATGAACATCTCACGGATATTACCCCCGAACAGATGCACGAGCTTGTTGAGCGTATCGAAGTCCACGCACCAGACAAGTCGAGTGGTCATCGCACACAACAGATCGACATTTATTTCAGATTCGGAATCGCTTGTGCTTCGGCAACATTTGACGGAAAAAAACGTAAAAAGAAAAAGGCTGCGTAGAGCGTGTCTGCGCAACCTTTAAATTATAACTCAAAACTTCTTTGCGTCTAATGCGCTATACATGATTTTCATTTTTTTGGAACGTTGGCTGGGGTTGATTTACTCCAGCCAACTACAAAATGCATTATTTCAGTTATTAAAAATATGATATCAATAATAATATAAACTAAAACAAAGATTCTCACTATAGATTTTTAACATAGAATAATCAGAATGAAAATATAAAAAAATAAATAGGTGATTAATTTGGGATATGTTGCAACTAATTATTTGCCCCATGATATTTCTAAGAAATTGATAATCGAATTTATAAAAGAACTAGGATATCGTGGAAAGGGTAATGAATATTATTTCATTAAAGATGAAGATTACAAATCCTTTATGGTGTACACCTTCAGATTTCAAGTGAAGAAGAAAACATTTTAATATATTCTAGTACTCCAATATATTGCAATTTCTATGATTTGGAATTTCTAAATACTACTATAAGGAAAATAAAAAAACACTTTGGCGGATATTTTATTTCAGATAATGGAAGAAATAGATATTATGAAAACAAACCTGATAACTCTACTCCTTCTGAACGCGGGTGCTATTCAGCTCATGAACGACTTTCAAATCGGTTTAACGAATTATTGTTTTTGTTATGTAAAGTAAATCAAGAGCATGATTACGATGAGTTAATTGAATCTTTTGGAATTCCAAGTAGTTCAACTCTTTTATCTAATCTTTCAACTACATATCTAAGTTCTATAATTGAAAACTATTTTAGGGAATTTTACATTGCATTGATTAAGTATTCTGACAAAAAAGAGAAAATAATTACAAGTGCAAATTTCAATAAAAATGACCTCTTTGAAGTCGCGGAAGGAAAACTTACAATTGAAGGGGCAGTTGCATTATCTAAATAAGGAAAATTGACCATTATTTTAGAGAAATCAACACCAAAATAGACATTAAAGGTGTATTATCAATTCCATACCATAGACGAAAGGAGACTTTATTTCAAACGATAGATAGGGTACTAGAAAAACGACATTCATTAGTCCATAGATTGGAATTAGATATTTGTTATAAAACAGATAACATAAAATCAGATATAAATAGTATACAGGTTGCTTTAGATAGAATATACGAACATTTGTGTTCAGTTTATCAATGGAATAATTATCAGTTACATCTGTACACACATAATGATTGTTTAAAGAGGTGATTTTATGGAATGATATTTTAATTTGTTTCTCCGTATCCGTCATATCCATGAAAAGAATGTGTAGTTATACAAAAATTGAATATCTAATATGCTATAATAGACGTAACGAAGCTGAGAAAGGAGCTGAATCGTTATGGTCACCTACATTACAGCACCAACATACTGTTGAGATCAGATGTGAAAATGTTAAAAAAGCGACTTGCTGCGATGCCGGTTCGTATGATCTAGTGTCTTACTGCACGATATGCGGCAGAAAAATATCCTGCCGCACTATTAATACTCCAGTGAAAGCTCATGTATATGGTAATCCAACGGTCGATGACGATGTTGATTCTTATTTATGGGTCGATTCTGAAAAGCATCTTGTTATTAAATGCGAGGTCTGCGGCGGTTACTTGTTTCCCGGAGATAATACAGAATCAGCGAAATTGTGTTATGAAAGTTTCGGAAAAATACCCTTCTTTGATACTCGCGGAATTATCCCCTGGAAAGGGTCTGAGAGTATGCAAGATGATGAAGATACATACGATCAAAGTTCTGAGATCGAGAAATTATTGATGAAATCAAACCTGTATGAGGGAATGGAATACAACAGAATAATAAAATTGCCTATATACCATCAAATGAGAAAGATCGGATATGATTACAGTAAACGCTATAAAAGCTTTGTTTTCGTGGGATTAGTACGGGAGAATTGAAAATGAAGCTGTCTCAGTATTGCTTTCGACGGGATTTTATGATATAATAATATCGTAGTTGTTATTTCTTTTTTTGTCGGGAGGTAGCTATGGATCGCGAGCGGATAATACATATACTGAATTACCTCACCCGAGAAACGGACGAGGAGCATGGCGTAACGATCAGCAATATCAGAGATCACCTTGCGAACAGCGCAGGAATGTATGATGTGTCAGCACTTACCGTCCGACGTGATATAGAACGGCTTGAAACTGCGGGCTATCAGATAACTAAAACTATCGGTGCTCACAACACCGCATACTATCATATGACAGGCAAAAGCTTTACGATAGGTGAACTGCGTTTTCTCGTTGATTCTGTTTCCATCAACAAGTATCTCTCTGCAAAGCAGAAGCAGGAGCTTATCAAAAAGTTTGAAAGTATGTGCTCCGAAACGGAGATAAGACAGCTCATTAGCCGAATCGAGCTGAACGAGGCGGGAAGAGTGTCTCGTGACCTTCTAGGAAACCTTGATAAGATACACAAGCTGATCTCCGAAAAACGCAGGATCAATTTCAGCTACGGTAAATTCGACACACACCAGCAGGTGACATACTACGACAAACGCCGGAATATGCTGCCTGTCAAGGTGATCTATATGAATGAGAGGTTCTATCTTCGATGCTTTAACGAGGAAACAGAGCAGTTCCGCACCTACCGCATCGACCGCATGAAGAACATCAAGGGCGGCGAGGTCAGCAGCGTTAAGCACCCAGCGGAAGAAAAACCGCAGGGCTTTGTAGTCGATGTTTTCCCTCCTGAACGTTTTGAGACTGTTACTTTCAAGATAAAGCGCTATCTTCTTGATGAAATGATAGAGCAGCTAGGGGACACCGTCAGCTCCCGGGAGGATTTTGATGATCCCGAATACGCGATAGTCCGCGCAAGCTGCGGAATAAACAGGCAATTCTATCTGTGGGTGATGCGCTATGGAGATGGATTGGAAATAGTCTCGCCGAAGGATATCAGGAAGGGTTTCGCTGAGGAGTTGAAAAAGGTTTCGGACAAGTATATAGATATATAAATTATGGATAACTAGTCGGTCTTGTTCTTCCGCTTCCCGGCGATCATTTCAAGAGCCGTAAGGCTTGCAGCAGTCGCAAATGCAAGCGCTCCGAGGGGGGCTCCGGCTCCGGTCTCGGGGTTGTCAGAGGGCACCGAGGTATCGCCGTCTGTCAGCCTGATCTTGTTCTTCTTTGCATACTTCTTGCCCGCACCGGGGTGGCAGTAAAGAACGAAGTCTTCGCTGAGAAAATAACGATCTTCGCAATCGTATGTTTCTGTTACATATCCCAGCGCGTATTCTCCGATGTTTTTGATAGAAGAGGGCAGGGTCACGCTCCTGAGGGAAGTGCAGTCACAGAACGCCTCTTCACCAATATCGGTCACACTTTCGGGAATATTCACGTTTTTCAGATTTTGGGAATTTTTAAAAGCATAAGAATCTATTCTTGTCACACCGTCGGGGATATCTATGCTTGTCAGAGCCGAGCCCGAAAAAGAACTGCTGCCGATGTTCTTCACGCTGTCGGGGATAGTTATGCTTGTCTTTCCTGCAGGACAAAGTATCAAAGCCGTAATATCCTTGCTGTATATCACGCCGTCAACGGAGCAGTACGTTGTATTGCTTTTGTCTACCTTTATATCGGTCAGGTTTGAACACCCATGAAAAGCGTCAACAGCAAGGTTGTTCACACCTTTTCCGATAGTTACGCTTTTCAGGCTGTCGCAGCCCGCGAATGCTTCATTTTCGATAGTCGTCACACTGTCGGAGACAGTCACGCTTTCCAGACTGCGGCAGTCCATGAACATTTCGGTGCTTATAGTCTTCACACTATCGGGGAGAGTTACGCTTTTCAGGCTGCTGCACCCTTTGAATGCCTCCCAGCCGAAATCTGTCACACTATCGGGGATAGTCACGTTTTTCAGGCTTCCGCAATACCTGAACGCCTCCCAGCCGATAGAAGTCACGGTGTCGGGGATAGTCACGCTTGTCAGGTCTGAGCCTTCAAATGCAAATTCGCCGATAGCCGTGACCTTCTTTCCGTCGATCTCCGAAGGTATGACAACATCTCCGCCCTTGCCTTTATATTCTGTTATGGTAACGGTATCGCCATCGACCGAGTATTCAAAATCCTCATAAGCCGCTGCACTCGCCGCGATAGCCGTACCGAGTGTTCCGGCGGGAAGAGTGCCAAGCCCTCCCGCTGCGAGTAAGATTGCTGTCGTGCAGCATACGATCTGTTTTTTCATGATGTTTATTCCTTTCTTTCGACGGGCTATGCCGCTGTTATTCTTTTAGGAATAGATAATTAATCCCGAAACTAACCGCAAAAGTCAGCTTCGGGATCAATTATTTCATATCAAACGTGTCCTCAACAATTCGGTCGTAAGTTGGTCGTAAAAACCGCCTTAGCGACCTCGAACCCTACGCTATTACAGCGTTTTTCAGTCAATCGACTTCATCGTCGGGAACAGCAGCACATCCCTGATAGCAGGCGAATTCGTCAGCAGCATTGCCAGTCTGTCAAGACCGTAGCCGATACCGCCTGTAGGAGGCATACCGATCTCGAGAGCGCGCAGGAAGTCCTCGTCGGTGCGGTTCGCTTCCTCGTCGCCCTGGCTGAGAGCCTCTTCCTGAGCCTTGAAACGCTCGCGCTGATCGACAGGGTCGTTCAGCTCGGAGTAGGCGTTGCACATCTCCCAGGTGTTGATGAACAGCTCGAAACGCTCAACAGTGTCGGGATGTCCGGGTTTCTTCTTGGTCAGAGGGCTGATCTCAATGGGGTGATCGGTGATGAAGGTCGGCTGGATGAGGTGCTCCTCAACGAACTGCTCGAAGAACAGGTTGAGAATATCGCCGCGCTTGTGACGCTCCTCGAACTCAACGTGGTGAGCCTTGGCCGCTTCGCGAGCCGCTTCAACAGTGTGTATCTCCGAGAAATCAACGCCGCTGTACTGCTTTACAGCCTCGATCATGGTCATCTTTGCGAAAGGCTTGCCCAGGTCGATCATGTGGTCGCCGTAGGGTATCTCGGTGGTGCCGCATACTTCGAGGGCGAGATGTCTGAACATCTCCTCGGTCAGCTCCATCATGCCGTGGTAGTCGGTGTAAGCCTGATACAGCTCCATCAGTGTGAACTCGGGGTTGTGACGTGCGTCAACACCCTCGTTTCTGAAAACTCTGCCGATCTCGTAAACTCTCTCAAGTCCGCCGACGATCAGTCTCTTTAAGTACAGCTCAAGGCTGATCCTGAGCTTGACGTCCTCGTCGAGAGCGTTGTAATGTGTCTCGAAAGGTCTTGCAGCCGCGCCGCCTGCATTGGAAACGAGCATCGGGGTCTCGACTTCCATGAAGCCCTTGTCGTCAAGGAAACGTCTGATAGCCGAGATCATCTTGGAACGCTTGATGAAGGTGTCCATTACCTCGGGGTTGCAGATGAGGTCGGTGTAGCGCTGTCTGTATCTGGTGTCCTGATCCTTCAGACCGTGCCACTTCTCGGGCAGGGGCTGGAGGTTCTTCGAGAGCAGTGTGAAGCTCTCAGCGTGAACGGAGATCTCGCCCATTCTGGTGCGGAAAACAAAGCCCGTAACGCCGACGATATCGCCGATGTCGCCCTTCTTCACGTAGCGGTCGAAGCTCTCCTTGCCGACTTCGTTCATGCGGACGTAGAGCTGTACCTTGCCGCTCTTGTCGCGCAGATCCATAAAGCTCGCCTTGCCCATCATTCTCTTGGACATAACTCTGCCCGCGATGCTGACTCTGCAAAGCTCGCGCTTTTTTTCCAGCAGAGCTGCCAGAGCCTCGGCGTCCTCGCCGGTCTGAGCCTTGCACTCGGCCTCTACAGCCTCATACTTTGCCTTGGCCTCAGCACAGCTTGCGGTCACGTCGAACTTTGTGATCTCGAACGGGTCGCAGCCCTCAGCCTTGAGCGCGTCGAGCTTCTCCATGCGTATTCTCTTGTATTCGCTGATCTGCTCCTGCGAGAGCTCTTCGGTCTCCTCGGGAGCAGCGGTGTTTTCCTTGATGTCACTCATTAATAAGTAACCGCCTTTCATTTTCTATTATATGTTGCCTGCAAGCCCCAGACTCCGATATGTATTGCTGCAAATAATAATCTACCGTGCTGTCTGCGGAGACTATTGGGGGAACCCCTTTTGAAAAAGGGTTCTCCCCCAAGCCCCCTTCCTAAAACTTCTGATTTTTTGGGCAGGGGGTATCTCTTTTCTAAAAGAACTGCAAAACTCATCATTCTGTGCTTTTTTTGTCAGAATGATACCCCTGCCCAAAATATTAAAAGTCTTTGGAAAGGGGTCTGGGGAAGAACCTTTCTTCAGAAAGGTTTTCCCCAGTAATTTTCGCAGTCAGCACGGTAAATCATCGTTTACGGCGATACACCGTGGGTTCGGGGCGTGCAAAGGATCAGTTTGCGCCTGCGCCTGCGACGATCTCGGTGATCTCCTGAGTTATCATCGACTGTCTTGCGCGGTTGTATTCGAGCTGTAGGTCGTCTATCATCTGCTTTGCGTTCTTGCCTGCGGAGTCCATCGCGACTCTTCGTGCGGACACTTCCGAAGCAAAACTCTCGCGCACGCAGGCGATTATCAGCCCTGTGATGTAGTCGGGCACGAACGACCTTAAAACCTCGTCCTCGCTCGGCTCAAAAACTATGCACGCTTCCGACTTTTCCGCGCTGCCGTCCGCGGTGATGGGGAACACCTCCACCGCTCTCGGCACCTGACTCATCATCGAAACGTACTCGGTGCAGATTATCGTCAGCCTGTCGAACTCACCTGCGACAAACTCTTCGCAGAGCCTTACCGCAAGTCCGTGAGCCTCTTCATAGCTGAACGTTTCCGCCGACATGAACCCGTCTCCGAGCCTGTCGCAGGATTTCTTCCCGACAGGTATTATCTCGGCGATATCCTTGTTCGGATAGTCGCGCAGAGTGCGGAAAATGCCTGCGTTGTAGCCGCCTGCAAGTCCTCTGTCGCCCGCGATGACGATGAGCTTTTCTCTGCCGCCCTCGCTTTTTTCGGGCTGACGCAGATAGGGGTTCTTACGGCAGGCAGGTTCAGCCGCCAGCCGTGAGATTATCGCGTGAGCACCGTTCGAGTACTCCTTCGCGGCGTCCATCGCCTCATTCGCCTTGCGTATCTTCGAGGACGCGACCAGACCCATCGCTTTTGTAAGATGCAGCGTGGAGTCGATGCTCCTTATCCTGCCCTTGAGCTTTTTGATGTCTGCTCCCACGCGATCACCTCGTCACTTCGGCAAGCGCCTTTTTCATCTCTTCGATGTCCTCGTTCTCGTAGTAACCGCTCTCAAGTCTCTGGAGAAGCGGCAGATATTTGCCTTCGAGCACCGCGTAAAGCTGCTGCTCGTATTCCGCAACGCCGTCAACGGGCACATCGTTGAGGTAGCCGTTGATGACAGCGTACACGATAGCTATCTGACAGCCGGGACGAACAGGCGCATTTCTGCCCTGTTTGAGCACCGCCACGATCCTGTCACCCAGTGCAAGACGCGCTTTTGTATCGGCGTCAAGGTCGGAGCCGTACTGTGCGAAAGACTGTAACTCTCTGTACTGCGAATACAGCAGTTTAAGAGTACCCGAGACCTTCTTCATGGCTTTGAGCTGTGCCGAACCGCCGACACGGCTTACCGAGATACCGGGGTTGATAGCAGGTATAACGCCCGAGTGGAACAGTTCCGTTTCAAGGAATATCTGTCCGTCGGTGATGGAGATGACGTTTGTCGGGATGTAAGCCGAAACGTCGCCTGCCTGTGTTTCAACGATAGGCAGAGCGGTGATGGAGCCGCCGCCGTACTCCTTCGCAACGCAGGCAGCCCTTTCGAGCAGTCTGGAGTGCAGATAGAATACGTCGCCGGGGTAAGCCTCACGTCCGGGCGGACGGCGGATAAGCAGAGAAAGTGCTCTGTAAGCCACCGCGTGCTTTGAAAGATCATCGTAAACGATCAGCACGTCCTTGCCCTGCTCTCTGAAATACTCAGCCATAGCGCAGCCCGAATAAGGCGCGATATACTGTAGCGGAGCACTCTCCGAAGCGGAAGCCGCCACGATAACGGTGTTCTTCATCGCGCCCGCTCTTTCAAGCTGGTTCGCGAGCTGAACGATAGAGGTGTTCTTCTGACCTATCGCAACATAGATGCAGATAACGCCCGTGTTTTTCTGATTGATGATGGTGTCGATAGCTATCTCGGTCTTACCTGTCTGACGGTCGCCGATGATGAGCTCACGCTGTCCGCGTCCGATGGGTATCATACTGTCGATAGCCTTGATACCGGTGTGCAGCGGCACGTTTACCGACTGTCTCTCGATGATGCCCGGGGCAGGGGACTCGATAGGGCGGGTCTCCTTCGTGTCGATGATACCCTTGTCGTCTATCGGTATACCCAGCGCGTTGACTACTCGTCCGAGCAGTGCTTCGCCCGCAGGCACAGAGAGAACTCTGCCCGTGCAGCGGACGCCCGAGCCTTCCTTGATATTGCTGGCATTAGCGAGGATAGCCGCCGAAACGGTCTCGTCCTCGAGGTTCTGGGCGATGCCGTAGCTTCCGTCCTCGAACTCCAGCAGCTCATTTGCCATGCACTGTCTGAGTCCGTAGATGGTCGCGATACCGTCGCCCGTCTGTATAACGGTGCCTGTCTCGTGCATCTCAGCCTTAGCGGAGTATGCCTTGATCTGCTCCTTTATGATGCTGCTGATCTCTTCAGGCTTTATCCTCACTTGTCGATCACTTCCTTGATTTCTTTTAAGCGGCGGCGAACGCTGCCGTCAATGATCTGTTCGTCTGTTTCGATAATGATACCGCCGAGTATCGAGGGGTCTACCTCGTAGCGTATCATAGCGGTCTGACCCGTCAGCACGAACAGCTTGTCGGAGACCTTTATCTTCTCGGTCTCTGTAAGCGGTACTGCGCTTGTGACCCTTGCCCTGACGGTGTTCGAGAAGTCGAGGAACATCTTCCTGAACTCATCGTAGCACTGCTCGAACAGGAACACATAGCCCCTTCTGCAAAGTATCTGCAAGAACGAGACGGTGTTCACCGAGAGCGCCTTCCCGAACGCCTCGTCGATAAGCTCAGAGCGTTTCGACAGGGGTATCGAGGGTGCGGAGAGTATAGCGCGGTAGGACGGGTTCTCGTCGAACGCCTGCGCTATTACCCTGAGCTCGTCGAGGTATTCGCGTTCGCGGCGTTCCTCGGCGGCTATCATGTACAGACCTCTTGCGTAATCTTTCGCGGTATCGTTCATGTGCTCTGTGCTCCTATCTTATCGAGGAAGGAGTTTATCAGCTCATGGTGCTTATCCTTGTCGATCTCGCTTTCGAGCACCTTCTCGACGATAGCCGAGGATACGTCCACGATCTCGCCTCTTATGCTGTCCGAAGCCTTCTTGTATTCAAGGTCAGCCTCAGTCTTAGCGGAAGCCACGATGTGCTCTGCTCTGTCCTTAGCCTCAGCCTCGATGCGTTCGCCGAGTATCTTCGCGTTTTCCGAAGCGGTCTTTACGATCTTTGAAGCCTCTTCATCAGCGGACTTCATCTTCTCGTCCCACTCGTCGCGGTCTTTTTCGGCGGCGGCTCTTGCGTCCTTAGCCTTTTCGTACTCGGCGTTCGCCATAGCCTCACGCTCGGCGAGCAGAGCCTTAACGGGCTTGAACAGCAGTTTTTTGAGGATAAGGAACAGTATCACCAGATTGCACAGCGATATGACGATCTGCCATATGTTGATGGAAATTACGTCTAATGACTGCATAGTTCCTCACTTACTTTCCTACGTTTTCCATGAGTATGTTCACGAGTCTGCCGGGTGCTACGAATATCAGCAGGATAGCGATAACGAGCGCATAAAGACCTGTGGTCTCTGCAACTGCGCAGCCCATGAGCATGGTAGTGGTGACCTGACCGCGGCACTCGGGCTGTCTGCCGATAGCCTCGCAGGCCTTTGCTACTGCGTTACCTTCACCGATACCGGGTCCGATACCTGCGATCATAGCAGTACCTGCGCCAAGTGCGCAAGCTCCTAAAATAATACCTATTGCAAGCTCTAACATTTTACTTACCTCCATATGGTTTGGTTGGTTTGACGTGAATTATTTTTCTGCTGTTTTTGCAGAATGTCTTCTTGCGTATTCATCCGCGGGGAACGCTCCCGATACATAAAGCATGGTCAGCATCGCGAAGATGTACGCCTGTAAAAGTCCGCTGAACACATCGAAGTAGATCGAAAGCACGGCGGGGATACCTATCCTGAACAGCGGGAACTCCCCGATGAATCCGGGCAGATGTCCCAGCACAGCCGACGAAAGACCCTGAAGTCCTGCCGCTATGAGTACGGATATTACCGAACCCGACAGGATGTTTCCGTAGTGACGGAAAGCCATCGAAACGGGCGTTGCGAACTCGCTTATGATGTTGAGCGGCGCGAGGAAGCCCACGGGTTCTCCGAAGCTCTTGCAGTAAACAAGAGGTCCGCATTTCATCTTGTAGTAGGTGATGAGCGCGAACGTGAGTATCGCCCATCCTGCCACGACGTTCAGGTCGGAAGTGGGCGCGAACAGACCCGTCAGCGACAGCAGGCTCGAAAATGCCGAAAGTGCCAGCATCGCCGCGATGAACGGCGCGAACCCGTCGAAGTAGCCGTCCATGTTCTCCTTAATGAGACCCTCAGCCTTTTCGACTATCCACTCGGCTATGTACTGCCTTTTTGTAGCCACCCTTGCGCGGATGCCGTGGGTAAGGTACAGGCAGAGACCCGTCACCGATATCATAACCAGCCAGGAGTTCACCTGTGCCTCGGTCAGGACGAAGTCCTGTATCGGTGCGTGAACGCTCAGGTAAATGAGCGCACCTTTTATCGCTATCCCTTCCGACTCGGGGGTGAACAGTGCCTTGAGCACCCATCCCGCGACTATCGGAAGTATCATCATGAGTATGAGCAGAACGTCCGCCGCTCTGAAGGCAGCCGTTTTGCTTTTATTCTCCATGAGTTTCACCTCGATTCACGGTGTCCTCATTCCTTGTGAAGAACACCCTCAGATAAGCCGCTATCCTCGGGAACAGCAGCGGCAGCAGAGCCGACCATATCGAAAAGACGGGCACCACCGCGCCTATCACCGCGACCCCCAGCAGCATGAAGCTCCTCAGCGTCTGCGAAAGTTTTGCGTAGTCCCTTGCGTTCTTTTCGTCCGACTCGCCTTTTTGCAGCGTTTTCTCTACCGTGCGGCACATCAGGTAAAAGTTCAGCACCGCGAAGGGCGCAGACCACAGGTTGCCGAGCAGCACCTTGTAGTCCCATTTCCCGATGACGAGGAACACTGCCTGCAAGGCAGCCGAGAGTATCAGTTCCCATACGGCTATATATTTCGTTTCCTGTTTTATCACCGCAGAATTGCCGATACAGACCAACTCCTTAACAAAAAACGCACAAGGCGGGCGAATGCACCACCTTGTGCGGCAGGTTAAAAAAGCCCAAGCATAATTATACCATGGATAATTACGTTCTGTCAAGACTTTTTTAACTGATTTTCTGTATTTTTGGACTAATATACTATTGGATCACAGTTTTGAGTAGCCAAAGCTGTTTATAAGTGCATCGACCTTTCTTCCGCTGCGGCACATGGGGCATTCGTTGGACATATAGTTGCCGTACTCGGGCAGATCCTCGTCGTGGAAAACTGCCTTTATCTCAACGTCGCCGATCTTGTCAACAGCCGAGAAGATAGCGCCTACGCCGATCAGCTGACCGTTGTAGTACTGGAGGCAGTCGAGTGCGCGGTTGATGCTCTTACCTGTCGAAGCCGAAGCCACGAGCACCAGCACCTGCTTGCCCCAGATCTTCTTCTGGGTGTTGTCGCGGAAGATCATCTGGTTGTTGGAGTTCAGCTCGGGGGTAACGAGCGAAATGTCCTGACCGTTGTTGATGCCCGTCTGAGCAAGCTGCTCCGCGAGGAAAGCGCCGATTATCTCGGTGCCCTCAAGACAGATGATGGTATCTACCTGCTTTGAGCTGTAGTCGGCGGCAAGCTCCTTTGCGGTCTCTCTTGCCATTTTCAGACCTGTCTTTATCGAGGTCATGTCAACGTAGTAATTAACGTGCGAGTGGTTGGTTGCAAAATGCCCCGGTATGATGCCGAGCTGTATCCTGCTGTTCTTTTTCGATTCAATAAACTGTTCGCGACTTTCCATGATTAAAACCTCCTGATAAAAGTAGTCTGCTCTACTATTATAACATATTATTGACCCTTTTGCAACAGTTTTTTTGCAAATCAGGTGAAATTTTTTTCACATTCGGCAAAATGTTTGACAAGGCGTTTTATATATGTTATAATAGTTAATGTATCACCGGACGTGGGAACATCCCCGAAAGAAAAAAATAATGCGGTGAGATTTGTGTAAAATATCGGAAGGAAAACGGAGGAAGGGTAATTTGTCATTTTTAAAGAAACTGCTGGTGACGGCTGCCGCGTCTATCGCTGCGGCTTCCTGCTTCGCACTGGATGCGAGTGCGGCTAACGGTTCGGGAGCTTACGGGGCGAGCATACCGTCTTACGGCTCATCGTTCGAGATAGATGTGGTGAAGGACTGCAAGGCCGATCCGTCGGGCGGCAGCGACAGCTATTCTGCGATTCAGAAGGCTCTGTCACAGGCGTCGAAAAAGTCGTCTGGAACAAAGTGCGGTATCGTAAAGGTGCCGTCGGGTACCTACAATATCTCGCAGAGCCTGCATATAGGCAGCAATACTCAGCTCATACTCGATGACGGTGCCACGATAGTCAGATGCTTCGACAGCGGCTGCATGATATACAACGACGCCAGCGGCGCGGGCGGCTATGACGGCGCTTCAAATATACTCATTCAGGGCGGCAGATGGGACGGCAATACCGACAACTACGGCAGCGCCTATACTTTCTCGAACCTGCGCCTTGCACACGCGAACAACGTCGTGCTCAGGAACATGAAGGTGCTCAACAACAAGAACGGGCATCACATGGAGATAGGCGGCGTTTCGGGGCTTACGATAGAGGGCTGCTATTTCAGCGGCTATACGGGCGCTCTCCTCAAGGAAGCGATACAGCTCGACGTCATGAACTGCGATGAGCTCTTCACGGGCTTTCCGCCCTTTGACGATACCGCCTGCAATAACGTCATAATCAGGAACAATACTTTCGCCGACATCCCCCGCGGTATCGGCTCGCACTCCGCGGTGCCGGGCGTTTACTATACAAACATCACGATAGAGAACAATACCTTCACGGGTATCTCAAACATCTGCATGGTGCTGTATAACTACAAGCACTGCACCATAAGCGGCAATACGATCACAGACAGCGCGGCAGGCATAACCTTCAACTATATGTCGGATGAGAGCTTCCGCCATTTCTTCCCGCCTGTCAACGGCTTCCAGTGGGCGCTGGACAATATGAACAGCGACGCTGATACCGTTATCTCGAACAACACGATAACCACTCAGCAGATGTGGCTGCAAAACTACCCCTACGGCATCAAGATATACGGCTCGTATGTCAACGGTACCAACAATTATCCCGGTGCGGATTACGCGGTCAGCAACGTTGACATCCGAAACAATACCCTTACCTGCGCCGATGCGGCAGTCCTGCTCACCGATGTGTACAACAGCCGCGTGTCGGGAAATGCCATTTCTTCAAACGGCTCGGTCACGAATGTCGAGAGCTACCTCATCTCGGGGAATTACTGCTATTCCTGCGAGATCTCGGGCAATACCGTCAGCGGTGCCCTCAAGAGCGGCATCAACCTCTCGAATGTTCAGGACTCCACACTTTCGGGCAACACGATAAGCAATTGCCAAAGTCTCGGTATCCTCTCCGATAACTGCTCGAATACCAAGATAAGCGGCAACAGCTTCACGGATAACACTACGGGCGGCATCAAGGTCGGCAGCGGCTGCGAGAAGATCACCTGCTCGGAGAACGTGATAAAGAACTGCGGCGAATACGGCATCAAGGTCGCCGAGTGCGGTACGGGCAAGGACATCAAGATAAAATCCAACGACATCACGGGCGTTGCCAGCGGTATCACCTGCGTGAAAAACGGCAGGGCATACCTCTCGGGCAACTCCTTTGAAGCGGTCACCGATAAGGTCTACGCCGACGCGGCAGACCTCGTGACCCTCCTCAAACCCCGCAATTTCACCGCCGAGGAGATAACCTCCGACAGGATAAAGCTCACATGGCAGTCCATCAGCGAGGCCGACGGCATCCACATCTACCGCCGACAGGCAGGCTCTGCGGACTTCGTGAACATCGCGTCGGTTGAGAGCGGCTCGATATTCCAGGATGAGAGCCTTGTTCAGGGTACGAATTATTACTACATGATGATACCCTACATCGAGTACGGCGAAGAGACCTCCGAGACAAAGCCGTCGTCGGAGATAGCCGCCCGTACCAAGATAAACCTACAGACCGCAGTTATCGACTGCGTGGCTGAAACGGGCTTCACTTCGCGCCCCGTTATGCCGCGGTTCACCGTTACGGCAGACGGCACAAAGCTCACAGCAGGCATTGATTATAATTATACATACTCGAACAACATTTTCGCAGGAACAGCTAAGATAACCGTTACGGGCAGAGGAAACTGCATCGGCTCCTGTGAACAGACTTTCGAGATAAAGCTCGGGGCACCGCAGGGTCTCGGCGGCGTACAGCTCCGCCCAAGCCCCCTCGGCAGCATCGAGAAACGGACGTACATGGTGAGAGCGGTCAGACAGCCCTCCTCCCTCTACGCCCTCAGCGACACCCGCATCCTCGCCCCCGTGAGAGTCATCGACTCCATCACGATAGGTCTGCCCTACCGCATGACCTCCGAGTCCGCCCTCTGGACAGGCAGCGGCTACAGCTACTTCTGAGGCGGTTATTAAACGGGGAGAATATTGCCGGGGTAAACCCGCCTTAGCTTCGCACGTCCGCCATTCCAAAGACTTTTAATATGTTGGCAGTTGGATCTGTTCGGGAAGATAGGCTCTCGACATTTCAAGAGTGACATCCGAACGATTAACGCCAAATGGTGCGTTACGCTCACATGAACGTCTTTTTGGCAAGGGGCAGACAAATTAAGAGAAGAACTACTACTTTCCCGACCAGCACAATGTCGGGAAGAAATACCCCCCCCTTGCCAAAAAGTATTAAAAGTTTTAGGAAAGGGGTTTGGGGGATAACCCTTTTTCAGCCGTGCGAAGCTAAGGCGGAGGGTCTTCCCCCAATAAAGCCCCGCCCCCACACCGCGGGCAAATGGAAAGTAAGGAAAAGGATAAATGGCTGAAAAGAAGTCGGATTACAAAAAGCTCTTTTCAAACACGCTGATATTTGCGTTAGGGTCGTTCAGCTCGAAGGTGCTGATGATCCTGCTTGTGAGTGTTTACACGAACTATCTCACGAAAGCAGAGCAAGGAATTAACGAGATCATACAGCAGATAGCGAACTGGCTGATACCTGTTGTCACGATGACGATAAGCGAGTCGGTCATACGTTTCGGACTGGACAAAGCATACGACAAGAAGAAAGTATTCACGGTAGGCAATCTCGCCTGTCTGGGCGGTTTTGCGGTGCTTGGCATCGTACTGCCGATAGTGACGGTATCGGGTGTTGCCGACAAGTATCTGAACGGCTATTCGCTGCTCATCTACATCTACATCGTGGCGGCGTCGCTGAAACTTGTCTACTCGAACTTTCTGCGTGCGATCGAAAAAGTGCGGCTGTTCGCGGTCAACGCCATCGTCAACACCCTGCTGACGCTTATCGGCACGGTGCTGTTCCTGATAGTGTTCCGCATGGGCAACAAGGGCTACCTCTACTCGATAATCGCCGCCGATCTGCTTTCGGTGGTATTCATGTGTTTTGCGGCGAAGCTGTGGAAGTACTTCGACCTTCTGCATCCCGACAAAAAAATGGTGCGCCTGATGCTCTCGTATGCGATACCGCTGATACCTGCGCAGATAATGTGGCTCATCACCAACAGCTCGGATACGTTCATGACCACCCACTACCTCGACAAAGAGGCTACGGGCGTGCTGAGCGCATCCTACAAGATAGCAAACCTCGTTTCGACCGTGTATCTTATGTTCGGTCAGGCGTGGAATATGTCCGCCGTCCTTGAGGACGACAGCGACGACCGCGACGAGTTCTACTCGAACGTGTTCTACCTCAATCAGTGCCTGCTCTACATCTTAGCGGCAGGATGCCTGATGATATGCGCACCGCTCACACAGATCTGGATGGGCGAGTCGGTGTGGGAGAGCATGAGATACTCGCCGATACTCATCTACTCCACGATATTCTCCTGCTTCACGACCTTCATGGGCTCGATATACCTTGCCTCCAACAAGACGGGGCGCTCACTGGTGACGAGCCTGATAGCAGGTGTTATAAACGTGACCCTCAATATCATACTGATACCGCGCATCGGTCTTTACGGTCCGCCGATAACGACTGTTGTGAGCTATATCGCGGTGTTCGTAGTGCGCTGCTTCGACTCGCGCTCGATAGTACCCTTTGAACTGAATATCCGCAAGATAGTGATAAATGCGTCCCTGCTGGCGGGGATGACCTTCGTCACCGTCATGCAGAACCTGAATCACGGCTTCAAGGTCGCGGCTTACATCGTGCTTCCGCTGATGTTCATACTGATAACGGCTATGAACATCAAGCCCGTGTGGGCAGCCGCCATGAAACTCATGCCCGCAAAGATCCGCGGCATCTGCGAACGCATCGGCAACGCAAGGCTGATAGCGATGGGATTTGCGGCGGCGGCATTTGCGGTGGTGTGCTTCCTGTGGCATATGGTGCTTACAGTCACCTGCCTTGTGGTGTTCTCGGCGGCGGCGGCCTTCGGCGTGAAGAAAGAGAACCTGCTCATCCGTCTTGGCGGACTCGGCGGTATCTTCCTGACGGTGTGGGCGGCATACGGCATCAGCTGTGCGCTTATCGCAGTACTGGTGCTCTGCGCCCTCGACTATATCTTCCAGCCCCATGATGTTATCTGCGCAGTCGGTGCGGCGGCGCTCATCGGCACAATGGGAGCAGTCTTCGGCGTATGGGCGGGAGTTTTCACCCTTCTTGTGGTGACGATTCTTGCGGTCATCGGCAATTACAGGAGGATCGCGAAGTTCCTCGATAGGCACATATAGACACGAAATTCACGAATACATCAGGGGAGCAACCCCTGTGGATATACAACAGCACTATACAAAACTTTTATAAAGGAGAGATTAAAAATGGCAGAATTAACATTTGAGATCACGGAACAGCTCGGAGTACTTTCCACCAATGCAAAGGGCTGGACTAAGGAACTGAACAAAGTAAGCTGGAACGAAAGGGAGCCCAAGTACGACCTTCGCGAGTGGAATCCCGATCACAGCAGGATGGGCAAGGGCGTTACCCTTACCGACGAAGAGGTCGAGAACCTCAGAAAGATACTCAACGGCGAGGAGATCGAGGACGATATCGACGAGGCAGACTTTGTCTGATACCGAAAGGAGCACAGCATGAAAACAGCAGAGAAGATCTTTATAGCCATCGGCATCATAACATCCCTGTGTGCCGTTGCTGCGGTAATAGTTCACTTTGTGTGTGCAGGCAACAAGAAATATTATCCCGTCTCGAAAACTACAGTCGAGGTCTGAGGGGTGTCACAGTGTGAGACCTGCGCATATTATGCGTACGACGAAGAATACGAGGAATACTTCTGCACGGTCAGCCTCGATGAGGACGATCTGTACCGCCTGAATTCCGACCCGAAGGGCTCATGCCCCTACTACAGGAACGGCGACGAGTACGCGGTGGTTCGCAGACAAAATTGAAAGGATTGGATTAAAATGGCTTTATTTGGCAAGAAGAAAAAGACCGAGGAATCTGACGGTTTCGGCTTAAATCCCGAGGATTTCGGCGAAGATGCCGAGGAGATGCAGGCACTGCTCGATCAGCTCAATTCCGAGGATTTTGACCCCGATTATGTCTCAGATGATGATTCGGAAGAAGGTATGCTGACAGGTATCGACGGTGAACTCGCTGAGGTCGTGCAGGCTCTCAACGAACAGGAGAAGATCAACGCAGCCAACAGGATCGAGGCTGTCAAGGATACCGACGACGATCAGCAGGACGGTGAGTCGGCTGACGAGAACGCAGAGGATAAGGAACTCACCCCCGAGGAAGAGTTCAAAAAGACCAGCACCGAGCTTTGCCACCGTATCCGCCTTCTGTTCCCGCAGCAGATGCTGGTGGGACTCTACCACGGCGAACTTTCGGGCGGCGACTATGTTGACGATTTCTGCTGCTACGTCGTGAACGGCGAATTCATCGACCGCGATGAGATACCTACAAAGTGCGGCATGAGCTACGCCGATATGGTCTCCCGCGAGGATAAGCTGATGCAGGCGTTCTTCAGATTCCGCAAGTCCGCCGAGGCTTATATGAACAAGCCCTGCAACGGCGTTACTATCACCATCATCAACAACGGACAGGTGAAGCTCGACGTTCTGTCCACCGAGCTTGACCCCGAGGGCGAGGAAGAGCGCTTCTCAAGGTTCCGCGAGATCGTTGTCCGCAGCGACCCGAAGAACCTTCCCCCCAGACTTACCAAGGAACAGTCCGAGGTGATCGCACAGAAGACCGCCGAGACTTATAAGGACCTCGGCACCGAGTTTTTCAGCTTCCTGCCCGAGGCTGAGTTCAAAAAGGCGTATTTCTACTGCGAGATAACCGACGGCGGTGCATTCTACCACCACCGTATGGTCCTTGAAGACGGCACTATCCTCGACGGCGATGAACTCTACGACCGCTTCGATATGGATAGGGAAGAGGCAGAAAAGAACCGCATGGAGATCGTCCGCATGATAATTACCGTAAGACAGATCTTCATGAACGATAACCAGAAACCGTTCTCGACTATCACCCTGACAGTGACCTCGAAGGGCGAGTTCCGCAGCTTCATGGGCTTCGAGCAGATCGACCCCAGCGGCGAACAGGAAAGACTCGCCGAGTGGAAAGAACACTTCGATGGCACCGAGGTAATGGAATAACCCACAAACACAAAGAGCACCCGACTACCCAAGTCAGGTGCTCTTTTTTGTGTGCGGTTTTTTACCGGGGGAAGCTAAGGCGGCCCCCATTCCAAAGACTTTTAATATGTTGGCAGGCAGATGTGGTTGGGAAGATAGGCTCTCTCCGCTTTCTGTAGGGCGGGGGCTTGCTCACGCCACTCGACCCGTGCCGTCGAATGAAGCGTTACGCACTCACAAACGTCTTTTTGGCAAGGGAAAGCCGGTACTCTCTCACTTAACGATGCTATCCACAGGCGCGTTGTCGCGTATCTGTTTTTCTTTGCGTTTTTTGGCGATGTATTTCACGATGCCGTAGGTCATGATGGCGATGCCGAGGGCGGTCACGACGAGGATGGGGTAGAGGTAGCCCATGTACTGCCTGTCCATGTCGGCGATGTCGGGTGTCACGCCGAATTCTTTCATCCTGCGGCGGATGTCGGCGACGACCCTTCGGCTTGCGTAGAGGAACAGCAGCGAACCGCCTACGGTCAGATACCCCTGCAATATGTATCTTTTGCAGAAACTCAGGACGATACCAGCCAGCATGATGAGATCGGCGGTGAGGAACAGCGCTCCCGAGTGTTTCGGGATGTTCTCGGCGAGCCCCGTAAAATCGCCCACGATCATCATGCCGCCGTAGTAGAATCCCCAGTACCAGAACGCGCCGAGCATCAGCACGGTCAGCGACAGCATGAAAATATTCGCATAGCCGCGTCTCGCACTTCTGCGAAGCCTTTTGGCGGCCTTGCTCTCGCGGTGTTTTGCCGCCTCACGCTCCTCGAGCTCTTCCTGCTCGGCGAGCTTTTTTCTTTCGTCCTGACGCTGTTTTTCTTTTTGAAGTCTGCTCTTTTTTGACATATTTTACCTCGGTCAAGCTGTATAATTAACGTATCGAACTATAATATTATACCACATCGCCAAAATAAAATCAAGCAAAATAATGTCACAAGTGCCAATGAAAAAAATACTTGACTCCAACACCGAATCATAACAGCTTTTTGTGCCGAAAATATAATCACACATTTTTTTAACACCATTTAAATGGGTAATTTTGGGAAAGCCCCTCAGCCTTAGTTTCACACGGCTGAAAAAAGTTATACCCCAAACCCCTTCCCAAAAGCTTTTAATACTTTTTGCTTGCGCATGACAGGAAGATGGCAGTACTTTTTCTATACAGCCGTCTCATGCCCAAAAGACGTTCAACGGTGGTATACGCATAGTTGAGCGTTTCAGACGTGGTGCGGCGAGAGCCTATCTTCTCGAACACATCCAACTGCGAACATATTAAAAGTTTTAGGAAAGGGGTTTGGGGGATAACCCTTTTTCAAAAGGGTTTCCCCCAAGAAGATCCGCACAAATGAAGTCAAGAGAGTCCCCAAGGAGGTCAGAATGAGGAGAATGAGGCATATTCCGCAGTCGGCGGCGGCGATACTTTCGGCTGTGTGTACTGCGGTGATGATGACAGTAGGATATTACGGCACGGCGCTGCCTGACAGTTTCACGAACGAGCGGGGCAGAGTGCTGACGCTGTCCACGCGGCTGCCCGTGACGGCAGCGGCGGCGGTGGAATGCGGCGACAGCGGCAGCCGACAGGTGAGCCTGCGGCTGTTCGGGAGCGTGCCTATCAAGGAAGTGAGGGAAACGGCAGTGGAAAGACCAACGCTCATCGCCTGCGGACAGGCTTTTGGGATAAAGCTCGTGACCGACGGCGTAATGGTCATCGACCTGAAAAAGCTCAGCGGACGCTGTCCTGCGTCGGAAGCGGGGCTGAGGATAGGCGACGTTATCGAGGAAGTGAACGGCGAACGCGTCGGCTCGAACAGCCGCATCAGTGAGCTCATCCGAAGTTCGCGTGGGGAGGACTGCACCATCAGCTACCGCCGCGGCGAACAGCAGCGCGAGTGTACCCTCACCCCTGTGTTCAGCGAGGGCAGCTATCGGGCAGGGATGTGGGTGCGCGACAGCTCGGCAGGCATCGGCACGCTGACTTTCGCCGATCCTGCCACGGGCGCGTTTGCGGGGCTGGGACACTCCATCTGTGACGCCGACACCCACGAGCCCCTGCCGCTCTCCCACGGCAGCGTCACCGAGGTCGAGCTCAGCGGCTGCACTAAGAGCACCAAGGGTGAGCCCGGACAGCTCATCGGCGAGTTCACCGACCGCGACATCGGCGAGCTGATCCTCAACTGCGACGGCGGCGTTTACGGCGAGACCGACTGCCTGCCTGACGGCGAAGAGCTTCCCCTCGGTTTCGCGCAGGAAGTCCGCGAGGGCAGCGCCTATATCCTGGCTCAGCTCGACGACGGCGGCGTGAAGCGGTACAACATCACCATCGAGCGCGTCTCCCCCATCGACTGCGACCACGACCTTATCATCAAAACGTCCGATAAGCGCCTGCTGCGCAAGGCAGGCGGCATCGTGCAGGGCATGAGCGGTTCGCCGATAATCCAGAACGGCAGGCTGGTGGGCGCGGTCACTCACGTTTTCGTGGACGACCCGACGGGCGGCTACGGCATCTTCGCCGAGCGGATGTACACCTGCTCCCTCGGAGCCGCCAAGTCCGAGACCCGTGCCGCAGGCTGACCGATCCTGTCGGCAAATGTCGAAAAATGCCCCTTGCCGTCGCTCTCCGACGCTTTTCTTCACTTCTGGTCGCACAAAGCCGAAATATCACAAATAGTGATATTGTACGTCAAAAAATGGTGCATTATGTACGAAAACGACGATAAAAATATGACATAATTTCCAAAAAACTATTGCTTTTCACGATAAACTGTGCTATAATCAGAATACAGACGAACCAAAGCCCCCCGCCCCGCCTTCCTGTACGGCTTTCTTTTCTTCATGAGTGCGGGAATATTGGGGGAGACCCTTTTGAAAAAGGGTCTTCCCCCAAACCCCCTCACTAAAACTTTTAATACTTTTTGGCTTGTGGTGCTTCTTCACTATTTTGTGTTGGTCGTGAAGTGTGTGGTTCTATTCTTTAATAGTCTGCACCTTGCCAAAAAGACGTTCAATAGAGTGTAACGCAGCATTGAGCGTCTTTGTCAGATGGTCTCTCGTGAAACGGGAAGAGCCAATCTTCCCAACCACAACCAACTGCCAACATATTAAAAGTCTTTGGAATGGGGGCTGCCTTAGCTTCCCCCGGTCAATCAAGCACTCATGAGAAAAAGAAAGCCCGACAGGAAAGGCGATTGGATGGGACACTTCGTGCGCACAGAAGACTGCTTCGTTAGACTATATCACAAATTTCGGAGGAAATAGCAATGAATGAGAAGATAAAGATACTGATAGGCGACGACACGGCACAGTTCGGCGTAAGCTGCGCGTCTGTGCTGAGGCAGAGTGGATTTTATGTAATAACGCGGCCGAAGAACGGGCAGACTGTATACGAAGCGGTTATTGCGGAGCGTCCCGACGTTGTGGTGATAGACGCGGTGATGCCTGTTCTGGACGCCATCGCGCTGATAAAGAAGATAAGCGAGCAGGGCAGTGTGAAGCCGTACTTCATCGTAACGGCGTCATACGTCAACGAATTTCTGGAGCAGCAGGTGATGAACGCGGGCGCGTCCTACTATATGCTTCGCCCGTTCGAGCCCGAGATGCTGGGCGACCGCATCAAGGCGCTGTTCGACATCGACACGGACATAGGCGAGCGGATGTCGGCACGAAGCGAGCGCCGTCCGAATCTCGAAATAATCGTCACGGACATAATCCACCGCATCGGCGTCCCCGCGCACATCAAGGGCTATCATTACCTGCGCGAGGCGATAATCCTGTCGGTAGGGGACAAGGAGATGCTGGAGAGCGTGACGAAGCTGCTGTATCCTGCGGTCGCGAAGAAGTTTTCGACCACGTCGTCGCGAGTCGAGCGTGCGATTCGCCATGCAATAGAGATAGCGTGGGACAGGGGCGACCTCGACATACTTAACAGCTACTTCGGCTACACGATAAGCACGGGCAAAGGCAAGCCCACGAACAGCGAGTTCATAGCCCTCATTACCGACAAGATCTGTCTGAAATACAAAGCCGCCCTGGCAGCGGTATAATAAAAAAAGGCAGTACCCTTAACGGATACTGCCTTTTGGCGTAGATCTTACGAAATATTACTTAAACGGATTTTCCTTGTGATAACGGAAGTTTGCGGGACGGTTGAATTCAACGTCTTCGATTCCGAGGAGATCGAGCAGAGCGTAGATCTGCTTGCCGTAGTGACCGAAGATTACCGAACCGTGGTGCGGATAGCCCTTCTCGATCAGCACATAGCGGTAGAATCTCGCCATCTCCTTGATACCGAAGATACCGATGGTACCGAAGGATCTTGTGGGAACGTCCAGAACCTCGCCCTGTGCGGCATAAGCGCGGAAGGTAGCGTCGGAAGTGGACTGGAGACGGAAGAAGGTGATCTCGCCTGCCTTGATGTCACCCTCAAGGGTACCTCTGGTGATGTCGGGCTCCTTGTCGGGCTCAAGACCTCTGTGCATGATCTTCTGATACTTCATAACGGGGCTGTTCATGATGGAGCAGCTGCCGTTACCGCAGTGGAAGCCCATGAACAGGTCACGCTGAGTGTAGTTGAACTTGCCCTCGATATCCTCGCGGAAGATGTCGCCCGGAACGGTGTTGTTGATGTCAAGCAGGGTAACGATCTTGTCGGAGATGCACTCGCCGATGTACTCGCTGAGAGCGCCGTAGATGTCTACCTCGCAGGAAACGGGGATGCCCTTTGCGCAGAGTCTGCCGTTGACATAGCAGGGAACGAAGCCGAACTGTGTCTGGAATGCGGGCCAGCACTTGTTAGCGAAAGCGATGAACTGTCTCTCGCCCTTGTGAGCCTCAGCCCAGTCGAGCAGAGTCAGCTCGTACTGTGCCAGACGGGGCAGGATGCCGGCCATCTTGTTGCCTGAGCCCAGCTCGGCAGCCATCTCGTCAACGAGAGCGGGGATGCGTGCGTCGTCCTTGTGCTCGTTGTAAGCTGCGAACAGGTCGAGCTCGGAATTCTCCTCGATCTCAACGCCGAGATCGTACAGTCTTGCGATAGGTGCGTTGCAGGCAAGGAAGTCCTGGGGACGGGGGCCGAAGCTGATGATCTTTAAGTTCTTCAGACCGACAACAGCGCGTGCGATCGGGATGAACTCTGCGATCATGTCAGCAACTTCGGGAGCGGTGCCGACAGGGTACTCGGGTATGTAAGCCTTGATGTGACGGAGCTTTAAGTTGTAGCTTGCGTTGAGCATACCGCAGTAAGCGTCGCCTCTGTTGTCGCCGAGCTCCTTGCCGCAGTCGTCCTCGGCAGCCGCTACGAACATAGCGGGACCGTCGAAATACTTAGCCAGCAGAGTCTCGGGAGTCTCGGGACCGAAGTTTCCGAGGTAAACAACGAGAGCGTTGCAGCCTGCCTCGTTCACCTCAGCGAGAGCCTTTCTCATGTCCTTCTCGTTCTCAACAACGGTGGGACATTCAAACAGCGACTTGGCGCAGTACTTCTCGGTGTAAGCCTTGACTACTGCCTTTCTGCGGTTTTCGGACAGGCTCATGGGGAAGCAGTCTCTCGAAACTGCCACCAGACCGAGCTTGACCTCGGGGATGTTGGGTAGATTGTTCATGGTTTTTATACCTCCTAAAGTTAAATAGACTGAAAATAAAGCGCTTCAGGGCAGTTCGTCACTTCTCTCTGCCCCAGCGGATATTGACAGCGAACCTTTCGCCGCAGGCAGGGCACTTGGTGTTGTGTTTTCCCTTGACCCTCGGGAGCCGCAGCGTGCGCTTGCAGTTCGGGCACTTCTTGAAAGCGTAGTCCTCGCTCTGTTCGTAGCGCTTTTTCGCCTTGGCGATGGAGCCGCGGAGCTTCTCCGTGTGGGCGAGCACCCATTGGTTCTCGCTGCTGCGTTTCGGGATGTTTTTCGACAGTGAGCGGAACATGGTCACAGCGAATACTGCCATACTCACCAGATGCAGCGTCCATGAATGTGCGAAGACGTTCACGACGACCAGTATAAGATACAAAGCCGTGAGCATATAGGCGGTCTCATCTGCGCCGTATCTTCCCTGCATAAACTGACCTAATCTGTTCCTGAATCCGTTCATGTCGATATTCCTTTCTAAAACTCCCTTTTTATAAAAGTGTTCCTTAGATAAATCAGAATTTATCTAATATTCCAGGTTTGCTCTATGGCCCAACTTTGAATTTCCAAATACATTTTCCCTTTTATATCTTCAAATCTCACATATTTAAATTCATGATCAGGCTCCACAGGCTCCTTGACCTTATTCAGAAGTCTTCCAAGATAGTATTTTTGTATTGGATGGAAATAGCCTATGGTAGGATGAAGCATATATGCTTCCGCAGATCCGACTTCTTTAACTATTTCTACTTCATATCCTGCCTCTTCAATGCATTCTCTCTTAATGCACTGAAAATCGGACTCACCAGAATCCAAGCCGCCTCCCAACAAGAAAAATCCCTTAGGAGTTTCTACAACCCCTACCTCATCTCCTCTAATTGGAATAATATATGCACCTTGCCTGTCATAATATTTCTCGTGTTCCTTCTTGCCAAAAATCTTATGCATATTTACCTCTATAAATTCCGATTTATCTTATTAGCAACACAAAAGTAAAAAGGAATTTCTAAAAAACAATGGAGTGCCGCAATCAACACTCCATTGTTGCCCTATATCCTGCTGTGTCGGTATCAGGAATTAGGATTCTTCTTTGAATACTCTGTCTGACGGTCATAGATCTCCTTGACGGAGTACTTCTTGACTGCCTTCTCATTTACCTTGATACCTGCGGACTCTATCCAGCCGTTGATAAGATCTTCAAACTCAGTGTCCTTGATCTCGTGGCGGAGGGTGTCCTTATTTTCTTCAACATAATCTGTTCTCTCTGCGATGTCATCGGTGATGAAGAGCACGTAGGAGCTCTCGCTCTCGGTGTACAGCGCAGCCTTGTTGTACTCCTGATCCTTGATGGTCTTTATCATATCGGCGTACTTTTCGTCATAGCTTTCGCTGGTGGTATCCAGATATGTAGAAGCGTTCATTACATATTCGTTAGCGTAGGGATCCTTAGCCTCTTCCTCGCCCGAAGTTACCTCAAGTCCGTCGTCGGAAGAAGTATCCCCATCGGTGGTCTCGGTCTCGTCGGCAGTGCTTTCGTCAGCCGCGCTCTCATCTGCGGTGCTTTCGTCGGCAGTGCTCTCGGTCTCTTCGGAAGTGCTCTCGTCAGCGGTGCTTTCCTCAGCTGTAACAGCGCTCTCGGTGACCGACTCGGTGTTCTCAGCCTCTAAGGAAGTGATCTCACCCTCGGAAACGGTGCTCTCGCCCTCGCTTGCGGAATCCTCGGTGCTTTCAGCGCTCTCGGAGGTATCGGCAGCAGACTCGTCAGCCGCGCTGCTGTCAGCAGCACTCTCACCGTCGGCAGCGCTTTCGTCGCCGTCCTCGATCTCGGTGCTGTCGCCTGCCTCGGGAGCCTCAGCGCTCTCGGCAGCCTTCTTAGCTTCCTGATAAGCGTTGTACTCGTCGATGATAGCGTCGAATCCCTCGAAGTCAACATCCTTAGCCTTCTCGTAGTACTCGTTGAGGAGTGCCTCAGCTTCTTCGTTCTCGGACTTCTTGGTCTCTTCGTCCTCAGCGGCGCTCTTTGCGATGGAGATCATCTTATATCTGATATAGTTCTCATTGACGTATGACTGGAGAGCGTCTGCGGTGACCTCATCTGTGCCGCCGTCAGCGTAGTAGTGATCGAAGATGGCCTTCTTCTTGTAGGAATGCTCGGTGCAGACCCTGAAGCTCTCCTTGCTGACGCCTGCGTACTCATACATTCCGCCGCCGCTCTCCCATGTGGAAGAAACGGTGTTGTTGATAGCCTCGATATCCTCATCGGAAAGCTCAAGACCAAGCTCCTTGAACTTAGCGTCCACCGCAGCCATTTCCTTAGTGGTCTTGAGAGCGTTCTCCTGAACTACCTCGACAAAATCCTTGCCGTCGATCTTCTGGGAGAATGCGTCATCGGCATTCTGCAAAGAACCCGAGTAGTAGAGGGTGTACATCTGGGAGTTCGTCTCGCTGATGATGTTGTAGATATACACGCCTGCCTTGATCTCCTCGTCGCCGACCTTCATAGCGTAGCTGGTCGAAGAACCGCATCCTGTAAGACTGCCGGACACGAGTAAAGCAGCACAGCATACTGCCGCTGCTCTTTTTATTGAGATGAGCTTTTCCATTTTCTTTTACTCTCCTTGAGAAATTGTTTTTATATCATTACTATTATAGTCCATTTTTGCCGTCAAGTCAATAGTCTGACCCAAAAATCAGCGATTTTTCAGACTTTTATCACACTCACTGCTCTTCCTGTGAGCTTTTGGTCACAGAAAAGAACTCATCGTTCTTGTTTTCGCCGTAAGTGGAAAGATATACTTTTGTGAATCTGAGCGACTCAGTAGGGCGGATGTCGGCGTTCTTGCCGTTCTCGTCGCCCTTGTTCACCACCGCAGCCCTCAGCAGCTGTTCGTAAGCGTCAAAGCCGTCGTACACCTGTGCGAAGATGGTGTACTGCTGAGAGAAGTTCGGAACGCCGCCCTTCTCCTTGAAAGCGTTGTTGAGCTTTTCGTTGTCGCTTGCGGAATCGAGCTGTTCCTTCAGCTCGTCGGTGAAGTCGATAGTCCCGATGAAAAGGTCGCGGCTGCCCGCCTGTATCGTCGGGTCGAAGAGGCTCTTCTTGTTGCCGTAGCCTGCCACAGCCCCGTAGAAAGGCCACAAGTCCTTGGATTTTTCGGGGTCGTGTTCGGACTTGTCGGTGTTATCGTCGTCGATACCGTCGGAATTCTTCGCGCCCGCCATGAAGTACACGCCTTCCTGCACCGCGAAAACATAAGTCCCGTCGTAGTATCCCGACTCCACAAGTCCCTTGTAGTACTCGCAGTACTCGGGAGCCTGCTCGGGGAACAGCACCGCCTTGAAAGTGCCCTTGTCGGTCTCGTACACCACTACGGGCGTATCGTCCGAGGGCAGTTCAAACTGTATCAGCTCAGCCGAGGAGTAGTCTATCTTGTTTTTCTGCTCTTTTTTGAGCGAGACAGCGTAGATTATCCCGAACACCAGCACGAACACCATAGCGATAAGCGAGAACTGGAAGTACGCCATCATCCTTCTGCGTGCGTGGGGCACACCGAGGGTGGAGTTGTTCGCCTTGTCTACGATAGGTTTGTTTTTCATGTATTACAGTTTTTTCCTTTCGCGCAAAAAGATAAGCATCGGGAGATAAGGAGCCGCCTTTTCGGGAAACTCCTGTCTCTGTTCACATCTTACTTTTTGTATACCTTAGTGCCCTGACGGGTCTCTTCGATGACCCAGCCGAGGGAAGTTATCTTGTCTCTGAGCTCGTCGGCCTTCGCAAAGTCCTTAGCCTTGCGTGCCGCCTTGCGCTCCTCCACGAGAGCCGCTATCTCCTCGGGGATGTCCTCCGCCTGAGCGTCGGCAGCGTCGTTGAGCGCCTTTGCGTGAGCAGTCAGACCGAGGGTCAGCACCTTGTCGAAGTCCTCGATGAGTGCCAGCTTTGTAGCCTCGTTGGTGTCAGCCTTGAGCACATCGTACAGAACGGTGATGCCCTGGGCGGTGTTGAGGTCGTTGCCGAGAGCCTCGTTGAAAGCACCTTGCAGCGTACCGAACTTCGCCTTGTCCACCTCGCCCTGTGCGTTCTTCATGAGGGACGCGATCTTCGCCACGAGCTTTTCGTAAGCCGCCTTTGCGTTGTCAAGGTTGCCCCAGTCGAACACGAGGGTCTTTCTGTAGTGGGACTGCAAGCAGAAGAAACGGTATACCATCGGGTCGTAGCCCTTCTGTTCAAGCAGGGAAACGGTGAGGAACTCGCCCTTCGACTTGCTCATCTTGCCCGATACATCGTTGAGGTGGTAAACGTGGAACCAGTAGTTGCACCACTTGTGCCCGATGTACGCCTCACTCTGTGCGATCTCGTTGGTGTGGTGGGGGAACTGGTTGTCGATACCGCCGCAGTGCAGGTCAAGGTATTCGCCGAGGTTCTTCATGGAGATGCAGCTGCACTCGATGTGCCAGCCTGGATAGCCCACGCCCCAGGGAGAATCCCATTTCAGCTCCTGCGAATCGAACTTCGACTTTGTGAACCACAGCACGAAGTCCGCCTTGTTTTTCTTGTTGCCGTCAGCCTCAACGCCCTCGCGGACGCCGACTGCCAGGTCTTCCTCGTTCACATCGCCGAAAACGTAGTACTCTTTGAGCTTCGAGGTATCGAAGTAGATGTTTCCGCCAGCCTCGTAAGCGTAGCCCTTCTCGATAAGCGAGGAGATGACCTTGATGAAGTCATCGATGCAGGAAGTCGCAGGCATAACAACGTCGGGAGTCTTGATGCCGAGCTTTGCGCAGTCGGCAAAGAACGCGTCGGTGTAGAACTTCGCGATCTCCATAACGGTCTTGTGCTCGCGCTTTGCGCCCTTGAGCATCTTGTCGTCGCCCGTGTCGCCGTCGGAGGTCAGATGACCGACGTCGGTGATGTTCATGACTCTGGTAACGTCAAGACCCGTGTAGCGCAGGTACTTCTCCAGCACGTCCTCCATGATGTAGGTGCGCAGGTTTCCGATGTGTGCGAAGTGGTAAACGGTAGGACCGCAGGTGTACATCGAGAACTTGCCCGCTACGTTGGGTACTACTTCTTCCTTTTTTCTTGTGAGCGAATTGTAAAGTATCATTTTATTTCACCTTTATAATATTATTTTCTAAATACAATTGTTTGTCAGCACCTTACTTGCTCGGATCGATGTACTGCCAGTACTGCTTCAGATAGATGCCGCCCGAAATAACGGTGAGTACAGTCGCTATCCAGATGAGCACTTCGTTTATCGCAAAGACAACGCCGTGGTCGAGGACGGTTATCATGCCGCTCGGACCAAAGAAGATGTCCAGCGCCATCATGCCGATGACCGCGACCATCGTGAATGCGGTCTTGACTTTGCCCCACATTCCCGCGGCTGCGACCACGCCCTCTTTCGCGGTGACAAGTCTCAGTCCCGATACCATGAATTCACGGGCTAAGATGATGATGACCGCCGCAGGGTCGCACCAGCCCAGCGCTGTAAAACATACAAGCGCCGACATGACCAGCATCTTGTCCGCCAGCGGGTCTAAGAATTTGCCGAAACTGGTGACAAGGTTCTGCTCTCTCGCGATCCGCCCGTCGAACCAGTCGGTGATAGATGCCGCCGCAAAGAAAAAGATAGCCAACCACACGTTTCCGGGCAGCTTGTCTATCATCAGTGCCGCGACAAAGAACGGTATCAGCACAACTCTGAGTACCGTCAGCTTGTTTGGAAGATTCATTTCTCTTTCCCTCCGTAACTTTCCTTTTCTATTTCCCGCTCCGCCCGTGCTTGTGAGTGCGGGTCTTTCTGGGGGAAACCTTTCTGAAGAAAGGTTCTCCCCTTGCCGTGCGAAGCTAAGGCGGCCCCCATTCCAAAGACTTTTAATGTTGTTGTCAGTTGGATGTGGTCTGAAAGATAGTCTTTCACCATTTCAAAAGATGCTGTCTGACAAATATCGCTAAACGACGACAGAACCACTGTTGAACGTCTTTTTGGCAAGGGGCGTGCAGTTTTGAAGCAGAAGAACAAACTTCTGATTCTGTACTTCCTATAGCAGAATATCACCCTTGCCAAAAAGTATTAATAATTTTAGGAAAGGGGTTTGGGGGAGAACCCTTTTTTAAAAGGGTTTCCCCAAAGAAATTCAGCACTCATGAAACATAAGCGCACGCAAAAGGGCGGGGTGTCTTTATCATACTTTAGTTGTGGAGTCGGTTATTGAGCCGAGCCGTAAAAGCAGCCGTCTTCGCAGCTGTCGATATGCACCGTGACGTATTCGCCTTCTGCGAGTCCGCGGTCGCTTGCGACCAGCACGCAGCCGTCTATCTCGGGAGCGTCGGCGGCAGTCCTTCCGACGAACAGACCCTCGTCCTCGTCGAAGCCGTCTATCAGCACTTCGAGCGTGCTGCCGACCTTTTGCGCCATCAGTTCATCTGTAATGAACATCTGCTGTTCGGTGATTATCTCGCTCCTGCGGACGCGTTCTTCGGGCGGCACCTGACCGTCCATCTTAGCGGCGGGGGTGCCCTCCTCCTCCGAGTAAGCGAAGCATCCGAGCCTGTCGAAGCGCATCTCGCCCACGAACTCCGCCAGCTCCTCGAACTGTTCCTCCGTCTCGCCGACGAAGCCCGTGATAAGGGTCGTTCTGAGGGTGATGTCGGGGATGCGTTCCCTGAGCTTGTTCATCAGCGCCGCGAGCGTTTCACGGTCGCCCCTGCGGTTCATCCGTTTGAGGACTTCGGCGTTGCAGTGCTGTATCGGGATGTCGAGGTACTTCACCAGCTTCGGCTCCTTCGCGATAACGTCGATGAGCTTGTCGGTGATGCGTTCGGGGTACATATATAGTGTGCGTATCCACCTGAACCCGTCGATGCGGCAAAGTTCTGTCAGCAGTTCCGCTATGCGGCTCTCGCCGTAGATGTCCTCTCCGTAGCGGCTTGTGTCCTGTGCCACGACGATGAGCTCGGTCACGCCCGACTCTGCGAGCTGACGCGCTTCATCCAGCACGTTCTCCATCGGTCTGCTCCTGAACCTTCCGCGAATAGCGGGGATAGCGCAGTAAGTGCAGCCGTTGGAGCAGCCCTCTGCTATTTTAAGGTAAGCGCTGTAGCCGCCGCCGATAAGGGTCCTGTCACCTTCGAGGGGCAGGTCGTACTTATCGCGCGGGTCGATGTCAGCCTCGCCCGTTTCTGCGAGCTCGCCGATTATGCGTGCTATCTCGCCGTCGTTGCCGAGTGGCACGACTGCGTCGATACCTGGCAGCGATTCCATAATGTCGTCGCGGTAACGTTCGGCAAGGCAGCCCGTGCAGACAACGCCCTTTATCCCGCCCTCATTTTTGAGCGCGAGGAATTCGAGCAGTGTCTCGATAGCCTCTTCTTTTGCCGACTGGATAAATCCGCAGGTATTTACGATAACGATGTCCGCTTCTTCCGGGACATCCGAAAGTTCAAAGCCGTAAGCCCTGAGCCCGAACATCATTTTCTCGGCGTCCACCTGATTCTTGGGACAGCCGAGAGACACCATACCGACCTTTACAGACACGGCAGCGACCTCCTTTTTCACATGATAACTCCATTCTATTATCTCACTTTTTGCCGCGGTTGTCAATAGTTTATCTGTAAAATCGGCATTAAGACCATTGTGACGTATGATTTGCAGCGGATTCTTGCGAACATTGTGCAGTTTTTGCTCTCCGAGCCGCTTTTTCGCAATCCCTTTATCTGACAAATACCGCGCAGAACAACGCTTTTGCGCCCTTCCGACAGATTTTTACAGGTATCGCGGCGCACCGAAAATTGCGGTAAATCTTTTGTGCAATTGCTCTATAAAAGTTACATTACGGTTACAGCACAACGTTCATTGTTACGAAATTTTAATAAATCCCTTTACATCCGACCTGCGGATATGCTATAATGGCACATATTGTCAAGGTGCCCGACCGTCGGGCGCCGCGGCGATACCAAACGGGAGGAATGAACATGAAAAAGCTTATAGGATTTCTGACCGCGGCTGTTATGACCGCAGTCATGCTGTGCAGCGGCGTCACCGCTTCCGCACTCACGCTGTCGAGACCGCAGGTGAAGCTCAAGACAGCTTACGCCGACCAGGTGATACTAACGGTCGGGAACCTCTCGGCATACCCGAGCAACGCGAAGTTCGGTGTTTACCGCTCGGGCAGACTGATAAAGACTACTGCTAAGACCTTCGCGTCGGGCATCACCATCGAGGATTCGGGCGTGACCTACCTCAAACCCGATACGGTTTACACCTACAACGTTGTCCCGATGATGCCGGGCAGCGGCCCCATCACTTCGCTTTCGACCACCATCAAGGTGAAGACTGCGGCTCAGACCAGCTACCGTGCGGCTGTCGGTGCACAGGTCGTGAAGCTCTCGGGCAGTGCGATAAAGACAAGGGCAAAGCTCACCAAGGCCTGCGAGGGTCACGGTGTTCTCGTTGCCGCGGACGGCAAGGCAGTGGCAGGAAAGTCCCTTTCGGATACGAAGGCTATGTACGTAAAGTTCACCGACGGCGCATACAAGGGCTGGTACGTCAGGACAACTCAGGCAAAGCGCATCGCCGAGCCGAAAAAGACCCACGAGCAGGAGATAGCCGAGAAGAGAAAGATAGTCTGCGACTATGCGGCTTCGATGGACGGCGGCTACTACGTATGGGGCGGAGCGGCTTACCGCGCCTGCGACTGCTCGGGTCTGACCATGCTGGCGTATAAGCAGGTGGGCATCGACCTCTACCACAGCGCTTACGCACAGTCTCTCGCGGGAATTGGCGTCAGCTACAACGATATGCAGCCCGGTGACATCATCTGCATGAACTACGGCGGACACGTAGGCCTCTACCTCGGAAACGGTCAGGTGGTACACGCCCTCAACCCCAACGACGGCATCAAGATAACTCCGCTGAGCTACCTCAAATATTTCCACATCGACTGCGTGAGAAGACTGCTGTATTGATGCGTTTGTGAAACGGTTTTCACAAACTTTTCATTCGGATTTAAGGTTGAATTAAGCAGGAGAGGGTATAATATAATCAGAACAAGGGAAAACCCAAACAAAGACCTAAACTCATTTAGATTCCATAATATTATCCTCTCCGATAAAAACGGCTGTGCAGAATATGTGCTGCCGTTTTTATCATTTCTCCGCGCACGAAATCGATTGAATTTTTTCATGCGCTGCTCTTGCATTTTTCATTTAGTTGTGGTATACTATTATAATACAGATATTTATATAAGGAGAGTAATAAAAATGTACGATCTTACGCTGTTTTCTGCGACTCAGGGGCTTCAGAACGTCTATACGCCTTTTCCTTTCAAAATGCACCTCGGCTTCTGCATAATCGCAACGATACTCTATCTGATACAGTTTTACCGCAGAGGTTCTTTCCACTACCTTGTGCTGATGGCGGCTATCGACCTGACCTTCCTGACTCAGACGACTATCTGCAACGACGGAAGCAGGGTGGCTGTGCTCGGTATCGTTGAGGTGGCGCTGCTGGCTATCGCGGCGGTGCTGAATATCCACTACGGCAAGCAGCAGAAGGCGGTCAAGGCTGCCGCAAATGCTGCTGCCGACGAACAGAACGAGCGCAAAAAGAACGCCGAGCGCGAACAGTCGGAGAAGGATAAGGCAGTTGTTGACAACGCCTTCGAGGACTGAGTCATGGCAAAGATAGTTATTCTTGATTCCGAGACGGTCACGAGGGGCGACGTTTCGCTGGAGTGCGTTTCGGAACTCGGCGAGACAAAGGTTCTGGGCTTCACGCCGAATGAACGGGTCGCCGAGGAGATAGGCGACGCCGACGCGGTCATCTGCAACAAGTGCCTCATCACCGAAGAGGTGTTCGAGCGCTGCCCTAACCTGCGGTATGTCGGGCTTTTCGCGACGGGCTACAACAACGTCGATACCGATGCCGCTTCAAAAAGGGGAGCGGTGGTCTGCAACGTGCCTGCCTATTCGACCTACTCGGTGGCGCAGCATACCTTCGCGCTGATACTCGAACATTACAGCCGCATAGCCGACTACGCGAAGTCGGTGGACGACGGCGGCTGGATAAACTATAAACTGTTCTCCTACTTCTATATGCCGACTACGGAACTGTTCGGAAAGACCATCGGTATCGTGGGGTACGGCGATATAGGACAGAGGGTCGCGGCAATAGCGAGGGCTTTCGGGATGAAGGTCATCACGCATACGCGAACCCCGTCGAAGGTCACGGACGGCACGCCGACGGTCAGCCTTGAAGAGCTGATGCGGACAGCCGACATCGTGTCGCTGCACTGTCCGCTGACGAAGGACAATGCGAAGATGATAAATGCGGAGACGCTTTTGCTGATGAAGCCGACGGCTCTGCTGATAAATACAGCACGCGGCGGACTGACCGATGAACAGGCATTGGCGGACGCGCTGAATGAGGGCAGGATAGCAGGCGCAGGTATTGACGCGCTGACATTCGAGCCGATGAGGTCGGACTGTGCGCTGTATAAGGCGAAGAATTGCGTTATCACGCCGCATATCGCATGGGCACCTGTAGAAACGAGGGAAAGACTTCTGAAAGAGGTCGCCGCCAACCTGAAAGCCTGGCTAAACGGCACCCCAAGAAACGCAGTGAATAAGTAAACCATATTTCCGAGCTCAAACAAAAAGACCCGCACAAACAGCGACGTTCAAGTGGGTCCAGCGCCACCGCGCTGGTCAGAGTCCAGAGGCGGAAGCCTTTGGTCAAGAGCTCGAGAGTGAAACTCTCGTTTTCGCCAAAGGCGAAATAAACCAAAGCAACCCACTCCTTCCACGCGTAAGCGAACCACAAAAAACACCATAAAATCGGCAAATCCCGAAAACCCGCCCCGAAAGGCGCCATAAGAAAGACCACACAAATCTATCAAGAATACCCCAATTTTGCCGATTTTATTTTGGCGAGAGAGCGAAGCGATTCGAGCCAACCCCCCCAAGTCGGTCCAAAGGACCGACACCCCACCCGCAAATCACAAAAACAAGAACCAAATAAGTCCACAATATAATATATTATAATAAGGTATATAAGGAAAGAAAAGAGTATGAAAAAGAAAAGAGTAGTAGTAAAACTCGGCTCGTCAACGCTCACACACAAGACGGGCAGACTGAACATCAGACGCGTAGAAAAGCTCGTAAAGATACTTTCGGATATCCATAACGCGGGCAACGAGATAGTGCTGGTATCAAGCGGCGCACAGGCGCTCGGCATGGCAAAGCTGGGACTTCTCGAAAAGCCGAAGGATACCCCCTCGAAACAGGCGTGCGCGGCAGTGGGTCAGTGCGAGCTGATGTATATGTATGAGAAACAGTTCGCGGAATACTCGCTTTCGGTGGCACAGCTGCTGCTGACTAAGTACATACTGCTTGAGGACAGACGAAAGAACGTTGAGAATGCCCTCGAAAGCGTGCTCCGGCTGGGAGTCGTGCCCGTAGTCAATGAGAATGATACCGTGGCTATCGACGAGCTGGAACTTGAGGTCGGCGAGAACGATTCGCTGGCGGCTACCGTGGCGATGATAGCAAAGGCTGACCTGCTCATAATCATGTCGGATATCGACGGTCTTTATGATAAGGATCCACGCTCGAATACCGACGCAAAACTTATCCCCGAGGTCAGGGAACTTAACGACGATATCAGAGCACTGGCAGGCGGCGCAGGCTCGAAACTCGGTACGGGCGGTATGATAACCAAGATCAACGCCGCACAGATCGCTATGGATAACGGATTCGATATGGTCATCGTAAACGGCAGAGAACCCGAGAATCTTTACAAGATCTTCGACGGTATCCCCGTCGGTACAAGATTCATCGCGCCGTAAGGACGTAAGGGAGATCGGAGGCAGTCACATGGACGGTTACGACAGCTTGAAATACTTTTTCTTCAGACTGGTGCTGCTGGTCGGGACTAATACGCTGGGGCTGCTGCTGGGAAAGGTGCTGCTGTGGTGCGTCGCGAACTTTGTGCCTGCTTCGGCTGAGGGCGTCAAGACGTTCCTCGTAAGCGACGCTACAGGTTCGGTGTTTGCATCTGTCGTGATGGCGTTTCTGCTGGCACTGGTCTTCCGCGACGATGCGAAAAAACACGCTGCTTACGACGATATGGACGCTGTGCCCGTGGCGATAGTGCTCCTTCTTCTGCTGGCTATCTACTTCGTGCCGTCGATATTCTATAACCCGAACGACATCACAAAGTCGGTGTCTACCATGTATTACGCATTCTACTATCCTACACGCTGGCTGACCGAAATTTTCGGAGCGGCGATGAAGACCGCAGCAGCTGTGGGGATGACTATTGTGCTGGGCGTGCAGATGACGGTGTATCAGGTGACCTACTCGGCGTATAAGAAGGCTCACCCCTTTTTGTTCAGGCATGACAGCACTGAAAGCGAGACGGCAGAATGACTATATCTTAATGTATATTTGCTATTCTTTTTTGGATATATTGTTATTTTTGTTAAAAATGTATAGTTTTTCGACTTATATTTCGTCAGGGGAAAGCGCAAAAAACACGTTAATAACTCTTGAATAAATCAAAAAAAAATGTTATAATAAACTAAAATACGTAACGTGTCTCTTTGCGCCTATTTTTAGACGGGGACGGCGGCGTGTTATACTGGTGGAGGTGTATCTATAATATGAATTTCAGCTATGTGGCTAAGGACTCGAGCGGTAAGACCATCAAGGGTACTATCGAGGCCGAAGACCAGCAGGGGGTACAGGAAAAGATCTATGAACAAGGTCTGTTCCTTATAAGTGCCACTGAGGGCAAGGGCGGACATCGGCAGGAGGGTGTCTACAGGTTCAAGACAAAGGATCTGGCATTCTCGTGCAGACAGCTCGCCGCAATGCTTACGTCGGGACTTACGATCGTTAAAGCGCTCGACATCATGTACAAGGAAGAAGAGCACAAGAAGGCTAAGGCAGTCTGGCTCGCACTTTACGAGGACGTTAACAAGGGCTCGAATCTTACCGAGGCTCTGCTTAACCGAGGAGGAAGCTTCCCTGACTTCATGATCTCGATGGTCGATGCGGGTGAGTCCGCAGGTAACCTGGATATCACTATCCAGCGACTCAGCGATTTCTACGCAAATCAGAACAAAACTCAGAATACCATCAGAAGTGCTATGATGTATCCTATCATACTCGGTATCCTGACTGTTGCGATGGTAATCGGTATGTTTACATTCATCATGCCTACCTTCGCAGGACTTATGTCTGAGGATCAGATGCCGCCTCTGTCAAGAGCGCTCTTCGGATTCTCCAGGTTCCTGAAAACCAAATGGTACATACTCATAATCACAATCGTGGTCATCGTGCTCGCGATCAAATACGCGCTCAAGGTGCCCGACATCAGACTTAAATTCGACATGATGCTGATAAAAATGCCGGCAATCGGACCTCTGATGGTAAAGATCTATGAGGGTCGTTTCGCAAGAACTCTTTCGTCTCTGTACTCAAGCGGTATCCCGATGGTTGACTCTCTCCAGAGATCTTCCTCGGTACTTTCTAATTCCTATGTAGATAAGATGTTCATCCAGGTCATTGATGAGGTTAAGCAGGGCTCCCCGATGTCCAGCGCTATCGCAAAGACCGAGATCTTCGAGGGTATGTTCACTTCGATGATCTTCGTCGGCGAAGAGTCGGGTGCTCTTGATGAGATCCTTGAAAAGACCGCGGACTTCTACGAGGAAGAAGCAGACGCCGCTGTAAAGCGTCTTGTTGGACTTCTTGAGCCTTGCATGATCATCATCATGGGTGGTGCGATAGGTCTCTGTCTTGCAGGTATCTTCCCGCTGCTGTATGGTGGTATCGGAGGACTCGAGAACTCGTAATAAACGGGGTAATAAGGATGCGGAGTGCTGTGACAGCTCCGCTCCGCATCTGCTTTATTATAATGAGTAAACAAATCTTTAGAAGAGGTGAAGGAATAAATGCTGTCATTTGACATTACTGACAGAGTTATAAACATCGTAAAGGGTGATAACTCGGCACAAAAGATCAAGATCGAAAGATCCTTTAGCGTAGAGGTTCCTGAAGAGATGATCGTGAACGGTGAGGTACTTAACCTTTCCGGACTCGCAGATCTCCTCGTTACAAACCTTAAAGCTGAGGGAATGATGGATAAGGAAGCTGTTGTTACTTTCTCGTCCAGCACCATAGTTTTCAAGGAACTTATTGTTCCTAAGGCAAAGGGCGGAGAATTCCTGAGCATGGTACAGAACCAGATGCAGCAGGAAATGGGTATCAATGATGAATACTCCATCTCCTACACCATCGTTGGTGAAGCCGGCGAGCAGAACCCCGGTTCTGTTAAGGTACTTGCTACCGCTTGTCCTTCGACTATCGTTGCTGCTTACAGAAAGCTGTTCAGCATCATGTCGATCAACCTTCGTTCGGTAAACATCAGCTGTAACTCCATTTCGAGAATCGTTCTTGCTGACAAGCAGAACCTCGAGAAGATGCCGCTCCTCGTTTGCCAGATCGATGACAACTTCTTAGGTCTTATCCTGTTCGAGAACGGACAGATGGCATTCGCAAGATATGAGCCTATCTCCAAGGAGGACTACGAGTCTGAGGAATACCTCACCGAGGCTATCAGTGAGAACATCTTCAGAATGGAGCAGTTCAACAAGGCAAGAGGCGGCCCGGGTCTTTCCAACGTTATCCTTTACGGTAAGATCGACGACTTCATCAAGCTCGTTAACGCACTTGAGTCGCTCGATGTAAGAGCTTCGGTACTGAGCGTTCCTCCGCAGATCACCGGTTACGAGAACTTCGAGTTCACGATCTACGCAAACGCGATCGGTGCTCTTTATAAGAGAAACAAGGCTACCGAGCGTATCAACCTCCTTGAGGTAGATACCGCAAGCGGTAAGGTAACTACAAGCTCGACGGGTACACTTATCACCCTCGGAATCTCGCTCGGTGTTTCTGTTGCACTGATCGGTGCTGTTACCGGTATCATCAGACTTCGTGAGAAGTCCATCCAGAAGGATATCGATAAGGTACAGGTAGAGATCAATAAGTGTGATGAACAGATCGCTGCTAACCAGAAGAAGCACGATTACTTACAGGTACTTAATGAGTATCAGACAGAGATCGATACCGCTAAGAGAAACCTTGAGACTCTCCCGATCATCAAGCAGGAAGTCTTCGATAAGATCGAAGAGAACTGCAAGGTCAAGAGCAGCGATGGTAAGGAAGAAGAGATCACATATACCTCCTTCACTTACTCGATCGGCGGTACTATCTCTATAAGCAACATCACACTTCCCGAGCAGCAGACTGCAAATGACTTCATCGGACAATTCATTAACCAGGACTACTTTGCTAACGCTACATATAACGGCTACACCGGTACAGGCAAGGACGGCAACAACGTTGTTATCAGTACAGTTACCCTCAACATGAAGGATGTTCCTGATGATACAGAGTCTGAGTCCGGAGAGAATACTGAGGAGGTAGCAAACTAATGAAACTTAACGCAAGAGAACAGCTCGTACTTGTAGTTGTTTTAGTAATTCTCGTATGGGTCGGCGGTATCGTTGCTTTCATCAAGCCGTCCATCGATGCAGTAAGAGACGCAAGCAACACCCTTTCCGATAAGGAAATGGAGCTTGCGACCAAGCAGCAGATAATCAAGGATGATGAAAATCTTGATGAGGATGTAGAGAAGGCTTATGCTAAGGCTACTGAAACTGCAAACATCTTCTATCCCAGAATGATCCAGCACAAGGCTGCTACTATCATGCAGGCTGAGCTTGACCTCGATAACGACATCAAGAACGGCTACGAAGTTCAGAACCTTGACCTTGCTCTCAGTAACCTGGGCGCAAGCACCGTAAACAGATACGTTTACATTCCTTCCAATGTACAGACTAACCTCGATACCATCGTATCCAAGGTTACTCCTGCTGAGGGTGAGGCTGTTATCGTTCAGAATAACATCAACATGACTGCATATTCGTTCTCCTTCAACTTCACCACTACCAAGAAGGATCTCATGCAGTTCCTTGCAAACCTCCAGAGCAACGAGCACAAGAGTATTGTTGTTAATGGTCTGAACATCGGCGATGTCGGTGAGAACAAGGAAGATACCGAATGGAGCGGAAGCATGAGCCTTACCATGTACATGGTTCCCGAGCTTCCTAAGGTTGAGGAAGTAGACAAAAAAGATGATGCTGCTAAAGTAGACGCTGTAGCAGAGTGATCAGTTAGCACTTAATTATGGTAGGAGCGGAACCAAAATCAGCTCCTGCCATGATGTGTTATAATTTAGTTAAAACTTTTAAGGACAATATAGCTTTTAGAAAGGTGGTAAAAGCAATGT
The DNA here is from genome assembly GCF_900119155.1 of Ruminococcus sp. YE71. GTDB lineage: Bacteria > Bacillota > Clostridia > Oscillospirales > Ruminococcaceae > YE71. Next base: position 259,627 of record NZ_FPIR01000001.1, on the reverse strand, counting down.
TGAATCGAAGGAAAAAACCGTTACATTCGCCGAACCGTGAAGGCTCGGTACTGCTTGCAGTTGTTGTTGTTTCGATGTTTGTACTTTGTCTTGCAACGATCTGCTTGCATGTTGTTCGATACACTGCACAGGCTACAAGCCGAAATGTACAGAGAACACAGGCTAAGATCACTGCTGAGGCAGCACTTACCGAGTTCATCAACGGCTACAAGGCTAATCAGCAGTCTTCGTCATCGTATGATCCGAATCATCTTTACGATGAGCTTCAGTCGATCGCAGCGAACGGAACCAAGGCCAGCCCCGTTGTTTACAAGGTGGGAATGTCCGGCGAAACTGATGACGAATTCAGCAGGAACTTTGGCGCTACCGAGATCCATCTTTATGGCATCGGCGGCAGCTCCTTCAAGGCTGAGGCTATAACTACTTTCGTTACCCAGACTCAGACCGCGAGCATACAGTTTGCTTCGGTAACAACTATCAAGCCTGTAAGCTCGAACACGATCGAGAGCAAGAAGGGTACGGTTCTCAGTAATGAAGAACAGCTCTCAAACCCTGTTGACGGCAACATCGTCTATGAGAATGATGACGGCGCGATCAAGACCTACAAGCGTATGTCCAGATCCATCATCAGAGGTCACGTTTACTCTGAGATGAGCATCATGTGCGACGACCAGACCACAATCACCGACCTGCTCAACAAGTCGGGCGACAACATTTACAAGAAGGATTACAGATACTTCACTCAGGCTCCTACATTTACTGTAGACGGTTATCTGGCAACTCAGAACACCTTCTTTATGTATACAAACGTAGGTAAGAGCGACATTGATAAGGCAAATTCTTCTTATCAGGGCGGCGCTTACGCTTATCCTAAGAACAATGAGCTCGGCAATTATGACGGCTATCTCTGTGTATACAAGAAGCTGTTAGCACTTAACGGACATCATTACTGCATCGGCGGCAAGCCTTCCAATCCTAATGATTATGCAGATGTTTATAACAATAAGATCGATGTTTATACTCACGGATTCTATGGCGGCGACACTTTTGACAGCGCAACACTGGACAGTGCGGACGGCACCGTGAGCTTCGCAAATGACATCACTACCGTTAAAGAAGCGTATGACTATAACGGCGCAATCGTTGATAGTTCTTCGCAGTCTGACAAGGTAACTGTAAACGGAAATTTCTACTCTTACGTTGAGGCTACTGCTGCTCCGAATACACACAGCGGCGATATTGTTATTGCACAGTCGAACAGCAACAGCGCACAGAGAATACTGAACGTTAAGGGCGATGTATACTGCGACGGCAAGATCTACATCTACTGCGGCGATTACAGCACTGGAGTAGCACCTAAGGTAGTTTTCAAGGTTGATGGTAAGCTTCATGCAAGCGGCGGCGTTTACTACAAGGACGGCGGCGAATGGAAAGCCTGCAATCCTCTGAGCAAGGCTGAGCTCCTCAAGATCGGTGTTGAAGTCGGTGATGTTGACACAGACGTTACACAGACCGGCAGAAACATGATGCCGAAGAAGGGTTACATTCCCTACACCGGTGACGGTATGACCGAGGAAAGCCACACCCATCTGAAGAACACATATGATCTTGCTTCTACCAACGATATATTCACCATGTCTGCAAGTGCTACCGATGGCAATATCGTGCCCAAGAATAAGTCTGCAAACAAGGTATTAAAGGCACAGGACATCTCGAGCAAGTATGCTGATGCTATGACCAGAGACTTCGACAGCACTTTCAAAGCTTCCGACGGAACACAGAAGAGAGTTGTTCAGGTCTATTCGGACGATCACACAGAAACAGGTAAATACTACCAGATCAACTCAAGTGTCAAGCTTAGTGCTAAGCAGGCACGTTCAAGAGAAGGCGGTACAGAGGGCGTTTACAATAAGTACATCGTAAACGTAACAGATCAGGATATTGTTATCGCACTCCCGATCAGCAAGGATGTTAAGAATCATATGCATGGTATGACATTTAACGGCCTTACGGTTGAATATACCTGCGAGATCGGTGCAAAGTTCAAGATCTTTGTAAATGATCCTGTAAACAATCCTCATTACGTATACTTCATGTTCTACCTTGAGGACAGACCTGAAGAGTGTCTGTACATCAACTGCGGACTGGCGGATATCGGCGGTGAAATATGCGGTATCAACAATAATTATATCACAGCTCCTAGCGTAGGTGTCAAAGCAGGCGATACTGTTCATTTAGAGACTACTGACGGTCAGCCTTATGATGTAGTAGCAGCAAAGGTACCTGTTGGAAAATACAAAACTGATTCCACGACCGATCTGTTCACCGCAATTGATAATCCGAATTCAAGACGTGGAATGGTAATTGAATTCTACTCGCTTGGCGGACAGTGGATAGCGTCTGACTACAGACTGCTTGTATCCGATAGTTCCAGGATCACTGCGGGAATGACTGCCGAACAAATTAAAAATGCGGTTATTAGCAGCTTTAATGACGGTACTTCACCTATTACCGGCGGCTCTTTTGAAAATCAGTATGTTCCCGACACGGGACGTCTCATCGATAACTACATCATGTGGCTCATTCCCGACTACGTTACCTGTAAGCTTTCGGGCAGCGAGTCTTCTGTAAGAGTACAGGGCGTTCTCTACGCTTGGAACTCTCAGTTCAACATGGGTCACTCCGGTCAGGCAAGATGGGTAGGTCAGATCAAGGTCGACAGATACTGCTGGGACGAAAATGATGCATCTACCACTGCTAAAATGGAGCCCATGATCATCGACCTGCCTATGGCCGGTACATCTCTGCTGTCGTATGCAGGCGATGACTCAGGTGCAGCAACACCGTCTAAGATCGATATCCAGTACTATCAGTACTAAAAGATATGGAGGGACATATTATGAAATTCAAGAAAAATAATTCAGGTATGTCACTCGTTGAGGTCGTTGTGGCGATGTCAGTATTCTCCTTCATGACGCTTGCTATCACGATGGCATTCAGTGCCTCGATGAAATACGGTATGCGTAATGTCAAGCGCGATCAGGCTCTTTCAACTCAGCAGACCGCGCTTGAGAAGGGAATGCCGGGCGGACTTGAGGTCTATAACGATTCGTTCAAGAATAAAAAGACCATCAAGTTCATCGGTCAGAACGGAACGGCTGATATGCAGGCCGTTACCGGTTCTACCGCATTCAGCAGCATAGCAGAGTACAATGCTAAGGCTACTGCAAATGCACAGATGTCTGACATCAATTTCCAGCTCAAGACCTTTTCGAGTGTAGCACTCGGAACCTCGCTTACTTCTCCTGTTAAGAGCATGGACAGATACACCTTCGAGTTCAGCAATATGAGTGACAAGACTGTCGATGTAATAATCGAGTTAAACAATGTTGACAGAGCATATCTCGGAGATTACGATACAGGATATGTTCACAAGTCTCCGGTTTACACCATTACTCTTCCTGCTTACGACCCGACTGTAGACGCTGAGTCTGAAATGAAGGTCGAAGCTATCGACGGTACAACTCTTATCGACTCCATCCCATCCGACATGAATCTCGGACTTGAGATGCCGCCTCCTGAGGCGGGAGAGGATGAACCGAATATCAAGGTTTCTTTCCGCATTGACGGTTCTGTTTACCAGCTGCCTAATCTTCTCACCAGAACAACATTCTATAATGATCCTGACGGCAAGATAAAGTACAGATATAACGGTACAACATTCCAAAATGTGAGCAACGAATAAAGGGAGGGTGATAATGCATGAGAAAACTTAAAAAAGGTTTTACACTGGTAGAGCTTGTAGTAGTTACCATGCTGCTTGGCATAATTATGACAGCCTTGGTTATCATTCTTCGCCCGTCGCAGAAGTACTACAAGAATATCACAAACAAGGCATTTGAAGAGCTTGCCTGCATAACAGCTATGGACGTAGTTGACGGTGAGCTCAGATATGCAACAAATCTCAAGATCGTTTATACCGATTCCAACGCCAAGACAGCCGCAAATGTTGATGTTTTCTCGCTGATCGATGCTTCCAAGTATCCGAACTACATCAAGTTTGATAACGGTCATCGTGAGAACATCGGTAAGTTTAACGCAAGAGGCTATGTCAATAAAGGCAAAACCTCTACAAAGAAAGCTGTAGAAAGTACTCTTAACAAGGGTACGTTCTCTGACTACGACTATCAGTTCTCCATCTCGGGTATCAATACGACACCTAAGAAGCAGAGCCTTACGGTTACAGTAAAGGCTACCCCGATGCTCGTAACCGCAAGCACAGTTGAGCTTGATACCGAGCACGAGCATCAGGTCGATGAGACTTTCAAGCTCATCAACATGAGACACTCCGATGAACTCGGCGGTGACATGGGCTCGCTTGATATCCCGCTGGATGAGGATGTTCCCGACGGCGGTATCATCTGGGTATTCTACGCAAAGCCTGTTGACATTGCTTCCAATGGTTCGACTCTGGTCAACAATCATGAGTCCATTGGCGATCTTAACCCCGGCGCTTATGAAGAGCTCATGCCTGATTTCGAGCTCAAGAGCGAGGATGATGTTGATTACAACAGGATCTACTTCATCAAGCACGAAAGCGTACATACAGTTTCTCCGTATGGTGGTAATGCAGAATTCAAGCCTAATATGAAAAACGGCGTTACGATCGAACACTGGGAGACTAAAGGTACTCTGACCGATAAGAGTGATGACACCAAGAACTCTAATGTTGGTCAGGTCTACGCCGACGATTACATCGACATCTACTGGGGCGATGACCCTAATGCTTCAATCGACATCTCGGCAAATCAGGTTTACGAGCAGCTGGCTGGTACTCATCAGAAGGTTCAGGCAAGCACTGTCCTTGCAACTGTTACCCGCGCTGACTTCCTTGACCAGAAAGTAAAGTATTTCTACTATGCAGATACATATGTTGACGAGAGCGTTCTCCCGAACAACAGCCTGTTCCTGCACAACACCTGGGATCCCTCAAATCCTGAACTCGGCGATCCTACACTCAAGTCCAAGACTAAGACCGTTCATTACGTACACCTTCTCGGCGATACCGAAAAGGGCGTAAGACTCGATCATCAGGCAGAGGGCGCAAAGGCTTCTGTTACCGGTGCTATCGGTTATGTAGAGTGCAACAACGATGCTGACATTGTTGAAGTGCTCAAGGGTTCTGACACCGATACCGTATCGGTTTCCGTTTACAGCGGCAACAGCTCTTCCGAGGATAAGCTCCTCTACAAGTTCAACATGGAAGCTGACAACAAGGATGAGATCTGGGTATGCAACGGTCAGGTTTACTTCAGTGCCGATGACGTGCCGAAGGATCCCGACCCCATAACCATCCACTACATCAAAGCAGAGAACGAGATCTATACAATGATGGGTGCAATGACTCACACAGCAGGAAAAGCAGAGTTTGAATCCATGCTCCTGAGTGAGGTCGGCACTTACACCACTATCGGTCTGGACGGAAACAAGGATATCAAACTTCAGATCGGTCTTGGCGGAGATGCATACTGCATTCTTTATGACGGAGCGGGCAATACCTATCCGATCACTCTCGCGAATAATCCTGATAGCCAGCCTCTCTCCCCCGCGACCGATGCTCAGGCAGGTAACGAATACTGGCTCTATGATGGCAAGCTTTATGGTTCACAGGATGAAGTAAACGCTGTTCTTCCTGCTCCTCCCGAGCCTGAACCCGGAGCAGTTCCTGCTGATCCGTCCGCTTATATACTGGTTCTTAAGTTCACACCTGATAGCGATCATTACAAGCTGTATGTAAAAGCCTATGATTCTCACTGTGAGGTTATTGATCTTGATACAGGTGCTGTACTGATGAGCGAAGATAATCAGCAGAAGTCTATCGACCTTTCCGGCTATATCGGGCAGAATGTTACTCTCGTAGTTAAGCTGAATCTGTTGTGGGGAAAAACTGAATCAAGTGCCGGATACGTCTTTGCTCTGGGTACTGACGATTACGGTAGTAATGCAACGTTCAATTATACGATTAGCGGATATTCTTCCGAAGATTATGGTTCTGTAACCACAGTAAGCTGATTGTAATGTAAAAAGCAAATTTCATTTCACTTCAAGCCCCCGTCAAACGGGGCTTGATGCTGAAAAAATCCCCCGAACTCTTTGAGGGGTTCGGAGGATTTTTTGAGCAGAAATATCAGCCTCGCTCAAAAGAGCTGAGGATAATACGGAAGTCTGACTGTAATGCCTTCGCCGTAGATCAGTTCGCTCAGTCCTGTGAGGTTCATGTAGAGATTTACGATATCCCAGCCCCACAGCATCGAGATGAAGATGCCCAGCGAAAGCCACGGTCCGAATGCGAATCTCGATTCGCCGTTGATCTTCTTGAGGATGAGTCCTCCGATAGCACCGAGCACGATGCCGATGAACAGCGCCGCAACTGTGCGGTGAACGCCGAGGAAAAGTCCTGCGGCCGCCATCAGGTAAACATCGCCAAGACCCATCGCACGGCCTTTCGAGATCAGTGTGATCAGCAGAAGCGGAACGCTCGCTGCAAACGCGCCTATGATATAGTGTACAACTTTGCTCGAATTGAATACTAACGGCACAGGGATGAGGCCGAGGATGATCTTGATTATCGCTAAGGCTGCGATGAACAGCACTACGTAGGTCGAGATCAGCTGAGTGTCCCAGTCCATGAAGAAAACGACTAAAAGCGCCGAGAATACCAGACTGTAGAGGATGCACTTTACACCTGATCCGCTGCCCATCATGTCGAGCTTCAGTGCGATAACGACCCAGCCGATGCCGTTGAGCGCTTCAACAACTGTGTATCTCGGAGAGATCCTTGCACCGCAGGCACGGCACTTGCCCTTTAAACAGCACCAGCTGATTATCGGGATGAGGTCGCGGCGAAGGATGGGAGTTCCGCAGCTCATGCAGTGAGAATTGCTCTTGATAAGCGATTCCTCTTTCGGCAGACGGTAGATGCAGACATTCAGAAAGCTGCCCACACAGACGCCGAAAATGAAATAGAAGAAATACATTATTCCGGTAAAGATCGCATACTGCATATCAAAATTTGCCATATTAACACCTCCTTACATTATTTAATAATATTATTTTAGCACACTTTTGATACAATTTCAATAGTTATTTAGTTTAATTTTTTTTCTTATCTTCCACAGGCTCTTCGCAGCAGGTCTGTAGGAACGATCAAACCATGCTGCGGAGAGGGAGTTTTGATTTATGAAGAATATACCTATTGGTGAACACCTTATCGAAAAAGGTCTCATCACGGCGGAAGATCTTCAGAGAGTCCTTGCAGCACAGAAAGATGAGAAAAACAAGGGCAAGAAGATGGGTGACCTGCTTCAGGAAATGGGTCTCGTTACTGAGAATCAGTTCTCCGAAGTACTGGCAGAACGTCTGAACATCACATTCGTTGATGTTGACACCTTCGAGCTTATCCCCGATATCGTTAAGAAGATACCTGAGGATAAGGCGAGAAAGTACAACTGTATCGCACTGAATAAAATCGGCAGACGTCTTACCGTTGCTACCGATAACCCCTCTGACTTCTACGCAATGGAAGACCTCAGAGGTATCACAGGCTGCTCCATCACTTTCCAGATGGCTACGGGAAGCGCTATCACCCGCGCTATCGGTAAGTTCTATTCCAAGGGCGCTACCGACGCTATCGTTGAGGAGGCTACCAAGGAAAAAGAGGAACAGATGTCCCTCGAAGACCTCGTTGCTGAGGCTTCCAACGACCGAGTTGACAACGCGCCTATCGTTAAGCTGGCTACCACTATCGTTGAGAACTCCTTCAGAATGGACGCGACGGATATCCATATTGAGCCTTTTAAGGATCATACCAGGATCAGAGTCCGTGTAAACGGCGACCTTGTTGAACTTATGGAGCCTATCTCGTCTGCGCTGCATACCGCTCTCGTTACCCGTTTCAAGATCACTTCGGGCATGAACATCGCTGAAAAGCGTGTACCTCAGGACGGTCGTATGACTCAGATCATCGACGGCAGAGTAGTTGACCTTCGTGTGTCTAACCTTCCTATGGTATACGGCGAGAAGGTCGTTCTCCGTATCCTCGCGGGCGACTCGATGGTAAAGAAGATTCAGGACCTCGGTATGACCGAGTACAACTATAAGAGATTCTGCGAGTGCCTTAAAGTACCGCAGGGCGTTATCCTGGTTACAGGACCTACCGGTTCCGGTAAGTCTACCACACTTTATGCGACTCTCGGTGAGATCGCTAAGCCTAACCTCAACGTTATTACCGTTGAGGACCCTGTAGAAAAAAAGATCGCTAACATCAATCAGTGTCAGATAAATGATAAGGCAGGCATGACCTTCGCGGCTGCGCTGCGTTCCATTCTCCGTCAGGACCCTGACATCATCATGGTCGGTGAGATGCGTGACGAGGAGACCGCTTCGATAGCTATCAGAGCCGCTATCACAGGACACCTCGTGCTCTCGACAATCCATACCAATGACGCGGCTTCGACCGTTACCCGTCTGGTGGATATGGGCGTTCTGCCTTACATGGTTGCGACCTCGCTTATCGGTATTATCGCACAGCGTCTTTCCAAGACCCTCTGCAAGGAGTGCAAGCAGCCTGTTATGACCACCCAGATGGATATGGAACTTATGGAGATAGATCAGCCGATGCAGATCTACAAGCGCGGCGGCTGCCCCGTTTGCAACAACACAGGATACAAGGGCAGAACTGCTATCCATGAGATCCTTCTGACAACAGCCGAGATGAAGGCACTCATCACCAGAGGCGCTAAGGCAGACGAGATTCAGGCTCTCGCAAGAGAGCAGGGCTGCAAGCTGCTTCGCGACAATGCTTCTTTACTCGTTCAGCAGGGTAAGACTGATATGGACGAGCTTGTGCGTGTAACCTACGCAGTATAAATTCAAAATAGTGGAGGTAATTAGAAATGGCAATCGACATTAACAAGATACTGGACGAATCAAGAGCACTGGGCTGCTCTGACTTGCACTTTACTGTTGGTATCCCCCCGATAGTAAGACAGGGCGGCAGCCTTCGTAAGCTGTCCTCTTACCCTGATATGACCGAGATCGACATTCAGCAGATCTGCCGTTCGATGACTAACGAGCGTCAGATGCAGCAGATCAGAGATCACATTGATACTGACTTTACCTATGTTTCGCTCAGAGGTTTCCGTCACCGTGTCAATGTATACCGTCAGAGAGGCTACACAGCTATCGCTATCCGTCTGCTCCGCAACGATATCCCGACCTTTACCGACCTCGATCTGCCTCCCGTGCTTTCCGAGTTTGTAATGCGTCCCCGTGGACTGGTTCTCGTTACCGGCCCTACCGGTTCCGGTAAGTCCACCACACTGGCTGCTATGATCGACCACGTTAATCTGCACAAGTCGGCTCACATCATCACCATCGAGGATCCTATCGAGTATCTGCACGCACACAAGCGCTGCATGGTAAACCAGCGTGAGATCGGCGGAGACGTTCCTTCGTTCGCACTTGCTATCCGTGCTGCTCTTCGTGAGGACCCGGATATCATACTCGTCGGAGAAATGCGTGACTTCGAGACCATCGAGGCTGCCGTAACCGCTGCTGAAACGGGACATCTTGTTATGAGTACCCTGCATACCACTTCGGCGCCTTCGACCGTTGACCGTATCATCGACGTATTCCCTGCTCACCAGCAGCACCAGATCAGAACCCAGCTTGCTACCGTTCTGGTTGGTATTTGTACACAGACACTTTGCCGTACACTTGACGGCACGAGCCGAGTTGCTTGCTGTGAGATCCTGAATGCTACCGATCCTATCAAGGCTATGATCCGTGACGACAAGGTACATCTTATCAACTCTGCTATGCAGACAGGTAAGAAGGACGGAATGCAGACCCTTGACCAGGAGCTTGCTAAGCTCGTTAACGACAGAAAGATCTCGCGTGAGGTTGCACTTGAGAAGTGTGCGAACCCCGGCGACCTTCAGAGATTCATCAATTCCGGCAAGGGACAGATCTAAAAAAATTACGGACGCTTCAAAAAGAAGCGTCCTTTTTTTAGCAAAAGAAGCGGGTTCGCGTTTTTATAAAAAAATCCCCTCTCCTGATTCGGAAAGGGGATCGTTTTTTTTATTCGTAACGCAGTGCGTCGATGGGGTTCATCTTTGCCGCTTTGTTCGCAGGATAATATCCGAAGAATACACCAAACGCCATTGAGAATATTACACTTCCCGCTATCGCACTGAACGACGCGTGACCCTTGAATCCGATCACATTCGATATCGCCATACCACCCAATAATCCGAACAATATGCCTATCGCACTGCCGACCAGACAAAGCACCACCGCTTCAATGAGGAATTGCATACGAATGTCCTTGTTCGTCGCTCCAAGCGCTTTTCTCGTGCCTATTTCTCGCGTGCGCTCCGTGATTGAAACGACCATGATGTTCATGACACCAATGCCGCCGACTAAAAGCGAAATCGCCGCAATTGCCGAGATCGCAAGCGTTATCATGTTCGTGATGTTGTTGATCTGATCCAGCGTCGAGGTCATCGTCTCCGCATAGACCTTGTATGTGTCGTTCTTCGAGAAGTAGACGTTGTTCAGATAGTCCTCCATCTCCTTCGAGATCTCTTCGACTTCGTCCGCATTCTTCGCAATTGCCGTGAACTCCGACATCTCAAGCGGTTCGCCCAGACGTATCGACTGCAACGAATTCAGCGGAATAAGCGAGATCTGCGTCGGGACATATACCATCATGTCCATCAGAGCACCGTTCGACTTCTTCTTGTAGGTGCCTACCACCGTGAAGTTGTCGTACTTGTTCGTCAGCGAGTCGATGCCCTCAAAGGGCTTGCCGATGGCGGCTTCGGGACTTCCGTAGTACGCCGTCGCAGTCTCGTCAGAGATCATTATTACCTTCGCACCGCTTTCAAACTCGCTCTTACTGATGTGCCTGCCGTGGGTGAACTCCATCGTGCCCTCACTGAGCGATTCCTCGAAACCGCACTGATTGCAGGCGTAGAGGACTATCCTCTTGTCGTCCTTGTAGTTGAGGGTGCTCTGCGCCATCATCAGCGAGATGCCCTTCACTCTGTCGCCGAAATGATCTTCAAGATCGCGGAAGATCTCGTCGTTGAACATATCCGTCGAACGCATGGGACGAATGTCGTTCTGTCGGTTGTTGTCGTCATACGGGTCGTTCTGATCCTTCTGTATGACGTAGTAATATATCTTTGTTGCGCCCAGTCCTCCGAGCGTGTCCATTGTCGAGCTTCTGAGAGCGTCGCCGACGGTCATTATCGCGATAACTGCCGAGATACCGATAACGATACCCAGCATCGTGAGGAAGGAGCGCATTTTGTTGGCTTTGAGCTCACTGAACGCCAACAGTATGCTGTCTAAGATCATACGTAGCCCCCCTCGCTTCCGATATTATATTGCCGTCCATGAGCGTCAGCACTCTCTCGGTCTCATTCGCCAGCTCGGGAGAGTGGGTGATGAGCACGATTGTGATGCCTTTTTTCTCATGAAGATCATGGAACAGGTCCATGATGAGTCTGCCCGTTTTCGAGTCCAGCGCACCTGTCGGCTCGTCGGCAAGTATTATCGACGGGTCGTTTGCGAGGGCTCTCGCGATGGCAACTCTCTGTTTCTGACCGCCCGAAAGTCTGTCGGGTGTATGGGACATTCTGTCGCCCATACCCACCAGTTCGAGCAGTTCCCTGGCTTTTTTTCTGCGCTCCGATGGTTTGTGCCTTGCGTACATCATCGGGAGCTCGACGTTTTTGAGCGCCGTATTTCTCGGGATGAGGTTATAGGTCTGGAAAACGAAGCCTATCTCCTTGTTGCGGATGTGTGAAAGCTCGCTGTCGTCAGCCTGACACACGTCGGTGCCGCCGAGGATGTAGCTTCCTTCCGAGGGTCGGTCGAGTGCGCCGATTATGTTCATGAGTGTCGATTTGCCCGAGCCCGAAGCTCCGACTATCGAGATGAACTCGCCCTTTTTCACTTCGAGGTCGATACCGTGAAGTATCTCCAGCTCGTTGGGCTCACCCTCATAGAATCTCTTGTAAATACCTTTGAGGTCGATAACTGTCTCATTCATGCCGCGTACCTCATCAGTAGAACATATCATCGTCACCGCTGTCGGCAGTGGGAAGAACAACAGTCATGCCCTCTTTTATCTTATCGGAGATTATCTCTATGTAGTAGCTGTTCTCCATACCCGTCTGAACGTCGATCTTTTCGGTGGTGCCGTCATCCTTCTGCACCTCTACGGAGCAGTGACCGTCGGCAGTCTTTGTGACGCAGGCGGAAGGCACGGAGAGCACGTCCTTTCTGACTTCGATATTGATGACCAGTTTTGCGCTCATGCCGATGCGCAGACCATCGACAGGCTCATCGAAGGTGACTTCGATATCGTAGTCGGTTGAAGAAGTCTGCGTGTTCGAGGTCGCGTCGTAATGCACCTCGGGAGTCGGCGCGATGAAGCTGAGCTTGCCGTCGAAGCTGTCCTTGCTGACCGCATTAACGGTGATATCGGTGCTGAGGTCTTTGGTAAGGCGGTTGATGTCGTACTGATCGACCGAGGAAGTCACCTTGAACTCGGTGTCATCCTGAATGACCGCGATAGTGCCGCCGTCGTACTTCTGACCCGCCTTGTAGTTCAGTTCTGTGACAACGCCGTCCATATCCGCGATGATGACGCACTGTGCGATGCTGTCGGTGAGCTTGTCTATCTCGCTCTGGGGGACAGTCAGGCTCTCATCTATCATTATCTTGGTGGTGGTGAGGTTATCCTCGCCGCTCTTTACGGCGTGGTCGAGCTCCTTGTCGCTGTCGCTCTTGCCTTCCTTCGCCGCAACGAGCGCGGAAGCTGCCGCCTTGACCTCGGCGTTGGCAAGTTCGAGCTGAGACTGGAGCTCCAGCTCGGAAGTGTAAGCCTCGGCGAGCGAATCGTTCAGCTCCTTGTATTCAGCCGAAACCTCGGTATAGGAATCCTTAGCCTCTTTGAGAGAAGCCGCCGCCTTCGCAGCCTCAGCGGAAGCGTTGTCGTAGGCGGTCTTAGCCGCGGTGACCTCTTCCGAATCCTCGGGCTTGCCGTCGGCTATGAGTTGATCGTAAGCGTCCTTGGCGGTCTTGAGCGCAGTATTTGCGGCGTCCGACTCGGCTGTGAGGGTCTTTACTGCGGCGGAAGCGTCGCTGACCATCGTGCTCATCGAATCCACAGCGGCAGCGCAGGCAACGCGCTGATTGTAAGCCGCGAGGTACTTGTTGTACACCTGATTATCCTTGGTGACAGCCTCGTTGTAGACCTCCTGAGCCTCGTCCACCGAGCGTGCAGTCCTGCCCGAAACGGTGCTCTTGCTGCTGACCGCGGACTCGTAGCCCTCCTCGGCGTTTTCAAGCTCGATCTCGTTCTTTGTCTTGGTGTTTTCAAGGCTCTTCTGAGCGGCTTCGAGGTTCTTTTGCAGTTCTTCGGAGTTGAGAACGGCGATGATGTCGCCCTTCTTCACCTTGTCGCCGACCTCGACTTTGATCTCGCTGAATTCGTTGCCGACCACGTCGCTGGTCAGGTTCGAGGTGTTCTTGCTCTTGACGATGCCCGAGACCGCGACGGTGTCTTTCAGGTCGCGCTTCTCGACTACGGCGGTCTGTGTGCCAGTCATAGCTTCAAGAGCGGCAGTTTTCGCACCCGAAACCATCTTGCTGACTGCGATACCGCCGCCCGCAAGAATGACAACTCCGCCGATGACCCAAGGCAGCTTCCTGCCTTTCTTCTTCGTTTTCTGTTTGTCTTTCATTTTGTTCCCTCCGGATTAAAATATTATTTTTCTGTGACACTGTTTGGCTTCTCTGCGTTTACAGAATGCGGGTCTTGCTTGGGGGAGACCCCCGCCTTAGCTTCGCACGTCCGCCTTAGCTTCGCACGTCCGCCTTAGCTTCGCACGGCAAGGGGAGAACCTTTCTTCAAGCCGTGCGAAGCTAAGGCGGACGTGCGAAGCTAAGGCGGGTTTCCCCCAGTTAAGACCTACGAGGTTTCCCCCAGCTAAGACCCACACACTTTTTACGACAGAAAAGCCTTAGTGTCTAATTCTATTATAACATTATAATCCTAAAAAAACTATTAATTCTTTCAAAGGAAAAAGAATTTTTAGATGATTGCACAAATCAATCTTTTATTTCAATGTTGATTCCGTCAATGCTGACAGTGACGGCAGGGAAGAGTTTTTTGAGTTCTTTTTCGTAGTATTTCGGGTTCATTTCGGCGGGGCTGTAGTGAGTCAGCCAGAGTTTTTCCGCGCCCGATTTTGCGGCGAGTTCGCAGGCGTCCTGCATGAGCATATGTCCTTTTTCGTTCATGCTCTGTTTCTTTTCGCGGTCACCGTACATACCCTCGCAGATAAAGAGCTGTGAATCCTTCGCGAATTCTGCGATACCGTTGAACGGCAGCGTATCGGTCACGTAAGTCATCTTGATAGGGCGGCGGTTTGCGAGGGTGACCATATCGGGCGTGATGATCCTGCCGTCGTCGAGGGTCACGCTTTCGCCCGAGTGGAGCACTCTCCAGAACTGAACAGGCACGCCGAGTTCCTTCGCTGTCTGGGGCTGAAATTCCTGTTTGCGGTTAAGTGTGACCGAGTAGCCGATGCAGGTAGTGCTGTGCCGCAGGGGCAGCGACTCAATAGTCAGCAGGGGCGAGAGCCGTTCGGCGGTGAAGCTGAAGCGGCGGTCGGTAGGCAGTTCGGTGAATCTCACCTCGAAAGGCAGGTGACCGCAGATGCTCATCAGGCTTTTGATGACCCCCGTCTTGCCTGCGGGCAGGTAGATGTCGAGGGGTTCTTCGCGCGAAGCGTTGCCCAGCGACAGCAGAAAGCCGGGCAGACCCGAAACGTGGTCGGCGTGGGTGTGAGTGATGAGCAGCGCGTCGATGCGGCTTATCTTGCGGTCGGCGGCGGCGAGTGCTATCTGTGTGCCCTCACCGCAGTCGATGAGCAGGGCGTGACCCTCGTACTCGTAGTAACACGAGGTCAGCCAACGGTTTTTCAGCGGCATCATGCCGCCTGTTCCTATGAGACATATTTCCGGCATTTTGGGTGGTTCTCCTTGTTTTGGTTATGGTGTTGTTTATGTTTTTTGGGGGCGCTCCTCGCCCCCCGAGCCCCTCGCCGGTACCCCTAAACTTTTTTAGGTTCTGGCGTGGACGGGATGTTGTTTGGGTCATGCTATAAGCGATAAAATGCCTTCTTTGGCTATTTTTTTCTTATAGTAGCTCAATTCTTCACTTATCAGGTCGTCTATTACCTGCATTCCCAGCAGCTCTACGGGGGCTTTATCATCGGTCAGCGGGGCGCCGTTTGCTTTACATTCGGTCAGCCCTTCCGTCACAAGCCCCATCATATACGCGAACTGGTCATCGGTCAGCTTCTCCGTGTTCGCGGTCAGCCGCTTCGTCATCTCATCCGACGCTGACGCGAACAGCTCACGGTTCGTCGAGCCTTTGACATCCACCGTGTAAACGTTCGGGAAGACCGCACATATCGTGTCGGTGAGCTTATCGTTCACGCTTCCTGCACGGTCGGATTTCATGTTCATGTTCACGACCATCACGCCGTCATCGGTCAGATGCTGACGCACCAGTCTGAAAAACTCGATGCTCGACATCTGGAACGGTATCGTAATATCCTGATAAGCGTCAACCATGATGACATCGTACTTCCTGTCAGAGACGTTCAGGAAGGCTCTGCCGTCATAGGTAGTGACCTTCACGCTTTCGGGCAGGTCGAAGTATTCGCGGGCGAGGTCGGTGATGCGGTCGTCTATCTCGACGCCTTCCACGGTCACATCCTTGATATACTCGCTGCACTGAGTGGCATACGTACCGCTGCCCATACCGAGCACGAGGATATCGCAGCCCTCACCGCTGGGCTTATCGGTCATGAGCGGCGCAGCCATAGCGTAGTCGTAGTAGAGCCCCGAAAGACCGCCGTGCTTCATTTTCAGCGACTGGACGCCGAACAGCACGTTAGTGGAGAGGATAACGCGGCGGTCGTCCTCTTTGACTTGCAGGTAATTATAGACGCTCTCGCCCTCGTAGGTGAGGTCTTTCTCCCAGAACGCGAAGCCTGCGGTCGTACCGAAGATGCAGCACACCACGAAGAGAGCGGCGCTGACGATCGTCGCGACGATCTTACGTTTCACGGAGATGAAGTAGACTGCCGCGAGTATCAGCATTATCCCCGAGAAGATGAGGAAAGTGACCGCAGTTCCGAAAGCGGGTATCGAGAGAAAAGTCGGGACGAAAGTACCGATAATGCTGCCGATAGTATTTGCAGCGCCGAGAGCGCCGACAGTTTTACCGCTGTCGTCGAGGCTGCCGACGGTATATTTCACGAGTGAAGGGGTGCAGGTTCCGAGCAGGAAGAGTGGGAAGACGAAGATAAGCATACAAGCGAGGAACGCAGCCCAGACGAGGAAATTAGTACTGACGGTAACGACGAGGAGACCTGAAACGAGGAGGATAATAAATTTACCGAGGACCGGTATAGCGGCAGTCCAGACGGCGGAGACGAGCAAGCGGCGATAAAGTTTATCGGGGTCGGGGTCTTTATCGGCGCTGCGGCCGCCGTAGATATTACCGAGAGCCATAGCTATCATAATGGTACCGATTATGATAGTCCAGACTATCTGAGAGGAGCTAAAGTAAGGTGCGAGGAGGCGGCTTGCGCCGAGTTCGACAGCCATTACGGACATACCCGCGAAGAATTCGGTAAGGTAGAGGTAAAATTTATTCCGAAGCACGCCCTTAGGGTGGGAAGAGTTATTATCCATGAGTCATCTCTTTTCAAAAAATATAGAACAAACAATTGAAGCGTGTTCGCCAGAGACTAAAAAGTTTAGGAGGGCGGGAGACCCTGGACCCCTAAACTTTTTGAGACTCTGGCGTGGACGGGTCGGTGGCTGCTTTTTCAGACTATCGTTACGGGGTCTGTGAACGCTTCCGACTGCATTACCGTCAGGGTGGGGAATTCTTCCGTCAGCTTCTGCGCTATGAACTCGTGGAAAATATTCTCCGTATGATAATGCCCTGCATCTATCAGACAAAAATTACTGTTCACTGCTTCTATAAACGCCGAATGCTTGCAGTCGCCCGTTATCAGCGCGTCACAGCCCTTCGCTATCGCTTCACTTATCAGCGACGCTCCGCTGCCCGAACATATCGCCGCACGCTTCACACTTCCGCCTGCTTTTGTCATTCGTATCACTTCACAGCCCAGCTTCTTCTTGCAAACCTCCGCAAGATGCGACGCCGAACTCTCGAACGGGAGCTCGCATACATACCCCATCGGTTTGCCTTCCTCATACGCTAACGGCTCGATGACCT
The DNA here is from genome assembly GCF_900119155.1 of Ruminococcus sp. YE71. Classification (GTDB taxonomy): domain Bacteria; phylum Bacillota; class Clostridia; order Oscillospirales; family Ruminococcaceae; genus YE71. The sequence goes on along the minus strand of NZ_FPIR01000001.1, from coordinate 242,223 downwards.
TCAGCCCCAGCCGCTGCGCTAACAGATCGTTCATGCCGCCTTCCGCCGAGTCGAAACTCGTGTGCGCACATATCGCCGCTATCCCTTTCGCCGCCAGCGCAACGGCAGGCTCCCTCGGGTCGAGCTTCTTCAACGGTCTGAAGATCACGGGATGATGCGAGATGATGAGCTGACAACGCTTCTCCGCCGCTTCCCTCACAACATCGTTGGTGATGTCGAGGGCGGTCAGCACTCGCAGCACTTCGCTGTCCCTGCTGCCTACAACGAGTCCGCTGTTGTCATAGCTCTGCTGCCCCGAAAACGGCGCAAAACTGTCGATAAGGTCGTAGATCTGTCCGACTGTGGTATTCATAGTATTCCCTCCGATTCTTTTTTCAGTCGTTCGGCAAGAGCGGTCAGCCGCCTGCCCTCGGCGCGCTTTTCTTCATCCGATGACGAGAGCATCCCCTCGCCTGCTTTTCTGAGCCTTGCCGATCTCATGGCAAGGTATTTTCTTCCGTCGTCCGTTTCGGCGGTGACGAACCCTGCCGAAAGGTAGCGCTCGCCGCATTCGTATTCGGGCGGACGTTTCACCGCCGTCATGACCGAATACACGAAACTCCCGTCCTCGCAGGCGGTCTCGGCAGTGATGCTGTAGCCGTTGTCGTAGAGCCATCCCCGAAGAACGTCGGCTTTGGTCATGGGTTGTAGGATGAGGACGGCTTTGTCAGCCCAGCCGCAGCGCGAGATTATGTCCGCGATGAGTTCGCCGCCCATGCCTGCGCAGATGACCGCAAAGCTGCCCTCCGCAGGCGGCTGCGGAAAAGCGTCCAGCCCGTTCGAGAGCACCGCCGTCACGCTGTCCCCGAGCCCGTATTCGGCGATGGTCTTTTCCGCGAAACCGAGTGGACGGGGGTTGATGTCGCACGCCCAGACGCGGCGGCTGATGCCCTGCTGCACAAGGTATGCCGCCAGATAGCCGTGATCTGTGCCGATGTCGCAGGCGTAGTCGGTCTGCGAGCCGCGCACTGCCTCGGCGCAGGCGATAAGTCGTTTGTTTATGAGCTCAAGTCTCATGTTATCTCTCCGTTCATGCGCAAACCGTCAGCCCCGAAATTGCAACGGAACTGACGGCAGGTGATCTGATCCGATAAGGTGCCTGACTCAGGTCGGGCTTATCCTCTGCGGATCGTTATTTCCATTTTCTCGATACGATAACTACAGCCGCGGTGAGCACAGCCACAGCAAGCACGCCTGCGGTATCAGCACCTGTAGCGGGGCTGGTGTCGGAGGACGCTGCTGCCGATGCAGTCGCGGTCTTGGTGGTGGAAGCTGCGGTGGAAGTGGAAGCAGCCGAGGAAGACGAAGCGGAAGAGCTGTCCGACGTCTGTGAGCTGCTGTCTGTCTGGGAGGAACCTGTCTCCGAAGAGCTCACTTCAAAGCTGCTTTCATCCGAGGAGCTGTCCTCAGCGGTATTGCCGTAGGACTTTAAGTCGGGCAGCTCGTCGAGAGTGATGACAACATCGCTGTTGTACACCTCGGTGAGGTTATCCTTGTCGTTGTTGACGATGTAGTCGGTATGCCATACCATGAACCACGACCATACCACGCCGTCTTCCGTGAAGGTGTCTATCTCAGGCAGATTGCCGCACTCATGGAAGCACATGGGCTTGGAATCGGTGGCGTTCTCCAGCAGCAGGTTCCAGCCGCGCTTGTTGTCGGTGGTCTTGCGGTAGGTGTCCGAACCCACGATGTCGCAGTATTCGTCGCCGGGATACCAGCCTGACTTGACGTCGTCGGCATAGCCCAGCACCCAGATGAGGCTGTTCAGCCCGAGGTCGTTGGTGTAGTGGTCGTACATGAGCGTCCAGAGCTTCTTGAAGTTCTCGGCGCCGCCCTTGCCCCACCAGAACCACTGTCCGTCGAACTCGTGGAAGGGTCTCCACAGTACGGGAACGCCTGCGTCCTGAAGCTCTTTGAGAGCCGCGCCTGCCTTGTCCCAGTTTTCCATCATCGCCTTGTATTCATCGGTGGAGGGGTCAAGGAGCTTTTCAAAGTCGGGGTCATCCGCCTTCGATTCGTTATAGCCCTTGCCGTTGACGCCGCAGTGCCAGCATATCTCAACGATACCGCCCTTAGCGTCCCATTCGATGCCGCGCTTTACCACGCCGCTGAAATCATCGTTCATGAAATCAAGACCGCGGAGAGCGGGCAGCTTGCCCGTAGTCTCCTCGATGTAGTTCATTTCGTAGTCGGGAGTACCTTTCCAGGTAGACTCCTGCTGACCTGCAATCATTTTAACGCCGAAATTATCGCAGAGATAATCGTAAAGGCGTTTTGTCTCGTTAGTCGCGTTAGGGTTTGTCAGGGGGTGAGCTGCCGTATAGTTATCGGCAGTGGTCACAGCGGTGTCGGCTGCGGAGCTGTCTGCAAAGACCGCAGGTGCGTAAGCTGCCGAAGCGGCAGCTGTCATGATGGCTGCGCAGAGTACTGCTAAATGCTTTTTTGTATTCATTGTAATCACATTCCTCGAAAAAAAGGGGTCAAAAAAATAGTGTTTTTTCAGCTTTCGGGCGGGGGGCGCCGCGATCGCTTTTTCTACAATGATTATAGCATTTAGACGTACATATTTAAACACCGTTGTATGTTCAATTTGTAAAAAATCACATAAAAAAGCCCCCGAAATGTAAATTATTTTCGGGAGCTTTGAACAAACTTTGAACCGCTGTTTTTATGTTATTTCAGCTTTTCCTTTAACTTGTCAAAGAATGTCGAACGCTTTTTATAGTTCTTTTCGGTAAGCGAACTTTCAAACTTTTCGAGCAGCTCCTTCTGGTGTTTGTTGAGTCCCTTCGGCACTTCGATGACCACCTGGAAATAGTGGTCGCCGCGTTCATCGCGGTTGCCGCGCTTCACGCCGAGGCCTCTCAGCCTGAACTCGGTACCCGGCTGTGTGCCCTCGGGTATCTCGAAGGTCTTGTTGCCGTCGATGGTAGGCACGCTGACCTTATCGCCGAGAGTTGCCTGAGCGTAGGTGATAGGCAGTTCCGTCCAGATGTCGTAAGTATTTCTGCGGATGAACAGCGGGTCGGACTTGACGCGTACATTCAGGTACAGGTCGCCGGGCTGACCGCCGTTTATGCCGTGGCTGCCCTCACCGCGTATCTGGAGCTGTGCGCCGTCGTAAACGCCTGCGGGGATGTTAAGGGTCTTGGTGACGGTCTTGCGTACTCTGCCCTTGCCTGCGCAGGTAGGACACGGATTCTCGATGACCGAGCCTGCGCCGCCGCACTTGGAGCAGCTCGTAGTCTGTGCGAAAGCTCCGAAGGGTGTATTCTGGGTAATGCGCACGCGTCCCGAGCCGTGACAGTCGGGGCAGGTCTTTTTCGAGCTGCCTGCTGCCGCGCCCGTGCCGTTACAATCGGGACAGCGTTCCATCCTGGTGACCTTGATGGACTTCTGGCAGCCCTTGCAGGCCTCCATGAATTCAAGGGTGATGGACTGCTCGAGGTCTTCGCCGCGTCTGGGGGCGTTGGGGTTCGAGGAACGTGCTCCGCCGCCGCCGAAGAAGGCGTTGAAGATGTCATCCACGCCGCCGAATCCGCCGAAACCTCCGAAGCCGCCGAATCCGCCCGCACCTGCGCCTGCGCCTGCGCCGTAGTTCGGGTCAACGCCTGCGAAGCCGAACTGGTCGTACTTCGACTTCTTGTTCGGGTCGGAAAGCACTTCGTAAGCCTCGTTTACCTCCTTGAACTTCGCCTCAGCGTCCTTGTCGTCGGGGTGAAGGTCGGGGTGGTACTGCCTTGCCATCTTGCGGTAGGCTTTCTTTATCTCGTCATCCGAAGCGCCCTTTGAAACGCCGAGCACCTCGTAATAATCTCTTTTATCCTCTGCCATATTCTTTACCTCCGTATGCCCTTTTTTCAAAGGCTATAACCTACTATAGGACGGCGGCGAATTTTCCGCCGCCGTCCCGTAGGTTTAAGGGTTTACCGGTCTTTAGTCAGTGAAGGTAGCGTCGATAACGTCGTCGTTTCCTCCGTTATTGTCAGCTGCGCCTGCGTCAGCACCGCCGAAGCCGCCTGCTGCCATGTTCGGGTCAAAGCCGCCTGTCTGACCGCCGTTAGCCTGTGCAGCTGCCTGATATACAGCGGTAGCAACTCTCTGGAAGCTCTCCTCAAGTGCCTTGTGAGCGGACTTGATAGCCTCGATATCGGTGCCCTTGAGTGCTTCCTTGACGGCGTTGATCTTAGCCTCAACGTCAGCCTTGTCGGAAGCGTTCACCTTGTCGCCGAAATCGTTCAGGCTCTTCTCGCACTGGAATGCAAGCTGGTCTGCTGCGTTTCTTGCGTCAACCTCGTCCTTCTTCTTCTTGTCCTCAGCTGCGAAAGCCTCAGCTTCCTTTACAGCCTTGTCGATGTCGTCCTTGGACATATTGGTGGAAGAAGTGATGGTGATGTTCTGCTCCTTGCCTGTGCCGAGGTCCTTAGCGGATACGTGAACGATGCCGTTTGCGTCGATATCGAAGGTTACCTCGATCTGGGGGATTCCTCTCGGAGCGGGAGCGATGCCGTCGAGACGGAACATACCGAGCTGCTTGTTATCCTTAGCGAATTCTCTCTCACCCTGAAGAACGTTGATATCAACAGCGGTCTGGTTATCAGCGTAGGTGGAGAAGGTCTGGGTCTTCTTGGTGGGGATGGTGGTGTTTCTCTCGATCATCTTGGTAGCGATGCCGCCTGCGGTCTCGATGGACAGCGAAAGCGGAGTAACGTCAAGCAGGAGCAGACCGTTCTCAACGTCGCCGCCGAGGATACCGCCCTGATATGCAGCACCGAGAGCTACGCACTCATCGGGGTTGATACCCTTGAACGGCTCCTTGCCGATGAGGGACTTAACAGCTTCCTGAACAGCGGGTATTCTCGAAGAACCGCCGACCATCAGGACCTTGTTCAGCTCACCTACGGACAGACCCGAGTCGGAAAGTGCCTGACGAACAGGTCCCATAGTCTTTTCAACGAGGTCTGCGGTCATCTTGTTGAACTCAGCCTGAGTAAGGGTGAGCTCTAAGTGCTTCGGGCCGTCAGCCGAAACGCTGATGTACGGCAGGCTGATGGTGGTGGAAGCGGTGGAAGAAAGCTCGATCTTTCTGAGCTCTGCTTCGGTCTTGAGTCTCTGCATAGCCATCGGATCCTTGGTCAGGTCGATGCCTTCCTGAGCCTTGAACTTCTCGACCATCCAGTCGATGATCCTCTGGTCGAAGTCATCGCCGCCGAGACGGTTGTTACCTGCGGTAGCAAGAACTTCGGTAACGCCGTCGCCCATCTCGATGATGGATACATCGAATGTACCGCCGCCGAGGTCATATACCATGATCTTCTGATCCTCTTCCTTGTCGATGCCGTAGGAAAGAGCAGCCGCGGTCGGCTCGTTTATGATTCTCTTTACAGTCAGACCTGCGATCTGACCTGCGTCCTTGGTAGCCTGTCTCTGAGCGTCGGTGAAGTAAGCAGGAACTGTGATAACAGCCTCAGTCACCTTCTCGCCGAGGTAAGCCTCAGCATCGCTCTTGAGCTTCTGGAGGATCATAGCGCTGATCTCCTGAGGAGTGTACTCCTTGCCGCCCATCTGAGCCTTGTAGTCGCTGCCCATGTGACGCTTTATGGAAATTACGGTGTCCTTGAAGTTGGTAACAGCCTGACGCTTAGCTACCTGACCGATCAGTCTGTCGCCGTTCTTTGAAACGCCGACTACCGAAGGGGTAGTTCTTGCACCCTCGCTGTTAGGGATTACTACTGCCTCGCCGCCTTCAACAACGGCTACGCACGAGTTTGTTGTACCTAAGTCGATTCCGATTATCTTGCTCATAAGTCATTTCTCCTTTTTTATATATATGGGTATGTTTGAATTACTTTGTGTTATTTGAGATCCTTGATAGCATCAGGTATCATTTCCTCAGGCGAATCGTACATTGCCGAGGCTGCTTTTTCTTTCTGCTTTTGTTTTGCGACCTCGTAGAATTTTGTTTTCTCCTCTTCGGTCATCTGTTCAAGGATGTAATCCTGCGTGATAAGAAGCTCAATATCCTTTATCCTGAGCGCTTCCGTCATCGAGCCCGCGTCCTCGTCATCGGTATACACCTTCTGGTCGGTGTATTTTTTCAGAAGAACGCTTGCCGCGTCGGAGCGGTTTTTCAGCTCCTGCATGGTGTCCAGCGTCTCGTTGAGATATTCAAGACCCGCTTCACAGGTGCTGAACCGTTTCCACTCGAAGAAGAGCGGATAGTCCAGGATAGAGTCCACAAGGTCCTCGGTGGAGAGTCCCTTGAGGGTGCTTTCGGGAAGCTTTAGCTTATCAATGCGGCTTTCGGTGTTAAGGTCGTTCTGCCACTGCTGGTCGTCGGTGACCGAGTCGTAGAAGGAACGGACGCCTTCGATGTTGTCTGCGACCGACACGGAATCGGAACCGCCTTTTCCGCATCCGCTGAGCAGAAGCAGCGCCGCAAGAGCCGCTGTTATAGTACGTTTCATGCCGCACCTCCTTGGGGGCTACGGGTTTGCCACCACTACCATCGGGTATCTGATGACCTTGTCTCCGATCATTACGCCCTTCTCGAACACCTGAGCCACGACGTTCTCGCCGAGGTCGGGGTCTTCGATGGTGCTTACCGCGTTCGCCTGTGCTGGGTCGAAGGGTTCACCTGTGGGGTCGATGATCTTAACGTTCAGCTTGTCGAGAGCGTCCCTGAACTGGTTGAGTATCATCTCAACGCCCTTCTTGTAGGTCTCATCCGAGCACTCTGTCTCGGCTGCTCTCTCGAAGTTATCATAGATCTTTATGAAGTTCAGCACCGTGTCGCCCACTGCCGCCTCACGCGTTTCAAGCTGCTGCTTTGCGGTGCGCTTGCGGTAGTTGTCGTACTCTGCCATCAGGCGAAGGTACTTGTCCTTCTGTTCGGCCAGCTCCTTTTCGAGCTTATCCGAGCCGCCCTCTTCGGCAGTCTCCGCGGTCTGTTCCTCATCGATCTCCTCCTCAACTGCCTGTTCGGCAGCCTCCTCCTCGATCTGATCTTCTATTTCCTTTTCAAAATCAATGCTCATGGGGTCTGTCAGCCTCCTTTATTTTCTTCGTCGTCATTCGGGCTGCTGTCTGTCAGCAGGTCGGTTATTCTCTGCGAGAAGTATTCCAGATACGGGATGAACTTCGCGTAATCTATCCTCATCGGTCCAATAAGTCCGAGCGCGCCTGCCGTCCTGCCGTCCTTTTTAAAAGGTGCGGTGATTATCGACGAGTTGTGTATCACGAACCCGTCGCTCTCGGGTGAGAAGCTCACCTGCAAGCTGCTGAAACTGTCGTCGAAGAACCTTGCTATCTCGCGTTTATTGTCAAGAAAATCTATTATCTCGGTCTGGTCGAAATCCTTGCAGGTCAGCAGGTTCTTTTCGCCCCTGAGCTTTATATCCTGCGCGGTCATCTCTTTCGCCAGCGTGAACAGCTCACTGAGAAGCGGCGTCAGGGTCATCATGTACGCCCCGAGCGCTTCGCGTATCTTCTCGAAAGTCTCTTCCGAAATCTTGTCAACGGGCACGCCCTCAAGATTCTCTGCCAGATACCTGTCGAAGAATTCCAGCTGTTCGTGTGTAAGGTCGAATTCAAGTCTGCACACCTTGTTGCGTATCGTGCCGCCCGAGGTTATCATGAGGATGACATACATCCGCTTGCCCGTAGGTATTACCTCGACCTTCGATATCATCGAGAATTTTGGTGCGCTGCTCGCAACTACAGACGCGCACTGTGTCAGCTGCGTCAGTGCCAGCGAAGCGGAGTTCACAAGTTCCTCTTCGGTGGCGGCGTTCGGGTCAAGCATCGAGTCGAGCCTGCGCTTTTCTTCTTCCGAGAGAGGGTCGCGCTCCATCAGGGTGTCCACATACAGCCTGAACCCCACATAGGTGGGTATGCGCCCCGCCGAGGTGTGCGGCTGTTCAAGGTAGCCCTGCTTTTCAAGCTCCGCCATTTCGTTTCGTATGGTAGCCGACGATGCTTTGACGTGTGCCATTATCGCTTTAGAGCCTACAGGCTCGCCTGTAACGATATACTCATCGACTACCGCCTGCAATATCTTTAGCTTGCGGCTGTCCATTTCTATCTGCTCCTTCCGACTTTAGCACTGAACTGTTTTGAGTGTTAGCACTCTTACTCTCTGAGTGCTAATTATAGTTTACCCCTTTTTTCAGAAATTGTCAAGGGGCAAACCCAAAATTCCCTCAAAAATTTCGAGCCCTTTCTCGACACCTTTTTGTGCACTATGCCAAAACGGCGCTTTCACGGGGAGAATGTGCGGATCTTACCGGGGGAAACCTTTCTGAAGAAAGGTTCTCCCCCGGACCCCCTTCCAAAGACTTTTAATATTTTTTTTGGCAAGGGGTATACATTCTTCCAAAAACAGCACGAATTTAAAGTTCGCAGTTCTTTCGGAAAAAAAGAAAACCCCTTGCCCAAAAACATCAGAAGTTTTAGGAAAGGGGTTTTCAAAATAAATCCTGCACAAACTCCACGAGCAAGCGCCGTTCAGAGTTCGGTGAACAGTTCTATTTCTTCGCCGAGAGGGCCTTTGCAGAAAGCCATTCTCAGCCTGTAGGGCGGGTCGGAGGGGAGAGTCCTGTCGTCGGGCTCGATAAACACCTCGTAGCCTGCCTGCTTTACCTTAGCGGCGAGGCCGTCAACGTCGTCGGTGAGCAGAGCGAAGTGTCTGACCGCGCCTGTCTCCCTGACGCCCGTGCCGTTGGAGAATATCTCGATAAGACCGCAGCCCGTATCGAGCATGATGCCCTCAGCCCATCTGCGCTTCACGGACAGTCCAAGCACTTCGCAGTAGAACCTCTCTGCCTGCGCGAATTCCTCTGCGGTGCCGCATTTCAGCGATACATGGTGGATACCTTTTACCATAGCATCACACCGTCTGAGCGAGGTTTATCGCGAGGGGGTCATCCTGACCGAATATCGCGACGTTCACCGTCTCGCCGAAACCGAAGCTCTCGGCGAAGCGTTCCGCCTCAAAGAAATAGAGGGTGATCTTCTCACTCTTCGGGTCAACTATCCAGTATTCGCGGACGCCTGTCTCCTTGTAGAGCACGAGTTTCTTGAAGTACTCGTCGGAGGGTGTGTCGGAAGCTATCTCGATGATAAGCTCGGGAGCGCCGTTGAACTTCACGTCGTCGAGCTTGCTCCTGTCGGACGCGACGAAGATGTCGGGCACGACAATGTTGTTGTCGTCGAGCTTTACGTCGGCACTTGTCAGCACGAAGAAGCCGCTGCCGCGAGCGGACAGATATGCGTTTATCTGTGATGACAGTGCGAGCAGTATCTGCTGATGTCTGATGTTCGGGGTCGGCATATAGTCGATGCCGCCGTTTATCAGCTCAGAGCGTTCTCTTATCCACTCAAGAGCCGCGTAGTACTCATCGGCAGTGTACTTTCTTTCCATTACGATGTTTTCCATGTTTTACCCTCCGATTAAAAAGATTCTGACTAAATTAGTCTTTTAAGTTTGCAGTTTTCGATTCCTGCGCTCCAGAAGTCTTTGACAGGTATATTCTTTACCTGACATACGATGCTCGAATTCATCGCGCCGTGACCGACTATCAGCACAGCCTTGCCTTCGTCCAGCAGCGGTCTGACTTCTTTTTCGAGAAGATCCCCCGTCCGTGCGAAAAGCGACTCAAAGCTCTCCGCGCCGCCGGGCGGATCGGTGTAGTCCTCGGGGTGCAGGAACAGCGCGTTTATGGGGCAGTTCGGCACCTCGAAGCTGTAAGCCATACCCTCGTACTCCCCGAAACACATTTCTTTCAGCCTCTCGTCGGGGATGATGGGGACGTCCCTGCCTTCGAGAAGTATCTCCGCAGTCTCCCTCGCCCTCACCAGCGGCGAACAAAAGCACACATCAAAATGCACATCCCTGTACTCCTCAGCGGCAGCGCGTGCCATCTGCCTGCCCTCTTCGTTGAGCGGAATGTCCGTCTGACCCTGTAACTTGTGCTGCTCGTTCCAGTCGGTCTTGCCGTGACGTATTATGTATAACAAAAAATATCAACTCCGTTAACTGTGTATTGCCGTGTCGGCGTCTGCGGTTCTTCCCCAATAAATTCCGCAGTCACCCCTGCAAACGCTGACATGACAATGCAGAAATAAGGCGGAAATACAAGCAGCCTGTTCCGAAGCCGCCGAGGATGCCTGTTATCAGCCGTCTGCGGTTGTTGGACATCACGCCTTTCTGCTGTGCTGTCCAGTCGGCAAGTGTCGTCAGGCACAGGCATATCGGGAGAAATGTCGGCAGACGGCGTTTTATCGTGAACACCGACAGCAGATGCCCGATCATCACCCCCGTGCATCTCGCACAGACGGGAAACTGCCACTCCCTGAAAAAGAAGCTCCGCTCGGGAAGCTGGTGACAGCCTGCCCTTGCGCATATCTCCATCGCTTTCAGCCAGACCGCCGTCCGTCTGTCGGTCACAGTCTGAACTTCTTTCCGCATGAGCCGCAGACCCGGAAGGTGCGCTGCTTGTACTTCGGCTTGTGACCGCAGAGACCGCATAGCAGACCCGCGGGACCGAGTATCAGGTAGCCGCACAGTCCCTTGAACACTCCGTAGCCGCCGCCCTTGAAGTCGGTCTCGGTGATGGGGTGACAGTTGTATGAGCCGCATTTCGGGCATTGTGATCCGTTCGTTCTTGCCATAATATCAGTCCTTTGTAAAAGTCAGTGTTTTAAGGGTGTCCTCAACTATACTGCGGTCAACGCCCGTCATCGAAGAACCGTCGATGTGGATATATTCCGAACGGAATTCAAGGAATGCGCCGCCGTGCGGATAAATATCGTACCAGGTCTCATACGGGTCCTGGAGTTCTTTGCCCGAGTAGTGCTTGTCCGTGCCGATGATGCGGATGCCCTTCGTACCGTCGGATGATGTTATCTCCTCGACCTTGTCGAAGGTATGCACGGTAGCGTATTCGTAGTTGCCGTACAGCGTGCCGCGTGTTTTCATGAACACATCGGCAAATTCTTCGAGGGTCATAGGTTCGGCAGGGGTGATCTCGCTGATATCCATCCAGATATAGCCGTCTGACACGCCCGAATCGGGTGCTATCCTCGAAAACGTCATGAACTCGTAGTCCTGACAGTAGTATTTTTCGACATGACTGAACTGATAGCAGGTCTTTGGCAGTACCATGGTGAAGCCGTAGTCGCTGTCGGTGTACAGGTCGTTGTTCTGGTTCTCAAAGTGTCCGAAGGGGTCGGTGTCGGTATTTTCGGTAGGCTCGTATCCCGACACATCAACGCCCCAGCACTGATACCACTGATAAGCGTCCGCCAGCAGATACACGCCCGGTTCGTCGATGACAGCGGTCACGCGGTAACTCTCATAGTCGGTGAAGGACGCCACGGTGTTGTAGACGTGCTCGTTCTCGACGTAATGCAGCAGGATGAGGTTTTTCAGCGGAACATTGTTCATGTTGCTGCGGTCGATGTTGAACTGGATCTTTGCCGAAACAAAGTTCTCGCAGGTGAATTCCACAGGTGCGCCGAAAAGTCCGACGACTTCCGAATGCAGAACGTGTTTGCCGTACAGGTCGGACAGACTGCCGCCCTCATACACGCCGTACACGCCCACGCCCTTGACCCCGTACATCTCCGAAGCCGAAAGGTCGATAGACCTGAAGGTCTTGTCTTCGTCGGGCTGTTTTTCGGGCTCTGAGCTGTCGGCGTCCTGTTCTTTCGGGGAGTCGGTGCCTGCTTCGGTCACGGTGACTGCGTTTGCTTCGGGTCTGTCTGCCGACTTTGTTTCTTCGGCGTCTCCCGAGTCATTGAGAGGTGCGCATCCGCAGAGCAGTGCTGCGGCGATGGCTGCTGTCAGTATTTTCTTTTTCATTTCTATGAGTCTCCTGTCTTTTATGATGCTGACGGGCTTATTTATAATACAGGGGCGCACCTGTGTGTACGCCCCTGCACTCAAATATTTCTTATGTCAATGTGCTGCGGCAGGGGAGATGCTTTTATACGTTTATCTCCGCTACGTCGTCCGATACTCCGTTTGCTTCAAGTACGGGCTTCACGCAGTTGGCGATGAACTCCTCGACCTGCTGCGGACATCTTCCGATGAAGTTCTCGGGCTTCATGATCTCGTCCATCTTCTCCTTTGTCATGCCGAACATGGGGTCAGCAAGGATAAGATCACACAGATCGTTGTCAAGTCCGTCGCGCTTTACGTGACTGCCTGCGATCATCGAAAGCTCTCTGATGCGCTCGTGGAGCTCCTGACGGTTTCCGCCTGCCTGTACAGCGTCCATCATGATGTTCTCGGTAGCCATGAAGGGCAGCTCTGCCATAACTCTTCTGCGGATGATCTTGTCATATACAACAAGTCCGTTCTCGGGGTCGGTGACGTTGAGCATGATGTTCAGGATAGCGTCAACTCCGAGGAATGCCTCAGCTACAGCGATACGCTTGTTAGCGCTGTCGTCGAGAGTTCTCTCGAACCACTGTGTGCCTGCGGTGAATGCGGGGTTCAGAACGTCTACCATCACGTATCTTGCCAGCGAGCAGATGCGCTCATCTCTCATCGGGTTGCGCTTGTAAGCCATCGCGGACGAACCGATCTGGTTCTTCTCGAAGGGCTCCTCGATCTCCTTGAAGGACTGGAGGATGCGGATGTCGTTGCCGAACTTCATAGCCGACTGAGCGATGCCCGAAAGCACCGAGCATACAGCGTAGTCGATCTTTCTCGAATAGGTCTGACCCGAAACGGGAACAACGCCCTCAAAGCCCATCTCTTCCGCGATAAGGCTCTCCAGCTCCTTGACCTTGTCGGTGTCGCCGTGGAACAGCTCCATGAAGGAGGCCTGAGTGCCCGTAGTGCCCTTGGAGCCCAGCAGTCTGAGTCTGCCGATCTCGAAATCGAGTGCTTCGAGATCCATGAGCAGCTCGTTGCACCAGAGGGTAGCACGCTTGCCGACGGTGGTCAGCTGTGCGGGCTGGAGGTGGGTGTAGGCAAGGCAGGGCATACCCTTGTACTTGTCAGCGAAGGCTGCCAGCTGGGAGATGACCTTGACCAGCTTGCGCTTTACGACCTTCATAGCGTCGCGCATGATGATGACGTCGGTGTTGTCGCCGACATAGCAGCTTGTAGCGCCGAGGTGTATCTTGCCTGCGGTGTCTTCCGAAACGGTCTTGCCGTAGGTGTAAACGTGAGCCATAACGTCGTGACGGACGATCTTCTCGCGCTCGGCAGCTACAGCGTAGTCGATGTTCTCGATATTGGCTTCGAGCTCGTCAACGTTCTGCTGAGTAACGTTCAGACCGAGCTTCATCTCGGCTCTTGCCAGCGCGACCCAGAGTCTGCGCCATGTAGTGAACTTCTTGTCTGCCGAGAAGATGAACTGCATCTCCTTGCTTGCATAGCGGGTGCAGAAAGGGCTTTCGTAGGAATTTGTCATAACATATACCGTCCTTTTCAAAAATCAGGGCGAAATCTGCCCTATAAATGGTTATATACCACTATTATATCACATATAAGTTTCGATTGCAAGAGCTTTTATGTGATTTTTGATAAATCGGAATGATGTTTGGGGCTTTTGGTCTCGCCTTTGGCGGGATGAGGGGTTTGACGCGAATCGCTTGCGCTCTCGCGTTAAAATAAGATCGGCAGATCGCTTGTTCTCGGAAAGTAGTGCGGACTTTTTGGGTCTGCGCCTTTCGGGACGTTTTTCGTGATCTGCCGATCTTATGTTTTTTGTGCTGTGGTGCGTTTCTTTATGTGCCTCCGACGGTCGGGGCGTTTGTGCGTTATATTACTTTTCCTACGTAGCATTTTCTCGGGATGAAGCCGAGTCCGCTGCTGCTGTCTATCGAGACTTCGCGGTTGTCGCCCGTCAGATAGAGCATCCCCTTCGGGACTTCGCCTATGGGGGTCATGTCGCCGCCGACCGCCGTCACGCGTTTTATCAGCAGCCGCCCCATGAATCTCACACAGATGATGTCGCCCCTCCGAAACGGCATCTTCCGTATGCAGAGCTTTATCTGCCCATCCCTCAGCGTCGGCATCATGCTCTCACCCGCGACCTCTATCGGCTTTATCAGCACAGCCGGCAGCGCTATGACCGCCGCCGCGATAAGTTCAGCCCTCATCGCCGTTTACCGCCAGTATGCTCCGCAGAAAATCCGCATAGGCTTTTCTGACTTCGGGGGTCAGTATCTCGGCTTTCGCACCGAACTGGGTCAGCCAGCCGAAGAAGGTGGACTGCGACCTGACCGTTACGTTGATGTGGAAATGCTCCGCGTCGTCGGGGATGAAGCTGATGTCCCTGCCGAAACGGTCGATGACGGGTCCCGCCAGCGAACTGTGGAACCGCAGTCGGACGCTTGTTTCCTCGCCGCCGAACATCGAGAATATCGAGCCGAGATACTGCTCCATGTCGAAGCCTTTCGGCAGGGGTACGCAGGGCTCGCTCATGAGTCGGACGTCCTCCATGCGGTCAACGCGGAAATTCACCACCTTGCCGCGGTTCGGGTAGTAGGCCACCAGATAGTAGAACTCGTCATTCCAGACCAGCTCGTATGGGGAGCAGACGCGCTCGGAGTCGCGGTAGTGCTTTTTCTTGTCCATCTCGTAGCTGAAATACTTGAAACGTATCTGCTTTTTCTCGGCGAGTGCCTTGTAGATGATGTCTATCGTCCCGAACACTTCCGAGTCGGGGGTGTTCTGCTTTTTCGGGATGCGCAGCTGACGGCGAAGCTCTTTCGCCTGATGCTCGCCTGCGAAACCGCGGAGTTTCGTGAGTATGGTCTCCTTTTGCTCGGCAGTGAGCATACGTGAGGAGTTCACAGCGTCGGCAAGGAGTTTCAGCTCCGCGAGCCCGAACTCCCGTTTCGTGAGCCTGTAGTCGGCATATCTGCCCGTTCTGCTGACGATGCTGCTGTCCATCAGCCGCAGCGCCTCGATGTCTGCACCCACAGCCTTTCGCTCGGCAGAGATGCCGAAATCGGCGAGCTGTTCGATGATGCCGTTCATCGTGATGCCGTGGTCGGCGTCGGTCTTTTCGCAGAGTATACGGTAGATGTACATTATCCTGAGCCTGAGGAGCTCGGGTGAGTCGGACATATCGTTCATTCCTTTCATTTGTTCGGGGGTCGTGTTTCAGGCAGTCATCAGCTTGTCCGCGAGCCTTACGATGTTCACGCCGTAAAGCCCCTCGCAGGCAAAGTGCAGCGCGAACTCTTCCGCAGAGCTTTCGCAGAAGGGCAGCTCCCTTTCGAGGAACTGCACGGCACTTTCCACAGCGTCCTTTTCGCCCGTGATGAACAAAGCGCCGCTCAGCCCGAGATGTACGAGCTTTATCGGTCTCATGACCATATCAGGCTCGCAGCCGTTGACTATCTGATATCCGCATTCGTAATACATATCCATTCCGCCTTTCTGTAAGTGGGAGATTTTTTTCTCTGTTATTATTATACCACACTAATTATCCCGAATGTGGGACAATTGAACAAAAAGGCGAAAAAAATATATCCGACACTGTTCGGATGTTTTTTTCGTGCTTCAAAATAAGCCCAAAGATAAGCGGTCGGGACAAGCTCTCACCCTACATCAATGGCGAGAGCCTGTCTTACCAACCAAGTCTGACAGATGACAATATTAAAAGTCTTCAGAAAGGTTTCCCACGGAAAAAGCAACCCACCCGCAGCTTTAGATTTTTCTCATGTCAACGGCCGTGTGTCTGTACTGACCGGGGGGGATGATGACGTCGTAGTTGGCGCTGAAGCTCTTGGCTTCGGCGAACAGGGGGTCGTAAACTCTGCCGTTCATGTATACCCAGCCGTGAGCGGTGTCGTGGGCGATGTACACGTCCTCATAGCCTATCTCGTGGAACATGAACGCGCAGGCGGCGGCTTCGGAAACGCAGCATCCGCACTTGTACTTGAATATATCATTCGCAAAATCATTCTCCCAGCCGGGATTCTTGTAGATATAATTCAGCTTTCTGAACTGGTGGTACGGGAACTGGAACAGCCACTTGAACACCTTCAGACGCTTGGTCTCCATCGAGTCGGTGGGCTTGCATATCTGCTCGACATAATTATGAGCCGTCATCATCGTGCCGATCTTCGTGCCGTTGTAGCCAGAGGTGTCCACTGTGCCGTCAGCCGCTATCGGGATGCCGTCAACGTTGCAGCCCGTGACTCTCTTGCCGTCGAAGCGTCCGAAGAACATGAACTGACCGTCGATCTTCTGCCAGCTTGTAGCCATCCAGCCGTTGTTGTCGAAATAATACTCGCTGCCGTCGATGGTCATGAGGGAGTTTGTCACGGGCTCGCCCTGCGTGTTGTAGTAGAATGTTCTGCCGCCTGCGGTGTACCAGCCCTGACGGACTATCTTGAACGTAACGGTCTTTGTGCCTGTGAAGTTGCCCATGCCTGTTACGGTCAGGGTCGCGGTGCCGATGTTGATGTTGTCAGACCAGCTGAGGGTGTAGTCCCTGTCAAGGGAAAGTATCCTGCTGCCGAAGGAGATGGTCGGCTTCGGCTTTTTCTCCTTGCCCGTGTACTTGTAGGTCTCTTTGAGGTCGAATATCCTTGTGCTCGCGATGTCTGCGGCTTTGATGCTGTAGGTCTTTGAGACTGTGTCCGTGTACTTGCCGATGCCCTTGATGGTCATGGTGGCAGTACCCGTGTTCACGTTGTTCGACCAGCTGATGGTGTAGTCGGTGCCCTTTTTGAGCAGTACGCCGCCGACCGTCACCGAAGAGGGTACAGGCTTTATGTAGCTGCCCGTGTAGGTGTAGGCTGACCTGATGCCGAGTATCTTCGCCGTCCTGATGGAGATGAGCTTCGGCACGACGTCGAGCTTTTTGGTAGCGTCGCAGTGCTTGCATTTATATAAGGTATACCCCTCGGAAGTAAGGGTGGGTGCTACGGTCTTCTGCTTCACGGTGAAGCGGTGAGGTGTTTTCGGGACGACGGCTATAGCCCTCTGACCGCAGTCGGTGCAGTACATGGAAAGTCTGCCCTCTTTTGTGCAGGACGCGGTGAGGGAAATGGAAGCCAGCCCGAAAAAGTGGTGGTGCTCCGCGAACTCAAAGCCGTTCTCGATAGCGTAGGTCTCGGCTGCCGAACCCTTGATGCCCTCGATGACAAAGCCCTCGATCTTGTTCTCCCCGTCGGCATATCCGAACGCCTTTTCACCGATGGAAGTGACCTTGTCGTTGATGACCACCCTCGTCAGTCCCGTGCAGCCGAGGAAAGCCTCGCTCTCTATCGTGCGTACCGACTGGGGAATGTTCACGGCGGTGATCCCGGCGTTGTCCCTGAATGCACCACTGCCGATGGTGAATACCGAGTAATTGTCGAGCGACGACGGTATCTTCACCGTTCCGCCGCTGCCGATGTAGCCTGTCAGCGTGCAGAGCTGATAGTTCCCGGGCAGGTATCTGAAATCGCCGCAGGTGACGGAATCGTCTTCCACTTCTTCTTCGGATGTTTTTTCCTGTGAGCTGTCATCGGCGCTTTCGGCCGAGCTGTTCTCGTCGGTGACCGAGCTTGCATCGGTGCTCTCGGGCAGCGCATATACCGACGCCGAGCCCGCAGCCGCGATCAGCAGAGACAGCAGCACAGCTGTTATCTGTTTTCTCATAAAGAGTCCCCCTTGATATTTATGTTGGTAACACAATTATATCACATTTGCCTTAAAATAGCAATAGGAAAGTGGATTTTTTATTTATTTTGCAGAAATCAAAGATGCGTTTTTAGCCGAAAACATCATGCAGGGTTAAACAGCGTGTTGAACAAAAAAAGGCACTTCTGTCCGAAGTGCCTTTGGGAATATCTCGTTTTATCAGAGCTTGGCGAGCTTTGCGCACTGAGCCTTTACCGCAGGATATATCTCGCGGTAGAGCTGGTAGTAGCTCTCGTAAACGGGTACGTTCGCCGCGTCGGGCTGCTGTATCTTGTCCACCGAAACGACTGCCTTGCAGGCTTCGGGAACGGAGGAGTAAACGCCTGCGCCCGTCAGTGCCAGCAGAGCAACGCCCAGTGCGGGGCCTTCCTTGGAAGCCGCAGTCTTTACGGGGCAGTTGTACAGGTCGGCGAGCATCGAGCGCCACAGGGGGGAACTTCCGCCGCCGCCGCAGGCCATCATGTCCGAAACGTTTATATCCATCTCGCGGAACACCTCAACGCAGTCTCTCAGCGAGTAGGAAACGCCTTCGAGCACCGCGCGGAGCATATGCTTCTTGGTGTGCATGGCGCTCAGACCGAAGAACATTCCGCGTGCGTTCGGGTCGAGGTGAGGGGTGCGCTCGCCCATCAGGTAGGGCAGGTAGAGCAGTCTCTCGGCGCCTACGGGAACGGTCATGGCTTCCTTGTCCATGAGGTAGTACTCGTCAACGCCCATGTACTTCGCGGTCTCCTTCTCGGGAGCGCAGAAGTTGTCTCTGAACCACTTGAGGGAAAGACCTGCGCCCTGAGTAACGCCCATGACGTGCCATGTGTTCGGGACAGCCGCGCAGCAGGTGTGAACTCTGCCCTTCGGGTCGATGGCGATGGAAGAAGTGTGAGCGAAAACAACGCCCGAAGTGCCGATCGTAGTGAACGCCTTGCCGTCCTCAGCGACGCCCGTGCCGATAGCCGCCGCCGCATTGTCGCCTGCACCGCCGACAACGATAGTGCCCTCGCAGAGACCGAGCTCGTCAGCCATCTGCTTTGTCAGCGTGCCCGTGACCTCGCAGGACTCATAGACCTTGCCGAGCCACGACTTGTCGATGCCGAACGCAGTCAGCAGTTCATCCGACCATTTGCGGTTCGGAACGTCGAGCAGCTGCATACCCGAAGCGTCGGATACCTCGGTCGCGTACTCGTGGGTCAGCACGAAGCGCAGGTAGTCCTTCGGGAGAAGGATGTGTGCGATCTTCTCGAAAACCTCGGGCTCGTTGTTCTTGACCCAGAGGATCTTTGCGGCAGTCCAGCCTGTGAGGGCGGGGTTCGCGGTGATCTCGATGAGCTTTTCGCGTCCGACGTTCGCGTTCATCCACTCGACCTCGGCCTCGGTACGCTGGTCGCACCAGATGATCGAGCGGCGAAGCACGTTGTTCTCCTTGTCCAGCAGAACAAGACCGTGCATCTGACCCGAGATGCCGATGCCCTTAACGTCCTCTTTCTTCACACCGCTCTGAGCCATGACCGCCTTGATGGTGTTTATCATAGCGTTCGCCCAGTCGCAGGGCTCCTGCTCGGCATAGCCGTTTTTGGGCTGATACATGGGGTACTCGATGGTCTTTGAAGCGATAACTGTGCCTTTTTCGTCAAAAAGAACTGTCTTGGTACCCGAAGTACCGCAGTCCACGCCGATCACATAAGCCATAATAATGATCTCCTTTAGTTTAATTTAGTTACATTTTCCTGCTATGTATCGCTTGACAGGTACTTGTCGGAGTGCCTGCGTATCCTATTGGGGAAAACCCTTTTGAAAAAGGGTTCTTCCCCAAACCCCTTTCCTAAAACTTCTGATATTTTTTGGGGCAAGGGGTATCGCCTTTTTGAGAAGCACAGCAAACTTGCCATTTCGTGCTGTTTTTGGCAGAATATATACCCCTTGCCCCAAAAAACATTAAAAGTCTTTGAAAGGGGGTACGGGGGAGAACCTTTCTTCAGAAAGGTTTCCCCCGTTAAGACCCGCAGGCATTACGGCAGATGCCTGTCAAGCGATATGTTTCAAGAATATTATACTATATTTCCGTGGGGATTTCAAGAGGGGAATGTTAAGATGGCAAAAAATATGAAACAGGCGGTGGGTATCGCAATAATTGGGCAGGTTGACTTTTTGTGTCGGAAATGGTATAATCAGCTCAGACTATATCACGAACGAGGTGGACATATGGACTACGAATACAGTGCGAAGAGCAACAGCATCATACTCAGGCAGCCCGATTTCGATCTGGACGAAACGCTGGACTGCGGTCAGGCGTTCAGGTGGGTAAAGACTGCGGAGAATGAATACAGTGGGGCGCTGCTGTCGCGGCCGCTGGTGATACGCTGTCTCGACAAGGCGGACGGCGTGTTCGAGCTTTGCGGCACGACGGAGGAAGATTTTCTGGGGGTATGGCAGGAGTATTTCGACCTCGCGACCGACTACGGCGAGCTGAAACGGCGTTTCTCGGAGGACGAGACGCTCTCGAAAGCCTGTGCTTTTGCAGGCGGCATCCGCATCCTGAAACAGGATGCGTGGGAAGCGCTGAGTTCCTTCATCATCTCGCAGAACAACAACATCCCGCGCATCAAGGGCATCATCGGCAGGCTTTGCGAGCACTACGGCGGCTACCCGTCGATAGAGCAGCTTGCGGACGAAACACCCGAATCGCTGGGGTTTCTGAGAGCAGGCTTTCGGGCGAAGTATCTGACCGACGCGGTGGAGAAACTGCGGTCGGGGGAGGTCAGCCTTGACCGTGCGAGAACGCTTCCCACCGACGAGGCGCGTGCGGAGCTGATGAAGATAAAGGGCGTCGGACCAAAAGTTGCGGACTGTGCTATGCTGTTCGGGCTGTACAGGATAGATGCGTTTCCGAAGGATGTCTGGGTCAAGCGCGTGATGGCGCAGTACTATCCCGATGGGCTGCCCGAGTGCGTCAGAGGGGTCGAGGGGATCGCTCAGCAGTATCTTTTTCATTATATTCGGAGTATTTCCAAGTGAGTTTATTCGCAAAAAGGAAGCGAGCGGACTGGCGTCCGCCGCTTCCTTTTTGCAAAGGTGTATCTGCGGCATTTTGGTGCTGTCATGGTTGGCGGTTCGGGTTTTTTATTTTGATCGACCAGACTGTTTTGATCGGGGATGCCGCAGACGCTTATTTGAAATGGGGCTGCCGCCCCATACGCCTTGTCTCTGGCGAGGACGTTTCTTTTGTTTTTATCGCTTTTTGTAGAGTACCAATTCGGGTGCGTATCCGTTCTCTTCATATGTCGAAACAAGTATAAAATCCATGCCTGCTACGACCCCGAAACATCTGTCCCCGCCAAACTTACATTCAAGCTGAGCCCCGAGATATGTCGTGCCGTTGTCAAGAAACTGTACCGCATCACCGCTCGGCAGACGGTATTCAAGGTTGACATAACTCCCGACAAGAGCATATAACTTCTCGACCTTCGGCATCCCCTCGATGTTCAGCGCGTTTATCTCGTCGATGAGCTGCTTTTTGTAAAGCTCGAACTCGCCGCCGTCGCTCAGCTGCTCGTAACGCTTCCAGTAGTCCAGCTTCGGCAGCGTTTCTTTAAGGTATGCGCGTATCTCGGCGTCCGAGCGGTCGGGGGACTTCATGTTCATGACGCAGACGTTGATGAGCTCGTCCATGTCGCTGTACATGAACCTGCCGTCGGAGTAGCACCACTTGCAGTAGCTGTCGTTCAGCGAACCGTCTTTTTCCCTGCTCATGGTCTTGTCTTCCAGGGGCATACCGCAGCACTGACATATCAGCTCCCTCGGCGAACCCAGCAGCGTGTTGATGGAGACATCGTACAGATCAGACAGCAGTTTCAGCGTTTCCGTGTTCGGGATAGTCTCGCCGGTTTCCCATCGGCTGACAGCCTGACGCGTGACGAAGACCTTCGCGGCAAGGGCGTCCTGAGACAGGCCTTTGTCGGTGCGCAGCTTGTAAAGTATCTCTTTTGTTTCCATTCGGATCAGCCTCCTTTGGTTAAAGTATAGCATTTATTCGGGGGACAGTCAAGCAACCGGCTGTTGCTTATTATGGGAGAGACTGGTTCAAAAGACTGCGCGGGTAAGTCCGATATTTTGGGCAAGTATGCCAAAACCTGCGCTATGCCGTGTTCAAGACCTTGACACAAATCATGCTCTGTGATATAATGTACAGTGTATCGTTATTTTTTGGAAAGGGAGCTTTGCGGCAGTATGAAGAAATTCCTCAGAGAAGCGGTGAAGCTCGCCGCGTTCAGGGCAGTCTATCCGCTGACATACAGGCTTTTCAGCCTGCTCCCGATGGATAAGGAAAGAGTGCTTTTCTGTGAGGTAAGGCACGGACACCTTACCGATACCTACAAGCCCATCGTCCGCGAGCTGAAACGCCGCGGTGTGCGGTGCAGCGTGTTCTACATCCACAACAACAAGGGCGGTATGGGGTATCTGCTGAGGTATCTGAAACTCTGTACCATCCTGCCGCGCTTCGGCACGGTGCTCATCGACGATACCTGCAACCTCTTCGGAGCGTATAAGCCCCGCCGCGGCACGAAGCTGATACAGACATGGCACTCCTGCGGCGCGTTCAAGAAATGGGGCTACTCCATCGCAGGGCTGTCCTTCGGGCAGGAGCCCGAGGAGCTCGACCGCTATCCCGCTCACTCGAACTACACGCTGGTGACGGTCAGCAGTGAGGAGTGCATAAGGCACTTCGACAGCGCCTTCGGTTTCAGCCGCTTTGATAAACCTTCGCCTGTGAGGGCGACAGGCGTGGCACGCACCGACTGGTTTTTCGACAAGGAGAATATCGGCAGGGCGTTCAGTGCTCTGTATGAAGCCGTTCCCGATGCGAAGGGTAAGCGCGTGATACTCTATGCGCCCACCTACCGCGGCGACGCGGACGACGCTCAGCCGCCCGAACAGTTCGACATCGGGCGTTTCATGAGCGGTCTGGATGACGACTGCGTACTGCTGATAAAACAGCACGCCTTCGTTGCGAAAAAGACGGAGATACCCGAGGGCTGCCGCTGCTTTGATGTGAGCGGTGTGCTGCCTATCGAACAGCTGCTTGCGGTCAGCGACCTGCTCGTGACCGATTACTCGTCGCTGATATTCGAGTATTCGCTGTTCGGCCGTCCGATGGTGTTCTACGCATACGACCTTGACGATTTTTACGACTACAGAGGTTTCTTCTACCGCTACGACAACGATTTTCTCCCCGGTGAGATAGTCACCGAGGAGGATAAGCTGCTGCCTGCGGTCAGAAGTGCGCTCGGGGGCGGGAACGCATTCGATATAACTGCGTTCAGAGAACGCTTCATGGGTGCGTGCGACGGTCGCGCCACCCAACGGATATGCGACTATATTACGGACAGATAAGAGATGAGAGAACAGGGATAAGGGATAACAGGTCGGCTTTGCCGATACATTTTTCAATCTGCGACTTTAAATTGAAAAGGGAGATGTTCATGAGATGAGATACTTGATCAGAGGCGGAAAGACGCCGTATGTAAAGCTGCCGACAGGAGATTATCTATCGAAAAATCTCATGGGCTCAAACTCGGGAAATTTCATGTACCTGCACGGCATCGTGCGCACGCTGATGACCGACAGTTCGGTAGAATTCCAGAGCACACAGTATAAATACAACTACAGCGAAGACGAGCTGAAGAAGATGAACCAGAGGTTAGACGGTTTCATCATCCCCCTCGCCGACGCTTTCAGAGATAATTTCATTACCGAGCTGAAAGGTCTGACGCGGCTCGTCCGCGCGCTGAAATGTCCGAGCTATGTTATCGGTGTGGGCGTTTCGGCAAGCGCGGAGGAAAAGTTCGCCGAGGGCTGTTTCGGTTTCGAGGAGGAAGCGAAGGATTTCTGCGACGCTGTCCTCGAAAAGTCGGGGCAGATAGGCGTCCGCGGCGCCGAGACGGGACGTTTCCTTGAACTGCTGGGCTACAAGGAGGGAAAGGATTTCCGCATTATCGGATGTCCCTCGATGTACACCTTCGGCAGACACCTCAAGATACGCGATACGGTCAAGTCCCCCGACTGCAAGTGCGCGGTGAATATGTCCCACGCCCCCGAAGGCAGGGATTTCATCGAGAAGGCTATCAAGCAGTTCAGAGCTCCGATTTACGTTCCTCAGCTTATGACGGAATTGCAGACCCTCTACTGGGGTACGGATTTCAAGGACTACATCACCGACCCCGCGGAGCTTGAAGCGAAGCTCGCAGAACAGCCCGAAGACCTGTACTTCCCCGAGACGCTGGATGACCCGTTCTATGCCGAGGACAGAGTGCGTTTTTTCGTGAACGTCAACGACTGGGTGGACTTCATGAAAACACGGGACTTCGTGTTCGGCACAAGACTTCACGGAAACATCACCGCGGTCATCGCAGGCACGCCCTCGCTTATGATGGCGAAGGACACCCGCATGAGAGAACTCGCAGAGTTCCACGGGCTGACGGCCGTGGACGTGAACGACCTTGAAAAATACCGCGATATTTGGGAGCTTATCGGTTCGGTGGATTACCACAGACCCGAAGCGAAGCAGGCGGCGAATTTCGACAACTATCTGGACTTCCTGCACGCCAACGGATTGAAGACCATATACGACGACGACCCCGACCGCACCGACGCGCCGATGGATGAGCTCATAAAGCAAAACGATGTTCACAATGAGATAGTCTCCGCGGCGAAGCTGAGCAGGAGCGAGACTGCCGAGAGGATGCTCTCCTGCATAGATTTCCTCAGACAGCGCCGCAAGGAGATAAGCGCGACGGTCGTTCAGAGGGAAGCGTCGATAAAGAAGCTGAGGGCTGAACTCGCCGAGAAAAAGAAGGCGGTAGCCGAGCGCGACGGTATTATCAAGCGCAAGGACGCCGATATAGCAAACAAAGCGGCTGAAAACGACCGCCTGAATAAAATAATCAACTGCCGCAGTGTAAAACTGTCCATCATGGCAAGAAATGCGGTAGTTCCAAGGAAAAAGAGGATCAAGATATGATATACGGAGCAATGCTCGCAGGGGGCAGCGGCACGAGAGTGAAGAGCTCGAACGTGCCGAAGCAGTTCGTCGAGATAGGCGGCAAGCCGATAATCGTACATACGCTGATAAATATGCTGAAAGTACAGCGCTTTGACTATATCTTCATCGCGGCGAGAGAGGATTTCATCGAGTATCTCGAAGCGAAGGTGGCGGAGTTCGTGAAGGATTCCCACAGGGTGAAGATAATCCCTGGCGGCAAGGAGCGCATGGATTCGATACGGAACATCACCGACGCCATAGAGCGTGAGTTCGGCGTGGGAGAGGATGATGTCATCGTCATCCACGACGCGGTAAGACCTTTCGTGACCGAGAAGATACTCAACGATTCGATAGACGCGGCGGCAAAGTACGGCGCCTGCGTGTGCGGTCTGCCCTGCGCGGATACGATACTTCACTCGGTGAAGGGCGATGTTGTTGACGACATCCCCGTCAGGAGCGAGCTTTTCTGCGGACAGGCTCCCGACAGCTTCGGGCTCAAGCATTTTCTTGAGATGCAGGACGCTCTTACCCCCGAACAGAAAGCCGTTATCACAGGCACATCGCAGATATGCACCATGAACGGTCAGCCCATACACATCATCGAGGGCGACGCGATAAACTTCAAGATAACCACCGACAGCGACCTGCTGATGGTGAAAACGCTGCTCGGGATGAGAAGATAAGGACAAGGAAGTCATATTTATGAAAAAGAAGATAGCCGCTGCCGCGGCGGCGGTGCTGACCCTCTGTTTTGCAGTCGGCTGCGGAGAAAAGGGCATCGACGGCAAATGGGTCAAGACACGGGTGGAATATTCCGACGGCACAGTGGATAAGGGCAAGGACATCGGCGCCGAGGAGGTCTACGAGATCTCGGGAGATACGGGCACTTATACCTGCGGAGAAAAAAGCTGGGATGTTACCGTGGAGAAGGATGATGACGGATACTATCACATCAAGCTCAACGGCAAGCTCGAATTGGCAGACCATGCGGAACTCGACGGCGACAAGCTGTCTTACTCCGTGACCGTCGGCGATGAAACAACGACTTTTATCTTTGAAAGGAAATAGAAAAGAGGAAAAGTGAAATGAAAAGTCTTATCGACATACCAAAGACAATGAAGGCACTCAATCTTCACGGGGTGGGCGACCTGCGTTATGAGGATGTGGATGTTCCCGAACTGAAAGAGGGCACGGTGCTGCTGAAACTCAAAGCCTGCGGCATCTGCTCCAGCGACATCCCGCGCATCTTCACCACGGGTACCTATCACTTCCCGACGATACCGGGTCACGAGTTCTCGGGACAGATAGTCGCGGTGGGCGACGGCGTTGACGAGAGCCTGCTGGGCAGACGTTCCTGCGTGTTCCCGATGCTGCCCTGCCGCAAGTGCAAGGCTTGTCAGAAGGAAGAGTACGCTCAGTGCTCGGGCTACAGCTATTTCGGTTCGAGACAGGACGGCGGCATGGCGGAGTACCTTGTCGTGCCCGTATGGAACCTCGTGCCGTTCGCGGACACGCTCTCCTTTGAGGAAGCGGCGCTCTGCGAGCCTGCGGCGGTGTCCCTTCACGCGACAAAGCTCGGTAAGATAAGCGAGGGCGACAACGTCATCGTCATTGGAACGGGTGCTATCGGTCTGCTCATCGCGTCCTTTGCGAAGAAGTACTGCAAGAAGAACGTGACTGTCGCAGGCAGGAGCGCGGACAAGCTGGCATATGCGGCAGGTCTCGGCTTCGACACGATAAACACTTCGGAAGAGGATATCGCCGATGGCGCAAAGCGCATTTTCGGCGACTGCGCGGACGTTACCATCGAAGCGGTGGGCTCGAACGAGTCGATAAACAACGCGGTCAAGGCGACGGCGGCACTGGGACGCATCGTGCTGGTGGGCAACCCCTACGGCGACCTCAGCATGGAAAAGAATCTCTACTGGTCTATCCTCCGCAAGCAGATAACGCTGACAGGCTCGTGGAATTCCGGCTACAACACCCGCGTCAACGACTGGAAGGAAGCGCTTGAGATATTCGAGAGCGGCGAACTGAACCTCAGAGGTCTCATCAGCGAGACCTATCCGATGAGCGAGCACGAAAAAGCGTTCGCAGACGTCAGAAACAAGGAAAAATTCACCCTCAGAGTGATGTTTACAATGTGATTTTGTGCTGCCTGTCTGCGGTGGTTTATTGGGAAAAAAACGCAGACAGCAGCAATAATGATTAATAGGAAAAAGGAAAAATTTTGGGATGTACTACGATTTAGAGGTTTTGAAAGAAAAAGAAAAACAGGAGATCGGGGACAGAGAAAGAGCGATAAACAAAAAAACAAGCAAGGGTCAGCCCTTTGGCAGGATAGAGAATATCGAGTTCAGAAGAGTCATCATGCACATCGGGGGCAGGCTCGAAAACTGCGACCTGAAAAAGAAATACGGCGCAAGATTCGTGTCGGCGGACAGGCGGCAGATGTTCTACCCCGACCATTTCGAGGTGAAGGACGGCAGTTTCCATATCAGCACGAACCTCATGTGCTCGAAGGGCGAGGCGCCTATCGAAACGGGCGCTTATTACCTCGTCATCTTCGAGAAGTACAAGGATCACCGCAAGGAGCAGAGTTTCAGAGCGGGAAAGAACAGTGAGATCGTCAAGCGCACGGGTACGGTGTACCTCATGAACTACGACGACAAGGGAAATGTCACCGAGAAAAAACGTCTGACCGAAGAGTTCTCGTGCTTCATCTCGCCCGAGGCTGACGGCGTGTGCAACAAGGAATCGGCCAACCCCTGGAATTTCGTTGAGCACAAGAGCGCAGGCAACCGCTTCTCCTGTGAGAGCAGGATGGACATGGACACCGCCGAGTTCTACCTTGAGGTGGAATACAAGCCGCCTACGCCTGCACTCGACATCACCGACCTCAGAGCGAAAAAACGCACGAAGAAAAGGGACGAGCGCACAAAGAAGATCAACGCCTTCACGCTGTGGGCGTTCAAGGCGATGTTCAGGGCGTTCTCGAAACGGGCGAAGCATAAGGGCGATATCATCCTGTTCGCTTCGGGTTCCCGTGCAGAGATCGGCGGAAATGAGGAGTTCATCTACAAGCGCATGATCGAGAGAGGGCTTGACAAGCAGTTCAAGTTCAGGTTCGACTTCAAGGCGAGCATCACCGCCAAGCGCTCGCTGGCACAGAAGGTGAAGTTCGTATACTACCTCGCCACCTCGGACATCATACTCATAGACGACTACTACCCCGAGGTCTACAAGGTCGATTACGCGAAGAGCGTCAAGGTGTTGCAGGTATGGCACGCCTGCGGAGCGTTCAAGAGCCTCGGCTTTGAGCGTCTCGGAAAGCCCGGCGCACCGCCGTTCAACACACGCGTCCACAAGTGCTACACCCATGTGCCTGTAAGCTCGGAACATTCGGCAAAGCACCATGCGGAGGGCTTCGCGATAAGCGAGAGCAAGTTCTATCCCGTGGGCATCCCGAGAACGGACATCTTCTTCGACGAGGAGTACAAGCGCACCACCCGTGAGCGTATGCTGAACGAGTTCCCCGCGTGCAAGAACGCCAAAAAGGTCTACCTCTACGCGCCGACATTCCGCGGCGACAACGCCATCAATGCGTACTTCCCCTTCGACAAGTTCGACCTTGAGCGCTGGGGCGAACAGCTTGAGCGTGAGGGTTCAGTGCTGATAGTCAAGCTCCATCCCTTCGTGACGCGCCGTGTGGAGATACCCGAGAAGTATAAGGACAGGATACTCGACGCCACCGATTACCGCGAGGTGAACGACATACTGTTCATCATCGACGTGCTGATAACCGACTACAGTTCGATAATCTACGAGACTTCGCTGCTGAGGAAGCCGATGCTGTTCTTTGCGTTCGACCGCAGGTATTATGAAGCGACGAGAGATTTTTACGAGCCGTATGAGGAGCTTGTACCCGGTAAGATAGTGACGGATTTTGACGAACTGCTTGAAGCCATCGAGAAAGAGGATTATGATTATCATAAGATGGACGCATTCGTGAAGAAGAATTTCAAGTACACTGACGGCAAGTCCACCGACAGAGTAATAGACCAGCTGATACTGGGAAAGAAAGACGAAAAAAAGGACTGAGCACCACCGCCCCGTGTTCGCCAGAGGCGAAACAAAAAACAAAACCAAAACAAACTGAAAAATCCAAAAACTTCGAGAAAGGACAATAGCAATATGTTAGACAAGGGAATGATCTCACCCTCAATGATGTGCGTAAGGCTCGACCTTACGATGGACTATTTGAGAGCATTCGAGAGAAATAATGTTGAACTGCTTCACATCGACGTCATGGACGGAACTTTCGTGCCGAATATCACCATCGGTGTGGACTACGTAAAACAGCTCCGCGAGATAAGCAATAAGCCCTTCGATTTCCACTTCATGGTGGAAGAGCCCGAGGAGAAGATGAAGTGGTTCGACATCCGCGAGGGCGACTGGGTGTCGGTACACTGGGAATCGACCAAGCATATCGACAAGTGTATGCAGTATATCAAGAGCCGCGGCGCAAAGGCGAGCGTGGCACTCTGCCCGGGTACGCCGATATGGGTGCTCGAAGAACTGTACGACTACCTCGACGCTGTTCTCCTGCTGAGCGTTAACCCCGGCTTCGCTGGTCAGAAGCTGATACCCTCGGTCATCGAAAAGGTGCGCAAAATGAGCGCTCACCTCAAGGAGATAGGCAGGGAAGACATCACGATCATCGCCGACGGCAATATGTCCAACGAGAACGCGAAGCTCATGTACGAAGCAGGCGCGAGGATCTTCGTCGCAGGTACTTCGTCTATCGTTAAGGACACCATAGAGGGCGTAGACGAACGCATCGCCGCGAAGAGACGCAGTATCGGGTACTGACTTCTTTCGGGCGGAGAAACCGGGGGAAACCTGCCTTAGAAAAGAGTTCTCCGCCCAAACCCCTTTCCTATAACTTTTAAGGCAACACCGCACGATCATTGTGCGGTGTTGCCTTAATATTGGGTGAATTCTGAGGAGTGGGTACGTTTGTCAGTAACCATTTATAGAGATGTGTTCTGACCATCTTTTTAAATGGCGAGAGTCTATCATCCCGAACACATCCAGCAGACGACAATATTAAAAGTCTTTGGAATGGGGGCCGCCTTAGCTACGCACGGGCCGCCTTAGCTACGCACGGGCCGCCTTAGCTACGCACGGCAAGGGGAGAAATGAATGAACAGCACAAAAGGCAGCGTCCCCGTAGCAGGGCGCTGCCTTTTTGGTTTTTGGGTCAGTCTCCGTAGATCTTTCTGATCTTGTTGTTGACTATGGTGAGTTCGCTGGTGAGGGGTTCTGCGTAGTAAGCGCATACCGAATCCCACTCGCCTGCGTCCTGCGGAGCGGAATAGATGAAAGGAATTATTGCCAGCGGGAAGCTGCCGTTCTGGCTCGCGTCGGTGGAGGCGCGTGGGGAAATGCCCATGCCGTAGCTGTAGGCCGGTTTTGCGCCTGCGGGCATATAGCTGTCGGCGAACTTGCCGACCACCGAGTTGTCGCACTCGGACACGCACTCGATGAAGCACCTTGCCGAGTCGGTATTCTTGATGCCCTTGACCAGCACGAGACCGTCGATATACGCCTGATAGAAGTGCTGTTTGCCGTCCTGAGAGGGCATCGGCACGCAGGTGAGCTGTTCGCGCTCCTCGGCTTTTTCGCCTTCGAGCATCGTGCCCGAATAGAACATCGCGCCGCTGTCCAGCGCCTTTACCAGATCGACGTAAGGACAGGATGTGACATAAGCGTTGCCCTTGAGGTAGTACAGCTCGTCCGCCACCGCGAGGATATCCCAGTCGAAGCAGTTGTTGAAGAAGCCCGAAGTATTCTCATCGAACCCGACGAGCGTCTTGCCCGTCGCGACCATCATCGGCTGACCGTACCATCCTGCGAGCCCGTAGGGTTTTGCCTTGTCGTGCCAGGTCTTGACCATCTCATCGAATTTCTCGTTCGTCCATTCACCGTTTGCGGCGAGTTCGGCAGGGTCGTATCCCGTAACGCTCTTGACCGAATCCTTGTAGTAGTACAGCCCGTAAGCCGCCCTGACGTTTATCGGCAGAACGTAGTGCCAGCCGTTGAGGGTGAAGAGCTTTGCGGTCTCCATGTAGGGCTGCCAGCGTTCGGCGTTGAGGTTCAGTGCCGAGTCCATCGGCTCTATCATGTCCTGAGAGATGCCGTAGGGGTACATCAGCCCGTTGTCGAAGGACGCGACATCCACGGGGTCATCCGCGAGACTTGCCGCGCTTATCCTGTTGAACAGGTCGCTGTCCGCACAGGTCTTGATGTTGGCATTACCGCCCAGCTCTGTGAACTTCTGCTTTGCCTGCTCCGCGTTTATCGAAGAGCCGACGCTGAGCAGAACGTTGAGTTTTCCGTTGTCTTCGGGAGGGGCGATGCCCTCTTTTTTGCTTTCTTTTCCGCTGTCGGGCTGAGCCGAGGTGCTGTCGTCGGCGTTCTGTGAGCTGTCGCTGTGAGCAGCAGCCGAAGTCCCGCCCGAGGGCTTGGCCTCAGACGAGCTGTCCGCCGCCGAGGATACGGCCGAGGAGGACGGCTCCGAAGCCGTCTTTCCCTTTGCGCCTATCTCGTTTGCGCATCCCGAAAGCAGCAGCACCGCGGAAAGCAGTGCCGCAGTAGTATGTTTTTTTCTTTTCACTCTATTCACTTTCCTAATAGGTGCGGAGCATCAGCCGCCCTGCTGAACGAACTTGTGATACTCCTCGTTGAAGTTTTTCAGCTCCGAATCGATGGTGGAAGTGTAAGTCTCACGGAGCTGAGTCCATGTGAACTGCTTGCCGTCATCGTCGGTTTTCATAACGGAGGTGTACATATAGGGTATTACAGCCTCCTTGGTGGCATTGGTAGCCGCGTCGTCGTTGGAGAGGACGGTGGAGATACCGTAGCCGGGGTCGAACATCTTGATGAACTTATCGGAGAGCACCTCTTCGTTAGCCATCTGATACATCTCCTCAGTCCAGTAAGGCTGGGTAACGAAGAACTTCTCCTTGCCTGCCTCAGTGTACTGGGGGTCGGTAGCCGCGATCTTTGCGCACTCGTACCAGGTCTTTACAGCCTCGGTCTTCTTCGAGCCCTTTACCCACATATAAGCGCTTACGGTGATGGTGGAGTAGTGCTGGTCGGTGTTGGGGTCACGCGGCATGGGAACGATGCCCCACTCGTCGCCCTCCTTCGGGGATACTGCCCATGTGCCCATACCGTAGAAGAGGATGTTCTTCTTGAAGCACTCGGAAGCCGAGCCTATCCAGTCGCCGTAGTACATATCGTTCTTCTTGATGTCGTACAGCACCGAGGAAGCCCTGTCGAAATCGGGGTCGGTGATGTTTGAAACGTAGCTGTCTGTATCGGCATCGTACTTGATGAGGGTCTTGCCCGTGGACTGGAAGATGAAGGGTCCGAACCAGCCGTTGATGCCGTAGCGGACGTCATCCTCACCCGTCGAGCCCGAAACGTAGGTATCCATCATGTCATACCATGCGTCCCATGTCCACTCGTTGTTCATGTACAGATCGTAGGGGTCGTCGAGACCGTTAGCCTCGATCATAGCCTTGTCGTAGGTCAGCACCGAAAGGATGTCCTGAGATACGGGGGCAACGTAGTGCTTGCCTGCCAGCGTGAAGTTGTCTGCGAGACCCTTTACGTCGCTCCAGAGGTCGTCGTCGAAGTTAACGACATCATCGACGGGCTGGAACATTCCCTTTACGCAGTAAACGGGGAATGTCATCTTCTGCTCGAACCAGAAAAGATCGGGCGGATCGTTGGAAAGAACGCGGTTTGCGAGCTGGTCGTACTTTGTCATGGAAGAGGTTGCGGAGTACTTGATCTTGCCGCCCTTCTTCTCGAACAGGTCGAGATCGACTCTCTTTTCCTTCGAGCCCTTTGAGGGGTTGATGTCGAAGTAGCTGAGCCATTCGAGCTCGCTCTCGGCGCCCTCGGGGATAGCGTCGATCTTGTCGGTATCTTCTACCTTTACCTGGTCAACATACGACTCTTCGCTGTTGTTTTTCTTGTCGGAGCTTCCGCAGGCGGCGAGTCCGAGCACCATAGCAAAGGCGAATATGCCTGCTGCTGTACGTCTTGTTTTCCTCATAATAATAACCTCCCGTAATAACCGTTGTCCTGAGCGGTATTGCTTTCACTTCTCATTATAATATAATTTGAACAAAATGTCAATAGAAAAAATCGTCACGGCTCGCCGCAGGGAATTTTCCAACGCTCGGAATCACGGTATTACAAGGATTTTCGCCGTACCTGCATGAGAAAGCACGGGCGGAAAGGCTTTGTTTCAAAATGCAATATTTGTTAATATTTAAGGCGTATTTTTCTTGTCCCCGAGGGCGGCTTTGCTGTGTCTGCGGAGCACTGCCATGCTCACCGCATAGGACAGCACCACCCCGACCAGCGCCCCCGTGGAGTCGATGATGACATCCCTCAGCTGCATGGCGCGTCCGGGGACGAAGTTCTGGTGTATCTCATCGCTTATCGCGTAGAGGATGCTGAACCCCCATGCGCCGAGGCACATCCGAAAGACGTTCTTGAGTCTCGGCATCGCCATGAACACCTGTGCCGCCAGAAATCCCAGTATCATGTAAGCCGTGAAGTGGGCGGCTTTGCGCACGAAGAATTGCAGGCTGTTTATCATTTGCAGGCGCTCGGCTTCCGAGTCGGTGACGAATTCGGGGACGAGCAGCGTGCAGAAAAAGCGTATCACGCCGCCGCTGGTCATGGAAGACTCCGTGGCGTTCTCGGCGGACAGCAGGAATATGCATATGCACCACGACAGTACCGCACCGCCGAAGAATATCCGCTTGATGGTGCACTTGTCGGCCTTTCGCAGAAATGTCAGTAAACTCATATCGGCTGCTCCTTTGAGGACGCGAGGAGAGCATCGTGTTCATTGGGAAGCTCTTCCTCTATGACCGCGGCGAGCAGTCTTTTCAGCTCTTCGCCCACCGCTTTTCCTTTGAAACCGAGAGCCATCAGGTCTTTGCCGTTGACCGCCAGCTGGTTGACTTTCAGACAGCTGTCCTCTTCGCGGAGCTGTGCCGCTATCTCGCCGAGCCTGTCGAGCTCTGCGAGCTTTTCCTCGCGCAGGTACATCGACTGTGCGAGGGTATCCGCGCGGCGCACCTTTAAGTACTCGCCGAAGAAATCGTAGTCGTACTTTGAGATAAAGCGCCGCACCGGGCGTTTTTCGGCGGGGATGCGGTCATCGTGTTCTGCGATGAGTGCGCAGACGCGCTTTTTCGTGTAGTTGTCCGACTTCATCCGCGTCAGCACATCCTCGGCTATGTCCGCGCTTGCCAGCTGGTGGAGCTTGAAGTGCCCCACGCCGTTCTCGTCCAGCTTGTATTTGAGGGGCTTGCCGATGTCGTGCAGCAGCATCACTGTTCTCAGCAGCGGGTCGGGTTCGATGAAGTCAACGCTGTGGGTGATATGCTCCCACACGTCGTAGCAGTGGTGAGGGTTGTGCTGGTCGAACCCGAAGCAGGCTTTAGCCTCGGGGAGTATCTGCGCGATTATCTCCCTGTGTTCTCTGAGCACATCTCCTGCGTGGGGCTGGGTCAGCAGCGAACGCAGCTCCGACCATATCCTCTCGGCGGAGACGCTGTCCAGCAGACCTCTCAGCTCGACGGCGGCTTTGCGGGTCGGCTCGTCGATGAGGAATCCCGTCTTTGCCGCGAAGCGTACAGCGCGGAGTATCCTCAGCGCGTCCTCGTCGAAGCGCTTGTACGGGTCGCCGACGCAGCGGATAAGACCGCGTTTTATGTCTGCCTGTCCGTCGAAGGGGTCGTAGAGTTCGCCGCGCAGGTCAACGCAGATGGCGTTCATGGTGAAGTCGCGGCGTTCGAGGTCGCTGCGTATATCCCTGACGAATATAACGCTGTCGGGTCTGCGGTGGTCGGCGTATTCGCCGTCGCAGCGGTAGGTAGTGATCTCGATCTGTTCGCCCATGATAATGACGGTGAGGGTGCCGTGCTTTATTCCCGTGGGTATCGTTCTGAACCGTGCAAAGACCTTTAGCATCTCATCGGGGCTTGCCGAGGTGCAGACATCCCAGTCGTGCGGTTCGCAGCCGCGCAGGGCGTCTCTCACGCAGCCGCCGACGCACCATGCTTCATATCCTGCTGTTTCGAGCAGTTCAAGTGCCCTTGCGGCGGCAGGGGGTATCTTAATCTTTTCCATACTTTCAGTCCTTCTATTGTTATCTCCAAAAAGAAATACAATCCATGATACCATTATACCAAATATACGTACGGTTGTCAACTTTCACAAAATGCACAAAAAGTGTAGAGATTCACAGCATAAAAATACAGCAAAATACCGTGATTTTTCACGGGAATGGTTAAAAAGCTGCAATATTTCTTACACATATGATATAATCGCGGGCGGCACGGGTGATATAATGTATTTGCTGAAACGAATAGAAAAAAATAAAAAGAGCGAAAGAATATGTATGTGTTGTACATGACCTATTTATTTGGAGGTAAAAACTATGAAGGCAAGAAAGATGACGAGAACGATCGTAAGCGCGGCGGCGGCTGTGGCTCTGTCGCTGAATATGCTCATGCCCGTATCGGCGGCGAGCAGGTTCAACGGCAGTTACTTCGGCACGGGATTCGACAGCTATGAGTGGGGCACGATGGAGGCTTCCGACGGCTGGTCGAACGGCGGTATGTTCGACTGCACATGGAGCAGGGACAACGTTTCGTTCTCGGGCGGCAAGATGAACCTTTCCATCACGGGCAACAGCTGGCAGGGTTACAAGGGCGCGGAGTACCGCACCACCCAGACCTTCGGCTTCGGTATGTATGATGTGAGCATGAAGCCCATCAAGAACGACGGCGTGGTAAGCTCCTTCTTCACCTACACGGGTCCTACGGACGGCACTGTCTGGGACGAGATAGACATCGAGTTCCTCGGCAAGAACACCAATCAGGTGCAGTTCAACTACTACACCAAGGGTCAGGGCAACCATGAGTATGTCTACAACCTCGGGTTCGACGCATCCCAGAGCTTCCATCAGTATGGTTTCTACTGGGACAGCTCCAGCATCACCTGGTATGTTGACAAAAAGCCCGTCTACACCGCCTACAGGGACATCCCCCAGACCCCCGGCAAGATAATGATGAACGTGTGGAACGGCACGGGCGTTGACGAATGGCTCAACCACTTCAACGGCAGAGCTCCCCTGACCGCTCAGTATGACTGGATGTCCTACACCGCACCCTCGGGAAACGGCGGAAATACCAACACGAATACTAACACTAATACCAATACAAACACGAACACTAATACCAACACCAACACGGGCAATTCGGGCAGCTTCACTTCGGGGCAGAAGTACGCCATCAAGTCGGTGAACAGCGGAAAGGCTCTCGACGTTTCCTGGGGAAGTCAGGACAACGGCGCGAACGTTCTCCAGTATACCTACAACGGCTATACCAATCAGAAGTGGTACCTCGAAAAACAGTCCGACGGATATTATGTCATCAGATGCGCCAACAGCAATAAGGTGCTCGACGTGGCATGGGGCAGCAACGACAACGGAGCAAACGTCCAGCAGTGCGAATACTATGGAAACGCCTGCCAGCAGTGGGAACTCCGCAAGGTCGGGAACAGCTATGCCATCATAAACAAAAACAGCGGAAAAGCTCTCGATGTCTCGGGCAGGTCAAAGGCTGACAACGCGAACGTTCTCCAGTGGAATTACTCGGGCGCGTCAAACCAGCTCTGGAATATCGAAGCAGTATACTGATAAGTAATTGATTCCCTCTCTGAGATTACTTACCATAATAATAACCACCGCAAAGGAGCCGTGAGTTCATCTCACGACTCCTTTGTCTTTTGGCTTGCTACTGGGGGAGAGTGCAGATTTCTCGGGGGAGACCCCCGCCTTAGCTTCGCACGGCAAGGGGAGAACCTTTCTTCAGAAAGGTTTCCCCCGGTTTCTCTTCGCGTCGCTGTGGCGTAAATATTCGGGTGGGATTTCGGGGGTGGTTTGGGGAAAATAACAAAGTTGGGTGGGAGTGTCCGGTAATGGCTTGTTTTTCGGGGGAGAGTATGTTATACTAAGATATAGTGCATATAATTAAGCATATACTTTTTGCTTCACCAAAGTTGAGGGATAACATATGAAACTCAGAGGGGTTTTTCTGCCTCATAACAAGGGCACGCAGGACTGTGCCTGCACGGAGCTGCCGCTTCCCGACAAGATAGCCGTACCGATGCTCATGGGCATCGGCGCGCCGTGCGTCCCCATCGTGAAGAAGGGCGACAAAGTGGAAGTCGGGCAGTGCATCGGGGACACCGACAAGCTGATGTCCGCGCCGATACATTCACCCGTTTCGGGAAAAGTCACAGCTGTTGAAGACCATCTGCTGATGAACGGCAGGCTTTGCAAGGCGGTCATGATAGAGCCCGACGGAGCGCAGACCATCAGTCCCGAGGTCATGCCGCCGAGGGTCACGGAGAGGTACAATTTCTGTGAGGCCGTCAGGGTATCGGGGTGTGTGGGTCTCGGCGGCGCAGGTCTGCCGACCCATATCAAGCTTAACGTCAACAGCCGCAGGATAGACACGCTGGTGATAAACGCCGCCGAGTGCGAGCCTTACATCACGTCCGACTGCCGCACGATGACCGAACAGCCCGACAGCATAGTTGACGGCATCAGGCAGACGATGAAGTATCTTGAGATAGAGCGCGCCGTCATCGGCATCGAGGACAACAAGCCCGAAGCCATCCGCATCATGACCGAAAAGACCGCTTCGGACGGGAATATCGAGATCAAAGTCCTCAGATCGAAATATCCGCAGGGTGCGGAGAAGGTCATGGCGTACAACACGACGGGGCGGCTCATCCGCGACCGTCAGCTGCCGCTCGATCAGGGACTCATCGTCATGAACGTATCGACCGTGGCGTTCATCTCCGACTATCTGCGGACGGGAATGCCGCTTGTCAGCCGCCGCGTGACCGTTGACGGCGACATCGTCGGCAAGCCGATGAACGTAAAGGCTCTCGTGGGAACGCCGATAAGCGACATCCTGCGCTTTGCCGACACCGACATCGAAAAGGCGAAGAAGATACTCATGGGCGGCCCGATGATGGGCATCTGCATCTACGACCCCGACACGCCCCTCATCAAGGTGAACAACGCGATACTCGCCTTCGGGGAGAGCCGCGCAAAGCCGATACCGCAGACCGCCTGCATAAGCTGCGGACGCTGTGTTTCGGTATGTCCGCTGAGACTCATGCCCTGCCGCATCGAAAAGGCGTTCGACGCGGAGGATAAGGATACCCTGCGGCGTCTTCGCGCAGATCTCTGCATGAACTGCGGCGCGTGCTCGTATGTCTGCCCCGCAAAGCGCAGGCTCGCGGAGAAAAACCAGCTCGCAAAAGAGCTTATAAGGAAATAAGGAGGCTCACCTCTTGGCATATTACGATATTGACAACAAGGGCAAGCTCTCGGTGTCGCCGTCGCCGCACATAAGCAGCACGGCTTCGACGCGGAAAGTGATGCTCCATGTGCTCATCGCGCTGATGCCTGCCCTCGGAGTTTCGGTGTGGGTGTTCGGCGTCCGTGCGCTCATCCTCACGCTGTGGACTGCCGCCTTTGCGGTGGGTACGGAAGCGGTGTGCAACAAACTCAGGAAACGTCCGCTGACGACAGGTGACCTGTCGGCGGCGGTGACGGGCGTACTGCTGGCGTTCAATCTGCCGTCAACTCTTCCGCTGTGGGAAGCGGCTATAGGAGCGTTCGTGTCCATAGCCGTGGTGAAACAGCTTTTCGGGGGATTGGGGCAGAACTTCGCTAACCCTGCGATAGTGGGAAGGATAGTGCTGATGCTGTCCTTTACCGCCGACATGACCCACTGGGTCAGACCCTTTGAACGCGGTGTTGACGCAGTGACATCCGCGACTCCGCTGGTGACGAAGCAGGCGGGATACCTCGACCTGTTCCTCGGAAAGTGCGGCGGATGTCTCGGCGAAGTCTCGGCGGCGGCTCTGCTGGTCGGGTTCATATACCTGCTGGCGGTGAAGGTGATAACTCCCCACGCTACGCTGGTGTTCGCGGGGACGGTGTTCGTGTTCTCGTGGTTCGCAGGGGAAGACCCCGTGTTCCAGATACTCGCGGGCGGAGTGATGCTCGGCGCGGTATTCATGGCGACCGACTACGTCACCACGCCGATAACGCCCCTCGGGAAAGTGATATTCGGCGTCGGGTGCGGCATCATCACCTGTGTGATACGCTTCTACGCAAACTACGCCGAGGGCGTCAGCTTCTCGATACTCATAATGAACATACTCACCCCCTACATTGACCGCTTCACCGAGAGAAGACCTCTCGGCACCGAAAAGAGCAGAAGGAGGGCGAACGCATGAACAGCACGGAAAACACGCAGTCTCTGAAAGAGCTGATACTGCCGCCCGTGGTGCTGACGGTCATCTGCATCGTCGTGAGTGCGCTCCTCGTTATCGCTCACGACGCGACCTACGTTGACACGACGGGGGTCATGACCGACAAGCTCACCGCAGGATGCAGGGAGATATTCGGTGAGGGGGATTACACCATGCTCACCGAAACCGAGGAGGGCAAAACTCTGCCTGTGACTTTCGGGGAAGAGGGCGTGGATTCGGTCATCACCGACAGCGGACGCGAGCTCTGCCTTATCGAGCTGACCCACGACGGCTATGCGACGGGCGGTCTGCACATACTGGTCGGATTCGACAGCGAGGGGACTGTGGCAGGGATAGCCTTCATCTCCATCGGCGAGACCCCCGGACTCGGCACCAAGGTGCAGGGGGAGGATTTCCTCTCGCAGTTCAAAGGCTTCAAAGCTGGGGACAGCACCGACGGCATCGACGGCGTGACGGCGGCGACCTACTCCAGCAAGGGAATGAAAGCGGCGGTCGCACAGGCGGCGGACATCTACGCTGAGCACAGGGAGGAGATATTCGGTGGAAAATAAGAATACGGCTCTCCATGAATTCACGAAGGGTCTTATAAAGGAGAACCCGAATCTCGTGGGGCTTCTCGGAATGTGCCCGACCCTCGCGGTCACGAGCCTTGCGAAGAACGGTCTCGGCATGGGACTTGCGACGACCTTCGTGCTGGTCTGCTCGAACATCGTTATCTCGTCGCTGAAAAAGGTGATACCCAAGGCGGTGCGCCTGCCCTGCTTCATCGTTATCATAGCAGGCTTTGTGACCCTCATCGAGTTCCTGATGAAGGGTTATCTGCCCGAGCTTTACGATGCGCTGGGCGTGTTCCTGTCGCTCATCACGGTCAACTGCATCATCCTCGGACGTGCGGAAGCCTTCGCCAGCAAGAACGGCATCTTCGCGTCGGCACTGGATGGTCTCGGAATGGGTCTCGGTTTCACGCTGACCCTCTTCTGCATGGGAAGCATCCGCGAGATACTCGGTACGGGCGCGTGGTTCGGGATGAAGATACCTGTCCTCTGCGACCACCCCATGACCGTGTTCATCATGCCTGCGGGCGGATTTTTCGTGCTGGGCGTGCTCATCGCACTGGTCAACAAGCTGTTCGGCAAAAAGCCGCCGAAAGAGATAAGCTGTGAGGGCTGTCCCTCCGCGGCGATATGCAAGGGTCAGTGCAAGACTGCAGAGGAGGCTGAAACGGCATGAGTTACATAATGATACTGATCGGATGCGTGTTTGTGAACAACGTGGTGCTGTCCCAGTTCATGGGAATATGCCCGTTCCTCGGCGTGTCGAAACAGGTGAAATCATCGGTGGGAATGGGCGCGGCGGTCATCTTCGTCATGACCTTCGCCGCGATGATAACCTACCCCGTCTACCGACTGCTCGAACGGTTCGGGATAACCTATCTCAAGACGGTGGCGTTCATACTCGTTATCGCCATGTTCGTTCAGCTGGTGGAGATCGTCATGAAGAAAATGATGCCGCCCCTTCACAAGGCGCTGGGCGTCTACCTGCCGCTCATCACGACAAACTGCGCCGTTCTCGGCGTGACCATCGGCAACATCGACAAGGGATACGATTTCCTCCACTCGGTGACAAATGCGGTGGGCACGGGACTGGCGTTCACCCTCGCGCTGCTGCTGTTCAGCGGCGTGAGGACTTCCATAGAAAACAGCGACTTCCCCGAAACGTTCAAAGGCGTTCCCTCGACCCTCATAGCCGCGTCCATCGTGTCTCTGAGCTTCATGGGCTTCTCGGGGATCATATGAATCGTACAAACCGTCCTATGGTGATTTTAGGGCGGTTTTTTCTTTTTTGGAACCTCTTCCCTAAAACTTTTGATGCTTTTTGACTTGTGGGTGGTTCTTCTTTTTATTGGTGCGGCCTTGCCAAAAAAACGTTCGATGGTGGTTAACGCATCATTTGAGCGAAATTGTTAGTTTACATCACATGAAACGTTGAGAGTCTATCTTTTCGACCCCTTCTAAATGACGACAATATTAAAAGTCTTTGGAATGGGGGCCGCCTTAGCTTCGCACGGCAAGGGGAGAACCTTTCTTCCAGCCGTGCGAAGCTAAGGCGGACGTGCGAAGCTAAGGCGGGTTTCCCCAGTTCTACCCGCACTCATTTTTGATTTTTTTGTGATGATACTTGCATTTATTTTTTGCTTGTGGTATAATATATAGTGACCAACTTTTTTCAGAAAGGGTAATACTTATGACAGAGCTGAAAACTTACAGGGGACATATCCGCAACCATGCTGCGCTTTGCGCCGAGCTTGGCATCGGCAAGCTGCCGCGTGAGGAGCGTGAGAGGGAGATACTTGTCAGGGGCTACGAGAAGTGGGGCAAGGATCTGCCCGACCACCTCTACGGTATGTTCGCATTCGCTATATATGACAGCGCGGACGATTCGCTGTTCTGTGTGCGCGACCAGTTCGGCACGAAGCCGTTCTACTACTACGTGACCTCGGACGGCAGGCTGCTTTACGGCACGATGATAAGAGACATCATGGCTCAGGAAGGTTTCGTGAAAGAACTGAACGAGCCGATGCTCCAGATATACCTCACCCTCACCTATGTGGCGGGCGAGGACACCTTCTTCAAGGGCGTGAAGAAGCTGATGCCCGGATGCCGCATGACCTTCAAGGGCGGAAAGCCCGAGATCGAGCGCTACTGGAAGCCGACCTTCGCACCCGACCGCTCGAAGTCGCTGGAGGACTTCGCGGACGAGATCAACGAGACCATGAAGCTCATCATGACCGAGGTCAAGGAAGAGGGCGAGACTGCCGAGAGTTTCCTTTCAGGCGGCGTGGATTCGGCGTATGTGCTTGCCATGAGCGACGCGCAGATGACCGACAGCTGCGGCTATGACGAGGAGCGTTTCGACGAGAGCCGCGTGGCTAAGGTAACTGCCGACGTTCTCGGCAGGGGTCACAGCGTGCTGAAAGTCACTCCCGAGATGTACTTCGACATCGTGCCCTACACCATGTACAACATGGAGCAGCCCCTCGGCGACGCTTCGGCTATCGTGTTCACGCTGGGATGCAACTCCACCGCACAGCACACGAAGCTCTGCTATTCGGGCGAGGGCAGCGACGAGTTCTTCGGCGGCTACAATATGTACCGCAACGCAGAGCGCTACGGCGACAACTTAAAGACCTTCTATGTCGGCAACACCAACATCATGAAGGAGGACGAGAAGGAGCGCATCCTTCAGCACTACGACCCTTCCGTACTGCCCATCGACCTTGTTCAGCACATCTACGAGGAGACCGAGGGTCTCGATCCGCTGACAAAGATGAGCGACGTTGACATACAGATCTGGCTTGAGGGCGATATCTACCTGAACGTTGACAAGATGTCCACTGCGGCAGGACTTGAGATACGTATGCCGCTGACCGACCGCCGCATTTTCGACATCGCGTCGAGGATGCCCAGCGAGTACAAGGTCACCGAGGAGCAGAACAAAGTGGCGTTCAGAACGGCTGCCGCAAAAGTCCTGCCCGAGGAGATCGCGTTCAGAAAGAAGCTCGGCTTCATCGTGCCGATACGCATCTGGCTGGCGGACGAGAACTACAACGGCGATGTCCGCAGACTGTTCGCAAGCGACATCGCGGCGAAGTTCTTCAAGCCCGAAGAGATAAAGGCGATATACGACGAGTACGTTGGCGGAAACTCCGACCTGTGGAGAAAAGTCTGGACGATATACACGTTCCTTGTATGGTATGAGGAGTATTTCGTAAAGAGATAAGCCGCGTGAGCAGAAAAATTTTCCGAAGGGGGTGGTCACATGAGCATTTTAACACGTTCGTATGGGCGAAAGCTCATGGATTCTGACTATTCAGGAGAAAACAATGGTAGAATTAAGACCGATCACAGAGGAAAATTTTATTGATGCATTTGAACTGAAGCTCGCAGAGGGACAGGAAAGATTTGTCTCTCACCCGATACGCAGCCTTGCTCAGGCGTATGTCTATCGGGATCAGTGTCAGCCGTTCGGCATATATGCGGACGGAAAAATGGTGGGATATGTCATGGTGATATATGACTATGATGTTCCCGAATACGACATATGGCACATGATGATAGACAAGGCCGAGCAGGGACGCGGCTACGGCAGCGAAGCGCTTGACCGTGTTCTCGGATATATCGGGACGAGACCCTTCGGGGATTCGGACAGGGTAGCGCTGACCTGCAACAAGGATAACCCGACAGCGAGAAAACTCTACGAGAGCAGGGGCTTTTCGGCAACGGGCGCTGAGGACGAGGACGAGATCGAACTCGCAATGACGGTCGATCGGAATAATGTCGGACAGAAAGGATAGTCCGGATTTGGGGGAATTCACATGAGTATATTTATCCATCCCGACGAGCGGCAGCTCGTGTACATGGGCAGGACTGAGGAATACGGCGGCGGTGTCAGGTTCATTTTCGCAGGCACTTCCGTGACGATGCGGTTCAGGGGCACGGACGTTAAGTGCGTCATCCGCAACCACAAGTTCTACAATACGCAGGAGATAGGCTACGTTCTTGACGGCAGGGTCGGCAAGGTGACCTACGAGCATTCCGAGGAGGATATCACCCTCACCATCGCGGAAGGTCTCGAAGAGAAGGATCACGAGCTGATACTCTACAAGCGTCAGGACGCTTCCCACTACTTCGAGTTCAAGGGCTTCGAGCTGAACGACAGCGCGGACGTCCTCGACCCGAAGCCGCTGCCGAAGAGACGCATCGAGTGCTACGGCGACAGCGTTTCGGCAGGTGCGGTGGTGGAAGCTATCGACCACACCGCGTCGAACGACCCCGAAAAGAACGACGGCATCTGGGACAACTCCTGGTATTCCTACTCGATGATAACCGCACGAAACCTGGGCGCACAGCTGAACAACATCGCACAGGGCGGCATCGCGATATTCGACAGGACGGGCTACTACCACGCTCCCGACCACATCGGTATGGAAACGGTATATAATAAGGTAAGCTACTTCCCCGAAGCGGAGGGCGGCTATACCGACTGGGATTTCTCGAAGTACACTCCGCACGTCGTGCTGTTTGCGGTGGGTCAGAACGACCCCCACAACGAGGGCGGCGAGGACTTCAACATCTCCGACCCGAACTACCGCGAAAAGTGGAAGAGCCGCTACAAGGCGATAATCAGTGACCTGCGCTCGAAGTACC
The DNA here is from genome assembly GCF_900119155.1 of Ruminococcus sp. YE71. Taxonomy (GTDB): domain Bacteria; phylum Bacillota; class Clostridia; order Oscillospirales; family Ruminococcaceae; genus YE71. Next base: position 197,819 of record NZ_FPIR01000001.1, on the reverse strand, counting down.
CGAAGGCGGTGTTCGTGCTGCTGCTGACGGTGCTGATGCACGACCCGTCATGGGACAAGGCTATAGATGAGATAGCACGCGAGTTCGGCGACCCGAAGATAACTCACTTCGTGTTCAGACGGACGGGCGCGGCTACCCCCGGACATCCGAGGATAACCGAACAGTACGAAATGGCAGAGGAACTTACTGCGTTCATAAGCAATATGGGCGACGATATATGGAGGGATTGACATGACTTACATACAGAAGCTCGGCACTAATGCCAAATCTGTAAAGACTGAGCTTGCGACGGCTTCGACCTCGCAGAAGAACGACGCGCTGCTTGAGATAGCTCACGCGCTCAGAAAAAATGCCGACAAGATAAAGGCGGCAAACGACATCGACATCAAGGCGGGACAGGCTAACGGCATGAGCGAGTCGCTTCAGGACAGACTCAGACTCACCGACGCACGCATCGAGGGAATGGCTCAGGCCTGCGAGAAGCTGTGCGCACTGGCTGACCCTGTCGGCGAGATAGTCGGCGGCGAGGTACGTCCGAACGGTATGCGTATCCAGAAAGTGCGCGTTCCGATGGGCGTTATCGGCATCATCTACGAGGCAAGACCGAACGTGACCGTTGACGCGGCGGCTCTCTGCTTAAAGAGCGGCAACGCGGTCATCCTCCGCGGCGGCAAGGAAGCCATCAACTCCAACAAGTGCCTTATGGACATCATGCGCGGCGCTGTCAAGCTGGCAGGTCTGCCCGAGGATGTTCTCCAGCTGGTAGAGGACACTGACCGCGGCATCGCAGTTGACATGATGCAGGCAAACGGCTACATCGACGTTCTCATCCCCCGCGGCGGCGCAAAGCTCATCCAGTCGGTAGTGAAGAACGCGACCGTTCCTGTTATCGAGACTGGTACGGGCAACTGCCACATCTACATCGACGCCAGCGCAGACCTTGACATGGCTGTAGCGCTTACCGACAACGGCAAGACCCAGCGTCCCAGCGTGTGCAACGCCCTTGAGACCTGCCTTGTCCACAGAACTGTAGCTGAGGAGTTCCTGCCGAAGCTGAAAAAGAAGCTGGACGAGCACAACGTTGAGATACGCGGCTGTGAGATGACAAAGCTCATTCTCGGCGACTGTGTAGTGCCTGCCACTGAAGAGGATTACGCCACCGAGTTCGGTGATTACATCCTTGCGGTGAAGGTGGTAGACAGTCTCGGCGAGGCTATCGAGCACATACAGAAGTACAGCACAGGACACAGCGAGTGCATCGTGACCGAGAGCTATTTCTCGGCTGAGGAGTTCCAGAAGCGCATCGACTCGGCGGCGGTATATGTAAACTGCTCGACGAGATTCACTGACGGCGACGAGTTCGGTTTAGGTGCGGAGATAGGCATTTCCACCCAGAAGCTCCACACAAGAGGCCCGATGGGACTGAAAGAGCTGATGACCGTGAAGTGGCTGATAAACGGCAACGGACAGATCAGAGGCTAAAAAAGAAAGCCGCATGAGATCCGCCGCTCCAAACAGGTAAAGCGATACACATGAAGCCGCGAATCAGTGGGTCAAGCGCCACCGCGCCTGGCAGGGTATGGGGCGGCAGCCCCATTCAGATACGTGACTGCGGCGACCCAAAACACAAGGAGTTGGTCTATCGTAATGACAGACCAACTCCATTTTTGCTGACAGCACCAACAGCCGCAGACACACCGCCGAGAAAGTCGGAAGTAAGCGAAGCGATACTTCTGACGGCGGGGAACGAAGTTCCGCGCCCAAAGCCCCGCACTCGCCCCCGAAAAAAAGAAAAACATCAAAAAACTGTAATATCATCCCCGCATTTTACGTCATATAAAGCAGAACGGTTCAAGCCGCGCCCCGACAGATATGCCAAAAGGAGACAAAGACCATGCGAATGAAACATATCATCCTCACAGCGATATTGACGATAACGGCACTCACCCTCTGCGGATGCAGACGGAATACCATCGACATAGAAGCCGACATCCCCGAGGGAGATTCGATAGACATACTCGTGAAGATAGACGAGACCGACGAGGACTACTGCGACCGTTATGCCGAAGTGCTGAAAGAAGCGGAGGAGAATATCGCACGGCAGTATGAGGTCGAATACAACATCCAAAGGCGCGATGAGACCCTCGCCATCATGGACAGTCCCCGATACAAATACTGCGAGGACGGCTGGCGCAGCGCCTACTTCTTCTGCCCGGACGTTCACTGGGTCAGCGGAACAGGACTTGATTACAAAAATTCCGATGAGGAAAGCACGGTCGAGTTTGCCGACAGGTTCGGGAGTATAAAGATCATGGAGTACAGCCCGAACGGGATAGTCAACGTCTCGAACGAGGTCGTGATCGCACCGAAGGACAAGTTCGGCGTGGGCAAGTATATAAGTTATTCCTCGCAAACTGGCACGGCGGATTGCGACAAGCTCATCTACCGCAAATGGCATGGCATGACACCGAGCGACCCTCTCATCATAGAGCTGCTGTTGGTTTTGCCCTGCTGGATCATCTTTATCGTGATGCTGATAGTCATGAGGAAGAAGTATCAGCCAAGCGGCAGTCCTGACGGCTGGATAGTCGGAGCGTCGCTGCTTTCGGTGCCGAACGTCACGTTCACGATAAACGCCCTCGCACTGAAGCTTGTGCCGTACTTTAACATCAACAACAGTCGTTTCGTCAGCGGTGATCTTGCGGGACTCGCGCTTGTTGATCTGCCGTGGGCACTGTGCATATTCGGGTTCGTGATGATAGTTCGCAAAAATCCGATGCGCCCCGACCCCGCGGACGGCGTGACAGGGGCTTGAAATGACCCGAAAAATGTGGTATAATCATTTCATACCGATAATTTCTGTCATACTATAAAAGAGGTATTTGAGATGAGTCTGATAAATAAACTTGATGTTGATGAGAACGGATGCTGGTCGGAGGGAACTTTTGAGTCGAAGTCGCTGTATAAGGGCAAGATGAGAACGGTGCTGTTCTCCGAGGACAGCGCGGCAGGGGAATATGCCGAAAAATGTGTGGCACACTACAACGGTCTTTCGGACAAGCCCGAAATGTGCGAGGCTATTCAGCAGGGACTTGAAAAGTTCTTTCTGTATATGTATGACGCCTGGGGCGAGATGGATATCTACGACGATATAGCGGATTCACTTGAGCCTGTGATGGAAGGCTACAAGTCGGGAAAGAAGCTGGTTTCGTACCTGTCGGATCCGACCCTGTACGTGTACCCGAACGACGGTCACGAGGATGAGATAGGCTATACCATCGAGTGGGAGTGCCCCTGGGAGCCCGAACATCAGTGCCTTATCGTCATCCGCGGCGACGAGGTGCGCTACGTGGGGACTTCCGACGGGCTTGACCCCTGGTGCGGTGATGATGAGTATTACTGCATCTGGGACGACGAGGACTGATGTGAACGGACTTCGTGCGTTTCGGATACGGGAAAGGAAGTATGTAAAATGAACTCGGTACAGATAAAAAAGCTATGTCTGGCAGCTATGCTGACGGCGGTGGGAGTCGCGCTCTCGCCGATAAATTTCCCGATAGGTGCGTCGAGATGCTGCCCCTGGCAGGCACTTGTGAACGTGCTGAGCGGCGTGCTGCTGGGACCGTGGTACGCGCTGGGTGTGGGCTTCTGCTGCGCACTTATCCGCAACCTGCTCGGTACAGGGACTCTGCTGGCGTTCCCGGGCTCGATGTTCGGGGCGGTGCTGGCAGGACTTGCTTACCATAAGATAAAAAAACTTCTGCCGCTTGCAGCCGCAGCCGAGGTGTTCGGCACGGCGGTGCTCGGCGGACTGGCGGCATACCCTGTCCTGAAGTTCATCCTGCACTCGGAGGACGCGGCGCTGTTCGGAATGGTGCTGCCGTTTTTCGTGTCGAGTGCGGGTGGTGCGGTCATCGCGTTCGTGCTGCTGACTGCCCTTGACAGAACAGGAGCGCTGAAACGCGCTTCCACGGCTCTCGGAGGAAAAACAGGCGATGCCGAATATTGACGCGGAAAGGCTGTGGGCGCTCATCGGGCGCGTCCGCGGCGGAGAGAGAAAGACCATACACTGCATAATGAACTATGTCGCCGCCCCTGACTGCGCGAACGCTCTGCTCGCGGTCGGGGCGAGACCTGTTATGGCGGACTGTCCCGATGAGTGCGCCGAGATAACCGCAAGGTCGGCGGCGCTGGTGCTGAACATGGGCACGTTCTCCGCCGAGAGGGGCAGAGCGATGCTCGCGTCGGGCAGGACGGCGAATGAAAACGGGATACCTGTCATCATCGACCCTGTGGGATTGCAGGCGAGCGGACTGAGGAGAGAATGGTTCGGCAGGCTGACGGAAGAGCTCGGCATCGCGGCTGTGAAGGGCAACGGGGCAGAGATAAGCGCGGTCGTCGGCAGTGAGTCCGTCGGTGAGGAGCTTGCGAAGCGTGCCGCCGAAAAGCTCGGCTGTGCTGTGCTGGTGACGGGGGACAGGGACTGTCTTTCGGACGGGAAGCGTGTGCTGACAGTGATGAACGGCACGGGTCATCTGACCGAAGTGACGGGAACGGGATGTATGACGGGAGCGCTGATAGGTGCGTTCGCGGCGGAAGGCGAGCCGTTTGAAGCGTGTGCCGCGGCGGTAAGCCTGATGGATATATGCGGAGAGAGAGCCGCCGAGGATTTCAGAGGCACGGGAACGTTCAGAACGGAACTGACAGACGCCCTCTCCCAACTGACAAAAGAAGAATACATGAAAAGCCTGAAAATGACGGTCAGCTGAACCTTACGGGCTCCGTCTGACTTTTGTAATGCTGATAAGATAAAGACAGAAAAACAAAGAGCAAAAAACGGAGGACAAAATGACAGACATAAAAACAAGACTGCAATATTCCGCCGCGGTAGCCGCGGTCATCCTGCTGGGACTTGTGTCGCGCAGGATACCCGTGATACCGCCGTGCGTCGGCGACGCACTGTGGGCGGTCGTTGTCTTTTTCTGCTGGCGGATAGTGCTGGTGAAAAAGCATCCGCGTACAGCCGCGGCAGCCGCGCTGGTCACATCTTTCGCGGTGGAGTTCTCACAGCTGATAAGATGGGACTGGCTGGTGAGGGTCAGGGCAACGACGATAGGACATCTTCTGCTGGGACAGGGCTTCGTGTGGAGCGACCTTGCGGCTTATGCGGTCGGCATCGGAGCTGCTTTGCTGTGCGTGACGGCGGTGGGGAGGTCGAAATGACAGATATAAAAATGTGGACGGATAAGTTTATCGCGGCGCTGAACAGGACTTTCCCTGAGAGAGTGCTGTTCGCAGGCTTGCAGGGAAGCTACAGCCGCGGCGAAGCCACCGAGGACAGCGATATAGACATGGTGGTCATACTCGACAGGGTCGGGTTCGATGATACACAGCGCTACAGAAGGATGCTCGCAGACCTGCCCGACAGCGGACTCGCCTGCGGTTTTCTTTCGTGCAGGGACGACCTGAAAAACTGGGACGTACCCGACCTCTTTCAGCTGTATCACGATACCACGCCCATCATCGGCGACCTCGGTGAGCTCATACCGCCGATCACCGACGCGGATATCGACAGGGCGATAAAGGCAGCCGTCTGCGGTATCTATCACATCTGCGTGCATAACTCGATCTACGGACGAAGCGAAAATACCCTCAGAGGTCTGTATAAATCCGCAGTGTTCGCGGTGCAGGCGATGCATTTTCGGCGGACGGGTGAGTTCGTCAGACGTCAGTGCGAACTTCCCGAAAGGGTCGGCGGTCTCGACGGAGAGATAGCCGAAACTTACCTGCGGCTGAAAAACGGCGGGACTGCCGAACTTGATGCACTGTCGGAAAAGCTGTTCCGATGGGCACAGACGCGGCTGAAACAGGACGGCGGAACATGAGCCGCCGCCGCGGTCGTGTACATTAATAAGACCGAAATTATCGGAGGCGACTATGATCTTTTATGAAATATCCGAAGAAGATAAAGAATTGATAAACATCGTATTATAGTGAAAGCGGGGATAAAAGATCTGATACCGTCTGCGTGTTTATAATAACGAAAAACCTGTTATCTCAGGAACACTCTGATAGATCGAAAGTGAGAGAATTATATGGATAAGAAAAATGTGAGCTACAAACTGTACGTCTGCACCGACAGCGGTCTTATGACCTCGGCGACGGTGGAGGAGAGCGTCGAAGCGGCGGTGAAGGGCGGCGCGACGGTCATCCAGCTGAGGGAGAAGAACGCGACTTCCCGCGAGCTTTACGAGCTGGCGGTGAGGGTCAGGGCTGTGACCGCGAAGTATAACGTTCCCCTCATCATCGACGACAGGGTGGACATCGCCATTGCCGCCGATGCGGACGGAGTGCATCTCGGACAGAGCGACCTGCCCTGCGCCGCGGCAAGAAAGATGCTGGGCGAGGACAAGATAATCGGCGTGACCGCTCCCACCCCCGAACTTGCGAGGGCGGCGAAGGCCGACGGTGCGGATTACATCGGCATCGGAGCCATGTTCGCGACCTCGACCAAGACCGACACCAAGCCCTGCACCAAAGAGAACCTTGCGGCAGTCAGGGCGGCCTTCGACCTGCCGATGGTCATTATCGGCGGCGTAAAGCGCTCAAACGTCATGCAGTTCGCGGGGATGGGGATAGACGGCGCGGCGGTCATCTCCGACATAATCGCCGACCCCGACCCCGAAGCGGCGGCAAGAGAGATGCGCACCATCCTCGAAAATTTCTGACGGCAACAGACGGAGCCCCCCGATTCATACGGTAATAAGAACTGATTTTTAAGATAAAGTCCGGATTTTTGTCATTTACGAACATATATCGCGTATGCTTTATGTGAAAAATGGCGTTGTTTTAGTAAAAATTTGTGAAAAGGTATTTACAAATGAAAAAAATAGTGCTATAATTAGAATGATATGGGGGAGGTGCGCCCTCTCTCCGTCTGCGGAAAATTTCCGCAAAACGATCCCTGTCGTGTTTTTCGGTTTTTGCACATAGCGGGGGTCAAAAAAATACCGGGGCTCTTGACCCCGTAATATCCGGAAAGGAATGATTCGTTAATGGCAAGAAAAATGAAAACCATGGACGGAAACAACGCTGCTGCATGGGCATCGTATCCCTTTACAGAAGTTGCTGCTATCTATCCTATCACTCCGTCGTCCGTAATGGCTGAGGTTACCGATCAGTGGTCTGCAAAGGGTCAGACCAACATCTTCGGCACTCCCGTTAAGGTAGCTGAGATGCAGTCCGAGGCAGGTGCTTCGGGTACCGTTCACGGTTCGCTCTCCGCAGGCGCTCTGACCACTACTTACACCGCTTCTCAGGGTCTGCTCCTCATGATCCCCAATATGTACAAGATCGCAGGTGAGCTGCTTCCCTGCGTTATCCACGTTTCGGCTCGCTGCGTTGCTTCGCACGCGCTGAACATCTTCGGCGACCACTCTGACGTATATGCTTGCCGTCAGACAGGTTTCGCTATGCTCTGCTCGTCCAACCCTCAGGAGGTTATGGACCTCGGCACTGTAGCACACCTCTCCACCATCAAGGGAAGAGTACCTTTCCTGCACTTCTTCGACGGCTTCCGTACCTCCCACGAGATCCAGAAGATCGAGACCTGGGACAAGGCTGACGTTGCAGAGATGGTAGACATGGATGCTGTTCAGGCATTCAGAGACAGAGCTATCAACCCTGAGCACCCGGTACTCCGCGGTACCGCTCAGAACGGCGATATCTTCTTCCAGGCTCGTGAGGCTTGCAACAAGTACTATGACGCAGTTCCTGCTGTTGTTGAAGAGTACATGGAGAAGGTAAACGCTAAGATCGGCACCAACTACAAGCTGTTCAACTACTACGGTGCTGAGGATGCTACCCACGTGATCATCGCTATGGGTTCGGTTTGCGACACCATCGAAGAGACTATCGATTACCTCAACAGCAAGGAAGGCACCAAGCTCGGTCTCGTAAAGGTAAGACTGTACAGACCTTTCTGCGCAGACAAGCTCGTAGAGGCTCTGCCTGACACCGTTGAGCAGATCTCCGTTCTCGACAGGACCAAGGAGCCCGGCTCCCTCGGCGAACCGCTGTGGCTCGACGTTGTTGCTGCTCTCAAGGGCACCAAGTTCCACGATGTTGTTGTTTCTTCGGGCAGATACGGTCTCGGTTCCAAGGATACCACTCCTTCCCAGATCAAGGCTGTTTACTGGAACGCTTCCTGGAAGGATTCCTACAAGCCCAGATTCACCATCGGTATCACCGACGACGTTACCAACCTCTCGCTCGATTCCAGCGAGAAGCTCGACACCGCTCCTGCCGGCACTACCGCCTGCAAGTTCTGGGGTCTCGGTGCTGACGGTACTGTTGGTGCAAACAAGAACTCCATCAAGATCATCGGTGACCACACCGACCTGTATGCTCAGGCATACTTTGCTTACGACTCCAAGAAGTCGGGCGGTGTAACCGTTTCTCACCTGAGATTCGGTAAGACTCCTATCAAGTCTACCTACCTCATCAACATGGCAGATTTCGTAGCTTGCCACAACGAGAGCTATATCGACAAGTATGATATGGTTTCCGACATCAAGCCGGGCGGTACCTTCCTGCTCAACTGCCAGTGGACCGAGAAGGAGCTGGACAAGCACCTCCCCGGACAGGTCAAGAGATATATCGCTGAGAACAACATCAAGTTCTACATCATCAACGGCGTTAAGATCGGTAAGGAGATCGGTCTCGGCAACCGCATCAACACCGTTCTTCAGTCCGCATTCTTCAAGCTCGCTAACATCATCCCGATCGAGGACGCTGTTAAGTACATGAAGGACGCTGCTACCGCTTCTTACTCCAAGAAGGGTGAGGCTATCGTTAAGATGAACCACGACGCTATCGACGCTGGCTATCAGCAGGTCGTTGAGGTTAAGGTTCCCGATGCATGGAAGAAGTGCAAGGACACTAAGATGGGCATGGATCCCGTTAAGGATAAGGACAAGGTTCTTCAGGACTTCGTTAACAACATCCAGATTCCCTGCAACGCTCAGAAGGGTGACACTCTGCCTGTATCGACCTTCGTTCACATGGCTGACGGTACCTTCCCGCAGGGCTCCGCTGCATTCGAGAAGCGCGGTATCGCAGTAGACGTTCCCGCTTGGAACAACGCTAACTGCATCCAGTGTAACTTCTGCTCGTATGTATGTCCCCACGCTGTAATCAGACCCGTTATCATGACCGAGGCTGAGCTTGCTAAGGCTCCTGCACTCGCTAAGGAGAAGGCTGTAGCTTGCACAGGTATGCCCGGCTACTTCTTCGTAATGACAATGTCCGCTCTCGACTGCACAGGCTGCGGCAGCTGCGTAAACGTATGCCCCGGCAAGAAGGGCGAGAAGGCTCTGTCCATGATGCCGCTTGAGACTCAGCTCGCTGAGCAGGAAGTATTCAACTACGGCCTGACTCTTGCTGACAAGCCTGAGGTTCACGAGAAGTTCAAGGAGACTACCGTTAAGGGTTCGCAGTTCAAGCAGCCGCTGCTCGAGTTCTCGGGCGCTTGCGCAGGCTGCGGTGAGACTCCTTACGCTAAGCTCATCACTCAGCTGTTCGGTGACAGAATGTACATCGCTAACGCTACAGGCTGCTCGTCCATCTGGGGCGGCTCCGCACCTTCCACTCCTTACACCAAGAACAAGGATGGCAAGGGTCCTGCTTGGGCTAACTCCCTCTTCGAGGACAACGCTGAGTACGGTTACGGTATGTTCCTCGCTCAGAACACCATCAGAAAGAGAACTATCGCTAAGATCGAAGAGCTCGCTAAGACCACCAAGGCTGCTGCTGTTAAGGACGCTTGCGAGAACTTCCTTGCAACCGCTAACGACGGTGCAAAGAACTCCGCTGCTACCGATGAGCTCGTAGCTGCTCTCGTTAAGTCCAAGACCAAGGCTGCTGACGAGATCCTCAAGGACAAGGATTACCTCCGCAAGAAGTCCATGTGGGTATTCGGCGGCGACGGCTGGGCTTATGATATCGGCTTCTCCGGCGTTGACCACGTGCTTGCTTCGGGCGAGGACGTAAACATCTTCGTATTCGATACCGAGGTTTACTCGAACACCGGCGGACAGTCCTCCAAGTCCACTCCTACAGGTGCTATCGCTCAGTTCGCGGCAGCAGGTAAGGAAGTTAAGAAGAAGGACCTCGCAGGAATCGCTATGACCTACGGTTATGTATATGTTGCACACATCGCTATGGGCGCTGACTACAACCAGTGCATCAAGGCGATCGCTGAGGCTGAGGCTTATCCGGGTCCGTCCCTCATCATCGCTTACGCTCCCTGCATCAACCACGGTATCAAGGGCGGTATGAAGATCGCTCAGACCGAGGAGAAGAAGGCTGTTGAGGCTGGTTACTGGCATCTGTACAGATACAATCCTGCACTCAAGGCTGAGGGCAAGAACCCGTTCGTTCTTGACTCCAAGGAGCCTAAGGCAGATTACAAGGAGTTCCTCATGGGCGAGGTTCGTTACAACGCTCTCGCAAGACAGAACCCCGAAAGAGCTGAGCAGCTGTTCACCAAGGCTGTTAAGAACGCTCAGGACAGATACGATTATCTGCTGAGATACGCTAAGCTCTACAACGACGAGGACAAGAAGTAATTCTTGAACAAGCGTAACTAAGGCGCAAGCCATACACCGCACTCTGCTTTCGGGCAGGGTGCGGTTTTGGTTTGTTTGCTGAGATTGGTAAAAGTGTACAAGAATATCAGAGAATGTTGGGAAAAGATTTACAAAGATGAATGTGAACAAAATGTAAAAATACGCGGTGGGCGCTTGCAATCGGGTGGGTGATGTGTTACAATATATATGCGTGACTGCAACAGATACGTCTGTATGGCAGACGTATCAAGATATGCGTTGAAGCGGGAGGTTGCCGACGGTGCGTCGGGTAATTTCCGCCGAGTATGTCCGATTTTAAATTGGGCGGCTGCGATAATGAACACTGTGTGTGCTTGTACTTCTTGCGAAGGGCTTTTGTGCCTTTGGTATGAGCGGTGTCTTATTGTGTCCGAAACGAATGTTTTCGGATTTTTTTATCGGATAAGACATGGAACACACGGGAAAGTAGTTAAGAGGCAGTTGGACGCCCCCACAAAACATTCTTTTATGCGCACAAGGAGGCGATTTTAAGTGGCAGTCAATGAAAAGATCAGGATCAAGATCAAGGGCTATGAGCACGCGACTGTAGACGCTGCGGCAGCAAAGATCGTTGAGGTCGTAAAGCGTTCGGGTGCTAAGGTATCGGGACCTATCCCGCTGCCTACCGATAAGGAGATCGTAACTATTCTCCGTGCTGTACACAAGTACAAGGACAGCCGTGAGCAGTTCGAGATGAGAACTCACAAGAGACTTATCGACATCATCAGACCTACCAAGGAAACAACTTCCGTTCTTGAGAACCTTGAACTTCCTGCTGGTGTAAGCATCGTAATGGAGACCCGCTGATCTCCCAATGAAACCGCGTGCGGTTTTACAACGAAGCTTTATGCAGGTCATCTCGGCAAAAGTCCGAGCAATAACCATTTAGGAGGAACAGAAAATGAAGAAAGGCATCATCGGTAAGAAGATCGGTATGACTCAGATCTTCGATGAGCAGGGAAAGGTCATTCCCGTAACAGTAGTTGAAGCAGGCCCCTGCGTAGTCGTTCAGAAGAAGACCGTAGAGAACGACGGTTATGACGCAGTACAGCTCGGCTTCGGCGACATCAGAGCTAAAAGAGTAAGCAAGCCTCTCGCAGGTCACTTCAAGAAGGCTGACGTTGCACTCAAGAGAACCCTCAAGGAGTTCAGATTCGAGGATTGCTCCGCTCTTAACGTAAAGGATATCGTAAAGGCTGACGTCTTTGCAGCAGGCGACATCGTTGATGTTACCGGTACCAGCAAGGGTAAGGGTTATGCCGGCACGATCAAGCGTTTCAATAACGCAAGACTTAAGGAGACCCACGGTACAGGCCCTGTTCACAGACACGCAGGATCTATGGGTGCTTGCTCCTCGCCTTCGAGAATCTACAAGGGCAAGTGTATGCCTGGTCACTTAGGTAATGAAAAGGTAACTGTACAGAACCTGGAGATCGTTAAGGTAGACGTTGAGAACAACCTCATCGCTATCAAGGGCGCAATCCCCGGTCCTAAGAACGGCACCGTTACAATCGTGAATGCCGTTAAAAAGGCTTAACGGAAGGAGGAACAAATAATGTCAACAATTTCTGTTTTAGATATGAAGGGCACAAAAGTATCCGACCTTGAGCTTAATGATAAGGTATTCGGCATCGAGCCTAACAAGTATATCATGCACGCAATGGTAGTTAACTACCTTGCAAACCAGAGACAGGGCACACAGTCCACTCTTACCAGAACTGAGGTAAGCGGCGGAGGAAGAAAGCCCTGGAGACAGAAGGGCACAGGCCACGCTCGTCAGGGCAGCATCCGCGCTCCTCAGTGGACACACGGCGGCGTTGCTCTCGGACCTAAGCCCAGAGATTACAGCTACTCGCTCAACAAGAAGGAAAAGAGACTCGCTATGAAGTCTGCATTCTCTTCTAAGGTACTTGACAGCGACATGATCGTTGTTGACAAGATCGCACTCGACGGCTACAAGACCAAGACCGTAGTTGAGATGCTCAAGGCACTCGGCTCCGAGAAGAAGGCTCTTATCGTTACCGACGGTGTAGATCCCGTACTCGTAAAGAGCGCAGCTAACATTCCCGGCGTAAAGACAGCAACCGTAAACACTCTCTGTGTATACGATATCCTCAACTGCGATAAGTTCATCGTGGCTAAGGACGCTGTAGCTAAGATCGAGGAGGTATATGCATAATGGAAAAGATCGCATCTGATATCATCTTAAAGCCGATCATCACCGAGGACTCGATCAGCAGACTCGCTGACGGCAAGTATACCTTCAAGGTAGCTAAGAACGCTACTAAGGTTGAGATCGCTAAGGCCGTTGAAAAGCTCTTCGACGTTGAGGTTGCTAAGGTCAACACCATCAGCGTTAAGGGCAAGGAGAAGAGAATGGGCAGATACGCAGGCTTCCGTCCTGACTGGAAGAAGGCTATCGTGACCCTCAAGGGCGACAAGACCATCGAATTCTTTGACGGTATGTATTGATAAGCCCCGCAAGCGATCAATGTATAGGCGCCTTTATGACGCCTGCAAAACACTATAAGGAGTGAATAACAATGGCAATAAAGAGCTACAAGCCTACTACTCCGGGTAGAAGAGGTATGACAGTTACCGATTACTCGGGTCTTAGCAAGACAGCTCCCTGCAAGAGCCTGCTCGAGCCGATGGACAAGCACAGCGGCAGAAACAGCTACGGCAGGATCACCGTTCGTCACAGAGGCGGCGGCGTCAGAAGAAAATACCGTGTGATCGACTTTAAGAGAAACAAGCTCGATATGGACGCTAAGGTTCTCACAATAGAGTACGATCCTAACAGATCGTCCTTCATCGCACTCGTTGAGTACGAGGACGGCGAGAAGAGATATATCATCGCACCCGAAGGTCTGAAGGTTGGCGAGACTGTAAGAAGCGGCGACTCGGCTGATATCAAGCCCGGTAACGCACTTACCCTTGCTGCAATCCCTGTTGGTACTTTCATCCACAACCTTGAGCTTTATCCCGGCAAGGGCGCACAGCTCGTTCGTTCGGCTGGTAACATGGCTCAGCTGATGGGTAAGGAAGAGAAGTACGCACTCGTAAGACTTCCCTCGGGCGAAATGAGAAGACTTCCCATAGGCTGCATGGCAACTATCGGTCAGGTAGGCAACATCGACCACGCTAACGTGAACATCGGTAAGGCAGGCAGAAAGCGCCACATGGGCTGGAGACCTACCGTAAGAGGTTCCGTAATGAACCCGTGTGATCACCCGCACGGTGGTGGTGAGGGCAAGTCCCCGATCGGACGTCCCGGTCCTGTTACCCCTTGGGGCAAGCCTACTCTCGGTTACAAGACCCGTGCTAAGCACCATCGCTCCGATAAGTATATCGTAAAGCGCAGAAACGGTAAGTAATGCTGAAAGGAGGCAGATGACACATGGGAAGAAGTGTTAAGAAGGGCCCTTACGTTGAGGAAGCCCTCATGAAGAGAGTATTAGCTATGAACGAGGCAGGCGAGAAGAAGGTTCTTAAGACTTGGAGCCGCGCTTCCACCATTTTCCCCGACTTTGTAGGTCATACGTTCGCAGTTCACGACGGCAGAAAGCACGTTCCTGTTTATGTAACTGAGGATATGGTAGGACATAAACTCGGCGAGTTTGCTCCGACCAGAACATTCAAGGGACACGCTGGTTCGAAGACGTCGAACAACGGCAAGAAGTAACGGCGGGAAGGAGGAATTCAAATGGAAGCAAAGGCAATTGTAAAGACTGCCAGAATAGCTCCGAGAAAGGTGAAGATCGTACTCGATCTCATCAGAGGCAAGGACTACGAGGTCGCACTCGCAACTGTAAAGCACACACCTAAGGCTGCAAGTGAATATCTTGAGAAGCTCCTGAAGTCCGCCGCTGCAAACGCAGAGAACAACCACAACATGGATTCTAAGAATCTGTACGTTGCAGAGTGCTACGTTTGCCCCGGACCTATCATGAAGAGAATCATGCCCAGAGCACAGGGCAGAGCCTACAGAATACTCAAGAGAACATCTCACATTACTGTAGTTCTCAAAGAAAAGGAAAACTAAGGGAGGTAAACTTATGGGCCAGAAGGTCAATCCGCACGGACTTCGTGTCGGTGTTATAAAAGATTGGGATTCCCGTTGGTTTGCAGGTAAGAGCGACTTTGGCGACACTCTCGTAGAGGACTACAACATCAGAGAGTTCATCAACAAGAAGCTGAATACCCGTTCCAAGAATCCGGCAAACAAGACCGTATACGCAGGCGTTCCGAAGATCGAGATCGAGCGTTTCGCTGACAGCGAGGGCGGTCAGAAGATCAAGGTACACGTACACTGCGCAAAGCCGGGTCTCGTGATCGGCAGAGGCGGCGCAGAGATCGATAAGCTCAGAACCGACATCGAGAAGATGACCGGCAAGAAGGTTTCGATCAACATCGTTGAGGTTAAGCAGCCTGATATCAACGCACAGCTCGTTGCTGAGAAGATCGCTCACGATCTTGAGGACAGAGTTTCCTTCAGAAGAGCAATGAAGCAGTCCATCGGCAGAGCTATGAAGCTCGGCTCGAAGGGTATCAAGGTTAAGGTAAGCGGCAGACTTGCGGGCGCTGAGATCGCAAGAAGCGAGGCTTATCACGAGGGTACTATCCCGCTGCAGACCATCAGAGCTGACATCGACTACGGTTTCGCTGAGGCTAACACAACTTACGGTAAGCTCGGCGTTAAGGTTTGGATCTACAAGGGCGAGGTTCTCAAGGGCGAGTTCGGTCCGAGAGCTGAGAAGGTCCCCAACGACAGACCTGACAGAAAGCGCAGACAGCGCCGCGATGACAGATCCAAGGATCACCGCAGAGATTTCAATAAGGCAAGAAACATGAAAAGAGAAGGAGGTAACAACTGATGCTGCTTCCTAAGAGAGTAAAGTACAGAAGAGTACAGAGAGGTAGACTTAAGGGTAAGGCTACCAGAGGCAATAAGGTAACTAACGGTGAATTTGGTCTTCAGGCTCTTCAGCCTGCATGGATCACCTCGAACCAGATCGAAGCTGCCCGTATCGCTATGACAAGATACATCAAGAGAGGCGGTCAGGTTTGGATCAAGATATTCCCCGATAAGCCCGTAACTGAGAAGCCCGCTGAGACCCGAATGGGTTCCGGTAAGGGTTCGCCCGAGTACTGGGTTGCAGTTGTTAAGCCGGGCAGAGTAATGTTCGAGATCGCTGGCGTAAGTGAAGAAGTAGCCCGCGAGGCAATGAGACTTGCGATGCACAAGCTGCCTATCAAGTGCAAGTTCGTGAAGAAAGAAACGGATGGTGAGCAGTAATGAAGGCAAGTGAACTGAGAGAATTATCCGCAGCAGAGCTTGAGGCAAAGCTCGGCGAGCTCAAGCAGGAGCTCTTTAACCTCCGTTTTCAGCACGCTGTAAACCAGCTTGAAAATCCCATGAGAATGAAAGCTGTCAAGAGGGATATCGCTCGTGTGAAGACTGTTCTTCGCGCAAGCGAGAACGCTTGAGAAGGGAGGGTTCTTAAATGAGCGAAAGAAATCTTAGAAAGACCAGAGTTGGTATCGTAGTATCCGACAAGATGGATAAGACTATCGTAGTTGCTATCGAGGATAACGTAGCACACCCTCTGTATAAGAAGATCATCAAGAGGACCGTAAAGCTCAAGGCACACGACGAGAAGAACGAGTGCAAGAAGGGCGACAAGGTAGAGGTTATGGAAACAAGACCTCTCTCCAAGGATAAGAGATGGAGACTTGTTAAGGTCCTTGAGCAGGCTAAGTAATCGTCCGAGAGGACACATGATGCGTTTTGCGGCACGGATACAGTCCGTATGCCGCAAGCAAACGCAGACAATCACAACCACTAAACTTATGAATTTTTCAGGTTTTG
This sequence comes from Ruminococcus sp. YE71, assembly GCF_900119155.1. Lineage (GTDB taxonomy): Bacteria > Bacillota > Clostridia > Oscillospirales > Ruminococcaceae > YE71. Next base: position 181,280 of record NZ_FPIR01000001.1, on the reverse strand, counting down.
AAAGGAGGAAACTGCTGTGATCCAGATGCAGACTTATCTCAAGGTCGCAGATAACTCCGGTGCTAAGGAGCTTATGTGCATTAGAGTATTAGGCGGTACACGCAGGAGATATGCAAACATCGGCGATGTCGTAGTAGCTTCTGTTAAGAAGGCAACACCAGGCGGAGTTGTAAAGAAGGGCGACGTTGTTAAGGCAGTGATCGTTCGTTCGGCAAGCGGTCTCAGAAGAGCAGACGGTACTTACATCCGTTTCGATGAGAATGCAGCCGTTATCATTAAGGAAGACAAGAACCCCAGAGGAACCCGTATTTTCGGACCTGTGGCTAAGGAGCTCAGAGAGAAGGACTACATGAAGATCCTTTCGCTCGCTCCCGAAGTACTTTGATCAGGAGGGCGTCGTTTAAATGAATAAGGTACACGTAAAGACCGGCGACACCGTAGTAGTTCTTTCCGGTAAGGACAAGGGACAGAAGGGCGTTGTAGCCGCTGTTTCCCCTAAGGAAGGAAAAGTGATCGTTGAGGGTATCAACAAGGTCAAGAAGCACGTTAAGCCCAGAGCTATGGGTCAGCAGGGCGGCATCATTGAGGCTGAGGGAGCTATCTACGCTTCCAAGGTCCAGGTAGTTTGCCCGAAGTGCGGCAAGCCTACAAGGATCGCACACAAGATCCTTGAGGACGGCTCCAAGGTCAGAGTTTGCAAGAACGATGGCTGCGGAGAGGAATTCTAATAAAGGAGGAGTAAAACGATGGCAAATGCAAGACTGAAAGAATATTACGTTTCCGACGTGGCTCCTGCCCTGATGAAGAAATTCAAGTACGAGAACGTTATGCAGATCCCGAAGCTCGACAAGGTAGTAATCAACGTCGGCTGCGGTGCTGACAAGGATAACAAGAAGGTGCTCGACGCTATCTGCGCAGACCTCGCTGCTATCACCGGTCAGAAGCCCGTTCTCTGCAAGGCTAAGAAGAGCGTTGCGAACTTCAAGCTGAGAGACGGACAGGTCATTGGCGTTAAGGTAACACTCAGAGCCGACAGAATGTATGAATTCGTTGACAGACTGTTCAACGTAGCATTCCCCCGTGTTCGTGACTTCAGAGGCATCAACGGCAACTCCTTCGACGGCAGAGGCAACTACTCTACCGGTATCAAGGAACAGCTGATTTTCCCCGAGATCGAGTACGATAAGATCGACAAGGTGAGAGGTATGGATATCAACTTCATCACCACGGCTAAGACCGACGAAGAGGCTAAGGAGCTGCTCAGTCTCCTCGGCGCACCGTTCGCTAAGTGATCAAGGAGGGTAATCGGAAATGGCTAAGAAGTCTATGATAAACAAGCAGCAGGCTGCTCCCAAGTTCTCCACCAGAGCTTACAACAGATGCAAGATCTGCGGCAGACCTCATGCATATTTAAGAAAGTACGGCATCTGCCGTATCTGCTTCAGAGAGCTTGCTCACGAGGGCAAGATCCCCGGAGTTAAGAAGGCTAGCTGGTAAGGAGGATATTAAGAATGCAGATTACAGATACTATTGCGGACCTGCTGACAAGAATCCGTAACGCCAGCACCGCAAAGCACGCAACGGTAGACATCCCCGCTTCCAACATGAAGAAGTCCATCACCCAGATCCTGCTCGACGAGGGCTACATCAAGGATTTCAAGGTGATCGACGACGGCAAGCAGGGTATCATCAGAGTAACACTCAAGTATGATGAGAACAGAAACCCCGTCATCTCGGGTCTGAGAAGAGTATCCAAGCCCGGTCTCAGGATCTACGCCGGCTGCGATGAGCTTCCCAAGGTTATGAAGGGACTCGGCGTAGCTATCATCTCTACTTCCAAGGGTGTTATCACCGACAAGAAGGCAAGAGAGCTTAACGTAGGCGGCGAGGTTCTCGCATTCATCTGGTAAGGAGGACTTAAAATGTCAAGAATAGGATTAAAGCCCATCACCGTTCCTGCCGGAGTAGACGTGACCATCGCTGAAGGCAACGTTGTTACCGTAAAGGGACCTAAGGGCACTCTTACAAAGTCCTACAACAAGGACATGATAATCAAGCAGGAGGGCAGCGAGATCACTGTAGCTCGTCCTTCCGAAAACAAGCAGCACAAGTCCCTCCACGGACTTACAAGAACGCTCATCCACAATCAGGTAGTAGGTGTTACCGAGGGTTACACCAAGACTCTTGAGATCGTGGGCGTCGGCTACAGAGCACAGAAGAAGGGCAAGGAAGTTCACCTGAACCTCGGCTACTCTCACCCTGTAGTAGTTGCTGAGACCGACTCCATCAAGCTGGACGTTCCGCAGCCGAACCAGATCGTAGTATCCGGCATCGACAAGCAGGAAGTAGGTCAGTTTGCGTGCGAGATCCGTGAGAAGCGTCCGCCTGAGCCTTACAAGGGCAAGGGTATCCGCTATGTCGGCGAGTATATCATCCGCAAGGAAGGTAAGGCCGGTAAGGGCAGCAAGAAGTAAGACGTAAAGGAGAGAATTGCAAATGGTTAAAAAGCTTGACAGAGCAAAGGCAAGAGCAAAAAGACACTACAGAGTACGCAATAAGATCAGCGGTACTGCTGAGTGCCCCCGCCTGAATGTATTCCGCTCCTCTAAGCATATATATGCTCAGATCATCGACGACATCAAGGGTGTGACCCTGTGCGCTGCTTCCTCAATGGACAAGGGCTTTGAGGGCAACGGCGGCAACAAGGAAGGCGCACGCAAGGTCGGCGAGGCTATCGCTAAGGCTGCTGCGGCTAAGGGTATCACCGAGGTCGTATTCGACAGAGGCGGCTACGTATACCACGGACGTGTTCAGGAATTAGCAGAAGGCGCTCGTGAGGGCGGACTCAAGTTCTAAAGGAGGTTTTACTTTTGGCTTTAATAGATGCGAATGGTCTGGAGCTTACCGAGAAGGTAGTTTCGATCAACAGAGTATCCAAGACCGTTAAGGGCGGCCGTATCATGAAGTTCTCCGCACTCGTAGTAGTCGGCGACGGTAACGGCATCATCGGATTCGGTCTCGGCAAGTCGGGCGAAGTTCCCGACGCTATCCGCAAGGGAATCGAGGACGCTAAGAAGAACCTCATCAAGGTTTCTCTCAGAGGCACCACCATTCCCCATGAGATCATCGGTAAGTTCGGCGCAGGCGAAGTTCTTCTTATGCCCGCTGCTCCCGGTACCGGCGTTATCGCTGGCGGCCCTGTAAGAGCCGTTGTCGAGGTCGCAGGAATCAAGGACATCAGAACCAGATCTCTGCGCTCCAACAACCCCTCGAACGTTGTAAGAGCTACCTTCGACGGACTGGCTTCGCTCAAGTCCGCAGAGGAAGTTGCTGCTAAGAGAGGAAAGAGCGTAAAGGAAATTTTTAGATAATTAAGAGGAGGACAGAGCAATGGCTAATTTAAAGATCACGCTCGTAAAGAGCCTGAACTCCAAGTCTGAGAAGCAGATCGCAACTGCTCACTCGCTCGGTCTTCGTAAGATCGGTGCGGAGACTATCCAGCCCGATAATGCACAGACACAGGGCAAGATCAAGGTTATTTCTCACCTTATCAAAGTAACAGAAGCGTAAGTTAGGAGGTGCAAGCAACATGAAACTGCACGAATTATCACCTGCTCCCGGTTCTGTTAAGGATGTAAAGAGAATCGGCAGAGGACATGGCTCGGGTCAGGGCAAGACCGCAGGCAAGGGTCATAAGGGTCAGAACGCTCGCTCCGGCGGCGGCGTAAGACCGGGCTTCGAGGGTGGCCAGACCGCACTCGCAAGAAGAATCCCGAAGAGAGGCTTCAACAACATCTTCAGGACTGAGTATGCAGAGGTCAACGTATCTGACCTCAACAGATTCGTAGACGGCACTGTAGTAGACTTTGAGCTGCTCAAGGCTTCGGGTCTTGTTAAGAAGGAACTTGACGGTGTTAAGATCCTCGGAAACGGCGAACTCACTAAGAACCTTACCGTTAAGGCTGCTAAGTTCACAGCAGCTGCTAAAGAGAAAATCGAAAAGGCAGGCGGGAAGGCTGAGGTGATGTAATAGTGTTACAGACGTTAAGAAATGCCTGGGCAACTCCCGAACTCAGACGGAAGATGCTTTACACATTACTCATCGTAATCATTTACCGTATCGGCGGTGCGGTACCTGTACCGTACCTCGACGCTGCGGTCCTCAAAACATGGTTTGAACAGCAGGATGCTTCGGGCAACGTGTTCAGCTATCTGAACGTTCTTTCGGGTGATAACTTCTCGAAAGGTACTCTGATGGCTCTCTCCGTTTCCCCTTACATCAATGCACAGATCATTATCCAGCTGCTGACCTACGCGCTTCCTCCGCTCGAAAAGCTGTCGAAGGAAGGCCTGGAAGGCAGAAAGAAGATCGACAAGATCACCAAGTATACGGCCCTCGGTATCTCGATATTCCAGGCTTGGGCTTACTACGTGACCCTCAAGAATATCAAGACAGGTTCGGCACTGATGTACAACACTCCCAATTCCTTTGCGAAGATCTATACGGAGATCGTAATCATCATGTGCTTCACCGCAGGTTCGTTCCTGACCATCTGGCTTGGTAATCAGATCAGTGAAAAGGGACTCGGCAACGGCATCTCGATGCTGCTGTTCGCGGGTATCATCGCCCGTATCCCTACCGATATTATCCGCGATGTCGGCTACATGACTCAGGGCGGCACCAAGTTCAAGATCCTTGTTCCGCTGCTCTACGTTATCTATGTATTCATGATCGCGCTCATCGTATTCATGAACGCAGCCGAGAGAAGGATACCGATCGCATACGCTAAGCGCGTGGTCGGCAGAAAACAGTACGGCGGTCAGAATACCTACCTCCCCGTTAAGGTGTCGATGGCAGGCGTTCTCCCGATCATCTTCGCGATGGCATTCATGTCTCTGCCTTCGACCCTCAGACTCTTCCACGAGCCTAAGGCGGGCGGAGTATTTGAGTGGATACTTGACAAGTTCAACTACACTCACCCCGTATACGGAGTACTTTACTTCATCCTTATCATCGCGTTCAACTACTTCTACATCTCCATGCAGTACAACCCGCTGGAGATCGCGAATAACCTGCGTCAGTCAAACGGCGCTATCCCGGGTATCAGACCCGGTAAGCCTACTGAGGAATACCTCAAGAGAGTTCTCTCGAAGATCACTCTTCTCGGTGCATTCTTCCTTGGTCTTATCGCACTGTTCCCGATCATCTTCGGTGCACTCACGGGTCTCCCCGTTGCGATGGGCGGTACTTCCATCCTCATCGTTGTAAGCGTTGCACTCGAAACTGCAAGAACAATGGAATCCCAGATGATGATGCGTCATCACAAGGGCTTCCTTGAATAAAATACAGTCTGAAGGAGGACACACCTATGAACATTATTCTCTTAGGCGCACCCGGTGCAGGCAAGGGCACACAGGCAGAGGTCATCTGCAATGAGCTTGGCATCCCGACTATTTCCACAGGCAATATGCTGAGAGCTGCTGTTAAGGCAGGTACCGAATATGGTCTCAAGGCTAAGGCTGCTATGGATTCGGGCGCACTTGTTTCCGACGACATTGTTATCGGTATCCTCAAGGACCGCATAAAGGAGCCCGACGCTCAGAACGGCTTCATCCTTGACGGCTTCCCGAGAACTGTTCCTCAGGCTGAAGCACTCGACGCTATGGGCGTTAAGATCGACAAGGTCATCGAGATCTTCGTTCCCGATGAGAAGATCACCCAGCGTATGAGCGGCAGAAGAGTATGCCTCGACTGCGGCGCTACCTTCCACACCGAGTATAAGCCCCCCAAGACTGAGGGCGTGTGCGACGTGTGCGGCAAGGAACTTGTTATCCGCAAGGATGACGAGCCTGCGACCGTTCTCGGCAGACTCAAGACCTATCACGAGCAGACCGAACCTCTCAAGGACTACTACTCCAAGCAGGGTAAGCTTACCACTGTTGAGGGTCAGGAGAACGTAGAGGATACTACCAAGCTCACACTTGCTGCTGTGAAGGGCTAAGACCAAAATCAAAACTGATTTTTAGAAAGAAGTATACCATGATTTCTATTAAATCACCAAGCGAGATCGAGAAGCTGCGTAAAGCCGGTCATATTACCGGCGGCGCTCTCGTCGCTGCGGGTAAGGCTATCAGGCCCGGTATGACTACCAAGGAACTTGATACGATCATCCGTAAGTATATTACTTCGCACGGCGCAAAACCGGGATTCTTAGGCTACGGCGGATTTCCCGGATCGGCGTGCATTTCGGTCAACGACGTTGTGATACACGGTATTCCCGGCAACTACGTCTTCAAAGAGGGCGACATCGTTTCGGTGGATACGGGTGCATACATCAACGGGTATCACGGTGACTCGGCTTACACCTTTGCGGTCGGTGAGATATCCGACGAGGCAAAGAGACTTCTGAAGTCCACTGAGGAAAGCCTGATGATCGCTATCGGGATGGCAAAGCCCGGTGTGAGACTCGGCGATATCGGAGCGGCTATACAGAAGTACAACGAGGCTAACGGCTTCGGCGTTGTGAGAGAGTTCGTCGGACACGGCGTTGGCAAGGATCTTCACGAAGAACCTGAGGTGCCGAACTTCGGTAAGGAAGGTCACGGACTGAGACTGCGTGAGGGCATGGTCATCGCGATCGAGCCTATGATAACCGCAGGCAGCCCAAAGGTGAATGTATCCAAGAAGGACGGCTGGACGGTTACGACCGTTGACGGCAGTCTGGCTGCTCATTTTGAGCACACTATCGCTATCACCGCTGACGGATGCGAAATATTGTCCGTCCGTGATGCAGACTTCTGATCGGGTTCCGGGCAGTCCGCACGGCATCGTTGCAGCTGTGGGGCATTTCACTGCAAGGAAAACGCAGGAGCATAAAGAGTAAAGCGCAAGCCGCGCATTAATGGTCTAAGACCCAAGACTATGGCACGGCAGCCGTCAGACAAAAAGATCGTAATATTCACGAAAGGAATGTGTGACCATATGTCAAAAGAAGATGTGATCGAGCTTGAAGGAGTAGTAACTGAGGCACTGCCTAACGCTACATTCAGAGTAGAGCTTGCAAACGGTCATAAGATCTTAGCGAACATTTCGGGTAAGCTGCGTATGAATTACATCCGCATCGTTCCCGGAGATAAGGTGACGGTGGAAATGTCGCCTTACGATCTTACAAAGGGAAGAATCACTTGGAGAGCTAAGTAAGCTCTTCGCCGTAAGTCACGTTTCGGCATCGGTCGGAACGAAATATTTGAAGGAGGTTATTCAAATGAAAGTAAGACCTTCGGTTAAGCCCATGTGCGAGAAGTGCAAGGTTATCAAGAGAAAAGGCAAGATCATGGTCATCTGCCAGAATCCTAAGCACAAGCAGCGTCAGGGCTAACAAGCAAATTTGGAGGTGCAAAAGCTATGGCACGTATTGCCGGTATAGACCTGCCTAAGGATAAGAGAGTCGAGATCGGACTTACCTATATCTTCGGCATCGGTCAGAAGACTTCCGCAAAGATCCTTGCGGAGACAGGCGTCAACCCCGATATCAGAGTAAAGGATCTGTCGGAGGACGACGTAGCAAAGCTGAGAGAGTACATCGATCATAACCTGACAGTTGAGGGTGATCTCAGAAGAGAAGTTGCTCTTAACATCAAGAGACTTGTTGAGATCGGCTGCTACAGAGGCGTTCGTCACAGAAGAGGTCTCCCCGTTAGAGGTCAGAGAACCAAGACTAACGCAAGAACCCGCAAGGGCCCTGTAAAGACCATCGCTAACAAGAAGAAGTAAGGAGGGACTAAGAGAACATGGCTCAGGCTAAGAAAGTAGTTCGCCGTCGTCGCGAAAGAAAGAACATCGAACAGGGACAGGTTCATATCCAGTCCACCTTCAATAACACTATCGTAACTATCACCGATATGCAGGGAAACACCATCTCTTGGGCATCCGCAGGCGGTCTTAACTTCCGCGGTTCCAAGAAGAGCACACCGTTCGCTGCACAGAGCGCTGCTGAGGTAGCTGCAAGAGCTGCTAAGGAGCACGGTCTGAAGGTCGTTGAAGTTTACGTAAAGGGACCCGGTGCAGGCAGAGAAGCTGCTATCAGAGCACTTCAGTCTGAGGAGCTTGAGGTACGTATGATCAAGGACGTAACTCCTATCCCTCACAATGGCTGCCGTCCCCCCAAGAGAAGACGCGTATAATAACAAACATTTTGAGTGTAGTTTACTCAAAGTCGGATAGACGAATGCCCTTTCGCAAAGATCCGATACAACATTAAAAAACGGAGGTAATTTCCAATGGCAGTAAATAAGAAACCTATCCTTAAGACCTGCAGAGAGCTCGGCATCAGCCCCATGGTAATGGGCGTTGGCAAGGAGACTAAGAGAGACCCCGGCGCAGGCAAGCGCAAGAAGGTCTCCGAGTACGGCACACAGCTCAAGGAGAAGCAGAAGCTCAGATTTATCTACGGCGTTCTTGAGAAGCAGTTCAGACACACCTATGAGATCGCTCAGAAGATGGAGGGTCAGGCTGGTGAAAACCTCATCACCCTTCTCGAAGAGAGACTCGACAGCGTAGTGTTCAGAATGGGACTTGCTCTTACCAGACGCGAGGCAAGACAGCTCGTAACACACGGTCACTTCCTCGTAAACGGCAAGAGAGTTGACATCCCTTCCTACACCGTTAAGGTTGGCGATACCATCTCCCTCAGCGACAAGAGCAAGAAGAGCGAGAAGTTCAAGCAGATCGTTGAAGGCACAGCTGACAGACTTATCCCCGCATGGCTGGATGTAAACAAGGAAGCACTTACCGCAAAGGTTCTTCGTGCTCCTGTCAAGGAGGATCTTGACTACGAAGTTGAGGAGCACCTCATCGTCGAGCTGTATTCGAGATAATCCCCCGCCGCGGCTTTATAGAAGCTGCTGCATCCATCGTAAACGAGATCATGGTTCCTTACTGCCGCCGCAGATGTCTGCGGCCGGCATGGGATCCACAAAACAGGAGGGTTTTAAATGCTTGAAAAAATCGAAAAGCCTGAAATTGAAACAGAAGAGCTTAAGGCAAACGGCACATACGGCAGGTTTGTTCTTGAGCCGCTCGAGCGTGGCTACGGTATTACCTTAGGCAACAGCTTGAGAAGGGTACTGCTCTCCTCGTTACCGGGTGTCGCTGTAACATCGGTCAAGATCGATGGCGTACACCACGAGCTTACGACAATTCCGGGAGTTAAGGAAGATGTTACCGAAATCATCCTGAATCTCAAGGGACTTACGGCAAAACTGTACGGCGAAGGATCCAAGACCATATACATCGAGGCTGAAGGCGAATGCGAAGTCACCGCAGGTGACATCAAGGCAGATTCCGAGGTAGACATCCTCGTGCCCGATATGCACATCGCTACCCTCGGCGCCGGCGCAAAGCTGTATATGGAGATCACCATCGACAGAGGCAGAGGCTATGTTTCTGCTGAAAAGAACAAGTCCCTGACACCCAACGCACCCATCGGTGTTATTGCTGTTGACAGCATCTACACCCCTGTGCTGAAGGTAAATTACACGGTTGAAAACACCCGTGTAGGTCAGATCACAGACTATGACAAGCTCACCTTAGAGGTATGGACCGATGGTACTATTTCCGCTAAGGAAGCGGTTTCAATGGCAGCCAAACTCCTCAACGAGCATCTGAATCTCTTCATCGACCTGTCCGAAGAGGCAAGTGTTGTTGAGATCATGGTAGAAAAGGACGACAAGGGCAAGGAAAAGATCCTTGAGATGACCATTGAGGAACTTGACTTATCGGTGCGCTCGTTCAACTGCCTGAAGCGTGCAGGTATCAACACTGTGAACGACCTTATTGAAAAATCCGCTGAAGAAATGATGAAGGTCAGAAACCTTGGCAAGAAGTCGTTTGACGAAGTCAAGGAGAAGCTCCATTCGCTGGGCTACGACCTCAGTTCTGAAGAAGACAATTAACTTATCAGGAAGGAGTTGAAGATCATGCCGGGTACAAGAAAGCTTGGAAGAACGAGCGACCACAGAAAGGCTATGCTCAGAGCTATGGTTACTTATCTTCTGGAAAACGGTAAGATTGAAACAACTGTAACGAGAGCGAAGGAAGTCAGCGCTATGGCTGAAAAGATGATCACTCTCGGTAAGGCAGGCGACCTGCACTCTAAGCGTCAGGTTTTCTCCTATGTAACTAAGGAAGCTGTTGCTAAGAAGCTGTTTGACGAGATCGCACCTTCTTACGAGGGCAGACAGGGTGGTTACACCAAGATCGTTAAGATCGGACCCCGTCGCGGCGACGCAGCTGAAATGGCTATCATCTCGCTTGTTTGATAGAAATACAGTTATGTGATATAAGGGCACTTTTGTCGAAAGGCAGAAGTGCCTTTTTTGCCTTATGTGCGGAAGGGTATATTTTTTCGGGGGTGTTTTTGAAATCGCTGGCGCGATTTGGGGGCTTTGCCAAAAATCGCTTCGCTCTTTTGGCAAAATAAAATCGGCATTTCGCGCTTGTAGGTCAGGTGGAGCTTTGCTTTCTTGCGGAGCTCTTTCTCTCTGTTTTTTGGGAAATGCCGATTTTATATTTGTGGGTTACTGTGGCGCTCTTACGGGTCATAGCAACCTTTCGGGGCGGGGACTCTGTCCCCGCGCCCCTGCTGGGGGGACCCTTTGAAAAGGGTCTCCCCCAGACCCTCCCCTAAACTTTTTGATTCTCTGGCGCATCCGAGGGGTGTGCGGGGGTGGTTGCATAGAAACGCCCCGAGAACCGGGGCTCGGGGCGTTTTGGGTTTGGTTTATATTTACTGCTTCTGGGTGAGTACCAGTTTTTCCGCCGCTTCGGGGTCGAGCGGTCTGCCCCAGATATATCCCTGTATGAAATCACATCCGATACTCCGCAGCGTCTCCAGCTGTTCCATATCCTCCACACCTTCGGAAATTACCCCGAAATTCATGATGTGTCCGATCGAAATGATAGCCGCAACATACTGCTTCGCCGAGTCGCCCGTGTTCATCTTGTCGATGAACGACTTGTCGATCTTCAGCAGGTCGGCAGGGAAACTGTTCAGATAGCTCAGCGATGAATACCCCGTCCCGAAATCGTCGATGGCGATCTTGATGCCCATCGCCTTCAGGTCGTTGATACATTGGAGCGCCTTGTCCGCCGACTCGATCATGATGGACTCGGTGATCTCAATCTCCAGTTGCGATGCAGGCAGGCCGCACTCCTCGATGATGGCTTTGAGCTCCGCAAGAAAATCGGTCTTCATCAGGTGTCTGACCGAGATGTTCACGCTGAGGGTGATGTCCGCGCCTGTCTTTTTCAGTATTTCACTGAAAAATCTCGCGGAATTTTTCAGAACACAGATGTCCACCTTGTCGATCAGCCCGACCTTCTCCGCAACGGGAATGAACTCGCCCGGGCTTATCATACTGCCGTCGGTGTCCTTCATACGCGCCAGCGCCTCAAAACCGCGCAGTCTGTGCTCCATATCGAACTGAGGCTGCAAATTGAAGAACACCGTCTCGTTTTCGAGTGCGAGTCTCAGCTTACATTCAATGTCGAGGGTGCGTTCGGTGTTGTTCATGAGGTCGGGCGTGAACCTGCGGATGCGGTTGGTACTGCTGTTGGTGCGCTTGACCTCGTACATGGCGGCGTCGGCGCAGGTGAATAGCATATCCGTGTTGTCCGCGTCGGTCGGGAACTCGGTGTAGCCGAAGCTCGCGGTCATGTACAGCTCGCAATCGGTGATGCTCATGGGTCGGGCAAGCTCCTTCTCGTAGAACCTGATGGAGTCCAGCAGCTGATCCTCGGAGCTGTAGTCACGGATCACAAGCGAGAACTCGTCGCCGCCCTGTCTCGTCACGAAGTCGTGAGTCCCCGTACTTCCCGAGTCGGCAGCCGTCCTGAGCCGTCGGGCGATCTCCCTGAGAACGTCGTTGCCCATTTCGTGCCCGAAGGTATCGTTGATGCTCTTGAAGTTGTTGAAGTCGATGGACACCAGCGCGAACTTTCCGCCGCGTTTCACCAGATCATTCACAAGCTCGGTGCAGGCGAAGCGGTTCGGGAGCCGCGTGAGGGTGTCGGTGACCGCCTGATTTCGCAGTCGTTCCTGGTATTTATTGATCCTGACGTTGTTTCGGTACAGGAGCGTCATGACGACGATGGTCATGAGATTCAGGAAAACGCCCGGGATTGTGCTCGGCGAGTGGTTCACGAAGATGTTGTTCAGCTGCATCGGAAATTGCAGCAGGAGCAGTCCCAGCGAGGTGAAGTACCCGACCTTGCCGTAAAGCACCACGATGCAGAATATGCACATATGCGACACCGATGAGAACACGCCTGTCAGCGTTGACATCGGCACTTTCATGTCCGCGAACCCGAACGCCGCGTCCGACCTGGAAACTATCGTCAGAAGCCTGATGGCAAGGAAAAACAACAGCAGAAGCAGAGCGAAGAAATACGTTGGCGCATTCCCGTTGGACGACAGCCGACTCAGGGTCTTGTCTATATTTTTCTCTTTATTTTTATCTTTTCTCAAACTTCTCCCCCCTAAAAGCAAAAAGGGTATCAGCCGCACAGCGATATGCAGGCGACTTTTATTATATTATACAATATTTAAGAAAATATTTCAAGGGGTATAGACAAAATTATTTAAAAGTCTTGTAAATATATGCTGTTAAAATATGCCATATTTGTTAATGCTGCCGTTTAGTTATGCACCCAGCCCTGTTCAGCCCGGAATTCATCGAGCAGGCTCCTGACCTTATCCATGATGAGGGGCTTGATGAACCAGTCGCTGCCGTAGCCGATAGCTATGCTGATCTTGCTGTCGCTGTTTTTGAACTGATCTATCTTGTCGTCCACCATGCTCTCGGCTTTTTCGAGCAGCATATCGTAGACCTTTTCCTGAGCGTAGGTCTTGACTAGGTCGTAAGCCAGCGCTTTGAGCTGCTGCATCGTCTCGGAAGTCACGAACTCCATCAGCCTGTCGAACCTGCCCTTTTCCTCCTGCACGGCGGCATTTTCGGCGGTCTCCTTGAAGGTAACGGATGTAGTACACCACCTCGGTATGGTTGCCCTCGCCGTAGAAGAGGGTATCGTCCACCTTATGGAAAACGGTGTCCTCCTCGCAGAGCATATAGAAGTCGCCGAAGTCGTAATTTGATGAGTTGAACGGCGGAGCGGCTGGGTGGGTCTTCGCCGCGGAAGTGGTCGTCTGAGTCGTGGTCGAAGCGGTGGAGGTAGTGGTCGTCGTAGTCGTTGCCGAGGTCGTGACAGCAGGTTCGGTCTCGTCGGGCGACTCGGCGGCAGTCGTCACGGAAGTCTTTTTCTCGTCGGAATCTTAGGTCGAGCTCTCAGCGCTTTTTCCGCAGGAGACTGCCGAAAGTGTCATTACGAGAGCAAGGCAGGCAGCGGCGATTTTCTTTTTCATGATGATCCTCCATATAGAAAAAAGTATGATATACTATTTTATCAGGAATATCCGACGAAATTCGAGATATCATGTGTCTGAATGTTTGATTTCTTAAAACATTGACATTTCGTAACAAAAAACAGCGGAGACTTTTTCACGGTCTCCGCTGTTTCTCAGCTTACGGCTGAGTCATCGTGCAGAACTTAGTGTCTGCCGCCCTGCTTGTAGGAGTCGATCATCTTCTTGACCATCTGACCGCCGACCGAGCCTGCCTCTCTTGAGGTAAGGTCGCCGTTGTAGCCCTGCTTGAGGTCTACACCGACCTCGCTTGCTGCCTCCATCTTGAATCTCTCAAGAGTCTGTCTGCCTTCGGGAGTAGTTACACCTTTCATTTCGTTCGTCCTTTCTGTTTCGTTTCGGGCTTGCACTAATATTATATGCCGCTCGCTGTCTTTTATTTATGCCAATTATTTCTGATTTTTTTCTCATGAGTGCGGGTTTTGCTTGGGGGAGACCCTTTTGAAAAAGGGTCTTCCCCCAAACCCCCTCACTAAAACTTTTTATGCTTTTTGGCTTTTGGGTGTTTCTACCCGACTTTGTGCAGGTCGGGTAGAGTGGCGCTCTTCTCTTCAATTGTGCGCTCTTTGCCAAAAAGACGTTCATGAAGAGCGTTACGCACCATTTGAGCGTAATCCTCAGAATACATCTTTTGAAATGTCAAGGGACTATCTTCCCGACCACATCCACCGAACAACATATCAAAAGTCTTTGGAAAGGGGTCCGCCTTAGCTTCGCACGGCAAGGGGAGAACCTTTCTTCTAGCCGTGCGAAGCTAAGGCGAGTTTCCCCCAGCTAAACCCGCACACAAAAAAAGCGGCGCTGACGCGCCGCGGGGTTCATATCATGAAGACGCCGATGGTCAGCTTTACTGCGAAGAGCAGCATCATAATGATGAAAGCTGTGCCGTTCATCAGCTGATTGGCGATGTTGATGTCTGAGCTCTGAGGTTCTTTGAGCTGTTCGCCGATGGTGTAGGTGCGGAGGAACTGTTCGTTGTAGACCTCCTCGGGGATCATGGAGATACCGAGCACGCCTGCGAGTACTGCGCGGCAGCCGCCGAAGCAGGTGCGCAGGCACTTGCCCGAATCGCTTTTGAGTATCTTCTCGGCGGATCTTGTGTTAAGTTTAAGGAACAGCGCGTCCACCAGCATGATTATCGAAGCGAGCTTACCGGGCAGGAAGCAGAGAGCGTTCTGAGCTTTTTTGAGCGGCTCGGCGAAGTTCTTTTCGGGGTCGGACTCGGTGGGGCAGAGGTTCGCGGCGGTGTCGATCATGCGGAACAGCAGACCTGCGGGGCCGCCCAGCAGGAACATATACAGCAGCGGTGCAGCCGCCGAATCAACAGTCCTGTCAGCGATGCCCTGGATAGTGGCTTTTATCAGCTCGTCGTCCTCAAGGTCGGCGCAGTTGATGCCACTGATAACGGAAGCGCAGCGCTCGGTCTTAGCGTAGTTGCCCGACCTCACGCTTCGGGCGGCAGCCGCGGAGAGCTTCTGCACGCCTTTCAGATCCATGACGCTCCAGCAGATGACACCGTCGAGGATAATCGCCAGCACGGGGATGAAGGTGTACAGCAACACGAGAATGAGCAGCAAAGGCAGAAGTGCGATGAGGATGATGAGTGTGAGGTACACGGTGCCTGCGGTGTGCTGACCTTCGTCGCTGTCCTCGTACTTGCCCGAGATGGAAGGCGCGAGCTTGTCGCAGAGGATGGCGGTGAGCCTTGAAGCACTGATAACGCGCGGTGTTCCGACCACCACGCTCAGAATATATCCTGCCGTCATAGCGGCGAGAGTGCTTATCAACATATTTTATTTGCTCCTTCATATAACAGAGTATATAGATTACTCTTTATTATAACATACCAACGCCTAAAAATCAACCCCTCGCCGCGAAAAAATTGAGGGAAAAATGTGGGGATTTTAACTGGTGGAAACCTTTCCAAAGACTTTTAATATTGGGAAAAATGGATCGGGTTTCTTCATTTTGTTTCTCGCCGATTTGATGAAGATATGATTCAGGGCGGAAGATGTTCTCCTCCGCCCTGTAAAAATGATTGACTTTTGATGATCGTTAAAGACCTGCTAAGGTGAGTCATTAGCGTCCCACACCAACTGCCGCCCTCGAGCCGCACAAACTATCAAGTCTGTACAACTGAAATTGAGAGGGCTTTGGCGCAGGGCTTACTTACTGCCAGTCTACTACGTCGAGCCATCTCATGAGGAGGTCTTTCTGCTCCTCGATGCCCTTGTCGAGCTGGGCGGCTGCCACGATGGGGAGCCACTGCTGAACGTAGTGCATGGATGTGCCTGTGGCGGTGCAGTACTTGTCCAGATACTTGTCGGCGAGTGCGGGTCTCTTCAGCGAGAGCAGCAGGTAGGTCTTTGCCGCGTCAGCCGAAGCGTTGCCCTGACGAGCACTGCCCCAGTTGAGTACGAAGGTGCCTTCGTCGTTGAGGATGACACAGTCGGGGTCGAAGTTGTTGTGGCAGAGCTTGATGTGCTTGGGCATCGAGTCGAGACGGGTGAGGAGCTCGTACTTCTTGATCTCGTCGATCTGACCCAGCGACTTGATCTGTCTTGCCAGCTTGTCCTTGAGTTTCGAGAGGAGCGGCATATACTGATCGTGGATCTCGCACTGGATGTCAACCAGCTTGTCGATGTACATATCGGCTCTGTCGGGATCCTCGTCGATAAGCTGACCGAGGGTCTTGCCCTCTATCCAGTCCATCGAGATAGCCCACTTGCCGTCGATGAGCGAAACCTCGTGCAGCACGGGTATTTTCAGGTCGGAGAACTTCAGCGAAGTCTCACATCTTGCGTGGGTGAGGGCAGCGTACAGGCACTTCTCCTTGTACTTCTCGTCCTTGTAGACTTTTACAGCCATGCCGTCGGATTCGTATACGTCGTAGATATCTCCGCTAGCGATAAAGTTTTTCAGTTCCATAAAAATTTGCTCCTTTTTTATATGTATTTCCGATAAAGAGGGCAGATGTCTTGTGCAGAATGCACATCTGCGGTCTGTACTTATCTGATGTCTATATTATACTACACTTTTTCCGATTTGTCCAGTACTATTTGTGCAAAATGATATATTTTACATAACGTTAACACATAAGATATATTATATTCATATAAAAACCCGTAGAATCCCGACTTACGAAAGTTTGTACTGTTGAATTTTTGTGGATATTGACGTATACATTTTGTTCACTATTGATAAAAATGTCTTAATCATTTGTGTAGGCTGTATATAAAACCAGCAAAAAACCGCATAAAAAACTATACTTTGACAGATTGACAAAAAAATAACAATCTGCTATAATAGAATCATGGGGAACAGAAAAAAGCCCCGGACAACCAAGCCGAAAGTTTACTTTAAACGCAGCCGACAGTTATGATATCAAATGTAAGTCGGCAGAGAAAGGAATGGTCCGATTATGGCTATGGCTAAGGAAATCAAGCTCGTTGACAGTGTTGAGGCTCTCGAAGCAAAGCTCGCTGAGATAAGAGCCGCTCAGAAGATCTTCTCGACTTACTCTCAGGAGCAGGTTGACAAGATATTCAAGGCTGCCGCACTTGCTGCTAACAAGGCAAGAATACCGCTTGCAAAGATGGCTGTCGAAGAGACAGGCATGGGCATCGTAGAGGATAAGGTCATCAAGAACAACTACGCTGCCGAGCATATCTACAATAAGTACAGAAACACACAGACCTGCGGAGTGTTCGAGGAGAACGAGTCCTACGGTACAAAGCGCATCTATGAGCCTATCGGACTTGTGGCTGCTGTAATACCGACCACCAACCCGACCTCCACATCTATATTCAAGTGCCTTGTCTGCTTAAAGACAAGAAACGGCATCATTATCAGCCCGCACCCCCGTGCTAAGAACAGCACTATCGAGGCTGCACGCATCGTGCTCGAAGCTGCTGTTGAGGCAGGCGCACCTAAGGGCATCATCGGCTGGATCGACGTTCCTTCCCTCGACCTCACCAAGAAGGTAATGGAAGAGGCTGACATCATCCTCGCTACAGGCGGCCCCGGAATGGTGAAGTCCGCTTACTCGTCGGGTACTCCCGCTATCGGCGTGGGCGCAGGCAACGCTTCGGCTATCATCGACAAGAGCGCCGACATCAAGACTGCCGTTAACTCCATCATCCATTCCAAGACTTTCGACAATGGTATGATCTGCGCTACCGAGCAGACCGTTATCGTTGACAAGACCATCTACAACGATGTCAAGAAGGAATTCAAGGCACGCGGCTGCTACTTCCTCAAGGAAGACGAGGCTGACATGGTAAGAAACACCATGCTCATCAACGGCGCACTCAACGCTAAGATCGTTGGTCAGCGCCCCTGCAAGATCGCTGAGATGTGCGGTTTCTCCGTTCCCGAAGAGACCAAGGTGCTCATCGGTGAGGCTACCTCTACCGACCGCTCCGAAGCCTTCGGCCACGAGAAGCTCACCACCATCCTCGGTATGTACAAGGCTAAGGATTTCGACGACGCTCTCGACAAGGCTGACACACTGCTGACCAACAACGGCGGTCTCGGCCACACCAGCGTCCTCTGGATCGACACCAAGACCGAAAAGGAAAAGTACGCCAAGTTCTGCGAGAGAATGCGCACCTGCCGTCTTATCGTGAACACTCCGTCCTCGCTGGGCGGTATCGGCGACCTCTATAACTTCGACTTCGCACCTTCGCTGACCCTCGGCTGCGGCTCGTGGGGCGGCAACTCGGTATCCGAGAACGTAGGCGTGAAGCACCTGCTCAACATCAAGACAGTAGCAGAGAGGAGAGAGAATATGCTGTGGTTCAGAGCACCCGAAAAGGTGTACTTCAAGAGAGGCTGTCTGCCTGTTGCGCTTGACGAGCTCAAGACCGTTATGGGCAAGAAGAAGGCATTCATCGTTACCGACCAGTTCCTCGGCAAGAACGGCTACACCAAGCCTATCACCGACAAGCTCACCGAGCTGGGCATCGCTTACAGCACATTCTTCGATGTTGCTCCCGACCCGACTCTCGGCTGCGCACTTGAGGGCGTAAAGGCTATCCGCGCATTCGAGCCTGATGTCATCATCGCACTTGGCGGCGGCTCGGCTATGGACGCTGCGAAGATCATGTGGGTACTCTACGAGCATCCCGAAGCTGACTTCATGGACATGGCTATGCGCTTCATCGACATCCGCAAGAGAGTTTACACCTTCCCGAAGATGGGCGAAAAGGCTTACTTCATCTGCGTTCCGACTTCCTCGGGTACAGGTTCGGAAGTTACACCTTTCGCAGTTATTACCGACGAAAAGACAGGTCACAAGTACCCACTCGCAGACTACCAGCTCCTGCCTAACATGGCTATCATCGACACCGACCTTATGATGAGCGCACCTAAGGGACTGACAGCCGCATCGGGTCTGGACTGCATGGTACACGACCTTGAAGCATACGCATCCGTAATGGCTACCGACTTCACCGACGGCATCGCTATCCGCTCGCTCCAGATGACCTTCGACAACCTCAGAGAGTGTGTTGACAACGGTCAGACCGCTGTAAAGGCAAGAGAGAAGATGGCTCACGCTGCTACGATGGCAGGTATGGCGTTCGCAAACGCATTCCTCGGCATCGGACACTCGATGGCTCACAAGCTGGGCGCATATCACCACCTGCCGCACGGCATCTGCTGCGCACTCGTTATCGAGAACGTCATGAAGTTCAACGCTAACCCCGTTCCTACCAAGATGGGCACATTCTCGCAGTACGAGTATCCGCACACCCTGGAAAGATATGCCGAGATCGCAAGAGCGCTCGGAGTTGAGGGCAAGGATGACAAGGCTCTGTTCGACGGCCTGCTGAAGAAGATCGCTAAGCTGAAGGAAGACGTAGGCTGCAAGAGAACTATTGCAGAGTACGGCATCAGCGAAGAGGACTTCCTTGCGACTCTCGACCAGATGAGCGAGGACGCATTTGACGATCAGTGCACCGGTGCGAACCCGAGATACCCGCTCATTTCGGAGCTGAAGGAGATATACAAGGCTTGCTACTACGGCACCGAGTATAACGGTTAATCAGAATTCATCAAAAAACTTCCAAATAAAAAGAGAAGAAACGCTGTCCGTGTTTGTGCGCGGACGGCGTTTCTTCTTTGTTTCGCCGTTAAAATACAGTGTTAGTATCTCATCATCCTGTTCTTCGCCCATGATGGTGACGGTCACACAGTCATTTTCCCAGCTGACATCCCAATTGTACTCGTTCATATATTTTCCGTCATTGGAAAGATCGAAATCGGTACGGCTGATCTCTTTGCCGTTTTCCAAAAGAGTGATACTGCCGTTCTGAGAACCAAAAAACACAGGCTCACTTTCTGCACTCAGTATCACCGCATAACTGCCCTGTTCCACCCTGTCTATCTCACGCGGCAGATCATCTGACCGGGCGGTTGACCAAAGATATATCATCACAATAACAACCATGATCCATTTGACAGCAGCTGCCAATACGGGGAACAAAAGAAGGCATATCATCACTCTGCTGAAAAAGCGGTCGGCTTTGTTTGGGGTATAGGTCTGCTTTCCCTGCTCATCCATACTTCGTAAACTCCACAGCCCCCGTCTTTTCGTCAACGATGACCGCCGCGCTGTGGGGGTGGTTCATGTCGCGGTTGTCGGACAGGATGTATACTACCGCTTCGTCCGAGAAATACTTCTCGAAACTCGGGTCGCAGAACAGGTTCGTGTTCTTTGGGACGAGGCTCACATATTCTTTCGCGTGCTGTGCGGCATTCTCCCTGCCGTCGCGCAGAACACTGCTGCTGTAGTATCTGCTCTCGTCCGTTAACGCAAGCAGCGGAAATTCACTCTCCGCCTGCGCCGAAAAACGCTCGGCGACCAACTGCACATACTCTTTGTCGGCAGTGAAACTCACCGTGATGTGTCCTGTGCCCTGCATAAAACCCGGCAGATAACTCATGCAGTACGCGCCGTGATGCTCGCGGACTTCCTCGGGCGCGGGGAAATAATCTGGGTAGTTCGTGTTGCGGTACATATCCATGTAGGTTTTCTGGAAGGGGAGCTGCCACGCCCGCCCCGAATCCATCACCATCGGCGGAGTCGATAGCCCCATCGCCGACACCACCGCCGCAATGAACACCCGCCCGATGAGGTTCTTCGGGTTGCTGACGACATTTCGGCGGCGGCGGTTGACCGCCCATCCGAGCCATACGCCGCCCACAAGCAGCATGAAACCGAACTTCGCGGCGTTGGTCAGCAATAACCCCGCGCCGCCGAACACCACCAGTACGCCCGAAACGATGATGTCGGTCATTCTTCTTCGCCCTCCCTGCGGAATTCGAGGATGTCGCCGGGCTGACAGTTGAGCACTTCGCATATCTTCTCAAGGGTCGAGAAACGGACGGCTTTCGCCTTGCCCGTTTTCAGCACCGACAGGTTCGCAGGCGTGATGCCGATCTTCTCCGAAAGGTCGTTGGAGGAGATCTTGCGCTTCGCCATCATAACGTCAAGGTTCACAATGATAGGCATGAGTTCTCCCCCTTTCAGATGGTAAAGTCGTTTTCCGACTTGATCTCGACCGCCTGTTCAAAGACGTTTTTGAGCACCCTCATGATGAGCCCGAGCATGACCGCCGCGAAGGCAGGCAGCGCGAAGAGGTATCTCCACAGCCCCATCATGGCGAAGGCACAGCCTGCGAGCATACACGCCCAGGAGATGCTTCGGAGACAGCTTGTGTTCTGGACGATGAATATCTCGCCGCGGTCGATGTTGCGGAGGAGAATGTGGAGCGACACCAGCGCCCACACAGCGAAGCCTTCGCAGATGTAGAGGGTGATGATGGTAGGCACGACGATAGAGCCGCCGATGAGTCCCATGCCCTGTGAGGCTTCGTCGTACCATTGAGCGAAGAACGGCACGAAGAAGGTCAGCATGAAGATGAGGACCGAGAAAGTCGTCACGAGTATGCGCGACAGTTTAAGCGAGCGAGTAGGATTCCACATAAAAAAACTCCTTTAATATCATCAAATGAAGCGGTCAATACCGTCGGTGAAGGTCTCTATGCTTTGATTATACCACATCCAAACCTGTTTGTCAACACTTTTTTATCGAAAAACAATATATTTATTCTGGAAAATAAAAAGAACAGCACCGCTCCCCCTCGGAACGGTGCCGTTCTTTGTTTTGCTGTCTCTATATAAATATATCGCGAAATATATTTATCGTGGATTGACCGCGGGGAAACGGGCGGAATTTTCGTCCGCCGTTTCCGTTGATGCGGTATGACTGCGGCGCGGTGCAGGCGCACCGTTTACGATAGACACTCCATTTTTGCCGCAGAGATCTCTGATGTTTTTGTAGTTTTGTTGTCTGTTGTTCTCCTGGAACATTAACATTATACCATTGTGAAGGGGGAAAGTCAACAAAATGTATCCCCGTCAAAAGTTACGGGAACCTTTGACGGGGTGATGAGGTATGATGAACCGATGCGAACAATGTCCCCGTACACGCCGGAGAGCGTCAGCGATTCGAGTGAAACCCAAAAGTCAGTCGCAATACAGAAAAAAGGCGGGAAGCAAGCCCCCGCCCCACAGGATCACATCCTGAACGGTGTGTCGCCGTCTGCCATGTACAGCAGGGCGTTGCAGACCGCGGCGGCGACGTTGCTGCCGCCTTTCCTGCCGCGTGCCACTATGCAGGGGATGCCCGACTCTATCAGCATCTCCTTCGACTGTACGACGTTCACAAAACCGACGGGCATCCCGATCACCAGCTCGGGGCGGAAAACGCCTTCTCTTATCAGCTCCGAAAGCCGTACCAGAGCGGTCGGGGCGTTGCCGACTGCGTAGATAAGCTTTCTGTTCAGCCGCGCCGCTTTGTCTACCGATGCCGCCGCTCTCGTGCAGCTCAGCCGCTTCGCGTCGGCGGCGATGTCCTCGTCAGCCATGAAACACTCGCACTCGCAGCCGTGACGGCTCAGCGCTCCTTTGTTGATGCCCGAACGCGCCATGTTCGTGTCGGTCACGAACAGCACACCTTCCGAGATCGCACTCAGCGCTGCCGACACCGCACCATCCGAAAAGTACAGGTTGTCCGCATAGTCAAAGTCCGCTGTCGTGTGGATGGCTCGCATTATGATGGGACGCTGCTCGTCGGGGAACACCCTGCCGCCCAGCTCGCCTGCGATTATCTCAAAACTGCGCCGCTCAATGTCGGTCGGCAGTACGTATTCAAGCTCTGTCATACGCCGCTCCTCGCTATCCTGTAAATTTCATCCATGTCCAGCGCCGACCGCACTTCGTCGGCAAGCAGGTCGAGCTGGGTGCTGCGGTACTCGCGGCGACCGATGACGGGCTGCTCAAATCTCAGCCCCTTCGCCGCAAACAGCGCCCTCAGCAGCCGCCCGCAGACCTCGGCAGTGTCGAACACCCCGTGGACATAGCACCCTGCCGCGTTCCCGCTGAAACTGCCGCCGATGTCCGTCAGCGGCGAACCTTCCGACTCCGTGCGCCCCATGTGTATCTCGTAGCCCTCGAATCCCGCGCCCGACAGACAGGAGAAAAATCCTTCGACAGCCCCGAAACTGCCGCTGACACGCTGCTGACGCTTCTCTCCGCCGAATACCGTCCGACAGGGCAGCAGCCCCATGCCGCGGATGCTTCCGCCGCCTTCACAGCCTTCGGGGTCGGAGATCGACTCACCCATTATCTGGAAGCCGCCGCAGATGCCGAACACGGGCACCCCCGCCGCCAGCGAACTCTTCACCGCCGCTTCAAGACCGCTCTCACGCAGCCATTTCATGTCCGCGATGGTGCTCTTCGTACCCGGGATGATGATGAGGTCGGGCTGCCCCAGCTCGGCAGGTCTGCCAACGTAGCGCACCGACACCCCCTCGTACTGGGTGAAAACGTCGAAGTCGGTGAAGTTCGACAGCTTCGGCAGACGGATGACCGCGATGTCCACAAGGCCGCTCGTCGGGCGGCTGACCAGCTTCTCCGAAAGGCTGTCCTCGTCCTCAAGGGCACAGCGGATGAACGGCACGACCCCGAGAACGGGCTTGCCGCCTTTCTCTTCAAGTATCTTCACGCCGTCGGAGAACAGGCTGCGGTCGCCGCGGAAACGGTTGACTATCATGCCCTTGACCAGCGTGCGCTCGTCCTCGTCCAGCAGCATCAACGTGCCGATGAGCTGCGCGAAAACGCCGCCGGGGTCGATGTTCCCCACCAGCAGGACGGGGGACTTCACGAGCTTTGCAAGCCCCATGTTCACGATGTCGTCGCGCTTGAGGTTGAGCTCGACGGGACTGCCTGCGCCCTCGATCACGATGATGTCGTTCTGCGCCGCGAGGGTGTTGTAGGCGGTCATGATATCGGGGATGAGGTAGCGCTTGCTTCGGAAGTAGTCGCGGGCGGACATATCGCCGCGAACGCGGCCGTTGACGATGACCTGCGAGCCGACATCGGTAGTAGGTTTGAGCAGGACGGGGTTCATGAGGGCGGAAGGTTCGAGGCCTGCGGCTTCAGCCTGAAGAGCCTGCGCACGACCTATCTCGCAGCCGTCGGGCGTGACGAAGGAATTGAGCGCCATGTTCTGGGATTTGAACGGCGCGACGCGGAGACCATCCTGACGGAAGATCCTGCAAAGGGCGGTCGCGAGCAGACTTTTGCCGGCCCCCGACATAGTCCCCTGAACCATAATTGACATAGACATAATAAAGTCACCACCATGTAGGAAATAAGAAGACGCTGAGCAGATACAACTGAAAAGCAAGTATCACCACAAACATTTCCGAGCGCGAAATGAAGAACCAAAACAAACGAGGGTCGTATCAGTGGGTCCAGCGCCACCGCGCTGGTCAGAGTCCAGAGGCGGAAGCCTTTGGCGAGGTTTGGAGCAGAGCTCCAATTTTCGCCGAAGGCGAAACAAAAGCCCCCCCACCAAAAGAGAAACCGCACCAACACCATAAAATCGGCAAATCTCGAGCCATCATCCCCAAAGGCTCAACATGAAAAACCATCGCAACCTACCAAGAACAACAAGATTTGCCGATATTATTTTCACGAGAGAGCGCCAGCGATTCGAGTGAAACCCCCAGTCGGTCGCCAGACCGACCCAAACACTCAAATCACCCCCAAAAAAAACCACCATAAATCAATTATACCACAAATCCCCGAATATTCCAACAATCACACCAATGTCAAAACCACCAAAAAGCACCCGCACCGATTGTAAAAGTTCGCCAAACAAAAAACTAACAGACCCTAACAAAAAAGAGACCCAGGGAGAGGTCTCTTTCTGCTTTTTCTTTATTCTTTCCTTTTTGAAAGACGTTATTCGCTAATTTCGCTGTCAGCGGCGTCAACTGCGAGCGCAGGAGTTGCGGTCTCGCACCACTGCTTTTCGTGCTCTTCGATCTCGGCTTCGGTGTAGGAGCCGTCGTCTTCGAGCAGATATACCTTGCTGTTCTCCTTGTCCATAGCAACGGTGGCTATCTTTGTGTATATCTTCTTCTTGTATGTATAGTAATCGAACATATAGCAGTCCTTCTCGCCGCCCTCAGTGGGAACGAGAACGTCGCCGATGTAGCCGTACATCAGCTTGCCCTTTGCGTCGGGGAAGATGTCTTTCAGCTCGACTGTCAGCCTGTCGAAATCGTCGAGTGCTTCGTCGGGGAGCTTTAAGAAATTGCCCTCGGGACGCGACTCCTCAGCCTCGGAAACGGTCTCGCTGACATTCTTGACTTTCTTGGTCTCCTTGGTCTCGGTCTTGCCGCAGCCTGCCATCAGAAAACTTGCCGCGAGGATAACTGCCATAACACCTTTGAATCTCATTATCCAAACCCCTCATCTTTCTCCGTCCGATACGGTTTCTGTTTCTCTTGTTTTTAACCTTGCTAACACAGTATATCACTTTTGAAAGTGCGTGTAAATAGAAGTAAAAATTAGTTTACAAAAAAAATCCGATTGCAACAAAAAAGCCACAATCGGACAAGTTATTTTGTGATGTTTAACAAATCGGCAGTTACCATTTTGTAAGATATCGCTAATAAAAGTGGCAGAATCCTACTTAATGACCTTCCCGAGCAGCTCCGCACTGTGTATCTTGATGTGCTCAAGCATATGCGCGATGTTGCCTTCTCCTGCGTAGTGCTTCATGTCGGCGAAGTTGCGCCTCAGGTCTGTCCAGATGAGCTTGTTCTCATCGCCGTGGGGCTTGAACGGCTTGTTCAGCCTGCCTACGTACACCTCTACGTAACAGTCGTCCATCGGATAGCAGAAGTCCATCAGATGCCTGAGCGTTATGTCGTCCGACGTGATGGCGGTCTCCTCCTCAAGCTCACGGTATGCCGCCGAAAGATGCTCCTCGTCGTCCTCGATCTTGCCGCCCACGAGGTTCAGCAGACCCTTATACGGATCCTTCTCGCGCAGGCACATGAGCCACTTGTCGGCGTCCTGATCGAACACGGCGATACAATTGTAACCTTGCATTTTTTCATACTCCTTCAATTTCAATAAAAGATATTATAGCACATCCGACCTGCCGAATGTTTAACGATTTATGACTGTATGTCGGAATTTGCGAAAAAAATATTTAACGTGCAGGTTGACAAGCGCGTTTTTTTGTGGTAAAATATATTCATCACGCAGATATAGTATAGCGGTTATTATTTCAGTTTCCCAAACTGAGGATGCGGGTTCGACTCCCGTTATCTGCTCTTTTGTATGCTTCAAGGCACTCCTGTCACGAAAATGACAAGAGTGCCTTTTTGTGTCTGTCAGTGGATAAGTTTCTTTGCTTTGTTGACTATACATCGGTCGTTGTCGTAGGCGAGCAGGTCGGCGGCGCGGTTTATCTCGACCCATTTGACGTCGGATATCTCGTTCTCCTGAGGTTTCAGCTCACCGCTCTTCGCCTTTGCGATGAAGTACACCACAACTTTCTGGGTGTCTTTTTTGGGGCTGTATGTAACAAGCTCCCTGAAGGTGGGGTCTATCATCACGTCGATGCCTGTTTCTTCCTTTATCTCGCGCATAGCAGTCTCGACCTCGGTCTCGCCGTCCTCAACGTGACCTTTCGGGAACGACCAGTGACCGCTGTTGATGTGCTTGATAAGGAGTATCTCGGTATTGCCGTGATACTTCCGATAAACTATCCCACCGCATGATTTCTCGTGCAGCATCTGTCATACTACCTTTCATTAGGATTCATTGAATACTATTATAGCATATTTTTTTTCATTTGTCCATAGATAATATAAAAATATTTGTTTTTTTGTGCAAATAAGCAATAATTTGTCATAAATCCCCCAAATCCCCGAAATATTCGCACCCGAAACCGCCCCGTAAAAAAAATCCCGCAGACCGAAAAAAGTCTGCGGGACAGATGTTTATCATCAGTTTTGCTTTGTGAAATAAGTTCCGTAAGCGTAGCCGTACTGACCGTTGTATTCAACGTAGTACCAGCCGTAGTTAGAGGAGCCGTAGACCTGGATCTCGGCGCCGTAGGGCAGGGTCGCGAGGTTCTCGCTCTGAGAATCGGGGGTAGGATGCAGGTACACGGGGTCGTTGACCATGTAGGTGCCTGCTATCGAAGTGTCAAGATCCGCGGGGAGCTCGACAGTCTTTTTCTCTTCCTCTTCTTTTTTAGCGGTAGTCTTTTTCTTGGCTTTTTTTGTGGTGACCACTTCTTCGTTAAGGTCTTCGGGCGCTTCGATGGCGAGGTATTCGGTCTCGGTCAGATGACCTGTCTTGATGTTCTTCGCCAGCTCTTCGCCGCTGACAAACAGGCTCTTCGCAAAAAGCATCACGATAATGATGACGATGAGCAGTGTCAGGAAAACTGCGATGATACCCTTTATGGTGGTGCTGTAGTCCGCTGACTGTTCGGGAACAGGTGCAGGCATAGGCGCAGGCCTCTGCTGCGGATGCGGCTGTGATGACGACGGTCTGCGCTGAACAGATCTCTGCTGCTGCGGACCGCTGCTTCTCGGGCGTGTGCGCTCATCCGAAGGTCTGCGGTTCTTGTTTGTATTGCTGCCGGCAGGTCTGCCGTTTCTTCTCTCTCTCGGATCGTAACCCTGTGGCATGATCCAGCCTCCTTTTCAAAAAATGCTTTACCCTACTATTATACACCAATCCCCGCAAAATGTCAAGAGGAAAATTCTTGCGTGGTGTACGGGGAGTTTCTTCCGGAACCCCTTCCAAAGACTTTTGATATTTTTTGAGAGAGTTTGGGAGATAGTCTTTTTCGGTAAGGTTTCCCTCAGTAAAAACCACCGCCGACACTTTGCGAAGCGTCGGCGGTGATCCATCTTGATATATTTTCCGAATCTCGTATTTCTTATTTTGAAAGGTCGTGGTGGAGATTTTCGGTGGCGTCAGTGCTGTAGCCGCCGCAGTTGTAGAAGAGCTCACGGATAGCGAGAGCGCATCCCGAGAGGAAGTGGTGTTTATCCTCAACGAACGAGAGGGAAACAGCGTTAGCGACGCGTTCGCCGCCTATCCTCATGACGGTCTCCTTGAGTTTCTCGTAGGAGACCTCATTGGAGAACGGGAACTTATGCAGAACTATCTTCTGCGGGTTGGTGGAGAAGTAGAGGTTGTTTATCAGCACAGCCATCATCAGCAGGAAGCTGTCAACGATCTTCACCACAGCGGGGTCGCGTTTCGAGTAAGCGGTGAGCACCATTTCCATCGTGATATTTTCGGGCAGACCCTTAGCCGCCTGATAGAGGAACGGAGTCTGATCCTTCGAGAACACCCTTACTATCCTGCGCTTGATAGCGGTCGTAGTGAGCTCATTCTCGACACAGCCGCGTCTTCCGCAGTCGCAGATGCGTTCGGAAGTCGGGTTGATTATCATTTTATTCACGAAGTCTGTACGGTTATCGTAGGATCTGATAGGCTCGTTCAGGTTGGTGAACACGAAGTTAAGGCTGCGTCCGTACTGTAAAAATGCGATATTTATGCTTGAAGGGTCGCGGTCTTTAAGGAAGTCGATATTCGCCATAGCGGTACCCTTGACGGAGTTATCGAACACCATCGGCAGGGAAGTATAGCTGCTCATGAAGTGTTCGAGCTGAGAGAAGTCAGCCTGACCGTGTTCGATAGTCACGTCCATTTTCTGGAACATGGTGGGGTAGATAGCGAAACCGATACCGAGGAGCGAGGACTGATCGAGGCAGTTATCGCTGAGGACGTCGTTCATCGATTTGATGAAGAAGTTGTAGATAGTCTTTCTGTCGGTAGCGTCGGTTATCTTGAGGTTACGCTTATCGAGAACGTCACCCGAGAGGGTAGAAAGACCGATGCTGACGAGTTCCTCTTCGACGGTCATGCCAAGTGCGAACTTATAGTGGTGATTGATATCGATAAGTATCTTTTTTCTTCCTCTGGGAGCCTTTTCGCTGATATGCTTATACTCACCAATTTCGGAAATGATACCCTGATCTATCATCTCATTGGTGATGATAGTAACGGCTGCCCTTGTAAGTTCGAGAGCCGAGGCGATATCTATTCGTGAAGTCGGACCCCTCTGCTTCAGTATCTTGAGCACCTGCATTCTGTTGCGGCGTTTGAGGTCGAGCTTGCTTATTCCGTGCTGTTCCACTTAGTTGTCCTCCATGAGAAATTTTCAAACCGACACAGCAGGGGACTTTCCTGCGGTATCATTTTAAAAAGTTGTAATATATTTAATTATATCAGTTAAATATGAACAAGTTGTAAATAATCATCAAACTTATAACTTTTGTGACAAATTCTATATAATGTCCATGTCACAGCGCGATTTACTGTGCCATTTGCCGTTGCTTATTTCCTTGCTTTTACGCGTCAGAACGAGGTTTTGTGCGTTTTTTTGTGGGGCTTGCGGATGTGGTGCGCTTACGGGGCGTTTGAGTTGGCTGCTCATTTTTTGTGGTTTGCTGTGTGGGGGGTTACGCTTTCCTTATTACCAGCGTGACCTTGAATTCTCCGTCGGCTGTCTCTGCGAATGCGTCGCCGTCCATAAGCGTCATCAGCTTACGGCAGATATACAGTCCGAGTCCGCTTCCTTCAGCCGTCCCCGCGTTGCTTCCCCGCTTGAAACTCTCGAAAACGTGCGGCAGTTCCTCCGCAGGAAGCGTACAGCCCGTATTCGCCACGGTCAGCAGTCGGCAGTCCTCCTCGTCCGCAAATGTGAAGGTGATGCGCCGTCCGTCGCCGTACTTGATGGCGTTGTCCACGAGGTTTTGCAGGCACTCCGCCAGTCGGTCGGGGTCGCAGGAGAGCAGGCAGTTCGTGTGGTCGCTGATGACCAGCTCCGTCCCCAGCGGTTCCAGTCTCGACATGAACGGCATCCTGACTTTGTTCAGCAGGTCGTCAATAAACACTTCGGACATATGCACCTCGAATTTGATGAGGTCTTCGTTGGCGGCGTCGCGTATCTGACCCATCAGCCCCTCGATCTCGGAGGCGCGTTTGCTGATGAGGCGTGCAGTCTCGCGCTGTTTTTCGGGGTCGGGGTAGAGCCCCCTGGCGAGGGCTTCGGCGCTGAGCTTTATCGCCGAAAGGGGAGTTTTGATGTCGTGCGAGAGGGACAGCAGGAGCAGGCGTTTGTCGCGCTGAGCCTCAAGTTCGTGGCGGCGGCTGACTTCGAGGTGGTCGCGGAGCATCTCCACGCCCCATGTGAACTTTCCGAACCATCTGTTCTTATGCTCGGGCAGGGTCATGAAGAGGTTTCCCTTTGCGAGTTCCGAGGGCAGTTCGGTGAATTGTCCGAAGGGTTTGAGTACCGCCTTGCGGATGTAGACCAGCACGGTGAGCACGCAGATGAAACTCACTGTCATGACGATATTGACGGCTAAAAGAGTCTCGTTTTTCTGTTCGGGGATGCGGTATTCCACGCGCCATAGTCTGCCGTCGGCCTCGACGATGAGGTAGTGGCTGTCGGTGTGGTAGAGGTCGCCGTCATCAGGGAAAACGCCTGTGATACGGGTATATTTCGACAGGTCGGCGGAGCCCGTCCTGCTTATCTCGGCGGCGGCGTGTTTAGCCTCGACGCGGTAGAGTCCCTCGGCGGTCTCGCGGCGTGCGAGCAGTGTGATATTCAGCACGGCGGTGAGGGCGATCATGATGATGACGACCGCCGCCGTCAGTCTTGTGAACGCCTTCATACGAACTTATACCCGACCCCCCAGACGGTTAGCAGGCGCTGAGGTTTTCTTGGGTCGGCCTCCAGCCGTGAGCGAAGTCTGCTTATATGAACGTTAAGCGTCTGAGGTTCAGAAAGACTGTCACTTCCCCAGACGGCATTGAGCAGATATTCCTTTTTGAGCACCTTGCCCTTGTTCTCGATGAACAGCAGGAGCAGGTCGAATTCCTTGGCGGTCAGTTCGGTCTTCTGCCCCTTGATGACGGCGGTCTTGTCGGCGCGGTTGAGGGTTATATCGTCATCGGTGATAGTATCCTGAGAGTAGCGTCTGCGGAAGATCCCGCGTATTTTCGCGAGCATGATGTCGATATCGTAAGGCTTTTCGATATAGTCATCCGCGCCGAGTTCAAGACCGCTGAGCTTATCCTCTTTTGAAGTTCTGGCGCTGACGATAAGGATAGGCGTATCGGCGGTATCGCGTATTTTCGAGCAGACCTCGAACCCTGTTATATCGGGCAGGTTCACGTCAAGCACGACGAGTTTTGCGCCGTACCGCTGATAAAGTTCAACGCCGCGCCTGCCGCAGTCGGCTGCCGAGACGGTATAATTCTCGGCTCTGAGGAAGTCAGTCAGCAGTGCCGCCATATCCTTATCGTCCTCGATGATGAGTATATCCATAACTGTACCTCGCAATATTATTGGGTTTCGGTTTTTGGGGGGAGAGATCGTTTTTGGTCGGTCTTTCACTCGAATCGCTTGCGCTCTTCCGCGAAAAATAAAATCGGCAGATCGTGTGTTCTCGTTCTGTCGGCGCGGACCCCTCTTTCCGCGCCTTTCGGGACGTTCGCTTTCGGCTGCCGATTTTATCTTTGTTTTGGGGACGGTGTCCCTCTTTTGCCTTGCGGCAATGCGAGAGTTTCGCTCTCGCGCTCTTGACCAAAGGCTCCCGCCTCAGGACCCACTTGAACGCTGCTCGTTTGTGCGGGTCTTTCATTTTGAGCTCGGAAGTTTTATTTGTGCTGACGGCTTCTCTCTTGTTTCTTTTTCTTTCTTTTGGTTTTTACCAGCCTTGTTCCATCAGCCAGTTATTCAGAGTGCGTTCGCGGGTGCGGAGTTCGCTCTCGGTGCCGTCATATTTGCCAAGCTTTATCTCGGCATGGATGCTGCCGTCCATGATATACAGAACTCTGCTGCACTTCGCGGCAACCTTCGCATCGTGTGTCACACACATAACCGCTGTGCCTTCACGGTTTATCTCAAGCAGCTCGTTGAACACCTCATCCGAAGTGCTGCGGTTCAGCGCACCCGTCGGCTCGTCTGCGAAGATGACCTTCGGATGGTTCATCAGACTGCGGCAGATGCACGCTCTCTGTAACTGTCCGCCCGACGCTTCGTTGATGTCGTTCTCGGCGATGTCGTCGATACCCATGCGCTTCATGAGGTCACGGCCTCTGCGCTCGGTCTCCTTGCGGCTCTCCTTGTTTTTCTTCGAGCGGACGGAGGGCAGGATAACATTGTCCAGCACGCTCAGGTTCTTCATCATGTACATCTGCTGGAAGATGAAGCCCATCTCATCGAGCCTTACTTCCGCGAGCTTCTTGTCGTTCAGCTTCGAGATGTCCTTGCCGTCGAAGCTGACCTCGCCCGAAGTCGGTCTGTCCATTCCCGATACGCAGTACAGCAGTGTGCTCTTGCCCGAGCCCGAAGGTCCCATTACCGAAACCATCTCGCCCTCGTTAATTGTCAGGTCGATATTCTTCAGAACGTTGTTCTGTCTTTTGTTTACTACATAAGTCTTGCAGAGACCCTTTACGTCAAGTACCTTTTCCATGATTATACTCCTTTACGATGTGTTTGTCAACTGTTGTTCTTGTTTGTGTTTTTGTGGTTTTGTGTCTGACTGCTTTTTTGTCGGTCTTGCGGCCGACTTGGTCTTTCACTCGAATCGCTTGCGCTCTATCGCGAAAAATAAAATCGGCAGATCTTGTGTTCTTGCTGTTGCGGATGGGGATCATCATTCCGTGCCTTTCGGGGCGGTTGATCTTGGCTGCCGATTTTATTTTGATTGGGCTGTTCGTTGGTGCGATCACGTCTGCTTTGCGTGTGGTTCTTGTTTTGTTTCGCCTTCGGCGAAAACTGGAGCTCTGCTCCAAACCTCGCCAAAGGCTTCCGCCTCTGGACTCTGACCAGCGCGGTGGCGTCGGACCCACTTGAACGCTGTTCGTTTGTGCGGGTTCTTCATTTTGAGCACGGACGGTGGTTGTGCTTTTATTCGATGCTTGCTGCGTCGTTGGCGGTTATTGTGCGTGTGAAGAGGGAGGTGCAGAAGGCGCCGAGTGTTGTTACTGCTATCAGTATCATCGGGTTGATGAGGAAGATGTCAGCCGCATTGAATGAACTGGGCACATTTCTGACCTTTCCGACCATCGAAAGTATCGGGGTCAGTACACAGCCCGTGAGCGGGATGCTCGCTACAGATGCTATCACGCATACTATAACACTGATGAGCACGAATCTGAGCGTGTGCTGTGCGATTATCGAACCGTTCTGGGTGCCGAGCGCCTTCATCAGGGCGATGTCGCACTTCTCTTTCGCGATGAAGCTCCTCTCGATGAGTATCGTCAGCATCAGCACGATGATGATCGTTACGATGACGAGAAGGTACTTGACCGCATCCAGCGTGTTGCCGATGCCCAGCGTGTAGGTCGCAAAATCTCTGCCGTTGAATACCTGATCGGTGTTGTATATATCTTTGATCTTTTCGATGTTTTCGTCTATCTGAGCCTGTGTCAGGTCGCCGTCGAAGTAGATGTTGACGCCGAAGCCTCCAATTACTTCCTGCGGACTTATCTTTGTGCCGTTGTAGAGGATGCCGAGAAGTCCCGAGTTGTTCACGGTGGAGAACGCCGCCGTTACCATGCACTCGCGCTCGCCGTTGAGGGTCGTTACCTTGACGTGGTCGCCTATCTTTGCGTTCAGCTCTTCGAGCATACCCCATGAAAGAGCTATCTCGTCGTCCGCCCGGGGAGCACAGCCTTCATCGTATTTGAATGCGTCCATATCCTCACGGGGATTGTAGATGAATCTTCCTGCCAGAGCCTTGCCGTCGTGCTCGGTCTTGAGCATTACCATATAGTTGAAGGTGCATTTTGCGGGCATACCGTTCTCTTTGAGCTTTTCGGATATCGAATCCGCGAAGAGCTCGCCGCCGTGTTCCACCTTGTCGTACTGCGTGGCTTCATCGCTCTCGAAACTGCAGAAGTAAGCGTCGGCTATGGGCGATCCCACGATGCTGAGTATCTCGGCGTTTTTCATGGATGCGATGAGGTTCGAGACCAGCATTACCAGCAGCATACACAGGGTGAGTATCGCCGCCACCATGCCGAACTGTTTCGGCGAGCTGAAAATGTCATTGACGGCAAGGAAGCCTGTTGCCGAAAGTCTGCTCCTGCCGAGGTGCATCACGCTTCTTCTGCCGAAACGTTCGCCTGTCTGACCGTTTCTCACCGCGTCTATGGGCGAGAGCTTCTTTATCTTCGATGTGCATCCGAAGCAGAACAGCATGATGATGACCACGATGCCTGCCGAGCAGATGATACCTGCGAGAATGCTGTGGGTGTTGCCGAGACACATTACCTCGGAAACGCTTCTGAGCATCATTTTCGCAAAGGGCAGCGACAGGAAGAATCCGATGGCAGAGCCGATGATCGAGAGCGCCAGATACTTCACAAGGTAGAGGCTCCTGATGCTGAAATTGCTGATGCCGAGAGCCTTCATGACGCCTATCTCGCGGAACTCCTCGGTGATGGTGAAGCCGATGGTGAAGCGGAGTATCGCAAGGGAGATGCCCATAAGACCAAGGCTTGCCGCCAGCAGGATGTAGGCTACAACCATGTTCAGCACGAAGCACACCTTGACGAGGCTTGTGGAGAAGCTCATGCAGTTTATTCCCGAGATGCTTTCGAGGAGCTTTTCGTCGTCGGTAGTCTTTACGAAGCCTACGTAGCAGTGGTAATCTGTTTCCTGTGCGTCAGCAAAGAGGTAAGTGAAATCGCTGTCATTGACGATGATGCGGGGCATCGCGGTAAGTTCGGAACCGAAAACGATATCTTTCAGTGCGCCCGCGTATTCAAGTTCTACGGTCCTGTCTTTGATCCTGAATGAGACCGTATCTCCGACTTTGAGATCGGTATCTCTGTAGAAGTGGATATTTCCGTAAAATTTACCCTTTTCAACAGTTTCTATCCTATTATTGTTGATGTCGAAGTAATTGAGAACGGCGTTGTCGATGGAGAGCACATTGATCGTGTTGGGAATCTCCTTGATTTTTTTGCCGTCCTTAGTGACATCGCTCCAGGACTGGATGCAGCCGAAGTCTTCGATATCGTAATACTGAACGTAATCCTTACCTGCCAGGGTATCGACAAGATTGGATTTTTCGGAGTACATTATTATCATACGGTCGTAGCTGGGGATGCCTGATCTTTCGGAGAAGTAATCAAGTCCCTTAGTGACTGCCATAATGTTATTAGCGCTTGATGCAGTGAACATAGATGCGAGAATAACGAACAGCAGAAGAATGATGTTCATAGTACGTTTGCGCTTCAGATCTCTGCGCAGAATTTGTAAAAACATATCATGCACCTCTCAAAAGTAGTGTTATTGTTTTCCGTGATTACATGATAACATAAAAAGTATTAAATAAACTTTAAATATTTGCAGGAGCAAAAAAAGCCGAGTCCCGCACCAAAAAAACACACAAACAAAAAAATCATCCGAGGTGATGACCTCGGACGACGTTCTTGTTCTACAGTTTTATTTTTCATCTGTTCCGCTTTATGGGTTTTATGGGTTCTGTTCGTTGGGAATAGTAGAGGGTCAGGGCAAATACGAAAATGCCGATGTTCAGGCAGACAGCCCCGATCGTGTTCTCATGCACGGCTCCGAATATCAGCAGCGCCGCAGAGGGGATGGAAGCAGCCGCTGCCGAGAGGACTGCACACAAGTCAGCCGCTTTTTCGGATACCGTTATGTCAGGTTTAGTGTGCCTTTTCATGAAAAGGTACACGAGCCTGTTCGCACACAGTGCGAGACCCGCGGAAGCCGCGAGTATCACCGCACCGCAGATGCGCTCTTTGTCAGTCGGCGATGTGAACATCCGACCGAAGATGCAGCAGCTTGCTGCACACGCCGCAGGCAGCAGCAGTATACCTATGATACTGTTTACCGCAAGGCTGAGCGACAGCGGCACATACTCAAAATGACGTTTCATATACTGTCGCCCCTTTCTTTTGTTCTTTCTTTTCTGAGGGAGTTGTTTTTCTTTTGTTCTGTCTCTATGGTTATATTATACACTATCTAAAACGTTTGCGCAAGATGTCATTTGTCACTTTCGGAGTGACATTTGTCACTTTTTATGCTTTCCGAATGCTTTTTTATGGCTGAATATTGCGGAAAATCAAACGTTATGGGCGGTTTTTGATGTTTTACGTGCTTTGGAGGTTGGGGGTTGGCTTTAACGTTTTCATTCGCCTTGCGGCGAATCGGGGTCTTTCGCTCGATTCGCTGCTCTCCTGCGAAAAATAAAATCGGCAAATCGCTTGTTCTTGCGAATTTGGCGTGGTATTCTCATGCCGAGCCTTTCGGGACGGTTGTTTTTGGGTTGCCGATTTTATTATGGTGGGGACGTTTGAGCGCTTACATTTAAAAGCGGTTTTCCCTATGTGCCCACGTACCCCTCCCGAACTTTTTTAGCCTCTGGTGAATACGCTTCATTTGTGCAGTTTTTTTCTTGACCGAAAAAAATAATTTTTGCTCATTCTGCAAGTTGCTTATCGCTAATCATTCAATATCATGCCGCTTTTTGCCCATTTCTTGCCCTCTCTTGCATGAATATCTGATTTTTTATGCATAAGTTCATCATAAATTCAATTATAAGGGTGTTGACAAATCGGTTTAAATGAGGTATAATGAATTGGATAGGATTTTTGGGGAAATTTCCCCTTTTCTATAACACTAATCGGTTATTAATATTGAGAGGAGTTTTTTTACAATGGCAAGTCTGACAAAGAACCCTAACGTTAACGCTTGGGTCGATGAGATGATCGCCCTCACAAAGCCTGAAAAGGTAGTTTGGATCGACGGCAGCGATGAACAGCTTGAGGCTCTGAGACAGGAGGCTCTCGCTTCCGGTGAAATGGTGAAGATGAATCAGGATGAATATCCCGGTTGTCTCTATCACCGTACTCAGCCTAACGACGTTGCTCGCGTTGAGGACAGAACCTTCATCTGCTCCAACAAGAAGGAGGACGCAGGCCCGACCAACAACTGGATGGATCCTAATGAGATGTGGGCTATGCTCGAGCCGATGTACGACGGCGTTATGAAGGGCAGGACCATGTACGTTATCCCTTACTCCATGGGCCCGATCGGTTCCCCCCTCGCTAAGGTGGGCGTTGAGCTGACTGACTCCATCTATGTTGTTCTTAACATGGATATCATGACCAGAATGGGTACTAAGGCTTTCGAGAACCTCGGCGATACTTCCGATGACTTCGTTCGCGGTCTCCACTCCAAGGCTGACGTTGACCCCGAAAAGAGATACATCGTTCAGTTCCCCGAGAAGAATACTATCTGCTCCATCAACTCCGCTTACGGCGGTAACGTTCTCCTCGGCAAGAAGTGCTTCGCTCTGAGAATCGCTTCCTTCCAGGGTAAGAACGAGGGCTGGATGGCTGAGCATATGCTCATCCTCGGCGTTCAGAAGCCCGATGGTGACATCAAGTACATCACCGCTGCTTTCCCGTCCGCTTGCGGCAAGACCAACCTCGCAATGCTTATCCCGCCTGAGATCTACACCAAGCAGGGCTACAAGGTATTCACCGTCGGCGACGATATCGCTTGGATGAAGCAGGGCGAGGACGGCAGACTTTACGCTATCAACCCCGAGAACGGCTTCTTCGGCGTTGCTCCCGGAACTAACGCTAAGTCCAACTTCAATGCGCTCGCTTCTACCAAGAAAAACGCTATCTTCACAAACGTTGCTATCAACCTCGACAATATGACTCCCTGGTGGGAGGGTCTCGACAAGAATCCTCCTGTAAACGCTGAGGAGTGGAAGGGCGCTAAGGTCAACGGCCCCGAGTACGTTGCTTCGGGCGAAAAGCTCGCTCATCCGAACAGCCGTTTCACAGCTCCTGCTGAGAACTGCCCCTGCATCAGCCCCGAGTTCAACAATCCGAAGGGCGTGCCGGTCTCCGCTATCATCTTCGGCGGCAGACGTGCTAAGACCACTCCGCTGGTATATCAGTCCCTCGACTGGACTCACGGTACTTACATCGGTTCGGCAGTTTCTTCCGAGACTACCGCAGCTGCTACCGGTGCTGTAGGCGTGCTCCGTCACGATCCTATGGCTATGAAGCCCTTCATCGGCTACAACGTAGGCGACTACTGGAACCACTGGCTCGAAATGGGCGAGAAGCTCGGCGAGAACGCTCCTAAGATCTTCAACGTTAACTGGTTCAAGAAGGACGACGAAGGCAACTTCATGTGGCCCGGTTTCGGCGACAACATGAGAGTCCTCGACTGGATCATCAGACGCTGCGAGGGCACTGTTGACGCTCAGGAGACTCCTATCGGATACGTTCCGAAGCCTGAGGATCTCAACCTTGAGGGTCTCGGTCTCTCCGACGATCAGGTAAAGGCTCTGCTCGCAGTTGACAAGGATCTGTGGGCTGAGGAGATCAAGGAAATGAGAAGATACTACGACGAGGATATCGCTGCTAAGGGCGGCAAGATCCCCGCTGCTCTCTACAAGGAGCTCGATAAGCTCGAGGAGAGATTCAAGTAATTTTCCGCAAAAACTAAGCAAAGGCGCTCACAGGAGACTGTGGGTGCCTTTTTGCTTTGATGGCGGGTGATACACCCTCCGCAGTGCTGACGCACTAACTTGACAAAGCGGCGGAAATATAGTATAATAAAAATAGTTTTTAAAGAAAGGAATGTTTATCCTATGGGAATGACACTTACCGAAAAAATACTGCGCGCTCACCTCGTTGAGGGTGAGTACGTCAAGGGCGAGGAGATCGGCATCAGGATCGATCAGACCCTCACTCAGGACGCTACGGGTACTATGGCTTACCTCGAATTTGAGGCGATAGGCATACCGCGCGTCAAGACCGAGCGCAGCGTCGCTTACATTGACCACAATACCCTTCAGTCGGGCTTCGAGAATGCCGACGACCACCGCTTCATCGGCTCTGTTGCCAAGAAGCACGGTATCTACTTCTCCCGTCCCGGTAACGGTATCTGCCATCAGGTACACCTTGAGCGCTTCGGCGTTCCGGGCAAGACCCTCATCGGCTCCGACTCCCATACCCCCACAGGCGGCGGTATCGGCATGATCGCTATCGGTGCGGGCGGACAGGACGTTGCTGTCGCTATGGGCGGCGGCGCTTACTACATCACCTGCCCGAAGGTCGTTAAGGTGAACCTCACAGGCAAGCTGTCTCCGTGGGTCTCCGCTAAGGACGTTATCCTTCAGGTGCTCCGCATCATGTCCGTTAAGGGCGGCGTCGGCAAGGTCATCGAATATGTGGGCGATGGCGTGAAGACTCTCTCCGTTCCCGAAAGAGCGACCATCACCAACATGGGCGCAGAGCTTGGCGCTACCACCTCTATTTTCCCGTCCGATGAGATCACCCTTGAATTCCTCAAGGCTCAGGACAGAGCTGACGTATGGCAGCCCCTCGCAGCTGACGACGACGCTGAGTACGACGAGCAGATCGACATCGACCTCTCGAAGCTCGTTCCTCAGGCTGCTTGTCCTCACTCCCCCGACAACGTCAAGACCGTTGAGGAGATCGGCAAGCTGAAGGTAGATCAGGTCTGCATCGGTTCATGTACCAACAGCTCCTTCGTCGATATGATGAAGGTGGCATACATACTCAAGGGCAAGACCGTTGACCCGAGCGTTTCGCTGGCGATCGCTCCGGGATCAAAGCAGGTCCTCAACATGATCGCTAAGAACGGCGCTCTCTCCGATATGATCGACGCAGGCGCACGTATCCTTGAATCGGCTTGCGGCCCCTGCATCGGTATGGGTCAGTCGCCGAACAGCGGCGGTGTTTCCCTCAGAACCTTCAACAGAAACTTCGAGGGACGCAGCGGCACCAAGGATGGTCAGATCTACCTCGTATCGCCCGAAATGGCAGCAGTTTCCGCACTGACCGGCTACCTCACCGACCCGAGAGAGTTCCTCGGCGATATGCCCGAGTTCAAGCTGCCCGCACAGTTCGTTATCAACGACAATATGGTAGTTCCGCCTGCTTCCGAGGAGGAGATGGACAGCGTTGAAGTCCTCAGAGGACCGAACATCAAGCCCTTCCCCGAGACCAGCCCCCTCGACACCGATATCGAGTGCGGAGTTTCCCTCAAGGTCGGCGACAACATCACAACAGACCACATCATGCCCGCAGGCGCAAAGATCCTGCCCCTCCGCTCGAATATCCCGAAGATCTCCGAGCACTGCTTCACCGTATGTGACGAGGATTTCCCGAGAAGAGCGAAGAACATGGGCAAGTCGATCATCGTCGGCGGTTCCAACTACGGTCAGGGCTCGTCGCGTGAGCACGCTGCACTCGCACCGCTGTATCTCGGCGTTAAGGCAGTACTCGTGAAGAGCTTTGCAAGAATCCACAGAGCAAACCTCATCAACGCAGGCATCCTGCCGCTGACATTCGTCAACGAGGCTGACTATGATAAGATCAGCCAGGGCGACCAGATCGAGATCAAGGGCGTCCGTGCTTCTGTTGAGGCTGACAAGACAGAGCTTATCGTTGTAGATAAGACCGCAGGCGTTGAGATACCCGTACTCTGCGAGCTGACAGGCCGCACAAAGGACATCATCCTCGCAGGCGGACTGCTGGATTATACAAGAGTTCAGTTAGAGAATAAGTAAAAAAAGACCGCACAAACGAAGCGTGTTCGCCAGAGAATTAAAAAGTTTAGGAAAGGGGTCCGGGGGAGAACCCTTTCCAAAGGGTTTCCCCCGGGAAAATGAGCAGTCAACTCAAACGCCCCGTAAGCGCACCATAAAACAGTCCTCACCAAAATAAAATCGGCAGCCGACCTCAGCCGTCCCGAAAGGCGCGGAATGAGGATCCCAAATCACAATAACAAGAACACAATATCTGCCGATTTTATTTTTCGCGAGAGAGCGCAAGCGATTCGAGTGAAAGACCAAGTCGATCAACAGACCGACAAAAAACCTCACCCCCCTAAAAAGCAGGAACACATCAAAGAAGGAGCAGAAAAGAAATGTCAGTACATTATGGCCGTAATGACAGACACATAGCCAGATATAAAAAAGGAAACGGTATAGCTACCATCCTTATCACGCTGGAATGGGTCGTTATCGCCGTGAGCGGTCTTCTCGGAAAGATGCTTGGCATGGAAAACTGGCAGTTCGTAAATACACCGAATCTGCCTGCTCTTATCATCGTGTCGTTCGCTACATGGATAGGCAGCGCGTTTATCGGAAAATGGCTTTTCGGAGTCGTCGCGAACAAGTACTTCGGCGGTGACGAGGAAAAGACCAAAAAGGTCGATAAGATAGTTATGGCTGTCACAATGGTACTCTGGATGGTGCTTTTCTGCTTCGCGATAAACGCCTTCAATAAGGCGACCTACGGCGAAAACTGGGCGGAGGAGAACCGAAATAAAAATAAAGAACAAAGCTCTCAGACAAGCTGCTTTCATTATCAGCTGCCAACAGACTAAGAAAGGAACAGAATATGGAGATGACATCGACTGCTGTTATGCCCGCAGAGAAAAAAGGGCTTGACCGCAATCAGCTCAAATACCTCGTGATCTTTACGATGGTGCTCGACCACATGGCATGGGGTTTCGTGGACGCGAGAATACCCGTGCTCGGACAGGTGATGCACTTCTTCGGAAGACTCACAGGCCCTATGATGGCGTATTTCCTCGCCGAAGGCTATCACCATACACACGACGTGAGGAAGTATCAGAAACGACTCGGTATTTTCGCACTGGTCTCGTGGCTGCCTTTCGTTTTCTTTGAGGCAGGACTCGAAACCATCGCGGAAAATCCGATGGCACTTATCATTCAGGGCGTTATTTTTACACTGTTTCTCGGCATTACCGCGCTGAGAGTGTGGGACAGCGAGAAACTCTCAAAACCGCAGAAGGTCACGCTGGTGGTACTGCTGACCCTGCTTTCGCTCATCGGCGACTGGCCTATCATGGACGTGCTCGGACCGCTTTTCCTGCACGTTTACCGAAACGACAGGCGCAAAAGATGGCTCGCGATGGTACTGCTCTACGCGCCGCTGAACCTCTGTATAATGTTTATGAGCGGAAACGGACAGCCGTGGTATTACGGCTGGTATAACCTCGGGGTCGGGCTCGTGCCTTTGCTCGTGATATTCTGCTACAACGGCAGGGGCGGCAAAAAAAGCGCGTTCAACAAGTGGTTCTTTTACGTGTTCTACCCTGCGCATTTTGTTGTGCTCGGTGTGCTGAAATGGTACGTTTTCGGAGGTGTGTGATATGAACGATGAAGAAAAGCGCCGTCAGGCGATGGAAGAGTTCGAGCGACTCAAAATGCAGGGCGAAGTTCACCGCCGCTTTGAGGACAGACAGGCTCAGCTGAGACGCGAAAATATGTTCCGCAGATCGGGCTACAGCTATAGGACCAACGAAGAGGAGATAGAAGACCTTATCGAGGCCGCACCTGCCGGTATAGGCGTGCTGTTCGGCGTCGCTATCGCATTCCTGCTCGGCAGCCACGATTTGGGCGTGTATATCATTCTCGGCTCTATCGGCTTCTACGGCGGCGTGTTCGTTAAACACAACGCCTTCGGAAACGAGGACGCCGTGACCGCATTCCGCAGCACAAAACTCGCCTTCTGGATAGCCCTCGCAGGCGTTCTGGCAGGATTCCTTACCTGCCTCATGTAAATTGAGTGCAGGACTAATTTTGGGAAATACCCTTTCCAAAAATATCAAAAGTCTTTGGAAGGGGGTCTGGGGGAGAACCTTTCTTCAGAAAGGTTTCCCACAGTAAGACCTGCACTCACCCTACGTGATGCAGGAAAGAAATTGAATCGGAGGAAAATTACATGGCTAAGATTGAGATGAAGACGCCGTTAGTTGAGATGGACGGCGACGAGATGACTCGAATCATCTGGCAGGAGATAAAGGACATTCTGCTGACACCCTACATCGACCTCAAGACCGAGTACTACGACCTCGGCCTGCCGAACCGTGAGAAGACGAAGGATCAGGTCACTGTTGACTCTGCGAACGCCACCAAGAAATACGGCGTTGCGGTAAAGTGCGCGACCATCACCCCGAACGCGGCTCGTATGCCCGAGTACAACCTCTCGCAGATGTGGAAGTCGCCCAACGGCACCATCCGTGCGATGCTCGACGGCACCGTTTTCAGAGCGCCCATCCTCGTTAAGGGCATCACACCCTACATCCCCACATGGACAAAGCCTATCACCATCGCACGTCACGCATACGGCGATGTTTACAAGAACGTCGAGATGCAGGTACCCGCAGGCGCTAAGACCGAGCTGGTATGCACCGCTCCCGACGGCACCG
Organism: Ruminococcus sp. YE71; assembly: GCF_900119155.1. GTDB lineage: Bacteria > Bacillota > Clostridia > Oscillospirales > Ruminococcaceae > YE71. The sequence continues at coordinate 138,053 of NZ_FPIR01000001.1, read as the reverse complement.
TTACCAAGGAGACCATCCACGAGTTCACCGAGGGCGCAGGCATCATCCAGGGTCTGCACAACCGCGACGACTCCATCGGCTCCTTCGCAAGAGCCTGCTTCAACTACGCGCTCGACACCAAGCAGGACGTTTGGTTCGCGACCAAGGACACCATCTCGAAGAAGTACGACCACCGCTTCAAGGACATTTTCGCCGAGATATTCGAGGCTGAGTACAAGGAGAAGTTCGCGGCGGCAGGCATCGAGTATTTCTACACCCTCATTGACGACGCTGTTGCAAGAGTTATCCGTTCCGAGGGCGGCTACATCTGGGCTTGCAAGAACTACGACGGCGACGTTATGAGCGACATGGTAGCTACCGCATACGGTTCGCTGGCTATGATGACTTCGGTGCTCGTTTCGCCCGACGGCATCTACGAGTACGAAGCTGCACACGGCACTGTTCAGCGCCACTACTACAAGCACCTGAAGGGCGAGCCGACCTCGACCAACTCTGTTGCGACGCTGTTTGCGTGGACAGGTGCGCTGAGAAAGCGCGGCGAGCTGGATAACCTGCCCGAGCTGATGGCGTTTGCCGACAAGCTGGAGAAGGCGACCATCCGGACCATTGAGGACGGCGTTATGACAGGCGACCTGTATCTGCTGTCGAAGCTGGAGAACAAGCAGAAGGTAGGCACTGAGGAATTCCTGAGAGCCGTTGACGAGAGACTGAAAGCACTTCTGTAAAATCTAAAAAAGCCCCCGCAGTCTGTGCGGCAGGACAGCCTGCACAGACTGCGTTTTTTTCGCGGTACGTTCGGCTGCGCCTCACTCCATGAGTGCGGGATGGGGAAGCAGGCACCACTCCGTGTGAAGAACCGAAAGACCCGCACAAACGAAGCGTGTTCGCCAGAGAATCAAAAAGTTTAGGAAAGGGGTCTGGGGGAGAACCCTTTTCAAAGGGTTTCCCCCAGGAAAATGAGCAGTCAGCTCAAACATCACGTAAGCGCGCAAACATTCCCCACCAAACAAATAAAATCGGCAGCCCGGATCGACCGCCCCGAAAGGCTCGGCATGAGAAGTCCCAGCCACAAGAGCAAGAACACAAGATCTGCCGATTTTATTTTTCGCGAGAGAGCGCCAGCGATTCGAGTGAAACTCCAAAGTCGGTCGCAAGACCGACCAAAAGCCCCCCCATATATCCTAAACCCACAGTATTCCGCAACACCACGAAAAAAAACATCGGACCAAGTCCCCAAAAAACAAAATACACCCCAAAAATCACATTCCGAAAGGAGCAACCAAAGATGAGCTTTTCCGCAGAGGTGGACCTGCTGACAACACTGAACCTCGCGATGCAGCAGAACTATATTCCCCTCATCAAAAGCATAGTGGTCAGAAACGACGGCGATACGCCTGTGTACGGTCTGCACGTCAGGGTCACTTCCGAACCCGAGTTCGTGAGGGATTTCACCGCTGACATCGAAAAGGCAGAACCGCATCAGCCTGTCGAACTGTCGCCTGTCAGACTTCTGCTCTCGACCGAATACCTGTTCTCGCTGACCGAGAATATGGCGGCGATCGTCCGCGTCGAGATAACCGCGGATTCGCCCGAGGGCGGCGAAACTACCCTCTGGTGCGAGGATAAGCCCGTAGACCTGATGCCCCATAACCACTGGCTCGGTACACGGATACTGCCCGAAATGACCGCGGCGTTCGTTACCCCGAACCACCCCGCCGTTTCGCAGATCACCGCTAAGGCGGCTTCATACCTCGCCGAATGGACGGGCGACCCTTCCTTTACGGGCTACCTGACCCGAAACCCAAACATCGTCAAGAAACAGGCAGCCGCACTCTACGCCGCTTTGCAGGCTGAGAATATCGCGTATATCGTGCCGCCGCCGTCCTATAACAGCGTGGGTCAGCGCGTGCGGCTCGCCGATACCGTCCTGACTGCCAAGCAGGGAACCTGCATCGACCTCGCCCTGCTGTACGCTTCCTGCCTCGAAGCCGCCGGCATCAACCCCCTCGTGGTGGTCATCGAGGGTCACGCCTTCGCAGGTTTCTGGCTCGAAAAACAGACCTTCCCCGAGTGCGTCAACGACGACCCTGCCGCCCTCACCAAACGCGCCGCACGCGGTATCGACGAGCTCTGCCTTATCGAATGCACCGCCTTCACCGCAGGCAAGGACAGCACCGACTTCGAGAACGCCGAACGGCTGGCACTCTCCCACCTTGACGATACCGCCGCTTTCGACCTGACTATCGACATCGCAAGATGCCGCGCCAGCGGTATCCGACCCATCCCCATGAAGCTGGAGGAAGCGGACAGGATGGTCGCCGCCGACTGCAAGTCCGCCGCAAATACCGTCACCGCCGCTCCGAAGGACATCGACATGAACATCCACGGCGTCACCGCCGAAGCGCAGGAGCTGACCAAACAGGCGGTCTGGGAACGCAAGCTCCTCGACCTCAGTCTGCGCAACTCGCTGCTCAATTTTCGACCGGGGGCTATGAGCGTTCAGCTGATGACCGCCGAGCTCGCACGGCTTGAGGACGAGATCTCCCGCGGCGAGAGCTTCAAGATCATGCCCATGCCCGCCGAACAGTCCTTCAAGGCGTCCGACAGCAAGATCTTCGAGCTCGAAAACAACGCCGAGCAGATCAAGGCTATCTCCGAGTCGGAGTTCACCAGCTTCCGCCTTCGCAGCTTCTGCCACGCCGACGAGCTGGAGATCAAGCTCAAGAAACTCCACCGCAGCGCAAAGCAGTCCCTCGAAGAAAACGGCGCGAATACGCTGTACCTTGCACTGGGATTCCTCAAATGGTTCGAGACCGACCGCAGCGAAAAGCCGCGCTACGCACCCCTCGTGCTCATCCCCGTGGATCTGGTGAAGAACCTCCGCGAACGCGCATATTCGCTCCGCATCCGCGATGAGGACGCGCAGATGAACGTCACCCTCCTCGAAATGCTGCGTCAGGATCACGGCATCACCGTCAGCGGTCTTGACCCCCTGCCGCAGGACGAGAGCGGCGCCGACCTGGCACTCGTGTTCAACACCATGCGTCAGAGCGTCATGGCGAAGCCGCGCTGGGACGTTGAGGAAGCGGCGTTCATCGGGCAGTTCTCCTTCTCCCAGTTCATCATGTGGAACGACCTGAAAAACCGCAGCGACGATCTGGCGAAGAACAAGGTCGTCCGCTCACTGATGTCGGGCAGGCTCGAATGGGAGCCGCAGAACGGTCAGCTCGACGTCCGCAGTCTCGACAGCACCGTGAAGCCTGCCGACATGGCGATCCCCACCTCTGCCGACTCGTCTCAGCTGGCGGCTATCTACGCCGCCGCACAGGGCGAGAGCTTCGTGCTTCACGGCCCTCCAGGAACGGGCAAGAGCCAGACCATCACCAACCTCATCGCAAACGCGCTGTTTTCGGGCAAGAGCGTGCTGTTCGTCGCCGAGAAGATGGCGGCGCTGTCTGTGGTGCAGAACCGCCTTGCGAAGATAGGTCTTGACCCCTTCTGCCTCGAACTTCACTCCAACAAGGCTCAGAAACGTGCCGTTCTCTCACAGCTCGAAGCGACGCTGAACGTGGGGCGCATCAAGGAGCCCTCAGATTACGCGCGCACCGCTGAAAATCTCCACCTGATGCGTGAGCGCCTGAACACCGAGATCGAACGCCTGCACAGGAAAATGCCTGTGGGCATGACCCTCTACGACGCCATAGTCGGCTACGACCCGAAGGGCGAATTCGCGCCGCTCAGAGGTTTCACGCAGGAGTACGCCGCAACCCTCACCCCCGAACTGCACGACAGGCTCAGGAACGCCGTTTCGCAGACCGCCGCAGTCGGCACAAGGCTTGGGGACATCTCTGCGTCGCCGCTCCGTGACTACATCATGTGCGACTACTCCCCCGAGATACGCGACCGCTTCCTGTCCCTCTGCCGCGACACCGCTGCCGCCGCAGACCGCGAGCGCACTGCCTGCGAAAAGCTCTGCGCCGCCGCGAAGGAATCCCTCGACCTCAGCGCCGTCAGCCGCAAGAGACTGACCGACACCGCCGAACAGCTCTCGCAGAAGCGTGCGGCTGTGAACGCCGAACGCGCCGAGCTCGACCGCATTTTTGAAAAGAGCGTCTTTGACCTGAACGCCGCCGAGATGAAGCTGAACATCAAACGCGCCGAGCAGAAATGGGCGCTCCCTCAGCACTTCGCGCTCAAAAAGCTGGCGAAGGAGCTGGACATCCACTGCAAGCAGACGGGCACCGTCACGAAGGACAACCTCGCCGCGTCGGTGGAGCGGCTCATCGCATACGGCGAGCAGACCGCCGAGCTGACCGCGCTCGAACAGCAGAACAAGCTGGCGAACGAGTCGGAAGCCGCCGAATTCTGCCGCCTGTACGACGAGGAAAAAGCCGCACGCGCCGAGTACGACCGCGTGGTCAACGGCGATTTCGCAAAGTACGTGGACATCACCGCCTGCAACAACAGCGAGAACGTCTTTGAAGCCGTCACCGACGCCGCTTCAAAGCTGGCGAGAAATTCCGACCGCCTGCGTGAGCGTTCCGCGCTCCAGCGTTCGCTGAACGAGCTGAACGAGCTGGGTGCGGGCATCATCGGCGAGCTGTACATGAGCGGAAAAGTCCCTGCCGAAAAGCTCTCGGCTGCCTTTGACCATATGATTTGCCGCACCGTGATAGATACGGCGTTCCGCGACGATCCCGCAATAGGCACATTCAGCGAGGCGCAGTTCGACGACGAGGTGGAGCGCTACCGCGAGACCCTCGACTCATTCAGCCGCCTGACCGTTCAGGAGCTTTGCGCAAGGCTGTCGGCGAACGTGCCGAACACCTCGGCAGGCAAGGGAAGCTCAGAGCTTGCGACCCTGCAAAAGGCTATCCGCAGCGGCGGACGTATGCTCTCCATCCGAAAGCTGTTCGACCAGATACCGAACCTGCTGCGCCGCATCTGCCCCTGTATGCTGATGTCGCCCATCTCGGTGGCTCAGTACATCGACCCGAACTTCCCGAAATTCGACCTTGTCGTGTTCGACGAAGCCTCGCAGCTGCCCACCGCCGAAGCGGTCGGAGCGATAGCGCGCGGCGAGAACGTGGTAGTCGTGGGCGACCCCCGACAGCTGCCGCCGACCAGCTTCTTCTCCACCGCCCACATTGACGAGGAGAACTACGACAAGGAAGACCTGGAGAGCGTGCTGGACGACTGCCTCGCCCTCACCATGCCCTCGAAGCACCTGCTGTGGCACTACCGTTCGCGCCACGAGAGCCTTATCGCCTTCTCGAACGCGCGTTTCTACGAGAACAAGCTGCTGACCTTCCCCTCCCCCGATGACCTCGACTCAAAGGTCAGCTGGGTACACGTTGACGGCGTGTACGACAAGGGCAAGACCAAGCAGAACCGCGCCGAGGGCGAAGCGGTGGTGGCTGAGATATGCCGCCGCCTGCGCGACCCCGTTCTCTGCCGCGAGAGTATCGGCGTTGTGACCTTCAGCATCGTTCAGCAGAACCTGATAGACGACCTGCTGTCCGACGCGTTCCTTGCCGACCCGTCCCTCGAAACGGCTGCGAACGCCATGTACGAGCCGATAATCATCAAGAATCTCGAAAACGTGCAGGGCGACGAGCGCGACGTGATACTGTTCAGCGTGGGCTACGGTCCCGACAAGGACGGCAAGGTGTCGATGAATTTCGGTCCCCTCAACCGTGACGGCGGCTGGAGACGACTGAACGTTGCGGTCTCCCGTGCGAGAAAGGCGATGACCGTTTACTCGACCCTGCGACCCGAGCAGATAGACATGAGCCGCACCCGTTCCGACGGCGTGGAACAGCTCAAAGCCTTCCTCGAATTCGCGGCGAAGGGCAAGCAGGCACTGGCGGTCAACGCCGCCGACAGCCGAACCGTTTCCGACGGTTTTGCGGAAGAGCTTGCCGAGCGTCTGCGCCGTGAGGGCTACGACGTGAGAACGAGCGTCGGCTGTTCGGGCTACCGCGTTGACCTTGCGATAGTCGATCCCGACGAACCTTCGCGCTACCTGCTGGGCGTTATCTGCGACGGCAGACAGCACTTCGACAACGCCACCGCCCGCGACCGCCACATCGTCCAGCCGTCCGTGCTGGAGGGTCTCGGCTGGAAGCTGCACACCGTTCATGCCCTCGACTGGCTGAACGACCACGACAAGGTGGTGGAGGACGTAAAGACCTCGGCAGAGGATGCGCTGTACATCAAGCGCAATCCCCCCGAGCCCGAGGACATCCCCGAGCCGCCGAAGCCGATAGCCGCGCCGCCGATTGAGTTCGAGCGTGAGGAAGCGCCCTCGCCGCTGGCAGAACGCTGCGAGAAATACTCGGCGTGGGAGGTGCAGGCATCGGGCACGTCAAAGGACTTCTACCTGCCCGAAACGCTCCCGAAGATAGCCGAGAACATCGGCTGGATTATCGAAGCCGAAGCACCCGTTTCCCTGCAAAGCGTCAAAAAGCGCATCATCGCGGCGTGGGGCATCTCCCGCGCAGGCAGTAAGGTGGACGCTGTCTTCCTCGAAGCGGTGAACAAGGCTGGCGGCATCATCCGCGAATACGAGAGCGGTGCGGAGTTCATCTGGGCGGCATGGCAGCTGCCCGACGCCTACGACGGCTGCCGCGTGCCTGCCGAGGGCGAGAAGCACAAGCGTCCCCTCGACGAGATAGCTCCCGAAGAGATAGCGGCGGCAGCTCAGCTCATAATCTCGGAGCAGATAGCTATGAGCGTCACCGACCTCGAACGCGAAACAGCCCGTCTGTTCGGCTGCCCGCGCCTGACCGACACCGCGAAAGCATCCCTCTCCGAAGGCATCGGCAGAGCACAGGAACTCGGCAAAATAATCATCTCCGAAGACAAAGTGACCATGCCTTAAACATCGCCCCTGAGTGCTTTAATAGTGCTCGGGGGCGATGCTGTCTGCGGGTGATATTGGGGGAGACCCTTTTGAAAAAGGGTCTCCCCCAAACCCCCTCACTAAAACTTTTAATACTTTTTGGCTTTTGGGTGCTTCTTCATTATTTTGTGTTGGTCGGAAAGTTAGTAGTTTTTCTTCTCATTAGTGTGACCTTGCCAAAAAGACGTTCAATAGAGCGTAACGCACTATTTGAGCGTATTCATCAGAAGACATCTCCTGAAATGTCAAGGGACTATCTTCACGACCACAACAAACAAAAACATATTAAAAGTCTTTGGAAAGGGGGCCGCCTTAGCTACGCACGGCAAGGGGAGAACCTTTCTTCAGAAAGGTTTCCCCCAGCGAACACCCCAGCGAACACCCCGCAGACTTTCGGCAGCAGAAAAGCCATAGTACATTGAAGTACTATGGCTCAAATTCTGAACTGTGTGTTTTTGCTTAAACCTCAGCGATGACTTCAACTTCCACGAGGACGTTCTTGGGGAGAGTCTTTACAGCCACGCAGGAACGTGCGGGCTTGGAGGTGAAGTACTTGCCGTAGATCTCGTTGAATGCGCCGAAATCGCCCATATCAGCGAGGAAGCAAACGGTCTTTACAGCCTTGTCGAGGGAGCTGCCTGCCGCTTCAAGAAGGTTCTTGAGGTTCTGGCATACCTGCTCGGTCTGACCCTCGATAGTGTCAGCCTCAACGTTGCCTGTTGCAGGGTTGATAGCGATCTGACCCGAGGTGAATACAAGTCCGCCCACTACCTTTGCCTGCGAATAGGGTCCGATAGCGTCGGGTGCGTTTTTTGTGTAGATAGTTTCTGCCATGTTGATCTGCTCCTTTTTAAATAAATTCCTGCCGATCCGTATAGGTGTGCTGTTGACAGCGGACATTCATTCCGGATTTTCAAAGGGGTTCTCCCCCGTTAATACCCGCACAACCCGATACGTTCGGAAAATTATTGCGGTGAGAGGTAGTTGCCGTCGCCGTCCCTGTAGCTGTCGGAGGCGATCATTATGAGATCGATGATCGTTCCGATACCCCAGAGACCTGCGGTACACAGCCAGAGGATGCCCGTGCCGATCTTTCCCGTTGCGAGGCGGTGGATGCCGCCCACTCCGATGAAACCGAGGCAGCACAGCAGAAGCGTGTTGGTCTTCTTGTACTTGCCAAGGGTCTTGACCGTCGGCGAATAGCTGTTGTACTGGTTATACTGGTTGTATTGATTGTACTGATTGTACTGGTTGTACTGATTAAAGCCGTTCTGACCCTGCTGCTGGCTGTAGTCGGGTACGACTTCAGAGGGCGCACGGTAGGTCACGTTCGGAAAACCGCCGTTGTCCTGCTGAACAGTCGGCGCTGTAGGCTGGAACTGCGGCATCTCGACCCGCGGCTGTTCGCCGTACTGTCGGGTGTTCTGCTCGGGAAACGGTGCTCCGCAGTAGATACAGAACTTGCCGCCCTCAAGCGTTTCGTTTCCGCACGACATACATAACATCTTGCAGTCCTCCCTTTGTTTTGTTCTCTGATCTCTGTTATCTGTTCACTATCCTGAAACCTGCCTCGGTGAGAGCCGTGCGGATCTCCTTGATGTGGTCGAAGTCTCTTGTTTCGAGGACGATGCGGAGGATACAGTCGGTGATGTCGCTGTCCTCGCTCGCACGTTCGTGGTGGATGGAAACAACGTTTCCGCCGAGGTTCGCGATGACCTGCGAAACGCCCACGAGCTGCCCGGGCTTGTCCTCAAGCTGGATAGCCAGCGTATCGGAGCGGCCCGACTTGAGCAGACCGCGCTTGATGACTCTCGAAAGTATGGTAACGTCGATATTGCCGCCCGAAACGAGGCAAACGACCTTCTTGCCCTTTACGGGAACCTTGTTGAACATAACAGCCGCCACCGAAACAGCGCCTGCGCCTTCGGAGATGAGCTTGTGCTGTTCGATGAGTGCGAGTATCGCGGAGCTGACCTCGTCGTCGGTAACGGTAACGACGTCGTCCACGAACTTCTTGCAGTACTCGAAAGTATTCTCGCCTGGTTCCTTTACCTTGATGCCGTCAGCGATAGTCGAAACGCTGTCGAGGCATTCTATCTTGCCATCCTTGAGGGAGTTCACCATCGAGGGTGCGCCTGCCGCCTGAACGCCGTAAACCTTGATATTCGGGTTAAGGGTCTTGAGTGCGAAAGCCACGCCCGAGATAAGTCCGCCGCCGCCCACAGGCACAACTACAGCGTCAAGGTCGGGGAGCTGTTCGATAAGTTCGAGACCGATAGTACCCTGACCTGCGATAACATTCTCGTCATCGAAGGGGTGAACGAAGGTATATCCGTGCTCGTCGCGCTGTCTGAGCGCCTCATTGTAAGCGTCGTCATACACGCCTGGAACAAGGCATATCTCCGCGCCGTAGCTCTTTGTAGCCTCGACCTTCGAGATAGGTGCGCCGTCGGGCAGGCAGATAACAGCCTTGATGCCGTTCTTCTGAGCCGCGAGCGCAACGCCCTGAGCATGGTTTCCTGCCGAGCAGGCAACGACACCTCGTGCCTTTTCCTCATCGGTCAGCTGAGAGATCTTGAAATACGCGCCCCTTACCTTGAACGAACCCGTGACCTGCAAATTCTCGGTCTTGAGATAAACGTCCGCATCGGGGTTTATTTTCGGTGCTTTTATGCACTGCGTAGGTCTTATCACCTCTTTGAGAACATGAGATGCTTTGTAAACCTTGTCAAGTGAAAGCATTAATGGTCATTCCTTTCGAGTGTTATATATCCATATATAAGTTATATTTTACTACAATCAGTTTGAAATGTCAAGAGAAATTTTATTAAGATAAAGCACTAAATACTCTCGTTTTTTGTGCTATTGTACGAGGGGGTGTTGGTGCGGAGCTTTGCTTTTTGCTTCTTTTTGGGGGTTATTTACGGGCTTTTGAGCGGCGCTTGGGGGTTTCACTCGAATCGCTGACGCTCTCTCGCGAAAATAAAATCGGCAGATCGCGTGTTCCTGTACGATCTGCCGAATCTTTCTGTTTGCGCCTTTTTTGACGTTTTATTTTGGGTCTGCCGATTTTATTGGCGGGTACGGGGATGTTGCAGCTGAGGCGGGGTTTTCCCAGGGGCTGCCGCCCCCGGACCCCTGCCAAGCGCGGTGGCGCTTGACCCACTTGAACGCAGCTTCATGTGTGCGGGTCTGTTTTTTTGAGCTCGGAAGGGGTGTTTGTCGGGTGACATCTTCTGAAAAAAGGTTCTTTCTCAAACCTCTCTTAGGGCTTCACTCTTTTTGGCAAGGGGTATCCACCTGCCAAAAACACCGCAAAATGATGAATCTGCTCTTTTTATCTGAAACAGGATACCCCTTGCCAAAAAGCATTAAAAGTCTTTGGAAGGGGGTTCGGGGGAGAACCTTTCTTCAGAAAGGTTTCCCCCGAGAAAACTCACTGCCCGAACTTAGGCTCGCAGGTCAGGTTGACGCCGAGGCGCTTGAAGATGCGCTCGTCCACCGAGCTGAGTATTACCGTGGAGTGTACCTCACAGCCGCGGAGCTTCTCCAGCTGGTCGATCGCCTTCTTCGCGTTCTCATCGGTGTTCGCACAGATGGACAGCGCGATGAGCGTTTCGTCCGTATGTATCCTCGGGTTGTTGTTTCCGAGATGGTTTATCTTCAGATCCTCGATAGGCTCGATGACCTCGGGCGACATCAGCAGCACGCTGTCGTCGATGTTGCCGAAATATTTCAGCGCGTTCAGTATCAGCGCCGAGCACGCACCCAGCAGCTCCGAAGTGCGTCCCGTCAGGATAGTTCCGTCGGGAAGCTCCATCGCGGCGGCAGGTTCGCCCGTCTGCTCTTCCTTCGCCAGCGCGGCAGATACCACTTTCCTGTCCTCGGTGGAAACGCCTGCCTGATTCATCAGCAGCTCCAGCTTGTAAACGTCATCGTCCGAAGCGGTGCCCTTCTTCTTGTCGCAGAGGGTCGCGTAGTAGCGGCGTACTATTTCTTCCTTCGCGGCCTCGCATACAGCCTCGTCGTCGAAGATGCAGTTGCCTGCCATGTTCACGCCCATGTCTGTAGGCGACTTGTAGGGCGACTCGCCGAGGATGCGCTTGAACATCGAGTTCAGCACGGGGAATATCTCAACGTCGCGGTTGTAGTTGACGGTGGTCTTGCCGTAAGCCTCCAGATGGAACGGGTCGATCATGTTCACGTCCGAAAGGTCGGCGGTGGCAGCCTCATAAGCAAGGTTCACGGGGTGCTTGAGTGGGATGTTCCATATCGGGAAGGTCTCGAACTTGGCGTAGCCTGCGTTGAGTCCGCGCTCATGCTCGTGGTAGAGCTGCGAAAGGCAGGTCGCCATCTTGCCGCTTCCGGGGCCGGGGGCGGTGATTACCACCAGCCTGCGCGAAGTCTCGATGTAGTCGTTCTTTCCGAAACCGTCCTTGCTCATGATGCGGCTGAGGTTCGAGGGGTAGCCCTCTATCTTGTAGTGGTGGTATACCTTTATACCCAGCGATTCAAGACGCTTCTGGAACGCATCCACCGAACGCTGACCCTCGTACTGCGTCAGCACCACCGAGCTGACATACAGCCCGATCTTCGAGAAGATGTGGTACAGTCTGATAACGTCCTCGTCGTAGGTGATGCCGAGGTCGCGTCTTATCTTGCTGTTTTCAATGTGCGAAGCGTTGATGACGATGACTATCTCCGCGTCGTCGCTCAGCTGCATCAGCATCCTGAGCTTGCTGTCAGGCTCGAATCCGGGCAGTACGCGTGAAGCGTGGTAGTCGTCGTACAGCTTGCCGCCGAACTCCAGGTAGAGCTTGTCTCCGAAATTTGCTATTCTCTCTCTGATGTGTTCGGACTGCATTTTAAGATATTTCTCATTGTCAAAGCCAACTTTTCCGCTGCTCATAGTGAAACTTCCTTTCTGTCACAATACAACATACACGGTTATTATAACACGTTTTTTTTCGTTTGTCAATCGCAGCCGAAAACTGTATTTCTGCGGAAGACAGTGTGTTTATGCGCATATCCGCAGGGTTTATGACGGCAAAAACAGATAGTTCATCAAAATTTTTCCTGCGTGTAAAAAAACTCTGCCGCTGCAAATCACACGCCTGCACGTACTTTCGGCAGACGTTCTGCGTATTGTCCAAAATTGGAGCGAAAGTTTATAAAAACCTTATGCAATATCTCGTGCAAAAAAACGGCTGCGTGACTTGACATATCTCGGAAAAAGTGGTATACTTGTTGTGTACTCTGCAAATACACTTGTACGTTGGAGGTGGACGAGCATTGGAAAGGTCATCGGGACTGGTCATTGTTGATGAGGCTGTACTGCCCGAGGTCATAGTTAAGGTGCTCCGCGCAAAGGAGCTCAGAGCCGCTTCACAGCAGATGTCCTCCTCGGAGGCGTGCAGGATAGTCGGCATTTCACGCAGCGCTTATTATAAATATAAGGACAGCGTGTTCAGATATGAGGAACAGTCACAGGAGAATATCCTCTCTCTCGGACTTCTCCTCCGAGACAGACAGGGAGTGCTCTCGGCAGTTATCTCTCAGCTGTACGAACAGGGCTTCAATATCATCAAGATAAACCAGAACGCTCCAGTGGATTCGGTGGCTTCGGTCTCTATCTCCGTCAGACGCGACGGAATGTGCCCCGACGGCACCCTCAGAGAAAACCTCAGCCGCATAGACGGCGTCCTCGAAGTTCAGCTCACTGTGGGCTACTGACGCTTCTTGCGTGCGGAACTCTTTGGGGAGTTTGGAGTTCTTCTCTTCAATAGTTTGCCCCTTGCCAAAAAGACGTTCGATGGTGTTTAACGCCTTATTTGAAATTATTCGTCAGGTGGTATCTCTTGAAATGGTTACAGTCAAACGTATCCTACACATCCACATGACGACAATATCAAAAGTCTTTGGAAGGGGGGCTGGGGGAGAACCTTTCTTCAGAAAGGTTTCCCCCGGTCAAGACCCGCACTCACAGAAGTCGTGGGCGGAATCGGTATGTTATTATTTGTTACATATACAGAAAGGTAAGGAAATATATGAAAAACGTAGCAGTATTGGGATACGGTGTTGTAGGTTCGGGAACGGTCGAGCTGTTTGAGAAGAACAGGGAGTCGATCTGCAAGAAAGTCGGCAGGGACTGTGATATCAAGTATATCGTTGACCTGCGTGATTTCCCCGGAGACAAGTTCGAGAGCCTTCTTGAGAAGGACTTCAACAAAGTTCTTGAGGACGACGAGATCGAAGTCGTAGCCGAGGTCATCGGCGGCATCAACCCTGCGTATCAGTTCACAAAGGCGGCGCTCGAAAAAGGCAAGAGCGTAGTCACCTCTAACAAGGAGCTGGTAGCCGCAAAGGGTGCTGAGCTTCTCAAGGTAGCTCACGACCACAACGTCAACTACCTCTTCGAGGCGAGCGTTGGCGGCGGCATCCCGATAATCCGTCCGCTGAACAAGTGCCTTGCAGGCAACACCATCGAGCAGATCAGCGGTATCCTCAACGGCACCACCAACTTCATCCTCAACAAGATGATAAAAGACCAGATGGACTTTGATTCGGCTCTCAAGCTCGCACAGGAGCTGGGTTATGCCGAGAAAGACCCCACCGCAGACATCGAGGGTCATGACGCCTGCCGAAAGATCTGCATCCTCGCTTCGCTGGCTTACGGCAAGCACGTTTACCCCGAGTTCGTTCACTGCTCGGGCATCAGCCACATCACTCCCGAGGACGTTGCATACGCCGAGAATGCAGGCTGTGCCATCAAGCTGATCGGTTCCGCAAAGCCTGTCGAGGACGGCAGGATCACCGCTATCGTTTGCCCGAGACTGGTAAACAAGACCAATCTTCTCGCGGCTGTTGACGGCGTTTACAACGCTATCTCGGTAACGGGCGACGGCGTCGGCGACGTTATGTTCTACGGCAGAGGCGCAGGCAAGCTGCCTACCGCATCGGCTGTTGTAGGCGACATCATCGACTGCCTGAAGCACAAGGACCGTTCGGTAATGATCTCCTGGGAGGACTGCACCGACAAGAGCTACGTGGTAAGATACAAGACCGCCGAGAACTCCATGTACGTGCGCATCAATGCGGAGAACGCAGACGAGCTCAAGCCCGCGCTGTCCGAGCTGTTCGGAAAGCTCACCTATCTTGAGAGAACGAACCGTCCCTCGAACGAGCTTGCGTTCATCACCCCGACCATGGTCGAGAGCGTCATCGACGAAAAGCTCGCCGAGCTCTCCCACTCCGCAGACATCATGACAAAGATCAGACTTCTGTAAATAACACCACTATCCGCACGCAGTGCCAAATGCGTGCGGATAGTACTATAAACAGATAAGAAATAAGAGATAAGAGCTTCATGCACTTTCTTTTATCCCTTATCTAAAAATGAGGTTAACATATATGAAGGGCTATAGAATAACATTCATCCGTCACGGTGCTACTCAGGGCAACGTTGACGGTAAGTATATAGGCGTCACCGACCTGCCGCTCAGCGCGGAGGGTGCGGCGGTGCTGTATGAGAAAGTCGAGGAGGCAGGCTATCCGAGCTTTCAGAAGGTCTACCTCTCGCCGCTGAAAAGGTGCTTGCAGACCGCGTACATCATGGCGCAGAACGCACCTATGGTGGAGATACCCGAACTCGTCGAGATGGACTTCGGCGACTTCGAGGAAAAAACTCCCGCCGAACTCAAAGACCTGCCCGAGTATAAGAAATTCTTACAGGGCGGTCTCGACAATCCGCCGCCTAACGGCGAGAGCGCACGTCAGGTGGTGACACGCTGCTTCAAGGCGATGGCGAAGATAATCGAGGACATGATGGAGGAAGGTCTGACCAACGTCGCGGTGGTGACTCACAGCGGCATCATCATGAACCTGATGGCGTGCTTCGGACTTCCGAAAAGAAGCCCCATGGAATACGCCTGCGACTTCGGCGAGGGCTTCGAGGTGCTGGTGACGGCACAGCTGTGGCAGCGCTCGGGGGCGTTCGAGATAATAGGTTCGTGGCCGCCCGTGTACGAGGAACAGAGAGGCGAATACTTCATCGACCGAGAGAACGAGGAAAATGACTAAACAGGTAAAAAAAGTCCAGAGGGCACCCGCACCAAAGCCCAGGACAAACAGGGAAATACGTCTGGATGCGCTGAGGAAGATAATCAATTCTTCGGATATAGCGGCGATAAGCACGGTGTACTTTTTCTCCGCGGTGTCGTTCATATTCATTATCGAAGCGCTGATAATCAACTCCGCAAAGCTGTTAGGACTGACAGGCTACAAGCCCTTCGAGCTGGATTATTACAAGTCCCTCTCGACGGGTCTGCTGCTCATGATAACGAGGGCGGCGGTGTATCATGTGATG
The DNA here is from genome assembly GCF_900119155.1 of Ruminococcus sp. YE71. Classification (GTDB taxonomy): domain Bacteria; phylum Bacillota; class Clostridia; order Oscillospirales; family Ruminococcaceae; genus YE71. The sequence goes on along the minus strand of NZ_FPIR01000001.1, from coordinate 122,784 downwards.
CTGGTAGCGGTGTCGTATCTTGTGCGGAGATACTACATTAACGTGACCGAAAACGCCAACGAGGTCGCGAGGTATATGTCGCGGCACAGCAGAAGGCTTTTCATCCCCAGCATAAAGTGCGGTCTGAAACTGACCCTCTTCAAGCTGATGCTGAGCGTTCCGCTGGGGCTCGGGATATACGGTATAGTGCATTTTTACCACAAGGGCATGACAGGCAGCATACACATGGCAGGACTTGTGATGTTCATGCTGTGCATCGGTTTCTCGATAGTGTGGGCAGGTGCGATGCTGCATTATTTCGTATCGCTGTCGCTTTTCAAGTACATCGTCGAGCTGAATCCGCGTGTCAACTTCTTTGACGCCTGCGACCTTTCGGTAAAGCTCATGGAAGGCAGACACAGACGCGTGTTCTTCTTCATGGTCTCGCTGGTGCCGTATGCACTTCTGTGCGTGTTCATCTATCCTGCGGCGGTCATCTTCCCCTACTTCACCGAGTGCAGGATGCTCCTCGCGAAGGACATCATGGGCGAATACTGGCAGGACAAGCTCCCCGCTATGGCAAAACGCTGGGAAAAGCAGCAGGCAAGGGAAACTTATTCGGATCTGAGATAATAGACAAAAGATAAGGGAAAAGGTGTCCGTACCGCGGACGGATCTGATCCATCGCCGTGGGCGATACCTTTTCTCTTATCTGTTTTTTTCGGGGGTGTTTTTTATGCGTGAGAGCATTCTTACGATTCCAGTAAATGAGATATTCGAGAAGAAGTGCGGATGTCCCGTATGTGCGATGCGTGACGAGTTAGAGCAGCACGCGGTGGAGTACATCATGGGTGCGGCGATGATGGAGCCCGATGTGCGCATCGAGACCAACAAGACGGGTTTTTGCAAGGAACATTTCGAGCAGATGCGAAGCTGCAAGAACAGGCTCTCGCTGGCGCTGATGTTACAGACGCATTTGCAGGAGTTACAGAAGAACGTATTCAACGACAAAGGATTTTTCGAGACGAAGGATTCAAAGAACCGCAAGACGACGGAGCGGGTAGCGCGGATAGTGAATGATTGCTTTGTGTGCAACAAGATAGAGTGGGCATTCACGCGGTGGCTGACGAATATGTTTGATCTGTACAGGAACGAGAGGGAGTTCAGGGAGTTATTCAGGGAGCAGGAGTATCTGTGTCTGCCGCACTATCGTACTTTGATGCGGAGGTCTGAGGAGATGGACAAGGGGTACAAGAACGAGTTTCGTGAGAGTTGTACGGAGTTGGTGAAGGGGTATCTGAACGAGTTGGAGAAGGATATTTCGCACTATTGCAAGATGTATGATTACAGAAACACGGGCAAAGATGCAGACTGGGGCAATTCAAAAGACTCGATAGAGCGAGCGATAAAGTTTCTGACGACGAGATAAGCCAACGTCCCGTGTTCGTTTGATTTTTTCAGATTGGAGTTTGGTATGGATAGTTATGAACGCCACAAAAGAATATGGCGTATCCTCTATGGGATGCTGGGACCCATCGTCCGCAGAATGTTCGGACTCTCCTGCGATGTCCCCGAGATCGACGGTACTGTCCTGCTAATCTCTAATCACGTTACCGCCTGGGACCCCATCCTCGTGGGTCTCAGCCTTCACAAAAAACAAGTCTACTACGCGGCCAGCGAACACCTCTTCCGCTTGGGTCTGCTGACTAAATTTATTGTCTGGGCGGCTGACCCTGTCCCTCGCCGTAAGGCGGCTTCGGGCGTCGATACGGTCATAAAATGCCGCCGCCACCTCGATCAGGGTCACTCCGTCTGCATCTTCGCAGAGGGCGAACAAAGCTGGGATGGTCTCAGTATCGACGTTTTTTCCGCAACAGGTAAACTCGCGAAAGGCTCGGGCGTGACCCTCGCAACTATGCGCATCGAGGGCGGTTACCTTAGCTGCCCCCGATGGAGTAAGACCGTCAGACGCGGAAAAGTTCACTGCCGCCTTGTCGGACTGTACTCTGCCGAACAGCTGAAAACCATGAAGCCCCGCGAGATAACCGCGCAGATAAACCGCGATATTTTTGAAAACGCATGGGAACGTCAGTCGGCAGAACCTGTCGAATACCGCGGACGTCGGCTCGCAGAAGGTCTCGAACGGATGCTCTACCTCTGCCCCGAATGCCGAAAGATCGGCGGTCTGCACACAAAAGGCGACCGCATCCGCTGTACCTGCGGCATGGAACGCCGATACCTCACGACGGGTCTCTTCTCGCCTTCCGCTCCCTTCTCGCAGCTGTACGAATGGGACATCTGGGAGCGCGAACGTCTCAAAGAACGCGATTTCGTACACGATGAACTGCTCTTCTCCGACAGCGGTCTGACGCTCGTCAGGCTCGGCGGCGAACACGAGGAAACTCTCATCGCTAAGGGCGAGATGCGCCAGTACGAGGACAGACTGGAATTTGCGGAACACACGTTCCCGATGGACGACATAAAAGACATGGCACTCGTGCTCACAAACAGGCTCCTGTTCAGCATAGCCGACAACTACTACGAGGTCCGCACCAAAGGCACCGCCAACCTCCGAAAATACCACGAATTCCGCCTTTGCAGGTGAGCTTTGGGGCAGAGAGTGCGGGTCTTATCGGGGAGTTTGATAGAAAACGCTGAAAAGGCGCGTATCTGAATTTTTGGGCAAAGGGGGAAGGCCGAATGGATTATTCTTCGGGGAATCAGGGGCTTTGGGAGCTCGTTATTCAGCTGGGACTTATTGCTTTTGCGATAATGCTGGCGTATCTGGTCAGACAGCGGTTCGCAGTAATAAGGAAAAGTCTGATGCCCGTGGCGGTGATGGCAGGGTTCATGCTGCTGGGGGCGAGGTATCTGGGAGTCGTCAGCATCGACACGGAGCTGATGGAGAAGCTGGTGTACCACGGCATCGCGCTGGGTTTCATCGCGATGAGTCTCCGCGTGCCGACGAAGAGCGCAGGGGACGCGGAGCGGCTCACGGGGCTCAGGTCGGGAGCGGTCATCGTCAGCTCGTACATGGTGCAGGGCATCGTGGGGCTCATCGTGTCCATCGCGCTTAGCTGCACAGTGATGCCCGACCTTTTCAAGGCATCGGGGCTGCTGCTCCCGATGGGCTACGGTCAGGGACCCGGGCAGGCGAACAATGTGGGCACGACCTACGAATCGCTGGGTTTTGAAGGCGGTCGGAGCTTCGGGCTCGCGATAGCTGCCGCAGGGTATCTTGCTGCCTGCACGGCAGGAGTCGTCATCATGAACATCTGGGTCAGGAGCGGCAGGATAAGTTCGCGGCGTACCGCCGCCGAGAAGAAGCCCGACGTTGATTTTTTTCAGGGCGAGAACGAGATACCTGTCTCGGACTCTATCGACAAACTCTCGATGCAGCTTGCGATGGTGCTGCCCGTATACTTGCTGACCTATCTTGCGGCCTGCGGCATCACGAAGGGGCTCGCGGCGGTATCCGAGGGCGCAGCGGCGTCGTTAAGTCCGCTGATATGGGGATTCAATTTCATCATCGGTTCGGCGATAGCGATGATGGTGAGAGCGGTAATGGAGAAGCTGCGTGGGCAGGGCGTCATCCGTCGGCAGTATCAGAACAACTATCTTCTGAACAGGATATCGGGATTTTTCTTTGACATAATGATAACAGCGGGCATAGCGTCGATACACATTGAGGACATTCGTGGGCTGTGGCTGCCGTTCATTCTGATGGCGGTATTAGGCGGAGCCGTAACGTTTTTGCATTTATGGGCGGTATGCAGGAGAGCGTATCCCGAGTATTTTCATGAGGGATTCATCTCGATGTTCGGGATGATGACAGGTACGATAAGTTCGGGGGTATTGTTGTTAAGGGAGATAGACCCCGAGCTTTCGACGCCTGCCGCGGGCAATCTGATAACGGGCAGCAGTATGGGGATACTGTTAGGCTCACCTGTATTGATATTAGTAAGTATAGCGCCGCGGTCAGACGGGATGTGTATGATATGTCTTGGTGCAGTAGCGGCATATTATGCGATATTGATGTTAGTGATATTCAAAGCAGGCAGAAAGAAACAATAACGCTCACCTTAAACTAAAAAGGGAATTTTGGAATGATACACGATAATATTCGACCTCTCGCAAAACTTGTTGACGCTTCTAAGGATTTTCCTTCGGGTGACGGCGTCATCAGAGTGCTTAAAAATATTGACCTCGAAATATTTCCCGATGAATTCGTCGTCGTGCTCGGTGAGTCGGGCTGCGGTAAAACTACTCTCATGAATATCATCGGCGGCATGGATCAGCTTACCGATGGTAAACTATTCTTTGAGGATAAGGACTTCTCTCACCCCCCCGAAAAGGAACTTACCGCTTACCGCCGCCGCTCTGTCGGCTTCGTGTTTCAGGACTATAACCTTATGCCGAACCTTACCGCTCTCGAAAATGTTCAGTTTATCGCTGAACTTGCCGATGACCCTATGGACGCTCACGAGGCTATTGAAAAGGTGCGGCTCACTGACCGCGCCGATCATTACCCGGGTCAGCTCTCGGGCGGTCAGCAGCAGAGAGTCTCTATCGCAAGGGCGATAGTCAAACGTCCGAAACTGATCCTCGCTGATGAACCTACCGCCGCCCTCGACCATAACACCGCTATCGAAGTCCTCCGCACTTTTGAGGAGATAGTCAGGGGTCAGGGCACTACCGTTATGATGGTGACCCATAACGCTGAGATAGCCCGAATGGCTGACCGTGTCGTCAGACTCAGAGACGGCAGGATAGACTCCGTCAGCGATAATCCGCATCCGCTCCGCGCGGAAGAACTGGTCTGGTGACGCTATGAGACCTACTCAGCTCAAAGACGCTATCAGAAATATCCGCAGACACCGCGTTTCTTACCTGTCGGTCATAGTTATCGCTTTCCTCGGGGCGGCGGCTTTCCTCGGTATCGATTATGCAGGCTGCGCCCTCAGAAGAAACTGCTCGCGGATGTATAACGACGCAAACTACCGCGATATCGAGATAGTCTCCACCCTTGCCCTCACCGAAGAGGATATCGACGCTGTCTGGCAGACCGACGGCGTCAGCGACGTGGAACAGGTGTGGCAGACAAAGGCGAAGGTCTCGTCGGGTCAGGTCAGACAGGACGCCGACGTCATCTCGCTCACCGAACGGATAAACCGTCCGCAGGTCACAGACGGCAGACTCCCGAGGAAACGCCTCGAATGTGCCGTCGAACAGCGGCTCGCCGAACAGATGGACTGGCATATCGGCGACAATATCGAGCTTTGCGGTGCGGACGGCGGTACTGCCGCGTACCTGAAAAGCAGCGGCTATACCGTCACGGGGTTCGTCAGCCACCCCGACCACACCAACCTGAACGTCCCCGATACGCTGTACGTCATGGTGCTGCCCGAAGCTTTCGACATCGACGGGATATACGACTGCTGCATGAAAGCCGAGGTCACCATCGACAGGAAGGCGGCGCCCGACCGTTTCGGGAAAAGGTACGGCAGGGAAGTGGCTGAGGTCTGCGGACGGCTTGAGACCCTCGGCAAAGAACGCTCGGCGATACTCGACGAGATATACCGCGAGAATTTCGCGGACGAGGACTACGACACCGAACCGCGCTGGTTCGTCCTCGACGGTCACGGCAACGCCTGCTTCGTGCAGCTGATATACGGCAGCGGCAACCTGTTCAGCATGGAATCCACCTTTGCACTGCTGTTCATCGTGGTGGGGGCGCTGGTGATATACGCTTCGATAACGCGGATGGTGGACGAACAGCGCACCGTCGTGGGAACGGCAAAAGCCCTCGGACTGACCGCAGGCGAGATAGCCGCGAAATACCTGCTCTACGGTGTCTCGGCGACCCTTATCGGGCTGACCGCAGGCATCCTGACGGCGCGTTTCGGGATGGAGAAGTTCATCCTGCACACCTACGACCGCTACTACACCTTCGACATCACCGCACCGATGACGGCGGTCAGACCCACGGTGACGGTGCTGACGGCAGGGCTGATGCTCGCGGCTGCCGCGTCGCTTTTCTCGTGCAGGAAGCTGATGCAGCTCCCCGCGACCGAGCTCATGCGTGCGAAAGTTCCGCAGAAACATCTGTGCCCGAAAGGGAAGAGCAGGCATCTGCTGTCTCTCCGCACGCGGCTGATACTCACGAACATCCGCCGCGACCTTGGACGTGTCATCGTGACGGTCGCCTGTGTGGCGGGGTGCTGTTCGCTTGTGGTGATAGGGTTCACCCTGAAATCCGCGGTGGACGGTTCGCCCGAAAAGCAGTACGGCACGATAGTTGACTACGACCTTCGGGTGAGGTTCGACACCGACACCTGCCCGGGCGCTGCCGACAGCATCGCGGAAGTTCTGGACAGGGCAGGCGCGGAGCACACGGCGCTGTACTCGACTTTCGTGACCTACCGCATCACCAACATCCAGACGGCGGAGCTGATCTGCACCGACATCGGCGAGTTCGGGGAGATGTTCCATATGCGCGGCATCGATACGGGCGAGCCGATAGTTCCCACGGAGGAGGGCGTATTCATCCAGAAGCGGCTTGCCGAGGAGTACGGTCTCAGCGAGGGGAGCGAGTTCGGGATAACCGTCGGCGGAAAGAAAGAGTGTACGGTCAAAGTAGCAGGGATATTCGACAACTACATCGGCAGACCGATGGTAATGAGCGAGGAGTATTACGAGAAGCTGACGGGCAGGAAGTATCTGCCGAACGAATATGCGGTGAAGCTGAACGGTGCGGACGAGGGCGAGCTGATTTCGGCGCTGAGTCAGGTGAGCGGTTTCGAGAGTGCAAAGGCATCGGACGCAGACAGAGCGATATTCGAGGCATCGACATCGGCGGTGACGGTCATTGTGATACTATTCATTCTGATGTCAGCGGTAATGGCGGGGTTTGTGCTGTTGAACCTGACGGTCAGCGACATCCTTCACAAGAAGACGGAGCTGACGGTAATGCGCATCAACGGTTTCACGATACGGGAAGTCAGGGGGTATGTACTGCGGGAGGCGGCGATGACGAGGGTCATCGGGATGATCGCGGGTATCATATTCGGTTCGGTGACAGCGTACAGGATAGAGCGTTCGATGGAGCAGCCGTTTGTCCAGTTTGACAGGGGGATAAGTCTGACGGCGTGGATCGCGGGCATAGGGATAACGATAATATTCACGGTATTGATAGACGTGATAGCGTTAAGACCGATAAAAAATCTGAAGTTAAGCGAACTGAATAAGATATAAAAAAGCCCCGAGCACACCTCGGGGCTATATTTATCCGCATCCCGTGTTCGGCCGGGGCAGAAAAAGTTTGTCTGGATTATCTGTATTCTTCTCTCTTCTCTTTTGCTGCTTCTACAAGATTTTTCAGACTCGGTATCGTTTCCTCATTCCCTCTCGTCTTTAATCCACAGTCGGGATTGACCCATAACTTCTCTATCTCTATCCTGTCGGTCATCTTCCCTATGGCTGCTTTTATCTCTTCTTTTGAGGGTACTCTCGGTGAATGTATGTCATATACTCCAGGTCCTGCTTCCGTGCGGAAATCGTTCGCTTTCAGTACATCCAGTATCGTCAGATCCGAACGCGATGCTTCAAATGTGATGACGTCCGCATCCATGTCGTCTATCTCCTTGATGATGTCCGCAAACTCGCTGTAACACATATGTGTATGTATCTGCGTCTCGGGCTTCACTCCGCTGTGTACATACCTGAACGCAGGTATCGCCCAGTTCAGATAGTCCTCTCTCCAGTCCGCACGCCTCAGCGGCAGCTTCTCCCTTAACGCTGCTTCGTCGACCTGTATGATGCTGATGCCGTTCGCTTCAAGATCAAGTACTTCTTCTCTGATAGCAAGCGCTATCTGGAACGCACTCTCTTTCAGCGTGATGTCCTCCCTCGGGAATGACCAGTTCAGTATGGTGACAGGTCCCGTCAGCATTCCCTTCATCGGCTTGTCCGTCAGACTCTGTGCATACTTTGACCACCTTACCGTCATCGGCTTCGCACGGGAAATGTCTCCCCAGATCACAGGCGGCTTTACACAGCGCGTGCCGTAAGACTGTACCCATGCTTTCTCCGTGAAGATGTAGCCGTCAAGACACTCGCCGAAATACTCCACCATGTCGTTGCGCTCGAACTCGCCGTGTACAAGTACGTCGAGCCCTATCTCTTCCTGTAACGCCACACACTCCGCGATCTTCTTCTCGATGAAAGCCTCGTAATCCTTCTCGCTCAGCTCCCTCTTGCGGAACGCCGAACGGTTCGCCTTTACGTCGGCAGTCTGCGGGAACGAGCCTATCGTCGTGGTCGGGAAAAGCGGCAGCCCGAAACGCGCCTTCTGTATCTTCTCACGCTCCGCAAACTCGGGCAGACGAACGAAATCGCTCTCGGTCAGCGCCGCTACCTTGTCCCTTACAGCACTGTTCGCGGCTATCCTCTGACCGCTGTGGAGCGCGGCGTTGCGGCTGTAGGCTTCCGTCGAGGTGGGGTCGTCGGACGCGAGTATCTTTTTAAGCTCGGCAAGCTCGGTCAGCTTCTCCTTCGCGTAGGCGAAATGCTCCTTCACACTGTCGGGCAGCTTCTTCTCGTTTTCGAGGGTGCAGGGAACGTGCAGCAGCGAGCAGGAAGTGTTCAGCACGATGTCCGCCGCATACTTTTTCAGTTCGAGAACGGTGTTTACGGTGACGGCGTAGTTGTTCCTCCAGATGTTCTTGCCGTTGACCACTCCCGCGAACAGTACCTTGTCCTTCGGGAAACCGTGGGCGCGGACGAGTTCGAGCGACTTCTTGCCCTCGACGAAGTCAAGACCGATGCCGTCAAGGTCCAGTCCGCACAGCTCGGTGTAGCAGTCGCGCACGTCGCCGAAATAGGTCTGTACCAGTACCTTTACGCCGCCCTTCGCCGCGAGTATCTTCTTGTAGAGGGAGACAAAGAGCGCGGTATCCTCGGCGGTCATATCGGTGACGAGAGAGGGCTCGTCTATCTGCACCCACTCCGCGCCCAGCTCCCCGAACCTGCGGAGCAGTGCAGCGTAGGCTTCGGCAGCCGCATCTGCCACATCGGCGGCAGTCTTTCTGCCCGTGAATCTCGCCAGCTTGAGGAAGGTGTACACGCCGATGACCACGGGACGGGTCCTGACGCCGTTGTCAAGAGCCTCGCTGAAAAGGTCAAAGGGTCTTGTGCCGCTGAGGCGTATCTCGGTGCTGTCCTCTATCTCGGGGACGATGTAGTGATAGTTGGTATTGAACCATTTTTTCATGGCGAGAGCCTTAACGTCGCCGTTTTCGTCCTGATGACCTCTCGCGGCGGCGAAGTATGTGTCAAGCTCCGAAAGTCCGAGGGCGGTGTACCTTTCGGGAACAGCGTTCAGCAGGAAAGCCGTGTCCAGCACCCCGTCGTAGAACGAGAAATCCCCCGACGGGATAAAGTCGAGACCGCTGTTTTTCTGCAATCCAAGGTTGTAGTTACGTATCATTTTAGCGGTCGTCTGCAAGTCTGCGGCAGAGAGCGCATTCTTGAAATAACGCTCGCTGGCAAATTTGAGCTCACGAAGCTCGCCTATTCTCGGATAACCGATGATCGATGTTTTCATTTCCTATTCCTCCAGTATGTTTAGTTGGTATTATCATTATAACATACTTCTCGGAAATGTGTTAATACTAATTTTTCATGCGCCGTCATAGCTAAAAGCTATGTCAGGATCGCGGAACAGGTCGGAAATGTACTGCCGTTTGCCCGTAAAGTGCTGATCCTGCTTTACTTTTGCTGATTTTTGTGGTATAATGGGGTCGAAAAGTGTTTCTGTTTCTATATATCCATCAATATAAAGGAGAACATATGATACAAGATATTTCACCAAGCAGACTTGATAACAGTTTCAGACCCGTCACACCCGAACCCGACGACTTCATCCTGCACTTCGACCCCGAAGGCAGACTTCTCACCTGCGGAACAGGTCAGGAACTCACTTTCCCAAGCTGTGCCGCCGACCCTTCCGCCATCTACCTCTTCTCGGTCGATGAACAGCGCTACTTCCTCTCGCGCATGACCGCCCCCGAAGCCCCCGAAGGCGCATCCTACCGCACCGTCCGCGAACTCCGCGATAATTTCAGCGGCAAGGAGCTCTACGCCGCCTTCACCGCCTTCCACCTGTGGAAATGGTACTCCGACAACCGCTTCTGCGGAAAATGCGGCGCGGAACTTGTCCCCGACAGCTCCGAGCGTGCCCTCGCCTGTCCTCTCTGCGGCGGAAAGATATATCCGCGCATCAACCCTGCCGTCATCGTCGGGGTCACCAACGGCGACAGGATACTCATCACCCGCTACCGACGCGGCTACGCCCACAACGCCCTCGTGGCAGGCTTCACCGAGATAGGCGAGACCCTCGAACAGACCGTCGAGCGCGAGGTCATGGAAGAAACGGGCGTGAGGGTGAAAAACATCCGCTACTATAAGTCTCAGCCCTGGGGCATGGCTCAGGATATCCTGGTGGGATTTTTCTGCGACGCTGACGGCGGCGAGATACACATGGACGAAAACGAGCTGAAATACGCCGAATGGGTCTGCCGCCCCGACATCGTCCTACAGCCCTACGACCTCAGTCTCACCAACGAAATGATGAAAGTCTTTCGCGACGGGCTGATCTGATAACCACACTTTACCATTATCTGCACAGACAGCGGAAGTCCTTACGGGGGACTTCCGCTTTTTTGCGTGCGTGAAATTTTAATCTTCGGTTAATGTTCGGCGATTGTACGGTTAAGGATGCGCCGCTGGGGAACTTTCGACGAAGTTGACGCTATGACAGTCCCCGAGGTGTTCGGGCTGATAAGAGATACCGCCGCTTCCGACGAGGAGTACGAAGCCGGAAGTGCGCAGTACCTCATCAGAAACGTCTACGATCAGGCGATGGAGTTTGACGGTAATGCGCAGGTCTTTTCCGAGATACTCGCTCGGTGCGGCGATATAGACCGCGCGGAAAACATCCGCGAACTCATGGCGCTCTGGAAGGAGCTCTACCGTTCCTACGGCGCGGAGATGCCCTTCGTGCCCCTCGTGAGACAGGACTATTTCAAGGCAGGTAAGTACGCGCTGATGATAGAACAGAGCCGCGGGATGTGCGGCAGCGCGTACGAGGACATCGCCGACAGCGACGACGCCTGCATCAGCATGAAAAACTACATCAGGGATATGCTCATGGCGATGGGCGACGGCAAGGACATCGCCGACAGCAGGGCTTCCGACGCGGTGCGGCTCGCACTGGAGACAGCCCACGCCACCGATTTTTCGGCAGGCAAGGCGGCGAACCCCCTTCGCGGCCTTCGACTTCGTCAGCGAGGATGAGCTGAACGGCATCTTCTCAAACCTCGGCGAGAACGTGATAAAGCTGTTCTTCGGGCTGGACGGGAACCCATACGGCGGCTGGTACGTCAAAGACAGGGGACAGCTCGAAAAGATAAACGAACTGCTCACCGATGACAACCTCGCACAGTGGAAGACCATCCTCACCGCCGAGCTGGTGACTTCACAGATAGATTTTCTCAGCACCGAGTCGGACAGCCTTTCGGCTTACGGCAGCAGCGACGAAAAGGAATACGCCGTCTGCATGAAGATAGCCTCGAAGCTGTTCTATGACGAGCTCAGCGACCTCTACACCGAGAAGTACTACACCCCCGAGACCGACAGCGCCGTCAGGGAAATGTGCGATACTCTCAGGGACAGCTACCGTGAGCTCATCGGTTCGGCTGACTGGCTGACCGAGGACGGACGCGCGGCGCTGCTCAGAAAGCTCGAAAATATGCAGTTCATCCTTCCTCATACCACCGCCGTGAACGACCCTTCCCGTGCGGCTCTCATCAGGGAAAGCTACCCGAAAACGCTCCGCGCCATCCGCGAACGCGCCTACGACGACAACGCGAAGAACATCGGCGCGGCGTTCGATATGACCCGACCGGGTCTGGCAGCCTATGAAGTCAACGCCCGCTAAAACCCCAACAATACCGTGATGGTCACGGCGGCGATAATGCACGCCCCCTTCTTCGACCCGAACGCCGATATTGGAACGAACCTCGGCGGTCTGGGCAGCGTGATAGGCCACGAGATGGGTCACGGCTTCGACACGACCTGCATGGACTACAACGAAAACGGCGAGTACGACCCCGACTGGCTCTGCGAAGCCGACCGAAAGGCGTTTGCAGAGCGTGCCGAAAAGACTCAGAAGTATTATTCAGGCTACACCGTCCTCGACATCTACCACGTTGACGGCGTAAAGACGAGCGGCGAGAATTTCGCGGACCTGGGTTCGCTGGAGTGCCTTGTGAACATCCTGAAGGACGACAGCGTTCAGCTGAAAAAAAGCTTTGAGAATTACGCGCTGGTCATGTCCGAGATGATGACAGACAGCTCCGCGATAGAAGCTATCAGCACCGATGAACACAGCCCCGATAAGGTCAGGGTCAACGCCCTGATGTCGAGCTGCGACAAGTTCTATGAGCTGTACGGCGTGAAAGAGGGGGACGGTATGTACCGCGCCCCCGAGGAAAGGGTAAGCAGGTGGTAAAATGAGCCTTATAATAAAACACACACTCGAAAGTATGCGCGCCCACAAGATGCGGACATTCCTGCTGCTGTTCTGTGTCAGCGTATGCAGTCTGGCGGCGATGCTCTGCTTCGATATGTCGGGTTCGCTGGAGAACTCGATAAAGGCGCAGACTGCGGGTTCTGTGGGCAGTGCGGACATCATCGTCAGCGCCGCCTACGACCTTGACGACGGCTTCGCAGAGGGCATCCCCGAAAGCACCGTACTGAAGATAGGCACGGGCTCCACCGTTTTCACGCGGCACATCGAGGGCACCTATGATATGCTCACTCAGAAAACGTGCAGCATCAGCGGCGTGGACATCGAAAGCGCAAAGCAGATGGGCGTCCTGCCGAAGGAGACGGAGATAGGCGCAAGACAGGCGGCGGTCAGCAGGGACTTCGCTGAGGAGTTCGGCTACAGCGTCGGCGACACGATAACATTGTACAGCGACAAGAAACAGCCGATGGACTTCACTGTGTGTGCGCTCTGCGGCGACTCGTCGGGGCTGTTCAGCTCGGGCGACACGATAGTCATCAGCCGCGAGTCCATGTCGGAGCTTTACGGCGGCAGAGCAGTCGGCACAAGGCTCGCCTACATCGACCTTGCGGACGACAGCAAGACCGACAGCGCGGTCAGCACACTCGAAGCTAATTCCCCCGCTGTGAACGTCCGCGCGGTGTTCGATAACGAACAGACCAGGTCGATGATAGAGAACATCACCCGCATATTCACCCTGCTGTTCGCGGTGTGCCTGCTGCTGGTTGTGTTCGTGACGGTATCGGCTTCCCAGAGGATGATAACCGAGAAGATGCCCGTCATCGGCACCTTCCGCAGTCTCGGCATCCCGTCAAGGCTGACCTACACCGCCCTGCTGGGTGAGAACATCGCCTACGGACTGCTGGGCTCGGTGATAGGCATCGGGATATACGCGGCAGTGAGACCCGCTATCTACCGCTCACAGACAGGCTCTGCGGAAAACGCAGGCAGCATGAGCATCGGCGCGGTGGCAGGAGTGGTCATCTTCTGCGTGCTGCTCGAATGCCTCTGCCCGATAAAGGAGATACTCGCGGCGGTAAAGACTTCCATCCGCGACATCATCTTCTCCAACAAGGACACAAGCTACAGGCACGGCAGGGTATCCACGGCAGCAGGCATCATCCTTGCGCTGACCGCCGCCGTGACCGCCTTCTTTTCAAAGAACTTCTTCGCAGGTCTGATATGCTTTGTCAGCACGGCAGTGGGAGCGGCGCTTCTGTTCCCCTACTTCCTGCGATTCGTGTCGGGACTGCTCATGAAGGCATTTGACAGGAGCGGCAGACCCGTCGCAAGGCTCGCGGCTGTGGAGGTACGCGAGAAGAAAAGCACGGTGGGCAGCTCGGTGCTCTGCTTCACGGCGGCTGCGGTCTGCATCGTCGTGTACAGCTTCGCTTCGTCCTTCAGCAGCTTCTACTCTCACGAGAAAAACTCCGCCGACCTGAACGTTACCCTCAGCGGCAGCGCCGAAAAAGAATACTTCTCCTACATCGGCGACATCGAGGGCGTGAGCAAGGTGGAATACTCCTACTTCTGCAACGACACCCTCGAAATAAACGGAAAAACGGCAGACTTCGTACCGATATACGGCTGGAAAGAGGGCGGCTACGAGCTTTTCGGCGGCGTTGCGAACATCCCCGACGACCTCTCTGACGGCGAGCTGATGCTCGGAAGCGGACTTGCCCGCAAGCTCGGTCTGAGCGCAGGCGATACCGCCGAGATGACCTTCAGGACAGAGGGCTTCATGCCCGTGACAAAGACCCTGACGGTCAGAGGTACAGACCTCAGCGACTACGAGAACACCGTCGGCACCACCGTCGTCATCTCGGAGGGGCTCTACAAAGAGATTTACGGCGACACCCCCATGAACATCTTCATCAGCTGCTCCGACCCCGAAGAGGTCAGAACGGTGATAAAGACTCACTCGGCTGACATGGTCACCGATGTGCAGACCCGTGACGAATACAGCGAATCGGTACGTCAGGACAGCGCGTCCATCATGGTCATCATCGACGCGATAATCGCGCTGGCACTCGGCGTGACATTCATCGGCGTGGTCAGCAACTGCCTTATCGGCTTCGAGGGAAGAAAGCGCGAGTGCGCGGTGCTGATGTCAACATCCCTCACCCGCGAAAAGCTGTCGGCAATGTTCTTCATCGAGAGCGCGATAGCTTCGGGAGCGGCACTGTTAGCCGCCGTACCGCTCCATGTCTTTATGTACCGTATCTTCACGAACGTCCTTGACGGACTCATGATCTCGACACCCGTACACATCAGCGCCATTGGCTGTGCGGTACTTACGATACTCATGTGGGCGGTGTTCACCCTTTCGGCAGCGTTCCCTGTGAAGGCGCTGAAAAAGATGAACATAGCGGCTCAGCTCAAATACGAATAACGGAGGAATTATCCATGAACAGTCTGATAGAAGTAACGAACGTAAGCAAGACATTCGGCAAGGGCGGCGCCGCCGCGAAAGTCCTTGACAACGTATCCCTCGAAGTAAAGCAGGGCGAATTCGTATCGCTGATGGGCGCTTCGGGCAGCGGCAAGTCAACTCTTCTGTACCTCATCGGCGGACTCGACAGAGATTTCGAGGGCAGCATAAAAGTTTGCAGCAAGGACATCACCAAGCTGAAAGAGCGCGAGCTTTCAAAGCTGCGGCTTGAGACCATAGGCTTCATCTTTCAGTTCTACAATCTTGTGCAGAATCTGAGCGTCGAGGACAACATCCTTCTGCCCGAGCTGTCGAAGGGCAGGAGCCGTGCCGAGCTGAAAAAAGACCTTGACGAGATACTTGAGATAACGGGGCTTTCGGACAAGCGCAAGTCGATGCCGAACGAGCTTTCGGGCGGTCAGCAGCAGAGGACGGCGATAGCGAGGGCGGTGATAGCGTCGCCGCAGCTGATACTTGCGGACGAAGCCACGGGAAATCTCGATTCGGTGTCGGGTTCGGAGATAATGGATCTGTTTTCGAGGATAAATAAAGAGAAGAACATCACGATCCTGCAAGTTACGCATTCGGAGGAGTGTGCCGCATACGGTACGCGCACGATAAGACTGGCAAACGGACAGATAAAATAACACACAAACGCGGATAGCCATAAAGAAGTTCTGCCCCCGAGCGTTGAAAGTCGCTCAGGGGCAGAACGTTTATTCGCTGCCAAGATAACAGAATTTGTCCTCGGGCGGACGGCTCAATGCCCTCGCATTCTCATTTGACAAAAACTAAAGTTTGTGTAGCTCGGGGGCATCAAAAGTGCAGATAGACGCTATTTTATCTCATGACAGCCCCGAGCCGCACAAACTTTAGTCTCTTACAAACTTATGTGCGAGGGCATTGGTGCAGGGGTCACTGCCCCTGCAAGTTACGATTTATCTTAATAATGATCCTATCCCAAAAACCTGACTCTGTCAGATCAAACGTTAAGAGCCTTCTATACCGCGCTCCGCAGCTGTATCTGTTCCCTCAAAATCTCTTGACGAACAGCCTGAATTCATCATCCATAAACGCCGCAAGCGGCCCTCTTGACGTGTACCTCCACGGCGAGATCTCTTCGCCTGCAAAGTCGAGCCGAATGTCTTCGGGCTCCGAAAGACTTCCGCCGATAATCCGCTCTCTCGCAAACAGCCCGTGCATCCGATAGCCTTTGTCAAAAATAACGCTCTGCCCGTCGGACGGCAGGATGAACATACACGAACCGTCTATATCGGGCTGATATACCTTCTCACTTTTCAGGTCGGTGCAGATAAGCTCGAAATCCGTGTAGTAGTAATACCAGAGCTTCTCCGCATCGTCGATGTTCACGGCATAGCAGTCGCAGATGTTGCTGTCCGCTTCCCATTCGACGCTGCCGTCCCTGCCCCACACGACAAGTCCGCTCGCACCGAGCGGCTCGACCCAGCCGTAGTTGCCGAAAACGCCTTCGTCAAAATAGCTTGTGATGATCCTGCCGTCCGAAAGCACGATGACGTCGCTTATGCCGTCGCCCAGACAATACTGCCTGATGATGTTCCCGCGCTCACCGAACACTGCCGCATTGTTCTCGCCTGCGCCGTTCCTGAAATAACACCTCGAAGCAACGAGCAGCAGTCCGTCGCCTGCGGGCTGGACAAAGTGATAGTTCATCTCCTGCGTGCCGAGATCGCAGAAATGCTCCCCGACAACGGTCTCACTGTCCCAGTCGATGTCCAGCGTGATGACGCAGAACCTGCTGTCCGACTTTGTCGGCACGAACATACCGTTTATCCGCTGAGGTATCTTTTCGTTGAACAGAAAATACAGCCGCCTGTCAGCTCCTATCTGCATATTCACATACGCATCCCGTCCGCAGCCGTACCTGTTAAATATTTCTCCTAAGTCTATGGATTTTGAAAACAAACTCATATGATCTGTCCTTTCCGATACGACGAGTTTGGGCTGTGGTTACACTATGACAGCACCGCGCCGCAGATATGATATCATTATAACACATTATGAACTTCGGGTCAATGTTTTACAAGTGTGTGAGCAGAAAAATTCGTTCCTGCAATAGGCTGCTGTTTGTGAGAACAAAGTGAGCAGACCGTTCAAAGTGCTTGACTTCTATACAAAAAAATGATATAATTAATACGTGTGATATTTTTCATTTTTTGTTTAAAAAGCGCTGTTTTTGGGAGAGTTATTATGAAAGAACTAAAAAACAAACTTCTGCCGATCGGAGTATTTGCAGCATCGTTCTTGCTGATATGGATCTTTTCAGCCTTCGACGCGGAAGCTTTCCTGATAGATGATAACCGAACACAATGGATCTATGTGATCGACAGAGCCTACGGCGATCTCTTCAGGACAGGTAAGATGCCTGTCTATGATTTTTTTCAATTGAAGGGATTCAAAGTGGCTGACCCCGGCTACTACAGCATCATGAATCCGCTCATGCTTGTTTCGTATGCAGTCACGCATTTTACACCGCTCAGTCTGTCTACGCTTACGTTCTATAGCTTTATTATGTACAGCTTCGGAAATATGGTCTTTTTCAAGCTGTGTCAGCTGCTGGGACGCAATGTCGGCGAATGTACCATGTTTACCGCCGCATATTCGGTAATGACGGTGTGCTTCGGTGTGAGCTACTGGTATTACAGCTTCAATAATTACCTGTTCATTCCGCTTCTGATATATGTACTTTTGAAAACGAAAGGGAAACGAACGGAATATTTCGGCTGCGGGATAGTGCTGGCTTTTGAACTGCTCTGCGGAAATGTGCAGTTTACCTGCTACCACTATATGCTCTATGGCATCATCAGCTTGCTGATGATCGTATTTAAAAACCGTCGGCAGATCGGCGTCTTTTTTTCAAATATCATTGTTGCGGGAGTTCTCTCGGCACCGTTTCTGATTATGATGCTGAGAGTATCAGGCTCCTTTTACAATGATGAATTTCTTAGCGGAGCGTCACCTGTATTAGAAATGGTCATAGGTTCTTTTCTTCCTACAGGTATCCTGAGCTATTTTGGAATCAATCTGCCGTTTGAAGGCGATATTCACGGCAGAGAAGATCAGACCTGGCTGTTTAACGGCGGCTTTTCAGCCTTCTGGCTTTCCGTGCTGATAAGTGCGGTAATTTGGTACGATAAAAACAGACCCTCGGATCAGGGCAAGGACAAAAGCCGCGGCTCGGTGAAAAAATCGAATGCCGAGTTCATTTCGAGAGTGAAGAAAGCATATCACAGTATCTGCGCCGATCCGAAAAAACAGCTGGTCGCTGAACTGGCAGTCAGTCTGTTGTTCTTCACCTCTTTTGCAAACGGCGATATCGTTGCGCATATTTTGTCCGTTATGCCTGTGATAAAGGGCTTTAGATTTCTCTTTAAGGTGATCCTGATCGTGGGTCCTGTCTTCGCAATACTGACCGTTGCGTCCGTACCGCTTATAAATGAAAAATTCCTTCGCCGTGCCAGACTCGTGTGCTGTGTATTTATTGCTATCGGTGCGGTAAATGTGTTTTTTGCAAACATTGTGGTCAAGGATTATTTTACCAGTGAAGGAAGTATTGCTTACACCGAGGAAAAAGAATATGGACAGCAGTTCATTGACAAAATAAACTGGGATACAGGTCTTTACCGCTACGCTACTTATATGCAGTACAGTTCGATTACACCCGAGACATACCTTTCTCACAGCGGCTTTATCAGAAATTTTGCGACTTCCATCGGAGCGTATTCGTTGTCTGCCTATGAGATCGCAGCCGATCCCGAACATCTTGAACAGATCGATATGCTGTATAATAAGGATGCTTATGCTACCAGAATGATAAATGCCGGAGATATGGCTTATCTGCTCAGCGGAACAAGACATAATCAGGAAGAGTTTGCAGAGTCGCTGAAAAACAACGCTGTAAAATATCTGATTATCCAGAAGGCTTTCGAGGTCACTGAAGATCTAACGGATTATGCCACTTCCGATGTCGTCGAGGCGCTCGGAGGGGTCGATGGGATAAGCGTTGCCGAAGTGATATCCGTTAACGATTATTTCGATGCGATCGTGCTTGACGGAGTTGACAGTCTCTGTACAGACGGAGAAAATGCAGCAGAGCTGTCCTGCATCAGAATGGACACCCTGAGCTTTGCAGCAGAGGAGGGCAGGGATTATACGCTTTCTTTTGCGTATAATAAAGGTCTCACTGCTTATCTTGATGACGAGAGCCAGCCTCTTGAGGTCACGGGAAATGATTTCGGAAACACCGTTATCAGCATCCCGCAGGGAAAAAGCGGAACTGTATATTTGACGTATAAGGATAGCTTATGCATGATAGGCTTTGTATTTGAGGGCGTTATTACAGTATTATTTGTTGCCCTTTGCATAATGCTTGTTCCCGAAAGGAACAAGAAAAATTAATCCCGTTTTGTCAGGCAGAAAAATAATAAGAACGATGATTTTGAAAGGACGTGAGTGAAGTGCAGATAATTATTCCAATGACAGGATACGGCTCACGATTTGTTGCAGCAGGCTATCCCGACCTGAAGCCTCTTATTCCTGTTCATGGCATACCGATAATCGAATGGATAGTTAGAGGTATGTATAAGGGAGAGGACGATTTTCTGTTTGTATGCAGAAAAGAACATCTTGAAACGATCAGCAAGCTCGGACCGACACTCCGCAGGATAGCTCCGAAGGGCAGGATATTCGCCATAGATGACTGGATAAAAAAAGGCCCTGTGTATGATGTTTTGCGGGCGGCAGACGAAATAAAGGATGACGAACCGTGCATCGTTAATTACTGCGATTTTTATCAGGAGTGGGATCACTCGGATTTTGTCAGAAAGGCTCTGGAGCGCGGCTGTGAGGGAGCTGTTCCCTGCTACAGCGGCTTTCACCCGAATCTGCTTCCGCAGAAGAATCTGTACGCTTCCTGCCGTGTGGATGATGAAGAAAACCTGATCGAGATACGCGAAAAATATTCCTTTGAGAAGGATAAGACCAGGGCGAGACATTCCCCCGGTGTTTACTATTTCAAGAATGGCGCACTGTTAAAGACTTATTTTGAAAGACAGGTCAGAGAAGGCACAGAGATCAACGGTGAGCATTATGCAAGCCTGCCGTATAATTTCATGGTAGAGGACGGACTTAAAGTCTGGTGCCCGATAAATGTCAGGTATTTTTGTCAATGGGGCACACCTGAGGATATGCAGGAATATTTATTTTGGTCTGAGCTGACAAGGAGATATGATAAATGAACATTTTGATGCCAATGGCAGGCGCGGGCAAGCGTTTCGCCGATGCGGGTTATCCGCAGCTTAAACCGCTGATACCTACGACAGAACGCCGCGATGGGAAAAAATATCCGATGGTAGTCTGTGCGATGCACGATGTTGAAGAATGCGGTACAGGTGATGACAGACAGATATTTGTTATCCGTACAGATTATAAAAAGGATATCCAGCCTATTATCCGGCAGTATTACCCGAGATCGCAGATCATCGGCGTGGATCATCTTACAGAGGGTCAGGCGTGTACCTGCCTGCTTGCCAGGGATCTTATCGACAACGATCAGCCGCTTTTTATCGCAGGCTGTGATAACGGCATGATGATCGACCGCGAAAAGTTCATCGCTGCTTCATCACAGGCCGAGGTGCTTGTGTTCACCTATCGTCATAATGAAGCTGTTCTTGAGAATCCTAAGGCATACGGCTGGGTCCGCACTGACGGCGATTCGGATATTGCCGTGGGAGTATCGGTAAAGCAGCCCATTTCTGACGATCCTGTAAACGATCATGCGATAGCCGCGTCGTTCTGGTTTAAGCGCGGAAGTGATTTCGTCAGATTTGCCGAAAAGATGATCGCCGCAAATGACCGCATAAACAATGAGTTTTACGTTGACAAGGTCATTGGCTGGTGTATCGAAGGTGGGCTCGACACAAGAGTATTTGAACTTGACCGCTATATTGGATGGGGGACTCCTGCTGATTATGAAGGCTACGAAAGGACACTCGCTTACTGGCGGGGATTCACGCACAGCAGCGCATTTTTGCCTGAAGCTGAGTGACATACTTCAATATGAAAAAAAGATCATATACATAGCTGCCGCTGCCGCACTGCTGCTGAAGCTGATAGTTATGGGTATTTTTTCATCGGATTACCAGAATCAGATGTTTGAACCGTTTGTACGGACATTTCTGGAAAATCATTTTAAAAATCCATATGATCTTTATTATTCACAGGGTAAGGAGATAAATTTCCCATATCCTCCCGTGATGCTCGTAATAATGTCTGTCAGCGAGGGACTATGCCTGCTTCTGCCCGATCTGCCGCTTTTTTTGCATAATATAATTTTCAAGCTTCCTTTGTTTGTTATGGACTGCATAGTTTTTGCATATTTTTGCAAAAGCTTTCCGGACAGCAAGCTGAAAGTAACGGTGCTCTATTTTTTGTCTCCGCTGATATTATATGCAACATATATACACAGTCAGCTGGATATAGTTCCGATGACCTTTCTGTTCCTTTCGCTGATATATATGACAAACAGCAATTCGAGTAGGAATTTTTATCTGTCTGCACTGTTTCTGTCGCTTTCGCTGTTATGTAAGTTCCATATTGCGGCTATCCTGCCGCTGATAGTTCTTTATCTCAGCAAGCACCGCGGAAAGTACACGGCTCTGTTCTTTACTTTGCTTGTTATCGCGATGACCGCACTGGGTATCCTGCCGTTTTACTGCGACGGATTTGTAAACGGAGTCGTGTTCAATGCCGCTCAATCAACAGTTTTTTCACTGTATCTGTCATATGGCGAGCTGAAATTCTATGCATCGATAGCTGCTGTCCTGCTGATATACCTTTATGCGATGAATATGAACTTCATCAACAGCGACCTGCTTCTGGGACTCGGCGGACTGACCTTTTCTATCTTTCTTGTATTATGTATTCCGATGCCGGGATGGTATATGTGGGTGATACTGTTTATTGCGGATTTTGTGATACGTTCCAACGGATATCAGCACTCCTACCTTTGCTACTTCATGCTCCAGGCACTTTATCTGGTATATTTCATCTTTTTCCACCATACCGCCAACGGCGCAGTAGATTTCTATTTCTTTACAACAGACTGCTCGTTTATCAAATCAGAAAGCTCCCAGCTCATAAATATATCTTTTACGATGCTGAGCGCAACTGTGCTGTACATGGGCTTCCTGATGCACAAATTCTGCGTTGCGGGAAACAGTTTTTATCATTTCCATGATGCTTCCTTTGTGATAGGCATCTGCGGCGACAGCGGAACGGGAAAAAGCACGCTTCTGAAGCATATAAGCAGTATGTTCAGCAGTAACAGCCTTCTTCAGATAGAGGGCGACGGCGACCACAAATGGGAGCGCGGTGACAGCAACTGGCAGAACTATACACACCTTGATCCGCAGGCAAACTACTTGTACCGTCAGGCAATGGATATAAAACGCCTGAAAAACGGAGAGGCGGTCAAGCGGGTTGACTACGACCACGATACGGGACATTTCACCAGACTGAAAACTTTCCGCCCCTGCCGCTTTATCTCGATATGCGGACTGCATATCTTCTATTTGTCGCAGCTGAGAAATATAGTGGATCTGAAGATATATACCGAGGCTGACGAGGAACTGCGCATCTTCTGGAAAATGAACAGGGATACCGACTCACGCGGCTATACCCGTGAGGATATATTGTCGCAGATACAATCGCGCTATAAGGATGCTGAAAGATATATCTATCCGCAGAAAGAATTTGCCGATATTATCTTTCATTATTTTCTCGATGATGAAGAAACCGGTTCCGTCGGTATGAGGATGATAATAAACACTCAGATAGATCTTGACAGGTTTATCGAGGTCCTTAACGGTGCGGGTGCGGCTTTTTCCTATGATTATTCAAAGGATTTCCGCTACCGTATAATCGAATACCGCCCGTCATTGAACAAAGGACTTCGGTCCGCTGATTTCGGAAAGCTTTTTAGTCAGATCTTTGAGCGCGGTTATGATATTATCAGTGAGGAGTTCTTTGCCGAAAGCCCCTCTGACGGTATCCAGAAGCTTATACTTATACAGGCGATCTATTCAAAGTTGAGGGAAGGATCATGATAAAAGCAGCTTTTTTTGATATTGACGATACACTTTATGCGTATCATCCCTGTGACAATGCGGCTGTGCTGCAAATGCATCGGGTATTTATGAATCTTACGGGACGGAAATGTACGAAAGATCAGTTTGATAAGATGCTTTCCGACGCAAAAAAATATGTCAAGGAAAACACTGCGAATACAGCTGCCTGCCACAACAGGATGCTGTATGCCCAGCGGCTGTGCGAGATCGGAGGCTGCTTCAGTGCCGAGAACGTTCTGGCTCTTTACAATGCGTACTGGGATACATTTTTAGGTGAAATGCAGCTTTATGAAAATGTGGCTGAGGTCTTTTCAATGTTGAAAAGCGCAGGTATCCGCATTGGTTTTTGTACAGATCTGACAGCACATATTCAGATGCGCAAACTTGTCAGGCTCGGAATTTCGGATATTGCCGATGCGGTCGTCACCAGTGAGGAAAGCGGCATAGAAAAGCCTGCACCCCGCTCCTTTCAGCTGCTGCTCGGCAAGCTCGGAGTGGAGCCCGAACAGGTGGTCATGATAGGCGACGATCATAAAAAGGACATCGTCGGCGCAGCTGCTTTAGGCATGAAAACGATCATGTTCGGGGGCAGCGGCGGCGACACGCTGCACGCAGCAGATTTTTATGAGCTTGAAGCGATCTTCAGGGAGATGATAGAGTGAAAAACAAGATCAGGCTAAAGGAACTGCTTCGGTTCCTGGTCGGCGGTGGCTCGGCAGTCTTAGTTGATTTTCTGAGCTATCATCTTCTGATGTATCTGGGGCTGTCCGCTGATATATCTAAGGCGGTGTCATATGTTCTGGGTGCAGCGGTGGGCTTTGTGATAAACAAGCTCTGGACTTTTGAAAGCAAGCACTTTCATTCGCTTGAGATCGTGAAATACATACTGCTGTATGCAGTGTCTGCTTTTATTAATACCATGATAAATCATCTCGTTCTGTGGCTGACAGATATAAGCATCCTTGCATTTCTGGCAGCTACAGGTACAAGCACGGTCATAAATTTTATCGGACAGAAATTCTTTGTGTTTACTAAGAAGGGAGATACTGAATAATGCTTTTTTCTATCGTTGTTCCCTGTTATAATGAAAAGGAAAATATACCACTGCTGCTCGAACGTTTTTCAGACTGTATCGGGACCCGCAGAAATATCGAGCTGGTTATAGTGGATAACGGCTCGACCGACGGAAGCGGCAAGCTGATCGACGAACTTCTGGTCGGATACCCGTTTGCGGTCAAGGTCACCGTTCCTGTCAATAAGGGTTACGGCTACGGGATACTGAGCGGACTTAATGCGGCAAAAGGCGATTTTCTTGGCTGGACTCACGCCGATCTGCAAACAGACCCCGCAGATGTTATCAGGGCAGCAGCTATTATCGCCAAAAACGGGTATGACAAGAATATCTACGTTAAAGGCAACCGTAAGGGAAGACCTGCTGCTGATGTATTTTTCACTTTCGGTATGAGCGTTCTTGAAATGCTCCTCACCAACGAATGGCTTGAGGATATAAATGCACAGCCAAATATGTTCAGCAGGAGCTTCTTTGAACAGTGGGCGGAGCCGCCTTATGATTTTTCGCTGGATCTTTACGCCTATTACATGGCAAGGAAGAAGCGGCTTCGGATGATAAAATTCCCCGTTCGTTTCCCCGAACGCATTCACGGTGAGTCGAAGTGGAACATAAATGCTTCGGCAAAGATCAAATTCATCAAGAGAACGATCGATTACAGTATCAGGCTGACAAAGAAAGGCGTGAAATAAAATGAGATATATTTGTCATCGGATAAATGAGTCCTCCGCTCTGAAGGATATATCAGAGGAACTCGGAGCGGAAATAGATCTCAGAGACGATCTGAACGGGCGTATCTATCTGGAGCATGACCCGTTCAAAGGCGGAGAGGATCTTGAAGAATATCTTCGTTCCTATCATCATGGTCTGCTTATCCTGAATATCAAAAGCGAGCGCATCGAGTGGAAGGCGCTCGAACTGGTGAAAAAAGCAGGCGTCAAGGATTATTTTTTCCTTGACAGCACCTTCCCGATGATAGCTCTGCTGGCGCAGAACGGCATATCGGATATCGCTTTGCGCTTTTCGGAATATGAGGGTATCGACACTATACGGAACATGGCGGGAAAAGTCAGGTGGATCTGGGCTGACTGCTTTACAAAATGTGCTCTTACCGCTGAGAACTTTGCCGAGTTTAAAAAGCTCGGGTATAATGTCTGCATCGTTTCGCCCGAGCTTCAGGGAAGACCCGAGGATATTGAGTCGGATGCAAAATATTTGCAGGAACAAAACATTATCCCCGATGCGATCTGTACTAAGAGCTATAATATACCCATCTGGCAAAAATACTTCGGATAAAGGAGAACGGTTATGGAAAATTACCGCGGCAAAGCCGCAGAACTGTCATATATCTCAAAGCTGGTCGGACAGGATGAGCTTTATGTTCAGGCAGGGGGAGGAAACACGTCCGTAAAGCTTGACGACAAGCTGATGCTTGTTAAAGCCTCGGGATTTCAGCTCACAGAAGTCACGGAAACGAGCGGATATTCTGTTGCGGACTACAGCATTATTGCAGAACATATGGCTTCGGGGACCCTTGATGACAGAAGGGAACAGGAGATACTTGCCGCGTCTCTTGCTGACGGGCTTCGCCCTTCGATCGAGACTTTCCTGCACTCGATAACACGTACCTATACCATCCATACGCACCCTCTCGGCGTAACGATATATGCGTCGAAGAAAAACGGCATGGAAGAATTGAAACAGATGTTCCCGCAAAGCCTGACGGTCGGATATGCCACCCCTGGCGTGCGTCTGGCGCGGCTGTGCTATGACGCTGTCAGCAGTTCGCCCGATGCGCAGGTGATCTTTCTTGCCAATCACGGGCTGATCGTCAGTGCTGACACTGCCGAGGAAGCGCTCAGCCTTCACCGCGAGATAACAAAGAAAATAGACAGCTCGTTAGGTCTTGACACAATGGCAGCTGATACGGGAGAAGCCGTTTTCCGTGCGCTGCAGGGTCTTCAGAGGGGCTGTATCGCATACAGGGTCGAAACCAAAGCGGTATGCGAGATCTTGAAAAAACGATCCGCGGCATGGCGTTACGCTTTTTCACCCGATTGCGTGGTCTACTGCGGCAACGGTCTTGCAGAACTGGAGACCGACTATGCGAACGAATTCCGCATCCACCGCGAAAAATACGGTGAGATCAAGGCGGTTATTGCAAACGGCTATTGTTTCGCTGTTGCGGAAAATGTTAAAAAGGCGCGTGACATCGCCTGTATGCTTGATTTCACGGCAAGGCTTGCCCTGTCGGGAGCGGAACTTACAGAGCTGACACAGCAGGAAAAAAACTTTCTGTTAAACTGGGATTCCGAAAAATACCGTGCTTCAATGAAATGATAAGCCTCGGAAAACCGAATCGAGCCGCCCTCTTTTCGTAAGAGAGCGGCTCGATGTCATTCCGAAAAATCACGGTCGATGTTAATGTAGAAAGTATACTCGGGAAAACGCTCTGAAAGAGCGCCGCGGATGCTTTCGGCGAGCTGTGTCTTGTTCGGCTCGGAGTAGTCGAACATCAGGTCGAAGGAACAGTGCTTCGAGGTGCTGTCGGCGTAGAAGCCGTGCAGCTGGGTTATCTGCGGATACTTGGCGGTCTCTTCGCGGACGGCGTTGTTTATCTCGATGGACTCCTCGTCGGAGTTGTTGGCGGCGTAAACGCCTATCGTCAGCAGCACGCCCGTTTCGGCGTAGATGTCGGGAACGATGCGGCGGGTCAGCGCGTCCAGCTCACGGACGGTCATGTTGTCGCAGAGTTCGAGGTGTACCGAACCGAAGGATTCGGCAGGGCCGTAGCTGTGCAGGATGAGGTCATAGGCTCCGCGCACTTCCTCGTAGGAGCAGAGCCTCTGCTTTATGAGGTCGGTGAGTTCGGCGTCGGCACGGACGCCGATGATGCTGTCGAAAGTCTCGCGTATCATCTCGTAGCCTGCCTTCAGGATGAACAGCGAGATGATGACGCCGAGCCATCCCTCAAGGTTCAGTCCGCACGCCATATTTATCAGGGCGGAGATGAGGGTCGCGCCCGTGATGACCGCGTCGCCGAGAGCGTCCGCGCCCGATGCTTTGAGGGTGGTCGAGCTGAGTTTGCGGCTTTTTGAAATGTAGAACCTTCCGAGGAATATCTTTGTGATAACGGCGGCGGCGATGACGGCTGCCGAGACCGCCGTGAATTTCGGCTCGACAGGCCTGATTATCTTCACGACCGATTCCTTTAAAGAAACGAGACCTGCGGTGATGACCACGATGGACACTATCGCCGAGGTGATGTACTCGACCCTGCCGTGTCCGTAGGGGTGTTCACGGTCTGCGCCGCGGCCTGCGAGCTTTGTGCCGACTATCGTGATGACCGAGGACAGCACATCGCTGAGGTTGTTGACGGCGTCGAGAAGAACGGCTGTCGAACGCGCCGCAAGACCTACTGCGGTTTTGAATGACGCGAGTGCGACGTTCACGCACACGCCGATGATGCTGACCTTCACTATTTCTTTTGTGCGGTCCATATGTTCACGTCCTCTTTCGGTCAGTTTTGCCAAATTAGATTGAGTAAAATACATTATATCACTCTTTTAAAATTTTGTCAAGTTATTTGTTTCGATACAGCGGAAAAATACCATATTTTGTGGTCGGGAGCGCAAAAAACGGCAGATGTCGTCAGATTGCAAGAAAACTGCACAAAAAACTTGGAGAAAAATTGTGCAGTATTACAAGCTGAAAATTTCATGAAAACTATGGAAATTTGGAAACTAATATGTTATAATTTATATGTGACAGTGTGCCCGAAAATGTTCGGGCAGGTGGCGTGCGGCTTGTGCGCTCATCTTTAAGTATGTCAAAAATTTATATTGGAGGAATTACCAATGGCAAAGAAGTATTGTTATCTGTTCAAAGAGGGTAACGCTACCATGAGAGAGCTTCTCGGCGGTAAGGGTGCTAACCTCGCTGAGATGACCAACATCGGTCTCCCTGTTCCTCAGGGCTTCACCATCACTACCGAGGCTTGCACTCAGTACTATGAGGACGGCGGCATCAGCGACGAGATCCTTGCAGAGATCAACGAGTACATCGTAAAGATGGAGGAGATCACCGGCAAGAAGTTCGGCGATAAGGAGAATCCGCTTCTCGTTTCCGTTCGTTCGGGTGCCCGCGCTTCCATGCCCGGCATGATGGACACCATTCTTAACCTCGGTCTGAACGAGACTGTTGTTGAGACCATCGCTGCTAAGTCCGGCAACGCAAGATGGGCTTATGACTGCTACAGAAGATTTATCCAGATGTACTCCGACGTTGTTATGGAAGTCGGCAAGAAGTACTTTGAAGAGCTTATCGACAAGATGAAGGCTGACAGAGGCGTTAAGCAGGACGTTGAGCTGAACGCTGACGACCTCAAGGAGCTCGCTAACCAGTTCAAGGCTGAGTACAAGGCTAAGATCGGCGCAGACTTCCCCGAGGATCCTAAGGAGCAGCTCGTTGGCGCTATCAAGGCTGTATTCAGAAGCTGGGACAACCCGAGAGCTAACGTTTACAGACGTGACAACGACATCCCGTTCAGCTGGGGCACCGCTGTAAACGTACAGGCTATGGCATTCGGCAACATGGGTGACGACTGCGGTACCGGCGTTGCATTCACCAGAGACCCTGCTACCGGCGAGAAGAAGCTCATGGGCGAGTTCCTCAAGAACGCTCAGGGCGAGGACGTTGTTGCAGGCGTTCGTACTCCTATGCCTATCACTCAGATGGAGCAGGAGTTCCCCGAGGCTTACGCAGAGTTCGTAAAGGTTTGCGACATCCTCGAGAGCCACTATCACGATATGCAGGATATGGAGTTCACTGTTGAGAACAAGAAGCTGTTCATGCTCCAGTGCAGAAACGGTAAGAGA
Organism: Ruminococcus sp. YE71; assembly: GCF_900119155.1. GTDB lineage: Bacteria > Bacillota > Clostridia > Oscillospirales > Ruminococcaceae > YE71. The sequence continues at coordinate 93,635 of NZ_FPIR01000001.1, read as the reverse complement.
ACCGCTCAGGCTGCTCTCAAGATCGCTTGCGACCTCGTTGACGAGGGTATGAAGAGCGAGGAAGAGGCAGTTGCAATGATCGATCCTCGTAACCTCGACACTCTGCTCCACCCGCAGTTCGACGCTAAGGCACTCAAGGCTGCTACCCCTGTTGGTAAGGGTCTGGGCGCTTCCCCCGGAGCTGCTTGCGGTAAGATCGTATTCACCGCTGACGACGCTGAGGCTTGGAACGCTAAGGGCGAGAAGGTAGTTCTCGTTCGTCTTGAGACCTCTCCTGAGGACATCACCGGTATGAAGGCTGCTCAGGGTATCCTGACTGTCCGCGGCGGTATGACCTCTCACGCTGCTGTTGTTGCCCGTGGTATGGGTACCTGCTGCGTATCCGGCTGCTCCGACATCAACATGGACGAAGCTAACAAGAAGTTCACTCTCTCCGGCAAGGAGTATCACGAGGGCGACTACCTCTCGATCGATGGTTCCACCGGTAACATCTATGACGGCATCATCCCGACCGTTGACGCTCAGATCGCAGGCGAGTTCGGCAGGATCATGGCTTGGGCTGACAAGTACAGAAAGCTCAAGGTAAGAACCAACGCTGATACTCCTGCTGACGCTAAGAAGGCAAGAGAGCTCGGCGCTGAGGGTATCGGTCTTTGCAGAACCGAGCATATGTTCTTCGAGCCCTCCAGAATCGCAGCATTCAGAGAGATGATCTGCGCTGATACCGTTGAAGAGAGAGAAGCTGCACTCGCTAAGATCGAGCCGATGCAGCAGGGCGACTTCGAGGCTCTGTACGAGGCTCTCGAGGGCAATCCTGTAACCATCAGATTCCTCGATCCGCCTCTCCACGAGTTCGTTCCGACCGAAGAGGACGACATCAAGGCACTGGCTGACGCACAGGGCAAGAGCGTTGCTGACATCAAGGCTATCATCGCTTCCCTCCACGAGTTCAACCCGATGATGGGTCACCGTGGCTGCCGTCTGACTGTAACCTATCCTGAGATCGCTAAGATGCAGACTAAGGCTGTTATCAAGGCTGCTATCAACGTTAAGAAGGCTCACCCCGACTGGAACGTTAAGCCCGAGATCATGATCCCGCTGGTAGGCGAGGTCAAGGAGTTCAAGTTCGTTAAGAAGATCGTTGTTGAGACCGCTGACGCTGTTATCGCTGAGGCCGGTTCCGATCTGACTTACGAAGTTGGTACCATGATCGAGATCCCGAGAGCTGCTCTGACTGCTGACGAGATCGCTAAGGAAGCTGACTTCTTCTGCTTCGGTACTAACGACCTGACTCAGATGACCTTCGGCTTCTCGAGAGACGACGCCGGCAAGTTCCTTGGAGCTTACTACGACAGCAAGATCTACGAGAACGATCCGTTCGCTAAGCTTGACACCACCGGTGTTGGCAAGCTGATGAAGATGGCTATCGACCTCGGCAAGCCTGTAAACAACGCTCTCCACTGCGGTATCTGCGGTGAGCACGGCGGCGACCCGACATCCGTTGAGTTCTGCCACAAGATCGGTCTGGATTATGTATCCTGCTCGCCGTTCAGAGTGCCGATCGCAAGACTGGCTGCTGCTCAGGCTGCAATCAACGAAGGAAAGTAATTCACGACTATCTCAAAATCGGCGATTTTACGCTGTTTCAGGGCGATGCAGAGAAGTACTTCAAAGCTAAGTCCGAGAAGCGTGAATTCCATAATTGGCGTGACATCCGTGTAAACGTGTATGTCTGAGCTGATAGAATAGTTAATAATAAGGCTCTCACAGTTCATCGGCTGTGAGAGCCTTTTTTGTTTACGAAAAAAATACAAGACAGCCTTAGGCTGCCTTGAGTATTTCTAAGCGTGAAAGATGTTATTATTGAAATGACAACAAAATATAAATAATATTAGCTATCACTCTTAGAATCTAATAAGGATTCCTTTTTCTTTTCAATTTTATCCGCTATTGTATCTGCTACATCGGAAATAAAATCAAGATAACATTTATTATTCCATTCTTCGTTTTCTTTGTCAGTTTGATATTCTTGAATTAATAAAGGAATAATTTCTAAAAATACCAATAGATTTAATTTTGCTTTCATCTCATCAGGTTCGTCGTTATCAAAATCGCCTATATACGATAAAAGATCCACGTCTAAAACATCACGCCTAATACTAACATCGATTTTAGTGTGACTTCCATAGCTTAATTCTATTGAGACTTTATTTAATTGCCTGCTTTCCAAGAAAAAAGACAATGCACTTATAACGTTAATTACTGATTCGCCAGAAGCGGATAACTTGGTTTGACTATCTTCTGTATCACCTTGAAAAGCTTTTATTGCATTAATGCATAATTCATCTTCGTTAACATCAATGGCGTTATTCGTATAATATATTCTATTTACTAACCACAAAAAGAAATCACTGTTAAGATTAAATGTAGTATTATCTAATTCATTTTTTCCGCTATATGAAAGCATTTTTCGCAAAACTATTTTCGCATCAGATTTCTTGTTGATGATATAATTTACACCTATACCTGTTGTATATACTACAATAAATCCAGATTGAGGTACATTATTCTCTTCTGAACCAGTATTGGATACTTTGTCATATGAGAAACTTATAAGATTATATTCTACATCTGTTTTTAGAAATGAAGCCGTCAAATTTTCTTGAAAACATTTTTCTATTCTCCAATTTCTTCTTGATATACCATTACCGTTATCATCATCAGAAATCTCGTCAGTTAGTAAAGAAATTGCTTCGTTAATGTTAGATGTTTTATTATCTTTCCATTTTGTGGTTGACACATATTTCACCTTATTTCTATTATTGCTTTATTAGAGGTAAACTCAGTAAAAACTTTGTTTTTATTCAATTCACAACATAATTCGGATTTGACTTGAACGTCTTGATTTTTGATAAGCATTATGTCCAAACTGATTTTTGTATTAATTGCAGCTTGAGCATTAAACATTTTGTCTATGTAAGCAACAAAATTTCCATTGGAATCAATTCCTGCGACATTACTTGGGTTGGATAATTGCATAGTGTAAAACGGTGATGCAGAACTTATAATCCTCAGTTCTTTGCATTTGCTCTGATAAGCTGATACACTAATATCAACTTTAATTCTTTCTGGATTTGTACCATTAATCCTTAAAGTTGGAGTATTCATAATACTGGGATTTTCTTTTCCCCGGTAAAAAACAACTTCTATTCTTTGTTTTTTTATTTTTGTTTCAAAAAAGTTTGCTATACAATTTAGCACTATCTCTGATGAAGCAAAATAAACAGAAATACCAACATCATTTGCTATGTCCGGATCAGAAATAAGCTTTTCAAAGATATTATAAGTATAAAAAAGCTTTATTCCGACAAATGCACTCAAAAACGGCATTAAAATCTTTAATAGTTTAGATAAGAATCTCAGAGTATTTGAAATCATCCGAATACCCCTCGCTCTACCATTGGCTTAATTATACTATCAACAATATTATGAGCTTCTTCATTAACTATAACAATACCATTTGATTGTATTTTTATATCAACATGTATTGTTTCTATTTTACCTTTAAAAGAAATCCTACTGATATCGATAGAAGAATCATCTGATAGAAACTCAAGTCGCTCACACAATAAGCAGATGTAAGCTGGATTCTTTTGAATTGATTGAATAAATTGACTCATTTCCTCGGCGAGTTCTTCATCATCTTCATTGAATTCTATTTTGTACACCTGCATTCCATAGCGAGTTGATAGTTCTTTTAACAAAGATATGATCAAAGATGTAGAAATAATTACTTGCCGATACCCTTGATCAAATTGATTTTTCAAAAAAGAATAGTACTCAGAGGTCTCGTCATAAAAAATGGTTTCAATCTTATTGCTTTTACTAAAAAACTTAAACTTTTTGTTCTTCATGCTTACACCTCCTCATCTTTAATTATAGCATAGAAAACAATAAAAATCAATATAGATTGTCTATTTTGAGCACAAATACAAACTATATTTTCATCTAATTTACTATTACTGAATCTATTGTATACGTTTTATGAATCTGTGAGCGTAGTAAGATATGCCGCTTGATAGCATGAATGAAATACTGTGCTATACCAATAAAGAACTCACTGCAATCGCCCATATTGATAAGATTGATTTTTATTGTTCTGTTGTTGATATCATTAAAGATATATCTGAAATGAGATATAAACTCGGTAACTTTTTCTTCAATCAGCCTCGGAACAAAGCGCCAGTTACCACGATACTTCTTATTTTCCACAGAAGCATAGTATTTCCACTCCAGAGAATTCTGTTGATCAGATACTTTAAATATAGCTTTTTTCTTTTTGATGTACGGAAGTAAATTTAAGGAGTTTAAGACCAGGTGGTACGAATCCAACATCAGCAAGATACTAAAGAACCCGTTCTACGCTGGCATACTGGAGTATCACAAGCAGTTCACACCCGACTTTCTTGAGCAGAAGAAGATCAACAATTTCGGTGAGATAGATCGTCTGCGAGTTGATGGCAGACACGAACCTATCGTTACGCTGGAGGAATTCAACAGGGTGCAAGAGATCATGGAAAGCAAGATACTGAAAAATCCTGCCAACAAGACAGGACGCAAGGAAAATGGCAAGAAGCCCGTTTCGGACGTATGGTGCAGGCTTCTGGTATGCTCCTGCGGATGCACATTCAACCGCAAGGTATGGCACACCACATCAAAGGGTACGCAGTACGGGTATATGTGCTAGCCCTCGCATTTTCGTTTTGAGATAATCACAAGATATATCCGCCGCCGTTTGCAGAAGCGGCGCCTTTTTCTTCTCTACCAATTATACATGAAATCATTCCGGCTTTCAAGTACATAAGTCAAAAATCCGATTTTATAACTCATATCAAAATACACAAATGCCTTCGGAACAAAATGACGATTTCGTTCCTGTTTTTCTTTTGTTCAGAACCTGTTTCAGCAGTTACATAAAATAAAAAAGACATCGCCGCCCTGCTCCGCACAGACGGCATTTTTAATTTCCCCAAGCAGAAAAATTGTATAAAATAACATTTTTCGCGCAAACTATTCCTGCAAAAGAATTTTTTCGGAGGTAAGCGAAATGAAAGCAACAGGAATAGTAAGACGCATAGACGACCTCGGCAGGGTAGTCATCCCGAAGGAGATCCGCCGCACCATGAGGATCCGCGAGGGCGACCCCTTAGAGATCTACACAGGCCCCGACGGCGAAGTAGTTTTCAAAAAATACAGCGCCATGGGCGAGCTGGAAAACGCCGCGGAAGCCGCCGAGGTCATCTGCAAGCTGGGCGGAGCGTCGGCGGTGATATTCGACCGCGACCATGTGGTGGCGGCGGCGGGCTCCCATAAGCGCGAGTACCGCGAACGCCGCATCTCGGCGGCGCTGGAGGAACTCCTCGAAAGCCGCGACAGCTTCAGGAGCACCGCGGGCAAACGCCTCAGACCTATCGAGGGCGTTGACGACCCCGCACTCGCCGTGACGCCGATAATCACGGCAGGTGATGTGGCAGGCGCGGTGGCGTTCGTGTCGGATGAGGAGGGCAGGGAAGCCACCGAGAACCACGTAATGCTCGCAAAAGCCGCCGCCATGTTCCTCAGCCGTCAGATCGAGTCCTGAGCCCTGCCGAGTTATGGAAAATTTCCCATTTATCCTCACACCGAACGGACAAGTTCGGTAAAATCGCTGAAATTCAAAAAAAGCCGTTTCACCGCTTGACAAATCCCGCCGATGGGTGTATAATACGATTGTAAGCAGCAAAGGCGCTGCGGACCGAACATCAAGTCCGCAGTGCCTTTTTTAGATTTACAGCTCCGTATCACTCGGAACGACGGCGTTTTGCAGGATATGAAGGCTGCGAACAAGCATACTTTACAGGAGGAATTGGTATGAATATCCCCGAGATCTTCGGAACAGACGTGTTTAATGAGACGGTCATGCAGCAGAGACTCCCTAAGTCGGTCTACAAGGCTCTTAAAAAGACTATCGAGTCGGGCAAGCCCCTCGATATTGAGGTGGCAAATGTTGTGGCTGCGGCTATGAAGGAGTGGGCAGTTGAAAAGGGCTGCACTCACTATACTCACTGGTTCCAGCCGATGACAGGTATCACCGCCGAGAAGCACGACAGCTTCATCACCCCTGTGGGCGACGGCAAGGTCATCATGGAGTTTTCAGGTAAGGAGCTCGTTAAGGGCGAGCCTGATGCGTCCTCGTTCCCCTCGGGCGGACTGAGAGCAACTTTTGAGGCAAGAGGCTACACCGCATGGGATCCTACCTCCTACGCATTTATAAAAGGTACATCCCTCTGCATCCCGACTGCTTTCTGCTCCTACACGGGCGAGGCACTCGATAAGAAGACTCCGCTTCTGAGATCTATGGAGGCTCTCGACAAGTCCTCCGTAAGACTTCTGAAACTCTTCGGTATGGATGACGTTACAAGAGTTACCGCAAACGTAGGCCCCGAGCAGGAATACTTCCTCGTAGACCGCGAGATGTACTCCCACAGAAAAGACCTCATCCTCGCAGGCAGAACCCTCTTCGGCGCTCCCGCACCCAAGGGTCAGGAACTTGAGGATCACTACTTCGGTACTATCAAGACCAGAGTAAACGGCTATATGGCTGACCTCGACGAACAGCTCTGGAGACTCGGCATCTGCGCTAAGACCAAGCATAACGAGGTGGCTCCCGCTCAGCACGAGCTGGCTCCTATCTACAATACAACAAACATCGCTACCGACCACAACCAGCTGACTATGGAGCTGATGAAGCGCACCGCAAGAAAGCACGGCTTCAAGTGCCTGCTCCACGAAAAGCCTTTCGAGGGCGTCAATGGTTCGGGTAAGCACAACAACTGGTCGGTATCCACCGATACCGGCGTTAACCTCCTCGACCCCGGCAAGACCCCTGCCGAGAACGCAGTGTTCCTGACCTACCTTGTAGCAGTTATCAAGGCTGTTAATGACTATCAGGATCTGCTCAGAGCGTCCGTGGCTACCGCAGGCAACGACCACAGACTCGGCGCTAACGAGGCACCTCCCGCTATCATCTCCATCTTCCTCGGCGACGAGCTCAATGAGATAATCGAGGCTCTTGCAGAAGGCCACAAGCCCGAAAAGCACGGCAAGACCACTATGGAGATCGGCGTAGACGTTCTGCCTTCCTTCCCGAAGGATACTACCGACAGAAACCGCACCTCGCCGTTCGCTTTCACAGGCAACAAGTTCGAGTTCCGCAGCCCGGGTTCGAGACTCAGCTGCGCAGGTCCTATGACCATCATGAACACCATCGTTGCAGAAGTCCTCGACCAGTTCTATGAGAAGCTCAAGGACGCTTCCGACTTCCGCAGCACACTCGATGCCCTCATCAAGGAGACTATCGTAGAGAACAAGCGCATCATCTTCAACGGCAACGGCTACTCCGATGAGTGGGTGGCAGAGGCTGAGAAGAGAGGTCTGCTGAACCTGCGCTCCACTCCCGATGCTATCCCCGTATACCTGCTCGATAAGAACGTTGAAGTTCTCTCGAAGCACGGCGTATACTCGAAGGTAGAGCTTGAGTCCCGCGTTGAGATCCTCCTCGACGAGTACTGCAAGACTATCAATATCGAAGCTAAGACCATGATCGATATGGCTAAGAAGGATATCCTTCCCGCTGTAATGAGCTATGTGAAGGATCTCAGCGATACCGCTGCTACCGCAGGCGCACTCGGCGCTGACCTGACCGTTGAGAAGGAACTTGTAACAAAACTGTCCGCATACGCTGCACAGACTTACAAGGCTCTCGGCGAACTCGAAGAGGCTGAGGAAAAGGTGGCTAAGCTCACCGATACCGAAGAAACAGCTAAGTTCTTCCACGAGGTAGTCCTCGAAAAGATGGCGGCTCTCCGTAAGCCTGCCGATGAGATGGAAGCTCTCTGCGGCGAAAAGTACTGGCCGTACCCGACCTACGAGCAGCTCCTGTTCTACGTAAAGTAAAAACCTAAACCACGCACAATGGGGTGCGCCGAGCAGCCGTCCAACGGTCTCCTCGACGCACCCTTTCGCGTTTTTGACCACTTCATGAGTGCGGGGATCTCTTGGGGGAGACCACCGCCTTAGCTTCGCACGGCAAAAAAAGGGTCTTCCCCCAAACCCCCTCACTAAAACTTTTAATACTTTTTGGCTTTTGGGTGATTCTTCCTGACTTTGTAGAGGTAGGAAAGATTGTAGTTCTTCTGTTATATAGCCTGACCTTGCCAAAAAGACGTTCAATAGAGCGTTACGCGCCATTTGAGCGTATTCATCAGATGACATCTCTTGAAATGTCAAGGGACTACCTTCCCGACCACAACAATCGAACAACATATTAAAAGTCTTTGGAATGGGGGCCGCCTTAGCTTCGCACGGCAAGGGGAGAACCTTTCTTCAAGCCGTGCGAAGCTAAGGCGGGTTTCCCCCAGTCGCTCCCCCGAAGAACAAACAAACGACTTCATCAAAATCCCACAATACAGAAAGTCTCCCTGTTGGTGCAACAGCCGCAGGGGGGCTTTTTTGTGATAAAATCCCGCGGGCGGACATATACTTGTTCGAGGTGATTTTTATGAAGAAATTTGATGTGACCACGCTGTTCATCTTTATTGCGGGGTGCGAGCTTGTGGGGGCGTTGTCGGCTCTGACGGCAGGCGGGGGATTCGGGGTGGTGTATGCCGCGCTGACGAAGCCGCCGTTCACGCCGCCGCCGATGGTGTTCCCTGTGGTGTGGGCGATACTGTACGCGCTGATGGGAGCGGCCGCGTACATCGTGTACCTGTCCGACCACGCGCTGAGGAAAAGAGCGCTGACGACGTTCGGGGTACAGCTTTTCGTGAACTTTCTGTATTCGCCTGTGTTTTTCGGCGCAGGTTCGGTGATAGGTGGATTGGCGGTATCGGCGGCGCTGATGGCGGCAGTGGGGTACACGGTGTACCTGTTTGCGAAGGTAAGGCGACCTGCGGCGCTGTTGACGGCGCCGTATCTGATATGGACGGCGTTTGCGCTGTACCTGTCCGCAGGCATAGCGTATCTGAACCTTTGACAAACCCGAAAGAATGTGCTATAATAAAAAGAAACAACCGTCCCGTGTTCGCCGGGGATTAAAAAGTTTAGGAGGGGGTCTGGGGGGTGACCCTTTTCAAAGGGTCCCCCCAGCCGCCGGAGGCACGCAAGAAAGGTCGCTCTGAAATGTAAGCGAACAAACGTCCCCCCTATAAATATAAAATCGGCAAATCCCAAAACACCCGTCCCAAAAGGCGCGTCATGATGTTCCATCACAATCTATCAAGAACAACAGATTTGCCGATTTTATTTCGAGAGAGAGCGAAGCGATTCGAGCGAACTCACATCCCCACGCCCACAACAAAAACAACCCCGAAAGAGGTGAGTGCATCTGAAAAAAATAGTCCTTATCTTCCTGAAAATATTCATCAGTTCGACTGCGCTGACCTCGCTGACGCTGTTCATCGGCGACCGATTCGGCGGGATATTCTGGAAAGGTTCGCTGCCGCCGCTGATATACCTCGCATTCGTGACCATCTCGGGCGCGATATTTCTTGAACTCGGCAGAGTGCCGCGACTGAATACGCGGCGCATCGCCGAACTGCTCAGTACCGAAGGCTACTGCCCCGAGGTCTACGCCTTGCTCGCCGACTGGAACGCGAAGTGCGAAAAGCGCGGATGCGGCGAACTATCCCGGCTCGTGACAGCACAGTTCCTCATCGACGGCGGACATTTCAAAGAAGGCTTCGGCACGCTCGGAAAGCTCGATTTTGAAGCCCTCGACAGACGGCAGAAGCAGGTCTACATGAACACTTACCTCTACGGAGCTGTGATGCTCGGCGATAAGCCCGAAGCCGACAGGATCTTTGCTTCTGGCGAAAAATGGCTGACCACAGTGACGGACAAGCACCTCGCAGCGTCGGTCAAGCACACGCTCGCGTCGTATGAGTATATGTGCGGAAACAAAGTCCGCGCCGAAGAACTTTTCATGCAGTCCATCGGCTGCACGACAGCCCGTGACGTTCTCTGCGAAGACTGGCTCGGTCTCGCAGCCTGCTACCTCGACAGCGGCCGAAAAGAACAGGCACGGATGGCAGTAAAGACCGCTGCCGAAAAATCCGTCACCACCGTTCAGGACGAACGCGTCAAAAGAGCCAAACACCTCGTCGAACAAGCCTACAACATAGCTTAGGTTGTGTTGCTGACGGGCGGTTTTTCTTGGGGGAGACCCTTTTGAAAAAGGGTCTTCCCCCAACCCCCCTCACTAAAACTTTTAATACTTTTTGGCAAGAGGTGTAATGCTGATAAAGATAGTTTTGGTCGGGAAGATAGTGGTTCTCTTGTGAAATGGCGAGCCCCTTGCCAAAAAGACGTTCAATGGTGATTCTTTCATCATTGGGCGTTATTTTTTTTGTCTCTCTTGAAACGTCGAGAGCCTATTTTGCCCTTCACATCCATCTGAAGACATATTAAAAGTCTTTGGAATGGGGGCCGCCTTAGCTTCGCACGGCAAGGGGAGAACCTTTCTTCAGAAAGGTTTCCCCCAGTTGACACGCTCTATCGTTTCAAAATAGAGTACAGCCTTTTAAGGACGCCCTCGCCTGCGATGCCGTTTTCTGCGTAGCCCCACTTGGCGAGCAGGGCGTTTGTTGCTTTGAGGGTGCCTTCGCCGAAGGTGTTGTTTTCATCGACAGCCGCGCTGACGACGCCTGCCTCGTCCGCGAGTTTCAGCATCAGCTTGTAGGCGAGCACGCCCTCGCTCCTGTCGCCCTTCCTGAAACCGACGTTGTCCAGCACGGGCTTTCCGTCCGCCTTGAAGCCGTTCAGTCCCTTCGCCCTGATGAGCTTCGGGTAGTCCACGTAGCAAATATCCGTGTCCACGTTTCCGCTGATGCCGCTGACCTTCCCCGACGAACTGTTCTGCCACATCCCGACGTCCCCCGACCAGTTGAGCCTGCCGCCGTACTCCGCGAGCCACAAGGCGTACCTCGACGCGACCTTTTCGGTCAGCATGGTCTGTGCAGGACTGCGGCTGATGTAGATGCCTGCGAACCAGCCCTGCTTTTCCATCGCCGAACAAAATGTCTCGCACATCGCGCTGACCGTCGCCTTGTCCACCAGCGATTTTCCCTCTACATCAAAGTAGATGGGGTACTCGAACTTCTTCCCCCTGAGCACTTCCGCACAGGCGGCGGCTTCGCGCTTCGCGTCGGCGGCGTTGACCGCGTAGCTGAACCAGTACGCCCCGACAGGTATCCCCAGCCGCCTGCATTCGGCGTAATTGCGCTCGAAACTCTTGTCCTTCTGACTCGGATACCTGCCGTAGCCTGCCCGAAGGATGATGAAATCGACCTTCCCTTTCAGCTTCGCGAAATCGGGCGAACCCTGATAAGCCGAAATGTCGATGCCCCTTTTATCTGCCATTCCCGTCCTCCTTCCTGTCGCCTGCCTGCGTCCCGAAATAGAACGCCATGACAGTCGTGTAAATGGTCATGAATTCCGTTCCGCTGATGACGCCCCTGTACGCCAGTCCGCAGAACGCCGCGGTGAGCGTCAGCGTCACCGCCGACTTGACCCTGATGAACCTCGTGAGTGCTTCTTTCATTTCCCGACCTCGCTTTCGATAACGTCCAGCCTGCGTGAAGCGTTCTCCATGCGGTGCTCCATCACCGCCATCCGCTCCACCACGCTGTTGTGCTTCTCCACCTTCCGCTCCAGCTGTTCGATGCGGTAGGACATGAGCCGAATGCCCCCGAACGTCCCGAAGAACGTCCCCGCCAGCGACAGCAGAGCGACCATTACCTCGCTCGGCATCACGCTCTCACCTCAAGCAGCTGCACACTTCCGAGATACAGCGTGATATTTCCGCCCGTGCCGTCCACAAAGTACAGCGTGTTCTCCCTCGGCGTGAGTTCGGCGTACTGCTCGTCGGTCACCCGAAGAAAACTCAGCGAGGACAGCCTGCCCTCTATCGCCGTGAGCCGAGTTCTGTACTGCCCGAAATCGTTTGTCGAAGCCGCCGCCTCGTCCCCCGCAGGAGAAGCCGCGATGATAAGTCTCGCAGGAACGGTGGAAATGAGCGTCCCGTTCCCGTCGTAGAGCATGAATTCCGCCCTGCCCTCGCCTGCGGTGTTCAGGCTCTGAGCCGTCAGCGGATAGACCGCGCCGCCCGTTTCAAGGACGCCGGGTGTGATGGTGATAGTGCCGTCGGGCTTCTTCACGCGTATCTCAGTCGAAGCCGCGTCAGTCAGGTCAAAAGCCTTTCCGCCCGAACGGAACCTCACCCTCACATACCTGCCCGAATCGCCCTGCTTCGCGCAAATGTCCGCAGGCACCGAACGGCAGGAAAGATCGGCATTGATTACAGCCGTATGTTCCATAGTATGAGATCACTCCTTCTTATGTTAATGTCTGCCTCAAAGAAAACGGATGAAAGATAAGAGATAAGTTCGTTTACTGCCGCCTGCCGCCCTTACGGAAGCGTATCTTGACTCTCTGTCGTACATCGACCCGTAAAGCCCGACCGCCTGCAAGTGAAACGATTTCCCCTCTCTGCACTTTCTATCATACTCCGCCCACACGAAAAATCAATAGACATACCGCACGAATTTTAACTCCGCAAAATTCACCCCATCATACAAAAAAAGCCGCTTTCGGGAAACAACCCTCCCGAAAGCGGCACATACTCATATAAAAACCACCCGTGATATCCCCAAAAAGCGCCGAACCGCCCATAGCAAATATCACAAAAGCCTGTTTTTGATCCTTATTTCTGTTTCTCAGCGAACGATGAAAAACTTGTCGTTGTCGAAGTCCACGGTAACGGTGCTGTCCATGCCCACCTCGCCTGCGAGTATGCTGTGAGCGATCATCGTTTCGATGTGGCGCTGTATGAAACGTCTGAGAGGTCTTGCGCCGAATGCTGGGTCGAAGCCCTTGTCGATGATGGCGGTCATCGCTCTGTCGGTGACCTCGACGTTGATGCGCTTGTCCTCAAGACGCTTGTCGAGCGCTTCGAGCATCAGCTTTACGATGCCCGTTATCTCCCTCTTCATCAGCGGCTTGTAGTAAACTATCTCGTCGAGCCTGTTCAGGAACTCGGGTCTGAAACTGCGCTTCAGCAGCCCTTCGACCTCGCTCTTCGCGCTCTCCGCGATGGTGCCGTCCTCCTGAATGCCCTCCAGCAGCGACTGCGAACCGAGGTTCGAGGTCAGGATGATGATGGTGTTCTTGAAGTCCACCGTCCGCCCCTGCGAGTCGGTGATGCGCCCGTCGTCAAGCACCTGCAACAGGATGTTGAACACATCGGGATGCGCCTTCTCCACCTCGTCGAGAAGCACTACCGAGTAGGGTCTGCGGCGAACCGCTTCGGTCAGCTGACCGCCCTCCTCGTAGCCCACGTATCCCGGAGGCGCTCCGATCAGTCTGCTCACGCTGAACTTCTCCATGTACTCCGACATATCTATGCGCACCATGTTGCGCTCGTCGTCGAACAGCGCCTGAGCCAGCGCCTTCGCCAGCTCCGTCTTGCCGACGCCCGTAGGTCCGAGGAAGAGGAACGAGCCGATGGGCTGGTTCGGGTTCGCGATGCCTGCCCTCGAACGCCAGATCGCTTCGGTGACCTTCTGCACCGCTTCGTCCTGCCCGATGACCCTCTTGTGGAGCGTCTCGCCGAGGGTCAGCAGCTTCTCGCGCTCGCCCTCCATCAGTTTCGAGACAGGTATGCCCGTCCACCTGCCGACGATGCGTGCGATCTCCTCGTCGGTGACGCGGTCGCGGAGCAGGGTGTTGCTGCCCGAGCTTTCCTCGGCGGCTTTCTCCTTCTCCTCCAGCTGTGATTTCAGCTCGGGGAGCCTGCCGTATTTCAGCTCGGCGAGCTTTTCAAGGTCGTACTCACGCTCCGCCTTTTCGATCTCGGCGTTGCAGGCCTCGATGTCCTCACGCAGCTTCTGAACGCCCGTGATAGCGCTCTTTTCGTTCTCCCACTTCGCCTTCATGCTGTTGAACCTGTCGCGGAGTTCCGCCAGTTCCTTCTGTACCGATTCGAGCTGTTCTTCCGCCAGCTTGTCGGTCTCCTTTTTGAGGGCGGCTTCCTCGATCTCGTGGCGCATGATCTCGCGCCTTACTTCATCCAGCTCGGTCGGCATCGAATCCATCTCGGTGCGGATGAGTGCGCAGGCTTCGTCGATGAGGTCGATGGCCTTGTCGGGCAGGAAACGGTCGGTGATATACCTGTCGGACAGCTGAGCCGCCGCGATGAGCGCCGCGTCCTGAATCTTCACGCCGTGGAACACCTCGTAGCGCTCCTTCAGACCACGCAGTATCGCGATGGTGTCCTCAACGTCGGGCTCCGCAACGAGCACCGTCTGGAAACGTCTTTCGAGCGCGGCGTCCTTCTCGATATACTCTCTGTACTCGTTGAGGGTGGTCGCACCGATGCAGTGCAGTTCGCCCCTTGCGAGCATCGGTTTCAGCAGGTTGCCCGCGTCCATAGCGCCGTCGGTCTTGCCTGCACCGACGATGGTGTGCAGCTCATCGATGAAGAGGATGATGCGTCCGTCGCTCTTCTTGACCTCCTGCAATACGGCTTTGAGCCTTTCCTCGAACTCGCCGCGGTACTTCGCGCCTGCGATGAGCGCACCCATATCCAGCGAGAACACCTGTCTGTCTTTCAGATTTTCGGGCACGTCGCCCTTGACTATACGCTGTGCAAGACCCTCGACTACGGCTGTCTTGCCGACGCCGGGCTCGCCTATCAGCACGGGGTTGTTCTTTGTCTTACGCGAGAGGATGCGGATGACGTTTCTTATCTCGCTGTCACGCCCGATAACGGGGTCGAGCTTGCCTGCGCGGGCAGTCTCCACCAGATCCTGACCGTACTTTTTCAGCACGTTATATGTGTCCTCGGGATCCTGCGAAGTCACCTGCTGATTTCCGCGCAGAGTTTTCAGCGAGGTCAGCACCTTCTCCTTCGTGATGCCGAACACCTTGAATATCTCTGTCACAGCGCTGTTCGGGGCTTCGAGCATACCCAGCAGGATGTGCTCCACCGAAACGTAGCTGTCCTGCATCCTGTCAGCGACTGTCTCTGCTTCCGCAAGAGCGCGGTTCAGCTCGCTCGAAATGTAGATATTGTCCTGCGAAGCCGAAGTCTGCACCCTCGGCAGTTTCGCAACAGCCGCATCCGCCGCGTTCGCAACGCCTGTCGGGTCGGCGCCCAGTGCGCGGAATATCTCGGGCACGAAGCCGTCCTCCTGCGAAGTCAGCGCTTCAAGCAGGTGTTCCTGATCGACGGTCTGGTTCGAGTATCTCGCCGCAACGGTCTGAGCGGCTTGCAGAGCGTCCTTTGATTTGTTTGTCAGCTTGTTCACATTCATAGTTCTCTCTCCTTTTCGGGTGGTCTCTTTTTGTTTATGTTATTTCCGATGTATCATTTTGAGATGTCTGCTCTAAAGCAGCTGTTTTCTGTTGCTCAGGTATGCCGTGTATATCTGCTTTGCCTGATGCTTCGCCAGTTCGGTGTTGTCGGCGTTCTCGAACCACAGCGACAGCCCTCTGTCCAGCGCCCCGATGTATGCCGTTATCGCGTCGGCGATCTCGCGGTTGCTGAGTTCGCCCTCGCCGCTCTCGTAAAAATCCCTTGCATATCCGTTCTGTATCAGCTCACATGGGAAACCGCCCTCGAAAAACTCGCCCAGCGCCGCCCTTTCCAGCCTGCTCCAGTACTCGAAAAAACCCATGCACAGCGCCGTGAGCTCCTCGCTTCGTGTGCGTATCCCTGCTCTCAGCCGCCCGACGCATCCCGAAAAGCTCCGCGTCAGCTCCACCGAGTATTTCATCGTCGGCTTGTACTTGAACCTCAGCGCACGCTTCACCGCCAGCACCGAGTCGGAAGTCTGCGGCGACATCAGGAACGCCGACCCCAGCGCCTGCTCCACCAGCCCGAATATCTCGTGCATACGCATCTCGGGGGTGATGCAGTTGACCCGCTCCGCAAGGATGCGGTCGATGAGCTTTGAACGGTTCGTACCCAGCCGATATGCAAGGTCGTCGATCTCCTGCACGACCTCGTCGCTGAGAACGATACTGTAAACGCTTTTTCCCATTCCTGTCCGCTCCTTTCGTCCTGTACTTTCTCTTTATATAAAATTATAGCACAAACTAATAATTTGTCAAGCGGTTTATATAAATCAGAATGCACATTTTACAGTTGGTACAAATAACACCCTAAAAAACAGACTT
This sequence comes from Ruminococcus sp. YE71, assembly GCF_900119155.1. Classification (GTDB taxonomy): domain Bacteria; phylum Bacillota; class Clostridia; order Oscillospirales; family Ruminococcaceae; genus YE71. Next base: position 77,360 of record NZ_FPIR01000001.1, on the reverse strand, counting down.
GTAATTGTGATAATCAACAAAACCACATCCCGCGCCCGAACGCGAAACAAGGAGCTGTCGCCGAAGTCGGCAGCAGCCCCTTGTCTGGTCTGGTTATGAAAAAAGGTAATTTACTTGATAGTCACGATGACAGCTCTCTTAGCTAAGTTGGAGATATCCCATTCTCCGCCGATCTTTGCAACTACTGCGACCTTGTAAGTACCTGCGGGTATCTTGGTCTTGGTGAAAGTAGTTATCGAAGCGGATACCTGAGTCAGTATCTTCCACTTGCCTGCGCTGTAGTAGCCTACAACGTATGCCTGTGCGTTCGGAACGGCAGTCCAGTTGAGTCTCAGGGCGTTCTTGGCGGTCTGATATGTTACCTTGGGGTAGTTTGAAGACTCGGTGCTGTGGAGCGTTGCAGCTGTGAGAGCATCGTTGTTCTCGTCGATGGCAACAGCTTCCCACTGAGCCTTTGTGCCTGTGAAGTAAACGTCAGTGAGTGCGGGGTCGTAGCTGAAAGCGTTCTTTCCGATGGAAGTAACGGTCTTCGGGATGGAGATCTTTGTGAGGGACTTGCAGCCGTAGAATGCGAAGTCCTCGATAGTCTCAACGCCCTCGGGGATGGTGATCTCTGTAATGGGGCAGAAGATGAAGAGACCTTTTCCGATGGTCTTGATATTCTTTGGGAGGTTCACGCTTGTGAGCTTGATGCAGTTGGTGAATGCGTTAGCGCCGATCTCGGTGATATTTTCGGAGAGCTTAACGGATTCGAGAGCCTTGCAGTTAGCGAAAGCGTTCTCGCCTACGGAAGTAACGGTATCGGGGAGAATGATCTTCGGCAGCTTCTCGCAGTTGGAGAATGCAGCCTTTCCGATAGTGGTGGTACCGTTCTGGATGTATACCTTGTCGAGGGTCTTGCAGCCGCTGAAGGCGCTTTCGGAGATGACCTCAACGTTTGCGGGTATAACGACAGCGAGGAGTGCGGAGCAGTTGTTGAATGCTTTCTTGCCGATGGTGGTAACAGACTCGGGGATATTTGCCTTAGTCATGCTTGTGCAGCCCTGGAAAGCGAAGCCTTCGATAGTGGTAAGGCTTTCGGGAAGGGTCACGGACGGAAGGCTGGTGCAGAACTCGAAAGTACCTTCCTTGATAGCGGTGAGGTTCTTCGAGATGACAGCAGCAGTGAGGGATTCGCATCTTGCGAATGCGCCGCGGCCGAGTGTAACAACGCTGTCGGGGATGATAACTCTTTTAAGAGAAGTACACTTGCAGAACGCGAATTCGCCGATCTCTGTAGTGGTGTTGGAGATGTCTACCTCGGTGAGTTCGGTGCAGAGCAGGAATGCGTTAGCGCCGATGGTCTTTATGGTATCGGGCATAACGACCTTGGTAACGGTCTGGTTTGTAGCGAAAGCCTTATCGCCGATGCTGGTAACGGTCTTTCCGTTGATATCGGACGGGATGGTAACATCGCCGCCGTTGCCGTTGTACTTAGTGATCTCGACAGTGTCATCTTCGAGCAATGTGTAGCTGAAATCGCCGAAGTTCTCATCTGCGCTTGCGGTGATAGCGGTGTCTGCGAAGACTGTTCCGTTCACTGCGGTAGCAGGAAGGTATGCTGCTGCGCTGAGAACTGCGAGTGCGCCTGCGAGAGTTCTTTTCATGATCTTGTTTGCCATTTTCTTTTGCTCCTTTTACTTGTATATTTCCGAGGCTGAGTAAACGTTTACTTCGCCTCTGCGAGTATATTATAGCACAAGATTTATGAACTTTCAATATATTTATTTGTGAAATTTTGATTTAATTTATATGCTTTTTACAACATATATTATTCTGTTTAACACATATATGATCCGATAGGTTTCGGGGGCATTGGAACCTATATGGAAAAAGTCATAGTGATATGGTAAAGTGATGATGTGAATTTTTTGAGGGCGAGGTGCATATCGGCTGTGTGCGGGGGTGCGGAAGCGGACGGACTTCGTCCTGCGCTTCGTTTTTTCGTGCATAAATAATACCGCCCCGAGTGTTTCCTCGGGACGGTATACGGCGGATGGGACATCATTTTCTGGTGTCCTTGTAAAATCTTATCTTGTTCTGGTCACAGTCAGCCTTCGCTTCGATGAATACCTGTCTGTAACTCCTGTGCTTCTCCGCGTCAAACGTTGCAACTCCCTTCGATACCGAAAGCCGATTGTCCGTCTGATGCTCACTGTTGTACTGGTCTATCGCCTTGTCGAACTTCTCAAAGTACTTCTCCATGTCGTACCAGTTCGCCTTCTCAAGAAGCACGATGAACTCGTCGCCCGTGATGTGGTAGATGTTGCTCTTGCCGAAAACGTTTCGCAGTATCTTCGCACACTCGTACATCAGGCGCTCGCCCGCTTCGTAGCCGTAGTGGGTGTATATCCTCTTGATGCCGTTGATGTCAAAGAACGCCACCGAGAAATCCGCCTTGTCCGTCGTGATGCTCGTGTCCAGCGTGAGTATCGCCTTTCGGTAAGCCGCCTTGTTGTTCACGCCCGTGGTCTCGTCCGTGTAGACTTCGCGGTTGATGTAGTCGAGGTACTTTTTCAGCTTCTTGTAGACCGACTCGATGTTGTCGCTCAGCTCCTCGTACTCGTTGCCGGGGAGTTTTTTCTGATCCTCGCCTGACGCGAGCGTTCTGAGAAGCTCGCTCTCGCCCTTGGGCAGCATATCGAGCTTCTTGATGGAGCTCTGCATGATGATGCTGTCAAGCCTCTGAGTCTCGCGGTCGAGTTCTTTCAGGTTCACCAGAACTTCGTAGAATCTCCTTCGGTTCTGGGACATGATGATGAAGGACAGCACGATACCGAGAGTCATAGCCACCATGGTGAGGATTATCGCAACAGCCTTGTTCGAGCTGACGGTCTTGTCCAGACGGTCGGCGTTAAAGTCAACGCCGATTATCCCTGCGACCCGACCTTTCGAGTCGAACACGGGGCTGTACGCCGAGTAGAAGCGTCCCCAGTCATCCGAGTGGGGGGTCTTTTCCACGTCGGCTCTGCCGCCCGCGGCGCTCCTTAGTGCGTCGGTGATGGTAATTTCCTCACCGAAATCGGCAGGGTCTTCCATATCGGGGTCGATGACGAAGATGTACTTGTCTTCCGACTCACGTCTGATGCAGTAGATGTAGGAAAGGTTGATGTTTGTCTGGAATTTACGCAGTTCTGAGAGCAAAGCCTCATATTCGGGCGAGCCAACATCTGCGTTGGTCATTTCCGCGATGGTGTCGCCGTCTATCATCGAAGCGGCGGTGTTTGAGATGTCGAGCATATGCAGTTCTATCTGCTGTCTGAGGGTCTTTCTCGACATGGTAACGAGGGTGACGCTGGTCACGACGTTGGTCAGAAGCAGAAGTATGAGTGCCAGTACGAAATTTCGTTTGCTGGTCTTTACCCTTTTCTCGGAATTATTCATGGGCTGCACCTCCGTTTTATCAGCATTTTTAGCGGATGTGTGGTTAATAAAATATTACCGAATCTTAAATTATCTATATTATATCACAAAACAAGTCATATGTCAAGGTAAATTTTGTAACTAATGCAAACTTTACACACAAAATCCGACTACTTTTTTTGTGCAGTCGGACTAATAACAAATGTCAATCTTTATTTGTTTCCCCTATTGATTTCTTCCCGAAGATGTGGTAATATAGAATCAAGCCAAAAAACAGACCAGAGGAGGTTACTATGGAGAATTTCAACTTTTACAGCCCCACGGAATTCGTGTTCGGAAAGGGCAGGGCAGCCGAAACGGGCAGCTACGTGAAGAAGTACGGCGGAAGTAAGGTGCTCATCCACTTCGGCGGCGGCTCGGCGGTCAGGTCGGGTCTGCTGGACACGGTCAGGGCGTCCCTTGAGGAGAGCGGCATCGAGTACCGCGAGCTGGGCGGCGTTCAGCCGAACCCCCGCGACACGCTTGTTTATAAGGGTATCGAGCTGGTACGCGCCGAGAAGATAGACTTCATACTGGCGGTGGGCGGCGGTTCGGTCATCGACTCCGCGAAGGCGATAGCCATCGGCGTTCCCTACGACGGCGATTTCTGGGATCTGTACAGCGGAAAGCACCCCGAGAAGGCTCTGCCCGTCGCGACCGTTCTGACCATTGCCGCCGCAGGAAGCGAAGGCTCGGGCAACTCGGTCATCACGAAGGAGGACGGCAAGCTCAAGCGCGGCACGGGTTCCGACCTGCTCCGTCCGAGGTTCTCGGTGATGGATCCTGCGCTTACGCAGTCACTGCCTGCGTACCAGACCGCCTGCGGTGCGACCGACATAATGGCGCACGTTTTCGAGAGGTACTTCACCAACACCCGTGAGGTCGAGATCACCGACCGTCTCTGCGAAGCGGTGCTCTGCACGATGGTGAGGGAAGTTCCCCGCGTCATCGCTGACCCCGACAATTACGAGGCTCGCGCAAACATAATGTGGGCAGGCACTGTCGCGCACAATAATGTGGTGGGCGTCGGCAGGGAGCAGGACTGGAACAGCCACGGCATCGAGCACGAGCTTTCCGCCCTATACGACTGTGCTCACGGCGCAGGTCTTGCGGTCATCATGCCCGCGTGGATGGAGTTCGTCTACAAGCACGACGTTATGCGCTTCTGCCAGATGGCGACGAGGGTGTTCGGCTGTGCGATGAACTTCGATGACCCTGAAAGCACCGCCCTTGCAGGCATCCGCGCGTTCAGGCGTTTCCTGCACGACATCGGTATGCCGATCAATTTCGCCGAGCTGGGCGCCGACCCAAAGGACATCCCTGCCCTCGTGGAGAAGTTCGGCATCGGCGACGGCAGAACAGGCGGCTTCGTCAAACTCTCCGCCGCTGACGTTACCGAGATCTACAAGATCGCTGCTGCGGCTGTTTGTGAGTGAGAGCATTAACCGGGGAAACCCTTTTGATATTGGTGTTGTCTGGATGTGTGGGGGACATTTGGCTCTCGCCATTTATTGAGAGAGGAAATATTAAAGGCACTTCTGTGTGGAACAGGAGTGCCTTTGGTTTTTATATCAGTTTGGTGCCTTGGTTGTCGATGTGGAGTTCTTTGACCTGCCAGCCGCTGAGGCCTGCGTTTTCGAGGGAGAAGCGCATTTTGCCTGCAAAGTAGGTATTGTTTTCGTCAACTATCGCCATCGCGGTGGGACCTGCGCCCGAGATATAAGCGGCGTAAGCGCCGTGAGTATAAGCTATATCGAACACCTCGCGGCAGTTAGGGATAAGTTCCATGCGGTAAGGCTGATGGAGGCGGTCGTGAACAGCGGTGCGGAGGTTCTCGAACTTACCTGTAAGGAGGGAAGCGGAGAAGAGGGCAGCGCGGGAGAGGTTATAGACAGCGTCGCGGTGGGGGACTTCTTTCGGGAGGCAAGCTCTTGCGTCCTCAGTTTTAAGTTCAAAATCGGGTATCATAGCGACGAATTTAAGTTTTGTGAAGACCTCCTGTTTTACCCAATGAACTTTTCTGCCGTCGAATACAGCGGTCACGATACCGCCGAGGAGAGCGGGGGCAGTATTATCGGGGTGACCCTCAATCTGAGCGGCGAGGTCAACGAGGTCATCGGTAGTGAGAGGGGAACCGAGGAGGGTATTAGCGCCGACGAGGCCTGCGACGATGCAAGCGGAGGAGGAGCCGAGGCCTCTTGCCATAGGGATGGAGTTAGTCTGGCGGAGGTAGAGGCCTTTCAAGGATTTTCCGCACACCTCGAAGAGGTCTTTAGCGGATACATAGATCAAGTTATGTTCATCGGTAGGGATCTGAACGTCATCTGCGGAAGCGATATCGAGAGTATCGGACTCATCCATTTCGACGTAGTTATAGTAATCGAGAGCGAGACCGAGGGCATCGAAGCCTGCGCCGAGGTTTGCGCTTGTAGCAGGTATCTGAATTTTAATCATGGTCATCTATCCTTTGACATATAAATTTCTTCGGGGCGATATTCCAAGGATAATTATAGCATAGCTAAAGGGATATTTTAATAATGGAACGTGAAATAATTAAGAACAATACTTATGGCGAAAACAATTGTGGATATACATCAAACGTCCCGTGTTCGCCAGGGTCTAAAAAAGTTTAGGAGGGGTCTGGGGAGACCCTTTTCAAAGGGTCCCCCAGCAGGGGCTCGGGGACGGCGTCCCCGCCAAGGGAATGTGGCTTTGAAGCCAAAGCGCACCAACATCCCCTACAAACATAAAATCGGCAAATCCCGAAAACCCGTTCCGAAAGGCTCCAAAAGAAAAGCCCACTCCAACAAATCAAGAACACACCGATTTGCCGATTTTATTTTCGCGAGAGAGCGTAAGCGATTCGAGTGAAACACCCCCCTCGCGCCGAAGGTGCGACAAGGCAAGAGGGGGGGCAATATCAAAAGCATCCTTCGGTATGGCTGTGTTTGTGCATGGTCTGTAGAAATCGCTGGCGCGATTTTGGGGGCTTTGCCAAAAGTCGCTTCGCTCTTTTGGCAAAATAAAATCGGCATTTCACGCTTCGAGAGGTTGTTTGAGCTACACTTTCATGCGGAGTTCTTTTCCTCGATTTTCGGGAAATGCCGATTTTATATTTGGTGGGGGGATGATGGCTCTCTTTCGGGTCAAAGCCATGTTCCCTTGGCGGGGACTCTGTCCCCGAGCCCCTGCTGGGGGAGCCTTTGTAGCCGTGCGCAGCTAAGGCGGGGGTCTCCCTCCCTCCTAAACTTTTTAGTCTCTGGCGAGGACGGGACGGTGTGCGTTTTTGGGTTCTTAACGACTTCTTTAGCGCTCTGTCGTGAAGGGTGCGAGGGGGATGCCGTTCTTTCCGAACAGGCTTACTTCTATCCAGTTATACCAGTCATATCGTACATACTTCGGGGTCTTCACTTTCTCCGAATGTACGATTATATTACTGCCGTTTATCTCGGCTTCCGCTTCCGTGAATTCTTTATCATCTCCCGCGATCTCAAATCCGATAACCTTCTCGGTCTTGACTTCAAATCCACTCTCCGCATGGTCGAAACTCAACTTCGCATTTTCTCCCTCAAATACTACACTCCTGAACATCGGGCCGAATGCGTCTACATCCATGCCGTATACCAGCTTCTCCGCCTGTAAACACAGCCTCTCGCCGACAGGTACCTTGTCCACGGGATGGATGTTGTTGAACTCGCCGCAGTCGCTGATGACCGCGATGCCCGTGTTCTTTACCGTCCTGAATGCCTTCATCTGCGCCTCGCGTATCTTGCACCAGTGACGATGGTCGGGGTCGGCTTCGTATTTGAACATCGGCAGCTGTACCATGATGAACGGCAGCTCGTCGTCGCCCCATATCTCCCTCCAGCGTGCGATAAGCGCGGTGAAGAGCTTGTAGTAGCTGTCGGGCTTGTGGTCGTCGCTCTCGCCCTGATAGTAGAGGAATCCGCGCAGGGTGTAGGGGCATACTCGCATTATCATCGTCTCGTAAAGTCCGCAGGGTCGGTACTCGTTTTTGCAGCCCATCGGCCCCGGATACTCGTTCTTGCCGATGAGTACGGCCAGCTCGTCCCAGGTGATGCCCGGCTTCTCCGCATAGTAGACTGAAGCCTTCTCGTTCCACTGACGCATACGCTCGGCATAGGCGTCGTACTCGGCTATCTGCTGCTCGACGCTCTTGCCCTCTATCGCCTTGTCGTAGTCCTCAAGGTAGGAAACGGTCTGCTTAGAGTCGGCGAGTGTCTCGCGGTCTACCCACGCCGATGCCGAAGTGCCGCCCCAGTTGCAGCCCACGAGTCCGACGGTCACGCCCAGCTCCTTCGCCAGCTTTCTCGCGAAGAAGAAGCCGACTGCGCTCCACGCCTTCGACGACTCGCTGCCTGCCTCGCTCCATGCGGAGTTGCGCTCGGCCTCGTAGAAATCCTCGTCGATGATGCCGCGCTTGTTGGTGTAGTAGAAGCGCACGTTGCAGTCGGGGGTCAGGTCCTTGAGGACTTCGCTGCCGCCCTTGCAGTTGCGGAGTTCAAGCTCCATATTCGACTGACCGCCGCAGAGCCACACCTCGCCCAGCATGACATTCGTGAAGGTCTTGCTCTCGCTGCCACAGGAAACGGTGAGTTCGTAAGGGCCGCCTGCGGGCATCGGGGGCAGTGAAAGCGACCATTTGCCGCCGTGAGCCGTGCCTTCGCCGCGGGAACCGTTTATTTCGGCGGTGATGACTGCGCCGTCATCGGCTTCGCCCCAGACGGTGATACATTTTTCTCTTTGCAGCACCATATTGCTGCTGAAAATGCTTGCGATAGTAAACATAATAAAAACTCCTTTGTATTGAAATTGTCATGATAAATGCAGATTCACACGGCAGCCGTGCGGATCTCGGGGATGAAGTATGTATCCTCGATGCGGCGGCGTTCGGAGATGCTGAGCCGCACCTGCCGCTGTTCCTTTTCGGTGCCGCTGAGCTTCCAACGGGGGATGAAAAAGCCGATGCGCTCGTCGATGACAGGCGGCTCGGAAGGCTGACCGACGAAGTCGTCCTCGTCATCGAAAAAGTCGGACTCGTCCTCTTCCGCTTCGGGCTCGAAGCCCTCGACGGCGTTCTCCGCGAACCAATCCAGCACCAGCTCTATGTCCTCGTCGAGCTGTCTGATGTCCTCATCGGAAAAGCCGTGCGCCATTTTTTCGCCGCGGTACTGTTCGGCGGCGTTTCGGTACTGATAGTACAGACTCCACACGTAGAACGGGTCGTGGAACATCCCCCAGGTGTCGAGGTGCGGATTGCCGCCGCTCCGCGCCTGCCGTATGTAGCGCAGGGTCAGTATCATCATATTCTCGGTGAAGCAGTAGGGGACGGACCTGTCGCAGCTGCGTTTCAGCCCGAGGATGTTCAGTATCTCGTCGCCGCGGTCATCGTCCGTATCGAACTCGTCCCAGAACAGCTTGTCCAGCGCAAGATACTCCTTTTCGAGGTCGGCGTAGGTGTAGGTGGTGACGGGGGTCGTCCTGTAGTCAACGGCGCTCATCTTTTTATGCCCAGCTCGGTGAAGCACTGTTCGAGGGTGTAGGCTTTTTCGTCCCCTTCGGCGGCTTTTTTGACCTCGAACTGCATCACGAGCCGTGTCAGCTCGTCGGGGTAGCGCTGTTCGGTCAGCTCTTTCGGCAGCTCCGAAAAACAGCCTGCACGCCTGTAGATGTCCGCCCTCACGACCGCGTCAAGTGCGCTCTCACAGGGCATTTCTTCCGCAAGACGGACACAGCGCAGACGGCACTTCTTCGCGTTCGCGCTGTCATTCTTGTCGTCGAATGCCCACGCCGCACGCAGAAACGACGCAAACGCCGTCGCCTTGTCGCCCTCGCGCAAGACCGTCATGCCGAAACGGTAGTAGTCCGCACCGATCCCGACGGGCAGCTGGTTGCCCTCACAGCTGCGGTACTCTTCCGATCCGACAAACTCCCTCGGGATGCTTCGGTCACGCGGCCCGAAGGAAAATCCGCACTCGGGACAGCGGAATATCTGACGGTACATCTCCGAACGCATCGGCTCGGGCGGCCGCTGGTCAAGGTCGAACCAGTCCCCCGCCTGCTTCGAGCTCTCGGGCAGCGCCGCCGTAAACACCTTACCGCAGCACCCGCACTTCCGCACTCTTATCTCCTGCTCCATATCTCATACCTCACGTTCTGTTCATGAGTGCGGGGCTTGGCTGGGGGAAACCCTTTTAAAAAAGGGTTCTCCCCCAGACCCCCTTCCTAAAACTTTTAATACTTTTTGGCAAGGGGTGTTGTTCTTCCTTACTTTGAGTTGATAGGAAAGTTTGTGGTTCTTTTTTTCAATAGTCAGCCCCTTGCCAAAAAGACGCTCATGAGTGCGTAACGTATCATTTGCGGAATTTTGACAGATGGTCACTTTTGAAGCGGAGAGAGAGTCTATCTTCCCGACCACAACTAACAAACGACATATTAAAAGTCTTTGGAATGGGGGCCGCCTTAGCTACGCACGGCAAGGGGAGAACCTTTCTTCAGAAAGGTTTCCCCCAGCGAAGACCCGCACTTTTTAATGGTCATCAATTATTATAGCATGATTTTACGAAAAAACCAACAAGAAATCGTAATGTTTTCGTTGTGACAGTTTACAAATATGAGGGCGGGGATTTGGTGCGGTTGCACAATTTGGTCGGGGTTGGGGGGATGGGACGTTTTGTTCATGATAAGTTCATAGAAAATTGGCGCGGCTTTAATTGAAAAAAGTCGGGATGTCTGTTATAATAATGTAAGCAGGCTGACAATCAGCCTTGTGACAGTTACCATGCTGACAAACCGAAAGGACGGTGGTATTGTGGAGAAGAAAAACCCCGATATGAGCGCCGCTCATGAGGAGTTCAAGGAGCAGCACGTAGGTGCGGAGGTCAAGCAGATATCGAACCTGATACACCGCAGGCTTCTCTCGAAGCAGAGCTCTGAGGAGGACACTGTGGCAGGGTCGGGCGGCTGGATACTCGGGTATCTCGACAGGCACAGCGACTGCGACGTATTCCAGCGCGACCTTGAGGAAAAGTTCTGTATGCGCCGTGCGACAGTATCGAAGATGATACAGCTGATGGAGCAGAAGGGCTGGATAGAGCGCAGGTCTGTGGCGCATGATGCGAGGCTCAAAAAGCTGATACTCACCGAGAAGGGAAGAGCGAGAAACCGCGAGCTTATCGCGGAGTTCGATCAGCTTGAGGAGGAGATGACTGCGGACATACCGCAGGAAAAGCTCGACACGTTTTTCGAGGTGTGCAGGATGCTGCGCAAAAAACTGTATGAATTGGAGGAAAGGGAAGAATGATAAAAAAATTCGCTTCCTGTATCAGGGAGTACAAGCGTGATACGATACTCACGCCGCTTTTTGTAATGCTTGAGGTCATACTTGAGTGTATCATCCCGCTGATGAGCGCGAAGCTCGTCAACGCTCTGGAAAAGGGCACGGATATGGGTATGGTCGTCAAGTACGGTATCGTGATGCTCGTGATGGCGTTCGCGTCGCTGGGATGCGGTGCGCTGTCGGGCTACTATTGTGCGAGGGCTTCCTGCGGATTCGCAAAGAACCTGCGCCACGACCTTTTTTATAAGGTACAGGACTTCTCGTTTGCGAACATCGACAAGTTCTCGACCTCGTCGCTGGTGACACGACTCACCACCGACGTCACCAACATCCAGAACGCATTCATGATGATAATCCGCGTGGCGGTAAGATGTCCGTTCATGCTGATATTCGCGCTGGCGATGGCGACCTACATGGCGCCTTCGCTGTCGGTGGTGTACCTGATGGTACTGCCGCTTCTGGTCATCGGAATGATAATCATGACCGCGAAGGCTCTGCCGCTGTTCAACCGCCTGTTCAAGAAGTACGACGCCCTCAACGAGAGCGTGCAGGAGAACGTCAGCGGTATCCGCGTGGTAAAGGCTTTCGTGCGCGAGAGATACGAGATCGAGAGGTTCAACAAGGCTTCGCAGGATCTGAAGGGCGACTTCACGGGGGCTGAGAAGATACTTGCGTTCAACGCCCCGCTGATGCAGTTCTGCATCCATCTGACAATGCTGGGCATCGGCTACCTCGGCGCAAAGCAGATAGTCGGCTCTGGCGGTACAAAGCTCAACGTCGGCAATATGCAGTCGATGATAACCTACAGTATGCAGATACTCATGAGCCTGATGTTCATATCCATGATATTCGTTATGGTGACCATGTCGATAGCGTCCGCAAAGCGTGTTGCGGAAGTCCTCGACGACGAGAGCACCATCAAGAATCCCGACGACCCCGTTATGGAAGTCAGGGACGGAAGCATCGACTTCAACAACGTCAAGTTCGCATACTCTGCGGAAGCGGACAAGAACGTGCTGGAAAACATCGACCTGCACATCAAGTCGGGTCAGACCATCGGCGTCATCGGCGGTACGGGAAGCTCAAAGTCCTCGCTGATACAGCTGATACCGCGTCTTTACGACGTTACGGGCGGCGAGCTGCTGGTCGGCGGCGTGGATGTGAGAAACTACGACCTGAACACACTCCGCGGCGAGGTCTCGGTGGTGCTCCAGAAGAACGTTCTGTTCTCGGGCACTGTCAAGGAGAACCTGCGCTGGGGCGACGAGAACGCCACCGATGAGGACATCGAGCGCGTATGCAAGCTCGCACAGGCGGATGAATTCATACAGCGCTTCCCCGACAAGTACGACACCCACATCGAGCAGGGCGGTACGAATGTTTCGGGCGGTCAGAAGCAGAGACTCTGTATCGCGAGAGCACTGCTCGGAAAGCCGAAGATACTCATTCTCGACGACTCCACAAGCGCTGTGGATACCAAGACCGACGCGCTGATAAGAAAGGCGTTCGCGGAGGAGATACCCGATACCACGAAGATAATCATAGCACAGCGCATTTCCTCGGTACAGGATGCAGACCAGATAATCGTGCTGGAGGGCGGACATATCAACGCTGTCGGCACTCACGAGCAGCTGCTCGAAACGAACGAGATATACAAAGAGGTCTACACCTCTCAGAACAAGCAGAATGAGGAGGTGAGCTGACCATGCCGAGACAGCCTTATGTTAAAGACCCGAACGCTCCGAAGCCCCAGATGGGCAGGATACTCGGAGACCTGTTCAAAAACTACAAGGGCAGGATGGTACTTGTTATCGTCTGCCTGATATTCACGTCGCTGGCAGGCACGGCGGCTTCGGTGTTCATCAAGAACATCGTCTCGGTCATCGAGAAGTCTCTGGAGCTGATAAAGGACGGCTCTACCTACGAGGAAGCGCTGAAAGCCTGTATGCATGACCTTGCGCCTGTTTTCGCGGCGATGATAGCCATTTATGTGCTGGGCATCGCGGCTTCGCTGACACAGCAGCTGAACATGGCAGTCATTACTCAGGGTCACCTTGCGAAGATGCGCGAGAAGATGTTCCGTCACATGGAACGCCTGCCGATACGCTACTTCGACCAGCATCCCCACGGCGACATCATGAGCCACTACACCAACGACATCGACACCCTGCGTCAGCTCATCTCGCAGGCGCTTCCCCAGGCGATAACCGCAGGTCTTACCCTTGTGGTGCTGTTCATCGTCATGCTCTACTACAGCCTGTGGATGACGCTTCTGGTATGCGTGGGCGTATGTGTGATGTTCATGGTGACAAAGAAGGTTGGCGGAAACTCCGCGAAGTACTTCATCAGACAGCAGAAGGCGCTGGGCAAGACCGAGGGCTACATCGAAGAGATGATAGAGGGACAGAAGGTCGTGAAGGTCTTCTGCCACGAGGATAAGAGCAAGGCGGAGTTCGACGCCATCAACGGCGACCTCTTCAAGGACGCGAACGAAGCCAACAAGTACGCGAACATCCTCATGCCTATCATGGGCAACATCGGAAACATCATGTACATACTCATGTCCTTTGTGGGCGGTGTCCTCATCACCCTGAAGGTGCCGAACGTTTCGCTCTCGGGCGGCGCTCTCGACATCGCGGTGGTCGTTACCTTCCTCGGCATGACGAGACAGTTCTGCAACAACATCTCGCAGGTGTCCCAGCAGATAAACGCCGTTGCGATGGCGATGGCGGGCGCTACACGTATCTACAGCCTGCTGGACGAAAAGCCCGAGGCGGATGACGGTTATGTTACCCTTGTCAATGCGAAGTTCGGTGCTTCGGGCGAGCTGGAAGAGTGTGAGGAGCGCACGGGCATCTGGGCGTGGAAGCATCCGCATCAGGACGGCACCACCACTCTAACGAAGGTGGAGGGCAAGGTCGAGCTGAACGAAGTGGATTTCGGCTACGTTCCCGAGAAGATAGTGCTTCACGAGGTCTCCATCTACGCGAACCCCGGCGAGAAGATAGCGTTCGTTGGTGCAACGGGCGCAGGCAAGACCACCATCACGAACCTTATCAACCGTTTCTACGACATCGCAGACGGAAAGATACGCTACGACGGCATCAACATCAACAAGATAAAGAAGGACGACCTTCGCCGTTCGCTCGGTATCGTTTTGCAGGATGTCAACCTGTTCACGGGTACGGTTATGGACAACATCCGTTACGGCAATCTTGAAGCTACCGATGAAGAGTGCATCGCCGCCGCAAGGCTTGCGAACGCCCACGACTTCATCACACGTCTGCCCGAGGGCTACAACACGATGCTGACGGGCAACGGCGCGAATCTTTCGCAGGGTCAGAGACAGCTCATCTCGATAGCGCGTGCGGCAGTTGCAGACCCGCCCGTAATGATACTCGACGAGGCGACCAGCTCTATCGACACCCGTACAGAGGCGCTGGTCCAGCGCGGTATGGACGGTCTGATGTACGGCAGAACGGTATTCGTTATCGCTCACAGACTGTCAACGGTGCAGAATTCCGACGTCATCATGGTGCTCGAACAGGGCAGCATAATCGAACGCGGAAGCCACAAGAAACTTATCGAAGAAAAGGGCAAGTACTACCAGCTCTACACAGGCGCATTCGAGCTTGAATAACATGACCCCCGTAAGTGACGGAACACTTACGGGGGTTATTATTGTCATTGTGTCTTGTTACGACGACGGGTCCATCAGGAAGTTCTTCTTGAAGTTTTCCAGATCCCTGTCGCGGCGGTAGACGGTCATTGCGTAGTAGACCTTCTTGTTCGCGTAGCCCGACGAGCGGACACGGGGGTTGAATTCCCAGAGCGCCCATTTGGTCTCTGCCTTGGGCTCGGAGAAGTGGTCTATCATCCAGAGGGTGTACTTGTTGAAGTAGGGCTCGACGTACTCCTCGTAGCAGTCCTTGTCGCACATGATGACGCACCGTCTGCCGTACTCTTCCTCTATCCGTCCGAGGAAGGCTTCGAGCTCGTCGCGGACTTTCTCGCTGTCCTTCATGTGGAGCTTGTAGACGCCGTATCTTGTCAGCTTCACCATCGGGCGGAGCTTGCCGTCGAGACTGCCGAGACTGTCGATGAAGTTCTCCGCCTGTTTTTTGCCGTCGCGGGAGAAGTCGAACTCGTGATAGTAGCCCGAGAGCAGTTTGGTCTTGTTTGCGCCTTTGCGGTTTTTCGAGTACTGTTCATCCACGTAGCCCGTGCCCTTTGTGGCGCGGATGTATACGAAGCTGATGGTCTGGGTGCTCATTATCTCCCAGTCCACGTCGCCAAGGTCGGAGTCGATGACCGCGCCCCTCACGGGGTAGTCGCGCTTTCTCGGCTCGTTGAACCATATCTGTCCTCTGAAGTAGAGGAACGCGATGTTTATGAGTATCACGACGATACCCAGTATCAGCACCGTGATGTAGAGTTTTCTCAGCTTCGGGTGCTTCTTTTTTTTGCGGCGGACGGGTGCCTGCTGTTCCTCTTCGGGGAAGTAGGGATCCTGTTCGGGCAGCTGTCCGAAGCCTTCCTGCGGACGCGGACGGGGGACGGGCTGTTCCGATACCGCGCCGTCGGGGCGGCGTTTTCTCGGGCGCACGGTCTGCGGCGGAACTTCCGTCTGAGGGGGAGTGCGCCGTTTTTTTGCAGGTCTGCGCGAGTCTCCCGTACCCGAAGGCACAGTCCTTGCCGTGACCACATCGCGCTTTGTCTCCGAACGTTCGGCAGGCGCTTTGTAGGGTACTCTCTGACCCGTCTGAGGGTCAAAGACGTACCTTACATTTTTCTGTTCGCTGTTTTTTCTTTTCTCTTTTCCTTTCATTCCCTTTGCTCCGTACCGAAGCCTTACCTGTTCAGCGGCGGCTGTTCACCGTCGCCCCATTCCTCGGAATGAGCGATAAGCTCGGCAAAATTATAGCTGTCAAGCTGTTCTCTCACCGACTTCGTTATCTCGCCGAAGGCACGCTGATAACAGCAGATGCCGTCGGCACCTCTTCCGCAGTCGCAGTCGGGCGAGAGACACCTTGAGAAATAATATGTTCCTTCGATAGCTTCTATGACCATCCTGAGGGTTATCTCCTCGGGTTCTTTGTTGAGCTGATAGCCGCCCTGACTGCCCTTGTAGGATCTGACGAGGTCGGATGCCACGAGCTTGCGGAGTATTTTCAGGGCGAAACGCAGTGTCACGCAGGTGCGCTCCGACAGCGTGCCTGCGTCAACTCTGCCTCTGTCCAGGCTGAGTGCCGATACTATCCTTACTGCGTAATCGGCTTCAAGAGTGATATACATAATTGATGTTCCTTTCGGGATAGGCTGAAAAAAATTATAAGAGGTAATCCTTTACCTTGCTCGACCTGTTGGGGTGGCGGAGTTTTCTGAGAGCCTTTGCTTCTATCTGTCTGATCCTCTCACGGGTGACGTTGAACTGCTGACCTACTTCCTCAAGGGTGCGCGATCTGCCGTCGATGAGTCCGAAACGAAGTCTCAGCACCATTTCCTCACGCTCGGTAAGGGTCGAGAGTACCTGATTGATCTGGTCTTTCAGAGCCGCCTGCGAAGCCGCTTCCTGCGGTGCGAGCGCGTCCTCGTCGGGGATGAAGTCGCCAAGGTGGCTGTCTTCCTCTTCGCCGATAGGTGTCTCCAGCGAAACGGGATCCTGTGCTATGCGCATGATCTCACGTACACGCTCGACAGGCATATCAAGATAGGTCGCGATTTCCTCGGGCGAGGGGTCGTGGCCGTTCTGGTGCAGAAGCTGGCTCGATGCCTTCTTGACCTTGGTGATGGTCTCCACCATGTGGACGGGGATGCGGATGGTCCTTGCCTGATCCGCGATGGCTCTGGTGATAGCCTGACGGATCCACCATGTGGCGTAGGTCGAGAACTTGAAGCCCTTGGTGTAGTCGTACTTCTCGACAGCCTTGAGCAGACCCATGTTGCCCTCCTGGATCAGGTCGAGGAAACTCATGCCTCTGCCGACATACTTCTTCGCGATGGAGACAACGAGTCGAAGGTTCGCTTCGGTAAGTCTGTTTCTCGCTTTCGCCGCTTCGGCTTCGTTTCCGCCCGACATTTTCTCGGAGATCTGTATCTCCTCCTCGGCGGTCAGCAGCGGAACTCTGCCTATCTCCTTGAGGTAGATCTTTACAGGGTCGTCGATGGCGATGCCGTCGGTGGAAAGCCCGATGTCAATGTCCTCGGGCGACATCTCGTCCTCGGGATTGATGAGCATCAGCTGGTCGTCGTCGGGCATGATGTCGTCGATTATCTCGATGTGGAACTGCTCGCAGCTCTCGTAGAACTGGTCGATCTGCTCAACATCGTAGTCGAGCTTCTCAAGCGCATCGTTGATCTCCTTGGTGGTCAGCTTTCCCTTTGCCTTGCCCTGCTCAAGCAGGTTCTCCATTATGTTTTTCTTGTCCATATCGATTTTCCTCTCCTAAATTTTTTTACATTATACTTTATCATTGGGTGCTTTTTCTTGGTGCGGGTCTTCCCCAAAACCCCCTCACTAAAACTTTTAATACTTTTTGGCTTGCGGTGCTTCTTTACTGATTTGTGTTGGTCGGGAATATTGTGGTTCTTCTACTATATAGCACGTCCCTTGCCAAAAAGACGGTCGATGGTGGTTTACGCATCATTTGCGGAATTTGTCAGATGGTCACTCTTGAAGCGGTGATAGTCTATTTTATCAAACACAACTATCGTCCGGCATATTAAAAGTCTTTGGAAGGGGGGGATTCCGGCTGTGCGAAGCTAAGACCCGCACTCTCCTCACTGTCCGAACATAGCGCGGAGTTCGTCGTCGCTGGTTTCGGACGCGGTTTTTCTGGGTTTGTTGCTGAGGAGTTTTTCGGCGCTGTCGCCTGCGACCTCAGCGGTTATGCCTTCTTCGCGGACGCGTTCGGTCATGCTGAGTATCTTGCCGATTTCCACGGGGGTGAAAATTTCGTTCATCGCCGTCAGCGACCAGTCGCCGCCCTCTTTCATCCGTTCGGTGATAAATTCATACACGCGGCGGTTGAACTGAGTGACGAAGCGGTCGGGGGTCAGCTCGGACAGCTGAGGTAGAAAGTCGGGGTTGCTGTAGAGATAAGCGATAACTATCTCCTCGGCGTCCGACAAGCCGTAGTGGGTGTACCGTTCGGTGTTGACCTTGTCGCGGCGGTACTCGAACTTCAATTCCTCCTGCCGCTGCTGTTTTTTCCGCGACCTGCTGCGGCGGCCGAGTTCTATGTTTATCTCGCTCATGACCGAGTTGAATTCTATACCGAGTTCTTCGGCGAGTTTGTGGGCGTGGAATTCCCTTTCGGCGGGGGAGGACAGGTCGGCAAGGATGCCGATGGCGGAGTTCTTGTAAGCCACCCATCCCGATTCCGAGGCGATGTCCTGAGCCGCCTTCGCCTTTGCGAGTCGGAAGCTCACCGCGCCGTCAGCGCCGTCTATCAGCACTCTGAACGCCGCCGCCCCGAATTTCCTCACGTACTCGTCGGGGTCTTTCGCGCCCTTCATCTTGATGACGGTGGTTTTGAGCCCTGCCTGACCGAGTATGTCGATAGCGCGGTCGGCGGCCTTCTGTCCTGCCTCGTCCGAGTCGTAGCAGATGACGACCTCCTGAGCGTAGGTCTGCATCAGCTTTGCCTGTTCGGGGGTCAGCGCTGTTCCGCAGCTCGCCACCGCGTTCTGAAATCCTGCCTGATAAAGCGAGATAACGTCGAGGTTGCCCTCGCAGAGCAGCAGCTTGTGCTCCTTGACCGCGGTGTTCTTCGCAAAGTTCAGCGAGAACAGGAATTTCTTTTTGTTGTATATCGGGCTGTCCGCGGAGTTCACATACTTTCGCGGGTCGTCCGAGAGCGTTCGTCCGCCGAAGCCGAGGATGTTGCCCGTCAGGTCGATGAAGGGGAACATTGCGCGGTCAACGAAGAAATCGAACGTGTTTTTGGTGTTGTTCTTCGAGCGCGAGATCAGCCTCGCGTCGATAAGCTCGTCCTCGGAATAGCCGAGGGACATCATATGGTTTTTCAGCGCCGTCCAGCTTTTGGGCGCGAAGCCCATGCCGTATTTCTTCACCGTCTCGGGGGTGAGCCCTCTCGTGACGTGAAGGTAATGCAGGCAGCGTTCGCCCTCTTTGGTCTTCAGTTGGCTGTAGAAAAACTTCGCGGCCTGACGGTTCATCTCGTAGAGCCGTTTTCGGCGTTCGGTGTTGAACCGCTGTTTGCCGTTGTAGTCGTCGGCGGGCATCTCCATATTGGCGCGTTCGGCGAGCAGCTTTACGGCGTCGTAGTAGCCGAGGTTGTCGTACTGCATGACGAAGGTGATGACATCGCCGCCGATGTTGCAGCCGAAGCACTTGAAGAACCCTCTGTCGGGATGAACGTGCAGCGAAGGGTTGTTATCGGGGTGAAAAGGGCAGACACAGACGTAGTCGTTTCCCGACCTTTTCAGGCTGACTCTTTCGCCCACGACATCAGCGATAGGGTTGTTGGATTTCAGTCTGTCGATGAATTCTTCGGGGAAAGCCATGCCCGTAACACCTCTGATCTATCTGAGATTCCATGCCGCAGGGACGTATATGTCAACGTAGCGGTCGATGGCGTATTTGTCGCTCATTCCTGCTATGTAGTCGCAGACCGCGGTCTCTCTGCCGTACTCGTCCGCCAGCGTCCTGTAGAGGTCGGGCATACGCGACGGGTCGGCGAAGTAGTAGCTGTACAGCCCCTCGATGATGCCGAGTATCTTTGCTTCCTCGGCCTTGCAGGTGGGGTTGCGGTAGACGTTCTCGAACATGAATTCCCGAAGCTCGCAGTAAGCCCTGTCGATGTCGGGGGAAAGTTCCATGCGCTTCACGCCGTTGGACACGAGGTCGGCGACGAGGGTGGTGATGCGTTCCGACTTCGAGTGGCCGAGCACGTCGGTGATGCTGTCGGGTATCTGTTTTTCGCTGAGTATCCCTGCCCTGATGGCGTCGTCGATGTCGTGGTTAAGGTACGCGATGACGTCGGCGTAGCGCACAACGTAGCCTTCTTTCGTCTCGGCTATCATGTTGGTGTGGCGCAGGATGCCGTCGCGGACTTCGTATGTAAGGTTCAGACCCTTGCCCTCATTCTCGATAAGGCTGACCACGCGGACGCCCTGTTCGTAGTGCTTGAAACCGCCCGGTTTTATCCTGTCGAGGGCGCGTTCGCCAGCGTGTCCGAAGGGTGTGTGTCCGAGGTCGTGACCCATGGCGATAGCTTCGGTCAGGTCTTCGTTGAGCCGCATAGCGCGAGCGATGGTGCGTGCTATCTGACCGACCTCAAGGGTGTGGGTCAGGCGCGTGCGGTAGTGGTCGCCCTCGGGCGAGAGGAACACCTGAGTTTTTAGCTTCAGCCGTCGGAAGGAATTGCAGTGGATGATCTTATCGCGGTCGCGCTGGAATTCCGTGCGCAGATCGCACGGGGCGGTCGGATGATCTCTTCCCTTTGTCTCGGACGAAAGGCAGGCATCCTCACACAGGAGCTGCTTTTCAAACTGTTCATAGGACTCTCTTGGAAGCATACCAACACCTCCTGAAAAAAGCGTGTCTATATTATTATACAAATTCCGAGCCGAATTACCCTTTTTTTATTTTTGTAAAATATGTATTTTTGTATATCTGCACAAATCCTATGCGAAATTTTCGAACAGGTCTGTGGTTTCTGACATATCTATCTTGCCGTTTGCGGCGTTCGTGACCTTTTCCCTGAAAGCCGCGATGCTGTCGGCGCGGACTATCACCGAAAGGCTGACCGCGTCGGCGAAGTCTTCCGAGAGGGTCTTTGCGCCGAGTTCGGGCAGCAGGCGTGAAAGTCTGCCGTAGAGGTTGTAATCGCAGCGGATGTCGAAGCGTGAGCAGCGGCACATATCCATGATATCGGCAGCTGCCACGGCGTTCTTGCAGGCGCCCGAGTAAGCCCTCGCGAGACCGCCCGTACCGAGCAGTATACCGCCGAAGTATCGGGTCACGACCACGCAGACGTCGGTCAGACCGTTGCCTCTGAGCACTTCGAGGACGGGCACTCCGCCCGTGCCCTGGGGTTCGCCGTCGTCGCTGTAGCGACTGATATTGCCCTCACGCAGGATGTAGGCGTAGACGTTATGCCGCGCCTTTCTGTTAGCCGACTTGACGGCGTTGATGTGTTCTATCGCCTGTTCCTCGTCGGTGACAGGCACCAGCGAAGCGATGAACCTTGATCTCTTTTCCTCCAGCTCCCCCTCGCAGGCGGAGCGTATCGTCCGATAATCATCCATCTTACAATATTACACCTCCAGGGTGATAATTTGACAAAAATCGTGTCAAAACCGCATGAAAAATCAGATGAGAAATAAGGTGTCGGCTTCACCGACGGAACTTATCATTCATCTGTTATTATCTATAAAAAAAGGGCGGCATATACTGCCGCCTTTTGTTATCAGTCGAGCTTGAATCTCTTCTTGAATCTGTCAACGCGTCCGCCGGTATCAACAAGCTTCTGCTTACCGGTGTAGAACGGATGGCACTTGGAGCAAATTTCCACCTTGATATCCTTCTTGGTCGAACGGGTCTTGATAACGTTGCCGCAAGCACAGGTAATGGTGGTCTCCTCGTATACGGGATGGATTCCTTCCTTCACTTTAACTCCTCCTTCCGAAACATATTATTCCTCATAGAAGCCCATCAGAGTAATGTTCGGACAGTAGTTCTATGGTAAGATCGTTATAAATGTCCATTGAGACTTAAATATTATATCACATCGCCATGCCCCTGTCAAGAGGGGGCTACAAATGTTCATACTTTTTTTACGGGTTGAAGTACTTGTACACGGTCTTTGACAGCTCGGCGATGTCGCTGTCGCAGTTGTAGGCGGAGCCTAAGGACTCGACCATGACCACGAGGATGTAGTCGCCGCCGTCCGAGTAGACGATAGCCGCGTCGTGGCAGTAGTCGTCGGTCTCGCCCGTTTTGTTTGCGCACACGACGCCCTTGGGCAGACCCTTCGGTATCTTGGTGAGGGTCTTCTGCTTTTTGAGCAGTTTGAGTATCCACGCCGAGCTTTCCTCCGAAACGCAGGTGCCGTTGTAGACGGTCTCAAGGAAATGTCCCGTGTCCTGCACGCTGGTCATGTTGTCTTCGAGACCCGTGCGGCGCACCTGATACGCCCAGTCGTTGGAGAGTTCGTGGGTCTGCTGGGTCTCCCAGTAGTCGTGCTTGACGCACCATTCGGAGATATAGCCGTTGGGGAGCAGTTCAACCAGCGCGTCGAAGGCGTAGTTGTCGCTGTACATTATCATATTCTTCTCGTCTTCGCGGACTTCTTCCTGAGTGAGGTTGCCGCCCTCGACCGCCTGCTGTATCGCGCCGATGCAGTAGAGTTTGATGAGGGAAGCGGCGTACATCTCGCGGTCGTTGATGACCAGTTCTTTGCCTGTGCCGAGGTGTTTCACGTACACCGACCAGGTGCCGTCGAAAACGGCTATCTTATCGCGGAGCTCGTCGTTCAGGGGTTCGAGGTTCTTTGAGGGGTCGGTCTCCTCGGGCACGCTGACCGTCTCCTCCGTTACCGAGCTTGTCTCCGGAGCCGTCGTGACGATGATCGGGCGTGATTCATGTTCCCGCTGTACCCTGTGCCTGAACTGACGTGCTATACTCACCATGACCGCCACCAGAACGCCTGATATCACGACGAACACCGCGATCAGCACGATCGTCTCGACCTTCTTTATATCATTCCTGCGTTTCATAGCCGTCACTCCGTTTCCGGCATCACAAGCCGCTGAACAGCCGCCAGCGAGGAATTGTCATACCGTCTGTCGCCGGTCACGTCGCTGATGACCTCCAGGAAGTCCGGCAGCCTTACCTCCTGCCCGATATCGTCAAGCTCGATCTCCAGCACTGCAAGCTCGCTGCTGAACGAATAGATATCCAGCTCGAAGGTCTGTCCGTCATACACGAACACATACCTGCTCTTGACTATCGGCATTCTGTCCGGCGAAGTCTCTGCAAGAAGCGTCAGGTACTCCTCCTCGTCTATCTCGCGTTCGATCTCGATGCGTTCCCCGAAAGCCACGTCAGTCTTTTCGGTATAGGTATACACCCATCCCGACTCCCTTGTACCGCGTTTTCTGACGCGGCGTTTAGCGCCGTTTTCGGGGACGGACAGGTAAGTCTGCACGATGTCGGTGCGCACCGCCCCGTCTATAGCGGAAAGTTCGCTCCCGGACGGGCGGGCGATGATATATTTGCGTTCTATCTCTCTTGGCTGTCCGCTCATTTCTCGTCCTCCGCGCCGTCATCCGAACCCGAAGTCAGCACGTTCACGCCGTAAGTAAGGGTGAGCAGGCTGTCGCCGAGGTGTACGTTTTCCACGATGATATCGTCATATCCGATGGAGAGGTCATAGTGTGAGAAGTTCCAGAACGCCTTTACGCCGAGGCTCACGAGGGTATCTGCGATGCCCTGTGTAGCGGCCTTCGGGATGCAGAGCACTGCAACGGCGGGGTTTTTTTTGCGGCAGTAATCCGCAAGTTCGCTGATATGGCGCACGCTGAGGTCGCCGACGGGAGTCCCTGCGAGTTTTTCGTTGCTGTCGAATATTGCAGTCAGGCGGCAGCCACGGGTATCGAAGTTGATGTGGGTAGCTATTGCCCTGCCGAGGTTGCCTGCGCCGATGAGGATAGTATTGAAGCAGCGGTCAACGCCGAGTATCTTGCCTATCTCCTCGCGAAGTTCTTCGACATGGTAGCCGTAGCCCTGCTGACCGAAGCCGCCGAAGCAGTTCAGGTCCTGCCGTATCTGGGAAGCGGTCAGGCGCATCCTCTGCGAGAGTTCGCGTGAAGAAATCCTGTCCACGCCCTGATTTTTCAGTTCTCCCAAAAATCTGTAATATCTCGGCAGTCTCTTGATGACCGATGCCGAGATGGAACCGTTTTTAGACATTGATAGACCTCCTCGAAAATTAGTTCACACCTTCTGACAAAATCTTTTGCCGCTTTTGTGAAATAATTGTCAATATCTATTATACAACCAAATATCCGATTTGTCAACATTTGCGATTGTTTTCGACAAATTTATTATTGGGGTAACAATTTGAAAAAATTGTGCCGAAAGGTATTGACATTTGTCATTTAATAGTTTATAATATATTCAAGGATATGAAACAGCTCGTTCTTCGCATCGGCAGCGGAGCATCGGGCATCCTCGGCATCGGGCAGCACGGCGGCTGCCGAATGTGCCATGCGGTCTTTTCTTTTGACCGCGGTCGTATGACACTCTATAGAATTAAGGGATATGTGCCTGTGCGTGTTATCGTGCAGGCACAACTGCTTTTTGTTCGTTTTTTTCGCGGGCGGAAATGCAAAAAACAGAGGTATCGGGTGGGGTACCTCTGTTTTTGTTTTGCTTTTTTGTGTTTGTGTGGGGATTTGGAATCGCTGACGCGATCTTGGGTGTTTCACTCGAATCGCTGCGCTCTCTCGCGAAAATAAAATCGGCAAATCGGTGTGTTCTTGATTTGGTGGAGTGGGCTTTTCTTTTGCTGCCTTTCGGGATGTTTTCTTTGGGATTTGCCGATTTTATATGTGGAATGTTCATTTGGCGCTCTTACGGGTCAAAGCCTTATTCCCTTGGCGGGGACGCCGTCCCCGAGCCCCTGCTGGGGGAGCCTTTGTAGCCGTGCGCAGCTAAGGCGGGGGTCTCCCTCCCTCCTAAACTTTTTAGTCTCTGGCGTGTACGGGACGGATGTGCTATCTTGACAGGAACTCTGCAAGGCTGTCTTTTGCCCACATCCCATGTCGGAATCCGTAATCATATAAATGCAGCAGCTTGCCGGGGTCGGACTCCGTCCGCGAACATAACAGCTCCTTCTTCGGATAGAAAATGAACGCCTTTCCTTCCTGCCTTAACTTCTCCAGCTCGGCTGTGTCCTCATTGTACCTCTCCGAACGCGTTATCATCTGATGACAGAACTTCGGATATGCCCTGAATGCTTTCAGTATGAACTTCAGCGTCGGCTCGGGCGACTTCCTGAATCCACGCTCACGCGTCAGTATCACGATCAGCTTGTCACAGCCCTCGGACAGCGCGTGACGGAACGGTATCGAATCCGCGATGCCGCCGTCCATGTACTTCCTGCCGTCTATCTCGATGGGCGGAAACAGCAGCGGCAGCGCACAGGTCGCCCTCAGATGCGTGAACGTCCTGTCGTCGCGGGGGATGTCGGGGTAGACCGCTTCGCCTGTTTCGAGGTCGGTCATGACCGCGACGCACTTGCCCTTGTACTTCGCGAACGCTTCAAAATCGAACGGCAGAAGCTCGTTCGGGACTTTGCTGTAAACGTAGTCGAGGTTGTAGAAACTGCGGTTGTCGGGTCGCACGAGATGTTTCACGCCCGAGTACTGCGGAGTCGGCATATAGTCGGTGACGAGGGTGCGGTTGCGCCCCTGCTGACCCGAGCAGTAGGACACGCCGAAAGCCGCTCCCGCGCTGACCCCGTAGAACATATCCGACACGAAGCCCTGTTCGAGCAGCGCGTCCATGACACCTGCCGAATAAGCGGTACGGCTCGCGCCGCCCTCGGCTACGATCACTGTTTTTGACATATCGGTCTCTTCTTTCTTTTTTGTTTTTTAGTCGGAGATGATGTTTAGTATCTCGTTGACCGCTTCCTCGGCGGTGTAGTATGCAGGCTGTTTCCCGTCGAAGAAGCCGTCATCCACCAGCTTTATCGCCGCATCGACTCCGCGCTTGTTGTACACCGAGAAGTCTTTGAGCATACGTCCGAGCTTGTCGCGGTCGGTGTTGAAGAGAAGTTCTCTCATGGTTTGCAGACCGCGCTGGATGTCGCCGAGCAGTTCGCCGTGCCAGACCACCTGCACGTTTTTGTTCTTGAGGAAATCGTTGGCGGTCAGCAGGTCTATCGCGCCGCCGAAGTCGTCGCGTGCGGCTATCTCGACCTTGCGGATGCCGCCCATAACGAGCGTTCCCATGCACATGACGCAGGGTTCGAGACCCGAGTAGAGGGTATAGTTCCACTTGTTCGGGTAGCAGTCGATGTCGAGATTTCTGACAGCCTCGGTCTCGGCGTGAGCGGTCTTGGGGTTCGGGATATGCGATTCGCCCGTCATATTCCGAGCCTCGGAAATGATCCCGCCGTTTTCATCAGTGATAACGGCAGCGATGGCCTTGCTTCCCATGCATAGGGATTCCCATTCGAGCTCAAAGATCCTTTGCCACTGTGTAGGCAGTTCATTGTACAGCATAAGTACACCTCCGAATAATAGATTTCAGATACTAAGGCAATACCGCACGGCGATCGGCTTGCGTCTTTGAACGTCACCTGCTTGCATTATTGCCAAAGTTCTCCCTGACTTGCGAAAAAAGCCGCAGCTCCGCCGTTTGTCCGAGAGCGGCGGAGTGCCGCTGATAAATTATTTGACAAATATATTATATCAAATATTCAAACCATTGTCAACACTTGTACAAAGATCCGCAGATTTTTTCATTAAATATGTTCAATTGAAATAAACCCGAAAATCCTTTATAATAGTATATAGGGATACCCGAAAAAACATCGAGAAGCGATGCCTTTTTCCGATATCTTACGTTTCTCATCTCTTATCCGATTTCAAGTCCGTTTTCCGAAATACAGAAAAATCTGACAGGATCAGACAGGGAGTGATGCTACTTGAAAAATTCCGCAACCTATAAGGCTACCGATAAGATCGCGGGTTTTGACTGCCGCCCGGGTATCTATACCCTCAACGGCGCTTCCGCGATGCTCCACGCAGTAAACTTTACCATCCACTCGGCTAACGCGACAGGCTGTTCCGTTGTGCTTTTCCGCCGCGGAGAGGCTGACCCCTTCGCGGTCGTGCCTATCCCCGACAGCTACCGCATCGGCGACACCTGGTCGATAATGATATACGGACTCGATATTTACGAGATAGAATACTGCTACCGCTTCAAGGGTGAGTATAACCCCGAAAAAGGCTTGCTTTTCAACGAGGATACGAATATCCTTGACCCGTATGCGAGAGCTGTTACGGGTCAGAGCGTATGGGGGGCGAGGTCGGGACGGAGATACGGCTATCACGCCCGCGTCGTCAACGACAGCTTCGACTGGGGCACCTTCGAGAAAAAGGAGATACCCTTCAGCGACCTTGTGATATATGAGCTGCACGTCCGCGGATTCACTCAGCATAAGTCCTCGGGAGTGGCGAACCCCGGGACCTTCGACGGCGTTATCGAGAAGATACCTTACCTCAAAAAGCTCGGCGTCAACGCCATCGAGCTGATGCCGATATTCGAGTTCGACGAGCTTTACGAGGAGCGTCAGCATGAGGGCAGTCTGCTGATGAATTACTGGGGGTATAATACGACCTGCTTCTTCGCGCCGAATACCGCTTACGCTTCCGCGGTCGAGTACAACCACGAGGGCGACGAGCTCAAACGGCTCATCAAGACCTGCAACGAGAACGGTCTGCTGGTGTTCCTCGACGTGGTGTTCAACCACACTTCCGAGGGAAACGAGGACGGCACGATATTCTCCTTCAAGGGGCTCGACAACAACGTTTACTATATGCTCACCCCCGAGGGGAAGTATTTCAATTTCAGCGGATGCGGCAACACCATGAACTGCAACCACCCCATCGTTCAGCAGTTCATCATCGAGTGCCTGAGATACTGGGTCATCGAGTACCGCGTGGACGGGTTCAGGTTTGACCTTGCTTCGATACTCGGCAGGCGAGAGGACGGTACGCCCCTCGAAAATCCTCCGCTGTTGAAGACCATCGCGTATGACCCTATCCTCAGCGGAACGAAGCTCATCGCGGAGGCTTGGGACGCGGGCGGTCTGTATCAGGTGGGCAGTTTCCCCTCGTGGAACAGGTGGGCTGAGTGGAACGGACGTTTCCGCGACGACCTGCGCTGTTTCCTCAAGGGCGACCACAACATGGCGTGGGCGGCTGTTCAGCGGATACTGGGTTCGACTGACCTGTATCCCCCCGACCTGAGAGGACAGGACGCTTCGGTGAATTTCCTGACCTGCCACGACGGGTTCACCATGTACGACCTCTACAGCTACAACACCAAGCACAACGAGGAGAACGGCTGGAAGAACACCGACGGCGACAACAGCAACACCAGCTGGAACTGCGGAGTCGAGGGCGAGACGAAAGACCCTCAGATAAACGGTCTGAGGATGCGCATGATAAAGAACGCGTTCACCGCGCTGCTATGCAGCAGGGGAGCGGTCATGTTCTATGCGGGAGACGAGTTCTGCAACACGCAGTACGGCAACAACAACGCCTACTGTCAGGACAACGAGGTATCGTGGCTGGACTGGACGAGGCTGAAAAAATACCGCGAGATACACGATTTCGTGCAGGACATGATAGCCTACCGCAAGAAGCACGAGGTCATAAGGCACAGCACGGAGAAATCGGGGCTGGGGTTCCCCGATGTGAGCATACACAACACACGCGCATGGAACGATTCGTTCCGCGACGACGACCATGTTATAGGCATAATGTTTGCGGGCAGGGACAAGCGCGGCTGTGAGGACGCGGTGTTTATCGCGTTCAATGCCTACTGGGAGGAATGTCCGACCGAGCTTCCGTGGCTGCCCGAGGGGTATGGCTGGAATGTGGATTTCTACACCAATGCGCCGTATAAGCGCGGAACGAATTTCAATGAGATGATACATCGCGACGGCAGCACGCTGCGGCTTGCGCCGAGAAGCGCAGTAGCAGTTTCGATAGTGAAGTTGTAAAAAACGCACCAACGTCCCGTACACGCCAGAGTCTAAAAAAGTTTAGGAGGGAGGGAGACCCCCGCCTTAGCTGCGCACGGCTACAAAGGCTCCCCCAGCAGGGGCTCGGGGACGGCGTCCCCGCCCAGGGAATGTGGCTTTGACCCGTAAGAGAGCCAAATGAACATCCCACATATAAAATCGGCAAATCCCGAAAAAACGTCCCGAAAGGCTCTGAAAGAGAAGCCAACTCCAACAAATCAAGAACACACGATTTGCCGATTTTATTTTCGCGAGAGAGCGAAGCGATTCGAGTGAAACACCCCAGATCGCGTCAGCGATCAACAAAACCCGCACAAACCCACCAAGAAACCGAAAGGAAGAAAATGAACATTAAGAAACGAATATTCCCCATCCTGTTCGCAGCTGTGATGTTATCAGGCTGCGCAGGCTCGGATAACGCGGACGGCGAGAGCACGTCAGCCGCGGACAAGCCCGCCGAAACGGTCTCGGCTGCGGAAACGACACCTGAGGACAGCTCGTCCGAACCCGAGGTGCTCGTTCCGAAGGAGCATACCTACGACCCCGAAAAACCGCTCATCGCGCTGACCTTCGACGACGGCCCGAATACCACCTGCACGCCGCAGGTGCTTGACCTGCTGGAGAAAAACGACGCGGTCGGAACCTTCTTCCTCATCGGGCAGAATATCAACGATGATAACGCGGAGGTGGTGAAGAGGGCGTACCTCATGGGCTGTGAGATCGCCGATCATTCATATACGCACGAGTACTTCACCAAGATGACACCCGATCAGATGAAGGAAGAGATCTCAAAGACCGAGGAGCTGATAACGGGCATCATCGGCAAGGGCTCGACTTTTTTCAGACCGCCGTATATCGCGGTGAATATGGATATGTATGAGAATATCGACCTCTGCTTCATCTCGGGCTACGGCTGCAACGACTGGGACAGCGCGGTGACGGTGCAGGAGCGTATCGACAAGACCCTTGAGCAGGCTTGCGACGGCGCGATAATCCTGCTGCACGACCAGCCGCAGAACTTCGCGACGGTCGAGGCGCTGGAGACAATAATCCCGTCCCTCGCCGAGCAGGGCTATGAGTTTGTGACCGTGTCGGAGCTGTTCGAGGCGAAGGGCATCGACCCTGCCGACGAGCTGTGGGGGCGCTACCGCACCTTCTCCGTGGTCGAAAAACGCGAGGAATAATGCAAAAAAATCAAGGACGTTCCCGATGACGGAAACGTCCTTTTTTCAGTTGTCATTATAGATCTTCTTAATTGCCGAAGCTTGCTGCCAGTGCCCCGAGGTGTTTTTTTATGTCCGAGTAGCCGTTCTGACCGTAGCGGTCGGCGAGTATCTCCTCGGCTGTGCTGTTGATGATATTGAGCAGCTGCATGGCTTTTTCAGTGAGTCTGATATTCACGATGCGGTGATTCTGTTCGTTCTGGAACCTGTCGATATATCCGAGGTTCACGAGCTGAGTCACGGCGCGAGTAGCCTGTTCGTTGCTTGTGTCGATCTTTCTTGCAAGTTGCGACATACTGAGCGTAGCCATATCCGACATCGTTATCAGGATTATCTGCTGAGTTCTTGTGACCTTGGTGGTCTGTTTGTCGAATGCCTCATACATCGCTCTTCTGAGAACGGGATAGATCGTAAACAGGCACGCCTGTGCGTCTGCTTTGTGATCGTTCAAGACATCTCCCCCTTTCAAAAAAATCTCCCCATAATGCGAACAGCTGCCCGAAAGCAGCTGTCAGCAGTGTATATCGGGTCATCATCAATAATATAATTATAACCCGATTTACTTTTTTTGTCAATAGTTTTTGTGGCTATTATTTACACAATCTCTGTTTTTTGGTAATTTTTTAGATTATTCAATGGTATACCTTGGATAAATTGTTGAAAAAAGTTTATCCAAGTCTGTATGCCTTGACGCCCTTCATGCAGCTGTGTATCTGTTCGGTGAATTCCGCGGGCTTTACGGGGTCTTTCGAGGTCAGCCAGCGTATCATCGAGCAGATGACTGCGTCAGAGAAGAACTCCGCCGCGAACTCCGACTCCTTTTCGTTGCCGAAGTATTGTTTGAGGTATTCGAGCAGAATCGCCTCAAGGATGTCGTGGAAGTAGTCCTTGAAGGAGTTCTGCCCCTCGATCTGGAGTGCCTTTCGGTAGAAGCGTTTGTTATCGTAGAAGTAGCCGCAGACGTCGGTCAGGTGCTGCCAGCCGTTATCCTCGGGGCGGTAGTTGAGCGCCTGCACGAACTCGGTATAGAATATCCAGTTGACGAGGTCGTACTTATCGCGGAAGTGGTAGTAAAAGCTCTTGCGGTTCATACCGCAGGTCTCGCATATATCGCCTACGCTTATCTTTGCGAACTGTTTGTGTTCCATCAGGGTCTTCAGTCCGTCCGCGAGTGCTTTTTTTGTTGTGTTTGAGTCTGCCATTACTGTTCACTTCCTTGTTCTTGTTTTGCGATTGTGTTTTTTGTGGGGGATGTTTGTGTTATTTTTTGTTTCCCATTATTATGCCGCGGCCGTTTGTCGAGATATAGACTCTTCCGAAGGTCTTGGGGTCGCCTGCGATGAAGTTGTTTACGTTGCCCCATTTCTGCGTGTCATCGTTTATCCTCGTCCATGTCACGCACTTATCGGTGGACATATACACGCCTTTTCCCTCACCGTTGGCTTCGCCCAGCATATAGAAGGTCATGTAGTCCGCACCGTCCGCCGCTTTTCCCATGCCGAGCGCCTGACAGTCGTTGATGTTCTCCGAAGCACGCGTCAGCTGTCCGCCGTCATCCGCGTCGAGATAGTACACGCCGCCTGTTCCGACCGTTATCCACAGGTCGCCCTCGGTGTCGGGCGCCGCCATGTAGGTGAAGTTCGCTACCAGCATCTCCGCGGCTATCTCCCACGTCTTTCCGCTGTCCGCGGTCACGTAGAACTTGCCGTCGTGAACAGCGTAGAAACGGTCGGGATTCACCTTGTCGGTCTCTATCTGACAGCCGCCTGGAAGGTCGGGCTTCTCCCATGTCTTGCCGAAGTCGTGGGTCAGCCACACGTTTGAACCCGAGATGCCCGGCTGCCACAGTATCGTCTTGCCGTCCGCGCTCAGCTTCACCGTGCCGCCCGTCTTTTTCAGCTTGTAGTTCTTGTCGTCGGGGAGCGATTCGACTGCCTGCCAGCTTGCCGTGCCGTCGGTCGAGTACCAGATGGTGCCGTTGTCGTCGTCGGTCGCACGGACGACGTAGTTGTAGTCGAGCGCCGCGCAGTCGAGCGAGGTGGACTTGAAGTCGCCGAAATGCTCCTTCGGGGCCTTGTTCACGTCGTCGTGACGGAAGCCGTAGAGGTCGCCGAGGATGCTGTAAAGCTCGGGGGCGTTCTCATCGTTCTGATTCGGCGAAACGAACTGGAAGATCGCCGTTTCCTCAACGCCCTTTGCCGCCACGGAGATGTTCACGGGCTCGTCCTTGCACTTGGTGAGGTTGTCGGTCTTGAAGAGGGTCGCGCCCGTGCCGTACATTATCTCGTCGGGGTCGAAGGGGTTTATCGCGACGCCCGTCATCCACCAGCCCGGTTTGAGCTGACCCTGCCAGTCGAGCCATTCGCTCTCGCTGATGTCGAGGGTGTAGTTCTTCTTCGTGGACTCGGTATCCCAGATGCCCGTCCAGCTGCTGCCGCCGTCGAAGGAAGTAAACACATTGTCCACAACCGCCCACAGGTCAAGAGTGGTAACGACGATCATGTTCGGGTCGTTGGGGTTGACCGAAAGACCGCTGTAGCCGCAGGTGTAGCCGTAGTCGGGGGTTATCTCCGTCCATGTTCCGTCGGCGATGCTGTACTTCTGCACCGAGCCGCGGGTCACCTGATTGGGCCCCGCCTTGTCGCCGAAGGTGCAGTAGAGATACCCGTCCGAGCTTATCTCGCCCTGGATAGGCTTCATACCCTTGTTGGCTTTGAGGCGCTCGTAGTAGGGGTTCTCGACCTCAGTCCAGCTCTCGCCGCCGTCGTCCGAGCGCATGATGACGTTGCCGTCGTCGCGCCTTGCCACGCCTGCGAAGATGGTCTTGCAGCGTTCGCCCTTGCTGCCCGAGGACTTGTCGAAGGCGATCCATGTCACGCCGATATTGTAGCCTTCCTCAGTGTAACCGCCCTTGGTCGGGAAGGAGCCGACCTCGTTCCAGGTCTTGCCGTAGTCCTCCGAGCGGAACAGACCGTCCGCGCGGGAACCGTAGTAGATGACGCTGTTATCACAGGGGTCTACCTGCAAGCGTTCGCCGCAGCCGCGTCCGACCTCGTTGCCACCCATGCGGAATTCGGTATCGACCTTGACCCAGTTCTTGCCGTAGTCCTCGGAAAGCAGCATCGCGCCCTCGGCGGAAGTGTAGGTGCCTGCCGCGAGATAGACTCTGTTGGGCTCGACGGGGTCGGTGGCGATAGACTCGATACCCATGAGGTTCCAGTCGTCGCCGCCGATGAAGTCGGTGATGCAGACCCACTCGCCCTTTTCCTTGTCAAGACGGTAAGCGCCGCCTATGTCGGTACGCAGGTACGCGAGGCCTTCTTCGGTGGGGTTATAGATGATATTCGGGATGAAGCCGCCGCCGACTATCTGGACGTTGCCCCAGTCCCAGCCCGTGTCTTTCGGCTGAGCGTTGTAGTAAGCGGTATTTACGGTATCGGCGGAGCTTTCGGAGCCGCCGCTGCCGCCCTCCTTATCCTTCTTGCCGCAGCCGCTGAGAGCCGAAACGGTCAGCAGAGCCGCGCACCCGATAGCGATGATATTCTTACATTTCATATATTTCTCCTGAAAAATAACATAATATCCATTGTGAAAAAATCAAATCTGCATTCTGAGCTGTCCCTCACGTCAGATCGCCGCATAGCCTCATAGCCGCTCGCAGCTTATATGCAGGGACGCTGTTCTTCGACCATCGTTCAAGACACGGAACAAAAACAAGCTCCGTGCCTGCCGCAGTCGGATACATGGACAGCCTGAACGTCGCATTATCACGAAAAGACGCCGAGCACACCGCATACATCACGCCGCCGCGCTCTCTGAGTCTGATATAAAAATCCCGCTTTTCGTCACAGTAGTTGTTCAGCATTGTACGGCAGGTGCTTTCGCTGTACGGCAGGACTGCACGGACGGTGCAGGCTTCAACTGACCGTCGGTGCATGACGACTGCCACGATCACCAGCCCCAGTATTGTCAGAAGATCAAACAGCATTTCAAATCCTTACAAAATGCAGTATCTTGGACTGATAATCTCCCCACAGACCGCCGATATTCACACCGCACTGCATCAGAGCCGCGCCCGACAGCTTCAAGTCGGGGGTGCTCTCCTCATAGTAGTACGCATCGGGGTCGAGACCCTTGAGCTTGATGCGGCGGCTTCTCTCGTTCGGACGGGAAAGCACCTGCACGAACTCGAACAGCGCCTCACTCTTGTCCTTCGCCACGAACATCCACGCGTCCCAGAGATTGTCGGCGAACATATTGCCGATGCGGTAGTGGTCGCCAGTGCGGACAAGGGTGTTGTACTTGTTGAACTCGGCTATCTGTGCGGGGATGGCGTCGCGGTCAGACTGCGGGATGCGGGTCACGTCGAGCTCGTAGCCGAAGGTGCCTACCATCGCCACATGACCGCGGGTGGTGAAGGGGGTGCTCCTGCCGACCGTGTGGTTCGGGCAGTCGGAAACGTGCGCACCCATCGCCGAGCAGGGGTAGCACATACTCGTGCCGTACTGTATCTTCAGGCGCTCGATCGCGTCGGTGTCGTCCGAGCACCAGATCTGCGGCGAGTAGTAGAGCATACCCGCGTCGAACCTCGCGCCGCCGCCCGAGCAGTTCTCCAGCAGGATGTGGGGATAGTCGGTGGTCAGCCTGTCCATCAGGTCATACACACCGAGGACATACCTGTGCCACAGCTCGCGCTGACGGTCGGCAGGCAGGGCGCCCGACGCGACTTCGGTCAGCTGACGGTTCATGTCCCACTTGATGTACTCGATGTTCGCGCTGTCGAGTATCTTTCGCATCATGCCGTAGACGTAGTCGCGGACGTCCTTGCGCGAATAGTCGAGCACGTACTGCTCGCGGCAGAGGGTCAGCGGTCTGCCCTTGACCTGTATCGCCCAGTCGGGGTGAGCGCGGTAGAGCTCCGAGTCGGGGGAGACCATCTCGGGCTCGAACCAGATGCCGAACTTCATGCCGAGAGCGTTCACCTTGTCAACCAGTGCTTTCAGACCGCCTTCGAGCTTCTTCTCGTACACGAACCAGTCGCCGAGAGAGCTGTTGTCCGAGTCGCGGTGACCGAACCAGCCGTCGTCCATAACGAGCATCTCGATACCCAGCTTGGACGCTTCCTCGGCTATCTGCACCAGCTTTTCGGCGGTGAAGTTGAAGTAGGTCGCCTCCCAGTTGTTGATGAGGATGGGGCGGCGCTTGTCGCGGTACTCGCCGCGGATGAGGTGCTGTCTGTACAGGTCGTGGAAGGTGCGGCTCATCTTGCCGAGACCCTCGTCCGAGTAGACCATGACCGCTTCGGGGGCGGTGAACACGTCGTTCGGTTCGAGCGTCCAGCTGAAATCGTTGGAGTTGATGCCCATGAGGACGCGGGTCTTTTTGTGCTGAGTGACCTCGGCTTCGGCAACGAAATTGCCCGAGTACACGAAGTTGAAGCCGTAGACCTCACCGCTGTCCTCGTCGGCATTGTGACGGCAGAGCGCGATGAACGGGTTGTTCTGGTGGCTGGATTCGCCGCGCATCGAGTCGATGAGCTGTTTGCCGTGGTGCAGGCGGCAGCGCTCAGGGGCACGCTCGCGAGCCCACGAGCCGTTGAGGGTCATCATGTCGAATTTTTCGTCGTCGAGCTCTACTACTGTCGAGTAAACGCGTGTGAGCTTCACGCTGTCCGAGCCGACGTTCTTCACCGTCGCCGAGCGCGTGATGACGTCGAGCTTTTCAAAGGCGGTGTAGATGAGGGTCACTTCGAGACCCGCAGGCTTGTCCTCCATCACTATCTCAAGGGTCTGACAGTCCGAGGTGTCGTTCGCGAAAGTTGCGGGGAGACCTTCGAGCTTCGGCTTGCCGTTGTAGATGCGGTGGGACTTGTAGCGCAGGTCGCAGGTGGAAGCGCCGTTCTTGTCGAGGATGGCGAACGCGTGCTCGCGGTAGTCGCCGATCCCGTAGCAGGGGTACTCGAAGGGGAGCGTGTCCATGTAGACTGCGCGGTCGCGGTCGTTCGTTTCGGGTGTGAACGGGTTCTCGTCGAGACGGAGCAGATAGTTAAGGCTCTCGTCGGGGACGTTTTTGCCGTAATAAACGTGGGCGAGATAGCCGCCGGGTGCCACAGCAAGCATATAGCAGCTGTCGTTTGCAGTGAGCTTGAAGCTCATTTCCTTTTCGTTAAATAAGATCGCCATAAAGTTATACCTCCGTGTGAGCCGAAAACAGGGCTCGCATATTCACTTTAATTATATCATATCACGGTGCTTATTTCAAGTGATATTTTGGTGAAAACACGCTTGAAACCGTTTTCGCGGCGCATTTTTTTGCCGTGAATTTGCACAAACATTTCACCCCGCCCATGCGAAAATTCTACAACCCCCGGTCTCCAAATCCTGCGCTTTTTATGATATAATTATATCATGAAACCGTTGGAAACCCGCCTTAGCTTAGATGGATGTGTTCTGTAGGGCGGTGGCTTGCTCACGCCGCTCGCTATGTCTGACCTGACAAATGCGGCGTGACCCACCGACGAACGTCATTTTGGCAAGGAGCAAACTATATAACAGAAGAATTACGACCTCCCCGACCCGCACTCACCCCGTAGAAGCAGGCAAAGAGGGAAAATATCAGATGGCAAGGAGATAAGTATGGCTGAGAGAAAAAAGTACCTTGAGATAGGCAAGATAACTTCGATAGTTGGTTTGAAGGGTGAAGTCAGGGTGTATCCGATGTGTGATTCGCCCGAGCTGCTCTGTGAGTTCGGGACGTTGTACTGGAAGAGCGGCACGCCCGTCACCGTTGAGAAAGCGCGTGTTCAGAAGAACATGGCGGTTCTGAAGCTGGAGGGTGTTGACACGCCCGAGGCCGCCCAGAAGCTCCGCAACCATGTCCTTTACATGGACAGGGATGATGTTGAGCTGGAGGAGGGGAGCTGGTTCATCGCCGACCTTATCGGGCTGGAAGTCCGCGACGCGAAAACGGGCGAAGTCTACGGCACGCTTTCCGACGTCACCGAAACGGGTGCGAACGATGTTTACCACATAAAGACGCCCGACGGCAGGACGCTGCTTGCCCCTGCCATCCCCGACGTTGTTGACAGCATCGACCTTGACGGCGGCGTGATGCTCATCACACCTCTCGACGGTCTGTTCGATATCTGAGGTGGGAGTATGAGATTTGATATTGCGACCCTGTTCCCCGACTTTGTCGAGAGCGCACTGAACGAAAGCGTTATCGGGCGTGCGAGGCGGAGCGGTCTTTTCGAGGCATACTGCCACAACATCCGCGACTACACCACCAACAAGCACCGCCGCGTCGATGACACTCCCTACAGCGAGTGCAAGGGTATGCTGATGCAGGCGCAGCCGATATACGACTGTTACAAGGCGGTGGCAGGGGAGCGCAGACCCCATGTCATCTATATGTCACCGCAGGGCAGGACGCTGACCCAGAAGCGTGCGATAGAGCTTTCAAAGATGAGCGACATTTTCATCCTCTGCGGTCACTACGAGGGTGTTGACCAGAGGGTGCTTGACCGCATCGTGGACGAGGAGATATCCATCGGCGACTATGTGCTGACGGGCGGCGAGCTGCCTGCGCTGGTGCTCATCGACTGTGTGGCGAGGATGCTCGACGGCGTGCTCGACCGTCCCGACTGTTACGAGGACGAGAGCCATTTCAACGGTCTGCTGGAGTATCCGCAGTACACCCGTCCCGAGGTCTGGGAGGGCGAAGCGGTTCCGCCGATACTGCTTTCGGGGCATCATGCGAATATTGCAAAATGGCGCCGTGAGCAGGCACTTCTGACGACTTTACGAAAGCGTCCCGAGCTTCTCGAAAATGCCGAACTTTCGGAGAAGGATTTGGAGATACTGCACAACCAGTGTGAAAAAAGTTTGAAAGAAAATGTATGATTAATAAATGAAATATTCGAGTTGTGAATTTTCATTGGACGGTTTAACAAAAAATCATAATTATATTATGGAGTTTGCACAATACGATTCCCCCCTCAAATAATCGAATTTGTCAAAACAACAGAATTTTTTTCAAATTGACGGCTTTGGTCAATTTTCGTGTTGACGAAACGGAAACTGTGCGCTATAATATTATTAGAGCAAAGGGTACAAAATGATGTACAGTGCTTTACGCCGCTTTCTCAGCGCGGCAGAAGTCAATTCAAGAATCATGAATGGAGAGGTTATTTATGTTCGTTAAAGATGTAGTAGTTCAGAATCAGGTCGGTCTGCACGCACGTCCCGCAACTTTCTTCATCCAGAAGGCTAACGAGTTCAAGTCTTCCATCTGGATCGAGAAGGAGGACAGAAGAGTCAATGCTAAGAGCTTACTTGGTATTCTCTCGCTCGGTATCGTAGGCGGTACTACCATCAGGATCATCGCTGACGGTGCTGATGAGCAGGCAGCTGTTGAGGGTCTCGTTGATCTCGTTGACAGCGGTTTCTCTGAGGAAGCAAGATAAGCCGAACCTAATATCGTGATATATCGGAAGAGCTGTGCTTTACTGCACGGCTCTTTTTTTGTCGTTTGTGGGGTGTTTGACGCGGATTGCTTTCGCTCTCGCGCCAAAAATAAAATCGGCAAATCTGTCTGTTTCCGTTCAATTGTCTTTGCCGCTGTCGGGGCGGGTTTTTGAACGGGATTTCGGGATTTGCCGATTTTATGTTTATTGGGTTATTTTGTGCGCTTGGATAACGGGTGTGATCTTTCTTCGTTTGCGATTTTTATTCGCCTGCGGCGAATTTTGGAGCTCTGCTCCAAACCTCGCAAGGGTACAGCCCCCTTGACCCACTGAGTCTCCGGCGTGCCCGCTTCGTTTTGCGTTACAGGTGCTGGGCGGTGTAGAGGTGGTAATAATCGCCCTTTCTTGCCATCAGTTCTTCATGGGTGCCGCTTTCGGTTATGCCGCGGTTGTCTATGTACATGATGCGGTCACAGTTCTTTATCGTTGACAGCCGATGCGCTATGATGAATGACGTTCTGCCTTTCAGCAGTTCGTTCAGTCCCTTTTGCAGCATCCTCTCCGTCCTTGCGTCGATGGATGATGTCGCTTCGTCAAGTACCAGTATCTTCGGGTCGGAGAGCAGCGTCCTCGCAAAGGAAATGAGCTGCTTCTGTCCGCCCGACAGCTTTGAACCGCGCTCGTTGACCTCGGTGTCGTAGCCGTTCTCCATCTCGCTGATGAACTCGTCGGCACACACGGTCTTTGATGCGGCGATTATCTCCTCGTCGGTGGCGTCCAGACGTCCGTAGCGGATGTTGTCGGCGATAGTCCCCGAGAAGATGAAGCTGTCCTGCAGCATGATGCCCATCTGCGAGCGCAGCGAATGGAGCGTCACCTCGCTGATGTCCTGTCCGTCAATGGTTATCCTGCCGCCGTTCAGGTCGTAGAAGCGAGAGATGAGCGACACGATGGTGGATTTGCCTGCCCCCGTCGGGCCTACCAGCGCAACGCTCTCGCCCGCCTTCACGTCGAAGCTGACCTTTTCGAGGACGGTCTTGCTCTCGTCGTAGGCGAAGGTCACATCGCGGAAGCTGACGCTGCCCTTTATCTCGGGCATCACGGCGGCGTTCTGCTTGTCGGTGATGGTCACGGGTTCGTCCAGCGTCTCGAAGATGCGTTCGAGATAGGCGATGTTGTTGATGAAGTTGTTGAAGATGTTCGAGAGGTTCATTATCGGCTGCCAGAACTGCGATGCGTAGGATGTCATGGCGGCGATGGTGCCGAGGGTCACGGTGGCAGGGGAGAGCACCAGCAGTCCCACGAAGAATATCGCGGCACGCACCAGCGTCGAGATGACGTCGGTGGAAGGCCACACAAGGTTCGAGAAGGCGACCGCCCTCATCCAGCTCTTGCGGTACTTGTCGGACAGTCTGTCGAAGATGCCCTCGTTCTCTTCCTCGCGGGTGAACACCTGCGTTATCCTCGCGCCCACGATGGATTCCTGCAAGTAGGCATTGAGGTTCGAGCTTTTGTTGGAAACGTCCTGCCATGCGCGGCGCTGATATTTCTTGATGCTGAACATGACCAGCGCGAACAGCGGCAAACCGCTCAGCACGACGAGCGTCAGGCGCACATCGACTATCAGCATGAACACCAGTATGAACAGCAGGTTCAGCATTTCGAGGATGACGTTTATGATGCCGTTTGACAGCATATCCGAGACCGAGTTGACGTAGTTGACCACGCGGATGAGTATTTTTCCCGCGGGGCGGTCGTCGTAGTACTGGAAGGGGAGTTTTTGCAGGTGTGCGAACAGGTCGCTTCGGATGTCGAA
This sequence comes from Ruminococcus sp. YE71, assembly GCF_900119155.1. Taxonomy (GTDB): domain Bacteria; phylum Bacillota; class Clostridia; order Oscillospirales; family Ruminococcaceae; genus YE71. The sequence continues at coordinate 37,264 of NZ_FPIR01000001.1, read as the reverse complement.
TATCATGTCCTGTCCGACCACGGTCATGATGCGTCCGCGGATGTTCGACAGCACGATGGAGACTGCCGAAGCGAGTATCACCAGCAGACCCAGAAGGAACAGCTCACCCGTTTTCTTCTGGGGGATGGTGTTGTCGAGGGCGTATCGGGTTATGATGGGGGTCAGCAGACCCGAAAGTGCCGCGAGGATGCTCAGCGACAGTGCGAGGAACATCTTTCCGCGGTATTTTTTCATGTAGACGAAGGAGCGTTTCAGGTGACGGAAGTCGAAGGGAGTTTCAAGCATTTCGTCAACGTCGTAGCGGTTGCGTGCCATTTACTCGTCCCCCTTTCCGAAGCCCTCGTTTTGCAGGGTGAACACGTCGTAGTAGTAGCCTTTTTTCGCGAGGAGCTCCTCGTGGGTGCCCGACTCGATTATCTTTCCGCCGCCGAGGATGATTATCTTGTCGGCGTCCTTTGTGGAGGAGATTCGCTGTGCGATGATTATCTTTGTGCAGGGGAAATCGAGGTCGCGGAGGCTCTGCTGGATGTGCGCCTCGGTCTCCATATCGACTGCGGAGGTGGTGTCGTCGAGGATGAGTATGGAGGGGCGTATCGCCAGCGCTCTCGCGAGGGAGATACGCTGTTTCTGACCGCCCGACAGACCCACGCCGCGTTCGCCGATGAGGGTCTCGTAGCCGTCAGCCATCGAGGAAACGAAGCCGTCGGCGGCGGCGAGCTTTGCGTACTTCTTCACGTCCTCTTCGGGCATGGAGGAGTTGCCGAAGGCGATATTGCCGTCGATGGTGTCCGAGTAGAGGAGCACGTCCTGAGTAGCCATGCCGATGTTATGCCGAAGCTGTCTGAGCTTGCGGAAGCGGACGTTCACGCCGTCCACCAGCACCTCGCCCTCGTCCGCGTCGCAGAAACGGGGGATGAGGTTCACAAGGGTGGTCTTGCCCGAGCCTGTCTCGCCCATGATGGCGACAGTTTCGCCAGGTTCGGCGGTGAAGCTGATATTTTCGAGGACGGTCTTGTTGCCGTACCTGAAGGTGACGTTCCTGAACTCGACCCTGCCTTTGAGCCTGTCGGTGCAGTCGATGGCGTCGGCGCGGTCGAGGATGCGGGGCTGAGCGTAGTATATTTCGATTATCTTCATCGCGGAAGCCATGAAGCGCTGAAGGTCGTTGACGTACATACCGAGCTGGCGCATGGGGTTGGATACCGCCCATATCAGACCCGACATAGCGATATATTCACCGGGGGTCATCTGTTCGCCGATGATGAAGGCGCCGCCGCCAAGGAGCATTATGACCGTCAGCATCCCCGCGAAGGTCTCCATTAGGGGCGAGAAGCGGAGCCATATCAGCGAGCCGTTCTTGTTGGCGGTGGAGAAATCGCTGTTTGCCTGACGGAACTTTTCGATCTCGAAGTCCTCTCTTGCGAAGGCCTTCACCACGCGGTTGCCCGAGATATTTTCCTGAGCGTCGGTATTCATCTTCGAGAGTTTTTCTCTGAGCTCGACGAACACGGGTCTTGCGACCTTGCGGAAGCGTTTGGTGACGATGAAGATGCAGGGGGTCACGGCAAGGAGCATGAGTGCCAGTTTCCAGCTGATGGTGAAGAAGAAGACCATCGCGGCGGTGAACAGTGACAGCGATTCGACGATGCCCTTGAACACCCATGACACGGTATGTCTGACCATATCGAGGTCGCCCGTCAGGCGGGTCATGAGGTCGCCTGTGCGGTGCTTGTCGTAGAAGTCCATATCCTGAGTCTCGATCTTTCTGAACAGGTGAGTCCTCATGCGGTATATCATCCCCTGCGAGGACACTTCGTAGGTCATATTGCAGGCGTACTGGAACACGACTCTGAGAAGTGTGAAGCCTATCATTAGTATCAGCATAGTCACGAGACCGTCCCTGTCGTTTGCGAGATTCTCGGCGGCGTGTTCGCCCGTGAGGTAGTCATCGACTATCTTCGAGCCGAAGTAAGGTGTCGTGAGATAGAGCGCGTTGCACCCGAGCGAGAGCACGAGCGCGGTGATATAGACCGCTCTGTAGCCTTTAAGGTTGTGCCACAGCCATTGAAGCTGGAACATTTGCATTCCCTCCCTTGTTGCCATTTGTGATGTTTGTCGTTTTTTGATGACTTTTGTTATTATAGTCCCTGTGCAAACAAATGTCAAGCGTTATACAAGATTTTTCTTATCGTCAAAACGACGGTTTTTCACGTATTTTTGTCGCCGTTGTGCGCGTTTATACTAAAATATTAAGATACTTGAACTAATCTGACAACACAATAAATATTAAACGATTTCGTTTCCGGGAGGTTCTGGGAGGGGTGTTTGTGCTTTTTTTTTGCGAGGGCTTGCTCTCGCGCACTTCGTGTGTGCGGACATTAAAAACGGAGATGACTTCTCCTTTTGAGAGGTCATCTCCGTTTGTTGCTTTTTGCCGCAGAAACTTATTTGAATGGGGCTGCCTTGTCTCTGGCGAGGACGCTTCAATGTGCGTTTATTCTTCTTCAAATTTTGCTTCTATCGGTTCTTTGTTTTCTTCGGACTTCTTTGGCGTCGCAGGCGCTTCTTTCGCTTCAAACCAGAATGTCGAACCCTTGCCTTCCTCACTCTGCACACCAAACGCAAATCCGTGCTTTTTCAGTATCTCCTGACATATCGACAGTCCCAATCCCGTACCTACCGTCTCACGCTTCACCTTTCCGCCGCGGTAATAGCGGTCGAAAACTTCCGACAGCTTGTCCTTCGGGATGCCCTGACCGTTGTCCTCGACTTCGATGCGCACGATGTTCGGCTTGTTTATCTGCCGAACTTTGATGTGCTTCTCCTCGCCGCTGTAGTTGATGGCGTTGTTGATGAAGTTGTACAGCACCTGCCCCAGTTTTTCGTAGTCGGCGCGGATGAAACGGTCGTCGTCGGGAATGAAGCTGATGTCGTAGCCGTCTTTTTCTATCATGAGGGTGTAGCGCTTCAGAACGTCTTCCATCTGCTCGTGGACGGAGTAGTTTGAAAGGGTCAGTTCCATCGCGCCGCTCTCCAGCTTCGACAGTTCGAGTATCGAATTGACGAGGTTCGAGAGCCTGTCCGCCTCGTCGATGATTATCTGGCAGTGTTTTTCGCGCTTTTCGGGGTTGTTGCCCGACAGGTCGCGTATCATCTCGGCGTATGCCTTGACCATCGTCAGCGGTGTGCGCAGGTCGTGGGAGATGTTTGCGATTAGTTCTTTTTTCAGGTCGGTGACCTTCTTGACCTCGCCCCTCGCCATGTCCAGCACGCCCGAGAGCTCTTCTATCTCGCGGTAGCCCTCGGCTTTGAACTCAACGTCGTAGTCGCCGCCGCCGAATTTCTTCGCGGTCTCGGTAAGGTCTTCGATAGGCATCGAGATACGCCGCGAGATGAGCACGGTGATGATGAACGCCAGCTCGAAAAGTATAACCGAGATGTAGATGAGCTGTTCGCGGATGATGCTGACCGTCGAGTCGATAGGCTCGATGGGGGCTTCCGCATAGAGGTAGTACACGTTATCGTCCGACTCGAAGCGCGAGCAGTAGAATATCTCATCCAGCCCGAAGTCGTCCGACTCGACTATCTTGGTGATACTGCCCGTCTCGCTGTCCTCCACCTGCTGTCTGAGCTGGTAGAGTGTCTTGCCGAAGTTCTGGCTCTTGTCCTTGCTGAAAAACGAGTAGTTGCCCATGTTGTTTTCGAGCACGAGGTCTTCGCCGTTCGGGTCGGTGATGAGTATGAACATATTCTGGTTGAAGGTCAGTTTCCTTGCGTAGTCCTCGATATTCTCGGTGCGGAAACGCTGGATGAGACTTTCAGCCGATGCGGTAACTTCGCGTATCTTCGCGGCTCTGTAGTATTTCGGCAGAAAGAAGTACTGAAACAGCCACAGCAGCACGAGGATGCAGAGCACCAGCACCATGAAGTACAGCCACACGTAGTGTTTGAGCGGCTGTTTACTGCGGTTTTTGCGGGCTTTCCGCGGTATTGTTTTCATCGCATCAAGGGATCTTCTCGAACTTGTAGCCCATTCCGCGGAGCGTTACGATAAGACTGCGGTACGGACCTAAGCTGTTGCGGAGCATCTTGATGTGGGTGTCCACGGTGCGGTCGTCGCCGTAGAAATCGAAGCCCCATACTTCTTCGAGCAGTTTCTCTCTCGAAAGCGCTATGTTCATATTCCGCACGAGGTAGAAGAGCAGGTCGTACTCCTTCGGGGTCATCTGTGCCTTCTTGCCGTCGATGGTGACCTCGCGGGCGGTGAAGTTGATGACAAGACCCTGATAGGTGATGACATCCTCGGTCTTCTTCGTGCCCGAAGCGCGGTTCATGACAGCGCGGATGCGTGCCATCAGTTCCTTCGGTGAGAAGGGCTTGGTAACGTAATCGTCAACGCCTATCTCGAAGCCGAACAGCTTGTCGTACTCCTCGCCCCTTGCGGAAAGCATGATGACGGGGATGTCCTTGAGCTTCTTTATCTCCTTGCAGGCGGAGTAACCGTCGAGTCTCGGCATCATGACGTCCATAACTATGATGTCGAAGTTATCCTTTCTGACAGCCTCGACCGCCTCCATGCCGTCGGCAGCCTCCGTCACCTCAAACTCTGAGAATTCGGCGTATTCGCGTATGATAGCGCGGATGCGCTCTTCGTCGTCAACAACTAATATCTTTGGCATACAGCATACCTCCGTTTTATGCGTCTGTAAATTTATTCAGACGATATTTACCGCTATATATTACCATATTAATATGTATATTATGTGAAAATATATAAAAAAATTAGGCAAAACTGCACAATACGACCCCCACTTTGACGGTGCGTTTGTAAAATAAACAAAGTTTTTTGTACGAATTTATCAAAAGTGTATATTGAAATTTGGGCGTTTTTATGGTATAATCATTTCGGAGAAGGAATGTGAAAATGAACAAGAGAGCGGGGAATAACAAAAGATGAGAAATCCTTTTATCGAGAGACTTATCTTCAGGCTCAACAGCTTTCTGATGAGGCACGGATATTCACTCAGACTCGATTCAAACGACAATTACAGAAATAACTACAACAACGGATATAATAACGGATACAACAACGGCTTCGGCACTAACAACAACGGATTTAACAACTCCTCGGGCGGATTCGGTACGGGACAGGGCAGCCCTTCGGGCGCAGGTGCGCAGAACGTTTCGGGCTCCTCGCAGTACAACCGCCGCAGCGCCACACAGACCTCCCAGAGGAACGGCTACGCTTTTTCGGCGGACACCTACTTCCGCAGGAACGTCACCACGTATGACGACTACTTCCGCGCCATGAACGTGCGGCTGAGAGACACCGTCTACTTCTGCCGTATCGCAGGGTACAGCGAAGAGGTGGATGAATTCCTCAGAAGATACTGCTCGGCAGCCGAGAAGTGCGGCAAGGTCATCGAGGGCAGACTGCCCCCCGTGGACGCCGCCACCAAACGCGAGTTCGAGCTGAAACTCGGCTACGGTTTCGTGAGGGAAGCGCGGTTCATAGCGCAGGCGCTCACGAAATGGATACCATACATGGACGTGCGGCAGAGAAGTTCGCTGTCGGGGGCTATCTTCGATACGCTGAATTACCTGATCTCGCAGGGGATGAGCGACAACGCCGCGAAGAACTGCTACGTGCGCTATATGTGCATGATAAAGCAGAGCTTTGAGGACGTCTGCGGAAAGCTCGGCGCGGTGGAAGTGCCGAAGATACTCTACGACGGCAGTATCACCATCCACGACCTCATGCTGCTGAACATCATGTCGAAGGCGGGCTGCGATGTCCTGCTCGTGGAGTACGGCGGCGATGACATCTACCTCAACGCCGACCCCGAATCGGAATTTTCCGAGCTGCTGCTGGTCCCCGGGATGGTGAAGTTCCCGAGAGGGTACGGCATGGAGGATATGCGCCGCAAGCCCGAAAAAGACCGCGTCGCGGAAAAGAAACGCAGCCGCAGACAGCGCCCCGACATAAACGAAGAACCTGTCGCCTGCACCAACGCATGGATAGTCGGCTACGAGCTTGACGATATGCTCAAACCCGCGGCTCAGCGAGGGAGCGACGAAAGACTGTTCTACAACATCTTCATGAGAGTCATGGGCGTGTGGGACAGGGCAGGCTATATGAACGAGCTGTACCTTACACGGCTCGACCTCATCAGCCGCGATATACAGCCCGTTATCTGCGAATACGGCATCCCGCTGCCCGATAACAGCGAGATAGGCGAGCTTGAACCAAAGTCCTACAGCGACCCCAACAGCCTGTACATGGATATGTGCGAAAAGCTCAGGTACAAGGACGACCCTGGTCTGCAAAAGCTCATGGTATCCGGCTTCATGCAGCTGATGTATGAGGTCTCGGAAGAGGTAAGCGACCTTCACAAACTCACCGATCTGGCGGTATATATGCTCTGCTGGTTCATCAGATGGCAGGACACCCTGCTCGCTCCCTGGAGCTGGGGAGAGTGCGGCTGCTTCATGCTGCTGGGCGGATGCAAAACAAAGGCGGAAGAGCTGTTCGTGCGGTTCATCGCACGGCTGCCGATAGATGTTGTGATACTCTGCCCCGACAGGGAGCACGACACCTGCTGCCTCACCGACAAGAACCTCTACGAACAGAATAATTCCGAGAGCTTCCGCGTGGAGAAGTACCCCGAGGACGCTTCGCAGGTGAACCTCGGCACGGCTGCGTTCTACGCAGAGCGCGACCTTGACAAGACCCTCTACGACGGCACGGGATTCTACCGCAATAAACAGTACGAAAAAGCAAATGCGCTCGTTCTCAAGACCATGTACGAAGAGATACGTCTTCTGTGGAGGAACGAGCTGAAATACCGCCCGAATTTCTCGACCGTGGGGGATACGGTGAATATACCTACCGTCTTCGCAAAGATATCGGGCGTGAAGAACGGCGACGAGGACGCATACTGGGACAGCATCGCGGAACTCATTACCGAGGACACCATGCTTGTCACCGCGCCGCCGCTGGTAAATTCCGCGAACCTGCGCGGTTCGTGGGCGAACGACCCCGACTTCATCAGGGACGGCAGGCTGCGCCGCGACCTTATCACGTCGCATCCGCAGTTCAAGTACGGCTACATCCGCGAGGAGATGCTTGAGCATATGCTGGATAAGCTCCAGCTGCTTCTCGACAGCCGCATGATAAGGGGCACGTTCACGGAGGGGGCGGAGCAGATGATAGTTGCCGTCTGCCTCAACCTCGACGAATATATCATCCGCAAGCTGCAGAGCTTCGACTTCACAAAGACAAACCCGAAGCTCATATATATACACACGGGCAAGCAGTTCATACCCATCGAGGACGCGGTGATAGCCGCATACCTCAGCGTGCTGGGCTGCGATGTGGCTGTGTTCGTTCCGACAGGATATCAGAGCATGGAAAAGCATTTCAACGGCGATATAATGGAGGAACACCAGATCGGAACGTACCTTTACGATCTTAGGGTACCCGACCTGCGGAAACAGGCAGCAAAAAGATCGGGATCACGATTCAGCTTTTTTAAGAAAGGAAAATGAACATGGGACTGGATTTTTCAAAGTCCGCTGCGGCGGCACAGGAGGCTGCTGCGGCAGCAGAGGCTAAGGTCGTAGACGCGGCAGTCGCGGACGCACCCGAGCAGCAGAGTTTTGACATAGTTGAAGCAAGAGAAGAGATGAACACCAAGCTTGTGAACTCGCCCGAAGTTGACGCGCTCGTGAGCACCGTGGACATCAATGATATGAGCACCATCGTGGGATTCGGCGCAGGCGCTGCCGAGGAGATCTCGAAGGTGGCGGATACCGTGCTGAAAAGCACCAACATGAAGCAGATCGACGAGAGCGCGAAGCTGATGGAGATACTGGCAGGCATCATGCAGCAGTTCGACATCGACGAGATCAGAGAGGAGCCCTCGAAGCTGAGAAAGCTGTTCGGCAAGCCGAAGGATCCGCTGGATAAGGTGCTGATGAAGTACCACACCATGGGCGGCGCTGTGGACGAGATCTACGTTCAGCTCAAACAGTACGAGGAGGAGATCAAGCAGTCCAACAGAAAGCTCGCTCTGCTCTTCGACGCGAACGTGGGCTACTATCAGGAGCTGGTGAAGTACATCCTCGCAGGCGAGCAGGCCTGCAAGGAGCTTGAAGAGTATATCAAGAAGCGCGAAGCCGACCTCGCCGCAACAGGCGACAACTCCATTCATTTCGAGCTCCAGAACCTCAATCAGGCGCTCATGATGATGGAACAGCGCACTCAGGACCTGAGAACTGCCGAGAGCATCGCTATGCAGTCGGTGCCGATGCTCAAGACTATGGAGTTCTCGAACTACAACCTCGTGAGAAAGATCAGCTCGGCGTTCATCATCACGCTGCCTGTGTTCAAGCAGGCTCTCGCACAGGCTATCCTTCTGAAGCGTCAGAAGATACAGGCCGAGTCGATGGCGGCACTCGACGCCAAGACCAACGAGCTGCTCATCAAGAACGCCCAGAACACCGTTGACCAGTCGAAGATGACCGCAAGACTCGCTTCGGGCAGCTCCATCTCGGTGGATACCCTCGAAACTACCTGGAAGACCATCATGGACGGCATTGAGGAGACCAAGCAGATCGAGCAGGACGCACGCAAGCAGCGCATCGAGGACAAGCAGCGCCTCGAAGCTATCAAGGACGATTTCAGAAAGCGCTACGCTACGATAGACAAGCCGAATCAGTAAAAACATAATTCAGGTGTAGGGTGAGGGCTCGGCTCTCACCCTACACGAATGATAACGGTTAAGGAGCAGAGAATGGACATAAAGCGTACAGCCGAAAAGGCGGCTGACGGTGTTAAGAAGGCAGGAAAGACCGCCTTTGAAAAAGGAAAGTCGGTCAGGGAGAAGATAAGCGAGCAGACGAAGTTCCGCACCAGTGAGATAATCGACGAGCGGATACTTCTGATGATGCTGGACGACCTGTACAGAAAGGCGCTGACGGGCATCCCGAAGGCGCACAGCGGCAGCGTGGACGAGCTCGCGTCGGTGTATATGCGGCGCTATCCCACCGACTCGAAGGCGGCGAGGTCGCTCATCACCGCGCAGATAGCAAAGTGCGGCGCGTCGGGCTTCCTGACGGGACTGGGCGGCTTCATCACCATGCCCGTGACGATGCCTGCGAATATTTCGAGCCTGATGTATATGCAGATACGCATGGCGGCGGCGGTCGCGAAGATAGGCGGCTTCGATATCTCCACCGAGGAGACGAAGGCGCTGGTCTACGTCTGCCTGACGGGTAAGGACGCGCCGAAGATACTCGCGAAGATACACACCGAGACCGCACAGAAGTTCACGGCACAGGCGGCGGACGTCATCCCAAACAAGGTGCTGGGCTCGATGGGGCACAAGATGGATTTCCGCTTCATCGCAAAGTTCATACTGAAAAATATGGTGAAGTCCATCAACGCCGTCCCGATAGCAGGCGGCGTGTTCGGCGGAGCGATGGACGTGGCTTCCACCAAGACCATCGGCGACAATGCCTACGACCTGTTCATCCTGCGCGAACTCCCCGTTGTTCACGAGGAAGAGAAACAGCCTGAACAATAATAGACTGCGGGTTTTACTGGGGGAAACCCGCCTTAGCTTCGCACGGCTTGAAGAAAGGTTCTCACCTTGCCGTGCGTAGCTAAGGCGGCCCCCATTCCAAAGACATTTAATATGTTGTTCGATTGTTGTGGTCGGGAAGGTAGTCCCTTGACATTTCAAGAGATGACATCTGATGAATACGCTCAAATGGCGCGTAACGCTCTATCGAACGTCTTTTTGGCAAGGGGCAAGCTATTTTGGAAAAGAGCGCCAAACTTCCCGACCTGTACAAACTAAGGAAGAAGCACCACAAGCCAAAAAGTATTAAAAGTTTTAGTGAGGGGGTTTGGGGGAAGACCCTTTTTCAAAAGGGTCTCCCCCAAGAAAAACCGCACTCACCCCCGTAAAAAGGAAACCGTCAGACGGCGATTGCTGTCTGACGGTTTTTTCATATGCAGTTGTTTACGTCTATTTTGGAGAAGAGTTCGCCGACTTTTTCGCGGACGACGAGTTCGGTCAGCATATCGCGGTCGCCGGGCGACAGGTTCACGATGACGCTGTGTTTTCCGTGGAAGTACCTGACGAAGCCTGCCGCGGGGTAAACGATGAGCGAAGTGCCTGCGATGATGAGCATATCCGCCTCGCTGATGGCTTTCACGGCGTTGTTTATATCAGAGTCGTTGAGGGACTCCTCGTAGAGCACCACATCGGGCTTGATGATGCCGCCGCACTCGCACCTCGGCACGCTCTTGCCGCCGTCGAGGACAGCTTCGAGGCCGTATGCCTTATGGCACTTCATGCAGAAGTTGCGCAGCACCGAGCCGTGCAGCTCGATGACGTTCTTGCTGCCTGCGCTCTGATGCAGACCGTCGATGTTCTGGGTGATGACCGTCAGCTTCTTGCCGACGCCCTCAAACGCCGCTTCAAGCTCGGCGAGCTTTTTGTGGGCGGCATTCGGCTCCGCATCCTTGTAGATGAGTTTTCGGCAGTAGAAATCGTAGAACATTTCGGGATCTCTGTCGAAGAAACTGCGGCTGATTATCATTTCGGGCGAAAGATTGCCGTACTTCTCCGAGTAGATGCCGTTAGCCGAGCGGAAATCGGGGATGCCGCTCTCGGTCGAAACGCCAGCGCCGCCGAAAAACACGACCTTGCTGCTCTCTCTCAGCATTTCTTCCAGCTGTTTTTCGGGCGGATTATTCTTGTTGTAGTTATCAAGCTCCGATTTGCCCGGCTTCGGAAAAACTGACATAAAATATCACCTCGTCAAAAAGTATCAGCCCTTCTTAGGAAATTTCTTGTATCCAGGATGTCTGCCCGTGATGCCGTAATTCGGGCGCAGGCTTATGAGCTTGTCGATGTCCTCGCGACGGATGTCCACCGCGCCGCCCAGCAGTCTTGCGATAAGGCTGATGTGCGCCTGCTGTTCGAGGGTCTCCATGCGGAAGTAGGCGGTCATAAGGTCGCATCCCACCGACAGCGCACCGTGGTTCTCCAGCAGGAAAACGTCATGCTCCTGCAAGTAGGGCGCGACCGCGTCGCAGACCTCATAGGTGGAGGGGGTGCCGTAGGGCGTCAGCGGGACTGCGCCGATGGTCAGCACCGACTCTATCATGCAGTAGTCGTCAAGGCTCATGTGTGCGCAGGCGAAGCCCGTCGCGAAAGGCGGATGGGCGTGGATGACGGCGTTCACGTCGGGGCGGTCGGCGTAGCATCTCATGTGGAGCTTCGCTTCCGAGGAGGGCTTCCAGTCGTCGGCGGGCGCTTCGATGATGTTGAACTCCCCGTCGATGAGCCCGATGTGAGCGGGCGTGATGTCGTGCTTTGAGATGCCCGTGCGTGTCGCGAGGAAAAGACCCTCGCCGACCTTCACGGTCACGTTGCCGTCATTTGCGGCAACCCAGCCTTTGTCCCACATCCTGTGACAGACATCGGCTATCTGTTCTTTAATATCTTCGTACATATATCAGGTCTCTGCTGTGAATTTTCTGAAACGCTTGTAAGCCTCGTTCCATGCGTCGGCGTTCTTCGGCTCGAACACTTTCGGCTCGATGGAATCGCGGATGATCTGTCTTGCTTCGTCCAGGTCGGTGATGTCTCTCTTTGCGATGAACTGTATCGCCGCGTTGCCGTAAGCGGTCGCTTCAACGGGGCCGACCACCACTCTGATGCCGCAGGCATCTGCCGCCGCCTGCGCGAGGGTCTCGTCCTTCGCGCCGCCGCCGACCATGTAGAGGTTTTTGAACTTCTTGCCCGTAACGTCCTGTATCTCTTCGATGACCTCGCGGTACTTGAACGCAAGGCTCTCGTAGATGCAGCGCACGACCTCGCCTATGCTCTCGGGCAGGGGCTGACCCGTGAACTCGCAGAACTCGCGGATATGTTCGGGGATATTTCCTGCCGCCGAGAATTCGGGGGCGGAGGGGTCAACGAAGCTCCTGAAGGGCTCGGCGTCCTTAGCCAGCTCTTCCAGCTCCGCGAAGCTGTATTCCTGACCCTCGCGTATCCACTGACGGCGGCTCTCCTGGATGAGCCACAGTCCCACGATGTTCTTGAGCAGGGTAGTCCTGCCCTCAAAGCCCGTTTCGTTCGAGAGGTTCAGTTCAAGGGTCTTTTCGTTTATCAGCGGACCGTCCAGCTCGGTACCGAGCAGGCACCATGTACCGCAGTCGAGGAACAGGAAGTCCTTCTCCTCGGCAGGTACGGCGGCTACCGCGCACTGAGTATCGTGACCGCATCCTGCGATGATGTCGGTGCGCTCAACGCCCAGCTCATGTGCGATGTCCGGCAGCAGCTTTCCGATGACCGTTCCGCTGGGGACGATGCCCGGAAGAGCGGGGGAGTCGAGCTGTATGTCCTCGATTATCTCCCACGACCACTGCTTCGTGCGTGCGTCGAGCATCTGGGAAGTGGACGCGATGGAAGGCTCGGTCCTGTCCTCTCCGCTGAGGAAGTAGTTGAACAGGTCGGGCATGAACAGAAGTTCCTTAGCGGCTTCCACATGGCTGTCGTGATTGAGCTGCAAAGCTTCGAGCTGGAAAAGGGTGTTCTTTTCCATTATCTCGATGCCCGTTATCTCGTAAAGTCTTTCACGCGCTATCTCTGTGCGGATCGCGTAGTCTACCATGCCCGTTGTGCGCTTGTCGCGGAAGTGGACGGGGTTGCCCTGAAGCACGCCGTCGCGGTCGAGCAGCGCAAAGTCAACGCCCCACGTATCTATGGATAAGCTCTGTATATCGTAGGGTTTTGCTTTGAGCAGGCAGTTTTTGATGTGGTGGAAAAGCCTGAGGACATCCCAGTAGGTAGTACCCATGAGAGAAACAGGCGTGTTGTTGAAGCGTTCGATCTCTTCGAGTGAAATTTTGCCGCCGTCAAGCTCGGCAATGAGACCTCTTCCTGTTGAAGCACCAAGATCAATAGCGAGAACTCTTTTTGTCATAGTTAACAACTCCCTTGTTGATTCAATGTAGGTTCGGGCATTACCGTGCAGAGACCTGCGCGGTGCTGCCTTTATGTTACGGGCGGAGCCGCGCCTTGAAAAAGCGCAGCTGCCCGGTCAGCGTCATGTTTATCGGCGCACGGGGTACGGCAAAGGGAGCGTGAAAAAAAGTTCCGTCCTTATGTCTATCCCTCGTACCCGAGATATTCCTCATCTGCCATGAAATAATAGTAAGTCCCGTCCTCGATGACCGCGTCCGTGATGTACCACTGTTTTCCTCCGCCGTTGAAGTAGTAAACGGTGACAGACCCGTCCGAACCGTCCTGACGGGTGTGTCCACCGATCTTGTACAGATCCTCGAAATTCGTCTGATAGTTCCACACGTACTCCATCTCGAAGCCCGTGTAGCCTTCGAGTGCGGCTTTGAGCTCTTCGAGCTTGTCCCTGTCGAACTTCTCGAAGGTCATGTTCTCGAACTTGAAGGTGCCGAGAAGATGATAGTCGGAGCCGATGAAGGGTATCTCGCAGTTCGAGTATCTGCTGCGCCTGTCCGCGCTTTTTATCAGCTGACCGAGTTTCACGGCTGCATCCTCGCAGACTTTCGGGTCGGCGGTGTCGATGGTGATCTCCGCAAGTCCGGTATACGGGTTTTCCTCCCATTCTATGTTCATGCCGTATTCTTCGGCGAGAGCGTCGGTCTCGGCTTTTACGGAACCGACCACCCATTTGCAGTATTCCGTGTCGTAGTTGCTGCTCGTTCTCTCATGATAATAGAACGTTGTGCCGTCCATACCCATGCTGACAGCGCAGCTTGTGACATAGAAGCTGAACCCGCATTCCATGTCGCGGAACTCATACTTGTGCTCTCCGTCCGACTCGTAACTGCTGATGAGCTCACACTCGCAGTAGTTATCCTCGGCGTACTTTTTGCACTGTTTTGCGTCGCTGAGCTTCACGTCATCGGCGGAAAGACTGCACGATGTGAGCAGCGCACACAGCGAGATAACGAACAATACAGCGGTTATGATCTTTTTTAACATAGCGGCACGACCTTTCGTTTTGGTATAGTTTAATTATACCGAACGCGGTGCCGTTTGTAAAGATAACGTATGTCATTTTGTGGGATGACAAATGTAATTATTTACCTGACAAGTAGAAACATATCCTTAATATATTATACAATATTTAAAAGGAAATGTCAATAACTTTTCGATTTTTACTTTAAATCTGCCGATTTTCGTTGGAAGTTTCGGTTTTATGTGCGAGTTGTCAAAAATATTTTCCGATTGGCTAAAATCTTGTGATGTTATATAAGATTATTAGTGTTGACATTTGACGGGTTTTGTGATAAAATAGCTATGAGTATTGTAAATGGGGTTTGCCGAAGGATGTCGGCATCGAATGGGTAAAAAATGATATGTATAACAATATGAAAGCGGCGGTGCTGCTGCTTTCGGCAGTTCTGCTCTCGGGCTGCGGCGGAAAAGAGATACCGCCTTCCGAGACTGAGCGCGTAACATTCACCACGACTGCCGAAACTGCCGCTCCCGAACTCGCGGAAGTGCCCGATATGCACTCCCCCGTGATAACGCTGCCCGATGAAGAAGAACCTGTGACCGAGACTGTCACCACCACCGTCACCGAAGCGCCGAAAGAGCCTGTGGGCATCAAGGAAGAGCTCCTGTCGGGGCACCGCTTCTCGGTTTCGGATTTCCCGAAACAGGTCTACTCAAACAAGAAGCTGAAAAAAGCTTTCTCGGATATCGACGCGATCTGCGGCGAGTACGGCTACAGCATCAGCTTCGTGTACAAGAACGTGATAACGGGCGCCGCCTGCGCTTACAACGAGAACAGGTACTACGGCTGCTGTTCCACCATAAAAGTTCCGTTCTGCAAGAGCCTGCTGGCGAAGGGCATCGACCTCGACGAGAAGGTGACCATCAACGACCTCTGGATACCCCTCGCGGGGACGGTGGCGGAGTCGGGCTACGGCAGTCAATTTACCGCAAGAGAGCTGATAAAGCTGGCGGTCACCGAGTCGGACAACTCGGCTTACCTGAACCTTGTCAACAAGTACGGGTTCTATGATTTCAACGACATGAACAATGAGCTTGGGGTCGGGTATTACCTCGGCTACGGCTACATCTTCAACGAATGTACAGCCGCCGACCTGCTCAAGGAGTATGAGGATGTTTTCTGGTACGCCAACGACACCAAGCGCGGCGACTGGCTGATACGCCTTATGCAGCAGACCGAGCATGAGACGCAGATAACCGCTCAGCTCTCGGACAAATACCCTGTCTCCCACAAGTACGGCTCGGACTGGGATCAGATGTGCTACCACGACTGCGCGATCTGCTACGCCGACCTGCCTTTCGTGCTGGTCATCATGACCGAACAGATCCCCGAGACCCATGAGAGCGACGAGGTCTTCCACAGGCTCGCCGAACAGTTCGACATTATCAACGAACAGCTCGTTTCCGAAGAATGAGAGGAAGAACGCTATGAAAGAGTACTTAGGCATAAAAACAAAAATCGGGAACAAGGTCGATGTTGTGCTTCTGTTCATATTCGGTCTGTTCGTGGTGGCGAGCATCATCGTTCTGTCCGACAGCATAAAGGCTCACAAGAGCGTTTCGGATATTTTATCGTCTGTGTTTCTGATGGCGCTGTTCGTGTGGGGCTTTTACGCCGCGGCGCGCCGTATTTCCCTGCGCTGGAAGGCTGAGTCTATCGCGGATCTTTTCTACAACTATCCCAACATCGAGATCTCAGAGGACATCGTGCGCACCGAGCTGAACATAAAACAGCCCATGAAGAAGCTGCAAAAGATGCAGACCCGGAAGTATCTCAATAACATAAACTACGACCCCGTGAACAGGAAGTTCCATGCGTACTACAAACAGCAGGTCCCCGAAGAAGCGGTGCTCCACAGCGTGAAGTGCCCCAACTGCGGCGGCGAATGCAGGGTGCGGCTCGGGATCCCCGCGGTATGTCAGTTCTGCGATCATGAGTTCACGGCTGATACCGCCAACGGATGATGCGGTCAATATAAGACAAACGCCAAGGCAAAATGTAATATATTTGGAGGTTAAAACATGAGTGGATTCAAAGCATACGCCGTACATATGGGCGCGGCTAAGTGCGCGGTCGATCTCGGCGACGGCTCTGAAAGAGGCGAGTACGTCAATCAGGATTACATCCTGCATAAGCTGGGCAGACCCCACCGCGGCATCAGCCTGATGTACTGCTATTACCCCCTGGACAAGGAATTTCCCCAGAGGATATCCGAGGCCTGCAAGGACATGGAAGTTTCCTTCGCCTGGGATTACCCCTACGATGACTATTTCACCTACAAGGGCGGTCTGAACGGCAATACCGACGGCGAACCCTTCACCTGTATGCGCGACGTCCGCCGTCACGGTCAGGAAGTCATCCTCACCCTCACCATCGACCCGAACGTTTCCGATGAGCACCTTATCGCCATCGCCAACGACCTGAAGACCTTCGGACGTATGCAGCTGAGGATAAACCACGAGGCTACGGGCAACTGGTTCAGCTTCACCAAGCGTGCAAGCTATCAGGAGATAGCGGATTTCTACTGCCGCTTCAACAAGATACTCAAGGAGCACGCTCCAAACGTTTCCACCATCCTCTGCGCAGGCGGCATAGACGACGCCAAGGGCGAGATAGAGATGGAAAAAGAGTTCACTCAGGCGTTCAAGGACACCGACATCTGGAGCGTTGACAAGTACTTCGCACTCCACTGGGGCTGGCCTTACGACGTTGCCGAGCGCAACTGCGGCGGCGGCACTCCTTCAGAGACTACCCACGGCCGCGACAATATCAAGAATATCTACGACTGGACAAAGCGCACCTGCAAGCGCCTCACAGAGATCAACGGCGGCGTGAAGAAGCCGATGGTCATGAGCGAGTTCAACGCCGACGGCGACGTTACGGGCCCTTACGAACAGGCTGACATGGTCAGGGAGTACTGCGATATGCTCAAGGCTGACCCCGACGAGGGCTGGTTCAACGGCTTCTCCATGTATCAGTTCCGCGACCGCGGCAGACTTGGTCTTGAGATCGAGGATCCCAACTACTCCGACTGCGGTATCGAACAGCCGCTCATGGGCGTGTACAAGCAGATAATCCACGACGACTTCTTCAAGCCCTCCATGACCCGCGGCGGGGAATTGCAGTTCCCCGTTCAGCTGAGATGGGGCGGTTCCGAGGACGCCGAGGGTATCGAGATACCTCTCCACTTCGACAAGAACCCCCACTTCTGTGAGGTCACTTTCGACGACGACTCCAACCTCATGATGGAGATAAACGGCAAGTGGTTCTATAAGTCCCCCAAGGCTAAGACCATCGACCTTATGAGCGCCTTCTTCGAGAAGCCTCTTGAGGGCGAGGCTGACCTGACCCTCAGGATATTCGCACCCCCTGCATCGGGCGAGAACGATCTCACCGCTCCCGACGGAATGTTCAACAGCTACGCCACCATCGCAAAGCTGCCCGATATCCGCATCCGCTTCGAGCCTGTAGAGAAGGCACGCTGAGCTTATTCGCTCTGACGCGGAAACGACAAAACCGTTTGCGGCACAACTTTTACCGAAAAGCAAACAGTACAATACGGCTTGTCCTCTGTCTGGTAAGCACAGAGGGCAAGCATATTTACCACTGTGACGTTTTAACGGTTAAAATCATCAAAGTCACCCATTTAAACCAAATTTTATACAGAAAAGGATGTAAGAGAAATGAAAAACATGGAATTCATCAGAAAGCTGCCTATCCCCAAGGAGATCAAGGAACAGTTCCCCCTCTCCGACGACATCAAGGAGATCAAGGAAAAGCGCGACGCTGAGATCGCGGCAGTATTCGAGGGCAAGTCGGACAAGTTCCTGCTGATAATCGGACCCTGCTCGGCTGACCGCGAGGACGCTGTTCTTGACTACACCACCCGTCTCGCTGGACTTCAGGAGAAGGTAAAGGACAAGATCATCATCATCCCCCGCATCTACACCAACAAGCCCCGTACCACAGGTGCAGGCTACAAGGGCATGGTACATCAGCCCGACCCCGAGAAGCAGGAGGATATGCTCGCAGGTCTTATCGCGATCAGAGAACTGCACCAGAAGGCTATCAAGGAAACAGGTCTGACCTGCGCCGATGAGATGCTCTACCCCGAGAATCACCGTTACGTGAACGACCTTCTGTCCTACGTTGCTATCGGTGCGCGTTCGGTAGAGGATCAGCAGCACAGACTGACCGCCAGCGGTATCTCCATCCCCGTCGGCATGAAGAACCCCACAGGCGGCGACTACAGCGTTATGTTCAACTCCGTGACAGCGGCACAGTCGCAGCACACTTTCCTCTACAGAGGCTGGGAAGTTCGCACTAAGGGCAACCCCCTCGCACACGTTATCCTCCGCGGCTATGTCAACAAGCAGGGTCACTCCCTTCCGAACTACCACTACGAGGATCTTATCACTGTTTACGATATGTATCAGAAACACTCCGACCTCGCAAATCCCGCTGTCGTTGTTGACTGCAACCACGCAAACTCGGGCAAGAAGTACGAACAGCAGATCCGCATCGCAAAGGAAGTCCTCCACAGCTGCCGCCACTCCAACGAGATCGCAGGCATGGTCAAGGGCCTCATGATCGAAAGCTATATCGAAGACGGCGCACAGAAGATCGGCGAAGGCGTATACGGCAAGTCGATCACCGACCCCTGCCTCGGCTGGGCTAAGTCCGAGAAACTCGTCCTCGAGCTCGCTGACCTGCTCTGATGCTTTTTCTGTAGTTTGTACGGGGCAGGGAAATTTCCTACCCGTCAGAAAGACATCATCCCTTGAAGCGGTGATAGCCTATCTTCCCGACCACGGCCAACAGACGACATATTAAAAGTCTTTGGAATGGGGGCCGCCTTAGCTGCGCACGGCAAGGGGAGAACCTTTCATCTGGCCGTGCAAAGCTAAGGCGGGTTTTCCACAGTGAATCCCGCAGTTAATTCCCTGTACATAACAAACAGTCCGAAAGCGGCAAGCGTCGCTTTCGGACTGTTTTTAGTTTTCGGCTTTGTACATACCTGCTTTTTCGAGCATTTCGGGGAGGTCGAAGGCGGAGATGCCGTCTTCCTCGACGCTTGCGCAGACTGCGGGGTTTTCCTCGGAGATAACGTCCCAGGGGGTGACCAGGTCAGTGACGGGGGAAGCGCCGAGGTCTTTGAGCAGTTTTTCGGTCTTTTTCAGCCGACCGCCGTCGGGCGAGTAGATGCTCATGACCTTGTACCGCTGAACGTATATCTCGTCGCCGCTTTCGTTTCCGCCGAAGCCGAACCTGCACAGGCCGTCGTTTATCAGCATCTGACCGTACTCGGTGATAAGCGTGCTGATGACGGGGGCGGTGCAGTTGTCGAGATAGTACAGTTCAAACTCGTCGTCGCTGCCGCTTACGGGCAGTTCGAGAAAGAAGAATATCGGCTCGGGGATAAGCCCTGTAAATCCGCGGATGAATTTTTCGAGCAGTTCGGCGGACAGCACTGCCGACAGACAGCCCTCATCCCCGTGCGAATATGTGTTTTTCAGTGCCGAGGTATCCTCGACAGATATGCCCTCGGGCATGAGAAAGGTTTCAGACACCGTTTTTTTCACCTCAGTTTGCTTGGATAAACGATTCGATATACGGATAAACAAGGAATATACCTATATAAATTATCATCGCGACATTTACGAACACTGTGGAGGTGCGTTTTCCTGCCGACAGCGCGTACTGCTGATTTTTCGATATGCTTTCGGAGAGGTCGTTGATGAACACCAGCATCACATAGAAGCCGATTATCATCATGAGTATCGCCGCCCCGAGGTAAATGTTCGAGAAGTCCTTGTTCATGGCTGTGCCGAAGTCGTTTATCGAAGCGATGACGTTGTTGCAGATGTGTATTATCAGCGTCGGGATAAGGCTGTCACAGCTTACCGCCACCGCCGCGAACAGCATACCGCCGATGAAGGTCGGCACTGTCTGGGAGAGGTTGCCGTGCATGACGCCGAAGAACAGCGCCGATACGAACACCGCAAGTCCCTTTCCGTAGGGGGACAGCAGTCTCAGAATGACGCCGCGGTAGATGAACTCTTCCGCGAAAGGACCTGCGACACAGACGTACAGGAACTGCATCGTCAGTCCGAGGGTGGTGGGGGTCTTTATCGTAAAGTCGGCTTTCGGGACGTTCACGCCGCCCGACGAGAGCATATCGACTATCAGCGCCGCGAAAACGCTGACTATCAGATTGACCGTGATACAGGACGGTGCCCATTTGAAGCCCTCGGCGACGTTTTTCTTCGATGGTCGGAACCACGAGACAAGGTCGGCTTTCAGCAAAAACTGTCCTGTGATGAACACCACGAGGGTCGAAAGCAGTACCGTGAACAGCATCGCACTCATGCGGAATGCCGTCCCCGCGATGAGGTCGGCGTAGTCGGATTTCAGCTTCTCCACCGCCACTTGCAGGCTGATGGTGGGCGACTTGCTGACCACGCTGTACACGATGATGTAGAATATCCTCGCCGAGACAAGGTTCATTATATTATATAGTATAAGCAGGAGCGCCGCCTTGGTAGCGCTCTTTGAAAGCGCCTTCTTTTCGTTTCGCATCGCCTGCTGTTTCTGCGCCCAGTACTCGTTCGGAGAAAGGAACTGCCGCTGCGGCGAAGGCTGCGGCTGCTGTCGGGGCGTCATCGGCGGCGGAAAATTATTACCGTACATTTTTCACACTCCGTCAGAGAAGATTCTTGACCGCATCGTAGATCCTGCCTGCGATCTCGGGCTTGTTCATCGAATAGAGATGGATGCCGTCAACGTCGTTCGCGATGAGGTCAACTATCTGGTCGATAGCGTAGGCAATACAGGCGTCGCGGAGAGCGGTAGGGTCGTTTTCGTAGCGGTTGAGCAGTCTTGCGAGCTTTTTCGGTATGGAAGCGCCGCACATGGACACCATGCGCAGGATGCCGGCCTTTGTGGTGACGGGCATGATGCCTGCCTCGATAGGGCTGCGGATGCCTGCTATCTGGGTCTTTTCGCGGAACTCGTAGAAGTCCTCGTTATCGAAGAACAGCTGTGACATGAAGTGTTCCGCGCCGCACTGTTCCTTTTCCTTCATGCGAAGGATGTCGTCCACCGCGCTGACTGCCGCAGGGTGAGTCTCGGGGTAGCAGGCAGCCGACACGCTTATCTCGGGGGCGTGTTCCTTTAAATATGTGATTAGCTCGGAAGCGTAGTGGAAATCGTCCTTCGGGGGGACTCTGTCGCTGTAGTCGCCGCGCAGAGCGAGCACGTTTGTCACCCCTGCCTCACGGAAGAGGGCGATAGCGCGGTCGATGTCCTCACGGGTGTTGTTGACGCAGGTGAGGTGAGCGATGGGCAGTATGCCGAACTTTTCCCTGATAGCGCGGCAGATGTCCACGGTGGAAGTGTCGGCAGGGTTGCCGCCCGCGCCGTAGGTACAGCTTATGAAGTCGGGCTTAGTGTCCGACAGACCTTCGAGGGTCGAATATATCTCGCTGACGGGATCGGTCTTTTTCGGGGGGAAAACTTCCATGGAAAAGACGGTCCTGCCTTCGGTAAAGATCTCTTTCATTTGCATATATATCACTATCCTTATTATAGTATATCACAGTTAGACACTATAATTATAACATATCTTCGGAAAAAATACAAACGCCTATATGTACCGTGTGTAAACAAATTATAGAATTTGTGTTATATCCCTTGCAATTTGCGGATTATAGTGTATAATAAAAATATAGTTAGCACTCGACCGTCAAGAGTGCTAAGATCCTTCAAGGCAAAAGAGGTAGTAATAATGGAAACAAAACAGTTTAAAGCCGAGTCGAAGCGTCTGCTCGATATGATGATAAACTCCATCTATACGCACAAGGAGATATTCCTGCGTGAGATAATCTCCAACGCGAGCGATGCCATCGACAAGCTCTATTTCAAATCGCTGACCGATACTTCGGTGGGCATGAACAAGGATGATTTTCTTATCCGCATAAGCACCAACAAGGACGACCGCACCCTGACCGTTTCGGATAACGGTATCGGCATGACCGCCGACGACCTGGAAAACAACCTCGGCACCATCGCGTCCAGCGGTTCGCTGGCGTTCAAGACCGAGAACGAGCTCGGCGAGGATGTTGACATCATCGGTCAGTTCGGCGTCGGCTTCTATTCGACCTTCATGGTGGCAAAGTCCGTTACCGTCATCACCAAGGCTTACGGAAGCGACAAGGCTTACAAGTGGCAGTCGGACGGCGTTGACGGCTACACCGTTGAGGAGACCGACAAGGATACCGTCGGCACCGAGGTCATCCTCACCCTCAAGGACGATACCGACGACGAGAAGTACTCCGACTATCTCGAACAGTACCGCATCCAGTCGCTGGTAAAGAAGTACTCCGACTACATCCGCTTCCCGATAAAGATGATGTGCGAGTCGCCCAAGTACAGCGAGGGCAAGGAAGAGCCCGACATCGTAATCGAGGACGAGACACTCAACTCCCAGACACCTATCTGG
The DNA here is from genome assembly GCF_900119155.1 of Ruminococcus sp. YE71. GTDB lineage: Bacteria > Bacillota > Clostridia > Oscillospirales > Ruminococcaceae > YE71. The sequence continues at coordinate 14,682 of NZ_FPIR01000001.1, read as the reverse complement.
AAGAAGAACAAGTCCGAGCTCAGCGACGACGACTACAACAGGTTCTATCAGGAGAAGTTCATGGACTATACTCCGCCTGTTATGCACATCCACTCCAAGACCGAGGGTATCGCGACCTATGACGCTCTGCTGTACATCCCCGGACGCGCTCCCTTCGACTACTACTCCAAGGACTACGAGAAGGGTCTCCAGCTGTACTCCAGCGGCGTAATGATAATGGACAAGTGCGCAGACCTGCTCCCCGATTATTTCAGCTTCGTCAAGGGTCTTGTGGACAGCGAAGACCTGTCCCTCAACATCTCCCGTGAGATGCTCCAGCACGACAGACAGCTGAAGGTCATCGCTAAGAATATCGAGAAGACCGTGAAGAACGAGCTGACCAAGCTGCTCAAGAACGACCGCGAGAAGTACGAGAAGTTCTATGATGTGTTCGGTCTCCAGTTCAAGTTCGGCATCTACCAGAGCTACGGCACGGCTATCGACGCTTTGCAGGATCTGCTGATGTTCCCCTCGTCCTTCGACGACAAGGGCAAGGTAACGCTCGCAGAGTACGTTGAACGCATGAAGGAAGGTCAGGAGAACATCTACTACGCCTGCGGCGAGAGCCGTGAGAAGATAGAGCTCCTGCCTGTATTTGAAAAGGTAAGAGATAAGGGCTACGAAGTTCTGTACTTCACTCAGGATGTTGATGAGTTCGCTATCAGGGTAATGATGAAGTATAAGGACAAGCCTTTCAGATCTATCACCGACGCCGACCTCGACTTCGATACCGAGGAAGAGAAGGAAGAGGCAAAGAAGACTGCCGAAGAGAATAAGGATATGTTCGCCTTCATGACCGACGCTCTTGAGGGCAAGGTCAAGGAAGTCCGCCTTTCCAAGCGTCTCAAGAGCCACCCCGTATGCCTCACCAGTGAGGGTCAGGTGACTATCGAGATGGAGAAGGTGCTCAACTCCATGCCCCAGAACGACAACAACCGCGTCAAGGCAGAAAAGTGCCTGGAGCTCAACGCTTCGCACCCCGTGTTCGCAAAGCTCAAAGCGCTGTTTGAAGCCGACGACCAGGATAAGCTCGCCGACTACACCAAGCTGCTTTACTCGCAGGCTCTGCTCATCGAGGGTCTGACGGTGGAGAACCCCGTAGAGTTTGCAGACCTCATCTGCGGACTTATGGTATGATGAAATCCTGCTCTGTTTTGTGCAGTATCGCACAAGACAGAGCTTTTTTTTCGTGCGAAAAAGCACGTTATACGGTCATTGACTTATCGTTTTTGATGTGTTATAATAATATAAGATTATATTTTTGATATATAATGCAGGAAAATTACAGGGGTGAGTTTATGTCAATAAACAAGGAACTTAACTACAGGGAGTTCATGCAGAGGGAGAACGGGCTGCTGCATTCGCCGTATCAGAAAGAACTCGAATTCTATTCGGCAGTCAGCGCGGGCGACCTCGACAGGGTAATGGAACTCTACACACCGCTGGCGGTGGAGGGCTACGGCAAGCTGTCAGCCGACCCCATACGCAATATAAAATACCACCTCGTTATAACCATAGCGCTGATAGCACGCTTCTGCATCGAAGCGGGTATGCCGATGGAGACCGCATACACCATCAGCGATATCTTCATCAACAGGCTTGATGTCAGCACCACCGAAAAACAGCTCTCGGATATCCACCGCGAGACCTTCATCGAGTACACAAAGCGTATGCGCATGGTGAATTCGGGCGAGGCTTACTCGAAGCACGTCCTCACCTGTCTTGACCTCATATACAATAATATATATAATGGTGTGCGCGTTCAGGAACTCGCCGATGAACTGGGGCTGACTCCGCAGTACCTCTCGAAACTGTTCCGCAAGGAAGTCGGCATGACCATCACAGAGTACGTGATGTCAAGGCGAATACAGGCGGCGGAGAATATGCTGAAATTCTCGGAATACACCCCCGTGGACATCGGTAACTACCTGAATTTCAGCTCCCACAGCCATTTCATCTCCTGCTTCCGCAAGCACACGGGTATGACCCCGAAGCAGTACCGCGAGAATTACTTCCGCATGACATGGCAGTCCCCCGACAGCGGCAAGAAGGATGAATAGTGCGACAATTTTTGCAAAATGGGTAAAAGAAACTCACAAACGTCTTGCACATTTGGTGATAATGTGATATAATCAATTCGGACAGAGGTCAAAGTCTCTGCCCGAATTTTTTATCTATGGAGTGTAACAGTTATGGATAACAACAGACCGTATACGCTGTTCTGCGATACCACCTGCGACCTGCCCGAAGAAAGGCTCGCACAGATGGACTGCAAGCTGCTCCCTCTCAGCTTTGAGGTGGACGGCGAGACATTTACCACAGATACCATCACAATGAAAGAATTCTACACCCGTATGCGAAACGACGCACGCACCAAGACCTCGCAGATACCAGTCGGCGTCTATGAGAAGGCGTTCGAGGAGGAGCTGCAAAAGGGCAGGGACGTGCTGTACCTTGCGTTCTCGTCGGGACTGAGCGGCAGCTACGCGAGCTCGTTGATCGTGCGCGACGAGCTGAAAGACAAGTACCCCGACCGTAAGATAATCGTAGTGGATTCGCTGGCGGCATCGTCGGGGGAGGGTCTGCTGCTGATATACGCCGAGAAGAAGAAGCGCGAGGGCTATTCCATTGAGAAGCTCGCGGAGTACATCGAGGAGATAAGGCCGCATATCTGCCATGTTTTCACGGTAGACGACCTGAAATATCTGTTCCGCGGTGGAAGGGTTTCGCGCGGAGCGGCGATAGCGGGCACGATGCTGGGCATCAAGCCGCTGCTGAACGTTGATGACGAGGGTCATCTGATACCGCAGGGGAAAGTCCGCGGCAGGAAGGCGTCGATAAAGGCGCTGGGAGAGATGATAAAGGAGCGAGCAGGCGTCAATCCGAATCCGATAGTGACCATGAGTCATGGAGATTGTATAGATGATGCGCTTGCGGCCGAGAATATGATGAAGGAGATATTCGGCAGGGACACTGAAGTAGTGATAGCGTATACAGGCCCTGTAATAGGTGCCCATTCGGGTCCCGGAACGCTGGCGCTGTTTTTCTACGGAGACAAGAGATAATTACCGCCTAAACAAACGTCCCGTGTACGCCAGAGACAAAAAGTTTAGGAGGGAGGGAGACCCCCGCCTTAGCTACGCACGGCAACAAAGGCTCCCGAAACAGTGGCTCAGGAACAGAGTCTCCGTCCCTTACACGCCAGAGTCTCAAAAAGTTTAGGAGGAGGGAGACCCCCGCCTTAGCTGCGCACGGCTACAAAGGCTCCCCCAGCAGGGGCTCGGGGACGGCGTCCCCGTCCAGGGAATAAGGCTTTGAAGCCAAAGCGCACCAACATCCCATACAAACATAAAATCGGCAAATCCCGAAAAAACGTCCCGAAAGGCGCGGAATGAGAAACTAAAATCAACCTATCAAGAACAAACGATTTGCCGATTTTATTTTCGCGAGAGAGCGAAGCGATTCGAGTGAAACACCCCAAAAATCGCGCAAGCGATTTTCCCCAGACCTAAACCCACAATAATAACCCCCACAGAACCCGTGAGAAAGAAAAAATCTCACGGGTCCTTTACATTTCGGAAAATATTTTTGGACACTTTTACAAATGTGTCCAAAAATGCATTGACAATATATAATACGTGAATTATAATATAGTTACTTTAAATATATTATAGTGTGTAACATAATACATTATAATATAAAATCAAATGTAAAGGAGAGAGAGTCATGATCAAGGAAGAATGGAGATCGATTTTCAAGAATCCGCTGATGATCATGGTACTGACGGCAATAATCGCCATACCAACGATCTACTCCGGACTGTTCCTCGCATCGATGTGGGACCCCTACGGCAACCTGGATAAGCTGCCTGTGGCAGTCGTCAATGAAGATCAGCCTTATGATTACGAAGGCAAAAAGATCGACGTCGGCGACCAGCTGGTCACGAAGCTGAAGGAAAACAAGGCTTTGCAGTTCAACTTCGTCAACGCGGAACAGGCTCAGGACGGACTTGAAAACGGTACCTACTACATGGTAGTCACCATACCGAAGGACTTCTCGAAGAACGCTTCGACACTTCTTGAGGATGAACCCAAGAAGATGGAGCTGAAATACGAGACGAACCCCGGCAGGAACTACGTGGCAAGCAAACTCAGCGACACCGCACTTTCAAAGATCCAGACCAGCGTTTCGGAGGAGATAACAAAGACCTACTCCGAGACAGTGTTCGATGAACTTTCGGGAATAGGCGATTCGCTGAATGAGGCGTCAGACGGTACGGGTCAGCTCGAAAGCGGTATCGACCAGATAGCTGAGGGCAACAACACTATCACCGAGAACCTCAAGACCCTTGCGGAAAAGTCCGTGGTATTCGTTGACGGTACCAAGACACTTAAAGAGGGTATCAGTGATTACACCGACGGCGCAGCTCAGATAAATGAGGGCGCGAAAAAGCTCAACGACGGCGTGAACAGCTTGCAGTCCCAGTCGGGCGACGGCGTTTCACAGCTCAAGGACGGCAGCGGAAAACTCGCTGAGGGCGTAAAGACCTACACCGACGGCGTGAATACCGCAGCTGAGGGCGCGGCTGCCCTTAACTCGAACAACGAAGCACTCAACAACGGCGCGGCACAGCTGGCGGACGGCACTCAGCAGCTCACAGAAGCGGCAGGCGAAGGCGTTTCGCAGCTGACTGACGGCTCGAAGCAGCTCAAAGACGGCGTTTCGGCTTACACCAACGGCGTTTCTCAGGCGGCTGACGGCGCAAAACAGCTCACAGAAAATAACAAGGCTCTCAACGAGGGCGCGGCACAGCTCGCAAACGGCTCCAAGGAGCTGGGCGAAAAAGCGGGCGAGGGTGCAAAACAGCTCAAAGACGGCTCCGCTTCCCTTAAAGACGGCGTGACCGCTTACGCTGACGGCGTTTCGATGGCGGCTGACGGCGCAAAGAAGCTCGACTCCAACAGCGCGACACTTAACAGCGGCGCGGCTCAGGTGGCAGGCGGCGCACAGCAGCTCTCGGGCGGCTCCTACACACTGCTCGGCGGTCTGAACACCCTTTCGAGCACACTCAAAGCAAGCCTTTCGGCTGACAAGACAGCACAGCTCGCACAGCTCACTACAGGCTGCGATACCCTTCACAGCGGCATCACCGAGCTGAACACCGCAGTCTCCGCACTGGAGATACCCGACCTCAGCACCGCTGCGGCAGGCATCACAGGTCCTGCGGCGAACATCGGCGCTGACGCTCAGTCGGCAGGTGCGGCTCTCAGCGGTATGAGCGGAAGCCTCGGCAGCGCTCAGACCTATATGCAGCAGCTGGCTGCGGCAAACCCCGCACTCATGAACGACCCCAGTTATCTCGCTCTCGCAAATGAGCTCCATAACATCGGCGGCTACGCTCAGACAGCAGGCAGCTCGGTATCCGACATCGGAACTCAGCTGACCACCATGCAGACAGCAGCTTCGGGACTCTCCTCGCTGAACTCCGCGGCGGCAAGCCTTGAAACACTCAAGACCAGCGTCGCAGCGATAAGCGCAGGCGCAGACGCGGTTCTGCCCGGCTCGAAGATGGCTATCAACAACCTCAAGGGCGGACTCATAAACGTTCAGGCAGCTCTTGACGGACAGATAATCCCCGGTATGTATACCCTTAACAGCGGTCTCTATGACCTCTCCACAGGCGCTCAGAGCTTAGGCTCGGGCACAACCAGCTACACCAAGGGCGTCAGCGACCTGAAGGGCGGACTTGAACAGATCGACGCGAACAGCGCGGCGCTCAAAGAAGGCGCAAAGCAGCTGGACAACGGCGTTGCACAGCTCGGTACGGCTCTCGGCGAGGGCTCGGCACAGCTGTCCGCAGGCGCTGAACAGCTCCGCGACGGCGTTGCGGCTTACACCGAAGGCGCATCCGCACTCAGCGCAGGCCTCGATACCCTTAACGAGAACTCCGCGGCACTCAACGAAGGCGCATTCAAGCTCGACGCTGGCATCGGTACTCTTGCCGACGCACTCGGTTCGGGTGCGGGACAGCTCAATGAGGGCGCACAGGCGCTCCGCGCAGGCATCCTCTCCTACACCGACGGCGCATCGCAGCTCGGCAGCGGACTTGCAACACTCAAGACCAATTCACCCGCACTTGTAAAGGGCGCGAACGACCTCAACGGCGGCATCGGCACCCTCAACACCTCGCTGGCGAGCGGTACTGCTCAGCTTGCAGAGGGCACAGCACAGCTCTTCAGCGGCACACAGACTCTGACCGCCAACAACGAAAAGCTCAATCAGGGAGCTGCCGACCTGCTGGACGGCGCGGAGAAGATCTCCGACGGCGCTTCGCAGCTCGCAGACGGCAGCGAACAGCTCGGCGAAGGCCTGACAAAGGCTCACGACGGCGCTGACACCCTCACCACCGCTCTTTCCGACGGTGCAAAGGCAATAAACGACGTTCACACCACACAGGCTACCTACGATATGTTCTCGGCACCTGTTTCCACATCCAAGACAGAGCTCACACACGTTTCCGATAACGGTCACGGCATGGCACCTTACATGATGTCGGTAGGTCTCTGGGTAGGTACTCTTGCATTCTGCATCATGTATCCTCTCACCGAGGCTCACAGCAAGATCAAGAACGGTGTTGCATGGTGGGCTTCCAAGGCTTCCGTACTTCACCTGCTCACTCAGCTGATGGCAGCGATAATGCTCCTCGTGCTCCACAAGGCGTGCGGCTTCACACCCGTAAGCTGGGGCAAGACCATTGTAGTCGCCTGCCTTGCATCCCTCGCATTCATGTCGATACAGTACTTCATGAACGTTGCGATGGGTAAGGTCGGCTCCTTCCTCATGCTGATATTCATGGTACTCCAGCTCGCAGGCTCGGCAGGCACCTACCCTGTTGAGATCTCGGGCAAATTCGTTAGCAGCATCCACGCATACGTTCCGTTCACCTACACCGTAGACGCGTTCAGAAACGCTATCTCGGGCAACGGAAGCATCGTTCCCTGCTGCATCGTAATGGCAGGCATCCTCGTAGTATTCTCGCTGCTGACGATGAACCTCTTCATCATCAGAGCTAAGAAGATCGAAAACAATCAGACCACTCTCTATGACGTGATCGAAGCACACGGACTTGCCTGATAGGTCATCCCAAACGAGGTCGGGAAAACCCGGCCTCGTTTTTTTTGAAAAAAGACTTGACAATTAATGTTGAAATGTGTTATAATATATATAGTTTGAATCAGAAATTAACGAAATTCACCATATTGAAGGAGAACAGCACGGTTTTCGGCTTTTTCCTCCGGTAACGGTGGCAACTCTGACTGAGGTGAAATGTAATGATCACAGAAAATTATCTTTCCTGCCTGTGCAAATCATATTACGACCTGAAATATTCGCTGTTCAAGGTGATAGAGCATATGTGCAAGGAGGAGGGGCTGACCGTCCTCCAGACTATGATGCTGTTCCTTATCCGCTCTGAGGGAAGCCTTTCGGTGGGAGACCTGAGCAATTACTTCAATATCACTCACTCCAACGCTTCCACTCTCTGCAAAAAGCTTGAGCGCGACGGTCTTCTCTGCCGCACCCGCTCGAAGAAGGATGAGCGCAGCGTGCTTATCTCGGTGACAGACCACGGCTGCGAGATGATAGACCGTATGCTTGAACGCGGCAAGGGCTTCGCAGCAGCCCTCGACGACGTTCCCCAGAACAAGCTCGACGCTATCGTCCAGACTATCGACGAAGCGACCGAGATGCTCAAAAAAATGTCTTCCGACTGAACCCACAGCCGCAGGAATCACGTCCTGCGGCTTTTTTTCGCAATTATCAGCAAGTGCCGTATTGACATTTGGAGATTTATAGTTTATAATTAAAAAAGTAAACTATTTTTCTTGATCCCCTTTTCTTGGGTGCTGCCTGCGGGTTTTACTGGGGGAAACCTTTCTGAAGAAAGGTTCTCCCCTTGCCGTGCGAAGCTAAGGCGGCCCACATTCCAAAGACTTTTAATATGTTGTTCGTTTGTTGTGGTTGGAAAGATAGACTATCACCGCTTCAAGAGTGACCGTCTGATAAATACCGCAAATGAAGCGTTACGCTCTCATGTACGTCTTTTTGGCAAGGTCAAGCTATCTAAGAGTAGAACTACAAACTTCCCGACCTCTACAAAGTAAGGAAGAACCGCCCAAAAGCCAAAAAGTATTAAAAGTTTTAGTGAGGGGGTTTGGGGGAGACCCTTTTTCAAAAGGGTCTCCCCCAATAACTCTCAAAGTCTGATCTATGTAGAAAGGGAGTTTTTTAAAGGAGGAAATATATGTCCTGTAGTGAGATCTACTATTTGTCAACATTTGCGGCTTCGCTGGTGCTGACGATGATATATATGTTCATATGGCACAAGCATTTTGATGTGCATATCACGCTCATTTTCGTGATGGTGCCCATCACCAATCTGGGATTTTACCTTCTGTCCGAGACACAGTCGCTTGAAGCGGCGGTGCTTGCCAACAAGGTCTGCTATATCGGAGGGTGTTATCAGATACTGATAATCATGCTGACCGTGTTCAGCCTGTGCAGGATCAAACTGCCGAAGCTGGTGCGGATGGGGCTGTATCTGCTGACCTCGTTCACGTATCTGGCGTCACTGACCGCGGGCAAAAACGCCAGCTTCTACAAAAACATCGGTTTTGTCAGAGAGGACGGGACTTCTTACCTTATTAAAGAGTACGGACCTCTGCACGACGTCTTCTACATCATGATATTCGTCTACTTCGCTCTGAGCGTGGCGGCGATCGTCTACTGCTTCTTCAAGAAGACCCAGGTCTCGAACCAGCTTCTCCTGCTGATGTTCCTGCCCGAAGTCATCTGCATAGTGGCTTTCTTCGGCGGAAGAAAGGTCATCACGGTTATCGAGCTGGTGCCTGTGGCTTACGTTTTCGCACAGTTCGTCTACCTCGTCATCGTCTACAGGATGATGCTCTACGATATAACCGACTCGGGCATCGACTCCCTGGTGCAGGCTGACAATACGGGCTTCATCTCCTTCGACTTCTCCCTCAACTACCTCGGAAGCAACGAGACCGCAAGACGTCTTCTCCCCGACCTCGAAAAGGTGACCGTCGATAAGCCCGTCAAGGGCAACGCGAACCTTGAAAAGACCGTGCTCTCATGGCTCACCGACTTTATCGCCGACGATAGCAAGGACAGGGTCTACTACGAGACGGGCGACAAGACCTACCTTGTGGATATAAACTACCTCTACGACGGCAAAAGACGCAGGGGCTACCAGCTGTTCCTCAACGACGACACCCAGAACCGCAAGTACGTGGCTCTTATCGAACACTATAACGACGACCTTGAAAAGCAGGTCAGCGAGAAGACCGCGAACCTCGTTTCGATGCACAACAACCTCATCATGAGCATGGCGACCATGGTCGAAAGCCGCGACAACTCCACGGGCGGTCACATCAAGCGCACCAGCGAGGGCGTCCGCATCCTTGTGGAAGAGATACGCAAGGGCGATACCTTCGAGCTGTCGGATGAGTTCTGTGAGGACATCATCAAGGCCGCGCCTATGCACGACCTCGGAAAGATAGCCGTTGACGACGCTATCCTCCGCAAGCCCGGACGCTTCGAGCCCTGGGAGTTCGAGAAGATGAAGGCTCACGCCGCCGAGGGTGCGCGCATCGTTCATGAGGTGCTCAAAGACACCGACGACTACACCTTCCACATCATCGCCGAGAACGTGGCGCACTACCACCACGAACGCTGGGACGGCTCGGGCTACCCCGAGGGTCTGAAGGGCGACCGGATACCCCTCGAAGCGCGCATCATGGCGATAGCCGACGTTTACGACGCCCTCGTCAGCAAGCGCGTCTACAAGGAGAGTATGTCCTTTGAAAAGGCGGACCGCATCATCATGGAGGGCATGGGGACGCAGTTCGACAAGCGCCTTGAACCCTACTATGTGGCGGCACGCCCGAATCTTGAAGCCTATTACTCCTCGCTGTCAGAGGGCTGACGGCAAAAACACCGCCGCACTTGCGCACCGTTTTGTGAATAATCATTATTGACTTTGCGTGAAATAGGTGCTATAATAGAACTTGACTTCGGTGAATCGTCGGCAGGCTGAACTTGCAAAAATCGCTGTCGGGACCTTCGCCGCAAAAAGGAGTAAGTTTAAGATGAGAAGTTTTTCAAAGTCGCATAAGCTCGACTATGTGTGTTATGACATAAGAGGTCCTGTAATGGATGCCGCCAATGAGATGGAGGCTCAGGGGGAGCGCATATTGAAGCTCAATATCGGAAACCCTGCAAAGTTCGGTTTCTCCGCCCCCGATTTCATTCTGGAGACCATGGCTGATTCGCTCACCGCTTCGATGGGCTACAGCGATTCAAAGGGCATCCCCGAGGCGCTGGAGGCCATAAAGCGCTACAACGAGTACAAGGGCATCACGGGCGTTACCGTGAAGGACATCTACACGGGCAACGGCGTTTCCGAGCTCATCACCATGTCCATGCAGGGTCTGCTGGATTCGGGCGACGAGGTGCTCGTGCCTGCCCCCGACTATCCGCTCTGGACGGCTTCGGTGACACTTGCGGGCGGTACTGCGGTACACTACATCTGCGACGAAAGTTCCGACTGGAACCCCGATATTGCCGACATCAGAAAGAAGATAACCCCGAACACCAAGGCTATCGTCATCATCAACCCGAACAACCCCACGGGCGCGGTCTACTCGAAGGATCTGTTGCAGCAGATAGCCGATGTGGCGAAGGAGAACGGTCTGATGATATTCTCCGATGAGATATACGACAGACTGCTGATGGACGACGTTGAGCACGTTTCGATAGCGTCCATCGCCGACCCCGAGGTGTTCTGCGTGACCTTCGGCGGACTGTCGAAGTCCCACATGACGGCGGGCTACCGCTGCGGCTGGATGACCCTTTCGGGCAACAAGCAGGCGGCGAAGGGCTACATCGAGGGCATCAATATGCTCTCCTCCATGAGACTTTGCTCGAACGTGCCTGCACAGCATATGATACCGAAGGCGCTCGACCCGTCCTCCTTCGGCTGGAAGGATCCGCTGCTGCTGCCCGGCGGACGCATCTACGAACAGCGCGAGTTCATCACGAAGGCGCTGAACGAGATCGACGGCATCACCGCGGTAAAGCCGAAAGCGGCGTTCTACATCTTCCCGAAGATAGACATCGGGAAGTTCGGCATCACCAACGACGAGAAGTTCGTGCTGGATTTCCTGCATGAGAAGAAGATACTGCTGGTGGCAGGCGGCGGTTTCCACTGGGAGACGCCCGACCATTTCAGGATTGTGTACCTGCCCGACCTGAAAACGCTGAGCGAGTCGATGGACGGACTGAGCGAATTTTTAAAAACATACAGACAGTAAAAGAGAGACCGCAGATGACCTGCGGTCTTTTTTTGCGTTGACGGGGAGCATATGCTGACAAAACGACTTGTGTATGTTTGTAGAATATTCACAAAAAAGCTGTTAAAATAATAAATTATTAAGAAATCACTTGAAATATTGAACCTACTGTGATATAATTGTTAACATGAGGGAAAACATTACCAAACGGTAATAGTTTTCTAACAAGTACAGCTAAAGAAGTGCAGAGCGCTTCAAAAAAAATCTGAATAAGGAGGAATTCTTATGAAACGATCTTGGAAAAGAGTAACAGCAGGTATCATGGCACTGTCGATGGTGACAGGCTCGGTGCCTTTTGAGCCTATCTCGCAGGCGGTAACGAGTTGGACGGCTATCATGGCGAGTGCTGATAGCTCGCTTCAAACTGCAACATTTGATGCAAATGCGGAAACTAAGAAAAGCGGCACAACAACTGATGGTGATGTTTCAATAACTTTTAGCGGTCGATATAATAGTAGTATTTGGGGATCCTGGCTTTATAAATTGGGCAACGGTGAAGGTACGATCAATCTATCCGCTACAAATGAAAAGAAGATCAAAGATGTTACTGTATATCTGAGTGGACAATCAGATTCACTTAGTACTAATCCGGAAAGTCTCAAAGCAAATAATACAGTGGGAACATATAACGCTGAGGGACAAGTATTATCATTCACAAATGTAAACAGCAATGATGTAAACCTGATTTCTCCACATGAGTACTACCTTGTAAAAAAGATCGTGGTCACTTATGAAGCGGTATCGACCAAAACCGCCCTCACCACCGAAAACACGACCGTCACAATGGCGACCAACTCCGCTGACGTTGCATCGGTAGTTGTCGGCGAGACCACGCTTTCTGCGACCACAGACTACACCGTTTCCTACAAGCAGGGCGAGACCGACCTCGAATCAGCACCCACCGAACCCGGCACTTACACCGCTGTTATCACGGGTACGGGTGATTATGAGGGCAGTGTGGAAAAGGCGTTTGAGATAAAGGCAGTTACCTATGATATTACGGCAGTCAAATCATACGGTCAGACTGTAAACACAGATTTCGGTTCGGTAAGAACAAGCGCATCGGGCGACAATTATGTTTATTACGCCACGGCTAAAAATGGATATGAATTCTTAAACTGGACATACATCGTGGACGGAATCGAAAAGACCAGTACAAATTCTCCGCTCGCTATAAACTATAATTATGCCGCACCGACAGCTCATTTTGTCAAAGCGAGTACCAAAACCACCCTCACCGCCGAAAACACCACCGTCACAATGGCGACCAACAGCGCTGACGTTGAATCGGTAGTTGTCGGCGAGACCACGCTGACGACTAACGACTACACCGTTACCTATCAGGATTCTCAGGTCGGTACAATCGAAAAGCCCACCGAACCCGGCACTTACACCGCTGTTATCACGGGTACGGGTAATTATGACGGCAGTGTGACGAAGGAGTTTACTATACCAACGGTCGTCACAACTATCGAACAGCTTAAAGCAGCCGTTGATGAAGGCGGAACAGGCGGCTTGATTAAGCTTGGCGCAGATATCACTTCCACTTCAAAAGTGGATTTCGAAACAGCATCGACACTTGATCTCAACGGACACCATCTTACCTTAAAATATTTAAACAGTTATACCGATTTAGTAATTCAGGATTCTGCCGAGAACGGAACGCTGACACTAACTGATAACGGCTATGTAATTGGCGTATATGGTAGCAACTCAGTGACTATTGAAAGCGGTGCGATCGAGTTTGCAAGTATAGGGGCAGAGGGCATTAATATTTTTGATGATGGTTTTGTAACCATCAACGGCGGCACGGTCACGAGCGCAGGATATTCGATCCGTAGAAACAAAGGCACTGTAACGATCAACGGCGGCACCATTACAGGTGGATTCTATAGTGATGGAAGTACTAATGACACTCTGTCCATCACCGGCGGTACGTTCAGCTTTGATGTGACGAGCCTTGTTGCTGAGGGCGTTCCGGTCGAGCATATCGGCGATGTCTGGGCTGTCGGGGATTCTATTGCGGAGAACACAAAGGTCGTCACAACTATCGATGAGCTTAAAGCAGCCGTTGCAGCAGGCGGCTTGATTAAGCTTGGCGAAGATATCATCAGTTCCAATTCAAAAGTGGATTTCAAAAAAGCATCGACACTTGATCTCAACGGACACAATCTTACCTTAAAATATTTAACCGCTCGTGCCGACTTAGTAATTAAGGATTCTGTCGGGAACGGAAAGCTGACAATACCTGGTGGCGGCTATGCAATTTTAGTATGTGGGGACATCTCAGTGACTATTGAAAGCGGTGCGATCGAGTTTACAGATACATGGTCATACGGCTTTAAAATAGATACCAATGATGGTTCCGTAACCATCAACGGCGGCACGATCACGAGCGCAGGATATTCGATCAGTAGAAATAAAGGCGCTGTAACTATCACCGGCGGCAGCATTACAGGTGGATTCGATGATGAATTTGCTAATGACACTCTGTCCATCACCGGCGGTACGTTCAGCTTTGATGTGACGAGCCTTTTGACTGATGGCTATACAGCAACAAAGGACGGAGATCTTTGGGTCGTAGGGCAGCAGACCAAAACCTCCATCGAAAACGCCACCGTCACAATGGCGACCAACAGCGCTGACGTTGCATCGGTAGTTGTCGGCGAGACCACCCTGATCGAAGGCACAGATTACTCTGTTGCTTACAAGCAGGGCGAGACCGACCTCGACGAGGCACCCACCGAAGTAGGCGATTACACCGCTGTCATCACTGGTCTTGACAACTACCAGGGAACCGTTACGAAGGACTTCTCCATCAAGACCGAGATCGACGACGCTGTTATCACTCTGGGCGAGAACTCCTCTGAGGTCAAGACCGTAGTCCTCGGCGAGACCGAACTGACCGAAGATACCGACTACACCGTTTCCTACGAAGAGGACGGCGAAGAACTCGAAGAAGCTCCGACCGCACCCGGTTCTTACACTGTTATTATCACAGGTACGGGCGGCTATATCGGCACCGCGACCGAAGACTTCGTTATCAAGCCCGACGTCAAGGACGCAGATATCACTCTGGCTGCGAACTCTCCCGACGTTGATTCTGTAGAATACGACGGCGACGAAGTTCCCGATACAGAATACATCATCAGCTATAAGAACCTCGACGGCGATACCATCAGCAAGCCTCAGGTAGGCGGCACTTACGTGG